>CAVXSW010000003.1:0-610793 GCA_963764555.1 uncultured Acidimicrobiales bacterium
CGTCACCGTCACGAAGTCACGGGTCCAGCCCACCTGGTACTGGTCGGCGGGACGGTTCTGGCCGGGCACTCCGGCGGTCAACGGCGCCCCCGGTGACGCCGCCACCGCCAGCTGCACCCACTCGGGGTTGATGTCGAGCTCCATCGCCGTCACCGTCCCGACGTCGACCAGCGCGCCGGCCAGGTCGGCGGGCACGGCGTGCATGCTGCCGGCGTAGATCAGGTTGCCGGCGGCGTCCTCCCCGAGGGCGCTCCGCGCCACCACCGACCCACCCCCCAACGTGGGGCCCCAGGCACCGACGTCATCCACGGCGGGGCTCGGCTGTCCGTCCGACACCAACGGGCGCAGGTTCTGGCGGACCTCCGAGATCGCCTCCCCCGGCAGGGGCAAGCCGGCACCCCACACGCCGACATGGGCAGACCCGTCGGCGTCGACGACCAGGCTGGCCACCCCGGACTGCAGCGGGACGAAGACCTCGGGACCGAGCTCGAAGCCGCCCGAGCCCGAACTGGTCTGGAAGCCGCCGTTGAAGGCAGCGACCAAGACCGGAGCCTGGTCCGGGCCGATGGACGGGCCGTTGTCCGGACCCACCCGGGCGGCGGCGCCCGGCGGGTCGTTGCTCCCGACGTGGAGGGCGAAGCGCACCGGCCCTGCCCGGAAGCGGAACAGGGTCACGACACCTCCGTCGGGTCCGGTCACCGATCGGCTGTCCACGGCGACAGCGCCGCCGACGCTGGACACCGCGGTCCAGCCGGGCTGCTCGGTGGTGGTGGTCGTCGGCGGAACCGTGGTGGTCGGCGGGATCGTGGTGGTCGTCGTCCGCCGGAGGGCCGTCCTCGGGGCGGCCGGATGCCGCGGCCGAGCGACGGCCGAGGTCGAGGGATTCCCGCACGACACGACCGCGCACGACGCCACCACCAGGGCGATCACCACGAAGGCGGCCTCTGCGGCGCGACGGGGGCCGGTCTCCGTCGTGGCGCGCCGTCCACCGGGCCCTCCGCCCGGGGCCGGTAACCTGACCCGTCGATCGCCTTCCAAGACCATGCGAGCCCCACGGTGGTAACCCATGAAGACATACATTGTGGCCGTCCGCTCGGTGGCCGTGTAGGCGATCGGCCTCGGGAAGCACATGATCGACGACCACCGTGACACCCGGACCGCCGGGGTCCTCCCGAGAGCGGTCGCCCTGGCCGGCATCGCCGGCGGGCTCTTCGTCGCCGGCCTGGTGCTCGGGCTGGCGGTCGTCGGGCACCACGGCGGTGGGCCGATCCAGGGATGGGACAACCAGGTGCAGGCCTGGGACCTTCACCACCGGACGGGGCTGGTGGGCGCCTCGAAGGTGGTGGCGGTGGCTCGGTGACGCGCCGGTGCTCGGGTTGATCGTGGTGGTGCTCACCCTCGTCAGCCTCGCCCTGACCCGCTCGGTCAGGTCCTTCGTCCCCCTCGTCGCCTACCTCGGCGCCGAGCTGCTGGTGTTCCTGATCCGGGCCGTCGTCCACCGGCCCCGGCCGCCGACGGCCGACTACCCGGGCCCCGGAGCGGTCCCCGGGGTGCACGAGACCAGCTACTCGTTCCCGTCGGGCCATTCGGTGGCGGTGACCGCGGTGCTTTTCGCCGTGCTCGGGTCCCTCGCCCTCGCCCGCCGGTGGTGGTGGCCGTGGCTGGTCGCGCTCGTCGTCTCGCTGTTCGTGATCGACACCCGGCTGGTGCTCGGTGTCCACTGGTTCAGCGACGTGGTGTTCGGGCTGGTGATCGGGGCGGTGTGGGGGACGGCCGTCGCCCACGCTTTTTTGACGCTGACCTGGGACGACCTGCGACCGCGGCGACGACCGGCGCGCCAGAACGCCACGACCGCACCGCTCGAGCCGCCCGCATCGCCGGCGGCCCCCGGGCCGCCCTGACGGCCAGACCACTCCGGGCCGACAGGTAGCCTGCTCAGCCCATGGCCACCCGGACCCGAGACGACATCCGCAACGTGGCCATCGTCGCCCACGTCGACCACGGCAAGACCACCCTGGTCGACGCCATGCTCTGGCAATCGGGTGCGTTCCGGGCCAACCAACCGGTCGACGAGCGGGTGCTCGACTCCGGCGACCTGGAGCGCGAGAAGGGCATCACCATCCTGGCGAAGAACACCGCCGTCACCCACCGCGGCGTGAAGATCAACATCGTCGACACCCCGGGACACTCCGACTTCGGGGGCGAGGTCGAGCGGGGGCTCACCATGGTCGACGGCGTGCTCCTGCTGGTCGACGCCTCGGAGGGGCCGCTCCCCCAGACCCGGTTCGTGCTGCGCAAGACCCTCGAGGCCCGCTTGCCGGTGGTGCTGGTGGTGAACAAGGTGGACCGGGCCGATGCCCGCGTCGACGAGGTGGTCCACGAGGTCGAGGAGCTCTTCCTCGACCTCGACGCCGACGAGCACCAGATCGACTTCCCCATCCTGTTCGCCAACGCCCGGGCCGGCTGGGCCACCACCGCGCCGGGTACCGAGGGGACCGACCTCGAGCCGTTGTTCGGAGCCATCCTCGACCATGTCCCCGCCCCCCGCTACGACCCGGCGGCGCCCTTGCAGGCCATCGTGTCCAATCTCGACGCCTCGCCCTACCTCGGGCGCCTGGCCATCTGCCGGATCCACAGCGGCACGCTGCGGAAGGGCGCGGTGGTGGGCTGGTGCCGGCTGGACGGGACCACAGAGCGCACCCGGGTGTCCGAGCTGTACGTGACCGACGCCCTCCGCCGGGTGGAGGCCGAGGCGGCCGGCCCCGGCGAGATCGCCGCCGTCGCCGGCATGGCCGGCATCACCATCGGCGAGACGCTGGCCGATGCGGAGGATCCGCACCCCTTGCCCGTCATCACGGTGGACGAGCCGAGCCTCACCATGACCATCGGCGTGAACACCTCCCCGCTGGCCGGCACCGAGGGCACCAAGCTCACCGCCCGCCAGATCTCCGCCCGCCTCCAGGCCGAGCTGGTCGGCAACGTGTCGCTGCGGGTGGTGCCGACCCCGCGCCCGGACACCTGGGAGGTGCAGGGGCGGGGCGAGCTGCAACTGGCGGTGCTGGTCGAGACCATGCGACGGGAGGGGTTCGAGCTCACCGTGGGGAAGCCCGAGGTGGTGACCCGCGACATCGGAGGCCGCCTGCACGAGCCTGTCGAGCGGGTGACCATCGACGTCCCCGACGACTACCTCGGCGTCATCACCCAGCTCATGGCCCAGCGCCGGGGGTCTCTCGTCGAGATGGTCAACCACGGGACCGGGTGGGTCCGGCTCGACTACCGCGTCCCGGCCCGGGGCCTGGTCGGCTTCCGGACCGAGTTCCTGACCGCGACCCGGGGTACGGGAATGCTCCACCACGTCTTCGACGGGTGGGAGCCCTGGCACGGCGAGCTGAAGCTGCGGCGCAACGGTTCGATGGTGGCCGACCGGCGCGGCATGACCACCGGTTACACGCTGATGAACCTCCAGGAGCGGGGCGTCCTGCTGGTCGGGCCGGGGACCGAGGTCTACGAAGGGATGGTCATCGGCGAGAACGCTCGAGACGAGGAGATGGACGTCAACCCCACCAGAGAGAAGAAGCAGACCAACATCCGGGCGGCGGCCTCCGACGAGGCCGTACGGCTGACACCGCCCTTGCTGCTCTCGCTGGAACAGGCCCTCGAGTTCATATCCGACGACGAGTGCGTCGAGGTGACACCGGCCGCCGTCCGGCTGCGCAAGGTGGTCCTCGACGCCTCCGTCCGGGGCCGGCAGCGGAGCCGCGCCCGCAAGGCCGGTGCCTGAGCGCCGGAAGCACGGCCGGTGCCTGCTGGGCCACCAGCACGCCGGCATTCCGAGCCGCGGCTTCTCCCCGGCCTGCGACAGTAGTAGCAGAACTGCTACCATGGCGACCATGAGCTCCATCCCGCAGAAGGAACTTCGGAACCAGGTGGGCGCGGTGCTGCGTCGCGTCGAGGCGGGCGAGACCCTGACGGTGACCGTCGCCGGGCGCCCGGTCGCCGAGTTGGGGCCGGCACATCGACGCCGCTGGGTGAGCGGAGCCGCACTTGCCGGAATCTGGCACACCCGTGCCCCGCGCGGCCTCGATACCGACCTCGAGACGGTCCCGGCGGGCATCGTGGATCCGTTCGCCCCGTGAGGGCTCTGCTCGACACGTCGGTGCTCATCGGGGAAACGCCTCCTCCCGAGGACGTCGAAGCCGCGATCAGCGTCGTCTCGATCACGGAGCTGCATTTCGGCGTCCTCGTCGCCACCGATGCCGATGAGCGAGCGCGTCGCACCGCCCGACTCGCCACGGTCGAGGCGACCTTCGAACCACTACCGATCACGGTCGAGATCGCACGTGCCTGGGGTCAACTGGCGGCCGCTGTCGCTCGTCGGGGCGGTCAACCGAGACGGCGACAGATCGATCTCGCCATCGGAGCGACCGCCCGAGTGGAAGGCGTACCTCTCCTGACCGACGACGTCGCCGACTTCTTCCGCATCGTCGATGACCTGGTCGACGTCCGACGACTACCGGAGTCATCGGCAGGCTGACCACGGGCTGTTGAGAGCCACGGCGGTCGGCGCCCCCGAGGGAGAGCAGAGCACAGAGCAGAGCCAGCCCAGCCCCAGCTCCGAGGGGAGGGCTCGAACCTCCAACATCTGGCTCCAAAGGCCAGCGTTCTGCCAATTGAACTACCTCGGAACGGTGCACGAACGGCTGCCCGGCCCCGGCACCAGGCTATCCCCGGGGCAGCCGCGACCGGATCGCCGGCATCAACGCGCCAGCGATCTCCGAACCACGGCGCGGTGGACGATCGCGAAGCCACGTCGCCACTGCGAGCACGCCCACAGCGGCTAGCACGGCCAACGATGGCTCCGCCGCCGCTCGCAGCCGCACCGATCCGTATACGAGCGCGGCATTGAAGGCAACGAGCACAAGCGGCATGGCAATGATCGTGAACCGACGCAGCGATCGTGACATCAACCCGGCAATGCCGACTATCACGAAGGGAAGCATGATCCAGTAGAAGACTTGCCCAAGGTAGTCAAGGGTGCGATTCCGCTGGCTGCCCGCGGCGGCCTGAGTCGACGCCAGCGCTTCGCCGGGACGGTAAAGCCCCCATGTCAAACCCTCTCGCGCCAGCACGACACCCGGCAGGTCACTGAGGTGTTCGACCGCGAACTGCTTCGCATCGTCGGCCAACGTGTTGTTCAATGTCAGCTCGGTCCAGGCCTTGGCGTGGTGAGGCGGGGCTGATTCCAGCGTCAGTACGGTCGCTCCCAACGCCTCCCCGCCGTCAAAGCCACCGTACACGGAGCTCGCGGGGTCGAAGCTCAGGGGCGAGTAGGTGCTGACCAGTGTGACTCCCCCATTGTCCGAAAGGGTCAAGCCGCCTAGTTGTATGTCGTTACGCACCAGCCATGGGACAACCAAAAGGCCAAAGCCGGCCAGCAACGCGAATCCCAGGATGCCGCGTTTCCGCCACGACGCCTCCGCGAACAGCACCAGGGGCACGCCCAGGAGTACGGTGAAGCCGGCTGTCTCTGACCGGGTGAGCGTGGCAAGGGCGATGACGAGGCCCAGGGTGGCACAGCGAATCGGGCTCGGCCGGTCGATGCACCGAACAGCCAAAAGCAGCAGGACCGGAATGATGACGAGCAGGATGCTCTCGCTCATCAGGCTTCCGGTCGGCTGTAACCAGAGTGGGTTGACCGCCGCGATGGCCGCGGCTGCGATTCCCACGGGGGGGCCAGCCACGACACGACCGAGTAGTCCCATCAACACAACCCCGGAGGAGACCACGACGGCCAAAGCGATCCGCTGGGTGCCGACCGAGTTGAGTCCGAGCCTGTCGAAGGCAGCCAGAACCATCGGGAAGAACGGCGGATGCGTCGCCGTCGGAACCAGCTTCGCCGACCCGATGAATGGGGCCACGTAGCCCTTCCCGGCGGCGAGGTTGGCTGCCGTCTGGTGATAGTACGGGGCGTCGATCCCGAGGTTGTCGGACATGACGCTGACCGAGTAGCCCAGGCGCATTCCCACGCCGACGGCCGTGACCACCGCAAGAGCGGGACGGAACCATGTCGAAGCGGATCGGGCTGTGCCCTTGACTGAGCCCGGCGATGCTCCATCCGCAGGTCGGACTACCACCACTGTCCGGACTATAGGTGAATTTGCACTCGAGCAGACTGGCCGGACCAGCGCCGCGCGGCCCGTCCGGACAACGGCCGGACGAGTGGTGACCGATTCGTCGTGCCACTGGCTGCGCAGGCGCCGCCGATAGGCTCCCACCTCGATGAAAGTGCTCGTGGTGGACGACGATCCGGCCGTGAGCGGAGCGCTTCACCGTGCCCTTCGGCTCGAGGGCTACGAGGTGTCGCTGGCCGTCGACGGGCCGAAGGCCCTCGAAGAGGTGGCCGTCCGGCCTCCCGACGCCGTGATCCTCGACATCGGGCTCCCGGTCATCGACGGGCTCGAGGTGTGCCGGCGGTTGCGGACCGCCGCCGACGACACACCGGTGCTCATGCTCACCGCCCGGGACGCCGTGAACGACCGCGTCCAGGGCCTCGACGCCGGTGCCGACGACTACCTGGTCAAACCATTCGCGCTGGCTGAGCTGCTGGCCCGGCTGCGGGCACTGCTGCGCCGGCGGCCCGACGGGGACACCGACGAGGCGCTCCGCTTCGCCGATCTGACCCTCGATCCGGTGACCCGTGAGGCGCACCGGGGCGAGCGGGCCTTCAGCCTGACCCGGATCGAGTTCGACCTGTTGGAGCTCCTCCTGCGCCACCCGCGCCAAGTCCTCACCCGCGAGCTCATCCTCGACCGGGTCTGGGGCTACACCTTCGACTCGGGCACCAATTCGCTCGCCGTCTACATCGGCTACCTGCGCCGCAAAACCGAGGCCGGCGGCGAGGCGCGCCTCATCCACACGGCGCGGGGCGTGGGCTACGTCCTGCGCGAGCCCTGACCCGGTGGTCCACCCGAATCCCCGTCCATGACCTTCCGGACGCGGCTCGTGCTGGCCGCCACGGCGGTCGTCCTCGTCGTGGTAGTGCTGGCGTCAGTGGCGACCTACCTGGTGGCCTACAACTCGTTGGTCGGCGCGGTGGACGCCAACCTGAGCGCCGAGACCCGCGCCGTGGTCGCCAGCTCCTCGGTCACCTCCATCCCCTCGCTCCCGAACGTCTGCAGCCGCACCGCCGCCGGCGTGTGCCAGCAGGTGGTGCTCGCCGGCGGTACCATAAACCCGGGCGACCAGCAGGTGCTCCCGGTCACCGGTACGGTGCGGGCGTCGGCAGCGAGCCAGGGCCGGGCACCCGACGCCTTCTTCTCCACGTCGGTGGCCGGGACCGCGGTGCGCGAGATCGTGTCCTCGCTCGCGCCGGGCTTGGTCTACCAGTCGAACCTCGGCCCCGTACAGGTCCCCGGCGGGGGCGCCGCCCTGCAGGTCACCGCGCCGCTCACCGGCGTCGACCACGAGCTCAACCACCTCGCCGAGGTGCTCTGGATCATCGTGGTGATCGGGGTGGCTGTCGCCGTGGTCGGCGGCCTGGTCCTCGGTCGGACCGTGCTTCGGCCCCTCAACAGCCTGACCGGCACGGTCGAGGAGCTGGCCGAGACGGCCGACGTGTCGACGGCGACACCCAAGCGCCTCGACCCGGGCGGCCCCGACGAGCTCGGCCGCCTGCGCCGCGCCTTCAACCAGTTGCTCGCCGCCCTCGACAGCGCGCGCGACAGCCAGCGCCAGCTGGTGCTCGACGCATCGCACGAGCTCCGCACCCCGCTCACCAGCTTGCGCACCAACATGGAGGTGGCCCGCCGGATGGAGGAGCTCGAGCCCGGGGAGCGCCAGGTGCTGATCAACGACGTCCTCACCCAGCTCGACGAGCTCACCACCCTGGTCGCCGACCTCGCCGAGCTCGCCCGGGGCGAGCAGCCCCGGGTCACCGACGAGCCCTTCCGGCTGGACCAGGTCGTGCTCGAAGCGGTCGAGGTGGCGACCACCCACGGTCGGAGCCGGGGGGTCGTCTTCGAGCCGAAGGTGGCGCCCACCTGGGTGTCGGGCTCGGTCGCCCGAGTCGGGCGGGCCGTCGACAACCTGCTCGACAACGCCCTCAAATGGAGTCCCGACCAGGGTGTGGTCGAGGTCACCTGCTCGGAGGGGATCGTCGTCGTCCGGGACCACGGACCCGGAGTGGACGCCAGCGACGCCGACTACGTCTTCGACCGCTTCTACCGGGCGCCGAGTGCGCGGGGTCGCCCGGGATCCGGCCTCGGGCTCGCCATCGTGGCCCAGGTGGCCCGCGACGAGGGGGGAACGGTCGACGTCTACCAGGCCCAGGGGGGCGGGGCGCTCTTCCGGTTCAGCCTTCCCGTCGTCCCGCCGCCCGGTCATGCTGCCACCGACGGGGCGCCTTCCTGAACCGGCGCACGGCGCATGCGGCATGGCGCAGAATTGCCCTGGTCGGCTAGGGTCCCCCGACGACATGGGATCCCTGATCAAGAAGCGGCGCAAGCGGATGCGCAAGAAGAAGCACAAGAAGATGCTGAAGGCGACCCGCTGGCAGCGCCGGGCCGCCGGCAAGTAACCGGTCCCCACGTCGGAACGGGCCGCCGCGGCCCGGTCGCCTACCCGAAGCCCGGGACCGTCCGCGACCCCACCACCCGGGCGGTCGCCCGACCCAGTTCGAGGAGACCGGTGCTCAGTCCGAGCTCGGTCGGCGTCCCTTCGACGAACCAGGTGGAACCGCTGCCCGCCAGGGTCGGAACCCGGCCGGTGGCCTCGGCGAAGACCGCCTTCCAGCCGGACAGCCGGCGGTCGACCTCGACGGCGGCGGTCTCGAGGTCGTTGATCCCCGGCGTTCCGGCCGGTCCGTGCGCCTGCACCGACGACCGGTTCGGCGCCATGGCGTCCCACGCCCGGTAGACGGCTCCGGTGTCCATGCCGAAGGGCAGCAACAACAGGGTGAAGGCGCGGTCCTCGTGGGGCAGTGGCTCGACGTGCTCGCCGATGCCGCCGACCCTCGCCCGCCCCCCCCGGAGGCAGTAGGGCACGTCGGAGCCGAGGGCGAGGGCCACCTCGGGGTCGGCGCATCCCGCCCAACGCAGCACGGCAGCGGCGTCGGAGGATCCTCCGCCGAGACCCGCGCCGGCAGGCACCCGCTTGACCAGCTCGACGTCGGCCCGCCGCCCGACGGCGCGGAGCGCCCGGCTCACCAGGTTGCCCGGGCCGGGCGGCACGCCCTCCACCCCGGCGACGCCCGCCGCGGCCCGTCCCCCGGCTCCGGACTCCTCTTCCCCCGACGGTTCCTCGGGACCGGCATCCCCGGGCCGCACCCACAGACCGTCACCCGGTCGGACCACCAATTGGTCGGCCAGGTCGAGGCTCACCATCTCGGAGTCGAGCAGGTGGTACCCGTCGGCCCGCACGCCGACCACCCGCAGCGAGAGGGTGAGCTTGGCCGGCGCCACCAGGGTCACCGGGAGGGATCCGGCAGCGGACGGATCGTGGCCGGTCCGGGTCACGACCGCCGCCGTTCCGAGGCATGCCGCTCCCGGGCGGCGTTCCCCGGCGGCGGGCCATCCCCCGGTTCGTCCGACAGTGGGTCCGGCCCCGACGGCGTCCAGCCCGCCAGGCCGCGCCACTCCGGCAGGCCGAGCTCTTCGGCGCGCGCCGTCGGGGGGATGCCGGTGTCGGCGAAGGCGGCGGGCGCCACCACCCCTTCCAGCGAGCGACGGAGCATCTTGCGGCGTTGGCCGAAGCCCGCCCGCACCACGGCGAAGAGGCGCTCGTAGCCTGCCTGACCCGCGGCGGCCGGGATCTCGCCGTCGCAGCCAATGGGGCGGCGGTCCAGGCGGACGAGGACCGACTCCACCCGCGGCCTCGGGACGAACACCGAGGCGGGCACCCGGCCGACGACCGAGGCGCTGGCCCAGTAGGCCACTTTGACCGACACCGCGCCGTAGGCGCCGTCGCCGGGGCCGGCGGCGAGCCGCTCCCCGACCTCGCGCTGGACCATGACCAAGAGCGAGGTGATCCGGGGCGCCTGCTCCAGCACCTGGACGACGATCGGGACGGCCACGTTGTAGGGCAGGTTCGCCACCAGTGCCCACGGACCGGGGTGCGCGGCCACCACGCCAGCCCAGTCGAGGTCGAGCGCGTCGGCGGCGAGCACCCGGACCCCGAGCGGCTCGACCTCGGCGCGGAGCAGCGGGACCAGCCGGTTGTCGGCTTCGATGGCGGTGACCGGGGCGCCGGTCTCGGCCAGGGCCAGGGTGAGCGAACCGAGGCCGGCCCCGACCTCGACCACGGGCCGTCCGGGCCCGGCCCCGGCCAGTCGCGCGATCCGTCGCACGGTGTTGGCGTCGGCCACGAAGTTCTGGCCGAGCGCCCGGCTCGGCCGCAGGCCGTTGGCGGCGAGCAGCCGGTGGATGTCCGCTCGCCCGTGGATCACCCGGTCAGTGTGCCATCCGGCCGAGGCCGGCCGGTCGACGGGACCCCCGACCGAACCCAGGCGGCCGACGGGGTCCCGGGCCGGGTGGTGGCAACTCCTCGTAGTCGATCCGCACGGTGCGGTCGATCCGCCTGCACACCGCCTCGACCTCCTCGTAGCTGTCGGCGGTGCCGTACACGCTGTAGACGTAGCCGTCGAGCCCGAGCTGCCAATCGACGAGGTCGCCGGGTCGCCGGTTGACGGCCACCTCGGCGACACCGGGGAGCGACGGCAGGTCCTGCTGGCCGGACATGGCGGTGATGCGGCGGGCCCAGACCGGCGGCGGGACGATGCGGCGGTAGGCCACTCGGGCCGGCCGGAGTGGCAGGTCGACGGAGACGGGCCTCCCCAGTGCCCGCTCCATCCCGAACCGGAGCAGGCCGATGTCGCAGCCGGCCAGGGCCAGCAGCTCGGGGATGCCCCCGCCGATGCGGCCGTTGACCTCGACGATGCACGGGCCCTCCGAGGTGAACTTGACTTCGGTGTGGACGCACCCGTGCTCCAGACCGAGCCCGGTGACGGCCGCCGAGGCGACGGCGCGGGCCGCGGCGGCGTCGGCGGCGGAGACGTCGCTCGGGAGCACGCTCCCCGTCTCACGGAACGGCTCGGCGAAGGGAAGGCGTCCCGTCACGGTCAGGTGGTGGACGGCGCCGTCGGCCAGGAAGCTCTCGACCGACACGATGTCGGCGAACCGCGAGCGGCGGCGGGCGTCGCCGTCGAGATAGCCCTCCACCATCCACCCCGCCGGCTCCGCCGACAGCCGCTCGGGATCCCCGATGGCGTCGACGAGCTCCCCGATCTCGCGGATCGGCTGCACCCTCCGGCTCCCGTCGCCCCGGCGGGGCTTGAGCACGGCCGGAAGCCGGATCCCGGTGGCCAGGTTCTCGACCTCGGCCCGTCCGGGCGCGGCGGGGATGCTCCAGAAGGGCGGGACGGCCACTCCGGCCCGTCGCAACGCCTCCCGCTGCACCTGCTTGTCGGAGAGCCGCTCCGCCACCACCGGGGAATGGAAGGGGAGGTCGAGCGCGGCGGCGACCTCCGCCAACAGCACCATGCTCGAGTCGGTCACCGTCATGGCACCGCCCGGATGCAACTGCGCCAATGCGTCGATCACCTGTGCCGGGGAACGGCCGGCGACGTCGACCACGGTCCCCAGCCGGGTCAACAGGCGGGCACCCTGCACGAGTCGTCGGTCGGACAGGTCGACCAGCCAGATGATCTCGCAGAGACCGGCGGCTGCCTCCCGCAGTGCCAACAGCGAGGTGGTCCCGGGGGTGTAGGGGACGACCAGCCGCTCGGCCGGCCCATCGCCCTCTCGCCGAGTCGGCCGACTTCGAGCCACATGCGGTCATCGTCCGATCGGCGTGCCCGCTTGAGCCGGCCTGCTCGCTCGAGCTGGCGCCAGGCAGGCGCTCAGCCCAGTCCAAGCTTTGCTCCGTTGCGCGATGAGTACCATCGCGCCCGGTGCGCATCGGGGTGCTGACCGGGGGCGGCGACTGCCCAGGGCTCAACGCGGTCATCCGGGCCGTGGTGCGCAAAGGGGTCCAGGCCTACGGCGACGACTTCGTCGGGTTCCGCGACGGGTGGCGCGGTCCGCTCGAGGGGGACGCCATGGGCCTCGACGTGACCGCCGTCCGGGGCATCCTCCCGCGGGGCGGCACGATCCTCGGCTCGAGCCGGACCAATCCCTATGCCGCCGAAGACGGCGAGCGCCGCGTCCTCGAGACGGTCGAGCGCCTGGGGGTGGAGGCGATGGTCGTTGTCGGTGGCGAGGACACCCTCGGAGTGGCGACCAAGCTCGGTGCGGCCGGACTGAGGGTCGTCGGAGTGCCGAAGACCATCGACAACGACCTCGGGGCCACCGACTACACCTTCGGATTCGACACCGCGGTGACCATCGCCACCGAGGCCATCGACCGCCTCCACACGACCGCCGAGAGCCACCATCGGGTCCTCATCGTCGAGGTCATGGGGCGCCACGCCGGATGGATCGCGCTCCACGCCGGCCTGGCCGGCGGGGCCAACGTGATCCTGGTTCCCGAGCGCCCGTTCCGCATCGACGCGGTGTGCGCCCTCATCGAGCGCCGCTTCGCCAGCCACTACGCGCCCATCGTGGTGGTGGCCGAGGGCGCCCGGCCCGAAGCGGGCACACTGCCGAGCCGCGAGGGCGAGGTCGATTCGTTCGGCCATGTCCGCCTGTCGGGCATCGGCGCGCTACTCGAGAACGAGATCGCCGCCCGCACCGGCCAAGAGGCCCGGGCCACCGTCCTCGGCCACGTGCAGCGGGGCGGCAGCCCGACCGCCTTCGACCGGGTCCTCGCCACCCGCTTCGGCCTGCACGCAGTGGACGCCCTCCACGCCGGGCACACCGGTCAGATGGTGGCGCTCCAGGGGACGGCCATCGAGCTCGTGCCCCTCGCCGAGGCGACCGCCGCCCTCAAGCTGGTGACACCGGAGCTCATGGCCGAGGCCGAGGTGTTCTTCGGCTGACGGCCGCCCGGCCCCCTGCAGCGGGGTGTGCCCGGCCCGTCGCCGGGCCTCGCCCGGTCACCACTGGAGCCGGGCGTCGATGACCCCCTGGGCCAGCGGGGCGAGCTCGGCGAAGGTGGGGGTGGCGAGGTCAATGGACCGGTCGGTGTCGGCCTCGCGGTCGTCAACCACGCAATTCACCGACGAGCCGTTGTCGGGGTTGGTCACCACGACCAGCGTCCCGAAGGGCAGCCAGGGACTGGCACAGGTGCCGGCGGGGTGGTCGTAGAAGGTCACCTGCCCGAAATGGACGGGACTCGAGGTCGCCCCGACACCACCCCTGCCCGGGCTCGGGCTGGTGGTGGTGGGAGGCGGTGGCGACGTGGTCGTGGTGGTGACCACCACCTGGCGGACCGGCACCTCCCGGGCCACCGCTTCGTCGGGGGACGGCACGGGCGAGCCCGGGCCGGTCGGGGTCGGCGTGACGCTGCCGGCGGCGGGACCGGGGGCGGTGGTGGGGGCGGGTCGGGCTCGGGTGGCCGGCCCCCGGTTCGGCAGGGACGCCGGCCGATCGGAGTCGCCGGAATGGGATGGGTGACCCGTCAGGGACGCCGCGGCCTCGGGGTCGCCGTGGACCAACAGCAGCGGCACGATGAGCAACGCTCCACACAGGAGGAGCGCGGCGGCGGACCGCTTCCCCCGATCGGTGCTCGTCCTCAGGGCTCGTCCTCCTTGCTGGACTCTGCAGGCGGGTGCCCGTGGGCAGGCACCGTGGGCACGGGTCCGCTCCCCGGAGGGTCGGACGGGACCGGCTCCTCCGAACCGGCCCGGTGAGTGCGTCCGACGACCGCACTCGTGGCCCGAACTGCAAACTGGAACTACGAACTGCCAGCTGCGAACTGCCGACTACGTCCTGCGAGGTGCGAATGGCCTGCTGCGACCGGCCGATGACCGATGGCAGGGGACGGCGATCACCACGCGAAACGACCGCTGTCACAGCGGCCGCAGGACGAGGCTAGGGAAACCTCGCCCCGGACGCAAACGGCGGACGGGTCAGAGATCGAAGACGACCCGGGCGTTGACCGTCGAGGCGGACGCCACCCGGGCCGCTTCCACCCCTTTGACCTGGGCGACGGCCGCACCGACGAGGGGCACCCTCGAGGGCTCGTTCACCGACCCCCGGTGGGGCACCGGGGCCAGAAACGGGGTGTCGGTCTCCACCAGCAAGCGGTCCATCGGGCAGAGGCCGGCAGCCTGGCGTACCTCGCCCGCGTTCTTGAAGGTAACGACCCCGCTGAAGGAGAGCCACGCCCCGAGGTCGAGGCAGCGACGGGCTTCCTCGGGGCCGCCGGTGAAGCAGTGCAGGACGGTGCGCTCGGGCATCCCGGTACCGGCCAGGATGTCGAGGGTGTCGTCCCAGGCCTGACGGCTGTGGACGACCAGGGCCAGGTCGTGGGCGCGGGCGAGAGCGACCTGCCGGGCGAAGGCCTCGCGCTGGAGGGGGCGCGGGGAGTGGTCGTAGTGGTAGTCGAGGCCGCATTCGCCGACCGCCACCACCACGGGCACCGGGTCCCCATCGGAGGCGGCCCCGGGCCGGCCGGCCCCGTTCACCTCGGCCTCGAGGAGCCGCTCGACGGCGTCGGTCCCCTCGACCGCGTCGTGGGGATGGAGACCGACCGTGGCCCAGAGCTCGACCCCCTCGGCGACGGCCACCGAGTCGGGGTGGCGCATCGACCGGACGAGCGACAGCGCCGCCGCCGAGGAGCCCGCCCCCGTCCCGACACAGACCATCCGGGTCACCCCGGCTTCGGCGGCGCGGGCGATGGTGCCCGCCAGCCGGGTGGCGTGGGCGCCCCGCTCGGGGCCTTCGGGTCCCGGGCGGTCGGAGCCGGTCCCCTCGGGCCCCGCACCGCCCTCGGTGAACTCGGGCTGGAGGTGGCAGTGGGAGTCGCACCACTCGATGACGGCGTCGGCCACGGTGCGGTCAGTCCCTGCGCCGCGGGAACAACGGTGCCCCCTTCTCGACCGGGCGTCCCGCCGGGTAGCCGCCCCAGGCACCGGCCCCCGGCAGGCGTTGGTCGGCGGGTGAGCCCTCGAGCCCGATCCGGCGCCAGATCTCCGCCGCGGTGGACGGCATGGCCGCCACCGTCAGCAGCGAGACGATGCGGAGCACCTCGAGGGCGCTGCCGAG
Source organism: uncultured Acidimicrobiales bacterium (assembly GCA_963764555.1). Lineage (GTDB taxonomy): Bacteria > Actinomycetota > Acidimicrobiia > Acidimicrobiales > RAAP-2 > Bog-756. The sequence continues at coordinate 15,141 of CAVXSW010000003.1, forward strand.
CACGGCGTCGGTGGCCGGGCCCGGTTCCGCCTTCCACGGCTCGGCCGCCTCGAGCTCGGCGTTGGTCTCGCGGATGAGCCGCCAGGTGGCCTCGAGCCCGGCGTTGGGCTGGCCCGACTCCCAGGCGACGGCGGTCTCGTCGACCACCTCGGCGGCCACCGCCGCCAGCCGGCTGTCGGGCGGCGCGGCGGTTCCGGTGCCCCCGCACTTGGACCCGACCACGGTTGCCACCCGCGACACCAGGTTCCCGAGGTTGTTGGCCAGATCGGCGTTGTAGCGGGCCACGATGGCTTCGTGCGAGAACTCGCCGTCGCTGCCGAAGGGGATGTCCCGCAACAGGTGGTAGCGGACGGGGTCGACCCCGTACTCGGCGATGAGGTCGCCCGGCAGGATCTGGTTCACGCTGGAGTTGGACATCTTCTCGCCACTGAGGAGGAGCCAGCCGTGCACCTGCACGTGGGCGGGTGGCTCGATCCCCGCCGCCATGCACATGGCCGGCCACCACACACAGTGGAAGCGGAGGATCTCCTTCCCGATGAGATGGTGGACGGCCGGCCACCACTTGGTGAAGCGGGCCTCGTCGTCGCCGTAGCCGATGGCGGTGAGATAGTTGACCAGGGCGTCGTACCACACGTAGAAGACGTGCTCCCCGTCCCAGGGCACCCGGACCCCCCAGTCGAACGACGTGCGGGTGATCGAGATGTCCCGTAGCCCGCCCTTGATGAACCCGAGCGCCTCATTGCGCTTCGACTCGGGCACCACCGCGTCGGGGTTGGCGGTGTACCAGTCGAGGAGGGGCTGCTCGAAGGTACTGAGCCGGAAGAAGTAGTTCTCCTCCTCGAGGTGCTCGACCGGCGTCCCGTGGATCGGGCAACGCGTCCCGTCGACGAGCTCGTCCTCGGTGTAGTACTGCTCGCAGGAGACGCAGTAGAGGCCCCGGTAGGTGTCCTTGAAGATGTGGCCGCGCTCGTAGATGCGTCCGAGGAAGCGCTGGACGGCCCGGGCATGGCGGGGCTCGGTGGTCCGGATGAAGTCGTCGTTGGCGATGTCGAGGTCGGCCCAGGCTGCGGCGTACCGAGGGGCGAGCTGGTCGGTCCAGGCCGTGGGGCTGACCCCCTGGTCCTCGGCGGCCCTCGCCACCTTCTGACCGTGCTCGTCGGTGCCGGTGAGGAAGAAGACGTCGTCGCCGGCCAGCCGGTGCCAGCGGGCCAGGGCGTCGGCGTTCACCGTCGTGTAGGCGTGACCCACGTGGGGCGCGTCCTTCACGTAGTAGATGGGGGTGGTGATGTAGAAGTCGGGCACGCATCCGTAGCGTACCGATCGGCCGGACGCTCGCCGCCTGGGCCGGACGCCCGCCCGTCCGCCGCCGGGTCGGAAAGCGGTGCGGCGACGAGTCCCGCCGCGCCACGGCGGTGCGACGGCCGCAGGAATTAGGCTGAACGGACATGTCCCGCCGACCGCGGAAGCCATCCGTGCGCCGATCCGCGGGGGGTCCCGACGGGCCCTCGGCCGGCGGTGAGCCGGTCGCGGACGCGTTCACCTCGCCGGTGGCGGGCGGGCGCCGGCAGCGGGTCGCCGCCTACGGGCTCTGCCGGAGCCCGGCCGGCCAGGTTCTGCTGGTCCGGGCGGCCCCGAGCCTGACCGTGGCGGGACAGTGGTTCCTTCCCGGCGGGGGCATCGAGCACGGCGAGGACCCCGTTGCCAGCCTCCAGCGCGAGTTCACCGAGGAGACCGGGCTCGAGGTGGAGGTCGGCGCGCTCCGCGCCGTACTGTCGGACACCTTCACCCTGCCGAACGGGACGAGCCTGCACACCGTGCGGATCATCTACATCATCGACCAATACCGCGGGAGGCTGCGCCACGAGGTCGACGGCTCCTCGGACATCGCCCGGTGGGTGGCCCGTCCCGAGGCGCTGGCGCTCCCGCTGCGGCCCTACGTGCGACAGGTCCTCGGCGAGTGGCACCAGCCCGAGGGCTCGATCAGCTGACCCCCGGTCACCCCATGGGCGACGGCCGCGTCACCAATTGGCGACGTGGCACCCGCCTCGGCCGGTGCGCTCGGTGTAGCGCTGGTGGTACTCCTCGGCCGGCCAGAAGGTCGAAGCCGGCGCCACCTCGGTCACGATGGGCCGGGCAAAGCGCGCCTGGTAGTCCGTGAGCGCGGCGCGGGCTGCCTTGTCCTGCACTTCCGAATGGGTGAAGATCGCCGAACGGTACTGGGTGCCGCGGTCGGGGCCCTGCCGGTTGAGCGTGGTGGGGTCGTGGTGGCGGAAGAACTCCTCGAGCAGCTGCTCGTAGGTGATCCGGGCGGGGTCGAAGGTCACGAGCACCGCTTCGGCGTGGCCCGTCGAACCCGAGCAGACCTGCTCGTAGGTCGGGCGATCGACCGTCCCGCCCTCGTAGCCCACGATGGCGTCGACCACCCCCGGCACGGAACGGAAGAATTCCTCGACGCCCCAGAAGCACCCGGCGGCGAAGGCGGCCCGCTCGAGTCCCTCGGGGACCTCGTCGGGCTGGATGCCGGGCCCCTGGCTCCGGTCCGATCTGCCTCTGTCCGATCTGGCTCTGTCCGATGCACCTCTGTCCGATCCACTTCGTCCGAACACCGCGTCTCCCTTCAGCCGTCAGATGGTTCCAACCCCGCCGGTCGGGGGGTCATTCCGAACTTCGCGTGGTCGGACTCTCCGTCCGGTCCAGCGAGAGCGCCAGGTCGTAGACACGCCGGCGGGGCACCCCGAGCGCGCCGGCCACCTCGTCGACCGCCCCCCTCCGGCGCTCCCCCGCCGACAGCCGGCCGGCCAGCGCCGACACGATGGCCTCGTCGCCCACCACCACCTCGCCCGGAGGCTCCGCGCCGGCCAGGACCACCACCACCTCGCCGCGGACCGGACCGGCCCCGGCCCGGTCGGCGGCGCCGGCCAGGGTGGTGCGCCACACCTCTTCGTGCAGCTTGGTGAGCTCCCGGGCGACGGCCACCTCCCGGTCCCCGCCGCAGACTGCCACCAGATCGTCCAGGGTGGCCGCCAGCCTGGTGGGCGCCTCGAACAGCACCGTCGTCCGGGTCTCCCGGGCCAGCTCGGCCAGGCGGCCCCGGCGGGCACTGCCCGAACGGGGCAGGAAACCCTCGAAGCAGAACCGGTCGGTGGACAGCCCGCTCGCCACCAGCGCGGAGATGGCGGCGGAGGGGCCCGGGACGACGGTGACCCGCACCCCGGAGGCGGCCGCCTCGGCCACCAGCTTGGAGGGGGGGTCCGAGATGCCCGGCATGCCGGCGTCGGACAGCACGGCCACCGTCTTCCCGCCGACCGCCGCCCGGACCGCCTCGCCGGCACGGTCGGCCTCGTTGTGGCGGTGCAACGAGCGGAGCGGGGTCCGGGTCACACCGGTGTGAGCGAGCAGCTTGCGGGAGTGGCGGGTGTCCTCGCAGAACACGACATCGGCCCTTCGGAGCGTCTCGGCCGCCCGCGGGGAGAGGTCGCCGAGGTTGCCGATGGGCGTCCCGACCAGGACGATCTCGCCCGGCACGGCGGCGGACCACTCCGCCCCGGGGTCGGCGGTCATCCCCGCAGCTCGAGCTGGTCGCCCACCCGGAGCCCCCACCGCTCGAACGCCCCGGCCTCGGCCTCGATCACCAGGCGCCCGCCGCGGCGCGGCACGCTCATCCGCCAGGGGCGCAGCCGGATGACGGCGATGACCACGAGGTCCTTGTCGCAGACGGCGACGTCCAGCGGGAACCGCATGCCGAAGGTGTGCACGGCCCGGGTCCGCGGCAGCACCATGGCCCCTTCGTACCCCTTGCGGCCGAGCAGCCCCTTGCTGCGGCCGGCGAAGCCGTCCACCACCTCGGCTGCCGCCAGGACGTCATCGTGGCGAAGGAGCCAGGTCATGCCGGCGGCCCCGGTGTGCGGTGCGGGCCCGAGGGGCGCCGCGGCCCCGGTGGCCGGTCCGGGCCTCGACCGATTAGCCTCTCCGAACGGTGTCGAAACGAACCAACAAGCGGAAGCTCCGGGCCAAGAAGAAGGCCAACCACGGGCGCAAGCCCAACTGCGGCCGCGGCTGACCCCACGAGGGTCACCCCCCGGGCCGCCAGGCGCAGCCCAGCCTGTCGAGGACGGCGACCAGGGCGGAGGGCCGGTCGGAGATGATCCCGTCCACGCCCAGGCCGCAGAGCCGCTCCATCTCGGCCTCCTCCTGGACGGTCCAGACGTGCACGGCCAGGTCGTGGCGGTGGGCGGCCGCCACGAAGGCCTGGTCGACCAGGGGCATCCCGTGGTAGCTGGCCGGTACCTGCAGGGCGACGTGGCGCATCGGCGCCGGCGCCTCTCCGGCCCGGACCGACTGGAAGAAGGCGGCGGCGGCGGCGGTGCCCGCCGAGGTGGGTACTTCGGGAGCGAATGACGAGAAGGCGCCGGTGGCCCGGTCGTCGAAGGAGGCCACGATGACGTCGTCGACCCGCCCGTACCGGCGCAACAGGGCGGCGAGCGCCTCCTCGTAGGGTGCGACGGCCGGCGCCGTCTGCTTGATGTCGAGGTTGAGCAGCACCCCGGGGAACTCGGCGAGCACCTCCTCCAGCCGGGCGACGCCGAAGCGCGGGTCGCCGGGGGCACGGCCCCGGAAGGGATAGGCGCCCGGCTCGAGGCCCGGTGAGACGTCCGCTCCGGGTGCCCACCAGTAGGCGTTGTCGAGCCGGCTGAGCTCGGCGTAGGTCAGTCCGGCGATCGCCCCCGAGCCGTTCGTGGTCCGGTCGACGGTCGGGTCGTGGCACACCACCAGCTGTCCGTCGGCGGTGGCGTGGACGTCGAGCTCGACGCCGGTGACGCCCACTTCCAGGGCGTTGGCGATGGCATGCAACGTGGACGACGGTCCCTCCCAGGCGCCGCCCTGGTGGGCGTAGGCGATGACCCGCCGGTCGAGCCAGGTCGGGCGGGCCGGCGCTTCGGGCGGAGCGGCTGAGCCGGGCGGCACGTTCATGGAAGAACGGTAGCCTCTGGCCACCATGCTCGATCATGTGTTCGCCCAGCTGGTAACGGCCATGCGTGCATCGTTCGAGTCCGCGCTCCTCCAGCGTCAAGCCGTCGAGGAACGGTTCCAAGTGGACGTCTTCCTCGGCGACGTGAGCTTCGAGACCTCCTACAGCTTGCCGGGTGAGGAGCGACCGGCTCACATCCGCGTCGATCTCAGCCTCGACTGGCCGACCTGGAGCCAGACCTCCTACCGCAGCTGGGCGATCGGCGAGGAGCCGGACGAGATGCCCGAGGTGCTCGTCGAGATCGCCTTTCGGGTGCAGGGCCTCGACGGCGAGCCCGACATCGGTCCGCTGGTCGGAGCCCTGCCCGATGAGCTCACGGTCTTGGGGCACGAGCCTTTGTCCAAAGGGCCGTCCACGGTCGAGCAGGTGCTCGCGGGAGCGGGGGGCGGCGAGACGCCCGAGTGCGCGGTCGAGGTCTCCTACGAGGGTTCTTGTCAGCTTGACGAGGCGATGCTCGAGAACTCCGGCAACATTGGGGAGGCGCTCGCCCCACTCGGTCGGGCCGTCGCCTCGGTGTTGGTCCGCATCGGCGATCTTCCCTTCGACTTCCGACCGGTCCAGGGTCTGGCCGACTGACCGTCGACCCGCGTTCGCCGGTCCGACTGACGTCGGAAGCGGTTACTGACTGGCGAAGGAATCGATCTGCGACCGGACCACACTGAAGTAGCTGAACGAATGTGCAGTGTCTGTGAAGACGTCCTCGGTGACGGGTACCCCCGAAACCTCCAGCATGAAGGCCATGTAGTCGGCCTGCTGGCGCGGCATCAGCTCGTTCGTGCCGTTGAACAGGAGCCAACTTGTGGCCGCAGTGCTGGCGGTGACGTGATCGAAGGGAGACCACATTTCCTCGAGGGCCGGGGTGCAGGTCGTGCCCCGGCAATTGAGCGCCATGGAGTCCTCATCGAGATGGACCCGCCCGGTGTTGTTGGAGAGGGACGTCCAGTAGGCCATGAGGGAGGGGAAGTCGAACGGAGAGCTCAAGGTGACGACATGCTGCACAGGCGTGCCGACCTCGTCGAGATATTCAGCGGCAAGAGCGACGAGGAGCCCGCCGGACGAGCCGCCGAGCAGGGTGACCCGGGATGCGTCGCCGTTGAACCAGACGGCGCCGGACCGGGCAAAGTTGGTGGCAGCGATGATGTCGGCCGGCTGGACCGGAAACGCACCTCCGACGTCATCCGAGTAATTCGCGTCGAACACGGCGAACCCGTCGGTCTGCAGGTCTTTGGCGGTCAGGGCCTCGAGGTTGACGGTAGCTGACGAGCGGAATCCGCCGCCGTGCACCAGGACGACGATCGGAGCGTTGGGCGTGATGGCCGGGTAGACGACGGCGCTCTCGAGCGTCTCGGGCCCGTACTGGACGGTTACCGGCGCCCACCCGAGCACGTTCGGTCGCACCGGCACGCGACGCCAGGGCCGGAAGGACGCCATAGCGCAGGCAGAGACGAGGAGGGCCGCCAACCGCCGCTTTATGCCCCGCAGGCTAATCCAAGCGGTCGAACCATGATGGGCCGGTTCCGCAGGAGCGGTGTCCCGTGTCCCCCACCACGACGGAGCGGGAGCCACGGCCCTGAGCTGGTGTTTGATGACGTCCCGTTGGTGCGACCAGCTGCGCCGATCGTGTGGCCGCGCTACCGGCCCGATCCCTCAGTCCGGCGGGCCGCCACGAGCGTGCGGAAGAGCTCCACGTCTGTGCCCCAGACGTACCTGAGCTCTCCCTGGAGCAGGTTCTCTTGACTGATGTAGGCAGCGATGGCGTTCACCTTGGCCGGGACGAACTCCGGTGCGCGGAAGCCGCTGGCCCGATCCCGGACCAGGCGGGGGACCGATCTGGCCAGTTGGAAGACCGTAGCGACCAGGCCGGCCTCACCCGGGTGACCATGCGGCCACATCCCCGCCGCTGGATAGACCCGGTACCCGTAGAGCTCGGGTCCCCCATTGCCGGTCGCCGCGCCAAGGCCGTAGACATCGACGACAGCCTGACAGGTGGCCCTTCCAAGGGCGCGGTGGTCCGGGTGAAGGTCGTCGGGACTGCTGACGAGAACCTGGTCGGGCCGATGGTCCGCCAGCAGTGGCACGATGCGGGAGGTCAGCTCAGCCTCTCGTTCCTCCAGCCCTCTGTCGGGGAGCCCGAGCTCGTAGCGGGAGCTCTTCGGTACTCCGAGGGCGTCGAGGCTCCGGTGCCACTCGAGTCGACGCACCTTCGCGATCTCACCGGGCGGCGGCTCTGGATCTCCCGTGTACCATCCCCCCCGCCCGTCGGTCGCCAGGACGACGGTAACCGGTACACCCCGAGCCACCTTGTATGCCATGAGGAGGCCGCAGGCGATCGTCTCGTCATCGGGGTGGGGAGTGATGACGAGCGCGCTGCCGGTGGCGAGCCTGGCGGTCTCGCGGCGGGCGAAGAACCGTTGGGCCCGGATCCACACAGCACCTATTGGTGGACGCTTGGACCTACGTCGCATCCTCGTCGTTGGTCGTCGTGATTTCGGACGCCCATTAGAGAGCTCTCCAGCTTCGGTGTCCCCGGCTGTGCCCGGATCTCCACCACGTTGCCCGGTTGTTCCAGGCCGCGTGGCATGGACGATGGCCCCGGCGGCGAGCCGGAGGGCGAGACCGGGGTCCTCACGCCGTTGACCCACGCGGCTGGCAACCGACTCGCCTGCAAGGAGAACCATCGATCCGAGATTGGCCGGGTGGCGCCACACATGAGTGGCGCCTGCCGCCGCACGCCAGTCGCCGGTGGCGACGGCGAACGCCATCTCGTGGTGGGCGATGCACGCGGGGGTCATCGACGCACGGTGTTTGGCCAGGAACCTCATGGGACCGGCCGTATCAGAGGAGGACCTGGTCACCCGATTGCCCGCATGCTGGACGTATCGGTAGAGGGCCGTCGGCACCAGGGACATCGGGCCGAGCTCCGAGCAGCGCAGCCACATGTCCCAGTCCTCGGACGTCAGCAGATCGGTATCGAAATGGAGCTCGGCTTCGACTCTGGTCCTTCTCGCCGCACAGATGAGGATGGCGGGCACATTGATCCAGCGCATGAGATTCGGTGTGGCCCCTGGCGGCGGACGGAAGGTCACCAAGCGCCCCGTGGCCTCGGTCAGTACCTGGTGGTACCCGTAGACCACGCCCATCGAGGGCGTGAGCGCTCCGACGACAGAAGTGGCGGCGCCGGGAAGCCAGATGTCGTCATCATCGCAAAAGGTGATGAGCTCACCGGAGGCTGCTCCGATGCCGATGTTGCGGCTCGCCGAGGCCCCTCGTGGCTCGTCGTGGCGGATCACGACGAGCCGCTTTCCCGGCGACCTGATCTCGTCTGTACCGAGACTGCCTGTCCCGAGCCCGTCGAGCACTTCAGCGGTCTCTGGACCCGAGCCGTCGTCCACCACCACCACTTCGATCCATGGGTAGTCCTGGTCGAGCACGGACCTGATCGCCGCGGCCAATCGGTTCGGTCGGTCGTGGGTGGGGATCACCACGCTCAGCAGCTCGGCCACTCAGCTCCACACTCCAGTCTCATGCGATGGGCTCCTCAGGGAAGAACGGGCTTTCAGGAAAGGAGTCCGGTATCGACCACCATTCGGCCGAGGTCGGCCTCGGGACGGGCCCCCAAGTGGGAGATCACCTCGCCGGCGCAGATCCCCCCGAGCCGGGCCGAGTCCCGGGGCGCGAGCCCGTGGGTGATCCCGTAGAGGAAACCGGCGGCGAAGAGGTCGCCCGCCCCGGTGGTGTCGACCACCCGCTCCACCGGCTCGGCTGCCACCGCCTCCACCCCGGCCGGCGAGACCACCACACAGCCCGCCGGGCCGCGGGTCACGACACCGAGGATGCCGGCCTCGCCCAGCGACCCGGCCGCCGCGTCGAGGTCCGCCGCGCCGAACAGGATCTTGATCTCGTCCTCGTTGGCGAAGACCATGTCGAGATCGTCTCGGACCAGGTCGAGGAACTCCCGCTGGTGGTGCGCGACGCAGAACGGGTCGGAGAGGGACAACGCCACCGAGGTGTCGTGGGCATGGGCCACCTCGATGGCCTCGCGCATGGCGGCCTTGGCCGACGGCTGTTCCCAGAGGTAGCCCTCGAGGTAGAGGACCTGGGCGGCGGCGAGATGGCCGGCGTGCAGGTCGACCGGCCCGAAGTCGGAGGCCACCCCGAGATGGGTGGCCATGGTGCGCTCGGCGTCGCCGGTCACCAGCACGAGGCAGTGCCCGGTCACCGACTTGCCCGGCACCGCCGGCGCCGCCGGGGCGGCGGCCGGCTCGAAGGCCACGCCGACCGAGCGGATGTCGTGGACGAAGACCTGCCCGAATGCGTCATCGGCCACCCGTCCGAGGAATGCCGCCCGCCCCCCGAGGGCCGCCACCCCCGCCGCGGTGTTGGCGGCGGAGCCACCCGACGCCTCGACGGTCGGCCCCATGGCGGCGTAGATCGAGGCCGAGCGGTGGTGGTCGACGAGGGCCATGGATCCCTTGACCAGGCCGGCCGACTCCAGATCGGCGTCGGTGGCCGGGGCCAGCACGTCGACCAGGGCGTTGCCGACGGCCACGACGTCGAACGGCTGGTCCCCGTCGCCCGGGGGGGAGGCCCCCTCGCTCGCGGGTGAGGTCCCGTCGCTCGCGGGTGAGGCCCCGTCGCTCGGGGGCGCGGCTCGGTCGGTCATCACGGCGCGACGGTAGCCTGCCTCGGATGACCACTCCGACCCCCGACGCCGGAACCCCGTACCGACTGCCGGCCACCGTCTCACCCCGTGCCTACCGCCTGGTGCTCGCACCCGACCTGAAGGAGGCCACCTTCAGCGGCGACGTCGAGATCGATCTCGTCGTCGAGGAGCCGACCGCCACCATCACCCTCAACGCCGCCGAGCTCGAGGTCACCGGCGCCGAGCTCAACGACGCAGATCCCGAGCACGGGTACGCCCTCGCTCCGAGCGGCGTCGACCTCGACCCCGAGGAGGAGCAGCTCACCCTGAGCTTCGCCGAGGCCCTGGCGCCCGGACCGGCCACCTTGCACCTCTCCTTCACCGGCATCCTCAACGACAAGCTGCACGGGTTCTACCGGTCCACCTTCGTCGACGAAACCGGGACCGAGCAGGTCATCGCCACCACCCAGATGGAGTCGACCGACGCCCGCCGGGCCTTCCCCTGCTTCGACGAGCCGGCGCTCAAGGCCACCTTCGAGGTGACCCTGGTGGTCGACGACCACCTCGCCGCCTACTCGAACGGGCCGGTGGTCGAGGAGATCCCCGAGCCGGGCGGCAAGTGCCGGGTGCGGTTCGCGCCGACCATGGTGATGTCCACCTACCTGGTCGCCTTCGTCGTGGGGCCGCTCGAGGCGACCGACGAGACGCTGGTCGAGGGCGTGCCCCTCCGGGTCGTCCACCCTCCGGGCAAGGGCCACCTCACCTCGTTCGCCCGGGAGGTCGGGAGTCACGCCCTGCGCTTCTTCATCGACTACTTCGGGCTGCCTTACCCGGCGGACAAGCTCGACCTGGTGGCCATCCCCGATTTCGCCTTCGGGGCCATGGAGAACCTCGGGTGCGTGACCTTCCGCGAGTCGGTGCTGCTGGTCGACCCGGACCGGGCCTCGCGGGTCGAGCTCGAGCGGGTCGCTGACGTGATCTGCCACGAGATCGCCCACATGTGGTTCGGCGACCTGGTGACCATGAGGTGGTGGAACGGGATCTGGCTCAACGAGGCGTTCGCCACCTTCATGGAGGTGCTGTGCATCGACGCCTTCCGGCCCGAGTGGCAACGCTGGGTGAGCTTCGGGGTCGAGCGCGAGGCGGCCATGGCCACCGACGGCCTGCACACCACCCGTCCCGTCGAGTTCCCCGTCGGCCGGCCCGAGGAGGCCCAGGGCATGTTCGACGTCCTGACCTACCAGAAGGGAGGCAGCGTCCTGCGCATGCTCGAGCAGTTCCTCGGCCCCGAGGTCTTCCGCGACGGCATCCGCGACTACCTGGCCACCCACCGCCACGCCAACACCGAGACCTCGGACCTCTGGCGCGCCCTCGAGCGCTCCAGCGGCCGCCCGGTCGGCGCCATCATGACCACCTGGATCGACCAGGGCGGTTACCCGCTGCTCCGGGTCGACGAGGAGGGGACCCTGACCCAGGTCCCCTTCTCCTACCAGGGGGAGCCCGGGGGGGCCATCGGCTCCCGGTGGGAGGTGCCGGTGCTGGCCCGGACCCTGGAGGGCTCCGGGCGCGCCCCGGGGGCGGTGCCCGTCCTGATGGACGGGATCGAGCTGCCGGCCGGGGCCTGGGACGACCCGGGGGGGACGCGGCTGGTCAACGCCGGGGGCTCGGGCTTCTTCCGGGTGGCCTACCCGACGGTCACCCTCGAGCTGTTGGCCGGGCGCCTGACCGAGCTCGCCCCCCTCGAGCGCTACAACCTGGTGTCGGACACGTGGGCCACCGTGCTCGCCGGCCGCGCCCCCCTCGCCGACCTGGTGGGCCTGGCCCGGGCCCTCGCCGACACGGGCGAGCCGGACCCGAGCGTGTGGTCGGTCGTGCTCGGGGCGGTGGGACTGTTCGAGCGGGTGGTCCCCGACGCCGACCGTTCGCAGCTCGCCACCGCGGTGCGGGCCCTGCTCGGCCCCCTCGGGCGGCGGCTCGGCTGGGACCCGGCAGACGACGACGGCGAGCGCACCCCGGCGCTGCGCGCCTCGGTGCTGCGCACCCTCGGGATCGCCGGACAGGACCGGGGCGTCGGCAAGGAGGCGGCCCGCCGGTTCGGCGGCGGGGCCGGCAGGCTCGATCCCGACATCGAGTCGGCCGTGCTCGACATCGTGGCCAGCACCGGCGGCGAGGCCGAGTTCGAGGCCTTCCTCGCCCACTACCGGTCGGCGGCCAACCCCCAGGAGGAATACCGGTACCTCTACGCCCTGGCCTCCTTCCACGACGTGGGGCTCGCCGAGCGGGCCTTCGAACTCGCCACCTCCGAGGTGCGCACCCAGAACGCCCCGTTTCTGGTGCAGCTGCTGCTGGCCAACCGGGTGACCGGCCCGGTCGTCTGGAATCGGGTCACCGAGCGCTGGGACGCGCTGGTCGACGCCTTTCCGGCCAACATCCTCCCCCGCATGCTGGAGGGGGTGCGCGGGCTCTGCACTCCCCCCGAGCTCGCCGACCGGGTCACCCGGTTCGTCGAGGCCCATCCCCTGCCGGCGGGGGGCCGCACCGTCGAGCAGATCCTCGAGCGGTTGGCGGTCAACGTGGCCTTCGCCGAGCGTGAGGCGGGCGGCCTCGCCGGCACCCTGGAACGGGGCTTCGCTCCGGGGCGCACCTGACCGGTCCGGAGCTGGCTCTCGTCCCCGGCCCGGCGACTAACGTCTCATCGATGCCGGGCGAGGGGGGAGCCTCGGCGGTCGCCGGCCGCACCGGGCCGGCGATGCGCCACGCCGGGTCGAGGCTGGCGAGCCTCGACGGGCTGCGGGGCGTCGCCGTCCTCGCCGTCATGGTCTTCCACCTCGGGGCCACCTGGCTGACCGGCGGGTTCTTCGGTGTCGACGTCTTCTACGTGCTGTCGGGCTTCCTCATCACCGGGCTGCTGCTCGACGAATGGGCCCGCTCGGGGGGGATACGGCTCGGAGCCTTCTGGGCCCGCCGGGCTCGCCGGCTGCTCCCTGCCCTCGGGCTGGTGCTGGTGGCCGTCACCGCCTATGTCCACTTCGTGGCCACGCCGGGGAGCTACCCGGGCTACCGCTCCGACGCCCTGGCGACGCTGTTCTACTACTCCAACTGGCACCAGATCGCCACGTCGGCCAACTACTTCGTCGCCACCGGGCTGCTGTCGCCGCTCACCCACTGCTGGTCGCTGGCCATCGAGGAGCAGTTCTACCTCCTCTGGCCCCTGGTGGTGCTGGCCGTGCTCGCCGCTGCCGGTGGCCCGGCGCGCCGGGCGCGGGCGCCGCGCCTGCTCGGTTGGGTCTGCGTGGTCGGGTCGCTGGCCTCGGCGCTCTGGATGGCCCGGCTCTACGCCGACGGCGCCACCACCACCCGGCTCTATTTCGGCACCGACACGCACGCCCAGTGCATCCTGGTCGGCTCGGCGCTGGCCTGCTGGATGCGGGTGGTGCTGGCGCGACCGGCACGGCACCGCCCCGCCGGCGGGCGGCCGGCGGTGTCCGGCGGCGAAGCGCTCGGCCTCGGTGGGGGTCGCCCGGTCGACGGCTGGTCGGCCCGGCTGGTCGACGCCGCCGCCCTCGTCGGGCTGGCCGGCCTCGGGCTCGCCGCCAACCGGCTGAGCGGCGACTCCTCCGTCACCTACCTGGGCGGGTTCCTGGTCGTCTCGCTGGCCGCCGCCGCCGTGATCCTGGCGGTGGTGACCGTGCCGGGAGGGCTCACCGCCCGGGGCCTCGCCCTGCCCCCCTTGCCGTGGCTGGGCCGGATCTCCTACGGGCTCTACCTCTGGCACTTCCCGCTGTTCCTCTACCTGTCGCCGGCCCGGACCGGCCTGTCGGGGCTGGCGTTGTCCGCCCTCCGGATCGGCGCCACCGTCGCGGTGTCGGCGCTCAGCTTCTACACCGTCGAACGCCCTGTCCTCGAGCGGAACTTCTGGCGTTCGGCCCGGGCGCTCCTGCCGGCCGGGGCCGGGGCGGTGCTGGTGAGCGGAGCCATCGTGGTCGCCACGGTCGGGCCGAGCGCCACGGCGGTCCCCGCCGTCCGGTTCCGGGCCCGCCTGCCGGGTGCGACCACCTCGGGGATCGTCCGGGTCCCGCCACGGGTCGTGGTGCTCGGCGACTCGACGGCCCTGACCCTCGCCGTCGCCCTGCGGGCGACTGCGCCGACCGGCACCCGGGTGACCGAGGAGGCGCTCTACAGCTGCGGGCTGCCCATCGGGAGCGACCTCTCGGCCGACGCCCCCCGACCCGGGCTCACCCTCCCCTCGGCCTGCAACGAGTCCTCGTCGCCCGCCCAGCAGTGGCCGGCCCTCGACCAGCAGGCGGTGGCCGGGACGACCTCGGGCGACGTGGTGCTCTACCTCGGCGGCCACAACGACATCCAGGACGTCCTCCAGCACGGCACCTGGTCGAACATCCTTTCGGCCCGCTTCCGACGGGCGGAGCGCTCGGCGCTGGCGCTGGTCGAGTCGATCGCCATCGCCCACGGTGCCCATCTCGACCTGTTGACCATGCCCTGTGTCGACAACTCCGCCCAGACGGGCGTGCCCCCCGAGCCGGCCGGGGCGCCGCGGCGCCAGGCCCTCTTCAACGGCATGCTCGACACGTTGGCGGCGGCCCACCCGGGGCCGGTGAGCCTCATCGACTACCGCTCGATGCTGTGCCCGCACGGGCGGTTCACCGATCAGGTCGACGGGGTCGAGGTCCGCTCCCCCGACGGGGTCCACACTCCGGCCTATGCGCCGGACAACCCGTATGCCGGCAATTCGCCGGCCACCGTGGCGTCCCGCTTCTACTCGTGGCTGGCCGCCCGACTGTGGCCGAGGATCATCGCCAGCGCCGGAACCGCACCGTCAGCCGGGGGCCGGCACTCGCAACCCCAGACACCGTCTGCACCGACGCCAGCGACGGGAGTCGGCGAGAGGTCCGATAGCGGATCGAGCTGAGGCCGGTGCGCTTTCCTACTACCTCGATGACGGCACCGCGAGATCGCAGTTCGGACCCGGATCCTTAACATGCACGGGTGAGCCCCGGTATCGTCGCCACCGTCTTCGCGCTCATCTTCGTGGCCGAGCTCCCCGACAAGACGATGATCGCCACGCTGATCATGGGCAGCCGCTACCGGCCCATTCTGGTATGGCTCGGCGCCTCCACCGCCTTCGGCCTGCACGCCGGCCTAGCCGTCGGAGTCGGTCAGGCCATCCGTCTCCTGCCCCACCGCTGGATCGAGGCGGTCACCGCCATCCTGTTCGCCGGCGGTGCCGCCTACCTCTTGCTCGTTCCCGAACGCGGGGCCGAGGAGCAAGGGGAGGCCGAGGCCGACGCCGCAAACACGACGCGCAAGGCGCTCGGCACAGCATTCGCCGTCATCTTCGTGGGCGAATTCGGTGATCTCACCCAGATCCTCACCGCCAACCTGGCTGCCAAGTACCACGACGCGCTCTCGGTATTCATCGGGGCGTTCGCCGGGCTCACCGCCGTGGCGGCACTTGGGGCCTTCACCGGGCGAACTCTGCTCCGGTTCGTCCCTCTGGCAGTGATCCGGAAGGCAGGGGGTGTCCTGCTGGCCGGATTCGCCGCCTACTCGCTCGCGACACTGGTAAGGGGTTAGCTACGGCTCGTCATAGCGGCGGTGCTGTCCAGACGCAGATAGAACTCGCCGTCGTCGCAGATCCACGAGAACACCCGTGCCGCCTGCCGCTCATCCCGACGCACGCGCTGGTCCCGGCGACGATTGCGAAGTGCCTCAGCGAACTGGCGCAGCCGCGCCCCCATCGCCGCCCTCACCAGCCGGGGGTGGCGAAGCACGTTCCAGTGCCTGGTCCGAACGGATCCGGGCCAGTCCCGGTGTTTCGGAACGGCGGAGCCGTCCGTCAAGGGGCCGGTCGGGTCCAGCGAAGCGTAGATATCCGGTCGGCGCAGGATGTCGAGCCGGGACACGCGGGGTCGGAATCCGGCTCCGTGATGATAAATTCGGTGCTCGTAGACGCCGTACCAGACCGGGTGGAGGTTGCTGGTGTTGGTCCTCAAGATCGGCCGCCACGCCAGGTTGCGCTCCCGGAGGCTGCACAGCAGCCGACCACCTACATCGGTGGTCGCGCCGAACGCGGTTTCCCACGTGTACCCGGCCCGCCAATCCCCCTCGAGCTCGTTCCAGAATCCCACCGTGGTGAGGCAGAACGCAGGGTGGGGTTGGACATCTCCCAGGTTCTCGTCCCGACGAAGTGCAGCCAAGGGATGGTCCGCGAGCAAGCTGTCAAACCACGAGCCAACGGGCCGGACCGGGAACGCATCTCCGTCCAGGAAGACGAGGCGGTCTTCGGGGTCCGATTGGGATGCGACGATCTGCGCCAACGTGTTGAGCTTCGTCGGGTGATCGCCTTCGAGATCGGCGGCGAAGTGAAAGCGGTCCCATAGCTCCTCACCGATGCCGTTCAGAGAGGCGAATGCGCGCCATGGCACGTCCAAGTTCCGCTCGAGATAGCGCAATTGAATATCAATCCATTGGGGGGATTGCCAATGGACCGTGACGATGTTCAGCATGCCGACCGTCACTCTCTCTTCCGCTCCCGTTTCAGGCTTCGTTGAGCACCAGCTACCACGACGCGAAACGGTCTGGTGATTCGCCACGTGGTCGATGCACGCATGTTGGTGAGGAGGCGGGAAGTACGTTCGAGGTCGACTTCTGCCGACCGCCACTGCTGCTCCGCGAACTCCAGGCGCGAGCGAACGGGCGCCAGCTCCTTTCGGATGGTAGCCAGTTCGTCCTCGAGCAATTCGACCTTGTGGGCTCGCTCGGCGAGACGTTCCCAAAGCTCGCCTTCGCGGAGGACGGCCAGCGCGGTCTCTCGCCGGCTGGCGAGGACCCGCTTCGTCCATGCCGATTCCCCGGGCAACGTTCCGGGATCGAACGGGCGGGCGTGTCCACCCTCGAGGCTGGACAGGAGCTCGGTCATCGAGCGGTGCTCAGCCAGCAGCAGACCGTCGACTGCGGAGGCGGCTGTCTGATGACGGTGCTCGGCAGCGACCGATGATGCGGCCCGGTCCAGGTTCCATTGACCGGCGCGGGTCGCGAGCTGTCCGAGCGATCCCAGCCAGCCTGCGACGGCTCCCAGGACTCCTCGCGGGTCCTGTACCAGTGCGTCGTAGTCGAGGGCGAACACGTCCATCCCCCGCAGCCCGTCGAGCGCCTGGTGGTTGTAGCGCTCCCAGAGCGCGACACCATCGGTCAATGGGATTCCGTTACGGTCCTCGAGCGACCGTGCCACCGCCACGGGAGATCGCCACGCGAAGACCGCCGCCACCGGTTCGGGGATCAAGGATCGCCAATACGGAAGCAAGAGACAGAGCCGAGGATCCTTCCATACAAGTGGGCCCGGCTCCGGATAGGCGTTCGACAATAGCGGGGCGGGGTCGGGAAGACCCACCAGCCGTCGGTCGCCCATCCAACCTGATTGCAGGTCGGGTGGGGTGTCCCAGCTCCCACCAAGGCGGTCCAGCACCTGTTCGTTGTGGAGCATGATCGTATGGCTCTCCCAGTGCTCCGGGTTGCTCGACGAGGGTCTGATGCGATCCTCCGGGCGGGACATCGACATCCCTCCGAGCGCCCCGATGGCACCGGCCACAGCCGACGTCCCACTTCGGTGCATCCCCACGACCAGGATCCACGGACCCGCCGGCAGATCCTCTCCCGTCCTCCCGTCCCGGTCCTTCTGCTCGATCGACTGATCCGTCATCGTCTGTTGGACATGCTCACCGATTCGTGACGGCCTCGAACCGGATCCGTCTCAATCCCCCACGGTCGCCAACGATCCCCGATTCCGGACCGTGGTGCCACCGCGGCCCATGTTCGGCTGTACCGCGTGGGCCATGCTCGGAGAATACCGGCCTTCGTCCGTCAGAGTCGACCCGACCGGACGACGGAGCGGGCCGGAGAACGACGGACCGGAGGAAGAATGGAAGTAAGCGCCGAGCGAACGTCGGCTGGTGCGTCCTCGGGGGAGATCCGCACGACCGGGATGTCGGTGCCGTCGGACCTTCGGACCGGCGGCATGGCTCCCCTGACGGAAACAATCGCCTCCCACTCGCAGCCTTCGGTCCGGAAGACCTTCTCGAGGTCGGAGCGCACCTCGACGCCCAGATCGACCAATCGGTCGGCTCGACTCGCCCGAAATGGACCCAGAGCAGGACCGACGCCGGCGGAGACGACCGTCACGGCCCAACCGTTCGAAGCCAGCTCTTCAGCCATGTTCCACGGGAACTCCGAGTTGGGCGCCGCCTCGTCCGGCGAGTGGACCAGGATCCGTGGCGGGGAGCCCCGCGCCCGGTGAACCGAATGCCGAATGGCAGCGGCGTTGATATCCACTGGCCAGTCGTCCATGGCGGCCAACTCGTCCGACCACTTGGCGACAAACTGTCGACGGTTGCGGTCGAGCAGGAACCTACGGTACCGGCCGGTCGTGCTCTGGCTCTCGAGGTGGCGCAGGCGGGCCCGCGGCTCGTATACGACACGGTAGCCATGCAGTCGCAGGGACATGCACAGGTCGACGTCCTCGTAGTACGCCGGAAAATAGCGTTCGTCGAAACCGCCGACCGCGTCCCACGCGAGCCGGCGGACCAAGAGCCCGTTCGCCGAACAGAAGTCCACCGGGCGGAAGTAGGAGTAGCGACGTGTGCCGGCTGGGAGGCCGTAACCGACCCGTTCGGTCCGCCCGTCGCTCCATAAGACCGACCCCGCCTCTTGCAGTGAGCCGTCGAAGAACAGGATGCGACACCCGATGGCCCCGATCGATCGGTCGCGCTCGGCCGTGGCGACCAGCTGCGCGATGCAATCAGGCGCAATCGAACTGTCGTCGTTGACGAAGAGAAGGTATCGGCCCCGAGCATGATCAGCGGCCAGGTTGTTCCCTCCGGCGAAGCCCAGGTTGGTACCGCTCCGCACCAAGACGATGTCGGGGCGCGCTTCGAGAACCCGAAGGGCCGGCTCCGCCATCCCATTGGCGACGACGACCGCCTCGGTCTTGTCCGACCCGCCAGCTGCCGCCAGCGAATCCAGGCAATGCAGGGCCCGCGTAGGGTCGGACATGGCCGGGATGCAGACTGATACCAGGGGGCACGCGGAGACCTCAGAGCCCCGTCGTACCAGCCGCCCCCCAGTCTCGCCGGTCACGGAAGCCGGTCCGCCGGGACGGTGCCTCGTCCCGGCGACGAGTGGAAAAACGTCACCGGCTTGGTGCGGGGCCTCCACATAACCCTCCCTCCCGTCGGTCGCCCATCGGTCAGCGACAGCCTGGCGCCGGGCGATCGTAGCGCCCCGAAGGAGATCGCCCTGAGCCCGGCCGGGGCTCTCCTCTCTGCGCCTCTCTGCGGCTCGACGGTGGTCCGCGTTGCCCGACGTAAACCCCCAGGTTACGATTGTCAACCCGAACTGGCTGACCGAGCGCGACTGACCCGGGCGTCGAAGTCACGTCAACATTCGTCATTCCAGAACAACGGACCCCGAGCTTGGCGACCCACACAGTTTCCACGGTAGAACCGGCGCTCGAATCGGAGGCGGCCGACATCGCCACCTCGTCGGCGAGGCAGGACCGTCGGCGAGCTCGGCGATCGGTCGTTCGGTCCCGGCGCCGGTTCCTGATCGCGGTGTCGGCCGGCACGGTGGTGGCCGCGGTGCCGTACCTCTGGGTCCTGTGGGACCTGTGGACCGGGAGCCTGGATGCGCTTCGGGTCGCTCCGTTCGCCGGCAACTTCTACGACCTACAGGCACGCTCGATGCTGCACGGACACCTCGACGTGCCGAACAACTCGATCGGGCCCGAAGCTTTCCTCCATGGCGGGAAGCAATTCACCTACTTCGGGCTCTTTCCCTCCCTGATACGTATGCCGGTCTTACTGGCGACAAGCTCGTGGGACGGTCAACTTACCGCACCGTCGCTCCTGCTGTCGTGGCTGGCAACTGCGCTCTTCAGCGCTCTGCTTCTTTGGCGAGTGCGGACGATCGTGCGCGGATCGGCGCCTCTCGGAAGACTGGAAGCGATCTCCTACGGGTTCGTCATGGCGACGATCCTCGCAGGATCGGTCATCGTCCTCCTCGCTGCGACCCCCTACGTGTACAACGAGGATTTTGCATGGAGCATCGCCCTCACCGTCGGTGCGCTGTTCTCGCTGCTCGGGGTCCTCGAGCGACCGACCGTCGGTCGGGTCATCCTGGCCGGGTTGCTCGTACTCGGAACCGGACTCAACCGGGCCCCGACCGGTTGGGCCTGCGTCATCGGAGCGTTGCTGGTCTCGGTCTGGTTCTTCGTCGGCCGCGGCGGCCCCGAAAACCGTCGTTGGGCGCTTCCGATGCTCGCCGTCGCCTTGATCCCCGCCGTGGTGGCTGTCCTGCTCAATCTGGTGAAATTCGGTTCGCCGTTGGGCTTTTCGTTGACGAACCAGTTGTACACCATCGAGAACGCGCACCGTCGTTACTACCTGTCGACGACGGGCGGCAAGGGTTACAGCATCCGATTCCTGCCCAGTACGCTCCTCGCCTATTTCGGTCCAGCGGGGATCCGCTTCATGCCAGTGTTCCCGTTCCTCACCATGCCGGCTGCTCCGGCGGCGGCGGTGGGCGGGGTCGTCCTCGAGTGGCAGTACCGGACCTACAGCGTGACGGCCGCGATGCCCCTGTTTCTGCTCTTGAGCGCAGCCGGCATCGCGGCTGCCCTCCGGAGAAGGGGCCGGATCGGCCTGGTGAGGATCCCCATGTTGGTCGCGCTCGCCAGCGCCGCAGGCGTGGCGGTGTGGGGGTACCTCGCCGCACGGTACATCGGCGACTTCATGCCGTTCCTCATCATCGCAAGCTTCGTCGGCCTCGTCGAACTCTGGCGGCGGGCGTCCCGACGGAGCCGAACGGCCCGGATACTTCTGGTTAGCGCGCTGGCCCTCCTCGGGACCTATGGGATCGTGGCCAACGTCGCTTCGTCGAGCACCCCCACCACCGATTGGAACCGGGCTCAGACGTTGCGCTATGTGGAGGCGCAGAAAGCAATCAGCGACGCGACCGGTGATCCGCTGCTGACCAACGTCGAACGTGGCTCCCAACTTCCTTTGTGGGCGCCCGCCGACAAGCTGTTCATTATCGGCGACTGCCAGGCGCTCTACGTTTCGAACGGAATGGACTACTCCCACAACTCACCCCAACAGGCTTACGAACATGCTGGCTGGAGCGCCGTCCAGTACGGTCCCCGGATCGTCTACGACATCACGCTCACCCTTCGAGCTCCTCTCGTCCAGATCAAGGGGAAGATGCCGATCCTCAGGATCGGTCCTGACACCATCTGGGTCAGAACGGTGAGTCCCGGCGCCGTCAAGTTCGGGCTGTACGACCCCGGCACCAAGACGACGACGACCGGGCCACCGACGAACCCGGTGCCGAACTTCGTCTATACCTTCCAGCTCGACGTCGATCCGTACCTCCGATGGCTGACCTTTGCCACGTTCGGAAAGAGAGTCCTCATCGCCGAGTGGCCAAACGGGTCCGGACAGCCGGTATCGGCCGTTCCCCCTGGGGCCCACGGGTATCCGTACTCTATTTCGGTCGCCCAACCGACCGAGAACGTCAGTCTGTGCCGCGGCATCCTGAGAGAGGCCGGGGCATGAGGGAGCACGAGGAAACCAGGTCGCTTCCGTTCCCACCCCTGAGCCTCCTCCACCGCACCGGCTACAGCGGGGAGGACGATCCTGTTGGCACCTACGAACACATGGGTCTCTTCCTACGAGGGTACATCGAGGAAGCATTGCCGCCCGGCTGGACCTGGGAGGGACGGCGGGTGCTCGACTTCGGCTGTGGGGCAGGAAGGGTCCTGCGCCACTTCGCCCCAGAGGCCGACGATGCAGAGTTCTGGGGCTGCGACATCGACGGCCGGAGCATCGAATGGGCACGTCGAAATCTTTGTCCACCCTTTGATCCCGACCATCTCCTTCAGTGCGGGGACTCACCAGGTCTGCCCCTGGTCGACGGCTACTTCGACGTTATCTATGCGATCAGCGTGTACACCCATCTCACCGACAACTGGGCCAGCTGGTTGCTCGAGCACCACAGGCTGCTCGCCGACGACGGTCTCCTTCTGGCGACATTCCTGGGCGAGAGCGCCATCGAACGCGTGATCGGCGAAGCGTGGCACGAGGACGGAATCGGTATGAACGTCCTAAAGGCCGGCACGCCGTGGGACCTCGGCGGCCCGGTCACCTTCCTCTCCCCGTGGTGGATCCGGGCCCATTGGGGACGGGCCTTCGAGGTGCTCTCTCTGGAACCGGGAGGGGAAAGGCCCGGCTCGCACGGTTTCGTCCTCCTCCGCAGAAAGCTCGTCCAACTGACCGTGGAGGGCCTCAAGCGTCTGGAACCGGGCGAGCCCCGGGAGGTGTCAGCCTTGCAGCACCAGGTCCGTCAGCTGCGAGACGAAACGATTGAGCTCAGAAGGGCCCTCGCCTTTGCCGAGGAGCGTCTCTCGGCGGCCGAGGATCGTGAAGAGCGGAACCGGCGGCTCCAAGACCAGGTGCGACGCACTTCCGACCAACTCGAGGCCATCCGGGACTCGGCTTCGTGGCGGCTCACCGCTCCCCTTCGGGCAGCAGCTGGTGCGCTGGGGAATCGGATCCGAGCGACTCGCCGGTGAGGCGGTTGTCCCCTTCTGGATTCACGATCGACGAGGTTAGGCTTGACGAATGATGGACCTGGGGCTCCGATCATGACTCCGACATACCACGTCTACGTCAGTAACCGGGGCAACATATTCATGACCGAGATAGCCGCCCTTTTGGCCGCTGCACTCCGCGATCTCGGTTGCGACACCGTGTTTCCAGCGCCAGACCTGCCCGAAGAGGGCAGGAACCGGATCAACCTCGTCGTCGCGCCCCACGAATTTTATCCCCTCCATCAGGCATATGACGCGCGCGAATTGCATCGTGCCGCTCGGGTAAGTGTGGCAGTTGGGGTCGAGCAGCCTGGGACCAACTGGTTCGAGCTCGGGACGGACTATGCCAGCCTCGGTCCGATGGTGCTCGACATCAGCCACTACGCGGTGGACGAACTGGTCTGGCGCGGCTACGACGCGCACCACCTGCAGCTCGGGTACCACACGAGTCTGGACAGATGGTACGGGGACCCGCACCATCGACGCCCGACAGACCTCCTATTCCTCGGATCGTTCACGCCGCGCCGCGAGACTCTCCTGGCCCGATGGGCTCCCCTCTTGTGGGACTGCGCGGCCGATGTCCGCCTCTTCGAGTACCCGCGGCCGATGAGCCAGCCCCGAGGGAATTTTGTCACGGCGACGGCCAAACTGGATCTCCTCGCCTCCAGCCGGGTGCTGCTGAACGTCCACCGCAGCGAAGTTCCTTACTTCGAGTGGGTCCGAGTGCTCGAGGCCGTGACCAACGGCTGCGTGGTGGTCACCGAGTCATCGACGGACTACGGACCACTCGTCCCCGGGCGGCACCTGATCGCAGCTCCCGCTGAGGCCCTCGGTGCCTATGCCTCCAGCATCATCATCGACGAAGGGCTGCGGTCGGAACTCGCCAACGAGGCATACGACGTCATCCGCAAAAAGCTCGAGATGACGACTCTGCTCGGGCCGGTCTGCCACCTGGTCGAGGAGGCCGTCCTCTCGAATCCAGTCCGCCGACCCACCACGGAGGCGAGTACGCAAATCTCCATCGGTCCCACGAACACAGTGGAGCAGATTCCACACCCCTCGCCGGACCGAGAGCCGATCAGCCCCGAAAGGTCGGCTGCGACGAGAGTGAAGGAACTGCTCGACGCAGAAACCGAGTTGTTCCAGGCGGTCGAATCTCTGCAGTCACGGCTCGTCCACGGGTGCGACAATTTCGTCGAGGCATCAGAGACCGTGGCATGGGAGGGCTTTCGGCCCGATGTCAGTGTCGTCATCACCTCGTTCAACTATGAGCACCTCATCACCGAAGCAGTGGCGTCGGTCAGGAGCTCCTTTGGCGTGGCGGCCGAGCTCATCGTCGTCGATGACCACTCCCAGGATCATTCGGTGAATGTGATCCTCGACGAGATGCGTTCTACTCCGTGGTTCCCGATCAAGCTTCTGGCGAGGACGGCCAACCATGGAGTTGGCGCGGCACGGAACACCGCCATCGCAGAGGCTCGGGCGGAGAATGTCTTCATCCTGGACGCCGACAACGTGATCTATCCCCGGACCCTGCACAAGCTGGCAGCCGCGCTCGACCGGGCACCCGAAGCGGCCCTCTCCTACGGCATCATCGACACCGACGGGTCACCTGCCCTGCTGAGCCACCTTCCGTGGGACGTGCAGCGTCTGACCGAAGGCCCCTACATCGATGCAATGGCAATGGTGCGTCGTCAGATCTGGGATGAAGTCGGCGGGTACGACACACAGCTCGGCAACAGGGGTTGGGAAGACTACGAATTCTGGTTGCGCCTCGCTGCCCGGGGCCATCACGCCGAGTTCGTCCCCGAGTTCGTGGGCCATTATCGGATCCACCAGAAGTCTCGGCAGCAAACGGTCAACCTCGACACCTCGGCGCTCATCGAGGAGTTCCATAATCGATTCCCCATGCTCCCCTGGCAGGGGACCACATCTCCACGAGGTGCTCATGACTGATCTGGCCGAACCCGCGGACGGCTCGCCGGTGCACCGTCTCGAGACCGAATTGCGCGCCATGCGACGGCAAGTGGAGATGCGCGACGAGACGCTCCGAGTTCTCAACCGGCGCTTACTCGCGCTCGAACGCGGCGAGACGCAAACTACAGCCTTGCGACTCGAGATCGTCAACCGACGGTTGTTGGATCTCGAGCACCGAAAGGATGACACGGCAGGGGTACGGAGCGAGCGACAGATCGTCAGGCAGGAAGAAGGCCCCGTACGCGGTGGGGGCGACACCGCCATTCGGACTGAAGGACATGTTCATCATCAAGTGGAGAGTCCCCTCCGCCGTGTCGCCCACCTCGTCCTCGACAACGAACTCTTCCGGTGGACGGCCCCGACACGCAGACTCCATGGGCAACTGCACGCTCGCCGGCACGGTTCAAGGTGAGCACCGGCTCGCATCGATTCACCTCGGAGGTGGACCTGAGCGACGTCCGCGACTGCCGAGCAGTGGCGGTCGGAATGGTCCCAGCCCACAGCCGGGTGCTCGACGTGGGCCTGGGCTCCGGGTCCGTGGTCAGGATCCTCAGGGACATGGGGTGTCGGGTGTGGGGTGTCGGAGCCGATCAGGAATCGGTCGAAGCAGCCTGTGATGCCTACGAGATGGTCTTCGAGGCGGACCTCGATTCTTCCGAAGTCAGCGGGGTGATCGGTCAACAGCGCTTCGATGTCATCCTCATGCTCGACGTCCTGGAGCACCGGCGCGACCCGGCCGGGCTGCTGCGACTGCTCGGTCACATGTTGGCCGAGCAAGGCTGGGGCGTGATCTCCCTGTTGAACGGCGCTGATGCGTCGCTCCGCCTGGACCTGCTCGAGGAATGTGATGACTGCCCCGACGCTGGTCCCCCCGTGCAGCGCCAGTCGCGCTTGCTCGACCGTCAGGGGATGGACGATCTCCTCGCAGAGTCCGGATGGCAACGGTTCGATCTGGTCGGGGGGACGCGGGACTTCGACGTCTCGGAGCTTCGTCTGGCCGGCGAGGTGGCCGGCCCGGCAGGCGGGGTCGGGTCGGACGCCGACGGGCAGGGCCACCGGTTTCTGGCGGTCGCCGCGCCGATCGGTTCCCCAGTTCTGAACCGCCCACCGGTCTTGCCGGCGGCAATTGCACAGCGGTCACTCTCCGAGGCGACGGCGAGGGTCCAAGAGCTCGATAGGGAATTGGGCCATCTCCACAAGCATGTTCTCCCCTACCTGATGGATCAGCTCGACGTGATCCGCGGCAATGTCTCCGGACGCACGGACAAGTTGAAGGACGTCCTCGTTGCGATCGGCCAGCTCGAGGAGCGATCGCGGCAACTCTTCGAGCGGTTGGCCCAACTCGACCGGGAACTGCGAGAGGCGAACCGGGAACTGCGAGCCGCCAATGCCGACGTTGCAGTGAAGGACGAGTTCGTGGTCGCGCTCGAGGCTGAGCTCGACCAGACACTGACCCATCTGCGGGCCAAGACCCGGTACATCGAAGCGCTCCCGTGGGTCCGGATGAAGGTCCGGATGAAGGGTCTCTGGCGCCGACCGACGTGACGTCCCAGGTCGACGCAAGCGACGAGAGAGCACGATGAGGAGCCTGGTCGTCGCCGAAGACTTCCCCTGGCCCCCCATGGGCGGCGGCATGATCCGGCTGGCCGGGATCATCGAGGCTCTATCGACACTGGGCGAGACCGACCTGTTCGCGCTCTACGATCCCAGTCGCTCCGAACCGGCCCTTCCCGGCGCGATCGCCATCGACCGGCTGGTCACCGTCCCCTATCCGGTCACTCCTCGTGGGCTGGGCTGGAGGGCGGCCTGGCTGGCTCGACCCGGCATTCCACTCGAAGTCGTCATGCGGGCCGGAGACCCGCTACCTCGCCGCACGTTCGAAGGATGGGCCGCTGAGAGCTACGACGTCTCATGGTTCGGGACGCCCGCCGTCTTCGCCTGGACGGGTCGACCGCGGTTGGGTCCCACGATCGTCGACGTGGACAATCTCGAGGACGAGAAAGCCCGGCAACGGGCGCAGCTCCTGTGGCGTGCAAGTCCGGACGGAGGGCTCGTCTCGTCGATCCGGCGCGGCGTGGCTGCCGTCCAAACGGCCCTGAACGCCCACGACTGGCGCGCCTTCCAGCGATCGGTGGCCGCATCTGTCGACCGCGTCGTCCTGTGCAGCGACGCCGATATACAGCGATCGGGATTTTCCAACGCGGTGGCGATCCCCAACACCTATCCGCGACCTGCAAGCACCCACGATCACGGGCGGGTCAGCGACCCACCGACCATCCTGTTGCAGGGAAGCCTCCACTACGCGCCGAACATCGACGCCGTGGAGTGGCTACTCGACCGGGTCGCACCGGCGCTGTGGGCCAGCACCCCCGACGCCCGGATACGGCTGGTCGGCAAAACGGTGCCCGGCGTCCACCGTTGGCACCGTCCGCCGGCGGTAACGGTGGTCGGCAGCGTGCCGGACATGGAGGAGGAGCTGGCGCGTGCCGATCTCGCGGTCGTCCCCGTCCGCATCGGCAGCGGGACCCGACTGAAGATCCTCGAATCGTTCGCTCACCGCCTGCCGGTCGTGTCGACCACCGTCGGCGCGGATGGCCTCGATGTCAGAAGCGGTGTGCACCTGCTCGTGGCCGATACCGCTGCGGGCTTCGCTGAGGCCTGCCGACGGCTTCTCGGCGACACCGATCTCCGAAAACGTCTGGTCGACGAGGCCGAGGACCTCTATCTCCAGCGCTACGACTCGTCGAGGGGCCGGGCATGTGTCCAGCAGCTTGCTCGGGACGTCGCCGAGTCGGATCCGATCAAGCGTTGATGCGTCTGGCCCGAAGGCTGCGAGGACTGAGGATCACCGAGCTCAACGCGGCGGGAGCTGTTCCGGGGCCGGCAGCGCCGGCTCCACCGGTGCCTCGGGGGCGGGTTCGGTGAGATCCAGGTGGCTCGGGAGCCCCTCGCCGCGGAAGATGCCCGACGCCGCAGTGGTCCGGCTGAGGGCGTCGGCCGCCAGGATCATCGCCCCTGCCGTGTACGACGACCGCTCGAGCGGCGGGTAGGTCACCTCGTCGGGATAGACCATTCCCGTCCAGTAGGACCCGTCCTCGTTCCGGAGGTCCTGAGCCCAGGTGAACAGCTCCATGGCGGGGCCGGTGAGATCCAGTACGTCGAGAGCCAGCACGCACTCGGCGGTCTCGGCCGCCGTCACCCACTCGCCGGTCGACACGCAGCGCACGCCGCGTCCGGGCATGACGAAGACCGACCACGACTCCTCGATGCGGCGCAGGGCGGCCTTGCCGGTGAGCGCGCCCGCCAGCACCGGGTAGTACCAGTCCATGGCGAACTCCTCCTTCGGGGCGAAGGCGGACGGCTCGTGGGCCACGGCGTGGGCCAGGCGGCCGGCGGCGAGCTCCCAGTCGGGGCGCTCGAAGTCGAGGCGCTCGGCGCAGGCGATGGCGCACCGCAGGCTGTGGTAGATGGACGACGACCCGGTGAGCAAGGCGTACTCCTCGAGGAAACCCGAGGGATCGAGCGACCAGCGGATCGAGCCGTCGAGGCGCGACCACCGCAGCACGAAGTCGATGCCCCGCTCGAGGGTGGGCCACAGCTTCTCGAGGGCGTCGAGGTCGCCGGTCGAGACATAGCGGTGCCAGGCGCCGGTGGCCAGATAGGCACACACGTTGGTATCGAGGCGGGCGTCCTCGATGCCGGTCCTCAGGTAGTAGTTGAACCAGCTGCCGTCGGGGAGCTGGGTGTCGACGAGCCACTGGTACGCCCGGTCCGCCTCGGCGTCGAACCCCGCCGCGGTGAGGGCCATGGCCGCCTCGACGTGGTTCCAGGGGTCGCAGTGCCCTCCGGGATACCACTCGATCATCCCGTCGGGCCGCTGCAGGGCGGCGATGGACCGGGCGGTGGCGAGCACCTGGGCCGCCGTCATCACGCCCGGGACCTCGGGGACCGACCTCACGCCGCCGCCTCGACGCCGGCGGACGCCCTCTGGCCCGTCGCGTCCGTGTTCTGGCGGGAGCCGTCCGGGCCACCCGAGGCGGCCGGCTGGCCCGATCCGGCCGGCTTCACGAGGTAGACCACCAGGCTCTTGCCCACCAGGGGGTTGAGGAGGCGGTCGGCGTACCGGGTGGTCCTCGGAGCCTTCTCGATGTCCCAGACCAGCAGTCGGTGGTAGGTGGCGACGGCGGGATGGCGGTCGTTGGTCGGTCCCACCAGGCAGCGCAGCCACCAGTACGGGGCGTGCAACCCGTGGGCATGGTGCCGCCCCACGGCCACCAGCCCCGTTCGCTCGAGCCTCGCCACGAGCTGGCGCCGGCGGTAGATGCGCACGTGGCCGCCGGGCACGTCGTGGTAGTCGTCGGACAGGGCCCAGTTGACGAACTCCGGACCACAACGGGGCACGGTGGCGGCCATCGTGCCCCCCGGACGCAGGACCCGCGCCAGCTCGCCCATGGCCCGCTCGTCGTCGGGGATGTGCTCGAGGACCTCGGAGGCGATGACCCGGTCGAAGGCTCCGTCCCCGAACGGCAGCGCCAGGGCGTCCCCCCGGACCGCACCGACCCGGGCCGTGCCGCCGTCGAGGTCCCCCGCCTCGGCCATGGCCCCAAACGTGTCGGTCACCTGGCGGACCTCCTCGGCGCCGGCGTCGTAGGCCACGACCTCGGCACCGAGGCGCGCCGCCTGGTACGCGTGGCGCCCGAACCCGCAACCGAGGTCGAGCAGCCGGTCGGCGGGGCGGACCCCGAGGCGCCCGTAGTCGACGGTCAGCACGGCCGGCCCCCGGCCGAGGCCAGGTCGTCGAGCAGGGCCCGGTACTGGGCGGCGGTGCCCGACGCGGTCACCTGCCAGGTGAACCGGCCGAGCACCCGTTTGCGGCCCGCCGCACCCAGCCGACGCCGCAGATCGTCGTCGTCGAGGAGCCGGGCGATGGCCGCGGCCAGGGCGCCCGGGTCGTCGGGCGGGACCAGCAACCCGGTGTCCCCGTCGTCGCCGACGACCTCGGGGAGGGCGCCGCCGGTCGTGGCGACCAGGGCGACCCCGCAGGCCATGGCCTCGATGGCCGGCAGCGAGAAGCCCTCGTATAGCGAGGGGACCACCGCCACCTGGGCGGCGGCGTAGTTGCGGGCGAGCTCCTCGTCGGTGATGCCCGACACGAACCGCACTACCGGGGTGAGATCGAGCCGTTCGATGGCTTTCGCCACCCGCCCCTCGGGCCGCGGCTTGCCGATGACCACGAGCTCGACGTCCCGTTCGGTCCGGAGCTTCGCCACCGCCTCGAGGAGCGGGACCAGCCCCTTCATGGGCACGTCGGACGAAGAGGTGACCATGACCCGCCCGGGCACGGCCTCCACCTCGTCCCGCGGCCGGAAGACGGTGTGGTCGACGCCGACCGGCACCACCGTCATCCGGTCGTACACCACCTTCATGTGCGCGGCGATGTCGGTCCGCGACGACTCCGAGACCGTGACCACCCGCGGCAGGGCCCGGGCCACCCGCTCCTGCATGCGCAAGAACCCGAACCACCGGAGCTGGGTGAAGTACTGCCACGGGTTGGAGGCGTGGCTGAGCGCCAGCTGCCGGTCGACGGTGATCGGGTGGTGGAGCGTCGCGAGCAGCGGCCAGCCGTCCTCGATCATGCCGAGTATCCCGTTGCCGAGGCACTGGTTGTCGTGGACGAGGTCGAATTCGCCCCGACGGGACGCCAGCAGACGTCGTGCCCGGAGGCTGAACGTCCACGGCTCGGGGAACCCGGCGGTGCACATGACGGCGAATTCGAGCGCGGCGACGGAGGCGGGGTGGCAGTTCTCGAGCTCGCGTGGCCACGGGACCCGGAACGGGTCGGGCTCGCGGTAGAGGTCGAGGCTGGGCACCGGGGTGAACCCGACCCCTTCGTCCACCTCGGGCCAGGGCTGCCCGGCGAAGACCTCCACCGAGTGGCCGAGGGCCGTGAGCTCGCGGGTGAGGTGCCGGGTGTAGACGCCCTGGCCCCCGCAGCGCGGGTTGCCCCGGTAGACGAGGAACGCGATCCGCAGCCCCCCTGGTGACGGCGGCGCCGGAGCGATCCGCTCGGGCACGGGCGGAGGGGTGGAGGGGCCCCGTACCCTGTGCCGCCTCAGCCCGAAGCTAGGCATGGACGACCGAGGCGTACGGGCACATGGAATGCAGATCTTCCCCCGTCCAGGGCGACCGGCGCAACCCCGGGCCGTCGGGCGTCCGAGGGGTGCCGGCGGCTCACAGGGAGATGCCCAGCCATCCGAGGACGGTCAACAGGACCAAAAAGGAGGCGAACCCGCCGACCGCCACCACCGTGACCAACCCGATGGCCCGTGCCACCCCGCCGTTGGCCGCCGCACCGAGGAGGGCGCGACGGTTGGCGAGGACCAGCACGAACGCCAGAGTGATGGGGGTGACCACACCCTCGAGCACCTGCGTGTTGACGATGAGCGGGAAGAGATCGCCGGGGACGAGCACCACCGCGGCACCGATGACCAGCTGGGCGGTGAACAGCCCCAAGAACAGCGGAGCCTGCCGGAAGCTCCGCGACACCGAACGCTCGACCCCCACCGCCTCGGCAACGGCGTACGAGGTCGACAACGGCACCACCGCCGCGGCCAGCGCCGATGCCCCCAGGAATCCGATGGCGAAGAGATCCTCGGCGAAGCGGCCGGCGAACGGCTCCAGCGCCTTGGCCGCGTCGGCGGCCGAGTTCAGCGCCCCCGTCCCGCCGATCACCGAGGCGGTGGCGATGATGATGCACATGGAGATGATCATGGCCAACACCGCCCCGCTCACCGCGTCGACCCGCTCGTACCGGTACTCGTCCGGTCCGATCCCGCGGTCCACCACGGCACCGGCCGTGTAGAGCTGGATGTAGGGGGTGATCGTGGTACCGATGAGGGCGACGATCACCAGTACGAAGGCCTTGGACGCGATGGCGTGGGGGACGAAGGCGTTGGCGGCCACGTGCTTCCAGTTGGGATGTCCGAGGAACATGGCGATGGGATAGGAGACGAACGCCAGGGTCAGCAGGAGGAAGACCCGTTCGGCATAGCTGTAGGAACCGACGATGACCAGCAGCCAGATGGACAGCGCGGCGATCGGCACGGTGATGTACCGGGACACGCCGAAGAGCTCGAAGGCGGTGCCGATGCCGGCGAACTCGGTGACCACCAGGCCGATGTTGGCCACGGCGAAGGCCAGGACGGCGAAGGCCGACAGGCGCAGGGAGAACTGCTCGCGGATGAGCGCGGCGAGGCCTTTGCCGGTGTGGCACGCCAGTCGGGCGACCATCTCCTGGATGCAGACGTACCCGATACCGACCAGGACGATGAAGAAGAGCGGACGGTAGGAGAACTGGGCGCCGGCCGAGGCGTAGGTGGCCACGCCTCCGGCGTCGTTGCCGGCGTTGGCGGCGATCAGCCCAGGCCCGGCGGCGGCGAGATAGACCAGGAAGACACGGCGGCGGCGACCTGGCGAGCCCCCGACCGGCGCCGCGTCCCCCGTCGCCCTGGTCATCGTCTCCATGGTCACCGGATCAGCACCGTCATTGGAGCAACCGCGGGAAGTGGATCCTCCCCTTTTCGGGCAGCAGGGCGTCGAGGACGTCGTCGGCCAGGATCCGGCCCACGGGCCGACCGTCGTCGACCACCACGACGGACATGCGCCGGGCCTCGATCAGCCGCTCGGCGACCTCGTCCACGGGGGCATGGAGCCCGACCGTCACCGGCTCGGCGTCCCCGACCAGGTCGCCGAGCACCGCATCGCCCGGGTTGACCAGCAGCTGCAGCAGCGGGAGATCCCAGACCATCTGCCCGTGATCGTCCACCAGGGCGACGGCGTCGAGCTCCTCGGGGCAGGCATCGTGGTCGGACAGGCGCGCCGACAGGGAGGCCACCGTCTCGTCGGTGCCCGCCACCACGAAGGCGGTCGTCATGAAGCCGCCGGCTTCGTCCTCGGGGTAGCCGAGCAGCCGCACCAGCTCGGCGGCCTTGTCGGCCGCCATGGCACCCAGCACCTCGCCGCGCTCCTCGCTGGTCAGATCGCGCAGGGCGTCGACCGCCTCGTCGGGCTCCATCTCGCCGAGCAGCTCGGCGGCCCGTGCCGGCCCGGACTCACGCAGCAGCGAGACGAGCTCGTTCGGGTCCATCTCCTCCAGCGCGTCGGCGGCCTCCTCGGGGGGCAGGGAGTCGAGCAGCCGTTGCCGCTCGGGACGCATCAGGTCCTCGAGGAGGTCAGCCAGCTCCCCCGGGCGCAGCCGCTCGAGGCCCTCGTTGGTGGTGCGCAGCCGGACCTCGGGGGCCTCTCCCCGCTCGGTCTCCCCGAAGGGCTGGATGGCCCCCCAGTCGATGACCCGGTCGGGCGTCGGCCGGTGGCGCCACCGGGCCGGTCCGAGGCGCCGCACCAAGCTCTGAGCGGACACGTCCACCCCGACGAGGCTGAACCGGCCGTAGAGGGGCGCCAGATACAGATCGGCGGCCCGGATGACCTGGACGCCGTCCACGTCCACCAGCTGGCGGTCCAGCACCTGGGCGGCCAGGGTCACCTCGCCCGGCCGCGGGGCGAAGTCGTTGAGGTCGAGCCGGGCCGTCCGGAGCCGCACCGAGGTGTGCTCGATGGTGTCGATGGTGTCGGCGGCGACCCAGGCCAGCCGGCGCCCGATCCGGACGACCAGCCCGGTGACGGGAGGATAGGTCTCCTCGCCGGTCCAGCGGCACACCACGTCGACCAATCGGCCGATTTCGGCGCCGCTCTGGTTGCGCACCGGCCGGCCCACCACCCCGGCCAGCGAGATGATCGCATCGCGCACGGCGCGGTTGGCCAACAAGCGCTGGCGGCGGGGACGAAGTCGGGGGCGCACCGAGTGCCCGCGCCCGCCCGAGCGCGGTCCCGGGCGCGCCGGGGCGCCGGCGGCCGCCGCATCACCGTCGGGCGGGTCGTGGTGCACGCGCGAGGGCAGCGTGGGAAGTCGCTGGAAGAGTCGAGCCATGGGCACCTCGATGCGGACGGCGCGCCGGGTGGCGCGAGGACTGGGTCGGTCGAGCGCCCTCCTCGCCGATGCGGGTCGGCTACCCCGGTTCGGGCGACCCGGGGGCGCCCGGGCCGGCCCAGGCGGTGCCGGTCAGGACCCGGCGACGGGAGGACGCGGTCTGGTTCGGCGCGGACTGGGGGGTTCTCCACGCTTCATCGGCCACACCTCCCTTCCGCTTCGCATGTCTGCTCCGGTGGTCCTGGTCATCTGGTTGTCCTGGTCAGCGGCCTTCGAGGCCTTCCGCCGGGCTCGTCGCCCCGGTCCACCAGTCTACCTCCGAGGCCGACGATCCATCGGGACCGCACCGCCCTCCGGCTCGGTAGTGTCGGCGGCATGGACCTGAGCTATCCCCCCGAGGCCGAGGCGTTTCGGGCCGAGATCCGCCGGTGGCTCGCCGACAACCTGCCCGAGCACTGGGGAGAGCCCGGGTTCGCCATGACCCCCGAGGAGAAGAAGGCCTTCAACCGCGACTGGACCAAGAAGCTGCACGAGGGCGGTTGGATCTGCGCTTCGTGGCCGAAGGAGTACGGAGGAAAGGGCCTCTCGTTGATGGAGTCGGTCGTCCTCAACGAGGAGTTCGCCCGGGCCGAGGCGCCGTTGCGAGCGGACTTCTTCGGGGACACCCTGGTCGGGCCCACCATCCTGCAGTGGGCCACCGAGGAGCAGAAGCGCCGGTTCATCCCGGGGATCCTCGACGGGACCATCGCCTGGTGCCAGGGCTTCTCCGAGCCCGACGCCGGCAGCGATCTGGCCTCGCTCACGACGCGGGCCGAGCTCGACGGCGACGAGTGGGTGATCAACGGCCAGAAGGTGTGGACGACACAGGCGCAGTTCGCCGACTACATCTTCCTGCTGGCCCGCACCGACCCCGACGCCCCCAAGCACGCCGGCATCTCCTATCTGCTGGTACCCATGAGACAGGACGGGATCGAGGTCCGTCCCATCGAGCAGGTGGACGGGAGCGGGGACTTCAACGAGATCTTCTTCACCAACGCCCGGTGCCCGAGGGAGAACGTGGTGGGCGGGGAGAACAACGGGTGGAAGGTCGCCATGACCACCCTCGGGTTCGAGCGCGGCTCGTCGGCCACCACCGGGTACCGCCGGTTCCGCCGGGAGCTCGACACCATCATCGCCACCGCCCGCCGACGCGGCCGCACCGGCGACCCGCTCGTCCGCCAGCGCCTGGCCCGGGCCTGGACCGATGTCAAGATCATGCAGATCAACGGCTACCGCTCGCTCACCGACGCGCTGCACGGCACCCACCACGCCGCCGCCCTCGGGGCCTGCAACAAGATGTTCTGGTCCGAGGCCCACCAACGGACTATGGAGCTGGCCCTCGACATCCTCGGCCTGGACGCCCAGGTCCTCACCGGTTCCCCCGACGAGACTGTC
The DNA here is from genome assembly GCA_963764555.1 of uncultured Acidimicrobiales bacterium. GTDB lineage: Bacteria > Actinomycetota > Acidimicrobiia > Acidimicrobiales > RAAP-2 > Bog-756. The sequence continues at coordinate 49,867 of CAVXSW010000003.1, forward strand.
GACGTGCGGCTGCGCCGAGGCCGGGCCGACTACCCGGTCAGCGACCTGCAGGCCTCGTTCTTCTTCTCGAGGTCGGAGACCATCTGGGGTGGCACGGCCGAGATCCAGCGAAACATCGTGGGCGAGCGGGTGCTGGGCCTGCCCAAGGAGCCCAAACCGGCTTCTGCCGTCTGAGGCGGCCCGGGGGGACCGGGCGGCGCGGCTGGGCGGAGCGGTGGGCCTGCCGATCAGGCGGCGTCGGTCGCCACCTGCCCGACGGCCCGGGCCCCGGCGTCCAGCCCAGCGTCGGGCGCGGGCCGCCGCCGGCCCGCCTCGTGGCGCCACATCAGGACACCGGCGGCCAGAACGGTGGCGGCCGCCCCGGTGAGGACGGCGACCCGGGGGCTCGACCACTCGGCGATGGCCCCGATCAGCGGGGCCCCGAGCGGCGTGGTTCCGAGGAAGGCCATGGCGTAGAGCGACATGACCCGCCCCCGCATGGCCGGATCCGAGCCGAGCTGCAGGCTGGCGTTGGCGGTGGCGATGAAGCCGATGGAGGCCGCCCCCATGACGACGATGAGCACCGAGGCCGAGGCCAGGGTGGGCGCGCAGGCGACGGCCGCCATCAGTCCGCCGAAGACGAGGGCCAGACCCTGCAGGAGGCGCGGGGTGGGTCGGGCCCGGTGGGCAGCCGCCAGGCCGCCTCCGACCGCGCCGAGAGCCATGCACGAGGTCAGCAACGAATAGGTGCCCGCCCCTCCGTGGAAGGTGCCCTTGGCCAACAGGGCCAGGGTCACCGTGAAGTTGTAGGCGAGCAGCCCGATGAGCGAGATGGCGAGCAACGTGTTGCGGAGCGCGGGTGTGCGCCAGACGTAGCGGAGCCCGGCGCGCACCTGGCCCCGGTCCCGTGGCGCCCGCTCGGTGTGATGCAGCTCGGCGGTCCGCATCATCGACAGCCCGATGACGACGGCCACATACGACGCCGCGTTCACGAAGAAGCAGATCCCGAGCCCGAACAGCGTGATGATCAGGCCGCCGATGGCCGGTCCGACCACCCGCGAGGCGTTCATGACCACCGAGTTGAGGCTGACGGCGTTGGGCAGGTCGTCGCGGCCGACCATCTCCATCATGAAGGTCTGGCGGGCGGGGTTGTCGAACAGGTTCACGACGCCGAGCATGGTGGCGAGGACATAGACCTCCCACAGCTGCACGTGGTGGCTCACCACCAGCAGACCGAGCACCAGCGCCAGCAGCCCCCCCGAGCTCTGGGTCAGGAAGAGGAGCCTCCGCTTGTCCACCCGGTCCGCGGTCAGGCCGCCGAAGGGCCCGAACAGCAGCATCGGGAGGAATTGCAGCCCCACCACGATGCCGAGGTCGACGCCACTGCCCCCGAGGTGCAGCACCAGCCAGGCCTGGGCCACCGACTGCATCCAGGTCCCCGAGACCGAGATGAGCTGGGCCGTGAAGTAGAGGCGGTAGTTGCGGGTGCGCAGCGATCGGAAGGTCCGGCGCCCGGCGGCCCGCAGGGCGCTCACGGTTCCTCCAGCGAGGCCAGCCGTTCGAGGATCACGGTGAGATCGGCCAACTCCCGCCGGTCCTCGGGCGCCATCCGGTGCAGCTGGGCGGCGAGGTAGGCCGTCTTGCGGGAACGGCTCCGTCGCAGGACGGACTCGCCCTTCGGGGTGAGGGCGACCCGAGCCACCCGTCCGTCCTCGGGGTCGGAGCGCCGCGACACATAGCCGATCTCCTCGAGCACTCCCACGACCCGGGTCATCGAGGGCGGCCGGACCGACTCGCGGGCGGCGAGCTCCCCCAGAGTGGGCGAGCCGAGCTGGTCGATGCTGGCCAGCGCCGAGGCCTGGGACTGGGTCAACCCCCCGGCGGAGTGCTGCCGCAGCCGGCGGTGGAGCCGGGTGATCGCCAGGCGCAGCCGGGCCGCCACCTCGGTGTCGGTGGGAGCGGGAGGAGCCGGCCTGTGCACCATGGCTCCATACTAGTTAGTTTTGCTATCTAACGTGACGCCCGCTCGCCGGTCAGGGCACCAGGGCGGCCCCGCGAGCGGCCGGGTCGCCCAGCGCCGCCCCGACCGTTGCCGGGGCGGCGGGCGCGTCCGGCCCCAGCCGCCGGGCCAGCACCAGCCAGGCGCCGGTGGCGACCAGGTAGGCGCCCATCCCCAGGGTGAGGACCGCGTCGAACCCGAATTCCATCGAGAGGATTGTGGCCAGCGCCGACCCGACGACCGAGGCGAAGGCGTTCACCGCCCACCCCCAGGCCACGTACGTCCGGCCGGACTCGCCCGCCCCGGACACCGTCCGCAGACCCAACGGCATGAACATGCCGAGGCACACCCCGAGCGGCGCCAGCATCACGAAGGTCAGGACGATCCGGAGGGCGAGCGGAAGGGACAGCAGGGAATCGGTCAGCGGCGGCATCCCGTACAGGTAGAAGATGCCGAGGGCGATGACGGCCGCGAGCACCATCGGGATGGCCCGGCGGGTGCGGACCACCCGTCGGCTGGCCAGGGCGCCGACACCGGTGAAGAGCAGCAAGGCGGCGAGGGTCACCGTCAACGAATAGGTGGGGAAGCCCAAAAAGAGGTTGAGTCGCTGCATGAGGGTGATCTCGAAGAAGATGAAGCCGAGGCCGACCCCACCGAAGAACACCGACGACCAGCGTTTCGCCGGCATCTGCGACCAAGTGGAGCGGACCAGCACGAAGGGCGCGAGCAGGAAGGCGAGCGCGGCGAGCACGGCGATGGCGAGCAACAGGACGAGGACCCGCTCCCCGACCGAGTCCTCCCGGTCGTTGCTGTTCAACGACGTCGTGTACTGCTTGACGACCGTGCCGAACCGGGCGAAGTGCCAGAAGTACGGGCCGTTGTCCGAGGTTGGCGTGACGTCGTAGGGGAACGCTCGGTAGAAGGAGCTCAACCCGGAATTGGGCACCGCCACGACCGAGTGCACCGGATTGGCCCGGACCGCCTCACCCGGGGCATACAGGGTGGAGGTCTGTGGCACCCGCTGCACCGCCGACTCGAAGGCGGCGACCTGCGTCGTCGTGAACGGCCGGAGGCTCACCACGATGGTCGACAACGGGATCCCGAGGAACTGGGTCTGGGTCTCCGACACCATGATGTGGTCCTGGGGGTCTGAGACGCCGAGCTGAGCCAAGGCGGCGCGCGCCGTGGACACGAACCTGGTGGTCCGCAAATCGTGCACGTTGTCGTCTTCCCCGAACTGGGCGACGAAGAGCCCCGTGCCGGTGAGGTGCTCCAGGTTGGTCACCATCGCATTGGTGGTGTACAGGTAGCTTTCGGAGAGGACGTTGGCGCTCGACAGCGCGCTGTTGGTGGCGGCGTAGCTGTCCGGGGCGGGGTACCAGATCAGATCGTCACGCTGGGCGGTCCGGGCCATGTACGAACGGCCGTCGGCATTGATGTAGTCGACCGCCCGGTTCTGAGCGAGATGCCCGTCGAAGTCGGCGAAGCGATTGCGGACCAGGTCCACGGTCACCGGGTTCAGCTCCACCGCGTCCACGTGCTTGGCCCCGTAGTAGAGGGATGTCAGCACCTCGTGCCCTCCGGCCGCACCGATCACCGCCTCGTGGACGGGAGCGGCGCCGAGCACCGAGAACGGGATCGAACGCGAATCGTGAGGGAAGTCGTAGACGGAGAGGAAGGACCGCTTGCCGTTCCAGCGGTAGATGCCCGCACCCAGGATGCCGTCGTGGTACAGGTTCAAGAAGTCGGCCCCACCGGGGGCGACGTCGACCCGGAACACCGATCCCCAGCCCGAGCTGATGGCGGCGCTCGGCGGGTTGACGAACGGCTTGCTCACGTCCACCTGCTGGAGCGGGAGGACGCCGGGCGCCGCCGTCAGGACCAGGCAGCCCGCCAGCACCAGCCCGGCCAGCGCCGCCAGCGACCGGCGGACGCGCCACCCGACCCGCAGCCCTGCGGCGGCGAGCACGGCAGCAGACACCATGATGGTGGCGGGCGCCCCGATCCTGCTCACCACGAACACCACCGCGGCGCAGGCCAGGGCGGCTCCGGTGAGGTCGGCGGCGTACAGCCCGCCGATCGATTCGGTCCGCCGTGAAAACAACGCGGCGATGGCGACTCCGGAGCCGACGAAGGAGGCGAACACGCAGAAGCAGGTGGCCATGATCAGCGCCAGATTGCTGATCGAGCCCGAGGTGCCGTACTCCCACACCTTCAGGGTGTCGATCCTCATGGCCGCCACGGCGACATAGGCCGCCACGGTGGCCGACGAGCCGGCCATCATGCTCCAGAACAGGACGGTGTCGAGGGGCACCTTGCGGAGCCGACCCACCACGGCGACGAGCACCGCCCCGGCTCCGAGGCCGAGCAACGCCAGCCCGATCACCAGGTAGACGTAGTAGTAGAAGAGCTTGAACGAGATGACCCGGGTGTAACTGATCTCGGTCAGAAGGACCGACACGCTCACCAGCAGGATCTCGAGGTGATAGCCAGCACGCCGGTGGCGCGGCGCGGTGCGGGCCACGGTCGCCTCGGAAGAGGCGGGCAGGGTCGTGGTCATGGTGGGCTGAGCCTATCCAAGGGCGGGCAGGGCCACGACTTCGTCCGGTGCCCGGTCAGGCCGAAGCGGGGGTCGGGACGGGGGTCGGAGCCGGCACTTCGCCGACGGCGGCGGGGCGGCTCCCACGCCGCCGGGCGGTCGCCAGCCGCGCCCAGAGCCACTCGATCTGCACCGACGCCAGAATGGTGAGGGAGACCTCGAGGGTCACCCGGTAGCGGGGCTGCCCGAAGCTGAGGACGAACACGGCCAGCACGTCGACCGCGATGGCCCACAGAGGGAAGATCGGGATCCGGCGACGGCGGAGGACGACCGATCCGCCGACGGAGAGGACGAACAGCGCGTAATAGACGAACAGGCCCGTCAACCACCAGTGGTAGGGCCGGGTCTCCACCAGCGAGTCGATCTTCACCTGCTGCATCGGGTGGAACACCCCGAACCCGCGTCCGAGCCGGGCGAGGGTGACCCTCGGGAGCTCGCTCTCGTGGGCGCGGATGTACCGCATCGCCGCCGTTTCGTCGATGGAGTTCTTCACCGATTCCTCCAGCCATCGCCCGGGGTGGGCGAGCTGCAGGCAGTCCCAGGACCAGTACCCCTCGAGCCGGCCGGAGTAGGTCGTGTCGCAGTTGGCCGACAACAGCGTCGGTCCGAGCCCGTCGCTGATGGTCACCACCTTGTCGAACCGGCTCAGGTTGTACCCCGCCCACGGGGACACGACCGCACCGGCCACGACCGCGCCGACCAGCACCAGTGCGGCCCGGCGGCGCCAGCTCGCCGAGCGGACCATGAACCCGAGCGGGAGGAGGATGAGCACGACCAGCAGGGACAGTTCGTCCCGGCCCAGGGCGGCGAGCCCGATCGTGGCGCCGAGCGCGGCGATGTGCCCCACGCTCGGCCGTTTCCAGAACCGGTAGGCCATCCAGAGCACCAGGGCGACGAGCAGGGGTGAGAGCGTCTCCGACAGCGCCAGCTCGGCGTTCGTCCACATGTTCGGGTCCAGCGCCACGATGAAGGCGGTGATCAGCCCGACCCGCCGGCCACCGATCTCCCGCCCGGCGAGCCCGCAGACGACGATGGTGGCGGCGCCGACGAAGCACGACCAGATCCGGGCGGCGAGGAACGAATGGAAGCCGAATACGATCGGCACGGTCAGGGCGAACGTCCACAGCGGGGGCCACTGCGCCGTCTGGAGGATATGGTGCTGATTGTGGTAGTCGTAGGCGAGGGGGCTGATGAACCCCTTGCCCGCCACCAGCAGCTTGGCCACGCGGTAGGCATAACCCGGGTCGCCGCCGGGGGCCCGGTTCGGGCGGCCGAACACCGAGGCGAGCCGGATGCCGAACCCGACCGCCGTCCACAGAGTCATCCACGGCCAGAGCCGACGTCGATCGATGACCGGGCCCGACTCCATGATCGATCAGACTAACCAAGCCTCCCGAGGACGATCAGGGACGGCCCGATGACGATCACCGATCCGGTGGCCGAACGAGACCGCACCGATGTGATCGCCGGTGGCCTACCGGTGGAGATTCCGTCGGTGTCGGGCTCTCATCGCTACATGCCCGCGCTCGACGGCCTGCGGGCGCTGGCCGTGGCCGGGGTCGTCGCCTACCACTTCAACTTCCACTGGGCGAACGGCGGCTACCTCGGAGTCGACTTCTTCTTCGTGCTCTCCGGTTTCCTGATCACCAGCCTGTTGGCGGGCGAGTGGATGAGCACCAGGCGGATCGCTCTTCGATCGTTCTGGGCCCGGCGGGCCAAACGGCTGCTGCCTGCCGTGCTGGTGTTGCTGCTCGTCCTCACCGTCTACTGCTGGCTGGGCGGCCCGAATATCGATGCCACGACGTTCCGTCCCGATGCCGTCGCCACGCTCTTCTACTACGCCAACTGGCACCTGATCATCACCCACCAGTCGTACTTCACCCAGTTCCAGATCCCGTCCCCCCTCAAGCACACCTGGTCGCTGGCGATCGAAGAGCAGTTCTACATCGTGTGGCCACTGACCCTCCTCGCCATGTTCGGGCTGCTGAGGCGGCGGCGCCGATCGAATCCGTCGCCGGGTCGGACGCTCCCCCTCCGGTTCCCCCGGCGTGCAGCGGTGGTCGTGACGGTGGCCCTGGCCACCGCCTCCGCGCTCGAGATGGCGCTCCTCTACCGGCGAGGCGCAGACCCCTCACGCGTCTACTACGGCACCGACACCCGGGCCTTCGAGCTGCTCATCGGGGCCACGCTCGCATTCGTGGTCACCCACCGGCCCGAACATCGGCCCGGAACTCGCCGGCTCCTCCACGCCGTGGGAGCGACGTCCGCGGTCGCCCTCCTGTTCTTGTGGGTCACCGCCGGCGACGACGAGGGCAACCCGTCCAGCTGGATGTACCAGGGCGGGCTGGTGGTCGCCGGGCTGCTGGCCGCCGCGGTCATCGCCAGCGTGGCGCAACCAGATACGGGACCGCTCGGGACCGCCCTGTCCACCCGCCCCCTGCGATGGATCGGCCGGATCTCCTACGGCCTCTACCTCTGGCACTGGCCGGTCTACGTCCTCATGACCGATCTCACCACCGGGCTGGGCGGTGCGAGCCTGCTGGCCGCCCGCCTCGGCGCCACCCTCTTCGCCGCCACGGCCAGCTTCTACCTCGTCGAGCTACCCGTGCGCCGCTATCGCTGGAAGGGGTGGCCGTTCACCCTCTCCACCGTCACGGCCGTCGGGGTGACCGCCGTGGTCGTGGTGGCCGGGACCGCACCGGTCACGACGGCGGCGGCGACCCCGCCGGACTACGCCGCCGTGCGGGTCGTGTCTCCCACCGCGCCGCCCCGACCGGCCCCCGCACCGATCGTGCTGCCCCCGGGCCAGCGGGTCTCCTCCGGGACGCCCCTTCGGGTGGTCACCATCGGGGACAGCGTGATGATCGACGCCGAGCTCGGCATCGCCGCTGCGCTGCAGGCGACCGGTGAGGCGACCGTCACCACCCACTCCTTCTTCGGGTGGGGGCTCACCACCGACCCCGACTACGTCCGCTACATGGCACCGGTGATCCAGCAATACCACCCGCAGCTGGTGATCGGGATGTGGTCGTGGGACGACAACTACGCCTTCCACCATCCGAAGCGCTACCGGGCCATGATCAACCAGTTCGTGAATACCATGCTGGCCCCACAGACCGGCATCGCCGGGATCGCCTTCGTCCAGTTCCCCGAAGTCGGCCCCCGCAACGAGATCATCGACACCGCCCACCGCCGTCGCGAGCTGACGCTCCAAGGCGAGTACACCCGGGCCTGGAACTCGATCGTCAAGAGCCTGCCACGCCAGCACCCGGGTCGGGTCACCTATCTCCCGGTGGCGTCCTCGCTGGAGGTCGACGGCCGGTACTCGGCGTGGCTCCCCACCGTGTCGGGAGGCTGGATCCGGGCCCGGAAGACCGACAACACCCACCTGTGCCCGGCCGGGGCGGCGGTGCTCGGCGCGGCCATCACCCAGCAGCTCACCCCGATGTTCGCCCTGTCGCCTCCCCTGCCGGGATGGATCAACTCGAGCTGGACGTCCGATGCCTTCCGCTACGACACACCGGCCGGGGAGTGCCCGAACGACCAGCCGGACGGCGCCCGCTAGCCGGTCGGCCGGGCGACGGAAGTGACCACCACGGCCATGTCACCGACCCGGCCGCGGTAGCCCGGCAGCGAAGTGGTGTTCGGGGTCCAGGTCGACAGGTGGATCTCATAGCCGTCGTGGCCCGTGGTGAGATAGCCTGGCCCGAACTCCGACTTCCACACGGGGTCGACCGTCGGCCGGTAGCCGTCGGCGTCGAGCAGGTCGACCAGCCCGATGCTCTCCTCGATGTCGAGGAGAGCGGTCTCCCGGGTGCCGGCTCCCGAGTCCCGCACGAGGACGGTGCCGCGGCGGCCCAGCCCGGGCACCGCCAGGTCGGCGAGCTGGGCCACCCTCGGGTCCGAGACGGCGCCGAGTGGCGGCAGTGAGGCCAGCCGGGCGGTGAGGACGGCGCCGGCCGCCACCGCTGCGACGGTGAGAGCGGCAGCGGCCGCCCGCAGGGCCGGCCCGGACCGACCAGCGGTTCGCCGGACCGGCCTGGGCGGGCGGGCCGTCCCGAGCCCGATGACCGCGAGCACCGGGATGACGACCGCCCAGACCACCACGTAGCCGAAGACGAAGCCCACCACCCGGGACACCGCGAACACCATGACTGCGCAGCCCAGCAGCGTCACACCTCCGACCGCGGTCGCGAACCGGCAGCGGAAGCGGGCGCCGGCCAGAACGGTCACGATGCCCACGAGCACGGTCCCGACGGTGGCGACGATGGCGGTTGCGGGGTGCAAGGGCGTCACCCCGAGCAGTGAGCTCATCACCTCCGAGGGTCCGACGAGAACGACGCCGAACACGGAGACCACCGACCAGACGCTCGCCTCGAACGTCTGGCCGGGATGGGCGGACGTGAAGAACCGGTAGATGAGGGTGAGGTTCCCGGGACGGTTGGTGAACTCCTCGACGAGCGGCGGAATCCACATCAGGATCAGCACCACCAGGCCTGCCGCCGACCAGCCCCGACGACGCCACCGCCGTGCACGCTCGCCCGAGGGGCGCTCCCGGGACCGGTCGGCGAGTGCCGTCACCAGCAGAGTTGCACCGGCGGCGACGATCACGGCGGCGACCAGTGGCAGGGTCGAGATGTCGGTCTGCACGACGAAGGAACCCACGATGGCTGCTGCCACCAGCGAGACCGGGGACCGGTCGATGGCGGCCGCGCACAGGAGAAGGAAGAGAAGCAGCGGGAAGATGACGACCATCGGGTTCCACGGGCTCACCACGGCCCCGAGGGCTCCCTCCGAGTAGGTCACGCTGCCCGGAGCGACCGTGGCCAGCACCGAGGCGAGCACGCAGACCCAGAGCGCGGACCACAGGGCCCGCGCCGGGGTGGAGCGGCGCCGCACCACCTCGACGCATCCGATGGAGGCCAGGCCGTTCAGGAGCGTCGCCGTCACGAACATGGCCTTCGCACCCGATCCGAACAACCGGTAGCCGACCGACAGCAGGTAGAAGTACGAAGGGCCAGGGTGGTTCCAGTTGTTGTAGTCGAACACCCCTAGCTGCTGGCGCCACTCGATGGCTCGACGGGTGTGGAAGTCGATCAGCGCCAGGTCGTCGGACAGGTAGAGATGGCCGGCCTGGGAGGCCAGCAGCAGGCTCGCAACGACGACGAAGGGGATGGCGACGACGGCGTAGGCGAGCCAGGTCATCCACGCCACCGGCGAGCTCGCGTCCGAACCGGCCGACCTGGTGCAATCAGGCGCGAGGTGAACGTCGGCTGGGACCACGGGCGCAGGATCCTGAGCCGGCGGCGAGCCCTCGGTCAGGGTCACACGCCGGTACGTCTCGGGACCCACCGGCGAATGATCCCACAGTCCCCCGGATCCCGCCCCGGTCGCCTGGGCGGTCACCAGTCAGTAGGTCGGGACGTACCCCCCGCGGCCCATCGCCTCGCTCTCGAACGGATCGACCGACTCGTCGACGTCTCCCCGCACCTCGGTCACCCAGGGCAACCGGTCACGGAGGATCCGCTCGACCCCACCCTGCAGCGTCGAGGCACTGATGGCGCAGGAGCTGCATGCTCCCTGCAACTGGACCTCGACCACTCCGGACGCCGTATCGGCAGACACGAGCACAAGATCACCGCCGTCGGCCTGCACCGCCGGCCGCATGAGGTCGATGAGCTGGTTCAGCTGGGAAAGTCGCTCCTCGCGGTCCAAATCATCGAGCGCGCCGGCCGACCCGCCGGTCTCCCCGGCCCCGCCCGGTCCCGGGCCATCCGCTTGCCCTCCGTCCATACCTTCGCATTATACGGCTCCGGTGGTAGCAGCGGCCCGGGGCAGGGCCTGCGCAGAATTGGCCTCGTCGATGCCGGCCAACTCGGTTCGTTGGAAGGGACCCGACGAATTGCTCCGCCCCAGAGGCGAAACCGAAGCAACCAGGGGCCACGACGAGCCCCAGAATCGATTCAGCAGGCCTAGAGGCGCTCCGAGAGGGTGTTGAGTACGTTGCGCGAGATCTGTTCCACGCGTGGGTCCAGGCCTTGGTCGACGACCCGGGGTTACGACACCGTGCTGGCCGTGAACACCGTCCCGCCCCGGGTGTAGACCCCCATCGTGGCGGCAGGCTGGCAGTAGGCAGGCGAGCTCGGATCACCGAATTGCGGTTCCTGGCCATCGCGGACGCCCCAGCCTTTTGTCATGCCGTCACCAAGCGGGGAGAGCTGAGCGATTCCCAAGATCGTGAAGCCATCGGGCGTCATCTGGCCATAGGGGGACGACACCGTCCGAGCAACTGCCCACATCATCCACCATGTCATAGAGTGCGCCGGCGGCCTCGTAGCCAATCAGGCCGATTGGCGCACGCCTCTGCCCTTGACCGATGACCTGCCCATCCCTGATGCCGGTCCCGGCGAACACCCAATGACCTGAGTTCTGCACGGTGTACCCGAGATCGCCATACCTTTTGTGACTCCCTGGGTTGTTCATGCCGAACCAGGCTCCGCCATTGCGATATGCGACGCCAGCCAACGAGGTCTCATCACCTGACTGCTGGCTCCCGGTGTCCTGGTCCCACCACGTGATTGACGATCGATCCGGCCGGGCCAACACATAGTCGTTCGAAATGGCGAATGGGGAGTTGCCAAGCGTCACATGCTTTTGACATGCATCACCGCTAAAGAAGGCGGCGTTCCCTCCTCGAGCGATGAAACGTTGGAGGCTGGCCCGTCTGTCCTCCGACCAGTACTCGTCATGGCCGACACTCAAGACCAAGTTGTAGTTCTCGAGCAATGTCAGATCGGCGTCGTTGCTTCCAGCCTGGAGATCCAGGTCTACACAGTAGTCGGGTGAGTAGCCGTTTCGTTCCAGCCAGGCGATGAATCGACCGTCCCATTGCGCAACGGTGTCTCGTAATGAGCCGGGGGCCGCCGATCCTGGGCGATATGGGTCATAGAGGTCGTCGTCCCAGAGAAGGCTGGATGGTTCATAGAAGGCAAGGTCCTCTCCGGTACCACCGCCCGGGCGATGAAGCGTGACGGTCTCCTCCCCAGTCCGATACCAGGATCCTTGGCCGCGAGCGGGTGCGGTGTCGTTGTAGCCGGCATAGGTCCCAAAGGGCAATGGGTAAAGTATCTTCGACCCTGTTCCCGGGGAAGGGCTTCGAACCACGAACAGGAATTTGCCATAGCCGCGCGTCGGCATTGACGTTGCTCGGAACGAATGTAACGGCACCTGCCGCATTGCCCTCTGCCAGCAAGGCAACATAGGCACCGGTGGGCCAGTTGGTGGGGATCGCGAAGTCCTCGAATGGCCAGTCACAGTCCTCACTCGCTGGGAATTGAGGGCCGAAGCTCCGGTCCACCACGGACCGCTACCCATGTAGGTCATCCCATTTCCGAGCCGGTAGAACTGTGCCTGGAGCTTCGCCGCAGTCGTAGAAAAGTGCACTCTCAGGGCTTGTGCGGGATAGACGCTGGGCCAATCTGGATATGCCCGGGTATCACCATCCGCATGGCGAACCGCCTTCGCATAGAGGATCTGCCGGGTCATGGGCGGAAGAGCGGCGGCAGCGGCGGCGGTCCCGATGAGGGCGGCGGTCCCGATGAGGAAGTGGCGTTGGGAGATCGGTTTGCTCGGCGCTAGCCAAGGAGCGTCCGGCGTTTCATCCGTCCTGGCCGTCGTCATCCCGCCACCCCCGATTGGAACCCAACCGAGAAACGAGACTACCTCCGTGTGTCGCTGTCAAACCACCGATTGGCGGCCCGACCTGGAGGGCGGACGAACGTCCACGGAGGTGTTCTGTCTGGGGAGGACAATGGTGCTGCTCAACGCCATTCCAGCGACCGAGGAGCATCTCCCCATCGGCGGCCCACCCCCCGTGGCGGACAGCTGGCCATGGCTGGATGGTCGTGTCGTTCCGGCTCCGCCCCGTGGGTGCTCCCGCTCGGTTCAGGTTCGGTGCGTCTGATCGAGTGAGGTCCTGGCTCTCAGGTCGCTTGGGTTAGGGATCGAGGAAGCGCCACCTCGGTGTCTTCGCCCGGCGCCGAACGGATCGGCCGGGGCACTTAGGGGCTGAACGCCCGTAGAGTGCCGTCCCGATTTCCGATGTAGAGCGAGTTCCCGGCGAAGGTGGGCGGCGCCCAGAACCAATGGGGATCGTTGTAGCCGTCCTGCTGGGGGTGCCCGGTCTGGGGCTCGGGATAGGTGAACAGGCGCGCCCCCGACCCGCTCGTGAGAACGTCGAGGTACGAGCCGGCGCCGACCGCCACCAGACCGGGAGCCTGGCTCACCGCGCCGAGGACCGGCCCTTGGAGGTCGGCCTGCCACTCGGGCATGCCGTCCGCCGGGTTAAGAGCCGCGAGTGTACCAATGCAGGAGGACCCCTGGACGGCCAAGCCCGCCACCATGAGTGGATGGCCGGGTCCTGCCCACGAAGACGAGGAGATGGTGTTGATATCCTCGCAGGCCGAGCTGCTCAACGTGCTGTCGTCCTCGACGACATGGGTCCAGACAGGGCCGCGGCCGAGGGCATTACGGTCGAACGCATAGTAGATTCCGTCCTTCGCCTCCCCTGCAACGAACAGCCGATTGTGCCCGCCCACCGTGGCCGTAAACAGTGTGGGCGTCGCACCGAAATCGGCGTCCGAGACCGTTGGGATCCCCCGGCTCTGCCATTGGGCTTCAACGGCCAGGCTGGAGGCGTTCAACTTGAATATGGAATTCTGAACGGGCGAGTCGCAGTCATCGTTGCCCGTGGTCACGAAGACCGCGTTGTTGTCAACGTCGACCGTTGGTGACGACCAGATGCCTCCCCCTACACAGCGGCCTTGCTCTGGCGAGAACACCCTCTGCACCTTGCCATTGGCGGCATCGATCCGGAACAGCTTTCCGTAGACAACTCCCGGGCAGTCGTTCCAGGAGGCAACACCCTCGTAGATGCTCCCGTCGAAGAAGGCAGGCGAACTCCATAGGGTATTCTCGGGTGGTGTACCGAGGTTCGTGCGCCATGCGACCGCACCCGACGAGGCGTCGAGGCCGTACAGGTTCCCGCCGCCTCCACCTACCCACACCATCGTTCTACCGTGGGTGTCCCCCACGGTCGCCGTGCTGGTCACCCCAAGGTCCCCGAGGTCGAACGGACAGCCCGGAGGCTTCGGGGCCAGTCCGACAAATGTCGACCAGAGCTGCTTACCCGACGTGGTAGAGGCGTGCTCCATGCCGTTCCAGTCACCCCAGTAGACAGTGCTGTCGGCCACGACCGCCTGCGCCGAGATGGGCTTGGACACCGAAATCGCCCACTTCTGGGTCAGCGAGGAGGCCTGGCCGTCCGACAAGGTCGAATCCGACGAGAAGCCCGATCTGAGGACATTGTCGTGATATGTGGTGATCGGCGTCCGAGGATCACTCGAGGCGCTACAAGCTGCGAGCACGGCTCCCAATCCGAGAACCGCGATCGCCATCGGTCCGCGCCAGCGATGTCTCAGCACAGAGTCTCCTCGATCGGCTCTGAAGATGGGCGGACAATACACAAGTTCAGCCGGAGGATTCGGACCTCTCAGGCGCTTCCAATGTCTCTAGGGGCACGGCACTACGGCCTGGTCGGTGCAGAGCTCCGGTTGGCTGACTTCGGTGAAACGCGGACCCGGAGGATGGCAAGTAGGACACCCCAACCGACGTCGGTCGTCAGCTTCTTTCCCTCCTCGACGGAGCGCGGCTCGTACCGGACCGGTACTTCGAGGATCCGGTAGCCGTCTCTCAGCAGCCGGCAGGTGATCTCCGCGTCAAAGTCGAAGCCGTCGCAGCGAAGGTCGAGGGATCTCACAACATCGGTGCGTATCACCTTGTAGCAGGTCAGGATGTCCGTTAGCCGACAGAAGAACAGGACGTCGGCCACCACAGTCAGCACGAGATTTCCGAGATAGCTGACCATGGGCGTGCCACCCCTCCCCCGACCCTTGAAGCGAGATCCGAACACCACCTCGGAGCTTCCCTCGAGCAACGGTTGCAGCAGCGTCGGGATCTGTGCCGGGTCCAACTCGAGGTCCGCGTCCTGCACCATGACTATGTCGCCGGTCGACCGCTCGAAACCGGTCCGTACGGCACAGCCCTTCCCTCGAGCCTGGTCCTCAAGGACGAGCAAGAGCTCGGGACGGTCCTTCATCTCGAGGAGCGCTTCACGGGTTCCGTCGGTGGAGGCGCCGTCGACGACGATGATCTCTTTCTCCATTCCGCAGTTGACGGCAAGGACGCGGTCTAGCACGGCTTTGACGGTACCCTGCTCGTTTCGAACGGGAACGACGATCGAAAGCTTCATAAAGGGAATGGGCTCGGCCTCAAAACGGCCCCTTCGTGACGTGCGCTCACGAAGGGCGAGCGGCGACGGTTCTCGCTGCGTCCTCCAGATGCTCCATCCGATCGATTGGCAGCCATGCTCCGTCGAACTGATAGCCGGCCACGTTCAAACCGGACTTCACTGCCACGTTCAACAGTTCGGGGAGCTCGTACGCCCGCCCCCCGGGGACAAGGTCCAGCGCCGACCATCGGAACACGTAGACGCCGGCATTCACCGTGTCGGTGACGGCCGGCTTCTCAACCACACGCGTGATGCGATCGCCATCCAGCTCGATGACTCCGTAGGGGTGTCGAAGCTGGAACTGGCGGGTCACCACGGTGATGTCATGTCCACCCGCTTGGTGAAAGTCGACAAGGTGGATCAGATTGAGATCCGTCAACAGGTCGCCGTTCATCACCAATAGGGGTTCCGACGCCTCGGCGCCCGCACCGAATTGGTCGCGTACGAGCGCTAGAGGACCCGCGGTCCCGAGTGGCTCCGACTCGTGGGCGTACTCGATGTGCACGCCCAATTGGGAACCGTCACGGAAGTAGGTCTGGACGAGCTCGGCCCGGTAACCCACCGCGATCACCAGGTCCCGCAGTCCGAACGCTCGGAGCCGAGTCACGATCTCCTCAAGGATCGGCCGGTCCCCCACTGGGAGCAGCGGCTTCGGGATGGTGTAGGTAAGCGGGCGGAGACGTACCCCCAGCCCGCCGGCGAGGAGAACAGTCTTCATAGTGCGTACTCTTCCGTTCGGAACCGCTGAAGATGGTCCTGGATCCACTGGAACGTGCGCCGCAATCCGTCCTCCAGCGATACCTCCGCCCGCCAGCCGGTGAGACGGAGCGCCTTCGAACTGTCGGAGAGCAGCCGGGAAACCTCGCTCGCTCCGGGCCGAACTCGCCGGTCGTCGCCGTGCACCGTCATCTCTCGTCCAACGAGCTCTCCGACCTTGGCCACGATGTCACCTATTCGGACCTCCACGCCCGACCCGACATTGACGACCTGCCCGACGGCTGCCTCCGATCCACCAACCGCGACAAACCCGCGCGCGGTGTCGTCGACGAAGGTGAAGTCCCGCCACGTATCAAGCGTGCCGAGCTGCAATGTTGCTCCGGCCAGTGCCTGGCTGATAATCGTCGGAATGACAGCCCGAGCCGACTGGCGAGGCCCGTACGCATTGAACGGCCGGACGATTGAGATCGGCATGCCGAAAGAGCGATGGAAACTGACGCCGAGCGCGTCGGCGGCGATCTTCGTCGCGCTGTAGGGGGATTGCGCCTGGAGCGGATGATCCTCGTCGATGGGAACTCGCAGCGCCGATCCATAGACCTCGCTTGTCGACGTGAGGACGATCCGTTCGAGCGTGGCGAGCTCTTTGGCAGCGAGCAGGACATTGGACGTGCCCAAGATATTGGTGTCGATCACATCTTGTGGGTGCTCGTACGAGTAAGGGATTCCGATCAGGGCAGCCAAGTGGAAGATCGCATCGGCGTTGCGTACGACATCTCGCACCGCGTCGAAATCGCGCACGTCTCCGTATTTCACGTCGACCTGTCCGATCACGTCGGAAGGAAGGTCTGCGAGGCAGCCTCGTTCGCCTCGCGAGGTGTAGCGGACGAACGCTCGAACCCGCGCCCCTTCGGTCACGAGCCGTTCGACCAGGGCGCTACCGATGAACCCGCCGGCACCGGTCACTACAACAGTTTTTCCTCCGAAGCGCATGTCCGTTCCCTCGATGGCGACCCGAATGGTCCGGAGCGAAACCGGAACCATACTACGTGGCCGGGAAACAGGCAGATTCTGCCATCCGACGCTCACCTTCTTCGTTGGACACCGGCGCCGCGACGGATAACGCCTACCTCTGAGAGCGAAGGCTTCGCCGGGGTGCGCCTGGGGCCCCGGTTCTGAGCCGCCTTCACTCCGAGCTCATTAGCATTGCCCGGTGCCCAGGCCCTGTCGGGCTCAGCTCAGACTGGTTCTTGCCCTTCGCCGAGCGCATCTTCCCCCGACGACCCCTGGACTGACTATCTACGCAGGGCTTGGGGTTGCCTCCACGATGAACTGATAGCCGAACATCGTCGGCCACAGCGTCAGAAGCACCTGGTCGATGAGGCGAACAGCATTGGCCTTGGTCCCCTCGATGCTCAACGCATCGAGGGGAAGTCCGACAGGCTCGATCCGCCGGATCGAGAACCCGTTGCGCTCGACCAGCTTTCCGATGCTCCGGCGAGTGAAGAACCGGAGGTGGGAGGAGTCTAGAATTCCCCGCTGGTCGTAGTCGAATGCACCGAGTAGCGACCTCGTCCTCGGATACCAATGTGCGATGTTCGGCACGCAGAAGATGCCGACGCCGTCGGGCGAAAGTATCTCGCGGGCCTGGGCGATGAGCGCACCAGGATCCATCAGATGCTCGAGCACATCGGCGCAGAGCACGATGTCAAACCCTGAGCCAACCTGGAATGGAATGCCCTCATTGAGGTCGGCCCGGAAGAAGACGTCCGTCCGCTCGTGCACACCACCGATCTCGTGCACATCGACGCCGGTCACATGGTGACCCATATCGCGCAGACGCTCGGCCAGACGCCCACCCGAACAACCGAGATCGAGCACCTTGCTCGGCGGACGGGCGGCGAGCAAGGTTGAGATCCTTCCATGGGAACTGTCCTCGCTGGGCTTTAGCTGATACTCCTCGTTGAGGGCGATGCGACTGCCATCCCCGAATCCGGCCTTCTGCAACCGGTAGGCGACGACATCCCGCGAGATGTCCCGAGCGTAGGCGATCCCGTCCACGTAGCAGATCTCGTCGCCGTAGTAGGTCGGAATGGGAACCTCTGCGATGCGCATAGCGGCGTCGTGGAGCTGGATGATGATCTGGGTGTCGAAGTTGAATCCGTCGGAGTTCCGCTCGAATGGGATCTGCTTGAGCGCGCTAACCGAGTAGGCGCGGTATCCGGAATGGAACTCGGACAGTTCGGTGCCCAGCGCCGCATTCTCGAACCGGGTCAGGATCCGGTTACCGACGTACTTGTAGAGCGGCATCCCCCCTTTGCGGGCCGCGCCCTTGATCATAATCCGGGAGCCGAACACGGCGTCGGCCTTCCCGTCCACGATCGGGGCGACCATCTCCGGGAGCGCCTCGGGAGCGTACTGGCCGTCGCCATGCAGCATCACCACTACGTCGAGGCCATGCTCGATCGCCAACTTGTACCCGGCTTTCTGGTTGCCGCCGTAGCCGAGATTGGTGGGCTGCCGGATCAAGGTGATCGGCAGGTCGGAGACCTGCTGGTAGCCAAGACCGACTAGGTAGGTCGAGTCCTGGCTGTGGTCGTCGCTGACGATCACCTCTTCGATGTCGGGCCGGACGGCCTCAGGAATGCGATCGAGGACCTTGGCCAGGGTGGCGGCCGCGTTGTACGCGACCACGAGCACCCCGATCCGGGTGTTGTGTACTGAACTCATCGAACCTGAGCCCCCAAATTTGTCAGCAGTACCTCTTAACAGCGTATTCGCCCAGGCTGACGAGCGAAAGAAGGGCTCCGTCCGCAGGTGAAACGGCCCGCCCCCGCGACCGACGACCGATTCGCGCTGCGGTGCCAACCAGGCCTTTCCGTCGGAAAATCGCGAGCATCGCCAGACAAGCGGGACGGAGTGAGAGGCTGGTCCGGTGGACTACCCGCAGGCAACGGAATCGTCAACACTCGAGCAGAGGTTGCCCGTCTCGCGACGGGACTATCTGCTCTCGGTTGCTCGCTCGGCCAAAGGTTTCATGCC
Source organism: uncultured Acidimicrobiales bacterium (assembly GCA_963764555.1). Classification (GTDB taxonomy): domain Bacteria; phylum Actinomycetota; class Acidimicrobiia; order Acidimicrobiales; family RAAP-2; genus Bog-756. The sequence continues at coordinate 68,548 of CAVXSW010000003.1, forward strand.
GGACGATGAGGGAGAGGCGCTGTACCTCGCGGCGCTGCGGGCCGGCGCCGCGTTTGAAGCAGCCACCTTCGTAGAGATCGGCGCATGGTGTGGCAAGTCGTCCGTGTACCTCGGCCTTGCTGCGGAGGAGACCGGAGCCGTCCTCTTCAGTCTCGATCACCACCACGGCTCCGAGGAGAACCAGCCCGGTTGGGAGCATCATGACCCGACGCTGGTCGACCCCGGATCGGGCAGGATTGACAGTCTCCCCCGGTGGCGCACCACCATCGGTGAGGCGCAGCTGGAGGCTTCGGTGATCGGCGTCATCGGTGAATCCACGACCGTGTCCTCGCACTGGTCGACGCCGCTGGCCTTCTGCTTCATCGACGGGGGACATGGCCAGGAACCCGCCTGGGGCGACTACTGGGGTTGGGCCCCCCGGGTATCGGATGGTGGCTGGTTGGCGATCCATGATGTGTTCCCCAATCCGGCCGACGGGGGGCGTCCACCGTACGAGATTTGGCGCGCCGCCCTTGACTCGAACGAGTTCGTCGAGGACGGTGCTTGCGGATCGCTCCGGGTCCTGCGCAGGGTCTGACCGTGGCGACAACAGCAAGTCCGCGACGCGGCTCAGAGTGCCTGCACCCGCGCAAGCCCCCATGACCTGTCCCTGGCGACCCAGGTACGAGGTCACCAACGACGCCATCCGCCCGACGGACGGCGGGGCGCCTCCGAATCAGAAGGTAGACGAGCCAGCCATGACGACTGCCGTTACCGGGAGGGTAGCGGGCACGGCTCGAGCCACTTTCGGGCCGCACCGGCCCGCACGAGGAGTCGATCGTCGCGGGGAGCCGGTACCGCGGGGCCGGATCCACGATCTGCACGTTCCCACGGCCCTCCGGCCGGGTTGCCGCCCAAATGCCGCCGATCAGTAGCTCGGCACGTACGCCGCGGCCCATCGCCTCGCTCTCGAAGGGGTCGACCGCCTCGCACCTCCGTCTTCCACGGCAGTCGGTCAGTCTCGGAGGATTTGGTCGACTCCCCGTGGAGGGTTGACGCATTCGTGGCACAGGAACTGATGTTCGCCTGCAGCTGCATCTCTACCACTCGCGCCGCCGGATCGGCAGCCTTACGAGGGCGAGATCGCTTCCCTCGGCCTGCGCAAGGGCTCGATCAGATTCTGAGCTTGGTCGGGCACTCGGCACGCTCGTCCTCGCTCACGACTTCGGCTCAGTGTTTGTCACTGGCCGCGACCGTGTCTTCCGTGACTCGCCGCAACCAGCGTTATTGGAGATCGCTTTGAGCTAGCTCGCCTCGCAATCAGTCTGGGGTCGTCCTTTTTCGAACCCTCCGCCGCCGAGCGAAGAAGACGCTTTACAGGTGGCGGAAACTGGCTCCGGTGGCGGATACGATGCCTGTTGCCCATGTTACAATCTGCTGACCCTCCGGGGCCCATCGGACTGATCCTGCCCACCTTCGCGCAGGATTCCGTACCAGCATGGGCTCAAGCTTTCGATGGCGACTGCGAGCCCGATTGCGATCCGATCGCCGAACTCATGGACACCTGCCGTCGGGCCGAGCAAATGGGTGCAGGCGCGCTCTGGGCCTGTGACCACCTGTTCTGGCATGGACCATGTCTCGAGTCGATGACGGCCCTGACAGTGGCGGCAACCGCCACCCGGCGGGTGACGCTTGGGACCTGCGTCATGCAGCTCCCGTTGCGCCGGGCTGCAGCGGTGGCGAAGCAGGCGGCGACGCTCCAGTCACTCACCGGGGGTCGGTTCGTGCTCGGCGTCGGCGTCGGCAGCCACCGGATCGAGTTTCAGCATGCAGCAGTCGACTTCCACCGACGGGGACGGCTTCTCGACGCGATGATCGTCGAGCTGCGGCGGGCATGGTCCTCGGGCGCAGCCGTCGCCCAGGGCGAGCAGGCTTTGAGCTACCGGCAGCTTCCCGCGCCGGCGCCCGTGTCCATATGGGTGGGGGGCTCATCGGAGGCTGCCCTCCGGCGGGCGGCGCGCCTTGCGGACGGCTGGATGCCCTTGTTCCTTTCGGTGGACAGTTACCACCACGCCCTCGAACGCCTGGCCAAGGAGGTCGAGCGGGCCGAGCGGCCCGAGGGGTCGGTGACTCCGTCCATGACGTTGTTCGTCTCGATCGACGCAGACCCGAATACGGCTAGGGACCGTGGGACCCGATGGATGTCCTCGCTGTATGCCATTCCGGCCAAGGCATTCGACCGCCACCTCGTCGCGGGCACGGCGGTCGAGGTGGCGGGGACGGTCGCTGCCTTCTGCCGGGCCGGAGCACGTCACGTCTGCCTTTACGTCACCGACGACGAACCACTCCCCCAATTTGAGCGCCTCATGTCTGCCCTGGCGGTGACAGATGGCGATGCCTTAATGGGCCGGTAGATGAGCTCCCCCCGCAAGAGGCAAGCCACGGTCTCGATTGTGGGATCGAGCATTACGCCCATGAACTGCAAGGGGCGGACCGCGGCCGACATGGCCCAACAGGTCGTGACCGATGCACTGGCTGACGCCGGAGTCGATCCAGCCACAGTGGACCTGGTCGTCTTCGGCAACGCCACGGGCGGGCGCCTGCTCGATCAGGGATGCATCCGGGGACAGTCCTTCCTCCGCAAGGCTGGACTGCGCCATGCGGGGATCATCAATGTGGACAACTCGTGCGCCGGCGGCGCCTCGGCCCTGCATCTGGCGTCCCTGGCCACGCAGGCCGGGACCAGGACCGTCCTGGCCGTCGGCGTCGAGAAGATGTGGACCGGCGACCGGCGAGCCACGCTCGCAGGCGTGGAGGACGGCGTACCGGCGACCGACCGAGTCCGCATGCACGACAAGATGGAGAACCCTTCGGGGTCGGTTTTGATGGCGCTCAATGCCTCGTGGGCTGCTGTGCTGCTGGATCGTGGTGCCACCTTGGAGCAGTTCGCCGCGACTGCGGTGAAGGCGCGGCGCCATGGTGCCATGAATCCTCACGCCCAATTCCAGAAGGAGGTCACAGCCGACGAGGTTCTCGGGTCCCCGACCGTCGTTGCCCCACTCACTCGGCTGATGTGCTCGTCATTTACAGACGGTGCTGCCGCCGTTGTGCTCTCGCCGATGCGGTCTGCAGGAGCGCCCACGATCCGGTCCAGCACCGTCCGCTCCGGGAACGGTGATCTCGACTACCACGAGCGACTGGCCGAGTCTGCCATCACCGCATGGGATGCCGCGGAGGTGGATCCTGCCGATGTCGACATCGTCGAGCTCCACGATGCCACCAGCCCTGAAGAGCTCTTCGCACTCGAATCGATCGGCTTCTTCAAGCCGGGGGACGCCGGGCCGGCCACCGTGGCCGGCGAGACCTCCATCGGGGGTCGAGGCGTGACCGTCAATCCGAGCGGAGGTCTCGTGGCCCGGGGTCACCCGCTCGGTGCGACTGGCATCGCCCAGGTGGTCGAGCTGGTGGACCAGCTGCGGGAGAGGGCCGGGCCTAGACAAGTCGACCAAGCACGATTGGCGGTAGCCGCCAATACCGGTGGCATGATTGGGTTCGATGACTCCCCTACCGACGCCGGGTTCATCGGTATCCACGTCCTCGAGGCGGGCTGACCGGTGGTGACCGATCGCGGCGGGGTCGTGACGGGCTGGGGCATCGCCGTCCCCGAAAAGATCGTGACCAACGAGGACCTATCGGCCACGCTGGACACGACCGACCGCTGGGTCCGGGAGCGGACTGGCATCCGGGAGCGCCGGATTGGAGGGACGACTTCCGGTCTCGCCATCGAAGCCGGCCTCGCCGCCTTGGCCCGGGCCGGTCGCCAGCCCGACGAGATAGACGGCGTGATCCTGGCCACGACCACGCCTGACCAGATCGTGCCTGGCACCTCAGCCACGGTGCAGGAGGGCATCGGCGTACCAGCCGGCGCCTTCGACGTTAACGCCGCTTGCTCGGGATTCGTCTACGGGCTGGTCGTCGCCCACGGCATGCTCGCCATCGGGGCCGAGCGGCTCCTGGTCATCGGGTCCGAGACATTGAGCCGCATCACCGATTGGGAAGATCGCACTATCGCCGTCCTGGTAGGAGACGGGGCCGGCGCCGTGGTACTCGAGGCGGTCGACGGCCCCGGACAACTGGTGTCGTGGAACCTCGGCTCAGATGGCTCCTTACGACATCTCCTCAAGTGCGACCACGGTGGCTACCTCTTCATGGATGGGAAGGAGATCTTCCGGAAGGCCATTCGGGTTGTGGTGGAATCGGCCGAACGGGCCGTCGCCGAAGCCGGGCTGGCATCGACGGACATCGACTTGTTGGTACCCCACCAGGCCAATCACCGCATCATCACCGCGATCTGCCAGCGCCTCGGAATACCCGATGAGCGGGCAGTCGTAGTGATCGACCGCTACGGCAACACGTCATCGGCATCCATACCCCTGGCGCTGGTCGATGCCCTCGAGACCGGTCGCCTCCGGCCTGGTAACCACATCCTCCTCACCGGCTTCGGCGGCGGGATGACCTGGGCCAGCGCGGTCCTGCGTTGGGGTGGTTGATTGTCGACGCCGTGGTCGGGTTCCTGCATCGTCAAGGACACCTGGGTCACGCAACCGCTGCATCGATCGGTTGGACCCGGAGATGTGCGGTCGACATTCGCCTAGCCCTGAACTGGATTCGATGCTGTAAGTAACGACGTCGAATCCTGCGCCGCTTCGGGGCGGGAAGATCGAGGAATGTGGGGACCCTCCGTTCTTACACCACCTAGCCGTACACCAACCCGAGCATTATTGCGATACGCGACGTCTACGACTGGGCTCATCATGTGCCACGCTTAGGTGATCGGTACGCTGTGCCACTGCGAACGGCGGGCTCCCAATGACCTTGGACGCACGGAATCATGAGACGGCCAAGGCAGAGTGCGCACGCAATGAGGGCAAGCGCCGTCTGACGACGGAGCTACGAGCTGCCAACTGGGAAGTGGTGATCGTGTTTACCGTTGATTCACGCTGTTCATAAGATGACCACCGAAGCCAGGGTGGCCGCCATCGATGCCCAGGAAGCTCCCCTGGCCCACCCAATATCTGGGGGCAGGGGTCGATTCATCTCTGCGGTTTGCATCGGCCTGGCTGCGGTCGTCGTGCCCTTCTTGTGGGTGCTCATGGATCTGTGGAACGGTCCTCCGAGCCTCCTTCGCACGGCCGAGCCGAACGGCTACGCGAGCAATTTCTACGACCTTCAGGCTCGGGCGATGTTCCATGGCCATCTGTCCATCGTCCCAGGCGCCTTGAAGGGCGAGGCTTTCGTGCATGACGGCAGGCAGTACACGTACTTCGGGCTTTTCCCTTCCCTGATCAGAATGCCCATTTTGGCCGTGACTCACAGTCTGGATGGACGTCTGACTGCTCCGTTGATGCTGATCGCATGGCTCCTGACCGCAATATTCAGCGCGGCGCTCATCTGGCGCATCCGGATCCTTGCTCGGGGTACGGGAGAGTTGGGCGGAGTCGAAGCCGCAGCCTATGGGGTCCTTGTCGCAACCATCATGTGCGGCTCAGTGTTGGTGTCGTTGGCTTCGGCACCATGGGTGTTCTCCGAGGACCTGGCCTGGAGTGTGGCTCTGACGGTCGGGACCATGTTCGCTCTGGTTGGTGTGGTTGAACGGCCTTCGATGGGCCGTGTTGTGGTCAGCGGATGCCTGATCCTGGGTGCCAACCTCACCCGTGGCTCGACGGGCTATGCCTGCGTGCTGGGCGCGGTGCTGGTCGCCGGTTGGCTTGCGCTGGGTAGGGGAGAATCCGCCAACCGCCGGTGGGCGCCTCCCATGATGGTCGCCGGCCTCGTCCCCCTCGCCATTGGTAGTGCCGTCACCTATGCCAAGTTCGGCATCCTGTTCGGGCTGCCGGTTTCGGCACAGATTGTGTACCAGGCATTCGGCCTCAATCACTTCGGCAGCGGCAACTACTTCGGTCTTCATTACGTGCCGAGCACACTAAGGGCGTATTTTCAGCCATTCGGTTTGCGCCTGTCACCGGTTTTCCCGTTCGTCACTCTCCCGTCTGCTCCGGCAGCGGCAGTCGGTGGCGTCTTCTTGTATGGAACCGATCGCACTGCCAGCGTCCCGTCGTCCATGCCATTGCTCCTCTGTGGCGGACTGTGGGGGACGGTCAGTTCGTTTCGGCCCCAGTTACCGGGCGGCCTTTCGCGGCTCCGGGTCGTCCTGATTGCAGCAGCCGCCGCCGGCGGGACGGTGATCATCTACGGATGGATCGAGAACCGGTTCCTTGCGGACTTTCTTCCATTCCTGATTTTGGCCAGCGCGGTGGGGTTCGTCGACTTCTGGCGCAGACTTGAGACCCGGAATCGGAGCGTTCGGACGATCGTTCTGGCCGTTGTTACCGTCCTCGGCGCTTTCGGAATCGTGGCCAATCTCGGGATGTCGACCACACCTCAGGCGATCTGGTCGAGCACCCAGGACCTGCACTACGTCGAGGTCCAGAAGTCCATCAGTGATCTGACCGGCGGCCCCTTGTCCGACAACATCGTCCGAGGTGACTCACTGCCGATCATCGCGTCGGCGGATCAGTTGTTCATTGCGGGCAACTGTGCCGCCCTCTACATATCCGACGGGAACGTCCCTGCAGACCGTCATCCGACGTTTCCGGCGAGGGTCGTCGAGCTCGGCACGGTCTGGTATCCGGTGGAGCTCGGATCAGCAGTCCTCCACACCCTGGACATCACCTTCCACGGATCAGCCGTGGTGCCCGGGACCGGGGTCACCTTGGTCAGCGTGGGGGCGGGCTCTCGAAGCGTCATTGCGGTTGAGCCCGACGGAGCTGGCGTCGTCCGCTTCCGACTCACCGATCCTTTCGGCTCCGCGGTGAGCTCGCCTCTCCGAGTTGAGGGATCGACGACCTATCCGGTCAAGATCCTGACGGACCCGTATCGGCATCTTGCCTCCGTGACCTGGAACGGTGACATCGTCCTGGCCGGCGTCCTCTCGAGCCACGGGCGCGGGGTCGTCCATACCGTTGTGACCGGGCCGGGCCAGCCTGTGCTGCCCATGACCGTGGCCGAAACGACCTCGTCCGATACGGACGTCTCGCTCTGCCGTCGCCTCCGGTGACCCGACGGGTCCCGTCTCGATGGTCCGACGATGTGCGGCCGGGACGCTGTCGACGAATCCCTCCCCACCGGCCACCGCGGCGCTCGGCTGCCGGATGGAGAGAAACCAACCAATGGCATGCCAGAGATCCAACCAGCACCAACCACGGTAAGTGTAATCTCAGCGGGCATTCGTGGAGCCCGTTCGCAGTTCTCGGTGCTACTGGAGAGAAGTCTCCGGCGGGACTGAGGAGGGAACGGCCACCCGAGTATCGGTCATGAACGGCTGCCTCTCGCGGCCAATCCAAGGTCTCTCCCGACGGAAACGGACTTGGAGCTAGGCAGGAGAGATGGCGAGCACTGAGCTGGAGAATGAGACAGGTCCGCAGCGGGCCTTCTCTGCCCGCTCGCTGACAGCAACGAGAGGACTCGCGAATCTCCCCGTGGCCTTCGCCATCCTGGCGTTCGTCGTGGGCACATTTCTGGTCTTCGCCCAGCCGCCCGGCCAGGGCCTCGACGAAACGGCTCACTTCACGCGCGTCTGGACGCTGTCGCAGGGCGACCTCATCGTCCCGGTCCGTCATCGTGAGCCGGGCGACTACGTACCCAAATGCATCAGCGACTATCTGGACACCTTCTCCGGTCAAGCATCGAAGGGAGTACCCTACGCCTTCGGTAGATACTGGAGCAGCCCGATATCCTGCTCGGGTCGTCCGGTATTCACCGGCGTCGGGACGGCTTCCGCCAACAATCCGGTTTCCTATGCCCCGGCGTTCGTGGCCGTGTGGTTCCTCCGGGTTGTTGGCGCGCCACTGCCCATCATCTTCTTCGGTGGGAGACTTGCCTCTCTCGTGGGCTTCGTCGTCCTATTCTACCTGGCCTTACGTCTGATTCCGGTGGGTAGACAGGTGCTCTTCGTGCTCGGACTGTTGCCTATGACGATTCTGCTGGCATCGAGTTATTCGGCTGATTCGATGGCGATTGCCCTCGCGGCAATGGGAGTCGCCCTTACACTGCGTTGTCGGCTCTCATCCGTGGCAGGTCCACGCACTGCCTTCGGGTTGGCGGTTGTGCTCGTCGGGCTCGCGCTTGTGAAGCCGACGTATTTTGTCTTCGCTCCGCTGGTCTTCATGGCTCCCGATCGGATCATCGAGCGAATCTGGCGGCCCATCCCGTTGAAGTTGGCTGCTTTCGTCATCATCATCGGGTGCGCAGGACTCTGGTATCTCGCCGTACGTCACGATACCGATATTCCCGTGCCTCTATTCGCATTGAACTCACACGTTCAGTCGAGCTACATTCTCCATCACCCCTTCGGGTTCATCGGAGTATTGGCACGCACCTTTTTCGTGGGTACGGGCGAGCAGAAGTGGCTGCCGGGCCTCTTTTTCTCCACCGGGTACACCCGGATGGACAGCCCATACGCTCCGATCGGACTGGTCGTCGTGGGCACCGTGACCCTGTACTACGCTTATCAGCTCCAAATAGGAGCCAAACGCCTCCTCGACCGGGGATCCCAGGCACTTGCCCTGGTTCCCGTCGGCCTCATGGCCGTCGGCCTTCTCCTGGTCGAGACGACACTGTTCGTCTATGGCACTCCAATTGGTTCGCTCATTACCGATGCCGAGGGTCGGTACTTCATACCTTTTCTCTTCCTCCTCCTCGCATCCATAGCCCTTCTCCGCCAACCCCGGGTCCAGCGCAGGTCGACCCGTTGGATCCTGCTGGGTGCGGTGGCCATGCTCATGTGGCTCGTGCTCAAGATATTCGTGCACGACTACTCGCTCTAGGGCGTTAGAGCGAGAGCTGCAGCCCGATCATCAAGTTCAGGTCGGGCGAGGGTACGGCAAACGGAAAAAAGGACCGTCGTACCGTGCGGAACCGACGGTGCACCTCGGTCAGCACCTCCCGGGCTGTGTTGCAATGATCCTGGCGGATCATCCACTCGTAGGGCACCCCATAGCGCTTCTCGAAGATCCGCTTCGTCGTGAACCGGCGACCCAGCGAGTAAAGTTGCCCGCCCTCACAGGGGATGACTACAGAGAACACCCCTCCGGGGCGCAGCACTCGGGCGACTTCGTCGAGAGCCGCCGGCAAGTTGTACAGGTGCTCGAGCAGATGGATGGCGATCACCCGGTCGAATGTGTCGTCGGTCCACGGAAGCCGAGCCTCGCAGTCCGCGACGACCACCGACAGCCCTGGCCGGCGCGGGATTTGCGCCGCCAGGTCAGCGGCGTTCTCCAGGGCCACGTAATCCCCTTCCGGCTCCAGGGGCACATGGGCCCCGGTTCCTGCGCCGATCTCGAGCGTGCTCCCCGACCGATTGTAGGAGCGGAGGGCGAACCGATCGTCGAACCCGGTCAGCCAGGCGAAACGGGAAGGCTTGACCTCGGTCAGGAACGCATTGATCCAGTCAGCCATGATGACCGACTGCTCTTCAGTGAGGGAGGGGCGCTCCTTCGGCCAAGTCGCGGGCGCGGGCTCCGGCGTTCGTGGCGGGTGCGGGCTCAACTGCCCGACGACCCGTTGGTCGTGTCCGACATGGGGCTTCTCGCCACGCGCAGGTACGTCTCGAGATCGCGAAGCCCGTCGGGCGAACCGATTTCGAAGAAGCGGTCCTCGACCACGTAGCCGGCCAGGTCGCCGGCACAGCTGAGCGAGGTGAGCAACGCGGCCAAATCGGCGGCTTCCCCTGGTCCGACCATCGTCTCGACGATCTCCCGGCGCCAGACCGTCAACCCGTAGTCGACGTAGCACATCTCCGGTGGGGGGGCGAGGAGACCCTTGGCATACCGGGTCACCAGCCCGCGCTCGAACACCGCATTGGGGTGCTCGATGGGTCCCGGGTTGCGGAAGAGGGTCATGAGCACCGGCCTGCCACGCTCTGCATAGGCCGCCTCGACCGCCGTCACATCGAGCGTCAAATAGGAATCGCCATAGACAACTGAGAACGTGGGGTCGAGGGCTCCGTGGTCGGCGGCAAGTCGCAGGGCTCCGGCCGTTCCTCGCAGATCATCTCCCTCGTCGACATAGTCGACCGTCACACCAAAGCGCCGACCGTCCCCCACATGCCGGCGAACCAGATCTCCCCCATGCCCGATGCTGAGGAGAACCCGGTCCACCCGCTCGGCCAGCCAGGTCAGCTGCCAATCGACAAATGGCCGGCCGGCCACCGGCAGCAAGCACTTCGGCAGCGTGTCGGTCGCAGGACGCATCCTCGTGCCCAGCCCCCCAGCCAATACGACAAACTGCATCTCAATCCCGTACGAGGACGACCGCACCATCGTGGTCGAACTGGAAGCGAACCTCGGTCAAGCCTTGCGTCACAAATACCCGACGCAATTGATCGGTGTCCTTGGCATAGAACAGCAAGAACCCACCGGACCCAGCACCGACGAGCTTTCCGCCCACCGCTCCATTTGCCATGCCGAGCTCATACAGCGTGTCGATTGCCGGGCTCGACATAGCGTCCGACCGGCGTTTCTTCGATTCCCAGTGCTCGTTCATCAAGCCGGCGAACGCAGCGGTATCGCCGCGTTCCAACGTCTCGAGGCTCGCGTGTCCGATCGCCTTCACCTCGTGGAGGCTCTCCAACATGTCGGCATCACCGGTGGTCGACTGGCTCCGTTGTTCCTCCAATATCTGATCTGCATCGCGCGAATAACCGGTAAAGAAGAGACACAGATGCTCCTCGAGGTCGTGAAGCGTCTGGGTCGAGACGGCCAGGGAACGTACGGACACTTTCCCATCCGGTTCAATCTTCAGGGACTCGAGCCCACCATAGGACGCGGCATACTGATCCTGCTTGCCCACCGGCCGGTCCAGGATGTTCATTTCGATGTGACACGCCTCCGATGCGAGCTGGTCCGGTGACACCGGCTGACGCCGGTAGGCGTAGAGACTCTTGAGCAGGCCGACAGTGAACGTGCCCGATGAGCCGAGTCCCGTTCCGGCGGGGATATCGGCCACGCTCACTAGCTCAATGGAGGGTCCGATCGGGTGGAGACGCAGCGCCTCGCGAATGATTGGGTGCTCGATGTCCCCGATGTCGCCGACACGTTCGAGCGCGGAATACTTGAGGAAGTAGTCATCGGTGAACGTGCGGTTGATCGCCACATAGACATACCTGTTGATCGCAGCCGTCAGCACCAGTCCGTCGAAACGTTCGTAGTAGGAGGGCAGGTCGGTACCTCCTCCTCCGAGGGTGATCCGCAGCGGAGTTCGGGAGATGATCACGATGAAGAGCGTCCGGAACGGTGAGCCACCGCGAGGAGCTGCCAGCCGAACACAAACGAATCGAGGTTGTAGCGGAAGGCCCGATCGAAGAACCGGAGTGCCGTTCCTGAGACACCCTCATCCAACCCTGTTCCAGCGGATTCCTCGACGTCGGAAATGAGGCGCTCTCCACGGAGGATCACCACCAGCCGATACAGGTCGAAGAACGGAAAACCGGCCCGGTACACCGACGGCTGCTCGAACCCGTTGGCCCCGAGCAAGTGCCGGAGTCGGGCTGCGGTGAAATGCCGCCGGTGGCCGATATGGCGGTCGAACGCCGAGCGCGGTCCGCCGGGGACGGTCACGACAAACCGGCATCCGGGCGCCAGGTAATCGGCGGCGTTCCTCAGGAGCATTTCGGGTCGGTCGACGTGCTCGAGCACTTCCGAACAGATGGCCAAGGTGGCCCGCTCCCGTTCTTCCTCGCCGATCTCGGCCGAGATCATGAGATCGCGCTGAGCGAAGTGTGCTGCTAGTCCTCGCCGCGTGGCGAACTCGGTCGCCCGCCGTACCGCCTCGGCGCTGATGTCGATGCCGCGGATCTCGGTGTCCGGAAAGAGCTGGGCCAGACCGAGGGCGAACTCACCTTGACCACAGCCGATTTCAAGCACCGATGCGCCGGGTGCGACCGAGCCCAGCATCTTCAAGATCAACCGCGTGCGGTAGGCAGTGGCCGGATTGCCGGCTACGGCGTCGCCGAACGCACTCCAATGCCGGTCCCAGTCGTCATGAAGCAGTGGCTCACCAGGCGAGATCACGGATATGGCCGGCTCACAAGAGGTAGCCTGAATCAAGCGCGTCGCGGTGGAACATCCGAACGGTGTCCAGCGACACTTCCTCGAGACTGCGTCCGAGGCCGACCACTTTCTGCAGGAGGTCGGCAGTCACCGTGATGATGTGGCAGCCGACGGACTCGGCCTGACGAACGTTGAGGACCTCTCGGGGGCTCGCCCACAAGAGCTCGAGGTGAGGGTGGGCCGAGAGGATCTCGACGGCGGCTGCCATCAGCGGCACCGGATCTCGGCCGGTGTCCGCGATTCGGCCGGCGAACACCGAGACAACCCCTCCGGGCCCGGCGGCGAGCGACTCCGTGACCACTCGAACCTGGTCGAGGGAGAGAAGCGCGGTAACATTGACCCGCAACCCGTCAGCCACCAGGTCGGCGATGAGCGGCGTCGAGCTCTCGCCACGGGTGTTGGTCACGGGTATCTTAACGCTCACATTGGGGCCCCAGGATGCGATTCGAAGAGCCTGGTGCTTCATCTCGGCGAAGTCGTCCGAGATCACCTCGAAGAAAACCGGGCGGTCCACGATGTGATCGAGGACCTTGCGAGCGAATCCCTCGTAGTCCTCCACACCGGCTTTGCGCATCAGGGTGGGATTGGTGGTGAATCCGGAGATGAGCGGATTGCCGGCCAGCTCGAGGATGCTGTCGAGATCAGCGCCATCTGCGAATACCTTGACGTTGAGCGCCTGCTCAGTCACTGGTCACCCCCTCACCGACGATCACACGTCCGATCCACCGTACTGCGTCAGCCAGGCTAGCGGCCACGAAGTCCGCAGATTCCGGCTTCCGTTCGTCGTAGTGCCGATCAACGTGCACCGTCCGGCACCCCGCCCGCCGGCCCGCCTCGATGTCACGCCACCGGTCCCCGACCACCACGCTCGCCCCCAGGTCGAGACCGAGGTCGACCGCGGCCGTGATCAGCAGGCCAGGCGCAGGCTTCCGGCACCCACAACGGTCCGGATCGTCGTGCGGGCACACGTACACTCCGTCGACCGGGACCCGTCGCCGCAGCTCATCGTGCATGGCGCAAAGAGTTGGCCGGTCGAGCCCACCCCGGGCGAGCTCGGGCTGATTGGAAACGACCACGACCGCGAACCCGAGCTCCCGTAACCGGAGACATGCGGCCGGCGCTTCGGGGTACAGATCGAACTGCTCGACCGAAGATGGACTCCGAGGTCGACCCTCTCGCACGAGCGGGACATTCAGAATCCCGTCGCGATCGAGGAAGGCCGCCGGCCGCAGTACCGGCTCCGCGCCGGTCATGAGGGCCGGTCCGCTTGCGCGTCTTCGACCATCGACTCGAGCGAGGACCGCAGTGCCGCATACGAGGACATCGAGTTGCACCAACCCAGGCGGCGGATCCGGCTGGTGTCCAGCCTGACAACGGGTACATCGCCTCTCCAGCCACGATCGCTTCCGGTGAACTCCATGGCGATGCTGGCCGGATCGAGACTAACGATGTCGATTGCTAGCTCCGCGATCTCCCTCACGGTGACGTAGTCATCCGTGGCCACGTTGTAAGTGGCCAGCGGGAGCGGCGCTGCGAAGCAGGCCAGCAACACCGCGTCGATGACGTCTCTGACATGCACATAGGACTTGCTCTGGGATCCGTCGCCGAGTATCCGGAGGTGGCGCGAGTCTTTTCGGAGCCGACGAATGAAATCGAACCCGACCCCGTGGGTCTGTCGGGGGCCCACCACGTTGCCGAAGCGGAACACGCATCCGCTCAGGTCGAACATGTGGACATAGGACGAGATGAGCGCCTCACCGGCCAGCTTGCTGGCGCCATACGTCGAGATCGGGAGGAGCGGGCCGTGGTCCTCGCTCACCATGCGCTCACCGAGGTCGCCGTACACCCCGCTACCTGATGCGTACAGAATGCGTTGCGCCCCGCACAGGCGCATGGCCTCGACGACCCGGTGCGTGAGCAGGGTCCCGGCATCGAAGTCGATGGCCGGCTCGGTTGCGGCACGCGCGATATCGGGATTTGAGGCAAGATGAATGACGGTGTGACAGCCCTGCATAGCCTCAGTCAGCTGTTCGAGGTCCGCGGCGTCCCCCCGCACGGTACGCAACCGACCGTCGCTCGCATGGTGGGCCAAGTGCCATTCCCGGCCCGAGGAGAAGTTGTCGAAGACGACGACGCGTTGGGCACCGGCTTCGCCGAGCAGGCGATCGACGAAATGACTTCCGATGAACCCGGCGCCGCCCACGATGCACACTTGGGCCAGTGACGGCACCTGTGGCGCACTCACGTCATGGACTCCCACTTCGACGGCTTGGCCGCCAGGGCGGGATGGCTCACCAGCAGATGCCAGAGCACGGCGCAGATCCCTTCGGTATGGGGGGTGACGTGCTCTGGGAACAGTGGCGGGATCACCACACACACATCTGCGATCTCGGCGGCAAAACCTCCGTCGCGGCCGACGACCGCGTAGAGCGAGGCGCCGGTCAGACTGGCCAGCTCCATGGCCTGGACCAGGTTCGTCGACACGGACCGGGCTCGGTCTCCCCCGCCGACCGAGAAGACGAGCAGTCCGTCGTGGCGATCGAGGCGCGACCCTCGGAGCCATTCACAAAAAGCTGTCTCCCAGCCGTCGTCGTTGATCCGTGCGGTGAGCTCTGACACGTTGTCGGTCGGTGCGTACGCCTCGAAGTCGCACAATTTGCGGAAATCGTTGACGGCGTGCGAAGCGTGGCCGGCTGAACCACCGACCCCTAGGATGAACAATCGTCCACCTCGCTCACGCACCTCGGCCAGCCCGACGGCGCATTCCTCGACCGCCGACTGGTCGACTGCCTGCAGCACGGCGACTGCCTCCTCGATGAACGTCGCTGCGAAGGTCACCTGGCGACTAACCCGGCATCTGAACGCGTCGACTCATTGACGGGCCCGGTCGAGCCTGTTCCATTGGCGATATCTGACTCCTGTCGCATGGAGCAGCAAGGTGAAGCAGAAGGTCGAAAAGCCCATGATCACCAGCAGGAACCCCGTCACGGCGAGGTGATCGAGGGCAGAAGACGGACCAGGCAATTTGTGGCCCAGGACGAGGTACTCCACGGCCAACGCGCCCAAAAGGAGAAGACCGGCTACGAACACGGCGAAGCTGCACAGGACCGACCTCGTGTAGCGAAAACGCGTTGTCCAACGGACCCGGGACTTTCCGGAGTAGTCGACGAACACCTGGGCCAGAATTCCGGAGAAGAGGCTCTGGAGACCAAGTACGGCCAGCGTTACACCGAGCAACTGCCAGTAGAGGCTGAAGGTGTAAGAGCCGATGGAGATCGATCCGAAGCTCAATGGCAAGGTCAACAGGAGGCCCAGGGCCAACAGCGCAATCCCGGGCTTAAGCAGGAAGAATTGTGCTCGGAACACGAACATGATGCGGAGATTGATCCATGCGGCCACGAACGGTGAGAACCAGCCGGCTCGCTTGTGGTGCGACATTCGGCCGTTGCGATCCCGGTAGAAGGCGACGGGCACCTCGGTCGTTCGCAGATCCATGAGCACCGACTTGAGGACCATCTCCGATGCATACTCCCACGACTGGGACGCCAGACCCATGCGCCGGAGGGCATCCAGGCTGATACACCGCATACCGCAATGGATATCCGTGAACCGGCTCCCATACAGACGATTGAGGAGCCACGTGGTGATCGGGGTGCCGAGGTATCGGTGTAGTGCCGGCATGGCACCGTCCTCGATGGTTCCCAGCCATCTCGAGCCCATGGCGAACTCGTAGCCTTCCCGCAGCTTCTGTATGAACGGGCCGATGTTGCGGAAGTCATAGGTGCAATCGGCATCGCCCATCAGTACGTACTTCCCGCGGATAAAGGAGCCGGCGTCAATGTAGGCCCGCCCGAGCCCTCGCTTGGGCGTTCTGAGAACCCGCGCCCCACCGGCGAGGGCCAGCTCGGCGGTGCGATCGGTCGAGCTGTCGACGATCAGAATTTCGCCACGGACCTGGGCGGCACTGAGACCCTGTTGGCACCACGACACGAACTCGGCGATCGTCAGCTCCTCGTCGACGGCGGGCACGACGATGGACACCTCGGGATCGGCGACATCGTCCTCCGGAATGAGGAGGTCTATGTCTATGTCTGGGTCTCCGCAGTGTTCACGCTGGTCTCTGCCGTTCTGACCGGTGACCGGATCGACCTTCGACACGCTGGCACCCCTGACCAATCCCATGGCCCCCCTCTCCATGACCGAGGGCGGCTCCGAGCATCATAGCTATCCCCACCGCTGTTCCGCCCCGGCATGACGTGACCACGGCGGACATGAGACCTGGTCACATACGTTCTCCGGTCCGCCTCGGGACCTCCCATTGCCTAATGGGGATCGATCGCTTCGCTCCGTGACGGGGAGAGGCTGGTTGCCGAGCCACCAGCAGATAAGCACTTGCATAGCCAGGGCTTCGAGCTCTACGCCTAGATCGTGCCCCTGTTGGTCACAATCATCGACCGGGTGCCGGCGACAGCGATCTCGCCGAGGCCATCAAGGTGCTGGCCCCGGCCCACCAGGCCATGATCTGGTCGAGAGGACGCCAGACCAACCTCTTGCGCGAATCTGCGAGACTTCTACCCCGCCGCACTAGTGGTCTTTGCCGACCTGACCAGCGACGATGCATTCGAGGTGCTCAAGGTGGCCCCACCCCAACGCTCGGGATGGGGCTGTCCCGGTCCAAGATTGCCGCCGCCCTCCGCCGAGGCGATCGCCAGCGCCGGGTCGAGGAGCGGGCCGAGGCGATCCAGACCGCGTTGCGGTCACCCCAGCTCCGGGGATCCGGTGTCGTGGCCACGGCCATGGGCACCACGGTCAGCGCCATCGTGGCCATCATCGAAGCCCTGAACGTCCAAGTCGCCAAGGTGGCCCTGGAGCTCGATGCGGGTTTTGAGCAACACCCGGAGGCCGAGGTGGTCCGATCCCTGCCAGGACTAGGGACCATCCTCAGCGCCCGGGTGCTCGGCGCGTTCGGCGATGAGCCGAACAGGTATGCCGATGCCAAGTCTCGCAAGAACTACGCCGGCACGTCACCCATCACCCGGGCCTCGGGGACCAAGCGGGTGGTGCTGGATCGCTTCGCCCGGAACACGCGCCTCGCCGACGCCATCTACCTGTGGGCGTTCGCCTCGCTGAGCGCCTCTACCGGAGCCCGGGCCTTCTACGACGGTCATCGAGCGGCTGGGGACACCCACCATGGCGCCCTACGAGCCCTCGGCAACCGCTGGGTCGGCATCCTTCACGGCTGCCTCATTCACCACACCGTCTACGACGAGCAGACGGCCTGGGCACACGGCGAAAGGGTCGAGGTCGCAGAGGTGGCTTGACAAGTTAGGACCGTGGGATATCTAGGCGTCGGCGACGACCACCGTTGGAAGGGCCGCGTCGGGGCCGTCTGTCGGCGCGGCCGCGAGCGCCTCCGAGGCCGGTGGTCGGAACCGGTGGAGCAGGGCGTCGACGGCGACAGCCGCCAGCAGCACGATGGGAATCTCCGCTGCAGCTCGATATCGGACATCACCGATGGTCGGAGCCACTGCGAACGCGGCAGTGGCGACGAACGCCAGCAGGGGATATATGGCAACCCGGCGCCGGCGGAGAAGGACTCCGCCGGCCAGGGCGGGAAGCAGCAGGATCCAGTAGCTGATCATGCCCAGACGAATGACCCCCACCCAGGTGGACATGAACTGGGCATCGAAGTCCGCCTGCTGGAATGGGTTCCAGTAGCCGAAGGTACGACCTTCCCGGGCGAACACCACGAGGGGGACCCTACTCAAGTGGTGCTTGGCGTAGGTGATGGCGGTGTGTGTGTCCTCGGAGTCCTGGACGGACTGGTCACCGGGAGCAAAGATCGGGACACACCGGAGGTCCCCGTAGCCGAGCTCGGGGCCGTAGTAGGTGAGGTTGCAGTTGCCGGTGGCGGCTGCTCCCCCGAATCCGTTGGACAAGAAGACCGGTCTTTGGAAGCGGTGGAGGTTGAAGATCGTCCAGGGAGCCACCACCACGAGCATGGTCACCACGGCCACGGCCGCCCAGACCACACGGCGTCGGCGGTCGACGACCCGGCAACCGGCGATGAGGGGCAGGATGAGCAGGGGCAGGATCAGCATCTGCTCCGAGCGGATCATCGCCAGGATCCCGCACATGCCTCCGAGGAGGATCACTCCCGCCAGCGAAGGATGGGCCCGGAAGCGGTAGGCGAGGAGGATCGTCACGGACACGGCCAGCAGGAGCAGGGTCTCCGAAAGAATGGCCCGCTCGAAGATCCATAAGCCTGCGTACAGTGCCGCGATACCCGCCGCCAGCAGGCCTACCCTGTCGCCGACCATGCGGCGACCGGCCAAGCCGATCACCGCAACGGTGGTTGCACCGATGGCACAGTCGAGCAGTTGCTGGCGGAACCAGTCGTGCTGTCCCAGCCAGGCCCAGATCGTAAGGACCATGGCCCACGCCGGGGGGCGCAGCGCGTCGGGTTGCAGATTGAATGCACTGACGAACCAGTGACCCGCGGCGTTCAGATTGCCTTGCTTGCTCCACTCATAGCCGTCGCCGTTCACCCGTTCCCCCCGGGACAGGATCACGACCATGATCCGGAGTCCGAGACCGCAGGCGGTCACCACAGCCAGCCAGCGGCCGAAGTGGGCGACCGTGCGGGGGGTGTTGCGGATCATTGGCTGGGACTGGTCACGCCGGATGGATTGCATGCACCCTCCAGGCCGCCATCGAATAGATTCAGCTAGCCTTCGACTTTTTCGGCGATCGTACGACCCGGATGCCACCCGATCCGGTGCTCAACCACACTTGGAACAACCCCTCTTGACCGGGCACTCTAGCTCCCACTCAAATGGAATGATGTCGCCATCCGTCGCCCCGCAGCCCGGCCAGTTCCACGTCATCAGCTCTCCCTTGGCCGACCGCGAAGGTCACCTCGGTTGTTACCGACCGCAGGTGTGGCGCTCCGGCCCGGCACAATGACAGGCACGGCTCCCCCACTCGTCGTATTGGCTGCCGGCATGGCCCGCAGGTATGGGGGGTGCAAGCCGCTGGCGCCGATCGGTCCCAACGGTGAAGCCGTGGTCGACCTGCTGGTCTCCGACGCGCTGTCCTCGGGCTTTGGCCGGATCATCATGGTCGTCCATCCCGAGAGCGGGCCGGCCATTCGATACCACGTCGAGCGGTCGTGGCCCACGACGATGGGGGTCGCGTTCGCCACACAGCGTCTTCCGCTCGGCACCGTGCACGCCGTCCTGGCCGCTAAGGGCGAGCTGGATCCCGATGAGCCGTTCGCGGTGTCGAACGCGGACGATGTCTACAGCGAAGCGGCCATGACCCTCCTCGTCCAGCAGCTCGGTTCGAACCGCGACGAGCACGCACTGATCGGTTACCGGCTACAAAACACGATCGCCACCAATGACCCCGTCACCCGTGGAATTTGTCGAATCGACGGGAAGGGCTACCTCGCTGCTCTCACCGAGCGGCGCCAGATCATTCGCCAATCCCCCGGCGACAACTTCCGGTCCGAAGACGGGGTGGAGCCGGTCGAGTTGGATGGAAGGCTTCCGACCTCGGTGAACCTGTGGGGATTCCAGCCGGCAATTTGGGAATTGCTCGGCACCGCTATGAGCGAGTCTGGACTCGACGAAGCTTTCTTGCTCGACGAAGTGACAGCCGGCCGGCAGATCACCAAAGCCGAAGTCCTGCTCCCCGAAGTCGTCGCCGGCGCGGTCGCCGGCGACGTAGGCCTGCCAGTGCGGGTCGTCACCACCGACGCCAAACTGTTGGGCGTCACCCACGCTGCCGACTTGCCGGCAGTCACCTCCGAATTGGCTCGACAGGTGGCTTGGGGTATCAGGGCGAGCCATCTTTGGCGCGACCCATCCTGAGGACCGCATCGCTCCCGACTCCTCCACGACGGCTCCTCCTGCACGGAGGGCCCCAACCGCTCTTCCGGAAACCTCAGGCTCGGGCTCGCGAGCGGACGCCACCGAAACTGCGGATCACTGCTCGCACGAGAAAGCGGACGTATCCGTGCGAGAGCACCTCTCGATGACGGTCGAACAGCCCGGTATCGTCGAATTGTCGATGCAATCTCTTCAATCCCTGATAGGGAATGGTGGGCAGCACATGGTGTTCGAAGTGGTACTCCATCCGCGCCCCCACCCAGTGGTTTTGAAGCCAACCCGCATAACTCGTGCGCGCCGTCCACTGCACGTTGTTCGGGTTGCGCAAGCCCGGGTCGTAGTGCTCGGTGATCGTCTTCAGGCGAAGGATCATCGGGTACATGCAGACGATGGGTACCAGCCAGAAGGCCCCGTAGAACAACAAGCCTCGGGGAAAGCCCTGGAAGACCAGGAACTGTCCCAGCACCACCAGCTGGGTCACCACCTTCCCCAGCAGGAGTTTGGGCCTGGTCAGCAGGCTGGGGGGAGCTCCGGAAGCTTGTGACGTGCCCGAGATCCGGGTGGTGGCCCTCCGGAAGGCCGTCACGCCCACCAGATCCTGCGCGAGCAGGCTGGTCAGCGCACCGCGGCGAGGGGGCACCAGGTAGAAGACCCGATCGGGATCCCGCTCCTGGCCGAGGTAGCGATGGTGCAGACGGTGCGTCGGCCGGTACTCCTCGACCGAGTTGATGGTCCAAAAGGCGATGCTCCAGTTGCACAGCAGGTCGTTGACCTTTCGCGACTTGGCCAAAAAACCGTGGGACCCTTCGTGGAGGATCACTCCGAAGGCGTTCATCCTTAAACCCATCAGCAGCACCACTGCGATCCCGGCGGGGACCGCCCAGGCCAGGGGCAGAAGTGGAAGTAAGTTTGCGGCGACGAGCAGGGCGATGACCTCAACCCAGAGGACGGCCGTGGCGGCAATCGAGTCGGCCAGGGATTGCCGTGAGAGCGAACGCAGCTCGTCCAGATCGACGAGATCTTCGAGCTGCTTCCTCCAGGCCCGCTCAGAATTGACCGAGGCCGCCTGCTTCTCCTGCATCACCATCGTTTCAAGGCCCTCCCCGGGAGGACTGTACAGTACCAATCTGGATCGGATCAATGGGAAAAGGACCAGCTCATGATGGCTCAACCGGGCCCAGCAACACCGCGTTCAGAGGCCGCTGAAGCCCAGGCGGACGGGGAGGCGTCCGCCCGGTGCCCCATCTGTGGGTCGGATCATACCTGGACATACCGCACCGACGTGGTCGACATGGAATACTTCGTCCAACCACCTCGTGAGTTCAACGTTCAGAAGTGCGGGGCTTGCGCCTCCGAATTCCTGCACCCCCGCCCGACCGAGGCCGAACTCCCCCCATTCTATCCGAACGACTACCACGCCTACAACGAGAACCACGGTCGGGTGGCGAAATTGCTGGTGGAGGCTCGGGCTCGGTCGCGCGCCCGGTTCTATGGCCGGCTGATCCACCGCCGACCAGGCCGCCTCTTCGACGTCGGCACCGGGGATTGCCGACATTTCGACGAGCTTCGGCGATTTCTAGATCTCGAGTGCGCCGGGATCGAGATCCAACCTGAGGTTGCTGCCCAGGGCCGGGCCCGAGGTTACGAGGTGCTCGACGGAACTCTCGAAACGGCCGATATCAGCGACCACGTGGGAACCTACGACGTCGTTTCCATGAATCACGTCCTCGAACACGTGGTGTTCCCGCGCAGGATGCTCGAACGTTCCTTCGATCTGCTACGGCCTGGCGGCCACGTAATCGGACAGCTTCCCACAGTGACGTCGTGGGAGAACCGGATCTTCGGACGCAACTGGGGGGGCTATCACTATCCACGGCACCTTCAGATTCCTTCGAAACCCGGCCTGCACTCATTGCTGGAGGACGTCGGGCTCCACAACATCCGCATTCGCTCGGCACCGCACATCCAGACCACCATCTCGCTGCAGAATTCCCTCATCCGGCGCGGTTGGCGTCCTCGGATGAAGAATGGCAAGTCACCCGTCTACACCGAGTTGCTACTTGCCTCCTTGCCCTACGAGGCCGTTGCATGGCTGTGCGACGAAGGCGGGATCATCGACTTCCAAGGACAACGTCCGGTCACCTGATTTTGAGGACGGACGGGAAGATGTGAACGGAAGCTTGATCAGCCAAGCAGGCCGCGGCACAACGACGGCCCCGGTGTGGACCCGGTCAGATCCGTGACGACGAGGGTCGGGGGAACGCCGGCGGTCGGACGGGGAGCTACGGAGGCGTGGACGGGCTCACCCGTGTTCAACGGCCGCGACATGACGAGGACGCCGTCCAGGGCCACGGAAGCCAAATGCTTCACCGGATCCGTGACCACAACGACCCTGTGAACGGACCCGGGCGCGACGTACGAGGAGATCCCGTACCGTGTCCGACCTACCCCGGAAAGACTGAAGTCCACTCGCAGGGGTCGGTGGAGACCGGTCGACGTTACGACCGTTGAGACAGTGTTCGGACCCGCTCTGACCAGCGGAGCGGTCCGAGAACCATTGAACGTGATACGGAACGTGTGCTGGAAGAGATGCCCGTACTCGACCGCCTGCCAAGTATCGCGTTGATATTGCTGGCTCGGTACTGTCGAGTAGTACTCCCCGTTTGAGATATAGAGCCCCTGGCAGTCGCCGATGACGTACAGCTGATCGGCCGGACCCCACGGAGGCAGCGATTTGGCGCGCACCACCCTCGCGCCCAAGGGATGCCCTGTGAAATCGCTGATCGCCTTCTGAGCCTCGACATAGTGGACGAGCTGGGTGCTGTTCCACTCTTCGTCGGGCGTGATCGCCAGTCCGATGTTGGCGACGATGCTGAACGTTGCGGCCGCCGCGATCGCAGCGATCGCGCCGATGCGGAGTGAGCGCTTGCGCCTCTCCAACCGGCGCCAGATATCCGGTAGGGCCACCGCGCACCCGAGGACGAGGAACGGCACGAAGTCCGCCAGGTACCGGGGCGCGATATATCCCCAGATCAACAGCGCCGCACCGGCAATGGCGGCCGCCGTCAGCAACAACCGTGTGAGGGCTACCCGCCCGATCGGTCGGGGACGGAAGGCGGTGATCAAGCCCCAGCAGCTCAGGACGAAGAGCAGCGGCATCGAGGACGGAAGGCTCGCCGTTCGGTACCGCCTGTCGAACAACACTCCGGACAGCGCGTTCGGAGGCGCGGCCGGGAGGGTGACGAACGGGAAGACGGTGCTCAGGCGAATGCCATCGGGCCTCAGATACGCAAGGAGATTGGTGGGTATGAATATCGTGCCCCACTCGGAGTTGTGATTTGCAGCGAGGAACCTCCGCCGGTAAGCGTTGACCATAGTGAACACCTGGTCAAAATTGGACACACCGAAAGGGACCCCGAATTTGGCGTAGTTCACAGCACACCCCACCAGCAAGGGAACGAGACCGGCCCCGAGGACGGGCAAGGCCCATCGCCGGCTCTCCTTACCGCTACGTCCGATGCCGAACCACGCCGCCATCATCACCGTGCCGATGACCAACGCCCATCCTGTGGTCACTCGACCCAAGTTGGCCGCCAACACGAAGACGAAGCTGGCGGTCACCCGTCCCCACGACGGCCGCTCGAGGACCCCCAATAAAGCGAAGAGCCCTCCCACCGTCACACAGATGCTCCAGGCGAGGTCTTCGTTGAAGACGAACGGGATGGCGGCCAGTAGCAAGAAGACCGAGCCGCCCAAGATGGTGGTCATCACGATCCCGTAGGTGACCGCCTCACCACGACCCATGACCACGGAGCCACGGACCAGGAAACGCACTCGCCACAACAGGAGCGACGCGAACAGTCCTGTGAGCAGCCAGGCGAGGAGGATGAACGGTGCCGTGAGCTTGCCGTCGAGGTCGTGCGTCACGAGCAAGATCGGCATACGGATCAGCGACGGGAACAGATTGAAGTAGGTGTAGCTGCGCCCGTCGTGGATGAATGCTTCGATGCCGATCCCTGGCTTGAAGAGCCAAAAGTGGCCATGAAACATCGCTCGCGCCTGAAGGTCATAGAAGTTGTCCTCATAGGCCGTCTTGCGAAGTGGATTGAGCGATTCCCACGGCGCCCAGAGGACCCAGAGAAAGGGAATGGCGCTGATCGCAATGGACACGATTGTCGCGTTACGGAATCGCCGTCGTCCGGCAGCCACCGCAGACTCGAGGTCGGGCTTCCCGCCCCTCGACATGGCAGCACCCCGCGCCTCGTCCTCAGCCGGAGTCCCTGCGTCTTCGTGGATAGTCGCCGTTCCCATAGACCGGTTGCTGCCCTCCCCTAGCCCGACGGAGTGTACGCCAGCCAGCCGGCCCACGGGGCTCGTCGGGCAGGAATACCGGCCGCCCCGAAGCGGACCAATGCTGTCCGCCGCGTTTTGACAGCGGCATATGAGGGTTGGTGCAATGCATACTCGGAACGCATGGGACCGCAGCTCATCTGGAATCCGTGGCCGCGATGAAACGAGAGGCTGCGCGCCTCGACACAGAACGCTCCGGGCCGGCGGGCGGAACGCAGCGCTTCTTGCCGTCCGGAGACGAGGCAGGGACCGCACCCGAGGACCGGGCCTTCCGGCCCGACGTAGAGGGACTTCGCGCCGTGGCAATTCTGCTGGTGGTCCTCGTCCATGCCGGGGTGCCCCACGTCGAAGGCGGGACGGTCGGAGTCGACGCGTTCTTCGTCATCTCGGGGTTCGTCATCACCGGCCTGCTTCTCCGGGAGCAGTTCGCCACAGGCGGGGTCAGCTTCCTGCGCTTCTACGCCCGTCGGGCCCGTCGGATCCTGCCGATGGCCATCATCGTCATCGTCGTCACCGTCGTGGCGATCGATATCATCGCCAACCACCGCGACGCGGTGGCGGCAGCAAGTGACGGGAGATGGTCGGCGCTCTTCGCAGCCAACTTTCATTTCGCCAGCGTCGATCCAAATGTGCTCGTTCCTCGCCAGTCTCCCTTCGGACAATATTGGTCTCTGGCCGTCGAGGAACAGTTCTACCTGGTCTATCCGGCCCTCTTCGTTCTGTTGCTGGTACACGCCACATCGAGCTCGATCCGCCAGCGGCTCTGGATTGGACTGATCGGCGTCGCCGTCGTGTCGTTCGTCGTGTCGGTGGGGACGTCCGACGCGGGACAGTTGAGTGCCTACTACTCGCCATTCACCCGAGCGTGGGAGCTGGCTGTGGGAGCGCTGGTCGCCATCGGCACCCCTTATTTCCTCCGGATTCCTCGAGCGGTCGGAACCGCGATGAGCTGGGCCGGGCTGGCGGCTCTGGCGGTGTCGGCCTCCCTGATCACCGTCAAGACGCCCTACCCCGGATACGCAGCGGCGCTGCCGGTCATTGGCGTCGCATGTGTCATCGCCGGTGGAGCGGCTGCTCCCCCGTTCGGGGCCGAGATGCTCCTCGGATCGAGTCCGTTCCGCTGGGTCGGGCGATGGTCCTACTCGTGGTATCTCTGGCACCTGGCAGTCATCGTGATGGCCGCCGAATTCGCCCACACCCTCTACGGATCGCTCTCTGTCGGCCTACGCCTCGCTCTCTGCGTCGTGGCCCTCGGCGTCTCGGTCGTTTCGTACTTCTTCGTCGAGAACCCCATCCGACACTCCGAGCGACTGGCCCGCAGCCCCGGCGCGGTGATCCTCGGGGCGGGCCTGCTGGTGCTCACCGGCATCGCCCTCACCTTCGCCATCTAGTGGTTGACCGTCAGCTGACCGCGGCTGCAAGGGCAAAGCATGTTGCGACCAACAGGGCGCCGAATAGCAGGCTGGCTGCGTGCGACCTCTGGAGAACTCGCGAATGCCGAATCGGGTTCTCGATGTAGAAATATGAAAGTGCGGCGATCGCCAGCGCCACAATTGCCAAGGTGATGTTCCGGAGAACGGTGGGGTGACCCCAATACTGGGCTGCGAAGACCAAAATCGGCCAATGCCACAAGTAGTAGGAGTAGGACCAGCGGCCAAGCCACCGGAAGGCAGCCAATGAGAGAAGGGCTTCCGCTCCCCACCGGGGGGCGGCCGTTCCACCCGCGATGACAAGAGCGGTCGCCGCCACCGGCAGCCCGGCGACCAGGCCCGGATTGGGTGATGTCAGAGTGAACATGAATCCCGCGGCGACGACTCCAACCAGTCCGACCCAGCTCAAGGCCGCGGCAACCATCGGCGAGAGTTTCTTCAGCTGGAGCGTCCCCACCGCCAGAACCCCACCCACTGCGAACTCCCACGCCAGGGAGAACGGCGAATACGCAAGGGCCTCGAAGCGGGTGCTCGTCAAGAACCAGATGAGGGAGACAATGATCGTGGCGACCAGCAAACCGATCAGCTTCGCCCGAAGGGACCAGAGCTTGAGGCCGACGGATATCGCGATGACCAACGCCGGGTACACGAGGTAGAACTGCTCCTCGACAGCGAGAGACCAATAATTCTGAAGGGGTGTATCCGGCCGGTGGACGAGAAAGTTCGGGTATGCCCTCGAGAGATGAACGTTCGCAAGGAAAATTGATGACCACTTCGCATCGTTGGTCACGAGGTCCCTGGTCGCCGAGCTGACCAAGAACCGTTCAACCAGGACCGATACGACGATGACCACCGCCATGGCGGGAATGATTCGCCGGGCACGTCGAGCGTAAAACGCCATCAACCCGATCTTTCCGGTGGCCTTACACTCCCGGAGCAGTACGCCCGTGATGACAAACCCCGAGATGACGAAGAACACGTTTACGCCGATGTACCCCCCCGAGACCGCTCCGGACTTTGCCGTTACAAAGACATGGAACAGAACGACAAGGAGGACTGCGACCGCTCGGAGTCCCTCCACGTCGGGCCGAAAGCGGCGGTCCTCTGGCGCAGTGCCTGACTCGTCACCTGATGGGAGGTATCGTCCCTCGGTGACGCCCGGTTTGCCGACGCCGGGACCCGTAGCGACTGGGGCGCTGGACTGTCCCTGCCTCAAAGGACGCTTGGCCAACGCCATTTGTTCATCATGCCATCGCCGCTCCGTCCGAGATGGCGGAGCCGGCTCGCCGACTCAACTGCCGTTGGCACTCGGATCTTTGACGGGACGATCTCCGCCGAGTGTGAGCAGGAGCATATCGAGCCCCCCGTTCAATTTGGCACCCGACCATGAAGCGGTCACCGTCCCGGGCTGGGTGCTCAGTATCGTCAGCGCATTCGCGCCGGTGGTATCCGACATCATTTGCCTCCATACCGGTGAGCCAGGGCCCTGCGGCAGAATGAAGACCGAGGTCCGGTAAGCGAGAGCGACGTCTCCTGCCTCCACAGGTGCGCTGGTCGAGAGATGAGGGACATCGCTACCGAACGTTCTCCGGCTCAGGCTCTTCACTCTCAGGTTGTTCGGGAGGTTCGCGAACTCGAGTAGCAGACAGGCGAGCTGTTGGCTGGCATTCGAGAACGTTGCGGTAATGGCCGTCGGACCGCCAATCGCTGAATCGCATACCCAGCAAGAAATGTTGATCCCGGTGTGATCATCTGGACCGGACTCGCCCGCCTTGTACCACGCCCCGCCGGCCGAATCGGTCACTGCCACGACCGAGCCACAGTCGACGGTCGGCTTGTAGATGGACCCGTTCAGAAACGTCAGCAGCGTGTTGCCGGGCATCGGGTCGACCGGGTAGGGCTGGGAGGTCCACGCCGCGTGGCCGGTGCCGGCCGGCAGGATGGCCGAGTCGGTGTAACTGGACTGAAGGAGTCGCCGGCTCTTGGCCGAAACCCCTTTCGGGACGAATGTCGCAATCACTGCCGAGCCGGCAGCTCCCCTGCCAAGTCCCGTCCAGTTGGCGACCAGAGGCATGGCGTGGTCCGAGTCGCCTGTGTCGAGGTTGTCGGCGATAAAACAGCCCTCACTCGGCGAGGCATGACGAGGGCTCCAGCCCTCGGGAGGGGTGGCGGCCTTCATGTTGCCCGCGACAACCGAAATAGCCAGCTCATGACTGGAGCGCAGATTGAAGTTGGTGCCTGCCCGGACGGAAGGACGCGTGACCGTGGCTTGGCCGATCTGATCACACAGCTCGAAGCCGGACGCGCCGGAGTACTCGAAGAGAGCCATGTTCATACTCTGGATCCCCGGTAGCGGTGGATACTCGAGTCCCGTGGCGGTGACCACTGGACGGACCCCGCCCTTGGCGGACTCGCAGTACCAGAGGTCAATCCCATAGCGCTTGGCCGTGAAGAACTCCACGGCTTGTAGCCAGCGGTTACCCCCGTCGTCAGTGACCTGACCGATGGTGGGAGCCAGCTCTCGACTCGAGGAACGCCATACGATGGCGATCAGAAGGCTTCCCGACGTCAACGTACGCCCGTACCGCGCGGTGATGGTCCTCCCCGACGTGACAGGTCGACCGACTGACGATTGGAGGATGGCAAACCGGTTGGCGCTCGAGTCTGCACAGGAACCCAGGAGCCCCGCCCCTGCCAAACCCGCGCCTACCCCCAGTAGTTGCCGTCTCGAGATCTGCACCCGCACCCCTTTGGTGTCGTCACGGCTCAGGGATCCGGGCAGGAATTGGAGCGACCGGACCAGTCGGAAGCCTGCCGCGAACGATACCTGAGCCATCCGGCGGGGTAGTCGCGAGCGAGGGTGAGTCGCTCCGATCGATCGCGTCACCTGACCGCTCGTCACCAGGTCGCTCTGCTGGTGTCGGCAGCCAATCGAGGTACCCAGCGGCAACCACCGCGGATCCGCACATATGCGGCTGCGCTATCGTTCGCTGCCGTACGGCTCTCGCGGATGCAAGCGTGCCCGCTGCAGGGCACGCTGGAGGGGCTGGCTTTGGCTGACGAGGACCGGATCGCTGTCGAATCACCAGCCGACCCGTCGGCGCCCATCGCCGCGTTGTGGCGCAGTCTGGGGCGCTGGCAACACCTGGTGGCCGGGTTCTGGATGGCTGCCATGGCCGCAGCCGTACTCGCACCAGCACTTTCACACGGTGGCTCGTTCGGCTCGTACGACCTCTTGTCTCAATTCGGAGTCCTCAAGCAACCTGGTGTCGCGCTCCACAATCTCCAAGCCGGTGACCAGTCGGATCAGATCATCCCCTGGTCCACCCTGGCCTGGACCCAGGTGCACCATGGCCAACTCCCGTTGTGGAACCCCTATAGCGCGCTTGGAATGCCGCTGGCCTTCGACTGGCAGGCAGCTGCGTTCAGTCTGCCGGCCATCATCGGATACCTCTTTCCGCTGAACCTCGCGTTCACGGTTGAAGTATTACTGACCCTACTCATCGCCGGCACTGGCGCCTACGCACTCGGCCGAGTACTGCGCCTCGGAGCCATCGCCTGCATCTTCATCGGCTCGGTCTTCGAACTGAGTGGTCCGATGATCGGATGGTTGGGATGGCCTGTATCAGCCGTGTACTCGTGGTCTGGATGGTTGTTTGCGGCAACCGTACTCGTCGTCCGGGGCCGACACCGAATCCGGCACGTCACACTGCTCGCACTGGTGCTCGCCGCCATGATCTATGTGGGACAGGCTGAGATACTCACCATTGTTGGTCTCGCTTTGCTGGCGTTCATCGTCGTCCTACTGGGCTTGCAAGCGTCGGTACTGAAAGGCGGGGGCGAGATACGCCGCCCCGTTGTCGACTTCATGCTCGCGGCCGTCGCCGGTGCTGCGCTTGGAGCTCCGCTGATTCTTCCTGGCCTTCAGGTCATTCGGGGTTCGCAACGCGCCGTACCCGGAGGAGATCCAGCGGAACTCATCAGCGGCAACCCGCCCTTGCCCCTGCACAACGCGATCCATCTGGCATTCCAGGGTTTCGACGGATTGCCCATCGCCGGGAATGCCTGGTTCGGGTACATCGAGGGATACTCCGAAACGGCCGCCTATGTCGGCGTCATCGTGCTCGTGATGGCCCTGGTGGGTATGGCGTTGCACTGGCGCCGACCTGCCGTCATCGCCTTCGGAGCCGTAGTGCTCGTCTCGGCCGCGGCCGCGTTCGTGCCGCCCGTCGTATCGATCCTGTATCGGCTACCCGTCGTCGGCACCATACTGTGGCAACGGGCACTTCTACCACTGGTGTTCGGATTGGTCGTCCTGTCCGGGTTCGGATTGGATGCCCTTGTTCGCCACCACGATCGCAGGGCGGTTCGTCGCTGGGCCCGAGGCGGATTCGCAGTGGCCATCATTCTGCTCGCGGCCCTTTGGTTGTGGGGCCGGGGCGCCCTGTCCCCGGCCGAAGCCTCCATTCGCAGTGCCAGTTTCGCATGGCCTCTGGCCGCGTCGGCGGTAGGACTGGCAGTGGTAGTTGGGTTGTCAGTGGCGAACCGGCGATCCCGGAACGGAACCCTGGATCGAGCACGTGCGTCCGCGGTCGGGCCGATCGCCGGAGTCCTACTGCTTGGAGTCGAGTGCGCATTCCTGATCGCCTCGGGTGCATCGCTCTGGACCTCGGCCCCCACTCCCTTCGCCACGACTCCCGCGGCAATGACCCTGAAGGAATCCGTCGGCAAGTCCATCGTCGGCTTTGGCGCACCTCTGTGCTTCTTTCCGCCGGGCCTCGGCATCGTCCCCAATGCACAGTTGGCCTACGGCGTGCAGGAGCTCGGGCTCTATGACCCGTTGATCCCGAGCAGCTATTTCTCCTCGTGGACCGCGCTCACCCACAAATCGGCCGGCAACAAGCGCGACTTCCTGTACTGCCCCGCGATCACAAGCACCGCTCAGGCTCGGTTGTACGGGGTCGGCTTCGTGCTCGAGCCCAAAGGCACCCCGGGACCCGTGGGCAGCGTGCACGTAAGGACAATCGGCAGTGAGGACCTCTATCGAATCACGGGTTCCGCGCCCGCCACCCTCGTCCCGATGCCGGTGCCCGGCGTGCGGCCGCCCATCGATGCACCGGGCCGGCCGGTGGCCGTAACCCGACCTGATCCCGCATCCTGGCGACTCGGGACCAACTCCTCCCGACCGAGCGTTCTGAGATTACGTCTCACGGACGTTCCCGGATGGAATGCCACCGTCGATGGACGGCCCGTCCCACTTGACCGATTCGCGGGCACGATGCTGCAGCTCGAGGTGCCGGCCGGCCGCCACCTCATCGAACTGGATTACTGGCCAACTGCCTTTACGGTCGGCCTCATCCTCGCCGGGTGTGCTGTCATCGGCCTCTTCCTTGGATCGGCATTCAGCTGGAAGCGCACACGGGGCCGTGCACATCGCCCTTCTTCGGCACAGCGTCGACGAGATGAACCACCCGCTAAATGAGGTCGGTTGACCACCAGCCGCTTCACTCCCGGAACCGTGACAGGGGCGCTTCGGTCGTGAACGGAATGTCGGCGCAAATCAGTCCCCGCAATCCGGATAACAGCTGAAACACTCCGTTCAAGGCACTCCAAACAGGCCCGGACTATCGGGAGCAGGCTGCCAGTCTTGGCAGCCCAGCCGCTTTGTATTGGGTATCGAGACCCGGCTGGAAGACGCTCAATTGGTCGTGGATCGCGAACTGGCGCCACTGGTCAAGGAGATTGATCAAATAGCCGCCCAAATAGCAGGGGCGCTCCCCGGCGGGACTTTGATCAAGGTTGACCGCTATTCGTGCCGCGACCACGCGCTCTTGCTGTGAAATACTTCCCTCGATGACGCCAAAATAGGTGGTGAGACCCAGCTGAGCAGCGACTAACGCCGACAACACACATATCCCTAAACCCCTTAGTAGCCGTCGCCGATCGATGGATGAACGACTTTCACCCGGTCTTTCCGAAATGATGCGACTCCACCCATACACAGCGATGCCCACAATCATGACGACGTTGGGCAGCGCATAGCGATCTCCATATTGAACTGCCGAAAGCAGCCCTTGTCCAACGCGTGCCAGGGCGATGTCGAGGTCGAAGAGTACGGCAAAGACGATCAATACCAACGGCAGCGGACTCATTTGCCACCGCCGTTCGCGTATCATTTGAACGACGACGTAGGCCCCTGCGATGCAAATGATCACCCCGAGCAGCTGGTGGGCCCCTAGGGCGTGAGGCTGATACGGCGCTGCCCAGTTGTACTGGGCTTTCGATGCAGCAGTCGGTACGACGTTCCCGACTATCAAGAAAAAGAATTTTGCAAGTAGGACCGGATGCGATGGGCCGAATGTGAGCGAGCAAGCTGATGCGGGAATACACAAGGTCGTCGCGGATCGATAGCCATGGAAATAGATGGCCACAGCTATCAGAGCCGCTGAGATCCATATGCCGATTTCGTAGTAGGTACGGCGGCCCCAGGGGCTTCGCCAAATCACGCAGATAAGACCGATGGGCCACAGAGTGAAACCGACAATGTCTGACAGAGATCCAGCAATTGCTGCCGCGATCGCGATGGCGACACAGAGGCTTGGATTGCACGGTCGCCTCAGGAGGAAGAAGATCATACTCATGAGAAAGAAAGTCGTGAGGTACCATGCGATCTGAAAACCCCAGAGCGAGTTTTGCACATCGGCCAAGCTGAACCAAATCATGCTGAGAATGAAGACGGGAAGGAAAGTCAGGCGTTTGGCAAGGTAGGCGCGGAATAGCGGTAAAAGAAGGGCAAAGCTGGCTATCAACAATAGAGCGCCGGAGATGATGATGAGCTTCTCGTTCATATGATCGATCAGTCCAAAGGCAACGTACACGAGGCGGCTCATGACGAGACGCCTATCGCCATATTGACTCCATAGCTGGCCCCAGCTGAGGTGACCATGGAGAGCACCGTGAACGACCGGAATCATGAACCAATCGTCTCCAGAGGGGACATTGACGGAGTAATGAACGACATAGAAGAGGTACAGAATTGCGGGAACTCCGGCCGCCACTGCAATCGCCATTGCGTGCCGCGCCGTCTTTCTGTCTGTGTGGCTTCTGGCCAACTCCACACCGGCGGTGCTGGTCAATGACCTATCGCTCACAGGCGGATCTTCTCGCAGCACCCTCCGTACCTTACGGGAAGCAGTTGCGCGGTGATGCCATCCTCCGCGGCAAGATTTTCACCGCAGGCCCGGATCCACTCCAAGTTGTACTGGTCTTTTGACGCAGTGTGAGCGGGCCCAGTTTGCAGATGCGCGCACAAATCCGATGGACGGAGCTTTATCCCGTGTGATTCACTTCGGTGGCCTCAGTAGCCGAATTCGGTCGCCCGATGCGGTGGGTTGCGATCAGCGCTCCGGATGGCGAGGGCAGCGCAACCGGGACATGGACATCCGTGACAAGGACATCCGTGACGGGCGACTCGCTTCGATGTTGGGCCAAGGGCTGCGGGTCAAGGGCCGCCCCGGGGGTGCAGGTACCGGCGAGCTCGGCCATCTCGTTCCAGCTAGCCTTGAGCCATGAAGGACGCCGTTCTCCGGCTTTGGCGGCTGGTCCGTACCCCTGAAGGCCTCAAACTGGTCCGCTACACCGCGGTTTCGCTCATCTCCGCAGCTACTTCGCTTGTGATCCTGACGATCGTCTACGGAGTCCTGCGCCTGTGGACCGAGGTGATCAGTGTCCTCTTCTCTAATGTCATGGCCGGGATTCCTTCCTACTTTCTCAATCGGCAATGGGTATGGGGTAAGTCAGGCCGCTCACATATCTGGAGAGAAGTGCTGCCGTTTTGGGTCATGTCCCTCACCGGCATCGGGTTCGCTCTCTTTACGGCCAATGTGGCACACAATTTCGCCGATGCTCACCACCTTCATCACCTGGCCCGGACGGCCCTCGTGGTCGGCGCCAATGTGGCGGCGTTCGGGATCCTGTGGGTGCTCAAGTTCCTGATCCTCAACAGGCTGTTTGCCCAGATCGCCGACTCAGAGGTCGGAGCCGAGGCCCAACCGGGAGAGGAGCAGAACGTGGGATTCTCGCACGAGGCCGGATAGCGGTTCCGCCGCATCCGGGCAGGTAGTGGTGCTGAACAGGCCCCCTCACTGCGGACGGACACGGCGAGATGTCAGTCAGCTACAGTTTTTGGGGGCTGGGGAACGAGCACCCGCTTTCGCCGAGCTCCCGGGGGGATCGTGGTCAGGACTGTACGAACAATCATCTCGCGGAAGTCGCCTTCATCCCGGCTTCAGATGACGGTGGCGTTGGGAAGGTTCGGCTCGTGGATCGTCCCAGCCGGCCTTTTCCGGCCCTTCGCCTCGATTACGCTGATCCTCTGAGAACCGGGCCTGCACGCCGACCCCGTTCGATGGCTTCGAGAGTCGATGAATACGAAGCGAGCAATGCATGACCGTAGATGCCTCAAATAGCATCGGTTCACCAGTGCTGGACATGGCCCGGCTCGAAGGAGAGCTAGCCCGCCTTCGGTCGACCTATCGGTCGGCAGAACCGTATCCGCACATCGTACTCGACGACTTTCTCGAGCCGTCGGCCGCGGCCGCGGCGATTGCGGAGTTTCCTCCCGTCGATCCGGATCAATGGACCAATTACCTGCACACGAACGAACGGAAATTCAGCAACACGGCGCCGGAAACCTGGGGTCCGACCCTGCAGCGAATCCTGCAGGAGCTCGAATTCTCCGAGGTTCGTCCGCTTTGTCGGGGAGCTCATTGGTGCCGAGAATCTCATCGCCGATCCATCTCTCGAGGGGGGTGGCCTCCATGGATCGACCGTCGGCGGCTACCTCAACATTCATTCGGACTTCACGGTTCATCCACATCACCGGACGTGGCGTCGGCGCGCCAATCTCCTTCTGTATCTGAACGATGGGTGGAAGCCCGAATATGGCGGCGACCTCGAACTGTGGAGCCCCGACATGAAGCGCTGCGTCGAGAAAGTCAGTCCCTTGGCCAATCGGGTGCTCATCTTCACCACGGATGCGCACTCGTTCCATGGCCATCCTGAGCCGATGCAGTGTCCGGAGGGAACCACCCGCCGCTCGCTGGCCTTGTACTACTTCACCGTCGAAAAGGACCCCGTCGTGCGGTCCACCGAGTATCGCGCCCGGCCTGGAGACGGCGCCCGTTCGATTCTGATCTATGCGGACACTCGGATGCTTCGTGCCTACGATTGGGCCAAGCGACACCTGGGCGTCTCAGATCAGACCGGCAGCAAGATCCTGGCGTTCCGTGACCGTTTCCGACGGAACGGCTCGAACGAGTAACCCGGGGCTGAGCGGCGAACGTCGCGCTTATCAGGGTCGGGCCGCGAGCGAACGATCCGGCAGCGGCTCCGCCCGGGGTTGCGTCAGCGACGACCGCGCTTGGCGATCCCACCAGCTGAGCCGGCCCTTGAATCGCAAGATGGGTCGTTCGAGACCGAAATAGCTGGCTGACGCGACGGCGATGGACAGCCCGAGCACGGCAGCGGCCAGGACCCAATACGGAACGTTGCCGGCTTGCCAACCCGTCCATCTCAAGAGGAGGTGGATGAGGTCCAAGTGCCAAATGTAGATGCCGTACGAGATGACTCCCACGCTGGCCATCGGCCACGACCGGAGAAGCCGCCGAATGGGCGATAGGTCCTGAGGGCCGAATACCGCCGGCAAGAGCAGCAGGAAGGCAAACGCTCCATAGAGTTCCTGTCGTTCCAACGTGACTCGCGTCGTCACAAAGGGGAGGATCAAATGGTTGGTGACCACATGGGACACCCAAACGAATACCACAGCGGCCCCAGCCCAGCTGAGCCACGGCATGAATCGGCTCGACAGCCATGAGGGCTCGGAGTCCCGCTCGGTGAACCAGACACTGACGACGGCCAGGAGCATGCCGAAAGCGAACAGGTCGAGGTAGGCAGGCAACCAGTCCACCATCAGAGCCGGGTAGATCGCTCTCGTAGCGCAATGTGGAGCGCAGAGGGCAACGAACTTCCCGTTCTTGACGGTCAACACAGGTAGGTGCAGAACCCAGTACCGGAACACGAAACTGATGATGCACAGCAGCACTAGACCACCGAGCTCCCACACCAGCTGCCGCCTTGGGTTTCGCCGACGAAATGCCACGCCCGCCGCATACAAGGGAAGGAACAGGTAAAAGCTCATCTCGGTGCACAGCGACCACGCCTGAGTGATGCCGAAAAAGGGTGCCGTCGGAAAGTAGATCTGGAGAAACAGATAGTGGGTGGCGATGCCCTGCCATCCGGGACCGACGGAGATGATGTGGAATCCGTAGGTCAGGACGGTAAGGGCGAGCCAATAGGCCGGAACGATACGGAGCAGTCGACGTACCCAGAACTTACGAACATTGGGAGCGGGCTGTTCGGTGAGATGTGAAACGGCGAAAGGTCGGTAGAGGAGGAAGCCCGAGATCAGGAAGAAGACGGATACACCGATTTCGAGCCGGCTGGTGTACGCACCGAGCGATGAGCGGAGCGTGAAGCCGGAGACCCAGGCAGTATGGAGGAGCAGTACCGACACGGCTGCGATCGCCCGGAGACCGTCGAAGCACGGGAAGTGGCGCGGTTTGGCGGTCGTCAACTCGACGACTCTCATGTCGGACGGGACGTGCTCCGTCAACTCGTGAGCGTCGGTCTCGATCAGATCCGTCTCGTGTTTCACCGTTGCACCCTCATCGCCACCGTGAGTTCACGGTCGCCAGGCAGACCCCGGCCACTCCCGTCTCAGACTGCCTAGTCTGGCACGTGTGGACGGGCGCGGGCCGACCGACCCGTCGGCGATGACATGGTGCCGTCCGATCGCGGTTCCCGGCAGGCCCGCCATCGCCGGTTGATCGGTCGTTGGACGTCCGGGGGCTACCAGCGGGGGTGGTCTGCGGCCGTCCGCTTCCCGGACCATTCAATCTTCCGCCCGTCCTGGTGCGGACGGGCAACTATTACCATCGAGACGGCCATCGATCTGAAACACCGAGAGCACCAACTTTTGGAACGCGTACCCGTGCGTCGTTTGACGAAAGATCAGTTCGGCATTCGGATCCTGATCCATCCACTGCGTTTCCCGCGAGCCAATGGCGTGCAGATCGCTCACGTCGCCAGCGGCGACGGTGACAACTTCACGGTACCGGCCGGTGTTCACAGCTTGACGGAACCGGCGACAGTTCGGGATCGGGGAGAATGCTCCGTTCGGGCCGGTTTGGCCCAATACCTGCACATAGTTGGAATTGTCACTGCCGTACAGCGGATAGGTGTCGTTAGAGAACTCGCCAGTGATCGCCATTCGCGCATTGTGCACGTGCTGCGCCCAGACATAGAGCGGACCCAGGGGCTCGGTGTTCTGGTACCGATCTCGCAGATAGAGTCGTTGCACGCCATAACCAACACCTACGAGGATGATCGCGACTGCCGTCAATGCTGCCACACCTCGAGGACTCAACGGAGGCCTGGGCCGGAACCACCCCAACACGATCGAACCGATGACAAGCGTCACAAGTCCCGCGGCCGCCCCCAGCGCTGCGTCTGTTCCTCGAACAGCCGGCGCAAACTGCTCGGAGAACAACGGGATGGGCCAGATGGTGCTGTCAAGCTGCGTTACCAAAACGGTGAGCGCAAAAGCCCCCAGCAGCGTCCACTGCACCCATCGGAACGTGGTCACTCGCACGATCGGCAGCACAAGAAGTCCGATCATCACGGCGACAAAGGAGTAGCGGAGATTGTAGACAAAGTTGTAGGGCACGTTCGGATAGAGCACCGGCACCGTCAGGGGTTGCGGAGTGAATATGAACGCGATGCCGGTGGACACCCCGACCAGTGCAAGCATGCGATGAAGTCGGGTGCGGGGCATACACACATCGAGCACGAGCCCGGCACCCATCAGAGCGATCACGGCCCACCACATGGGACCAAGCGACTGCCGAAGGCCCGGAATGAAGAATCGGCGCCAATCGTTCCCGTTGAAGAGAAAGCTTGCGACACTGGAGTTTGGGGACAGGCCCGGTGGTCCGGGCAGCCGGATCGGCCCTACGCGGATCGCAATGGGGATCAGATTGCCGATCGCCACCCAATTGCGCACATACCAGAAGCTCCCGGTCACCATCACGAGCAAGGACCAGATCGTTCCATAACGCCAGCGGACCCCCCGGGGGGCCAAGGCGCACACCGCCGCGGTCAACGCGACGACGGGTGCGACGAAGGTGAACTTCGTCCCCAATGCGAGCCCGGCGGCGAGCGCCGCAACACAGATCGCCGGGAAGCGAGCCGAGATCACGGAATTGGATCGCTCTTCCGGGATGCCGGAGTTGGACAAGAGCCCAATCGCCGCGGCCAGTAGGGCGAATCCGACCACGTCGGTGTAGGCCCCACCCGGTTGAGTCGCTACGAGTCCTGGAGTCGCCATGAGCACCGCTCCGGCCGCCAATGTGACCGGGCCGACGCCGAACGGTCGTCCAATGCACCATGAGGCCACGAACACCAGCGCCAACCAACCCATATTGAGGACCGGCGACAGAATGTCGTTGGCGAAGAACAGGAGGCCGAGGGCGTGGAACAGCTCGCCGTTCTCCGGATAGAACGCAATCGTGGAATGGAAGTCGACGAAGTGCAGCGATGTGATCGATCCGTCCTGTACAAAGCGTCCAGCGAAAGGCATGTGATACCAAAGGGTGTCAGGGGTGGTCATTCCATGGTGCAGGGCACCCACCGTGCGACTGGCCCAATCGGCCACCACCACGCTGGCGATTCCCAGGGAGACAAAGAGCTTCGCCGGGTGGCCCGTAGAAGCGACTAGCTCTCCCGATGCGCTTCCGTAGCGGGGCGTCCCGACAGCGGGTGGTGACTCATGCGGCGGCCGACGAGCCGCAAGCCAAAGAGCCGATCCGACCAAGAAGAGGCCCGCGGTCATCGGGGCGAGCCGAAAGAGCCCGACCGCCCCCAATAGCTCGGAGATGCAGGTCAACAGGGCCAGTGCCAGGATGACATCGACCAACACGGCGGGCCCGCCTGACCACTTCGCAAGCAGCCGACGTCGCCAACTGGATGAGCCGACAACTATGGGACCGAGGGCAATCACCGCCAGGACCACGCCCGTGAGGTAACGGGTCACTGTAAGGATGCGCTTTGGGTGTGGGACATTCAGGCAGAGAGGTCGCCGCAGGACAGAATGATCGGCCAGGCGTTGAATTGATCCGTATGTACTTGCACTCGTCTCTGCGGGGGAGAGCCATGACACTGAGCTCTGGCCATGGCCAGAGCCTTCGGCCAGGTCGGACTCTCCGATCGGTACGTGGTCACGGAGAAGCTCAAGATCGTCACGACCGCGATCTGAAGCACGAACAGGGGCCGGCCGACCCGTGTCACCCAATGTGACGGGGCTCTGGTGGGGTCCGCCACCAACAGGGCCAGAGCGCTCGCTAGCAATAGAACCGGGATCACGCTATAGCGAGGGGCGGCGTCGCGCCGGTTCCACACCGGCGCAACAAACATGATGAGCGCGTAGACGGTCAGCACCACCGCGAGTATTTGATGCCCACGATCGGCACCGACGAAGAGGACCGCGAAGAGGGCAAAGAACACGAGAGTGGCGGCCACGGCCAGCACGGTATGCTGGGCGAACCATTGCGTCGACGATGATCTGGTGCCGATGAGAAGCGTGGCGAAGACATGCGCGCCCGTCACATCGGTGATCCCTCTGACGGTTCGGTGAACGTCCAGGAAGGCCGCAGGAATGTAGGACACGATTTCCTTTGTGTGCAGCACGACGGCACCCTGAACCGCCAATCCAATTCCAAAGGCGGCGCACACGACGATTGCCGCCGTCGTTCTCCGGATCAAAGCGAAGCCAACAGCCAGCGGTAGAAAGAGGAAGCACAAACTGGTAGCAGTAGCGGCAAGGAAGGCGACGATGCTTCGCAACACGATGTCGCGAGGGCGGTCAGACAGCGAGACGAGAGCCCAGGGAGCTACGGCGGCGAAAATCCAAATGAGATTGGTGATGTTGGCCGTGTTCTCCGCACCGAGTGCGGGCATCAGCACCACGAGTGAGGACAGCGCCAGCCGAACCGGCCATGACACAAGCCACTCCCTCGACACGTGGTACAGGAACCAGGCAAGCAAGGCGCCCACCAAGGTGCCCGAAAGGGCCAAGTACAACGACAGGTCCCCGACGGGGACAAGTGTGGAACCGACTGCGAGCAACCTGGGAGGCAGTTGCAAATATCCCGCGTGGCCGCCGCGCAGCACTACCGCCAGCCCGCCGAATTGGTGAGCCTGTTGGAAGTTCTCAAACCCGTCTTCGGCCCAGATCGTCTGCCAGCTGCGAGCACCTGTTTGCCGAAACAAAGGAACTACAACCGCAGCCAACAACAGAAGGGGCGTCCATCCATACGAGGACCAGATGGAGGGTCTCGCCGCTAGCTTTCCCGCCAAATCGGTCGATGGCGTTCTCATGCACTCAGTACGACCAGGACGGCAGCTGTAAGAGCTGCGCCGGCGGTGACAGTTACCCAAGGCAACCTGAGTAGCAAGCGTGAATGGCGGATCGGATTCTCGACCAAGAAGTAGGTCGCGGCGGAGAGAGCGATAGCCCCTGTCCCGAGGAGCAGATTCGTCGCAACGGTCGTACTCCCCCAGTGCTGCGCCACGATGATGAAAATCGGATAGTGCCAGAGATAAATGCTGAATGACCAAAGGCCAAGCCAGCTGAACGGAGCGAGACGGAGTAGGGATTCTGCTCCCCAACGCGACGCCGGAGCGCCCCCGGCAATGATCAGCCCAGCACCGACGGCCGGCCAGATGGCAACGAATCCTGGATATCCACTTGGGCCCGGACCTTTGATCGCAATAGCCGCGACGACGATGGCACCGAGCCCTAGCCACGAGGTGATTGCCGCGACTGGCGAAGGCATGCGAATGAGCCAGCGCCCGCCCACCGCCAGCAATCCCCCGAACGCAAGCTCCCACGCGTGGGTGAACGGTGAAGCGTACGCTACAACGGTCCCAGCACCGGGAGAGGACATCACTGACCAGACCAATGAGGCAACGAAGATCGACCCCAGCCCGACGGCCAACTTGACTCGGAACGTGAATCGTCGCCCGATCATGGCCACTGCGATCACCACCAAGGGATACACCAGATAGAATTGTTCCTCCACGGCCAAGGACCAATAGGCCCCTAATGGGTTTGGCAGCGGGTGAAAGAAATCGGCCTTGTCATGCGGATAGTTGGCCAGGAAGAGTGCTGCCCATCTGGCCTCTCTCGTCGTGTAACTCGCCGCAGTGGCACCCACGAGGAAGCGTTCGGCGACGACGACGACCAATAGCACGACCATGGCAGCCGGGACGATGCGCCGAATCCTGCGGGCATAGAAGTCGAGCAGGCTGGTCCGGCCATTGGTCGATCGCTCCCGAATGAGTAGCCCGGTAATCACAAATCCGGAAATGACGAAGAACACGTCGACGCCGATGAAGCCACCCAACAGGAACCCCACCTTGGCATGAACCAGAACGACAAGTAGGACGGCGACCGCTCGAAGCCCGAGAACATCCGGCCGGTATGGTCGGTCCTCGGGCGGAGTGCCTGCTTCATCTCCAGAGGGGAGGAATCGTCCTTCCTTTGGTATGGCCATCGTGGTCCGGCTTCCGGCGCCCGTCCGGGCTATCGGACTGCCGACCGCGCTGATGTTTGCGTCCGTCGTCGCCAATCCAGTCGGGGGGCCGTCTGGCATGCCCCCATAATGGCCCATCGGGTTTGCGCGCGGCCATCGAGAGGTGGCCGTCATCGATCTCGTGATGCTCGCCTCCATGCCCTCGAACCCATTGGTAGGTGGCTCGCACCTCGGCGACCGGACCCCCTCGGCAGTTCCCGGTGGAGCGGACGGCCTTCGTCACCGGTGCCAAACACGCCGCCTGTCGGTCGGCGGCCCGTCCTGGCCCCGGTCTACCGACACTCACCTTGTATGGTGATGCGGGCCTGCGCAGAGGGGATAGGGGGTCAGTGGCACTAGGGCGCTATGCAGAGGGGGTGCTGTGGATGGCGCTCGCGTTCATTCCGATTGGCATGGCCTCCTATGCATGGCGGGTACGGCTGCTCCCGACGTG
Organism: uncultured Acidimicrobiales bacterium; assembly: GCA_963764555.1. Taxonomy (GTDB): domain Bacteria; phylum Actinomycetota; class Acidimicrobiia; order Acidimicrobiales; family RAAP-2; genus Bog-756. The sequence goes on from CAVXSW010000003.1 coordinate 110,509, forward strand.
GACAGGAGCGGTCGGACGATTGGTCGAGGTGGTGGTGGCATTGGGAGCCATCACCTGCACCGTCGATCTCGTGGGCGCCGTCCACCTCTTCAGAACCGCCGCAGTGGTTCCGACCCTCGCCGTCGTCGGAGCGGTCGCATGGTATGCGTGCCGAAGGACCGATAAGCCGAACCGGAGGCACGACCGGGCTTCGGACGAACCCCATCCCGCAAAGGTCGGCCCCTGGGCCGCACGGCTCGCCATTGCCGCGGTTGCCATCGTGGCCGCTGACTGGGCCTCCCGAACGGTCGACGCGTTGCATCACGGCATGACCTCGGCCGACACCCTTTGGTACCACCTTCCGTTTGCGGCCCGATTCGTGCAGCAAGGAACGATCGTCCCGCTCCACTACATCGACTCGGAGCCTGTCACCGTCTTCTTTCCCGCAAATTCGGAACTGATCCACTCGTTGGGGATCATGTTCGTCGGCAACGATGTTCTGTCTCCCCTGGTGAACCTGGCCTGGGGAGCGATTGCGCTGCTGGCTGCCTGGTCCGTCGGTCGCCCGTTCGGTGTGGCGCCGATCACTCTCACCGGCTGTGCCGCCCTGCTGGCGACACCCGGACTCGTGGCCACCCAGCCCGGGGGCGCGTACGACGATGTGGTGGGGATCGCCCTTTTTCTCGCGTGCGCGGCTCTTCTCATCACCGCGGAACAACGGGGGGACAGAAGCAGGCTCATCGGTATTGGCGCAGCGGCCTTGGCGGCGGGGCTTGCTCTCGGTACCAAGTTCACCTATATCGCGCCGGCAGGGGCTCTCACGGTCGGCGTTTGGATCCTGGCCCGCCGAGGCACGCGATTGAGAGAGGGCGGGATCTGGCTGCTGCTGGTCGCCTTACCGGGAGGGTTCTGGTACGTGCGCAACCTCGTCGAGGTCGGGAACCCCCTACCGTCGTTGAATCTGAAGCTCGGTCCCTTCAGGCTGCCCGGCCCTGCGATAGGAACGCCGACACCGACGCTGGCGCATTTCCTGTTCAACGGAAGAGACTGGAGCACCTACTTCTTTCCCGGACTGCGGCTGTCCTTCGGCCCGGCCTGGTGGTTGCTGCTGGGGCTCTCGGCGATCGGGCTCGCGTTGGGGACGGTACTGGGCCCCGCCCGGGTGCCGCGGATGCTGGCGTGGGTCGGTCTGGCCACCGGCGCAGCATTCATCGTGAGTCCCCAGTATCTGGCAATTCTCGGTGCACCGGTGAACTTCGTCTACAACGTCCGCTACGCCGATCCGGCGGTGGCCTTCGGTCTAGTCCTCCTTCCGATCATTCCGGCCTTGCGACGAGCATGGTGGCCTGGGGCCATACTCGTCGCTTACGTGGGAATTCTGGTCGGGTCGCAGCTGGATGGGACGATCTGGCCCACCCACGTGCTCGGCCAACAGTTCGCTGATGCGATCCGGGGTGTGGACGCGGTGATCGGCGCAGCAGTGGGATTGCTCCTGTTGGTAGGTGGACTCCTTCTGTACCGTCGGCGACAGGTCCATCGGCAATGGCAGCCGACGGCTCCGGCCATCGTAGGGATGACGATCGTTCTCGTGGCCGGTGGATTCGGACTTCAGCAGTTCTACCTTCGAAATCGTTACTACGGTCCGACCACTCCCTCGTTTGTGGCCTGGGCCCAGCCGGTGCGGAACGCACGGATCGCCGTTGCCGGCGAGTACACCCAGTTACAGTACGAAATGTACGGGAGAGATCTGACCAATTTCGTTCAGTATGTGGGTCAGGCCGAGCCTCACGGCGGCTATGCCGCAGTGGCCAGCTGTCCTCGCTGGCGAAGCCTTCTCAACCGCGGGCACTATGGATACGTGCTGGTGTCGACAGGACTGTCGCCCGACCGTGCGACACTGTTCACAGATCCTTCCTCGTCCACGGCATGGACCAGCACCGATCCGGCCTCTATTCTCATCCGGCGGGATGTCCTGCCCATTCCTGGCGTCCCCGGCTATCCGGCTCGAACACAATATGTCGGCTTCTCCCTGTTCCGGATCGATGGCCGCCTCAATCCCGGCTCATGCATACCATCTGCCCCTCACGTTTAGCTCGGGTCGTGCTGACCGGCGGCTCGTGCGACGACTGTCCGGATGTCGGCCCGGCAACTGTGCGAGTCACTGAGTACGCTGCTTGCCGGCTCGGATGAAAGTGTCCACCCGTCACCACATCCCGTTCAACATGTGAAGCCGAGAGGCCGGCCAAGCCTGTGCGCTCCAAAACCGTCGACATCGCGCTCCCGGTGCTCAACGAGGAAAAGGCTCTGGAGCAGAGCATTCATACCCTGACGGAGGTCCTTTCCGCGGACTGCCCCTATGCCTGGTCGCTTTCCATCGTCGACAACGGGAGCACTGACGGCTCGTGGGCCATTGCCACGCGCATCGCCCAGGCACAGTCCAACGTCCGATCACTTCGGCTGGGGGTTCGTGGTCGAGGCGGCGCTCTGAAAGCCGCGTGGATTTCGAGTTCTGCCGACATACTCGCCTATATGGACATCGATCTGTCGACTGACCTCGAGGCCCTGGGCGCCGTCCTCGATCCGATCGCGAGAGACACGGCTGACATTTCCATTGGGTCGCGGCTGGCTCGTGGGGCCCAGGTAATCAGGGGCCCTCAGCGTGAGGTCATCTCCCACCTGTACAACCTCATCGCTCGAACCGCGCTGCGGTACTCCGTCCGAGACGCTCAGTGCGGGTTCAAGGCCGTCAGTCGGAACGTGGCGAAGACGATCGTGCCCGCCGTTCAGGACAACAGCTGGTTCTTCGATACGGAGTTGTTGGTGTTGGCAGCGCGCCTCGGTTTGAGGATCAACGAGGTGCCGGTGCGATGGATCGAGGACAATGACTCCCGGGTGCGGATCATGAGCACAGCCATCGACGATCTCCGCGGTATTTGGAGACTGACCCGCAGCTCCCGATCGCCTGACAGCCTGTTGACGGATCTACCGTCTGCTCCCGTCTCCGTTCTGGAGGCGGTCCCCTCGGGCTCTGCGGATGCTGCTACCGATGGACCTCCGCCAGTTTCGGGAACGCCCTAGCCGGCGAGACCGTCCTCGGCGGCTACGACGCGGTCAGATGAACTCGATGCCAAGTGACGCGCCTTCGTTGGATGCGCTGTCCTTCGGTCAGCGATCAGCGGCATACAGGCTGAGATGGTGCGATCGGGCGATCGCCGCCTGATGCCGGATGAACGATGGAGGCTGGAGCAGGTACAGGTAGAACACCACCTCGCCGTCCGGCGTGTGCTGGATGTGCCGGAGGACCCGGGCGGCGTTTGCCTGATACGTATGGTCGGAACGCGCACCGCTTGGCCCGTAGTGGAGTCCGAACCCGATCTGTACGACGATGACGGCGGCGACGGCCCAGCCGATTGTCGGAAGGAGGGCTCGATCTATCCAACCCGGCAATCCAGAGGCCGATCGGCGTATGCTCCGTCCGCCAACGGTCGCTGACTCGACCGATGTCCGCCCTCCAGGTTGTTGAACTGCTCGCCGTGGCCGTCCGAGCACGGTCAACAGGATCCCGATCGGAATCAACAAGTCATAGGTGGTGTACCGCGACGCACTGGCGCCGAGGTAGCCGAATCGCACTCGGCCGACGGTCACGATGACGACAAAGAGCAGGCCCACGCAGATGAGGGCAATCCCGACCGGTCCCCCACCGGAGCTGTCGCGCCGGAACCCATAGGCCACCACAACCAGCGCGGCCAACACCAAAATGACCAGTCCGAGCAGCAGAACGGGATTGCTTCCCGGCCCGTTGTACTGGCGGGGCAAACCCACGATGTCGCCCACTTCGAAGACATAGAACTTGACGGCTGCCAACGGATGGTGCAGGACGTATCCGTGGCTGGGCGAGCCCGCATTGGCACTGGTGTTGAAGTTGTACAGGTAGATGGTAGACGAGGTCATGGCGGCGACGACCCACGCCACGAGCAATCGGGCTTTTCGGCGCCGGTGGTAGAGGAGCACCAGTCCGGCCGGCCAGATGAGCAGGCCCTGGAGTGACGAGAAGCTTCCGACGACGGCCGCGGCGACGGCACCGAACAGGGCAAGCCAGGTCAACTTGACTCGGTCGACGAGGGCGATCGCTGCCGCCAGGCAGAGCAACACCAGATACCAGGCCATCTGGAAACCCCACAGTGCGTTCTCGTACTGGACCGTGGAGAGGGCCACGATCGCCACCGGGCAGTAGTAGAGCCAGGGAACCGATCTGGTGCGCCGCTTGTGGGCCCAGATCAGGAGAGCAGTGGCCGCGACCAGCATGACCGCGCCGAGGTATTCCTCCAGCTGGATGTTGAAATTAGCGTTGTGGGCCAACAGCACCACGATGAGATTGGGGAAGAAGATGCGGTTTTCGTTGTGCTGGGCCCAAAGTGATGCCCAGTCGAACAGGTTCGAGTACGAGTGGTTGATCACCGTGATGTCATCCCACTGGTCTCCGAAGATCACGTTGACGCTGTAGTGATGGATCATCCAGAAGTAGAAGGCCAGGGGAAGCACGAACCCCAGGACGGTGACCACGTTGACGAGGCGGGGATCGAACCGATCCACGAGCCTGGTGGCGGAATCGTCGGTCCTGGCCGCGTCGGGAGCGGGCCCTTCCCCCTCCACCTCTGTCATCTCGCCCGTCTTCGTCATCGCCGGCGCCGGCGCCGGATCCCGAGGGCGGCGACATCCCATAGGGCGGCCAGGCTGCCGACCAGACCGACCTTGGAGCCGCTCACGTCGCTCCATCGTCCCAAAGGCACCTCCAGAAATGATTCGATCGGCAGCCCCGGGACCTCGGGGGAACCGTCGAACAATCGCTGGCACAACAGGACGTCGAAGGACCAGGGTGACCGGAACGGTGATCCGACGGCAGCTGCAAGGGTGGAGTTGACCCGAAACACCTTGGCGCCGCACTGCGTGTCGTAGACGGCAACGCCCAGGGCCAGCGAGGCCACGGTGGCGAAGACACGACCGGTGTAGTGCCGGAAGGGGCTGCGCTGGATCTGACTACCCAATCGGGCGACGCGAGAGCCGAACACGCCCGCCAGCTCCGTTCTGGACTCGAGCGTGCGTACGAGCCGCAGCAGCTCGTCAGTGGGTGTGGCCAGGTCCGCATCGAAGTAGCCGACCACATCGGCACCGTCCCCGATGGCCTGACGCATGCCGAGGCGAACCGCCTCGGCTTTCCCCATGTTGTGGTCAAGTCGCAATAGCCCGATGCCTTCGGACTTGTGGGACAGCTGCTCCAGAATCCGACCCGTACCGTCGGTCGACCCGTCGTCGACGAAGAGAAGTCGGACGCCGGCGTCCACCAGGTCGAGAAACGCGAGACCTTCGAATCGGCTCTCTTCGTTGAAACAGGGCACGACGATGACCGTCTCGGCTCGGGGTGAATCGTCCGTGCGGCCGGCCATCCCGGTCACGCTACCGGCACGTCAGGGCCGGGTTCACTTCGGCCGTTGGAGTGGCGCTTCCGGTATGCCGTCCAGACCAGCAAGCTGAGAAGGAAGAGCGCGCTGATGAGCGCCAGGACGATGCCTTCGGTCAGGGCCTTGGGCCAGTAGCGCACGACGATGGCGTGGCTGCCCGCCGGGACCCGAGCTTGCAACATCGATCCGACATAGGGTTCGAGAGTCAGCGGCCGACCGTCGATGGTGGCCCGCCACCCGGGAACGTTGGTCAGATGGAGACGCAGCGCCGTCGGCCGAGCCGACTCAGTCTGCATCTTCCAGACAGAAGGGCTCGGATGATGCACGGTCACCGGCACCCCGGCCACCTCATCGGGCGGCAACGACCTGCCGGAGAGTGGCGCCACCGTGGCCTCTCCCGACCCAGGGATGCGGTATAAGTCCTCGTCGGCGAGACGGCGGACGAAGACACTCCCGCTCGGGCCCGGGTGGCCGGAGCCCTCGAGGACAAAGCCCACTCCGTATTCCCGGGCCAGGGCAACGGTCGTAACCGGCGGGCAGAAGATGTACAGCCCAGGAGCGCCGCTCGTCGTGCGGTTGATCTCCTCCCAATCGACGAAGACCCGCTTCGGGATGATCGGATCGTAAGCGGCCAGCTCTCGAATGGCATAGGCGTCATTGACGTTCGGTCCGATGCCGTAATGGCAGCCGGCCGGACCATTGGCCACGACCGCCGAGCCCACCGCAGCCGAATACGCCCGAATGACAGGTGTCTGGGGATATGAATTCGGGCTCGATTCCATCGTCTGCGCGCCGGCGCTGACCAGATAGGCGGTCTGAACGGACAGCAGCACGACGCCGGCAATGAGCCCGGCCCATCGGACGAGGAGCGATCCGGGTGGGGCTCCGTCGGTACCGACCCGCGGCGACATGGGACCCTGCCGGTACACCCAGACCAGGAATCCGGCCGTCGCCAGCCCGGCGAGCGTCTCCGCCGCGGGCCAGATGAAGCTATGCGCGCGGATCGACGCCGCCGCAGGGGAAAGGTCCCGGCGACCGAACAACCACAGACCGAGGAGAAACAAGGCTGCGACGGAAAACCCGCCACCGACCAAGGAGCCGACGACGCGGGTACCTGCCCTTCGAACGACGAAGTCGATCCCGTACCCGGCCAGTACGGCGATGGCGAGCGCCATCGGCATCTCTGCCCTCAGCCAGCCGACTTGCCCGAGTAACGGCAGCTTGTCGGCCAGTGACACGATGGGCGAGACGAACACCAGAGCGAGGCAAAGTGCCGTGACGATGGCAAAGGCCCGGACCTCGGGACGACGACGGTGCAGGATCACGGCGAGGGTCGCCAAGACCAGGGCCGCCACGCCCACGTACATCGCGTTCTCGGTATAGAAGAGCGAGTATGGATCGAAGACGGTCAACCGGCCACCGCGATAGATCGGAAGTCCGCCGAACGTTTGGAACATCGTGTAGAGCAGCACATGAGGAGCCAGGGCAACGGTCGTGCCGGACGATCCCCGGATCGATTGCCTTGCCAGCTGGATACCAGGCAACGCGAATGGAGCCGCCAGCGCTCCGCCGGCCACGACGGCAACGCCCAGGTCGACCGCCGGTCGGAGAATGGGGCCCGAGCCGCCCAACCAACGGGCGCGCTGAAGCAACAGTATTCCGAAGAACGCAACCAGGCTCAGCATCAATACCGCGAAGCCTTCGGGAGCACCTCCGAAGAAGGAGAACGCCACGCAGACGGCCGTTGCGACGAGGTAGCCCGCCCGATGCCGTCCTCGGATGAGCAGCAACCCGAAGGCGAGGATCCAACCCGCCAAGCCCATCACCGCCGGGAACGGATACCCCAGCCAGGCAGTGATCGGTCCACTGAGCTCGAACACGGTACCCACGGCGGCGCTGGCCACGACGCCCAGACCGAGCACGCGCCCCAGTACGTATCCCCCCGATCCCGCAACGGCGATGTTGACGATCACTCCGACGGTGAACGCATATCGCAATGGAGCCGCATAGCCGACCAGAGCAGGCAGGCTGAGCGGAGCCGATTGCCAGTTGAAGGCGAGTGGTGTTCCGAGCGCGGCGTAAGGGTTCCAGAGGGGCAGGTGACCGTGATGCACCTGCTGCCAGACCAATGTCCACCACGGGATGAGCGAATTGGCCAGGTCGGAGTTCTGAGCGATGTGAGGAGCGACCCCAGGCTCTCGGGTGAGTCCGTCTTGGACGGCCAGATCGATCGGACCGAAGATGCTCCCGTGGATCAGGAACGGGACGAGAACTGCGATTCCCGAGATCAGCACCCATCCCAACCCGAGCACGTCGCCGCGCCTGAACCGTCCGGGTCGCCGGCTGTGAGGCTGGCTCATTTCTGGGCCCTCGTCGGGAGTCGCCACCACGGGCGTGCCAACCGGTGCATCCTGCCCTGCCGACAGGGAGTCTTTCTGCACCGGCGAAGCGTAACACTGGGCCTCCACTTCACCACTGTCACGCTGGATAAATGCGAGATTCGCCGACGCCGCCCACCGCTGGTGAGCGATGGTCAAGTGCCCTCCAATTACAGCTAGAAGAGGATCTTACCGAGAGTGGGCAGGTCGACCACGAACAAGTGGGTCCCACTGCCGTCCACCCGCACCACGATGCGCGGATCGGTTCGCACGTGGCGCACCGCGACGGGACTGGTGTGGCCCCCTGGAGTGCGCTCACCGACTTGGGTGAACCCGTTGTAGGAGATGGGAAGGGCCACGAGCGTCGGGGCGCTGCAGGTCACGGTGTACACAGCATGCAGCGATTCGAACTCCTGCCCCGATCGCTGCACGACCGAACACGGCACAGAGGACAGCGAGGCGTCCTTCGCACGATTGGCGTGGAGCTTCTGGTAGAGCGGTAGGTCCGATGCCAGCTCCTGACCATCCGGGCCCACCACCTTCGGGAGATACTCGATGAACATCGGGCCGGACTCAGGCAGTGACCCCGAAGGCGTCTGGAAGGTGGCTTGCCGGGGGGCGACCAGTGCTGGGTCGGGAACAAAGGGGGCGTAGGGAAAGAAGCTGGTAGTAGGAGGCGGTTCATGGGCTGTGACCGGGGAAAGGAGCACTAGCAGCACCAGCCACACCCCGGAGAGAGCCACCGCCTTCCACGGCCATCTCCCGGGACGCTGACGTCGTTCGACGCGAAAGTACCAGTCGGCGATCAAAACAGCCAACAACAGCGCCAACGGAGTGATGAACGTCATCATCCGATAGGGGAAGGTAATGACCTTGAACGGGGCAAGGACGTCGTAGAGGGGAAGGGATATCCGGAATTGCATGAAGAGATAGACAGCCAGGCTCACGAGGATGACGGCAGCGATCGATCGGTCTCCGGCCGGGCGCTCTGCCTCCGGGGCAGGTGCCGGTGTCGGGCCCACGGTCGCACGGCGCCTGGCCCATCGGATGATCAGGGGGATCAGGCCCGCGACCAGGACGGCGGTGATGGCGAAGTCCAGTTGAACGTCGAGATTGGCATTGGACGGCGAGAGCCATCGGTAGGCGGGCAGATACAAATAGCCCCACCACGGTGTGACGAAGTGGTGGGAGACGGTGGCTCCGAACTTCGTGATCTTTGAGGCGGGGTCGTAGTAGCGACTCATCCTCAGCTCAGCAATGAGCATGGGGGAAAGGATGAGGGTCGTGACTGCAACAGCGACGATCACCCGTTTGTAGACGGCGCGCAGCCCCGCCGTCCCGAATGTCACCACGAAGGTGACACCAGTGACGCCCAAAGCGACTGTCGACACCAACGCCACCGCGCTGTGAGCGTCGACGAGCACGACCATGGTGGGGACGATCGTCCATGAGACCCGCCGCTCCTTGACCAACGCGAGACACCAATAGAGAAGCCACGGAACGACCATCAGTGCCGAGAATTCGGCCAGATCGCCCCGGCTCAGCCACTCCACGAACGCCCAGTTGGTGAGCAAAAAACCGAGCGATCCCACGACCTGCAGGGTTCGCTCCCGGGTGACCACGGCAATGGCTTGCCTCATGCCGTATGCGCCGATGACCATGAAGACACCGGTGGTTACCAGCAGTGTGGGCTTGAGCGCACCACCGATCAGGAGGTACACGGCACCGCCAAGTACAAAGAACGCCTTGTGGTAGAAGAGCAGCACCGGGGTTCCTAGGCCGTACGCGTCACTGCTCGACCACACGGGCAGCAAATCCCCGTGGCGGAAGTGAGCCGCGTATATCTGTACGAGGAGCGGGTCCTGCCCGTAGGTCTGGCCAACGGGCCATCCCGGGCGTCGTCCGGCGAGCGACAGGGCCAGCGCTGCTGCAGCCACCGCCGCCAGCACATAGACCACCTCGTAGGCAACACGACAGTGGGTGACGCGTTCGAAGAGGCTCTGGGAGGGGCGGTCAGCACGAGCGCCAGGATCAGCGTGCGCCGTTCTGCCTACGTCGACCTGGTTCACCGACTAGCCAGCCCCTCGCCTTGCCTGTTCGAGGAGTGAGTTACAGATGGGTGTATGCGGAGCGCGTTCGACCGTGAGCCAGAATTGACCGGTGAGGTAGATCCTCTGCGGTGGTGCGGACTGAATGGACACCAGCAGCTTCTGACAGTGGCCGACGATAAAGACCTGTCCGGTCGAGAACTGGGCAGGAAGGGTGTTTCCTTGCTTGACCTGGCTGGCGAGAGGGTGCCCGGTGATGTCGCTAATGGTGCGCTGGGTCTGGACGAAATGGACCGCCTGGGCGTCGGTCCAGTCGGACTGGGGGGTCACCGCGATGCCGATGTTGGCAACGAACCCGAACAGAGCCGCCATACCGACCAGTGCGGCGATGAGGATGCGTACGGATCGTCGGCTCCGGCTCAGGCGGCGCCAGATGTCCACCAGGCCAATCATGCTTGCCAACAGCAGGAGAGGCATGAAATCACCGAGGAAACGCTCGAGGATCCACCCGAAGATGAGCACCGCGCCAGCGCTGACTGCCGAGGCGGCGAGGAGGATGCGCAGCGCGCGAACGGCCGTCGGGCGATGGGGTACAAGGGAGGCAACAACCCCCCACAGGCCCAACCCGAAGAGCAGCGGCATGGATGCGGGGACGCTGGCTGTTGGCGCTCTAGTGAAGACCGGAGTGTGGGCAATGAGGTGAGTTGGCAGGTCTGGCAACGTCAGGAACGGAAACACGGATGTGATTCGGAGACCGCCCGGCAGTGCATAGGCCTGGAGCGTGCTGGGGAGGAACCGGATGCCGAAATAGTGGCCCCCGTTGACATGGGCAAACCCGAATACCGCATAGAGGAGTTGCTCCGAAGCTGGAACACCGAAGAACAGACTGAACTTGGCGAGGTCGATGGCGGAGCCAATGATCAGGGCCACGGTGCCCACAGCCAGCATCGGAAGGGCCCATCGACGTTGTTCGGGCCTTCCGCGTCCGAGCGCCAGCCAGCCGGCGATCGCCAAAGTGGCCAGCACACAGGCGTAACCGGTCGTCGCCCGATTGAGATTGGTGAGGAGCACGAGAAGGCCCGAAGCCACGACCCGGCCCCATGACGGCCTTTCCAGCACTCCCAACAGCGTGAACAGGCTGCCACAACAGAGTGCGACGCTCCAGGCCAGGTCCTCCGAGTAGCTATTGGGCTCCGACGCCAAGAAGACCAGGACCGAGCCGGCCAGGATCGAGGCAAGAAGGGTTCCGCAAGCGACGGCCTCGGTCCATCCCAGAATTGCGTTTCCCCGGACGACCGTCCGAATCCGCCACAAGAGAAGGCTCGCGAATGTGGCGGTGACGAGCCACGAAAGAACGATAGATGCCGACGCCAGGCGACCATCGAATGTATGCGTGAGAAGAAGAACCGGGATGCGGATCAGTGAGGGAAACAGGCCGAAATAGGTGTACGTACGCCCGTCGTGGACGAATCCCTCGGGGCCGATGCTTCCGGGCGGCAGTGAGAGATGGCCGTGCAAGATGGCATGAGCCTGCACGTCGTATACCGAGACGGTCGGGCCGCGCCGAAACGGGTCGATCGTACCGTTCCACAGATCCCAGCACACCCAGCCGTAGGGCACGGCCACGATCAGGATGGCCGTGAGCGAGACAACGGTGAATCTCCGAGCGCCATCCGGCGACGGTGGCTGGCTGATGCCGGTTTCTGACGGCGATTCAGCCGTCAACGGCTCGGTCTCGACTGCCACGAGCATCTGTCTATCGGTAGCTGTCGCCAGGGGCAAGGTCCATATCTCGCCATTCACCGGCCTCTCAAACCGCCGGAAAAGATCGGCCGCAGGCATGTGTTTTTCCTCCGGGCTGGCCGACTCTAACGTGTCTCGGGACCCCCGCTCACCGGAGCGGGCCGGAGCAGTTTCGGACCCGAGGGCCTCATATTCCTAGCTAACCGCTGTCCTTCGCTTCAGGATCGACCGTCACGAAACGAACTGAGCTCCGGACGCATTTAGGATCATCGGATGATGAGCCAATCGAAAATGCGACACGGAGGGGCCTCGATGGCCATATTGGCGGTCGCCGATTTCTTCCCCTGGCCGCCGCGGAACGGCGGGCTCCTGCGGCTGGCCACGACGCTCGATGCGCTCTGCGAGCTGGGAACGGTCGACCTGTTCTCGTTCGTGGACCAGCGCCAGAGAGACCGAACGGTTCCCCAGGACGTCGCGCTTCGACGGTTGACGACCGTGGCCTACCCGGCCATCGATCGATCGAGGCGCTGGCGGGCCGCTTGGCTGGCCCGAAGGGGAGTGCCGATGGAGGTGGTACTGCGCAAGGCGGACCTCGCCGGCCGGCTCAAGTTCGCCGACTGGGTCGAACAGCAGTACGACCTCGTCTGGTTCAGGTCACCGATGACGTTCGCTTGGCTGGGCCGGCCCCACGTAGGACCTACGGTCGTCGACCTCGACGGACTGGTCGACGAAGCGGAAAGCCAGCGCGCCATGCTCGTGCCTGCTGGCCCTTCGGCTAACCTCGCCATTCGTCGGATGCACGAGCGGTTTGCCGCCCTGCAGGCTCGAATCAATGCTCGGGACTGGGAGAACTTCCAGCGCTCCGTGGCAGCCGGGGTCGACAGGGTTGTGCTCTGTTCGGACGCCGAAGTTCGTCGGTCGGGAATGGCCAATGCCGAGTTGGTCGTCAATGCCTATCCCCGACCACAGGCACCGCTTGGTCGGAAATTCCCTGGCGACCCTCCGGTCGTCCTGTTCCAGGGAACGTTCGACTATGGCCCGAACGCCGACGGAGCACAATGGTTCGTCCGCGAGGTCATGCCCCTGCTGCGTGCACGAGTCCCTTCCACACGGCTTCGACTGGTCGGGAAGACCTCACCGGCAACGGAGCGTCTTCATGATCCGCCGGCTGTCAGCGTTGTCGGCGTTGTTCCTTCGATGTGTCCAGAACTGGCACGTGCAGACGTCGCTATCGTACCCATCCGCTACGGCAGTGGTACCCGCCTCAAGATACTCGAGTCGTTCGCCCATCGGATTCCAGTGGTCTCGACATCCCTCGGCGCCGCCGGGCTCGCGGTTCAGGATGGCGTGCACCTCCTTGTTGCCGACGATCCCGGTGAATTCGGGGTTGCCTGTGAGAAGGTTCTCACCGATCTCGACGTTCGTACTCGACTGGCTGACGCCGCACAGAGGCTGCATCGGGAGAAATACGACACGACCGTGGCGAAGGAGCAGATCCGGTCCATCGTCAGCAGTGTCACCCAGGGTACCGTCGACCGTCCTGAGCCGACGTCGCCGCTCGATCCATCTGCCGGTGGCGGACGCCTTCCCTAACGCATCGAAAAGGGTCCCAAACCCGGCGGTCGAGGGGCGGAGGGAGCGCCGACGGAGACCAAGCCATCAGGCAAGGGAAGGCGGAGCGAACTCGGGAGGGCTGCGACCAGGAGAGCTTAGCCTCGATCCACCGCGTAACCCCCACGCGCATCCGCGTAAAAGGCCTCCTGCACTGGGAGAATGCCGGTGGTCAACGCCGCATTCATCCCAAAACAGGGGGCACGTTCGGTGAAGCCAGTATGGCGCGGAATCGACCGTGTCGCGGTGACGAGCCCAATCTGGTAGCCAACGCCGGGCTGCTGCTGGCGGCCACGGTCGCCGCCCGCCTCGGCCTTGAACGCCTACAACGTCACGATCGACCTGTCAGGACGGGTCGGAGGCTTTCAGCCCGGGAGGATCCTCACGATCGTGCACGCCATGGTGGCGGGCGCTTCCCACATCGACCACGCTGACGTGCTCCGTGCGGGCTCAACGTCCAAGGTGCTCGGTCATCGGGTCATGGCACCGTCGACGCTCGGGACCTTCCTGCGGTCCTTCACCTTCGGACACCTCCGTCAGTTCGAGAAGCTGATCGGCGAGGCGCTCACCGCCGCTGGCGGGCTGGGGCCGGCCCGGGGACCGAGCGCCTGGTCCTCGATGTCGACTCGACCATCGAGGAGGTGCACGGCAAGAAGAAGCGGGTGCCGCCTACGGCTACACCAAGGTCCTCGGCTACCCTGCTCGCCACCCGGGCCGAGACCGGTGAGATGGTCATGCGCTTCGATTCGGGCTTCTGGTTCAAGCACACCATCACCACCCTCGTGCGCCTGGGGATCTCCTACACCATGGCCGTGCGGCACGAACACCAAAGGGGCTGGTGAGCGCCATCGTGGCGATCCCCGAGGAGCACCGAGTCGAGACCGACTACCCCGAGGGGGCCGAGCCGCGCCGAGACCATCTACGAGGGCATCCGCCTGGTTGTGCGCCGCACCCGGCTGATCGGACCTCAGGGCACCTTGTGGCCCGATTGGCGCCACTTCGCCTTCTTGACCGATCTCGACGGCCCCGCGGTCGAGATCGGCGCCTTCCACCGCCAGCCCGCGATGGTCGAACTCGCCATCGACGACTGGAAGGAGGGGCAGGGATGGACACTGGCCCTCGGGCAACTTCAGTGCCAACGGAGCGCGGCTGTGCTGTGCGGTGCTCACACGCCCACAACCTGATCCGCTGGACGGCAGCCCTCGGCGACCTGCTCGCGCCGACGAGACCCTCACCGTCACCGCCACCCTCTGCACCCGGTACTTCGCCGTTCCCGCCCGACTGGTCAACCGCTCCGGTCGTCCCACCTTGCGCATGCCGACCTTGTGGACCTGGCAGGTGAAGCTCTCGCGGGCGATCACCAATTTGCGCGCAATTGCCTTCGCCCCGACCTGAACACCCTCCTCCCGGACCGGCGTGGCCGCAGACGCTCACCTACACGCTGACAAGCGACCTGCTCACAGGATCCTCTGGCCTCGCGGTGCCCGACCCCCTCAAATCAACCTGGCACCAGGCTGTTCGGATCCGATTGGCGACCCTGTCGCACCGTCACGGACTCCGAGACCGGGCGGTGGATCGAGGCTTAAGGTTAAGTAGGGATGCAGGTCAAGCAGCGGGCGGCGGATCACCCTCGGCATATGGCTCGCCCCGCCGCGGCGATCACCCTGCAGCTCATCGGAGGGATCAGGGAGCGTCTCTGGGGATTTCGGTGAGGGCCGACACGCCATCTGGTGCTCGTCGAATCGAGCGTTTGTAGGGTGTTCTTGTGCAAGCCAGAGCCGGAGCCACCGTTGACCTGCCATCCAAAGGCCACCACCGCCCGCGCTCCTCGTCGACACGGAGTGATCCACGCCGAGACGGCGTTCCCGGCGGGCTGGTCGCACTCTGCGCCGCTGTAGTTGTCGTCTGCTCTGTCTTCCTCGTGGTGAGTAACGCATCTCTCGTCGGGGATGGCTCCTACTATCTTCTCCAAGCGCTACAGACGCACCAACCTTTCCATGTGTCCGGCCGCGAGGTGGTTAACTCCGTCCGGGAAGGACCCCTCCTTCTCGGGTTAGCGTCGGGCGAAACTGACACGCATACGCTCACCGTGCTCCTTGGGATCGGCTTCCTGCTCTTCCCGGCGCTGGTCTGGGCCCTCGCCTTTGTCTTCGCCCGGCAGTCCCGAGTTCAGTTCACGCTGGTTGCCATCACGTGTGGGCTCTGCTTCGCCACCATGATCATCTTCAGCGCGAGCGAGCTCACACTGGCCCTGCCTCTGGTCGTGCTCGTCTCTGTGTTGTCGGCGCAGTCAGTTCCCTGGTCAAGCTCGCAGGCGGTCCTTGTCGTGGTCGCCTGTGGCTTCACCTTCCTTTCACATGAGTCCATCGCGCCATGTGCCGTCGTCCTGATAGTCCTGGCGCTCCTTCGAGTGAGGGCTCGCCTGAGGGTGATGGATGCCCGAGTCAGTATGGCAGTGGCCGTCATTTCCGGCCTCGTCTTGGCAAGCGCCCTCTGGACCCTGGTATTCCGACCCAACAGCAATTCGGCGAGCTTCCTGAAGAACGTTGAAGACCTAAACCCACTCTCCATGGTGGCCTTGATAATCGGCGCTGCCTGTTTATTAGGATGGATCCTTCTCTACGGACATGCCAATCCACCGTGGCTCCGTTGGCCCCTCCTTGTTCCCGCCGTGCTCTTCACCAGCCTGGGAATCCAATCTGCCATCCACACGGGCCCGAGTGCGGCGTATTCGGAAAGGGCCTTCTGCGTCATCATCGTCGTGGTATTGCAGCTCCTGCTCGCCATCGACTGGTTACATCCACGCTGGATGGAGAGTCGGAACCTGCTTCCTGTGCTGTCAAGAACGAGCGTGTGGGTCGCTGCTGGTTTCCTTCTCGTCGTCATGGTCGTACCGATCGTCTACGCCACCCGCTGGTCATCGGTGACCCGCACGTTCCGGGCCACCATTACGCATCACACTGGCGTCGTCCCTGAGGCAGAGGTTCAAACACCGCTGGCGAAGACCTACCTATGGCCGTGGACCAACCCAACTCTGAGCTTGCTGCTGCGTTCGTCGAGCGGCAACGCTGTCGTGGCGGACAAGCAGCCGGCCTTCGACCCATTCAAGGTCGCTTCAGCCGAATCGCAGATCAGTCGGGCGTACCGTTGGGGCGGCCGGCAAGACAACGACACGGGCTGACGGCAAGACAACGACACGGGCTGACGGCGAACGGCTCCGCCCCACTCGGGTGGCGGTAAAGCAGCGCTACGGGATTGCCAGCTCAGGGGCAGTGGACGTCCTCCCGTTCGATGATATCGAGCCGCTCGCAGCGGGCTCCCGGAGAGTTCGCTAGTCTTCACCCCCATGAAATGGGTTTGGGTCATCGTCCTTGCCATTATCGGCATCCTCGCGGCGATCGTCGCAGCCGAATACCTGGCGGTCGCAATCCATGCACTACCGAGTTGGATCCCCGGGCGTCACCCTGGCAGGGGCCACTACCACAAGCGAGGTGCGGTCGCAGCCGTCATCTCGTTGGTTGCGTTCGTCATTGCCGGGTACCTTGCCTACCGTGCCGTGCAGGTGGACCGGGCAGCGACCGCTTCTGCGGCTGGAGGCCCTCCAGTGGGATCGACCAACCAGATGCTGTCGGATCCTACGGCCGAGCCAGCCGATCGGGACTGAGCGACTGACCTCCGCTTCGGGCCGACTCAGTCCCCTAACAACCACCGCACCATCCCAGCCGAGCAGTTCCCGAGTCGGCTGGCACGAATCGAGCCGGCTACAGTGCACAGAGCCCGCCGCCGCTGGTCGATCGTGGTCAGGAGGCCCATTCCGAGCACCGTCAATACCGATCCGGCGGCAATTACCGGCTCGAGATTGACCCCGGTGAAGGGCAGTGTCTGACCGGCATCCTGCCCATCCCCCCCCCAGGGCGGGGACCCCGGTCGATGTGACGCCCCTGAGCGGCAGGGCCGATGTCACCGTCTGGCTAAACGGGAGGACAGTTGGCGTCTGGTTGATTGCCGTGACCGGAATGCAGATCGAGGTCTTGTGGCCGAATTGCAGCCGCCAGGGAGCCGGTCCGATGAGGACATCGGCCTGAACGACGCCGCAGAAGCCCCTCGGGTAGGCGACCACCAGTCTTCCCGATGTGCTTGTTGCGGTGCCGACGACGGTCTGTGCGGGGACGCCCGGTTCGTCGACAGAGAGCATCCATTCACAGTTAGGATGCCGCATGGGGCACGTCCCGGGAACGTCAAGTGTGACGTTGCTCCCGAAGCGGAGAACCGCAACCGGACGAACCACTGATGAAGCAGAGGCCACGCCCGCAGCGAGGACGAGCCCGAACCCTACAGCGAGCACGCACCCAGCTGTGACTATCCGCCACGGCCCCACCCCCTTACTTCGCCCCTGCATGTTCCCCCTCGAACCACGACCTTCGATGCCAATCCTACATACCCAATAGCGTGGCGCGAACCACTTTTTTGAATCGCGAGTTCGTCCGTCTTCATTTGCCGGAGCCGAATAACCTGACCTCCTCAAAATTGAGTAGCGCAACGAAGCGATATTGGGACGGCGAGTTCCCTCCTCGGCTGCGGAGGCGGCCGTGCCAAGAGCAGATCGCCGTCGCCGCGGTAGCTCAGAGACCTGGTGCGCCCTGGAGGCCGTCCGCCTGTTCTCGACGGTTCAGTCCGAGCAGTACATCGTCGACGGCGCGCTCCAAGATTGCGTCCGGCGGAACGATCACATCAGGAGCGCTGGGAATCTCGTAGGGATCGTCGACCCCAGTGAACGAACCGATCGTGCCCCTCGAAGCTTTGGCATAGAGGCCCTTTGGATCTCGACGAGCACAGACGTCGATACCGGCAGCCATGTAGATCTCGATGAAAGCGAACCCCGCCCGCTCGTGTAGCCGTCGAGAAGCCAATCGAGACGAGGCGTACGGGCTGATGAGAGCGACCACGGCTACCACGCCTGCTTCAGCGAACAGCAGCGCCACCTCTGCGGCCCGCCGCACGTTTTCCTCCCGATCCTCCCGACTGAATCCGAGGTCCTCGTTCAGGCCGCTCCGAAGGTTGTCGCCATCGAGACGGTAAGCGCTCCGGCCTCGCTGGACCAATTGCCGCTCAACTGCCGCAGCCAGGGTCGATTTTCCAGAGCCGGAGAGCCCCGTGAACCACAGAGTCGCGCCCTTGACGCAGCGGCCACTTCCGCGGTCCTCTCTGGAGAGGTGGCCGGGATGCCAGGTCAGGTTTGGTCCCGAGCGTCGCGCCATAGGAGCTCAATCAGGACCGTGGAGCATGCCGGCGCCGACGGTCACATTGGAGTCCTCCGCTGCGAGGATGAACGAACCCATCTGGCGGTTGCGGCGGTAACTATCGTAGAAGAGCGGCTGGGTGACCCGTAGGCTCATCCGGCCCACATCGTTGAGCCCGAGAGACGATGCCGATTCATCGCGATGCAGGGTGTTGACGTCGAGCCGGTAGTGGATATCCCGGACCATCGCTCTGACCCAGCGCGTGGTGTGCTTGAGCGCTAGAAAATCGCCGACCTGGACGGGGCGCTCGTTCATCCAGGCCACCATGGCATCAAGATCCTGGCCGACGTTCGGCTGGTTCATAGGACGGCAAATGAGATCACCACGCGAAACGTCGATGTCGTCGGCCAGCCGGACGGTCACCGACATCGGCGGAAATGCCTCGTCGACAGCGCCGTCGAACGAGTCGATACCGGCCACAGCCGTCCGCAATCCCGAGGGGAGAACCGTCACTTCGTCGCCCACCTTGAACACGCCACCGGCGACCCGCCCGGCATAACCCCGGTAATCGGCTTGACTGGTGGTCTGGGGGCGTACGACCCATTGCACAGGTAGACGCGGATCGATGAGATTGCGATCGGAGGAGATATAGATCTCCTCCAGACGATGGAGAAATGAGGCTCCCTCGTACCAGGCCATATTGGCTGACCGCTGCACCACATTGTCACCCTGGAGCGCCGATATCGGAATGAAGCTGAGGTCAGCTACATCTAGCCGGCTGGCGAAAGCGGCGAACTCCTCGCGGATCGACTCAAAGACGTCTCGCTCATATCCGACGAGGTCCATCTTGTTCACACAAAGGAGCAAATGCGGAACCCGGAGCAGCGACGCCAGAAAGGCATGCCGGCGGGTCTGTTCCACAATGCCCTTGCGAGCATCGACGAGTACGACAGTGAGATCGGCAGTCGAGTTACCCGTGACCATGTTCCGCGTGTACTGGATGTGCCCGGGTGTGTCGGCGATGATAAATTTGCGAGCGGGCGTGGCGAAGTAACGGTATGCCACATCGATCGTGATTCCCTGCTCCCGCTCGGCCCGCAAGCCATCGGTGAGCAAGGCCAAGTCCGTGTACTCGTCACCCCGCTGCCTACTGACCCGTTCGACCGTTTCGAGCTGGTCCTCGAAGATGGCCTTTGAATCGTAGAGCAGCCGCCCGATCAACGTGCTCTTGCCGTCGTCGACGGAACCCGCGGTGGCGAGCCGGAGGAGCTCCATCAGAAGTAACCTTCCCGCTTGCGATCCTCCATCGCCGCCTCACTCACCTTGTCGTCGGCTCGCGTGGCTCCCCGTTCGGTTAGCCGCGAGGTCGCAACCTCGACGAAAATCTCCTCAGCCGAAGTAGCCGTCGATTCCACCGCCCCGGTGCAGGTCATGTCGCCGACCGTCCGGTAGCGCACCGTCGCCTCGAACACTTCTTCATCGTCGCGTGGATCTGTGTATGGTCCCGTGGCGAGCAACATTCCGTCCCGGCGGAACACTCGGCGCCTGTGGGATAGATAAATCGAGGGAACTTCGATCCCTTCGGCAGCGATGTACTGCCAGACGTCGAGCTCAGTCCAGTCGGACAGCGGGAACACCCGGATGTGCTCGCCGGAACGATGGCGGCCGTTGAACAGTGACCAGAGCTCCGGCCGCTGGTTCTTTGGGTCCCACTGCCCGAACTCGTCTCTGAACGAATACACTCGCTCCTTGGCCCGAGCCTTCTCCTCATCCCTTCGGGCTCCTCCGAACACCGCGTCGAACCGATGCTCGTTGATGGCATCGAGCAATGTTCTGGTTTGGAGACGGTTCCGCGAGGAGTTCTGCGGGGTGTCCTCGACGATCCGCCCGGAGTCGATCGACTCCTGGACAGAGGCCACTATTAACCTGGCTCCGATCCTCTCGATATATCGATCGCGGAATTCGAGCACCTCGGGAAAGTTGTGACCGGTGTCGACATGCATGACCGCAAAGGGAATCCGACCTGGCCAGAACGCCTTGCGAGCCACATGCAGCATCACGACCGAGTCCTTTCCTCCGGAAAAGAGCAGCACCGGCTGCTCGAACTCAGCTGCGACCTCGCGGAAGACATGGATCGACTGGGCTTCGATGCTCTGCAAGTGGGGCAGCTGGTACTGACCCGAACTCGCGACGCCCCTCTGTCGGTCCACGATCTGCCAATATACTCGATGGTCCGTTGATTCGGAACTTGGTCAAGGTCCGGACCAGCGAGAGCACCCCGCGTCTAGGCACACTGCTCGAGGTCGGGAGACGACGATGCCGCCCCACCCAGACCGACGCCATTCGGCACCCGGATCGACGCCGCGTGGTGGGCCGGGCTCGAGCTCCAGCGACGGCGACGAAGCCGCGACCGGGACGACGATAAGGGTGCACCCAGCCACCGCTCCCGATGCCGACACTGCGGCGACACTGCACGCCGCAGGGATCTCCGAGGGATTCCTGTCCCTGCTTGGAACGGGCTTCCTGAGCCTGCTCTACCGAAGGATCCGCCTGCATCCCAGTTCCTTCCTATTGGTCGGCGAGGGCCGGAACACGACCGTTGGGTTCATCGCCGGATCGACTGACGTCGGCGGCCTCTACCGCTCCTTCCTCCGGCGGGACGGACTCGTCGCTGCGCTCAGAGCGCTCGGTCCTCTGGTGAGCGGGTGGCGCCGGGTGCTCGAGACGCTCCGTCACCGAACACCGGGTGCAAACGGGCCAGGACAAGAGGCCGAGCTCCTTTCGGTCGCCGTTGATCCTGCCTGGGAGGGACGAGGTGTCGCCCGGCTGCTGGTGGCGGCGTTCCTCGACGAAGTGGTGGCCCGAGGGTGCCGTACATCCCATGTCGTGGTCGGGGCCGCCAATGAGCGAGCCATCCACCTCTACCGAGGGGCCGGCTTCGTCACGGTCATGCGCTTCGAGCTTCACGCCGGCACCCAGTCGCTGCTGATGGAATGGACCGACACCGGACTGGCTCACTCGCCGGGGGGCGGCAGACGATGAGCGGATGGTCGATCGCTCTTGTCGGACTGACTACGACACTCCTCGTCACCCCCCTCGCCATCAGTACTGCTAGGCGGCTCGACGTCGTGGACAAGCCGGGTCCACTCAAGCCCCAGGCCAGTGCCGTTCCGTACCTGGGCGGCGTGGCGGTGTTCGCCGGGGTGGTGGTCGGTGCGACGACAGGGCGACCGTCCGTGCTGATGCCCCTGGGTGGCGCGCTCCTTCTCGGCGTGTCCGACGACCTCATCGAACTTCCACCCGGCCTGCGCCTTTTCGGACAACTGGGCGTCGGTGCGCTGGTCGCCGTCACCGTTCCGCTGCACCTCCCCGGAGCGCTGGGTACCGTTCTGACGATCGTGGTGACGGTACTGCTGATCAACGGTGTCAATCTGATCGACGGCCTCGACATGCTGGCCGGCGGGGTCGTCGCGGTGGCGACCATCGGATTCGTCGCGGTCATTCCCGGCGCTGGCCGCGAATTGTCGATCTCGGTGATCGCTGCGCTCGTCGGTTTCCTCCTCTATAACCGGCCTCCGGCCCGTATCTACCTCGGCGACGGCGGCTCGTACATGCTGGGGGCCGCCCTGACGGTGCTCCTGGCCTTCTCCTGGGCGCCCGGGGTGGCGACACCAGTGGGCACCGCGATGCTGGCCCTGGTGGCAGTGGTCGCTGCCGAAGTGGCGTTCGCGTCCATTCGCCGGCTACGGGGAGGGGTCTCTCCGTTGGTCGGTGATCGCCGCCACCCCTATGATCGGCTGGTGGCACGAGGATGGTCTCCCTCGGTCACCAGTCTTTGCTACGTGGCAATTCAGGCCGTGCTCGTCTCCTGTGCGGTCACCGCGGCGCATTTTGTCTCCATCGGCGCCGCCGTCGCCGTCGATGCGGCCGCGGCAGCTTTTCTGGTCACCTTCGCTGCTACCACAGGAGCACTTCGCCCAGACGAGGAAGCGGCGAGATGACCCGTGTCTACCTTTCACCGCCTGACGTCGGGTCCGTGGAACGGGAAATGCTGCTCGATGCGTTCGACTCCAATTGGCTCGCGCCGACGGGGCCCGATCTCGACGCCTTCGAAAGCGAGTTCGCCGACAAGATCGGGATGGACCACGCTGTCGCCCTGGTGAGCGGAACCGCCGCGCTTCATCTGAGCCTCTTGCTCCTCGGGGTGAAGCCGGGTGACGACGTGCTCGTCCCGTCGTTCACGTTCGTGGCCACTGCGTCGACGGTTACCTACCTCGGCGCCAGGCCGGTCTTCGTCGACAGCTCACCGGCGACATGGACCATGGATCCTTCGCTGGTCGGGGACGAGCTTGCCCGTCGGGCCCGCGAGGGCCGACTCCCCGCCGCCGTCGTCGCCGTCGATTTGTACGGACAATGCGCCGATTATGACACCTTGTCTGCACTGTGCACAGAGCACGGAGTCCCTCTCATCGAGGATGCCGCGGAAGCCCTCGGAGCGACCTATCGACATCGAGCAGCCGGTTCGTTTGGCCAGGCGGCGGCGTTCTCGTTCAACGGCAACAAGATCATCACCACCAGCGGAGGTGGGATGTTGGTGGCTGAATCGGAAGAGCTGATCGAGCGGGCACGGCATCTCGCCAACCAGGCCCGCGAGCCCTTCGTGCACTACCAGCACTCGATGATCGGCTACAACTACCGGCTGAGCAATCTGTTGGCCGCTTTGGGCCGGGCCCAGCTCAAGGGGCTCGACCATCGGGTTGGACGACGCCGCCAGATCAACCGCCTCTATCGGTCCGGACTAGACGACCTCACGGGTATCAGCTTCATGCCCGTTTCCTCTTCCGGGGAGCCAAATTGGTGGCTCACGTGCATCATCATCGATCCCGAGCAATTCGGAGCCGATCGTGAGCAGGTGCGGGTCGAGTTGGAGTCCGCGGACATCGAATCGCGACCCGTCTGGAAGCCGCTCCACCTCCAACCGGTGTTCAAGGAGATGCCGGCAGTTGGTGGCAGGGTCTGCGCCGCCATCTTCGACCGGGGCTTGTGCCTACCGAGCGGCTCCGGCCTCTCCGATCGGGATGTCGGCCGCGTGGTGGAGACGGTCCGGTCCCTTTCGACTTAGCCTCGATCCACGCGGACCGGCGTGGCCGCAGACGCTCACCTACACGCTGACAAGCGACCTGCTCACAGGATCCTCTGGCCTCGCGCTGCCCGACCCCCTCAAATCAACCTGGCACCAGGCTGGTCGGATCCGGTTGGCGACCCTGTCGCACCGTCACGGACTCCGAGACCGGGCGGTGGATCGAGGCTTAAGCGGCCCGGTCAGCGAGTTCGCTCTCGCATGGGCTCTACCGGGAACCGGACCCCCAATCGGCCGCCTGCTCCGTCTGCCATTCCTCGGGCCATCACCGCCAGTCGGCGGAGACGTCCGTCCTTTTCCCTCAGAACGGCTCGCGCGATGAGCATGGCCATGTTCTGTGGATAACGACCGATGCGATGCTTCACGTGGAGGTGTACGTAGAGCATGTTGCGAGACTCGTAGTAGTACTTCCACAGTGGTACGCCGTCACCCTGGCGGACTCCGACATGGTTGACCACGGCATCGTTCACCACCTGTTGCTGGAAACCCCGCTGTGGTATCCGGTACTGGAGGTACTCCGTGTCCTCGGCCCACCAGAAGAGCTCCGCCATCGGCACGCCGGCGGCCTCGACGATCTGGCGGGAGAGGATGAGCCCGCACCACGAGAACCACCAGCTGAGTGAACCGTCCGGTTGCCGGGAGATCGGAAACACGTAGGCGGACTCCGGTGCCTTTTCGGCCACCGCCCACAGCCGCTCGAGGCACTCGGGTTCGGGGTGCATGTCGTCGTCGAGCACCCAGGCGTGTGCAAATTCAGATGTCCGGAACTCGTCTAGGGCAAGGGCGTATCCGCCGGCCGGGCCGGTATTGTGCTCCGAGCGGACCACTCGGGTGGGCAGGCTCCCCACCGGCAGCGTGGTTGAGTCGACGGGCGGGAAACTGGCGTTGTCGACCACCAGCAGTGCTTCAGGTGGGGAAGTCTGCCCGACAATCGCAAGGACGCAGTGTTCGAGCGTTTCCGGTGCATTGTGGGTCAGCACGACCGCAATCACGCGCCGGCTCGCTCCTGTCATGCGATCGCCCCGTAGCATCTTAGGGTCGGTGCGCGAGCACGAACCACCCGGTGTCTTCCCGTGCCGAATCCACCACCAAACCGGCCTGACGGAACCACGGAGCGAGGTCGGCCCAGACATAGCGGTGTTCGACGGGAGCGCTCAGACGGTCGAACGTGTCGAGCGTCAGGCTGCGGAGGGGCCTTCCGCGGTACGCGCTCATCGGGAGCCCGGCGAGAGCTGTTACCCCCCGGCGTTGCCCCGCGGCACCCGGAACTACGATCCCGGCATAGAGGACGACGGCGAGCGGTGCACTGATCGCCCGCACCAGGCGATGAGGGAGGCGCACGGTCAGCTTCCGTAGGGCGGTGGCCAGCCGCAGTGCGGCTGCCCGAGCCCCGGGCGCCTCGGGGCGGCTATACAGGTAGAGAAGGATACGACCGCCGGGCGCCAGGAGCGTGACCAGTCGATCGAACCCGGCTTGTGGGTCATCGAGGTGGTGCAACACGCCGAGGCTCGAGATGAAGTCGAAGCTCTCCGGGGCGAACGGTGCCGCTCGAAGGTCCGATTTCACGACGAGCACCGTGGAGAAGGGAGCCAGGTTGCGGGCAGCCGCCTCGACGGCCGACGAGCCGTCGAGCGCCACCACTGCGCCGAGATGTCTGGCAAGGAACCGCGTGTACCGCCCTTTGCCGCATCCGGCATCTAGTCCGCACCGCCCGTGCAGTTCGGAGAGATCGATATCGCGGAAGTAGACGTCGGCAAACTGTCCGTCCTCGTCGCGGACCTGATCGAACGTATTCCACTCGAATCCGAAGCTGGCAAACGTTCGTTGTGTCGTTCCCGGGAGCGGTGAACCAGTCGAGCAGTCGAGGTAGCCGTCTGTGATCTGGAAAAAATGACCGGACGGACAGCCGACACCGTCACCGTCGCGAGACGTCGTCACCGATTCACCGCAGTTCGGGCAACGCAGGCGCTCGACTATCTTTTCAGGGATCACTCAGATCTTCCCTGCTGATCTGGGCACCCTCGGGCTGACCTCCGGTTCAACTCTAGTTCCGCTGCCTCGAGCCTCGTCGCTCGCTGAACTGTGGCCAGAGGGAAAGATCGAGGCCTGAGACCATCGAATCGAGCTCGTCCACGTCATCGGCATAGATCCGGACGAGCTGATCGATGGCACCGGAGTCCAGAGCGGGGACCACCAGTCCCGTATCGGGTGCCCGAAGGGACCGCTGCGCGCTGAGATGGGAACCGTCCAGACCGAGGAAGGCGCAAGTGGTCGCCAGTTGGGCCGCCGGCTCAGCCGCACACCGTTCGGACTGCAACACGAGCACGCGCTCACGAGGGAAGAACTCGAGCACACGTCGGAGTTGTGCCCCATAGAAGCCCCGATCGACGGCGTCAGCGATGTGGACTCCAACCTGGGGCCTCCGGTTCTCGATGCTCTGGGCCAAGCCTGTTCGTAGCCGATCGATGGGGTTTCGTACCATCAGCAGCAGCCGCGCCTTGGGTGCGGCGCGGGCCAGCAACTCGGCCACCCAGGGCAGTGCGGCATAGCTCGGAGTCCATTCACCGGTGATGGTCCCAGGCCGACGCGGGAACAGCTCGCAATAGTGCTCCACTTCTCGGTCGCCGAACGCCCGGGTTGCGAAGTGGGACAAGTAATGGCGCGCCATCCGGATATCCGGCCGAATGTAGACGCCGGGGTGTCTGGCGACCAGGTCGTACCACCACCGCACGCCCGCATTCGCCACACCAATACCGACGAAATCCGGCGGTCCGGTCGTCTCCCCAGGTTGACGAGAGGCGGGTGGGAGGCCGGCACCGGCTTCCCACGCATAGAACCGCCCCAGCCGGTGCCTGAGATCCGTCCGCTGCTCGACCGGCATCAGACGGTGTATGCGCGGCGGAAGTCGATGGAGCCCTCCGGCCACTGCTGAGCCCCGGATCATCGAGAGGGATCCAGCGCAGCGAAGTTCGGCCAGACTGAAACGTCGATGCCGGGGAACAGCGAAAGGACGTCGGCCACGTCGGAGGCGTAGCAATCGTGGAGACGGCTCAATGCTTCCGGGTCGACCGCGATCTTCTCACCCGACACATTGACGGAGCGACGGAGATCATCTGGTCGGAACTCGGACAGGCCGAGGAACCGATAGGTGACGGCCAGCTGGGCTGCCGGATCGGCAGCACATCGTTCATACTGTAGGACCAAGAACTGTTCCGGCGGAAAGTAGTCGAGGAACCGGCGGAGGCCTCGTGCATAGAAGCCCTGGCGCACCGCATCGGCCACTGTGGCCTCGGAGCAGAATGCTCCCTGACTTATGCGAAATGAGAGACCCGACCGGAAGCGCTCGACCGGATCGCGCAGCATGACCAGCAGTTTGGCCTCCGGCGCTGCCTGTGCCAGCAATCGAGGGACCCACGGGTATCCCAGATAGTCCGGCGTCCATTCACCGGTGATCGTGCCCGAACGTCGCGGGAACCAACGATGGTACGTCCGCGCTTCCGATGTTCCGAACGGCTCGGTGCCGAACCGAGCGAAGAAGTGACGCTCCTTGTGGATATCATCCCGCGAGGTGACTCCGGGATGCTCGGCGATCAGCTCGTACCACCAACTGGTGCCGCCCTTCTGCACGCCGATGCCGACGAAATTGGGCGGTCCCGTGCCCTCGCCAGGACCGAGACGCGGCGGGGTGAAGTCGAAGCCGTCCTCCCATGGTGCGAAGCGCCCGATTCGGTGCAGTACCGCGCTCCTCGTCCGCGGCGGGAGGTTCCCGAAGGCGGCCCGGACCAAGCGGGGAGGGCGCATCGACTCACCATGCCACAGGTTCCAACACCCGACAAGGAGCACAGGGTGTCGCCACAGTTGTTTATCATGGCGGCCTATGAGGGGATCGTGGCCTATGAGGGGATCGTCCGGTGCCGGCATCTGTTACCGAACTCGTCCTAGCCCAATGCCCTTGCCTGTGACACCGAAACGCTCTCTTGCTCGGCAGGTGGGGATACGGCGCAGATGACCGGCTCCGATGCGATCCTGATCGTCGGGCTCCCACGGTCCGGTACGACGTGGACACTCCGAGCGCTGGCCCAGAACGAGGGCACCAAGCCACTCCTCGAACCCGACAACGAGGACAAATTCCCCCAGGCGATCCACGCTAAACGGGGGTTCGGCAGGTACCCCGTTCTCGAGCCCGGCGACCAGGCGGACGGATACCGAACGCTGTGGGACTGGATCCTCCGCGGCGCCTGCGAGGACCGCCGGTCACAACTGGCCCGCCACCTGCTCGGCCCCGGAGCTGCCGGACGCATCCACGACGGCCGCCGCGACCCGGTGACCCGGCTGGCAGGGTGGATGGCGCGGATCCCGCGCCCGCGTCCGGGCGGGGACGGAGTGGACGGGAGCCGGATCGTCGCGAAATCCATCCATGCCCAGTTGGCCACGGAATGGCTCGCCACCGAGTTCAACGTCACCGTTCTCCTCCTCTTGCGCCACCCGGCCAACGTGTTGGCCAGCTGGCTGGAGGTCAAGCTGAAGGATGCCCGAAATGCGACGCTCGAGACGCGGCCCGAGATTTGGTCGCGCTATCTCGAGCCTTGGGGCGTCCCCCTCCCCGGCGCCGATCCGGTCGAGCGTGTGAGCTGGAGGATCGGGCTGCTGACTGCGGCCATCGAGGATTCGGCCTCGCGTCACCCCGAATGGCACCTGCGCACCCACGAAAGCCTGTGCTTCGATCCGGTCTCCGAATTTCGCAAGTTGTCTGCCGAGCTCGGCCTCGGGTGGGGTGAGGCGTCCGAGGCGTTCCTCGCGGAGAACGATACCCCAGGGAACGGTTATGCGGTCAAACGAATCGCATCCGAGCAGCCTGGTGCGTGGCGCCGACGCCTAGATTCGACACAGGTGGCGACGCTACGCCGTGCACTCGAGCTGTTCCCCATCGCGACTTGGTCCGATCGCGATTTCGCGATGAGCGAAAGGGACTGAGAACGACTCATTTGCACCCAGACTGGCTTGCATGGACCGCGGTTGAGCGGATCACGGTAGTCGCCGCCGCCCCGATGAATGCGGCCTATCGCAGCCGATTGCACGTCGGACCTGGCCGAGGCACCCAGCCTCACGCGTTCAAACCGAGCCGCTGGCTCCGCGCTCGCTCTCTGAGGCCTGTGGCCGCCGGAAATGGACGGCGAAACCCGCACGGCCCAGGGGCTGCAGTGTGGCAACTTCGAGTCCCGCATCCGAGGCGAGCAGGTCGAATTCGTGGGTGTTGTAGCCGTATACCCCGACGCCACGCCGCCCGTAGCGGACCTTGCGAAGGATCAGGCGCAGACCTGGAGCTGGGAAGGAAGCGACCACCTGGTCGGCAGCCCGTCCCAACCGTGCCAACAATTCACCGGGAGTGGCCACATAGTCGAAGACACCGAGAGCGACGGCGAGATCGAAGGAATCCCGTTCGTCCAGGTCCTCCCACCTTTCGTTCCGGACCTCGATCAGGCCGGGATACTCGGCCGCCTGCTCGGTGGCCAGCGCCACCATCGCCTCGGCCGGGTCGATACCTACGACATGGATGCCATGGGCAGCTAACGGAGCGAATAGCGGGCCGCTGCCGCACCCGACGTCGAGCACCTGCTTAGCCGGCATGGTGACGGCGACATCGACGGCGAACCGAAGGCGATCGAAGAGAGGACCCCGTCCGAGAAGCCTCGCCACCGGCTCACTCGAATAGAAAGCAGCGAAACGGTCGGCCCGCTGTTGGAAGTAGGTCTGGAAGTTACTTTCCGACACTGCTACACACCTGGCTGCCGTACCGGCTGAGCATGATGGAGAATATCTTTGCCACCCTCCGTCGTCCCACCAACTGCTTGGCCATTGCAAGCGAGCGAATGGATCCCGCAGCCGGAAGCGTGGCTCCGAAATCGTAGGAATGGTAGTAGAGCACTGCCGTGCCGGTGCCCCGGTCCAGCACCGACGATGTGACCGCGAGCGGAACCAAGCGCTGGTAGCTGCCTCCGCCAATCGGGAACCGTCCGCGGGTGAGCACCGGCAGCTCCTGGACGGCTGAACCCGAGCCGAGAACGCTCGTGTCGGACACGTACTCGTAGCCCGCCTCCGCCAGCAGGTCTCGGTACCGCGCCGAGACCTGGGCCGGCCGGCACGTCGAATCGGGGCGATCTGAATCCCCGGACCGGTGTTTGAACCACGTCCTCGAGCATGCTCCGCCCAAGCCGCAACCACTCGAGCAGCGCCGCCGGATCGTCGGGCAGCCGGCCGTGGTCAGGCCCATGGCTTGCGATCTCGTGACCTCGGGACACCAAGCGGGAGAGCTCCTTGTGGACCTCCTTCGCATAATCGCCGACCACGAACATGGTCACTGCAGCGCCGTCTCCGGCCGAGTCGAGCACATCGGCCAGGCGGCCCAGCCCGCTAGCGACGTGCGCGGGTCGGGCAACGGGAGTGCCGAGGACAGCCATTCCGTCGTACCAGTCCTCGACATCGATGGTCAGACACACCCGCCCGGTCACTTGGGCACCGGTCGGTTGATAAGCGAGGCGTAACACGCCCGCAGACGCTCGACCACCAGATCCTCGGAGAACAGTGAAAGCACCCTCTCCCGGCACCGGCGCCCGAGCGCCGAGCATCGGTCGGGATCCTTCAGAAGGGCTTCGACCACACCGGCGAGCGCCTTGCGATCGCCGCGAGGAGCGAGCAGGCCGAGGCGGGGATCGATCACCTCCCGCACTCCTCTGATGTCGTAGGCCGCCACTGGCCGACCCATTGCGGCGGCCTCCATCGCGACACGGGGGATGCCCTCCCGGTAAGAGGGGAGCACGACCACGGCGGCAGAGTTCAGGTAGGGGCGGACGTCGTCGACAGGACCGACAAAGATCACCGTGCCGGCCTCGGAGGCGGCACTCAGCTCCGCTGTGGACAGCGCGTCACTCTGATCGTGCTCGAAGGGCCCTACATGGACGAAGTCGGCACGGCCGGTCATCGAGGCGGCGATCTCAATGAAGTCAGCGCATCCCTTCTCGCGCACCAACCGGCTGATCATCACGACGACCGGGCGGGTAAGCGGAGCTCCTGGCTCTGCACTGGCAAACCGGTCCAAGGCGATCCCGTTGCCTATGTAGCCCAGTTTGCGAGGTGAGCAGATGTGCACGTTCGGCAGGACAACCTCGTCCTCACGGCTCTGCACCAGCACTCGATCGGCCCACGCGCAGCACCAGCGCTCGAACAGCCAGCCGAGCACGTTCGCTCTCCGGCCGTTTCCGGCGAAATAGAGGGAACCGTGGATCGTGTAGACGGCTGGGCACCGGGCCAACCGGGCAGCCGGAAGGCCAAGGAACGATGCCTTGGGTGTGTGGGTTTGGACCAAATCGAACCGGCGGCGACGCAGGTACCGCCAGAGCTGGACGAACGCGCCGAAATCGGACAAGGCAAACTCGCGGCGGATGGGGACGACCTCGACGTCGACGGCTTCTGGCGGATCGTCGTAAGGATCGCCGCTGACCACCGTCCAATCGAATTCGTCCAGTAGTCGCAGTTGGTTTGCCAGCAGGACGCGGGCAGTCAGCGAGGTGGTGACCACTCGGCAGCCTGTCGACCGGCCGTCAGTCACAGCACCCGGCGTCGAGCCCACCCCTATCCCCCAAACTCCCTCGCGCCACGTTGTACTGCGATGACGGTTTGAACGTCGCCCAGAGCCGCAGTCCTGCGAACACCCCGATTGGCAATGACTATAGCCAGCAGCCGTCGCAACTCGGGGCGTGGACACGACGCTGAGCCGCTACCGGCCGAGCCCGGGCACCCAGCGCCCGAGCCACGCCTGCAGTGCGAGCACATCCCAGAGCTGGTAGGCCCGGTCGCGACGACCGGAGAGATGCTGGCGCCATGCTCGCCGGATCGGCCCCGGGTCAAGGAGTCCCTGGTTCGCGAGACGATCCTCGGCGAGCATTTCCTCGGCCCAGGGTCGGAGCGGACCACGGAGCATGGCACCAATGGGAAAACCGAATCCCATCTTCGGCCGTTCGACGAGCTCTGCGGGCACGTGCCGGTGGAGGACCTGGCGAAGGATCCATTTCGTCGTGCCGTCTCGCAACTTCATCGACAGTGGTAACCGCCAGGCCAGCTCGAACACGGCGCGATCGAGATACGGTACACGTGTCTCGAGCGAGACGGACATCGCCGCCCGGTCGAGCTTGGTCAGGATGTCATCGGGCAAATAGCCGGTGAGGTCGAGCCACAGCATCTGCTCGGTGATCCCGTCGAGCGCGGGCCACTCGGCGGGCCTCGAGGCCACCGAGACCTTCGTCCTCGCACCGACGACGATCGCCTCGGCATCGTCCCAGTAGGACACGAGCGAGAGGTAGGCATCCTCTCCACCGGACGCTGCCATCACCTTCGCCACCTTGGAAACTTTGGACGACGTGTTCCTCAGCCGTGGTTGCCCAGGCGCGGCGTGCGGCAACTCCCGACACCCATTCGACGAAGGCGGGCGGGATGGCTCCGAGGGCCGCCGCGGCGGAACGCCGGACCGGCACGGGCAGGGCCGACGACCGCAGCCACAGCCGTTCCAGCCATGCGTGCCGGTTGTACCCGGCGAACAGCTCGTCGCCGCCGTCGCCGGACAGGGCCACTGTGACCTGGGTCCGGGCCAGTTTACTGACCAGGCACATGGGGATCTGCGAGACGTCTCCGAACGGCTCGTCCCAGATGTCCGGCAGAGCCGGTATGACCTCGGCGGCCTCGACATCCCGCAACTCCATGGCGGTGTGATCGGTCCCCAGGTGGGCCGCGACCTTGGCGGCGTCCGCCGATTCGTCGAAAGCCCGATCCACGAAACCCACCGTGAACGTTCGAACCGGCGAGCTACTGTGGCGCTGCATAAGGGCCACGATCAGACTGGAGTCGACCCCGCCGGATAGGAACGCCCCGATCGGCACGTCGGCCACCATCCTCGCCGCCACCGAGTCGGACAGCACCATTTCGAGCTGGTCCGCCACAGCCGTCGGTTCGTCCGTCACCCGCCTGGTCCTCGTCTCTTCGATCAGGTCCCGGGCCGACCAATAGCGATGCGCCGAGCGGTCGCCCGGCCGGGCACCGGTGCCGAAGGTCGCCAGCTCTCCCGGTTCGAGCTTCGCGATATGGCGGTAGATCGTGCGCGGGGCGGGAACACAATTGTGGCGGAGGAACAGGGCGACAGCGTCGCGATCGATCTCGGGATCGAATCGGGGCAGGACGGACAGAGCCTTCAGCTCCGATGCGAATACCAACGATCCGGCGACCCATCCGTAGTAGAGGGGCTTCTCGCCGAACCGGTCCCGTACCAGGTGCAGCTCGCGCCGCTTGCGGTCCCAGAGCGCAAACGCGAACATGCCCTCACAGGCCTCCAAGGCGGCGGGAAGACCCCACTGCTGGATTGCGCCCACGAGCACCTCGGTATCGGAGCCACCACGGAAGGAAAGGCCCTCGCCAGCCAGCCTGCCCCGCAACGAGCGATGGTTGTAGATCTCACCGTTGTAGGTGACGACCCACCTCCCGTCGGCGGAGTGCATGGGCTGGCTCCCTCCAGGGCCGACGCCGACCACCTCGAGCCGGCGGAAGCCGAAGAAGATCCGGCCCTCGGAATCGGACCAATACCCCTCGCCGTCGGGGCCCCGGTGGGTGAGGGTGGACGTCATGGAGGCGACTTGTCCGGCCAGCCGTTCGGCACTGGTCGACCCGTTCGGGTCGAAGAGCCCTGCGATGCCGCACATGGACGAAGTCCTCCTACGCCGTCGCCGGAGACCCGGGGCCTGACCTGCTGGTGCAGCTCAATTCCCCGATGTGGCGCCCGTAGCGGGGATGTTCGCCCATCCTTCCCAGGGCACCGTCCCACAGTCCGTGCAGTATCGCCCCCCGGCGCTCCCAGCTGTGCGCCGCCTGCAGCTGTCGGGCCGAGTAGGCCAGGTGCCACCCGATCCAGCTGACCTGGCCGTGCCGGCGCGCCAGAGCGAACGAGTTGCGAGCATGGTAATAGGACCGCCACGCCTCGTCCTGGTCGGTGGGACGGCGTCCCTCGAGGGCGCCCTCCCGCCCTTGCATGGTCTGATCGTCAGCCACCCTCCGGGCGGCGACGCCGTCGACGAGCACGTCGAACCCTGCTTCACGCACTCGGCAGAAGAAGTCGAAGTCCTCGAGGCCGAAGAACCATGTCGGGTCAGGCAAGACGCCGGTATCGACGACCGCGCGCGACACCAGCGTGGCACCCCAGCACGCGACATCCACGGACGAAAGATCATCGGGCGGACAGGGCGCAGGGACCGTGTTCAGGGTGTGGGCGCCGCGACCGACGAAGCTCCGTCCGTAGGCCACGACTGCGCCCACCCGTCGGGTGGCGGCAATCGGACGCGCACGGTCCAAGACGTCGGCGAGACGTGGAACCGGCAGGTCGAACAGGCCGATATCGTCCTCGCACAGGTACGCCCAGCCGGTGCCCGGCTCCGAGAACGCTTCGACCAGACCGGCACGGAAACCGCCGGCCGGCCCCAGGTTCCGCGGCAAGCGGACGAGCCTCACCTGTGCCTCGAGCTCCGGATCGTCGAGTCCTCCATCGCCGTTGACCACGACCACGACACGACCCGGTGGCAGACCCTCGTCGTCCAGCAACGACCGCACGACGTCCCCGGCCAGCCCAGGCCGCTTGTGGGTGAGCACCACCGCAGTCACATCCTGGGGGGCCGGCGCCGATGTGACGGGTCGTCGTACCTGTTGGTGACCTGCCCTCATCTTCTTTCGTCTGCCGTCATAATGACCTCGACGGTAGGCTAATCGCCGGAAGGCGAACGGCCCGAACGGGGCGTTCAGCGCGGGAGCACCAGTTTGCGCCAACCCCGATGATCAGCGTGATACTCCCGGTGCGCAACGGTCTGCCATGGCTGGAAGAACAGTTGCGGGCCCTTGCCGGCCAGCACGGGACCGACGACTGGGAGTTGATCGTCGCAGACAACGGGTCGACCGACGAAACCCTCGCTGTCGTCAGAGCGTGGGCAGAACGGCATGAGCAATTCCGGTGGATCGATGCGGCCACCGCACCGGGTGCGTCCGGCGCGCGCAACGCCGCTGCCCGGGCGGCTCGGGGCCGGTTGCTGGCCTTCTGCGATGCCGACGACCTCGTCCAGCCCGATTGGCTGACCTTCCTCGAGAAGGCGCTCGGAGACGCCGCTGTGGCCGCAGGAGCATTCGACTTCTGGTCGCTCAATGGTCGCCCGACATCACCTCCGGTCGCCGCCGCCATGCAGCAATTCGGGTTCCTGCCGGCGGGGCTGAGCGCCAATCTGGCCGTGCGGCGCGAGGCGTTCGAGGAGGTAGGGGGCTTCGACGAGACGCTGGCCATCGGCGAGGACATCGACCTGTGCTGGCGACTGCAGCTCGGTGGATTCCGGTTCGTCGTCGAAGCCGGCGCTGTGGTCCTCAAACGAGAGCCATCGGAGCTCGGTCAGGTGTTCCGCCAGGCTTTTGCCTACGGCCGCTGCGGCCCGTTACTCTACCGCCGCTACCGGTCTGCGGGCGCTCGACGAGATCTGGCTGGCGCGGCCAGATCGTGGCTGTGGATGCTCCTCCACGCGCCACGTCTGGTGATGCCGGGACCGGGGCGTGGCGAGTGGGTACGGGCCGCCGGGATGCGCAGCGGCAGACTGACCGGCTCCATCGGACAACGAGCATTCTTCCCGTGACCGGATGGCCCTCGAGGCTCCGTACCGGTGCCCCGCCTCCGATGCCTCGTTCGATTTCGCCCGCAGCGCCCGCGGTCGGCCTAGTTGACCTCCCAATCGGCTCCGACGTACACGGGCGACAAGACCATGACACCTTCGGGCGGCTTGAAGGAATCGGGGCCCATCACATCGAACGACATCACCGGCCGCCAGGGCAGGAGCGGCTTGCCCTTTCCGCCGGCATGCCCGGCCATCGCGGGCCAGATCGAGTAACGGCCCTTGGCCAGGGGCACGTGCCGCAACCGGCACACGACTTCGAAGTCCCCGGCGGGAAAGGAGCCACTGTAGCGGACGATGAACATCGGGAAGGCGCTCCCCTGCGACACGCCGAGGAAGAGGTTGGCATCCAGGGGCTCCGGCGAATGGAGGGTGAGCCGGACGTCGAGGTCGCACTCGGATCGGAGCTGTCCCCCGTCAGCAGCCTCGATCTCGACCTTCAAGATCTCCACGACGCCTTCGGTGGAGGTGGTCAGCGCGGCGTTCTGCTCCACCGCGGCGCGGTACTTCCCCACCACCTCCCGAGTCGGGCCCGACGCCTGGACGGCTGCGTTGGCCAGCCACACCGCCTTCTGGCACGACGCTTCCACCGAGGCTAGATCGTGCGAGACGTACATCAAGGTCGTCCCGGCCGCAACGACCTCGCCGATCCGCTTGAGGCACTTCTGCTGGAAATTGGCGTCTCCGACGGAGAGCACCTCGTCGACGAGCAGGATGTCCGGCTCGAGGAATGCAGCGATGGTGAACCCGAGCCGCATCTGCATGCCAAGGGAATAGAACTTGACCTGCCGATTGACCGCGTCCTCGAGTCCGGCGAATTCGATCATCTCGTCGTACTTGTTCTTGATCTTCTGGCGTCCCATGCCCATGACCGCGCCGTAGAGGTAGACGTTCTCCTTCCCGGTGAGCTCAGGATGGATGCCACTGGTCACGCTGAGCAGCGCACCGATTCTGCCCCGCACCTCGCATCGGCCCGCTGATTGATAGGTGACCTGGCTGATGATCTTGAGCATCGTCGTCTTGCCCGAACCGTTGATGCCGATCAGAGCTAGGGTGCCCCCCGGTGCGACCTCGAAGGAGACATCCTTGAGCACCCAGCGGTATTCGTGTCGGGATCCGGACCGGATCGCATTGCCGAATCTGCGAACCTGGTCGTAGAACTTCGGTACCGTCTTGTCGGCCCGAAACTTCTTCCACACGTGCTCGGCCTGGATCGCGCCGTCAGGCAATGTCGGCAAAGTGCTCCTCCAGCCGTTTGAAGATCCGGTACCCGAAGGTGAGGTAGCACACGGCGCCGATCGCGGCGATTGCCGTTACATTCCAGCTCGGGGCCTGGCCGAGCAGCATCGTCCGTCGGGCGCCGTCGATGATGGGGCCGAGCGGGTTGAAGAACCCGTAGACCATCTGAAGGTTCACCGTGAAGCCGCCGACGACGTGGTGGAACACGTGGCCGTGCCGCCCGATCCCAGTAACGTGGCGGCCACCGGCCACGTGGAAGGACGTCGGGATCTTCGAGAACGGCCAGATGACCGGAGTGGCGAACAGGCCGAGCGATGTGATGAGGGGCAAGACCTGGACGAGGTCGCGCATCTGGATGATGATGCTGGACACTGCGAGAGTGACCCCGATGGCGAAGGTGATCTCGATGATCATGAGCAGCGGGATCCAGACCGCCGTGGGCCGTGGTGCCCTGGCAAACAGGACGAACAGGAGGGCCAAGGGCAGCCACGAGATCATGGTGTTCACTGCCTGGACGCACATCGTCTCCAACGGAAAGCACTCCCGCGGAAATTGCGTCTTGGCCATCAGGGCCTTGTTGTTGAGCAGGGACTGACCGCCGGTGCCCAGCGATGTGTTGAAGAAGTTCCAGCACAGCAGGCCGACGAATGCGAAGAGGGCGTAAGGCTCGCCTTCGCTGCCGAAGGTCTTCACCTTGGAGAAGACGAACACCATCAAGATCAGGGTCAGGACCGGACTGATCAGCGCCCACATGACCCCGAGCGACGCCTGCTTGTACTGAGCCCGGAAATCCCGCTCGGCGAGCGTGTAGATGATCTCCCGGTGAGCCCACACGTTGCGGACCGACTCGACGAGGCGTGCCTTGTGGTGGTAAAGCAGCTCCTCAGGCGGCTCGGGCGGGATCGACGAGATGTCACCTTCGACCAGGGTGTCGCCGAAGGCCGTCGTCATCGTGCTCAGCGCGGCCATCGGCCGAGATTACCCCCCTTGACCCGTTCCCCCGGGCCGATCGCCCGGCTTGATCGCCTCACACATTATCGCGCCCGACGTGAGACCAGCCATGCCCGGAACCCGGAGCCCGGTATCATCGCCTGAGTGCCGGCTGGTGCCGACCGGGCAAAGCCCTGTTCACGAGGTCGGACGCGGGTACTCCTTGCCTCCAAGAGCCTCGGACACGGCGGCGCCGAGCGGCTGCTCGTCGATGCAGTGGCCAATGGCGACCGTCGGTCC
This sequence comes from uncultured Acidimicrobiales bacterium, assembly GCA_963764555.1. GTDB lineage: Bacteria > Actinomycetota > Acidimicrobiia > Acidimicrobiales > RAAP-2 > Bog-756. Next base: position 148,314 of record CAVXSW010000003.1, read on the forward strand.
TTCGACTACGAAGTGGCCTTCGTTCTCGAGGCCGAGGACCACTTCGTCGATGCCATGGTGGCCGACGGGATCAAGGTGCACGGCCTCGGCGCCCGGGGTGATCTCGATCTGCGGTGGACGGCCGCTCTCCGCCGGCTGCTCGTCGCCGACCCGTTCGACATCGTCCATTTCCACCTGCCGTACACCGCCGCCGTCGGGCGCCTGGTGATCGCCTCCCTGCCCCGGGGTCTGAGGCCGCTCACTCTCTACACCGAGCACAGCCTGTGGAACAAGGTGACCCTGCCGGTCAGGGCCCTCAACCGTTCCACGATCGTCCGTGACAGGGCCCTGATCGCGGTGTCCCAAGCAGCGTACGACGCGCTCCCCCGTCACCTCCGACCCCGGGCCGGCGTCGTCGTGCACGGCGTCGACCTCTCACTGGCCCGCGACGTCCTGGTCCAGCGGGACCAGCTCCGAAGCTCGCTGAGGTCGGAGCTCGGCGCGTCCTCGACGGACCTGGTGGCGGTCACGGTGGCCGGACTTCGGCGCGAAAAGGGCTACGACCTCCTTCTTGACACCGCTCGGCTGTCGGCCGACCGAGAGCTGCCCGTCCGGTTCGCGGCCGCCGGCGCCGGATCGCTCGACCGGGAGCTGGCGGCGCGGCACCGCGAGCTCGGATTGGGCGACCGGTTCCGGTTCCTCGGCCACCGCCCCGACGCCCTTTCGTTGCTCGCCGCCGGCGATGTGGTGGTCCTGCCGTCGCACCAGGAGGGGTTGCCGGTGGTGCTCATGGAGGCGATGGCCGTCGGGGCGGCGATCGTCGCCACATCGGTGGGCGGCGTGCCCCAGGTGATCGCCGACGGCGAGAACGGGCTCCTCGTGCCGCCCGGCGATGCCGGAGGGCTCGCCGACGCGTTGGAACGACTGAACGCCGACCGCGAGCTCCGTCACCGTCTGGGCCGCCAGGCCAGGCTCGCCAGCTCCCGGTTCGACGCGGCGCGGGCCAGTCGCGAGATCGAGGACATCTATCGTCGGATGCTCGGCGAACAGAATTGACGGCGGTCGACGACGTCAAACAGTCGGGCACTCCCGGGCGGCGAGCTCGCCGGCCAACGACTCGAGGCGCCCCATCCCGAACTCGGAGTCGGGCTCGAGATAATTGCCCTCGGCCCACTCGTTCCACGATTTGATGACCACGACCTGCTCGCGCACGGGATTGCGTCTCGCCAGCTCGAGGGCCCTGCGCACGTGGGCAGCGAATCGCTCCGGGGTCGCGTCCGTCGCCACCATGCCTCGTCGACCCAGTCGCGGCGTGTTGTCCCAGTTCGGATACACACTCGGAAAGATGCGACCGTCCAACCGCGCCGGTGGATCGGCGAGCTCCTTGGGGTACGGGTAACGCCTAGGTCCGTGCAAGATCCCGCGGGCCAGCAGGTGCTCGCGCACCCGCGCCGCGATCGTCCGCCGGAACGGTAGAGCGAAGTGGACGGCGGCGTCGAAGCCATCCTCCGCGTGGGATCCGTAATCCGATTCTCCGAGCGAGGCGACCAGATACAGTCCCCCGAGTCCGGCGTCGTGAGCCATCTTCTGCCACCGTTCGACGAATCGTGCCGGCTGCGGAAGTCCGGCCGGCTGGTAGACGAACATGACCGGTCGCCCGTAGATGGTGATGTAACGGGAGTCCTCGAAGGCACGCAGAAGGTATGCGAAGTGGGCGGCGTCGTCGTCCGCACCCGGGTAGGTCTGCTCGATGAGGACCTTTTCGGGTGCTCCGTGCCAGATGCCCGACCAGCTCTGGTTGGCCCACGCCAGACAGAATGGGAAGTCCGGTGCTCCCGAGGCGAGCACCTCCTCGAGCGGTCGTTGCAGCAATCGGTGGCCGGCGAACCAGTAGTGCCAATAGCAGAATCCTGTGATGCCGTGGCTGCGGGCCATGTCGGCCTGCAACTCGCGGACCTCGGGGACCCGGAGATCGTAGAAGCCGAGATCGGCAGGCAGGTGGGGTTGGACGTGGCCCCTGAACAGGGGACGCGCCCGGACGACGTTCGTCCACTCGGTGAAGCCTGCGCCCCACCACCGGTCGTTCTCGGGAATCGGATGGAACTGGGGTAGGTAGAGCGCCAGTACCTCCATCACCGGACATGTTACCGACGCGGATCACCGGGCCCAGGCAACAAGCGGCTCCCAACCGTCCGACCGGCCACCTCCCGAGCCAAGCCGGCCACATTCTCCTCGATGGCATCGGTGACAAATGCTGACTCGAAGAGCGCGCTCGCCTCCGAGGTGATCGCCTGCCGCAGCCGGGGTCTCTGGAGCAGCCGGGCGCAGGCGTCCGCCAGCGCCCCGGGACTGTCCCCGATCAGGAGGTGGACCCCATCCGTCGCCCCCAGGCCCTCGGCGCCCAACGTGGTCGAGACCACCGGGATGCGATGGGCGAACGCTTCGATGATCTTGACCCGCGTCCCGCTTCCGTAGCGGATTGGGACGGCGACGACGTCGGAGCGGGCCAACTCGACGGTCATGTCGGGGACCCTTCCGACGACAGTGACCTGCGGCGGGCGGTGCAACGCCATAAGTCCGGGCGTGTGCTCTCCCACCAGGCGGATCTGCACGTCGGGGACCACGGACCGCAGTAGCGGCCCGACCTCCTCGACGAGCATCCCTGCCGCGTCGGCGTTGGCCGGATAGGTCAGCAGTCCCTGGAACAGCACGACCGGGGGCGAGCCGATTCGAGGCCTCCCGACCGGCCGGTCGACCCGTCGGTATCCGTTGGGGACGACTGCGACCTTGGTCTTTTCGTCCAGTGCGGCGCGGTGGGCGTCCTGGGTGCTGCAGACCACCACGGCCGAGACTCGCCTGGCTGCTTGGCGGTGCAATCGCCGCCATCGACGGATCTCCTCCTCCGCCAGCAGCCTGCTGCCGGTTCGCCTGAACCGCTCGGCCAGGTGGCGGGCCGGCGGCCGGGGAACAGCCAGCCGCGCTGCGATCTTCTGGTCCTCGAGATCGTCGAGGTCGAGGATGGTCGGAGCGAAGACCTGCTCACCGATCAGGACCCAGGGCCGCGCACCGAAGACCCAGACGAGGTCGTACCGCCCCGACATGAAGCGGGACAGGGCCCGCTGGACGGTGGCGCCATCCTTCCAGGGCATGGCCAACGGCAACGACGGCCTGGCCAACGTCTTCAACAACCCGGCTCCGGCCACTGGTCGATTGTCGAAACCGACCCGTGCCACCAGGTTCAGCCCCAGGTCTTCGTCAGGTGGATCGAAGTCGGTTCGGAATCGCGAGATCACCGAGCAGAGCTCCACCACCCCACATCGCCGTAAGCCGCGAAGCACCATGGCCAACCGCATCCGTGGCCCGCGGTCCTCGGGCCACGGATAGTCGCCCGCAATCACCAAAGTCCTCATCGACACGCCCACCCGGCAAACTACCTCGCGATCAGCACGGCCGTCCCGGCGTCGACGAGGTCGACGATGTCGACGATGGTAGCGAAGGCCGTGCACAAGTGGGCTGGTAGGGTGCCCCGGGCCGGGTGGCCGGCAGCAGTGGGGGCACGGTGAGCGAACGCATGACCGAGGAATCCGGATCGACCGACATCGCAGACGTGCCCCTGGTGCTGCACGTGATCCCAACGCCGACGGCCCGCGGGGCCCAGCGCGAGGCCCGGGCGCTCGCCGATCATCTGGAGTCACCCGGGATTCGCCACCACCGGGTGTTGAGCCTGTTCGGAGGGAAGGAGGAGGTAACGGTCGACGGCACGCTCGCCCACCCCAACGGCGATGCCCCAACAGTCGGTTTCGATCCGCGTATGGTTCTCCGACTACGAGCCGCCCTCGGCCGCATCGATCCCGACGTCGTAGTGGCGCACGGGGGCGAGCCATTGAAATACCTGGTGCCGGCTATGCTCGGCCGACACCGGCCGATGGTGTACTACGCCATCGGCACCTATTCCGGTTCTCATGGCGGGCTGCAGACCCGGCTGTGGCGGCAGCTGATGCGCCGATCGGACGTCGTGGCAGCCGAAGGCGACGAGGTCCGCCACGAGTGCATCCGGACGTTTGGTGTGCCGCCGCAACGGATCGTGCTTGCTCCGAATGGCCGCGATCCCGAACGGTTCCACCCGCGTCGCAACGGTCCGGGGCCGGTTCCCGCGGTCATCTTCGTCGGTGCCCTGACCAGCGGGAAGTGCCCCGACCATTTCCTCCGGGTCATCGCCGGGCTGCGGGCGCGCGATATTCCGCTTACGGCCAGGCTCATCGGCGACGGCCCCATGCGCCGGGATCTGGCCCAACAGGCCGCAGCAGCGGGCGTCGAGGTGCTCGGCTCGCGGCCCGATGTCGACGAGTGCATGCGGGCCGCCGACCTCATGGTGTTTCCCAGCCGGCCAGCGGGCGAAGGCATGCCCGGTGTCCTCATTGAGGCAGCGCTGTCCGGGCTCCCCGTCGTGGCTACGGCCGTGCCCGGTGCCGCCTCGATCGTACAGGACGGCGAGACCGGGTTCGTCGTGCCCGTCGATGACGTGGCGGCCATGGTGGAAGCCTCGGCCAAGCTGCTTGAAGATCCCGGGCTCCGCACGTCGATGGGGCGTGCCGCTCGGCAGCACGTTATGGAACACTTCAGCCTGGCGGCAGTGGGACAGCGCTGGATGTCCATCCTCCAACCCCTGCTCGCGGTCCCCGGTCCGAAACGGGCTCTGCCGTGACGAACCCGCCACGCCGCCGATGACCGTTCCCCCACCGTCGCCCAGACGATGGGGGGCGCCACCCGCTCTTGACGGTCTGCCCGACCCCCGCAGCAAGCGCCAATGGGCCGAGCTCTATCTCTCCTCACTACTGGCAGCACGAAGCAATCCGGACCTCTCCGAGCTCGAATGCTTCACCTTCTTCATCGGATACGCCCGCAGCGGCCACACCCTCGTTGCAACCCTACTCAATGCGCACCCCGAGATGGTGATCGCACATGAGCTGGATGCAGCCCGATTCGTACGCCACCGGTTCGGCCGCTCACAGCTCGTTTCACTACTCCTCCAGCGCGACCAGCAATTCGGCGAGATCGGTCGAACGTGGTCCGGTTACCACTACGAGGTACCCGGTCAATTCCAGGGCCGCTACGAGACGCTCCGGGTCATCGGCGACAAACGAGCGCGGGCATCGGTTCTCCAGATAGCGGAGCGCCCCGAGCTGTTGGACCGGCTGCGGCGAGTCGTCCGGGTCCCGATCAGAGTCGTGCATGTGACCCGGAACCCGTACGACAACATCGCCACGGAAGCTCGGCGACACAACATGTCGCTGGGGGCGTCGACCGCCTGGTACGACGAGATCTGCCGTGCGGTCGGCGCGGTTCGGCCGATGCTCGACCGATCGGAACTGGTCGACTTGCGCTACGAGGACTTTGCCGACGACGCAAGGACCGAACTATCGGCCTTGTGCAGGTTCATGGGCGTCGACGCCAGCACGGACTACCTCGATGTCTGTGCTTCCATCGTCTGGCCGAACCCGAAACGGAGTCGCGACACCGTCACGTGGTCCGACGAGGAGCGTCGGGGGGTCGAGCGGCTCATCGGGCGCAATGAAATGCTTAGGTCTTACACCTTCGACGATTGAGGCCCGGGTCGATAGCCAGGGTGTTCAGGGAAATCGTCCTGGCTGCGTCCGGTGCAGAGCCTGCAGGGCCCTTCGTCGCTCCGCCGCCTGCCGCAGGGCCAAGCGGTCACGTCGCCGGTGCTCCCACTCGTAGCGGGGTCGCGCTCGCTTGGGACCACGCGGGATCGCCAGCAAGACGAACATGAACGGGATCACCAGCACCCTTTCCCGCTCGATCAGTCCGAGGTTCCCCAGGGAGGCGAAGGCGTAGATGAAGGTCGCCGAATAGATGAGGCACAACATCACGTACGGTCGGGCGAAGGCCGCTCGCGGCACCATGCGAAGGTTGCGCAACGAAATCAGGATCAAGACCAATATGACGCTGTTCTCGAGCGCAGCCACCCGCTCGCCGAAGCCATGGGCATTGAAGGGCAACGGGTTGAACAACATCTCGTAGATATCTCGCGGGTAGTACGCGTAGTTGCTCGAATACGGAATGCCACCGCTGCCTCCGGTGATGGTGTTGTTGGCGTTGGTGGTCTGGAGCGAGCTGGCGTTGATTCCCTGATGAAGATACTTGACCGTCACCTGCACGGACAGAACCAGCAGCCCTGCCAGGAACACCAGGCTGATCAACCGTTTGACTCCACCGAAGGACTTTCGTGATGCGGCCGTCGGCACCATCATGGCGACGGCGAACCCGGCGATCATGAGCAGCAGCTCGTTGGGTCGGACGTATGCACCGATGAAGACTCCCGGAGCCACCAGCAAGAACCCGCCCCGCTGGCGGGCCAGGAATTTTGCCGCTCCATAGGCGATGAGACCGAGTGCCAGCATCATGAGCGCTTCCTTGCTGATGTCGGCTGTCCAGAAGATCAACGACGGCATCAGGAACAGCATCAGCGCATAGCGACGATGATCCCCTCCCGCAAAGGTCAGGGTAAACGCCCGGTAGAACAGGATGCACCCGATGAACGAAAGGAAGCTGAGCACCAAAAAGGTGGCCAGCTGATTCACGCCCACGATGGCCATGACGATCGCGGCGGCGATGCTCACCGATCCGTCGTTGACAATCTGACGAGAGTCGGGGGGGGTGGTGAAGTTGAAGTGGCGGTAGTCCGCCGACAGCAACGCGCCCTGGTGGACGTAACGGTTCCAGTCGGCAATGCCGTGGTAGAAGTGGTCGACTACGAAGATCTGACCCGGTGCGGCCAGAAGGTGGAGGACCAGACTGATGGTCAGCAGTCTGAGCAGCCAGGGATTGCCTTCGGCATAGGCCACCCTGACGATGATGAGCCGGCCCAGGCCGAACAACACCGCCGCCACGAGGAGCGCGACAAAGGGGTTCGAGGGTATGGCGGCCGCGATCAGCATGGGGAGGGGCGGCTGCCCTTGTTCAGACCTGTGGGTCGGTGCCCGCCCTCGCGCTCGCCCCGACGCCGGCACCGATGGCGGCGGTCTGCGGCCCGCCACCCGCGTGCTCGTCGTCTACTTCCGGAGCGGTGCCCAGGGCCCGGGGTTGGATGTCCGAGCGGTCCAGCCGCGTCCCGGTGAGCACGATGCCCAGCACTGGCGCGCCCATCCGCCGCAGCAGGTCGCCGCCCCGCCGGGCGTGATTGAACGTGGTGAACCGGCATTCCGCTACCACGAGCACCACGTCGACGCAACGGACCAGTGCCTCGGCATGGTGCACGGCGAGGATCGGTGGCACCTCCACGATGACCACGTCGGTCAGGGGACGGACGGCCTCGAAGATGGCCGGCATACGAGACACAAGCTGTCCGCTGGTGGTGACGAACGGCTTGAGCGAAAGGCGAGACACATGCTCCAGTCTTGAGGGCTCCAGCTTGGCTTGGACGTCTTCCGGACGGATCGACCCGTTCACCGAGGCGCCGTCGCCGTTGGATCGCGTGTCGACCTCGCCGGTGCTGATCACCACCACCCGCTCGCCGGCCTCGGCGTAGATGGCAGCCAGGTTGGCGGCCACATAGGGACGGGACGGTTCGTCACCGGCCGAAACGACCAGAACAACACGGCGGTCACCTACCTCGTCGTGGCCCGACTCCGCGGCTTGTTCGACGTGGTTCGCTCCGTTTCGGCTGCCAGTGAAACCGACGGCGTCGAAACCGAGGGCGTAGGGATCGGTCGGTCCCGACAGCGAAGCAAGACCCTCGAACATCACCGACATGCGCAACATCCGGTATGCCTCCGCCCCGGCGGAGTCCGGATCGCGGATTACGTCGACCATCGGGGCCAGTCCAGGAACGGCCACCGCAGGACCGACAGCAGCGGAGGGAATCTCCGCGATGACGGGGAATCCGAAATTAGCTTCGGCGCGGGCAGCGTTGCGGAGCCGCTTGTCGAGCAGCTCCCGCAGCAGCACGGCGGCGGCCCCGATAAGGACGCCGATGACCAATCCAACAAGGCCCCGGACCTTGCGACTGGCGGTCAGGCTAGCCTTGCCGGCCTTGCCATGGGAGGCGCCGGATGCCTGCTGCACGACCTCGACACCGGTATAGGCGGTGCCGCCCTGGCTCGCAGCGGACTTCGGGTTGCCCGCTTGCGCAACCGTGGCTGCAGCATCCACTTCGTACTCCGTTACGGACGCATACATGTTGGCCAGCTGGACGGCTCCGCCATACGTGCTGGAATTGGCCGTGAGGTCGACAACGGTCGGGGTGTCGTGCTTGATCACCGCGCCGCCCCCCACCTGGTTGGCGGGCACGACGGTGGCCCTCAGATACCCCGGCAGCTCGGAGTCGGGAACACTCAGGCCAGCCTGGCTCGCGACTGTCTGGAGGGTAGTCACCTGGTTGGCAACGAACGCGATCTGCAGGTTCGACACCGCGCCGTCGAGTGGGCTCTTGGGACCGTTGGGTGCCGATCCGACGACTGCGACGGCCGAGTACGACAGTGCGGACTTTGCCTTTTTGTGGGAGCTGGCAGGTACAAGGACGGCGATGATGGCACCGACGATGCCGAGCACGATCAACAGCCGCCAACTGCGCCGTAACGCCCCCCCATAGTCGATTGGCTCCATGACTCTCCCATTTCCTGCCCACGCAGAGGAAACGATTGTACACCGGCGTACAGCGCTCTCCCTTCGGGGAGGTCACTCCTTCTTTCGGGGAGGGCTACTCCTTTCTCGAATGTCTCCATGACCGTCCCGAGACGGGATGTACGCCCCGACGCCTGGAGGCGGATCCGGACGAGGTAGCCATGACCTCCTCGTGGTCGATCTGTCATTCGGATCGCCAATACCGATGTGCGGCGTATCGAGCAGCACAGACGCGGTGAATCGAGCAATAGACACCGGCCTGATGCCGGTTGACGCCCCCCAATTTTGAGGAGATTCACTGGTCGGGCTTCCTGCCGGCAGCGGGGATCCCGTCACTTGGCAGATCTCTCCCGGGATGGCAGTATGAGGCGCACACGAGCACGCTGGTCCGTGGAGTTCGGTGGGAGAGCTCCGGCATCCTGGGATCGGGACCACGGGGTGGAAGTGAGGTGACAGGCGTAGACGCCCAGGGGTCATATGCGCTCCTCGGAGGGGCGCGGACGGGTACGAAATGCGCTTTGGCGGGAAGCGGTCGGGACGCATGGACCACGAGGGGGGCTCACTGCATGGGTGACACTCGGTCGGAGAGGAAGCACGACATGCAACCGCACGCGAACGTCAGTTCTTCGACGGTTGATCCGCAACGGACTACGGTCGCGGTCAGGGCCAGCCGCATCAAATCCCGGCTGGTGTTCACTCTGCTCGATGTCATCTGCGTGATCGCTGGATACAGTCTCGCCCAGGTCATCTACTTCCGCGACAAGGCACCGGGTCTCTACTGGCAGCACCTCGCCAGTTTCCTCGTAGTCACCCTCGTCGTCACCCTCGTCGCAAACCACGTCTTCGGACTGTACGGGCGCATGTGGCGTCATGCCGGTGTCGAGGAGGCCCGCCAGCTGATCCTGTCGACCATCGTCATCCTCTTCGTGCTGGTGGTCATCTATCCATTGGGAAAGCGCGCCGGATTCGAGCGTGTCCCGCTCACGGTGCTCGCTGTCGGTTGCATGTTCGCCACGACGGGAATGGGGATCCTTCGGTTCCATTCGAGGCTCTTTGCCTGGCAGCGGGGTACCCGCCGCGTCGGGTTGCGGGTGGCGGTGATCGGGAGTCGCGATGCCGGGGCGGCCGCCATCCGCGAGATGTTGCGCAGCCCCGGAACCGGACTGGTCCCCGTCGCCGTCTTCGACGACGATCCACGCGCCCACGGTCTTTCGATGGTCGGGGTCCCCGTTGTGGGCACCATCGATGACATCCCTGCGGCGACCAGCCGGTACACACTGCAACAGGTGCTCCTCACCATTCCCGATCCGCCGCGAGAGGTGGTCGAGAAAGCCCTAGTGGCCTGCGAAAAGGCCGGTTTGACCCTGAAGGTCCTACCCGGCATGGGCAACCTGATGGATGGCGGAGGGACGGTACCGTCGCTGCGCCAACTCAGGGAGCCCCAGATCGAGGACCTCCTCGGCCGAGAGCCGATCCCCATCGACCTCGCCACCGTCAGGCGTTCGCTGGAGGGTCGGCGTGTGCTGGTCACCGGCGCCGGCGGCTCGATCGGCTCGGAGATCTGTCGCCAGGTCGCCGATCTGCACCCGGCCGCCCTCGTCCTACTGGATCATGACGAGACCCATCTCCACGACACGGTGGCGACCATTCACGGACCCACCGAGCAGGCACTCGTCGACATCAGGGATCAGCAGGCGGTCACCGATATCTTCAACCGCTTCCGACCCGAGGTCGTCTTCCACGCCGCGGGCCATAAGCACGTTCCGGTGCTCGAGGCACATCCCGTGGAAGCGGTGGCGACCAACGTCTTCGGCACGCTCAACGTGGTGACGGCAGCGACCGGCGTCGGGACCCAGCGTTTTGTACAGATCTCGTCGGACAAGGCGGTACGCCCTTCGAGCGTCATGGGGGCGACCAAGAGGCTCGCCGAGCGGATCGTGCTCGTCAACGCCCCTCCCGGTGCCTCCTATTGCACCGTCCGATTCGGAAATGTCCTGGGCAGCCGCGGCAGCGTCATACCGACGTTCTCTCGCCAGATCGCCAACGGTGGACCGGTGACGGTGACCGACCCCCGCATGACCCGGTTCTTCATGAGTGTCGAGGAGGCAGTGCAGCTGGTGCTCGAATCGTCGATCCTCTCCGACGGCGGTGGGGAGATCTTCATGCTCGAGATGGGTGAACCGGTCCGCATTCTCGATCTCGCTGAGCGCATGATCCGGCTCTCCGGCTATCGGGTAGGGGTGGACATCCCGATCGAGATCGTGGGCGCCCGACCGGGCGAGAAGCTCAACGAAGAGCTCCGCACGCCGGAGGAGGCGGTACTCACCACCTACCATCCCTACATCAACCAGCTGATCCCCATCACCAGCTCACCGGACCACTTCGCCGTCCGGCTCGAGCAGCTGCACGAAGCGGCTGACCGGCGGGACGACGCCTCGGTGCGAGCGCTTGCGTTCGCCATCGCGGCATCGTCGGGCTCGCCCCGGTACGTCGAGGCGGCGACCGGCGAGGCTGGTGAATCGATGCCCGCCGTCCGGGATGGCCGCATCCCAGCCGCGTCGGCGGAAAGCTCGGAACAAGTCCCGGCGTGAACCTGAGGCCGGACGTCAGCGCGTGAATCCGAACGACGAGCCGACCCGGCTCGTCGTCGTCGGCCAGGGCTACGTCGGACTGCCACTGGCGCTCCGCGCTGCCGAGGCGGGGTTCCAGGTCATCGGTTTCGACATCGACCTCGAGCGGACCAAGCGACTGGCTGTCGGAAGCTCCTATGTCGAAGACATAGGAGATGACCGTCTTCTTTCGGCCCTCAGCTCCGGCCGTTACGAGCCGACCGGCAATCCCGACCGCATTGCCGACTTCCACATCGCGGTGATCGATGTGCCGACCCCGTTGCGAGACGGGATCCCGAACCTCACGCACGTCGAGAGCGCCGCTGTCCTACTTGCCCGTCATCTCCGTCGGGGTGCCACCGTGGTCCTCGAGTCGACGACCTACCCGGGAACGACCGAAGAACTGGTCGCCCCACTCCTCGAAGGTGGATCGGGCCTGACCTGTGGCGACGACTTTCACCTCGGGTACAGCCCCGAGCGGATCGACCCGGGCAATCCAGACTGGGGACTCGAGAACACCCCCAAGGTGGTCTCGGGCGTCGACGACGCGTCCCTCACGGCCGTGCAGCAGTTCTACGATCGTCTCGTCGACCGGACGGTTCCGGTCACGGGGACGCGCGAGGCCGAGCTCACCAAGCTGCTCGAGAACACCTTCAGGCACGTCAACATCGCCCTGGTCAACGAGCTGGCCATGTTCGCAGCGGACCTCGACATCGACGTCTGGGAAGCGATCGAGGCGGCGACCACCAAGCCGTACGGCTATCTCCGGTTCACTCCCGGACCAGGGGTCGGGGGCCATTGCCTTCCCATCGATCCGAGCTACCTCTCGTGGAAGGTGCGACGGAGCCTGGGGCGCCCGTTCCGATTTGTGGAGCTCGCCAACGAAGTCAACCAGCACATGCCCGACTACGTGGTGGGCAGACTGTCGCTCACCTTCAACAACAGGATGGGCCGGGCCATCGCTGGATCGAGGATCCTTCTGCTCGGACTGGCCTACAAGCGCAACACCGGCGACGCCAGGGAGGCACCGGGTGCTGTTATCGCCCAGTCGTTGGCAGATCTCGGCGCCGATATCCGGGTCGTCGACCCGTACCTGAGCGACCAGTCGGTGCCCTTTCCGCTGGTAGAGCTCAAGAGGGAGGAGCTCGAGGCGGCGGATGCCACGGTGATCGTCACCGATCACGACATCTTCGACTATGACCTCGTCCGGCGGCACGCTTCGTACGTGTTCGATACCCGCAATCGCCTGGTCGGGCCGACGATCGAACGGCTGTAGTCTCCGCCGGTGCCTCACCCTCCGAAGTCGAGATTTGTTCTTTCAGCCGTCCGCACCCGGGTCGTCGCGGTGGCAGCGACGTGAAAGTGGTCGTGACAGGTGGGGCCGGATTTATCGGCGCCAACCTGTGCCGGTCGCTCGCAGATGCCGAGGTCGACGAGCTGGTGGCGCTCGACGATCTTTCGACGGGATCCCGTTCGAACGTCGCATCCGTCGATGGCATGACGCTCGTGGTGGGCTCGATCCTCGACGCCGCGCTGCTCGACGAGGTCTTCGAAGGAGCCGACGCCGTCGTCCACCTGGCCGCTCGGCCGTCCGTTCCCCGGTCCCTCGCCGAACCACTGGCCAGTCATGCTGTCAATGCGACGGGCACCGTGGAGGTACTCGAGGCGGCGAGACGCGCCGGGTGTCACCAGGTCGTCGTAGCATCCTCTTCGTCGGTCTACGGGGCGAACCCGATCCTGCCCAAGCGTGAGGACATGGTGACCAGGCCGGTCAGCCCCTACGCCGCCAGCAAGCTAGCCGGTGAGGCGACTGCGCTGGCTTACCACCGATCGTTCGGCCTGCCCGTCCTCGCTTTCCGGTTCTTCAATGTCTTCGGGCCCCTTCAGGCGGCGGACCATGCTTATGCCGCCGTGGTTCCCACATTTGTGGCCTATGCGCTGCGGGGCGATCCATTGCCGGTGCATGGGGACGGTCGACAAACCCGGGACTTCACCTATGTGGGAAGCGTGGTCGCCGTGCTGTGCGACGCCGTTCGGCGGGGGTTGAGCGATCCCGATCCGGTCAATTTGGCCTTCGGCACGAGAGTCCCCCTTCTCGGTCTCATCGAGGTGCTCGAAACGGTGGTGGGAAGGCCCCTGCCGCGTCGCCATGGCGAGCCAAGATCCGGGGACGTACCCGACTCTCAGGCGGATCGGACTCGTCTCGGACATCTGTTTCCCCACATCGAACCGATACCGCTCGAAGAGGGCTTGCGGGCTACCGTCGAATGGTTCCGCGGAGAGGTCCTCGCCCCTTAGCGAAGAAGCCGATGGGGTTCCACCTTTCCGTTTCCCCGGTTTGGTGGCTAGAATCGCTGGTGAGGAGCGGCGGCCAGACGGACGGCCGCAAGGCCCAAGGGCCGCAAGGCCCAAGGGCATTGCTTTTGTGAATGAGAAGAGGTAATCGGGCAGGAAAATGGGGCAGGGAGGAATGGCAATCGGCGAGTCAACAGGCGTCGTGCCGGATGGGGGCAAGTGCGCCCGGGCGGGCTCCTTCTCGGAGATGGAGCCCTCGGCCCGGACAGTGGCGCTAATCGACCTCCGATATGACCAAGCCGTCCACGGAGAGTGCCACGATGCGGCTCGACGATTCAGCCTGACCCTACGGGAGATCGAACACACAGTTCGAGGAGAGGACCGGGTGTGTCCGTTCGGAACGACCCGGATAGCTGTCGCCTTTGGTTCCGATGCCGATGTCGTCAGCCCGAGGGCGCTCGCAGAGCGACTGGCACGAGCGCTCCGCCAGTGCGCCCAGTCCGACAGCGACCTCCGAGACAGAGGTCAGGGAATATCTGCCCCGAGGGGGAACGGTACACGTCGAAGCATCGATCATCGAGCTCCCCCGGCGAGAATCATCGTGGACAGGGCAATCGGCCGGGTCAGTTCCATCGACCAGGCAAGGGTGGTCGCTTCGACCACCGGAAGCAACCACCCGGGTCGAGCACCATCGACAGTGCAGCGGTGGCGCCGCCGCATGGTCCTGGCCTGCGTCGTCGGCGACTTCGGCAAATATGGCACGCGTCACGACGACATCGTTCCCGGTGACCGGGAGACCATCCTGGTAGTCAGCCCGAGCCGGACACCGAGCGGCGCCCCTGGTATCGCCGCCACGGCCGCCTCCACCATGGCAGAACGTCTCGGATACGACGTCGGAACCGTCATTCTGTCGTGCGACGACGAACTCGTCCTTGAGGTGCGGGGTACGGGTATCGAGCTCGTCGTCCTGATGGTAGAGGGAGAGCACGAGTCGTCTGCGGGCCGTCCGACTTGGGCGTCGAGCACCTGGCACGTACTCGCGCAGTTGGTCACAAGATTCAGCGCTCGAGGGCTGCGCGTGCTCGCCGTCGGCGCAGGCGGTGGAGCCGGAGCACTGGCGAGCTGTGCGGCCGCGGGCGCCGCTATCGCATTGGATCTCGATGAATTGCAAACTCTGCTCAGCGAAGGCGAAAGGACTCTTCGGACGGGCGATGTCTGTCCCGAGCTGTGCGGGCAGCGGACCCCGCAACCGATCGAAACACTCGCCATGCTGACCGCTACCGAACGACGGGTGCTGTTCTACCTGACCACCGGCCGATCGGCACAGGACATCGCTGATGAACAGGTTGTATCCCTGACGACGGTGCGATCTCACATCCGGTCGATCCTGCGAAAGCTTGGCGTTCGATCCCAGCTCGCCGCGGTGGCTATCGCGAACAGTCAGGACCTGAACCGCAGCCAGCCCGCCGGCGTGTCAGGCGGCCAAGGGGTGACCGAAGTACCGGGCGTCGCCTGAGTGCGCTTCCCACTTCGCGACGGGGTCACTTCGGCTGTCCCGTCCGGCTCACCAGGCCGAGGTCATAGCAGATCCGTGCGATGTTCTGAGCAGCGGACAGCTGCGCGGTGCCGTTTCCAGCTTCGATGGCTGCCTTCATGGCTTTGGCCTCCTTCCTGAGGCCCGCGTTCTGGGCAAGCTCCATCTGGTCCATCAGCTGCACGCGCTCCTTTGGGGTGGTTGTCGGTCCGTGCACGATGACTTCGTTGCCGAAATTGTGGCAGGCAGAGACATCGGTACTGGACACCGATGCCTTGGGTACAGCCTGGTTCGAACTACACCCGGCGGTGAGCGAAACGACCACAGTTGCACCCACTGCCAGCTTTGCGGCGTTCTTCACGGCTCGATCCCTCACGCCTCGACGATACCAACCGGACGGGATTCGACGATACCAACAACAGGTCGTCTCTGCATGCCTCACACATGCATGTCGGGAACGGCGACCCCGCCCTCGCGCAACCGACGAAGTAGCTCGTACTCGGGTTCCAACCTTTCCCGAAGCCGCTCGGTTTGCTCGGCCGTCAAAGAGGTCCGGTTGTCGGCTACTCGAGCCCGGTGCACAGTGAGCGATAGTCCCAACCTTCGACCAAGATCAGCAAATCCCTCGTCGAATCGCTCGGTGAACATGACATGCGAGCATCCCGCTAGTTGATCCAGCGCTTCGGAAACATCAAAACGCTCCGAGAACATGGCCAGCTGGTTCAACAGGGCCCTGTCCGTGACCCTGTCCAAGAACGCGTCGAACCCGTCGCATGCCATGCTGCGCTCGCTCGCCGCCACTTGGCCCGGCGTGCCTTCCGAGTCTCCGGCGACCAGATAGTCGAAGTACGAGCGGACCCGCGTGACGGGATCCCTGAGGACCGTCACGGTGAAGGTCCTCGAGGGAAGCCGCTGGCGGGACGCAGCCCGGTGGGACCGCCCGTAGAAGTAGGCGCCCTCGGCGAGCAACAGGCGGTGGTTGGCCACGAAGCTATAGCGACCGCTTATGGTCCGGGGCAGCCGGGAACTGGTCATGCGGCGCCATACAGCCATCGGATCCTCGCCACCTAGAGCCAGGAAGCTCAGGTACAGGCTGGTGCCAGCCGTCTTGCGAATGTGGTAGCAGTAGATTCGCCGGCTCCCGTCCGGTAGCTCGTAGGACCGTGCCAAGCGGCGATAGGAGCTATCGCGGAGCATCTCCCAGCCATCACGGGCGTCCCGGATGCCGCGGCGGACCCACTCTCGCGATGACCGGTGAGCTGCGGCCGGGTCCTGATCCTGCGCCGACGAAGATGTCTCCATTTCGCAGCACACTAGCCACGCAGTCTCCTCCCACCGACACTTGGAGTCGGGGCGCCGTGCGGCACTGCTCCGGCGCCGTCGGTACCATGCTGAGCACATGCGAAACAATCACGTGCGAAGCGCATTCGTTGCGATCGCCGGCACGCTCGGGGTCCGGCAGGGGCTCGCTCGAGGACGGGATCACCTGGTGGCATCTCTCACCGGTGGGGACGCCAATTGGGTCCATCGCCGCAATCACCTCGACGATAAGCACGTCAAGCTGCTTCTGAGCTTCTACCTGCGATCCGATTCCAACTGCCTGGACGTGGGAGCTCACCGTGGAGTGTTCCTGACGCATTTCCGACGGGTGGCGCCTGACGGGCACCACATCGCTTACGAGCCGCTCCCAGATCTCTGCGCCGAACTGAGGGTGCGCTTTCCGGAGATGGACGTTCGACAACGGGCTTTGTCGGAGGAGGAAGGCGTGACGACGTTCGTACAGGTGCACGATTTTCCGGCCTACAGCGGCTTGAAGGAACCCACCCGCCTGGATGAGATGACGACCCACACGATCACCGTCGAAACGGAACGCCTCGACAACCATCTGCCTGAGGGATGGTTGCCCGATTTCGTCAAGATCGATGTCGAAGGAGCGGAGGCGCTGGTCATCCGAGGTGCCATCAGGATGCTCCGTTCGGCCAAGCCGATCGTGGCATTTGAGCACGGAGGGGGTGGCGGTAGGAAGTTCGGCGTCTCGGACGATGACATCTACCATCTGGTCTGCGACGAGATCGGCCTGCGCCTCTTCGACATGGACGGAAACGGTCCCCTGGGCCTCTCCCAGTTCAACGAAGAGCTCGCCACCGGCGAACGCTGGAATTGGATAGCCCACGAGTAACTCTGGATGACGAGCGGCGAGGAGGACTTTGCCGGACGGACCGCCAGCGATCGCTCCGAGGGCAGCCGGTACCATGTGGGCGTGGAGTTGGAGGTCATCGATCCCGGAGCCTCGGGGGGGCTGTCGGCGCCAGTGAAGTTGGTGATTTGGGACCTCGACGAGACGCTTTGGGCCGGCACTCTCAGCGAAGGGCCGGTCCTGCTCGAACAGTCTCGTGGTGATCTCATTCGGACGCTCAACCAGCGGGGCATCGTCAACGCGATCTGCTCGAAGAACGATCTCTCCGACGTCCGTTCCCGGCTCGAACGGGCCGGATTGTGGGATCAATTCGTGTTCCGCCGCGTCGACTGGTCCCCGAAGGGTCCTCGAATCGCGCAGATCATCGAGGACGCGCAGTTGAGGCCGGAGAACGTCCTCTTCGTCGATGATCTACCTCTGAGTCGGGGTGAAGCCCGCCACTTCGCGCCGGGCATCCAGACGGTCGGTCCGGACGCCCTCGATCACATTCTCTCGCTGCCCCAGCTCACCGGAAAGGACGACCGCGCCCTCACCCGGCTGCAGCAGTACCAGATGCTCGAGCGGAAGCTGGCCGACCGACAGACGAGAACCGCCACAAACGAGGATTTCCTCAGATCGTGCGACATCAGGATCGGCATCTACTACGACACCGAGCGCGAGTCGGACCGCCTGTTCGAGCTGGTCAGCCGTACCCACCAACTCAACTTCACCAAATGTCGGCCCTCCGAGGAGGAATTCGACGCCTTGCTGACAGACCCGGGACATGAAACGGGATATGTGCGTATCCGCGATCGGTACGGTGACTACGGCATTTGTGGCTTTTATTCCATCTCACCGACCAACGGTGCCTTGGAGCACTTTCTCTTCTCGTGCCGAGTGCTGCATATGGGGGTCGAACAGTGGGTGTACGACTATCTGGGGCGACCGCGCCTATCGATCACCGGGGAAGTGGCCTCGTCACTGACGGAGACCGTCGATTGGATCACGATGGACACCGAGGCATGCGACAGCGCGCATGCGGAGGAGCACGAGCCTGCCCCATTCGCCACCGCATCTCAGCCGCATCTGGTCCTGATGGTGGGTGGATGCGATCTTACTACCACGGCACAATTTCTCGGCGGTCGGGTCAAGACCGAATTCGCTCACACCGGACCGTCCGGGGCCTTTGTTCACGTCGGGCATACCGAGCTGTTGCGGAAGTCGGCATCGGGACTGACCGAACGAGAGTCGGAGCTGGTCGGCCGTATCCCGTTCTTCGACGACACGGTGTTTCGGTCCTCGGTCGTCGTAGGGCCCGAATACGACGTGCTCGTCTACAGTGTGCTGAACGATTACACCCAGGGGCTCTACCGCCATCGAGACCTCGGGCTCATCGCACCCTGGTACCAGTTCGATCTGGACGTTACCGACCCTGCGCTTTGGTCTCTGCTCGCGGCGAGGTTCGGGCGGGAGGGGATGGACCGGGACTTTCTGGTCTGGTTCGCTCGGGAGTTCGATTACTTGGGGGGCATCACTCCCGATTCGTTCCAGCAGAATATCCGGTGGCTGGCCGGAGCGATGCCGGCCGACGCTCGACTCGTCCTCCTCAATGGTGCCGAAGTGGTGCTCGACAATCCAAATGAGCCCGCACGCCACCTCCGTCATATCGAGATGAACGCAGCACTGGACGAGGTCGTGGCCTCCCTACCCAATGCGACAGTCTGCGACGTTCGGACCTTCGTGCTGAGCCACAATGATCTTTCCGACAGCATCCGCCACTACAAACGCCACGTCTATGTGCGCATGGCCGAGGAGATCCGAGCGGCAGCCACACCAGAATTGAGGATTCAAGGCGAGGGCATAGGCGTCCGGGCCTTCAATGCCACGTATCGGTTCGCAGGACGCCGACGCGTTGAGCTGCGTACGCTGAGCCAACGACTGCGGCGGTCGCTTCACCGGTGACCCTGGTCGTGTTCAGCAGGTCGGCTCGATAACCAGCGCCTTGGCGAGGGCTCCCCACTCGTAGACCACGTCAAAGGGAAGGTTGTTCCTGGGGTCCTGGACCGGAACCATCTCCAGATGGACTGGGGTGCACCGCTCGAAGAGCAGACGGGCGCGTGTCGCTTGACTTCGCTCGGAGACGACGATGATGCGGTTCCAATGCCTTTTCGCCACGAGGCGGCTGACGAACTCGGCCTCGCCCCTCGTGTCGAGTGGGTCGGCGCGAAAGCAGATGACCGAGACATGCGCAGGAGGATGCGGACACGGCACCGGCTTGGTCCCTCCCAAGGAGATCACCGCCACTGGTGCATAGCCCGACCTCGCCAGGTTGATCGCCTCCTTGGCCCGCAGCTCGCCCGTGTCGCCGCCGAGGGCGACTACGGCGTCGGCCACGGTGGGATGGTCCGTGGGCGGCCAGATGAACAACCGGGCTGTGGCCAGTGGGATGAGGACCAGCAACACCAGGATCATCACGAGGACTGTCGTCCCCAACCACCGGCGCACCCTCGATCTCCGCTGGCACGTCACCGCGGGGAGGCTATCCGAACGGCCTTGCCGGTAGGCTCGTTCCAGAGAGAACATGGGTATGGCACGTACGAGAAGACTGGCCATCGTCCTGGCCATGACGGTAGGCCTCGTCGTTACGCAGGCTTTCGTCGGCTTGGTCGCACGTTCGACCGGGCTACTGGCCGATGCCGGGCACAACCTCACCGATGCGGGCGCGCTCGCCATTGCGCTGGTGGCAGTACGCCTCGCTCTGCAACCGCCGAGTCCTGAGCGATCGTACGGAAACCACCGTGCCACCATTCTCGCCGCCCTAGCCAATGCCGCGCTCATCGCGGTGGTGACCGTACTGATCGTCACCATCAGTGCGGAGCGCCTCGAGCACCCTGAGCAGGTGCACGCCGGAATGGTCGTGGCGGCGGCGTCGGTCGGGTTCCTCGTCAACGGACTAGCTGTGCTGATGTTGCGGGACGGCTCGGATGACCTCAACATGCGGGCCGCGCTCATTCACATGGCGGGTGACGCCCTGGCCTCGTTGGCCGTGATCGTGGCGGCTGCGGTCTTGTTGGTGGCACCGGGCGCGAGCTGGCTGGATCCCACCTCAGCTCTCGTAGTGGCGGCGATCGTCCTGGTGCAGGCCTGGCGGGTGCTCCGCGCAAGTATCGCCGTTCTGCTCGAATCGACACCCGCGGATCTCAGTCTCGGCGAGCTGACATCTGCGATGACTGCGGTCGAGGGCGTTAGTGAGGTGCACGATCTCCATGTCTGGAGCCTGTCGACCGAGGTGCGCGTGCTGTCTGCGCACGTGGTCCTCACCGGACACCCCACGCTGGAAGCAGCTCAGGTCGTCGGCGAGCATGTAAAAGGGGCCATCACCCGCCCGTTCTCCATTCTCCACAGCACGCTGGAGCTCGAGTGCGAACGCTGCCAGGAGGACGATCCGTGCCGGATGGAATTCGCGACCCCAGCATCGGCGCCGCGACAGGGCGAATGAGGGGGAAAGGTCAACGGGCGCGCCGCGGCCCCGAGTAACCGGACGGCCGCTGCCGCCGAGCTCCTCGGGACCACGTCACGGTCGGCCGGATCACCCGGCCCGGGCCGTGTCGGACGACCCGGTCGGACATCGGGCCGGCGCCCGCACACGAGCACACCACCCTTTCCCCGGACCGCCATGCCGGTCACCTACGGCTCCCCCGGTCCTGTGATTCGGCACTTCGGGGGGACTCTCGCCCTTCCCTCCTGCCTCCTCCAGCCTCGGTGGAGCTTCGGCTTTCCGAACAATTGCCACTGTGAAGGGTGCGTCGGAACCGGTCAAGGGGGTGCCGCGAAATCCCTATGTTTTCCGCCGGATTTCTGGTCATTTCCCCAGGTCTCGGTGAGATGTCCACCATTCGTCCCCATCGCCGGGCGCGGCGGTAACCTAGCCAGTCCCATGACACTCGGAGCTCTTCGGCGGCCCATCCGCGGGTCGGGGCGCCGATGGCGTCAATGACCGGCCGCCCGAGGGGGGAGGCGGGCCGGCGACGAGGACGGCGCGACCGCGTCGGGTGCCTGGCCCTGGCCCTGACGGCGGCGTGTGCCTCGGCGGCGTGCGGGTCCGCCGCAGCCAGCCGCGCCGTGCCGAGGCGGCCGCCGATCACGCCCCCGACGACCTCTACGACCACCGCGCAGGCCCCGGCGCCGGCCGACCCCTCCCCGGTGGCGTACGCGCCCCCGGCCACCGCCACGCCGCTCGCACCCGGTATCGCCGTCCCCTCTGGGGAGGCGCAGTCCGACCCGGTCCTCTACGTCTTCGGCGGCCGCTACGTCCTCTACACCAGTAGCGAGCCCGGGCCGCCGGTCGTCAACGTCCCCGTGGCGTCCTCCACCGGCTTCGCCCACTGGTCCCCGGTCACCGACGCTCTTCCCGCCTTACCGCCATGGGCCGTCCCCGGCTTCACCTGGGCCCCCGACGTCCACCGCTTCGGCTCGACCTACGTCCTCTACTTCACCGCCCTCCTCCAGGGATCCGCGCCGGCCATGGAGTGCATCGGCGACGCCACCGGCGCCGGGCCGGAGGGCCCCTTCACCGCCGAGCCGGACCCGTTCATCTGCCAGCGGGACCAGGGGGGATCGATCGACCCGCGGGTGTTCACCGACAGCTCCGGTGGCAACTGGATGCTCTGGAAGTCGGACCAGAACATCGGAGGGGCGACCGTCCCGACCCAGATGTGGTCGCAGCCGCTGTCGGCCGACGGGCTGTCACTCACGGGGTCCCCAGCCGACATCATGCAGCCCGACGAGCCCTGGCAGGGAACTATCGTCGAAGCCCCGGATCTGGTCCAGGTCGGCGGCACCTACTGGGTCTTCTACTCGGGCAATTGGTTCAACCAACCCGCCTACGCCATCGGCGCAGCCCGCTGCGCCGGCCCGGCCGGCCCCTGCTCCGACGTTTCGGCCACGCCGCTGATCGCCTCGAACAGCCAGGGGCAAGGACCGGGCGAGGCGTCGGTGTTCGAGGGCGCGAGCGGTGTGTGGCTGCTCTACAGCCCGTGGCGGTCACTGGCCCCGAAGGCCGACATCCCGCCGAGGCCGGTGTACATCACCCGCATCGGCTTCTCCGCCTCGGGACCGTACCTGGCCACCGGCGGGCCGCCCCCGGACCTCGGGTGACGCCGGCATCGACCTCGTCGAGACGCTCGCTGGGGTCACGCGGGGAAGAACCCAATCTGGCGCGGAAGCTAGGCTTCCCTCGATGGGGGCCGCGCCGATGACGCTTCGTGACGAGATCACCCATACCACCTTCGCCGTACTCGTAGAACAACCTGCCGGACTGGGAGGTCACCGGATCCACGAGATCGTGAAGGCTCGACTCCAACCGCCAGAGTCACATCTTGGGAGTTGGCAGGCCCGCTTTGACGTGGATTTCTACTCGATCGCCTATCGTGCCCAACGGGCTGGATGGCTCGTGAAGGGTGGTGGCAAATGGACGATTACCGACAAGGGCCGGATGGCGTTCGGGACGTCCGACGGAGCCAGTGACCTCACGAGGAACCTGGAGGACCGGTACGCAAGATGGCGTCGCACACACCCTGTCTCGCTCCTGAGGATGAGAAGGGCACGACGCAAACGGAGCTCCGGATCCGGCGCTACTACCTCGGTCCTACCGACTTCTGATATTCACCAGGAAGCACAAATCTTCCATGCAAGCACGAGGACTTTCCGTGCACCGGCAGAACTCTCGGTTACGACGGCAGAGATCAGACGGGTTCTCCTCATTGGATCCTGCCAGATGGAGTGGCTCGCGGACTGCATCCCGATGTGGGAGCCGACCTGCGAGCCGGACTGCCTCCTCTTCCAGCATCTCGCCCAACTCCCGGATAGTCCCCCATGCGATCTTTCGAACTACGACTTTCAGGTCGTCCACCTTCCGCTCCGTAACATCATGCCCGAGGCCGACTATTTCCACCTTCCCTTCTCGGATGTAGATGCCTGGGAGCGCGTCTTCCAGATCTGCAAGGAGCGCCTCAAACGACTTCTGCATGCCGCGATGGCCTACAACGAGCGGATGGGCCTCCTGACCTTCGTCTTCAACTTCCTCGTTCCGCAGCAGAACCCAATGGGTCGACTGCTTCCCAAACGCGACCTGCGCAATCTCGCCTACTTCGTCCAGCAGCTCAACAAGGAACTGGGCGACGAAGTCGCGCTCTATCCAAACGCCTACATTGTCGACATCGATGAGATCGCGGCCGACTTCGGCCGCAAGTACATTCAGGACGACGTGCTCTGGTCCGTCGCCCACAACACCGGCCTCGGCGATTTCGATCATCGTTACGACCAGGACCGTATCGAACCGACTCTGCCTCTCGATCGCTACTTTGCACTTGAAAACGAGCAATTCGGCGAGGCGGTGTGGTTCGAGCTCGCCGCGATGAATCGGACCTTGAAGGGCATCGACAGTGTCAAGCTCGTGGTCGTGGACCTCGACGACACACTTTGGCGAGGCGTCATCGCCGATGCAGACGAAGTGACCGATGAGACGACCGAAGGTTGGCCCCTTGGAATCCTCGAAGCGCTTTGTATCTTGAAGAAGCGGGGAATCCTCCTCGCCATCGTGAGCAAGAACGATGAAGCAAGGATCGAGGCTCTCTGGAACCCGATCTTTCGGGGCACGCTCCTGCTCGAGGATTTTGCGGTCCGCAAGATCAACTGGAAGCCGAAGGTCGAGAATCTCGAGGAGGTCCTTCGAGAGGTCAACCTACTTCCCCGGAACGTGGTCTATGTGGACGACAACCCGGTCGAGCGCGCCGCGGTGGCTACGGCATTTCCGGACATCCGGGTACTCGGGTCTCCTGTCTACCATCTGAGACGCATCCTTCTTTGGTCCGCGGAGACCCAGGTTGCCCACGTGACCGCCGAATCGGCCCAGCGGACAGAGATGGTCCGCGCTCAGATCGATCGGGAGTCGTTCCGCCGCGAGACCTCCCGGGAGGAGTTCCTCGCCCAACTCGAGGTGAGAGTCCAGATGCTGGAGATCGCAGACCCAGAACACCCCAGGTTCGGCAGGTCGCTCGAATTGATCAACAAGACGAACCAGTTCAATACCACCGGGCGCAGGTGGACGATTGAGGAATGTCGCAGCTACTTCCAGAACGGCGGCCTATTCGCCGCATTCATGGTCGAGGACAAGTTCACGACTTATGGCCTGGTGGGTGTAGCGCTGCTTCAACGAG
Source organism: uncultured Acidimicrobiales bacterium (assembly GCA_963764555.1). Classification (GTDB taxonomy): domain Bacteria; phylum Actinomycetota; class Acidimicrobiia; order Acidimicrobiales; family RAAP-2; genus Bog-756. The sequence continues at coordinate 172,767 of CAVXSW010000003.1, forward strand.
CAACAGATGAAATGCGTATCGAGCAGTTCGTGATGAGCTGCCGAGTCATCGGTCTCGATGTCGAGCTCAGCGTATTGAGTGAGCTCATGCGGCGCGCCGATGGGGCGGGTTTGAAGAAGATCTCGGGCTTGTTCGTCAAAACCGATGCAAATGTTCCCTGTCGAGACCTCTACCTTCGCAGTGGCTTCTGCGAAGACACTGATGGCTGTTGGTCGACAGACCTCGCACGTTACGAAGTGCTTGCTCCCGCTCACGTGTCTATTTCGTGAACTGCCGTCCTCTGGTCTCTCGCTCCGGAGGATCGGTCATCTCGATCATCGGTCCGGAAGGACTAGCTGCGGGCCGGGAGCCGCCTGGCGGAACCAGCTCGGCAGAAGGGTCTCGAGGGGTCAGGCTCGGCGGCGGGACAGTTCGGCCGCCACCGCCTTTCCGTCGGCCCGGTTGGCGGTGGCCCGCATGACCAGTCCGGTGAAGAACCCGGTGAGCTTCCTCGCCTCGGTGGGGTCCCCGTGGCGGAAGCGCTCCCACTCGTCGGGGTGGGCGGCGATGACCTCGTCGACGATGGCGGCGAGCGAGCCCTCCGACATGGCCTCGAAGCCGTGGGCGGCGGCGATGGCGGCCGGGTCGCCCCCGGAGGCCAGCAGCTCGGCGAGCACCGCCTTGGCCTGCGTGGCGGTGAGCGACCCGTTGGTCTCCATGGACAGCAGAGCGGCGTAGGAACTCGGGTCGAGCAGCCGGGCGGCATCGGCGTCGGTGGCGGCTTCGTTGGCGGTGCGGGCCAGGGCCCGTGCGGCGGGAACGCCGCCCGCCACGGCCGCCTCGACCAGGGAGTCGAGGCCGAGATCAACGACCGTTGCCACCTGGTCCCGCTGCGAGTCCGACGCCGGGGCGTCGCCGTCGACCAGCCCGAGCAGCCGGGACCGTCGGGCGGCCGGCATCGGGCCCATGGTCGCCGCCACCGCCCGGACCCACTCGTCGCCGGGCTCGAGGGGGACGAGGTCCGGCTCGAGGAAGTAGCGGTAGTCGAAGGCGTCTTCCTTCGAGCGCAGCGCCACTGTCCGGCCGGCCTCCTCGTCCCAGTGCCGGGTCTGCTGGACCACCTCCTCGCCTGCCTCGAGCAGCTCGATCTGGCGCTCTGCCTCGTGGTCGAGAGCCCGGCCGAGGGACCGCATCGAGTTGAGGTTCTTGATCTCGCAGCGGATGCCGAACCCCACGGAGCCGGAGCGACGGACCGACACGTTGGCGTCGACCCGCATCGAACCCTCCTCCATCTTCCCGTCGGAGGCGCCCGAGGCAATGAGCACCCCGCGGAGCTCGGCGGCGTAGGCACGGGCCTGGGTGGCCGAGCGCATGTCCGGGGCGCTCACGATCTCGACCAGCGGGACCCCGGAGCGGTTGTAGTCGACCAGGGAGTAGTCGGCGCCCTGGATCCGGCCGGACGCGCCGGCGTGCGAGGTCTTGCCGGTGTCCTCCTCGAGGTGGGCACGCTCGATCCCGACCCGGGTCCCGTCGGGGAGCTCCAGCCAGCCGCGCCGGTTGATCGGCTCGTCGTACTGGGTGATCTGGTAGTCCTTGGCCTGGTCGGGATAGAAGTAGTTCTTGCGGTGGAAGGTAGAGGGCGCGATCTGACAGTGCAAGGCGGTCCCCACCGCCATGGCGAGCTCCACGGCGCCCCGGTTGAGGACCGGCAGGGACCCGGGAAGGCCGAGGCACACCGGGCAGACGTTGGTGTTCGGCTCCCCGCCGAAAGCGTTGGGACAGCCGCAGAACAGCTTGGTGGCCGTCTTGAGCTCGCAGTGGACCTCGAGCCCCACCACCATCGCCCATCCCGCCTTCATTCCCGGGTCCCTTCGGCAAGCACCGGAGCCGGGAGCGAGGGGGCGGCGTCCTCGACCACGGCCGCCACCCGCAGCACGGTCGACTCGCCGAGGGCCGGCCCGAGGACCTGCACCCCGACCGGCAGCCCGCCGTCCCCCGTGCCGAAGGGAACGCTCACCGCTGGGTGGCCGGCCAGGTTGGAGGGGACGGTGCAGGCATCCGAGAGGTACATGGCGAGCGGGTCGCCCGCCTTCGCACCGATGGGGAAGGCGGTGGTGGGGGTGGTCGGTGCCAGCAGGACGTCGCACCGGCGGTAGGCGGACTCGAAACCCTCGATGATCATCGTGCGGACCCGGAGGGCCTGGTTGTAGTAGGCGTCCACGTACCCGGCCGACAGGACGTAGGTGCCGAGCATGATGCGGCGCTTCACCTCGTCACCGAAGCCGGCCGTCCTCGTCGCGGTGTTCATGGCGACGGTGTCGCCGCCGTCGACGCGCAATCCGTAGCGCACACCGTCGTAGCGGGCGAGGTTCGACGAGGCCTCTCCCGGGGCGATGAGGTAGTAGGCGGACAGCCCGAGGACCGACTCGGGGACCGACACCTCCTCAACCCGGGCCCCGGCCGCGGCGCAGACTTCGGCCGCCTGGCGGGTGCGGGCGGCCACGTCCGGGGCGGCGAGGTCGATGAGCTCGCGGACGATGCCGACCCTCATGCCGGCGACCCCGCCGTCGAGCACCGACAGCACCCGCGGCGGGGGCCGGTCGAGAGAGGTGGAGTCGGCGGGGTCGTGGCCGCCGATGACCTCGAACACCAATGCGGCGTCGGCCACCGTCGAGGCCAACGGGCCGATCTGGTCGAGCGAGCTGGCAAAGGCCACCAGGCCGTAGCGGGAGACCGTGCCGTAGGTCGGCTTGAGGCCCACCACCCCGCACAGGGCGGCCGGCTGGCGGATCGAGCCGCCGGTGTCCGAGCCGAGGGCGAGCGGGACGAACCCGGCGGCCACGGCGGCCGCCGACCCGCCGGACGATCCGCCGGGTACCCGGTCGCGGTCGTGCGGGTTGCGGGTCGGCCCGAACGCCGAGTGCTCGGTGGAGGAGCCCATGGCGAACTCGTCCATGTTGGTCTTCCCCACCACGACGGCCCCGGCGGTACGGAGTCGCTCCACGACGGTGGCGTCGTACGGCGGCTGCCAGCCGTCGAGGATCCGCGAGCAGCACGTGGTCGGAACCCCGCGGGTGCACAGGTTGTCCTTGAGCGCCACCGGCACGCCGGCCAGCGGGCCCGGGTCCTCGCCCGCCGCCACCGTCCGGTCGACGTCGGTGGCCTGGCGGCGCGCCTCGTCGGCGGTCACCAGGGTGAAGGCGTGGACCCCGTCGTCGTGCGCAGCGACGGCTGCCAAGTGCGCTTCGAGGACCTCCGTCGCCGACTGCGCCCCGGACCGGACGTCGTCGGCCAGGGCGCCGGCCGGCCGGGGAGCGGTCACGGCGCCTCGCCGACGATCGGTGGCACCTTGAACCGGTGGTCCTCGACGTCGGGAGCCTGGCCGAGGATCTCATCCCTATCGAGGCAGGGGCGGGGATCGTCGGACCGCAGCACGTTGGCCACCGCCAGGGGATGGGCCGTGGGGTCGACCTCGGCCAGGTCGAGAGAGGCGACGTCGGCGGCGTGGTCGAGCACCTCGGCCAGTTGGCCGGTGAACCGGTCGAGCTCCTCGTCGCTGAGTGCGAGCCGGGCGAGGGCGGCGACATGGGCGACCTCGGCGCGGTCGAGCCGCGTCGGGCGCGCCATCAAGCGGCGACGACGCCCGGCCCGCCGAGGACCTCGAGGGCGAACGCCACGACCCGTTCCTCGACGAGGGGGGCGTCCCAGTCGAGCGTCGCCACATGGAAGCTGCGCTCGAGGAACACCCGCTCGACCGGGCCTCCTACCGCCTCTTCGAACCGGTCGCCCGACTCGGGTGGGACCACGTGGTCGACGCGGCTGCTCAGGAGCAGTGACGGGCAGCGGATCTCACCGAGCCGGGCCCGGACATCGGCGACTCCCTCGAAGAGCGAGAGCGCGGCGGCGAGCGGGGTGCCCGGGTAGGCGGACTCCACCGAACCCTCCTTGGCGATGTCCGAGCCGATGGCGTCGACCACCTCGGTCCCCGCTTCGAGGAGGGCGCGAATCCCCTCGAGGAATTGGTCGTCCGGCGGCTCGACGAGGGGATTGACCAGGGCAAGGCCGGCCATGCCCCGGTGGCGCTCGGCCAGCCAGCAGGCGAGGGCCCCTCCCATCGAGAGCCCGACCACGGCCACCCGCTCGCAACGCGCCTCGAGCCCCCCGTAGGCGGACTCGGCCGCTCCCGACCAGTCGTCCCAGCGGGTCGGGACCATGTCCGCCACCGAGGTCCCGTGACCCGGGAGGAGTGGGAGCTCGACGCTGAAGCCGGCACCGGCCAGTACCTCGGCGAGGGGGCGCATGGACTGAGGGTTGCCGGTGAAGCCGTGCAGGACCAGCACCCCATGGGTGCCGCCGGCGAACGAGTAGGGCTCTGCGCCGGGGATGATCGGGGCCACCCCGAGATGCTATCCGGTCAGCCGGTGGTGGGACCCCGGACGCGTCAACTGCTGCACGGTGATGGTGGAGATTCCCGCAGCCGTGTTTGCCCGCTCACCGACACCTCGCCCGGTCCACGGTTCGGTGACGGTTAGTGTGGCCGCCAGACGAGGCAACCCGAGGGCGAGGAGCAGCACATCCATGGCCACCTACCAGTTCCTGAGCGATGAATGGCTGGACGAGGCTCGTTCCATCCGAGGTGAGTACGACGGGAAGGGCGCGAGCATCGACCAGTCCATCCGGATGAACCTGGTGATCGGGGCGGTCCCATTCGGAGAAGGGACGGTCCAGGCCCACGTCGACACGAGCAGCGGGGAGCTGGTTCTCGACACCGGCCACATCGACCCCGTCGACCTCACGGTGTCGCTCGACTACGACGTGGCCAAGGCCATCCTGGTGGAAGGCAACCCTCAGGCCGGCATCCAGGCCTTCATGTCGGGGAAGGTCAAGGTCGAAGGCGACATCGCCAAGCTCATGGCCCTCCAGACCATGACCCCGGACCCGGTAGCCGTCGAGATCGGTTCGCGGATCATGGCCATCACCGAATAAGCAGAGTCGTACGTGCGCCGCGAGGCGCTGGGTCCGTCGCGTCGCTCCCACGGCCGTCACCGGCCCCTACCCGCCAGGTCGCGGTGGTGGACGAGCCGAAGGGCCCACTCCGCGTGAAAATCAGCCGTCAGCTCAGCCGGACGTTCGGTTGCGCCGCGGCGTATCGCGCATGAACCATCCGCTGACGCCCGCCAGGGCGGCCACGACCGCTCCGACGGCATAGGCGCGGTGGAACGAGGCCAGCGAGCCGACGCCGCCGTGTCCGGACGCCTGGACGGTGACCATCACCTGGATGCCGGCCACGACGCCGATCTGGGTGATGAGCTGCTGGGCCGCGCTCATGACCCCCAGCTCGTCGGCGGCCACCTCGTTGGAGGCCGAAGCAGCGGTGGAGGGGGTGGCGATGCCGATCCCGATTCCGGAGAGCGCCAGGGCCACGAGGATGACAGCCAGCGAGGGCTCCGCGCCGAGCTGGGTGAAGACCAGCATCGAAGCGGTGACGATTGCGGCGCCGGCCAACGCCGATACCCGCTCCCCGATCCGGACGGCGGCATAGCCGGCGACCGGGGCGATGAGCGAGAACATCAACGGCCGGGCGGTCGACACCAGGCCTGCCCGCGTCTCGCTGTATCCGTAGACCCGCTCCATCAGAATGGGGAAGAGGAAGAACCCGCCCATGTACGAGAAGTTGATCAGGGCCCGAACACCGAGCGGAAAGGTGAAGTTGCGAAGGGTGAAGTACCGGAGAGGAATCAGTGGGTGGTCGGTTAACCGCTCGTGGACCACGAACCCGATGCCGGCGACCACAGCGAGCCCGAAGATGCCGAGGGTGGCCGGTGCCGTGGCGCCCCAGGTGGGTATCTCGTTGAGGGCCAGCAGGAGGGCCGTGACCGACACGGCCAAGGTGGCAGAACCGATCCAGTCGAGATGGCTCGAGGGATCGGGTTGCTCCGCCGGCGCGTCTGGGTCGCTCCCCTTGGAAACCGGGTCCGCCACCCGATCGTCGGCGGGCAGGACGACGACGGCCAGAAGGGCGGCGATCGCCATCAACGGCAGCTCGCACCAGAACAGCGCCCGCCATCCCAGGTACTGGATGATCGGAGCCCCGATGGTCACACCGAGCACCGGACCTCCGGCGCCGACCAGTGCCCACCACCCCATGGCCTTGACCCGGTCCTCGTGGGAGAAGACCTGGAGGATGAGGGCCATCGAGGCGGCCCCGGTTGCCGCCCCCTGCACGCCGTCGAGGAGCCGGGCCCCGATGAGCACCCCTGCCGTCGGTGCCGATGCGGTCAGGACGACGGTCACCGCCGCGCCACCCAGGCCCCACAGGTACAGGCGCCGGTACCCCTGCAGATCTCCGAGCTTCCCGAGCACGGGGGCGGCGACCCCGAAGGCGAGCAGCGGCCCGGTTGAGGTCCAGGTGAGCGTGGTGACCGAGGTGTGGAGCTCCTTGGCCACCTGGGGCAGGGCCACGACGAACACCGTGAATGTGATGTTGACCGAGAGCAACCCGGAAAGGACCGTCCACAGCACCCACCACTGGTAGCGGTCCGACCCCGCCACCCGGCGGTGCATCCGGTGCCGGAAGAGCACCGGCCACGGAACGACGATGCCGCCCTCGGCACCCGCCCCGCTGCCGCTGAGCATGGCCTCTGCCTCGATCACCTCGGTGGCGGCCAAACCGTCCTCGCCGGACGGGCGGGGCTCCCCGTCCGGCGGCACGTCTCAGCCCGCCAAACGCTGCATCTCCGCCTGCAGCTCCGCGACCGTCCAGCGGCCTTGCTTCTCGAGGGTGTCCCCCATCGTCCAGGGGGTGAACGGCCGGATCTGGCCGCCTTGGATGAAGTAGACCTTCCCGGTCACCGGGCATTGCTCGGTCGAGAGGTACGCGACAAGGGGGGAGATGTTGGCTGGATCCCAACTGTCGAAGGACGACGGGTCCGCCGGTGGCTGCACGATGTCGCCGAGGCCGGGGGTCTGCTCGGTCATACGGGTGCGGGCCGCCGGCGCGATGGCGTTCACCCTGACTCCGTAGCGCACGAGCTCCTCGGCGACGATGATGGTGAAGGCGGCGATCCCGGCCTTGGCCGCGCCGTAGTTGGACTGTCCGGGGTTCCCGAGGAGTCCGGACGTCGACGAGGTATTGACCACCGCCGCCTTGACCTCCGCTCCCGCCTTCGTCCGCTCTCGCCAGTAGGCAGCGGCATGACGGGTGGGGACGAAGTGCCCTTTGAGGTGGACCGCGATCACCGAGTCCCAGTCCGCCTCGGACATGTTCACGAGCACCCGGTCCCGCAGGATGCCGGCGTTGTTCACCAGGACGTGCAGGTCCCCGAAGGCAGAGACGGCGGCGTCGACCAGGCGCTTCCCGCCGTCCCAGTCGGTGACGTCGTCGGCGCTGGCCACGGCCTCACCTCCGGCGGCACGGATCTCGTCCGCCACCTGCTCGGCCGCCGATCGGTCGTCGCCCGAGCCGTCCACCGCCCCTCCGAGGTCGTTGACTACGACCTTGGCTCCTTCGGCGGCGAGGAGCAGGGCGTGCTCGCGACCGATGCCGCGGCCGGCCCCGGTGATGATCGCGATGCGGCCGTCCAACGCTCCCATGTCGACTCGAATCCCCCAGCTCTGGTCCACGGAGATGGGCTCCCTACCAGAGGAGGAACCCGACAGGACGCCCCCACGTTGGCAGGGCGGACCGCCCTGGTCAAACCGGTGACGACCGTGGCGGACCGGATACGGGTACCGGGACCGCTTCCTCCACGACCCGGCCAAACCCGGCGGCGATCACGGCGTCGACCATGGCGCGGACCCGGGCCTTGTGACCGGCCAGCACGAGGTACTCGGTGTTCCGGAGGTGCGAGACGCGACCCACCTTTCGTCCCGCCGGATCGTGGATGCCGATCCTCGCACCCACGTACCGGTCGAAGTCGAAGCCCAGGACTTCGACGTGCCCCCGGGGCGAGCAGAGCTCGTAGAGCTCGTCGAAGCCCAGCCAGGACTCGTTGTTGTAGGAGAGGACGACGACCTCGGCGCGGACGGCACCGATCACCTGCGCCAGTGCGGCGGGCATGGTCCGCTTCCCGTTGAAAGCGCTGCGGGCGGTGGGGTCCCGCAGGTCGTCCCGCTTGCAGGCCACGCCGAAATGGGCCGGCGCGTCCCAGGCCACGATGGTCTCCCACACGTGGTAGTTGGCGTCGTACCGGTGCTGGTTGTACGGCGGGTCGAGATAGGCGATGTCCGCCGAGCCCAAGGCATCGGACCCGGCCAGGTCGCAGGCGTCGCCCCGCAGCGCACGGCCCGATCCGGCAACCAGATCGGGAGGCCGGAGGGCGAGGGGCCGACCGGCCCGGGGTGCCCACTGCTTGAGGTAGGCCATCTGGACGCCGGTGGTCGAGTCCACCCGGTCGGCTGCCTCGAGCAGGCTGGTGAGCAGGATCGGCCACAAGGAGGTGCCGGCGTAGTCGCGCTCGATGGTGTCACGGACGGCGTCGATGCGGGCCCCGTTCTCGGGGGTGAAGTAGCGCGCCGTCTCACAGAAGGTGGCGGTGACATACCCGGGGCGGCCGGTCACCGCATTGAGCCGCTCGACGACCTCGATCGTCTCGTCCACCAGGGTCGGCGTGGCGGCCGGGTCGGTGGCCACGTAGCAGCGGGCCAATACGTGGGCGTAGCGGGCGCTGTCCACCGCGGTGACCTCCATACCCTGCCGCTTCCAGGCCTGGGCCACCCGGGTCGTCCCGCTGAACAGGTCGAGGGCGGTCCGGGCCCGGGCCGCCCTGGCGAGGACGGTGAGGGCGGGAACCAGTCGGCGCTTGGACCCGAGGTACTTGATCATGCCAGGTCGGGCCGGTCAACGCCGCCCGAAGCGGCGGAACCACCAGTCGGGGTCCCGAGCGTGGGCGTGGAAGTGGTCGGGGATCTGACGCATGACCCGGTCGACCGACCACACGCCGGGGCCGAGGCGCTCGTCGGCCACCGCCGCCAGCCGGGCCAGCATGTGCCCCATCTCCCCGTCCGGCGGCTCGCTGCCATGTCGCTTCCACACCACCATCGGCACGTCGCAGATCTCGCAGGCAGCCACCCAGCAGACCTCGTCCTCGTGGTACCACTCGGTCAGGCGGGCGGCCTCACAGAGCTCGCACCCGGGCTCGGTCCCCGGGGCGGGAGCCGTCACAGGGTGTAGAGGTTGACGGTCGTGCCCGGCTGCACCGAGGTCCCGGCCGCCGGGTCCGTCGAGAGCACCTTGGTCGACCCCGGCGGGCCGTAGGGTCCGGCCACCCTCAACCCGAGCGCGTCGAGTGCGCTGGTGGCCGCTGACACGCTCTGGCCCGATTCATCGGGGATGGTCACGGGCTTCGGTCCGAGGGAGACCACCACGGTCACCTTGGAGCCGAAGGGTTGGGGACCCGACGACGGGTCCGGCGAGGTGCCGATCACCTGCCCGAGCGGCACGCTCGGGCTGTAGTCCTGTCCCTGCACCGGGACGAACCCGAGTGCGGAGAGCGCGGCAGAGGCCGAGGCGTAGGTCGACCCGGCTGCGTTGACGGGCGGGATGGCGACGGGGGCATGGCCCTTCGAGGTGACGATGGTGACGGTCGAGCCGTATGTGGCGGTGCCGGTCGGGCTGGTGCCGATCACCGCGCCGGCCACGATCGTCGAGCTGTACTGGGCGGCCGAGGGCGGGCATACCCCCACCAGGTGCACGGCAGCCAGCGCCTGGACGGCCCCGCTGCAGGTCGAATAGGAGCTGAGGTTGGGGATGGCGACCGGTGGCGGCCCGCTGGACAGGACGACGCCGATGATCGAGCCCTGCTTCAAGCTGACCGGCTTCCCCTTGGCGCGGGGTGCCGGGCGCTGGCTCACGATGAGGCCGGGAGCGAGGGTGATGCTGTAGGCCTGGCCGGTCTGGCGCACGGTGAAATGGTCGGCCCGCACGGCATGGCGGGCTGCCGGCAACGACTTGCCCACCAGGAGCGGGACCGGGTGGCTCGGCACCAAGAGCTTGCTGCGGGAGAGGAGCACTCCGCCGGTGACGGCGAGGGCCGCGATCACCACGACGGCGGCGGCGATCCAGGGCCACCGGCGTCGGGCGTGTGGGGTGGACTCGCCGTCGGCTGGCGTCGGCTGGACGGTCCCGCCCTTGTGCCTGCGCTCCTCTTCTTCTTCGAGCAGGGCGGGCGTCCCGAGCTCAGTGAGGTCCTGGTCGTCGGCCCGCCTCGGTGGCCGGCGGGGCGGCCGCACCAGGGCGCCGGCGAGCCGGTCCTCCACATCGAAGGGAACGGCATCGATCAGCGGCAGCGGCTCGGGCGCGGGCAGCGTGTCGGCCAGCTCGCCGAGCCGGGTCTTGAGCTGGGCGGCGTCGTAGCGCTCACTCGGATCGGGAGCGGCGGCCCACTCGAGGACATCCCCGAGGGGACCGAGCGCCTCGTGCTCGGGGAGGAGGGTGTCGACCCGGGCCATGAGCGTGGCGACGGTGGTGTCCCCGACGAAGGGGCTGACACCGGTGACGCCCTCGTAGAGGACGAGGGCCAGCGCGTAGACGTCCGCTTTGCCGTCGAGGACCAGGCCCTCGACCTGCTCGGGGGCGGCGTAGCGGGCCGTCCCGAGAATGGCGCCGTCCGGCTCGGTCCATGCCGCCTCGGCCAGCGCACGGGCCAGCCCGAAGTCGGCGATCCGGAGTCGGCGGTCGGCGTCGAAGAGCAGGTTCGCCGGCTTGATGTCCCGGTGAACGACCCCTCGGCGGTGGGCGTAGTCGAGCCCGGCCGCCGCGTCGCGCCCCACCTCGACCGCCTGCTCGGGCGAGAGGAGGAGGCCGGTGTCGTAGAGCTGGCGGAGGCTCCCGCCGGCGAGGTACTCGAGGACCAGGTAGGGCTCCCCGTACTGCTCGCCCGAGTCGTAGACCTGGAGGATGTTCGGGTGGTTGAGGGCGGCGGCGGCCCGGGCCTCGGCCCGAAAGCGCTTGAGGAAGGCCTCGTCACCGGCGAGGGCGGGGTGGAGCACCTTGATGGCTACCCGCCGGTGCAGCGATATGTCATCAGCCAGGTACACGTGCGCGGACGCACCTGTGCCCAGTGCGGTCACCAGTCGGTAGCGGTCGCCGAGGACACGCCCGATGGATTCGGTGATACTCGGCATGGCTGCCGCCCAAGGCTACTGAGCCGCCTCGCCCAACGGGTGGACGGGCGCGATAAGGGCGGGGCAAGCCCTTGTCGAATCCATGGGGCGCCCGAGATCCGGACTTCCCCCCACGTGGCACGGTCGCGGTCAACAGTGTCCAGACCTCCGATGGGCAGCGGGCGGCGTTCGCAACCCCGGGGACTACTCCGAACGGACACCTCGGGGCCGTTCCAGGGGAGTGACTCCGGTGCGGTGATTCGACCCACGCCACCATCTGCTGTCGTCCGCCCTGAGCAGCTCGACCACGGGAAGCATGCCGCGCTCCCATGGGAGTCCCCCCTATCACCAGCCGGCGGCGGCACCTTAACCAACCACCTTGGATGCTTCTGAGTGCGCGCCAACTCGCGGACTCGCCATTCTCCGGGTCCGCCGATGTTGCAGCGCTCGCTTGGACGACGCGCCTATCTCGCCAGTGCGATTCCGGTCTCGAGCAGCGAATGGAACTGCGCCCCATCGATCATCGGGACTCCGAGCGATTCCGCCTTGGAAACCTTGGAAGAGCCCGGCGAGGCCCCGATGACGACGGCGAAGGTCTTCTTGGACACCGTCCCCGGGGACTTGCCACCGTGGGCGAGCACCGCCGCCTCCGCCTCCTCGCGCGTGTAGCCCTCCAGGGTTCCGGTGATCACCACCGACTTGCCTGCCAACGTCTGAGCAACTCGGGCGCCCGCTTCGTCCGGCTCGACGCCGGGCTCTTGGAGGTTCACCCCGGAGGTTCGCAGCCGCTCGACCACCGACCGGTTGACCGGTGACGCGAACCAGCGGGTCACACTGGCGGCGATGACCGGCCCGACCCCTTCGACGGCGGCGAGGCTCGCCTCGTCGGCGGCCATGATCGAGTCGGCATCCCCCATCTCCCGGGCCAGTGCCACCGATCCGACCTGGCCCAGGTGGCGGATGCCCAGGCCGACCAGCAGGCGATGGAGCGGACGGCCCCGCGAGGTGTCGATGGCACCGATCAGGTTGGCGATCGAAAGCGCGCCGAATCCCTCGATCCCCTGGAGCGTCTCGGTGGTGAAGGAGTAGAGATCGGCCACGTCGTTGAGCAGTCCGAGCTCCACGAAGAGGCGGACGCGTAGCTCGCCGAGGCCCTCGATGTCCATGGCCGGGCGCGAGGCGAAGTGGGCGATGCGCTGGACCCGCTGGGCCGGGCAATCGAGATTGGTGCAGAAGGTGTCGCTCTCCTCGGGCAGGCGGACCAGCGGCCCCCCGCAGCTCGGGCACGTCGTCGGGAACTTCCATCGGGCCCGGCGCCGACCCTTGCCGTCCCGGACCGGCCCCACCACCTCGGGGATGACGTCGCCCGCCTTCCGCACGACGACCGTGTCGCCCGGGCGCACGTCCTTCAGCCGGACCTGATCCTCGTTGTGCAGCGTGGCGAGGGACACCGTCGAACCGCCGACGAACACCGGTGACAGCACGGCGAACGGGGTCGCCTTCCCTGTGCGGCCGATCGACACGGCGATGGCGTCCAGCCTGGTCGTCCGTTCCTCGGGCGGGAACTTGTAGGCGATGGCCCAGCGGGGGGCGTGCGACGTCGCCCCGAGCTGACGGCGGAGGCCGAAGTCGTCGACCTTCACCACCACGCCGTCGATCTCGTAGTCAAGCTCGTGCCGGTGCTCCTCCCACCGCCGGCAGAACTCCACGACCTCCCCCATCCCGTGCACCAGGGTCCGTTCCGGGTTGACCGGGAACCCGGCCCGCTCCAGCCAGGCGAGGGCCTCGGCATGGGTGCCGGCCAGCCCGGTCGGCAGCTCCGCTTCGCCGGCGGCCCGGCGGCCGCGCCGGGGCATCTCGAGCTCCCCGATCTGGTACGCCCAGAACGAGAGGGCCCGAGAGGCGGTGACCTTCGGGTCCTTCTGGCGGAGCGAGCCGGCGGCCGAATTCCGCGGGTTGACGAAGACACGCTGGCCGGCCTCCAGCTGGCGCCGGTTGAGATCCTCGAAGGCCGATGCCGGCATGTACACCTCGCCGCGGACTTCGATGACCTCGGGCAGCGGTCCGACACCGTCGTGGAGCCGGTCAGGGATGTCCGCGATGGTGGCCACGTTGGAGGTCACGTCCTCCCCCGTCCGTCCGTCTCCCCGGGTCGCCGCCCGGGCGAACCGCCCGCGCTCGTAACGGAGGGAGATGGCCAGCCCGTCGATCTTGAGCTCGCAGACGAAGCCGGTGTCGGGAGGGACCTGCCGGGCGAGGCGTTTCGCCCACGCCTCGAGCTCCTCGGCGGTGAAGGCGTTGTCGAGGCTCATCATCGGAGACCGGTGGGTGACCGGTGCGAACAGCGCCGAGGGAGACGCTCCGACCGTCGCGGTCGGGGACCCCGCGGTGGCGAGCTCGGGATGGGCGGACTCGATGGCCCGCAGCTCGCGAACCAGCGCGTCGTACTCGGCATCGGCGATCTCGGGATCGTCCAGCCGGTGGTAGCGGTCGTTGTGGTACGCGATGAGCGCCCGCAGCTCTTCGGAACGTGCGACCGGATCCTGCCCGCCGGGCTCGGAGGTGCTCATGTCCGGCACGGTTCGACGGTTCCCCTTTTCCGCCGGTTCATGCCGCGATGCCCGACCCGACGACGGCGTCGGGCTGGTCGGGGTCGTAGAGGGCGACCGTCTGGCCGGGCGCCACCGGCCGCTGCGGGGAGGCGAATCGGACCTCGAGCCCGCCCCGTACCTGCGTGGCCGTCGCCGGCACCGGTCGACCGTGGGCGCTGCACTGGGCGATCACCGTCGTCGGGGCGGTCCGGCCGGCACCGTCGGGACCGCCGGGTGCGCCGTCCACCCAGGTGACGGTGTGCAACTGGACCACCTCGGCGCAGGCCGCCTCGAGGGGGGCCACGGTGACCCGGCGGGACCCCACGTCGACGGCGGTGACGAACCTCCGGCGGCCGTCCGGACCGTGACCCATGCCCCGGCGCTGGCCGACGGTCACCAGCTCCACCGCATCGACGGGCCCGAGATCGGTCCCCGTACCCCCGTCCACCAGGCGGCCGGAGTGGAGCCGGATCCGGGACCGGAGAAAGCCCTCGCGGCCCTGGTCGGAATGGATGAAGCACACGTCCTGGCTGTCGGGCTTCGCCGCCGTCCGCAGGCCGAGCCGTCGAGCCTCGTCACGGACCTCGGCCTTGGTGAGCTCGCCGACGGGAAACAGGGTCCGGGCCAGCTCCCTCTGGCCGAGCACGGCGAGCACGTAGGACTGGTCCTTTTGCCGATCGGCCCCACGGCGCAGACTGAAGCGATCGCCGGGCAACGCCACCCTCCGGGCATGGTGACCGGTGGCGACGGCGTCGAACCCGAGGGCCCGGGCGCGCTGGAGCAGCACGTCGAACTTGATGTGGCGGTTGCACTCGACGCACGGGTTGGGCGTCCGGCCGCCGGCGTGGCCCTCAACATAGGGCTCGACGACCCGCTCCTCGAAGGCGGTGGTGAAGTTGAAGACATGGTGGACGAGGCCGAGCTGGTCGGCCACCCGCCTCGCATCCTCCACGTCGGCGACCGAGCAGCACCCCGAGTCCGACGGGCCGCCCCAGAGCTTGAGCGTCGCACCGACGACCCGGTCGCGCCCGTGCCGCTCCGCGACCAGGGCCGCCGCCACCGACGAGTCCACGCCTCCGGACATGGCGACCAGCACTCGCACCGATTCAGTCTCGCAGCTGGGCGACCGCCTCCGGGACGACGGCGAGAGCCTGGTCAACGTCCCGGTCCTCGGTCGGCCACCCGAGCGAGAACCGGACCCCGCCGGCCGCTTCGTCGGGGCCGAGTCCCATCGAGGTCAGGACATGGCTCACCTCTGCCGCACCGCTCGAGCAGGCCGCTCCGGCCGAGACGGCGATCCCCTGTTGGTCGAGCAGCAGGACGAGCGCTTCGCCCTCGATCCCGGCGATGCACAGGTGGAGGTGACCCGGGGCGCGCCTTGCGGGGTCGCCGGTCTCGGCTGTTCCGGCGATGGCCGCCAGGAGGCCGGCCGACAGGCGGTCCCGCATGGCCGACACCCGGATCCCGGCGTCGCGGCGCTCCCGGCAGGTGCCGCCCAGTGCGGCCGCCGTCGCCACGATGCCCGCCACGTCGGAGGTGCCGCTCCGCCGCCCGCGCTCTTGACCTCCACCCTCGACGAGCGGGCGAAGCCGCACCCCGTGCCGGGCGACGAGGACGCCGACCCCCTTGGGGCCCCCGAACTTGTGGGCGCTGAGCGCCACCAGATCGGCATCCGCGACCAGCCCGGCCAGGTCGAACCACGGCGCCGCCTGAACGGCGTCGGTGTGCAGGACGGCCGTCGGCGAACGTTCGCGCAGCATCCCGGCAACCGTGTCGACCGGCTGCACCGTGCCGATCTCGTTGTTCACCGCCATGACCGACACCAGCGCCACCTCCGGCGTGCAGGTCCGAGCCAGCGCGTCGAGGTCGACGATCCCGTCCTTGCCCGTCGGGACCTCTCGGAGCTCGATCCGTCCGGTTCGGTCGAGGGACCGACAGCAGGCGAGGACCGCATGGTGCTCCATCCCCGAGCACACCACGACGGGCGGCGAAGGACCTCGCCGGTCCAGCCCCTCGACGACGCCCACGATGGCCAGGTTGTCGGCTTCGGTGCCGCTGCCGGTGAACACGATCTCGCCGAAGTCGGCGCCCACCAGCGCGGCGATCTCCTCCCGGGCGTCGTCGACGGCACGGCGCGCCCGCCGCGACTCCTCGTGGAGCCCGGACGGGTTCCCGAAGTCTCCGTCGAGGTACGGACGCATGGCTGCCAGCGCCTCGGGGTGCAGGGGGGTCGTCGCGGCGTGGTCCAGATAGACCCGCCGTCCTGCCGGACGCTCCATGGGCGCGGCCCTCGTCACGGTCGGTACCCGTCTCCGCGGCGGGCCGACCGGGGAAGGCTCATGCAATCCACACCGCCTTGACGTTGCAGAACTCGTGGAGACCCTGGGCGGCGAGCTCGCGCCCGTAACCGGAGCTCTTGATGCCCCCGAAGGGCAATTGGGGCATCGAGGCCACCATGCCGTTGACGAACACCTGTCCGGCCTGCAACCCGACGGCGAAGCGCTGCTGCTCGCCGGGGTCGTCGGTCCACACGCTCGAGCCCAGGCCGAACTCGGTAGCGTTGGCCACCTCGAGGGCCTCGTCGGCGTCGGCCACCACGAAGAGGAGGGCGACCGGGCCGAAGACCTCCTCGGTCGCCACCCGCATGGTCGGCTCGATATCGGTGATCACCGTCGGCCGGTAGAAGAACCCGGGACTGGCTGGCCCCTCGGGCCCGATCACCCGCTCGCCCCCGCACAGCACCGTGGCACCCTTGGACCGGGCGTCGTCGACTTGTGCGGCGATGGTGTCGCATGCCTCCGCCGTCACCAGCGGGCCCACCTCCGTGGCGGGATCGAACGGGTCCCCGACCGAGAGCGCGTCCATCCCGGCCACCAGGCCGGTCGTGAACTCCTCGGCGACCTGTCGGTGGACGATGAAGCGCTTGGCGGCGATGCAGGATTGCCCGGCGTTCTGCACGCGGGCCTGTATACCGGTGGCGACCGCCCGGTCCAGGTCTGCCGAAGGCAGGACGATGTAGGGGTCGCTCCCCCCGAGCTCGAGCACCGTCTTCTTGCCGACGGCGCCGGCCTGCGCCGCGACGGCGCGGCCGGCGGCAACGCTGCCGGTGAGGGTGACCGCCGCCACCCTCGGATCGGCGATGACCGAGGGGACCTGGTCGGTGCCGATCAGCAAGGTCTGGAAGACCCCGTCGGGAGCGCCCGCCCTCCGGAACAGGTCCTCCAGCACCAGAGCGGTACGCGGCACGCTCGGCGCGGGCTTGAGGAGCCCGACGTTGCCGGCCATGAAGGCGGGCGCGATGAACCGGATCACCTGCCAGAGCGGGAAGTTCCACGGCATGACGGCGAGGACCGCCCCGAGCGGCTGGTAGGTGACCAGGCCGAGCGAGGCATCGACCGGTACCTCCTGGTCGGCGAGCATTCCCTCGCCGTGCTCGGCGAACCAACGAAAGGCGACGGCACACTTGCCGACCTCGGCCTTGGCCTGTGCGAAGGGCTTGCCCATCTCGGTCGTGACGACATGGGCGATGTCGGGGAGCTCGCCCTCCAACAGCTCGGCCACGGTGACCAGCAGAAGGGATCGCTCGGCGAACGAGCTGTCAGCCCAGACCGGCGCGGCCGTGGCCGCCGCGCTCAGGCGGGCCTCCACCGCGGCCGCGTCGAACGGTTCGAACGATTCGACCAGTCGGCCGTTGACCGGGTTGACAGAGGCGATGGGGGGGCCGCTGTCCACGGGGCTCACTCGTCCAGTATCTCTCACGGGGCGAGCCCGAACTTCCGCCGTCCGGGAAGGCGGAGCTGGCGAAGCGGACTTCGTGGGCTTCAAGGTCGTGGCGGAGGGTCCGCCAGCCGGTTCCGCTGCACCTTTCCGGTGGGTGTTCGGGGAAGCTCGCCCGTGATCATGTACTGCTTCGGCCGCTTGTACCCGGTGAGGCGGGAGGTCGCCACCTCGGCCACCCCGGCGAGCAGGTGCTCGTGCGAGCGCCCGGCCGCCGACGGAGCCGGCACGACGGCGGCGCACACCCGCTCGCCCCATGCTTCGTCTGGGACACCGAACACGGCCACCTCGGCCACCCCGTCGGCCTCGGCGAGCACCGCCTCCACCTCGGCGGGATAGACGTTCACGCCACCGGTGATGATCAGGTCCTCGCGGCGGCCGTCGAGGTAGAGACAGCCCTCCTTCAGCCGACCGAGGTCACCCACGGTGAAGGAGCCGTCGCGCCAGGCCGAGGCCGTCTTGGCCTCGTCTCGCCAGTAGACGAAATCGGCGAAGGCGGGCGGCTTGCACCAGATGGTGCCGTCAGGGTCGACCGACAGGCTCCGTCCGGGACGGGCCCGGCCCACCGTGCCGGGTCGCTCGAGCCAGACGTCGGGCGGGCAGACGGTGAACTGGCCCTCGGTCGAGCCGTAGAACTCCCACAGGGCCCCCGGGCGGACCCGTTCGAGGGCCCGGTACTTGAGCGGAATCGGACAAGGCGAACCGGCGTGTACCAGCAGGCGCAGCGATCCGAGCAGCTCGTCGGCGTGCTCGGGGACGTCGAGCATCCGGCGCAGAACCGTCGGAGCCATGAAGGTGGTGGTGGGGACGATGCCGTACTCGCCCCGCAAGGCGGCCCAGGCGACCCTGGCGTCGAAACGCCCGAGCACCACCAAGCTGCCGCCGCTCAGAAGGGTTCCCGCCGCGAACCGGACCGACACGGAGTGGTGCATCGGTGAGCAGAC
Source organism: uncultured Acidimicrobiales bacterium (assembly GCA_963764555.1). Taxonomy (GTDB): domain Bacteria; phylum Actinomycetota; class Acidimicrobiia; order Acidimicrobiales; family RAAP-2; genus Bog-756. Next base: position 191,161 of record CAVXSW010000003.1, read on the forward strand.
CAGATGGACGTCCCCGGGACCGAAGTCCCACAGGTCCGCCTCGTCGGCGAACGCCGCACCCGCCGTCGGATCGTCCCACAGGCCCGACCAGACCCCCTTCGAGCGGCCGGTGGTGCCCGAGGTGTAGTGCATGGGCCGGGCAAGGGGGTAGGGGGCCAGATCGATCTCGCTGCCCTCGTCGAGGGCGGCCAGCCGCCCGGAGTCGTCGATCACCAGGCCCGGACGTGCATCGGCGATGAGGAGGTCGCGTTCGGGACCGAGCAACTGGGGGTTCAACAGGACCGGGACGATCCCCACCCGCAGAGCGCCGGCGACGGCGCAGAGCAGCCCAGCCGAGGACGGGAGGCAGAAGGCCACCCGGTCGCCGGCGCCGAGCCGGGCCGCAACCAGCGCGCCGGCGACCCGTCGCTGGGCGGCCTCGGCTCGATCCGGATGCAGGAGCTCGACCGTGACCGGCCGGGTCACGGCAGCTCGGCTGTCGGCACGACGCCGACCCCGGTGGACAGCTCCCGTGGTTCGACCGGATCACCGAGAGCCGTGAAGACCGACGGCCGGAAGCCCGCCAGGGCGGCCAGGCCGGCCCACAGCACCACCGCGCCGGCGACGGTTACGACCCGGACCCCGGTGTGGTCGGCCACCGCTCCCTGGACGACCGCCCCGATCGGGTAGACGATGCCGAGACCCATCATGTAAATGCTGAGGATGCGCCCACGGGCGGCGGCCGGGGCGCGGAGCTGCACCACCGTGTTGAGCCCGGAGAGCACGGCGATGTAACCGGCTCCGACGGCCACCAGGGCCAGCGCCGAGAGCCAGAGGGATGGCGCAAGGGCGTACAGCACGAGGAGCAGCGGCAGCCCGAACAGCGCGGCTTGCAGCATGACCCGTCGGCCCAGACGTTCAGCCAGCGACGGTAGGGCCAGTGCTCCGCCCACGGCGCCGATCCCCTGTGCTGTCACCAATATGGCCGTCCCCACCTGCGTGCTCACACCGTGACGGTGGAGCACCCCGGACATGGCCGGGACGAGCGCGATGAAAGGAGAGGCGAAGAGCGCCACGTAGGCGATGAGGCCGATCGCCGATCTGCACCCCGGCTCCGCCCGGGCGGCACTGACCCCTCTGGCGATCCGCACGAGGAGGCCCGGCTCCGGCGGCCGTGGGGTGGGCTTCGGCAGCCTCAGAAGGAGGAGTGCCCCGACCACGCCGGCGAATGACGCGGCGTTCACGCCGAACACCAGTCCGTAGTCGTGGCTCAGCAGGACCAGTCCGGCGAGGGCGGGGCCGATGACCCGGCCGAGGTTGAACTGAGCCGACGAGAGGGACACCGCGCCGAGCAGGTCCTCTTGCGGAACGAGGTCGGGCACCATCGCCTGGTAGGCCGGAAACCCCACCGCGGCGGCGGCCCCGCCGAGCAGGGCGACCAGCACCAGCGCCCCGGGAGGATCGTTGCCGGTGGCAGCCAGTACGGCGAGCACCGAAGCGAACGCCATCTCGCCGAGCGTCGTGACGATCAGCCAGCGGCGACGATCGACCCGGTCAGCGAGGGCGCCCCCGACCGGTGCGAGCAGCCCGATCGGGACGAACGCAGCCGCCGCCACCAGGCCGGTCCAGCCGGGCTGGCCGGTGCGGGCGAACACCAGCACACCGAGAGCGACGGTCTGCATCCACGAACCGACGTTGGAAACCAGTGCGGCCGTCCAGATGAGGGCGAAGTTCCGCGAACGGAGCGGGCGCAGGGATGCGAGGGCCACTGCTGGCGGTGCGGCTCAGCGCTCTTCGTCCCTACCGGTCCCGTCGGCCCTTTCGTCCGTGGCCGCGCCCGACCTGACCTTCCGCCGGGGACGGAGGGCGAACCACCAGATGCTCGCCATGGTGGCGAGCACGCCGAAGGCGGCGGCCGGTTTGGCGAACCTACGAGAACGATCTGCCATGCCCGGCACGATATCCCGAAATTCTTCCGATACTCCTATGCGCCCCATAGCTCTTCTTTAGAGTCCGTCCCGATACTCGACGTCATGGCAGACTTCCCATCCGAGGCTCCGAAGGGAGCCCATCCCGAACAAGACGTGACGGGGCCGACGTTCGTGGCCGGACCGACCGGCACCTACCGAACCGTCCATTCGCCGCCCCCCACCGATCCCCTCTCGAGCACGAGCCCCCCAGGGGTCTGGCCTCCCGCCGCACCGGCGGGGGCGCCCGGGCCGCGGAAGAGCACGAGGGCCCGTGGCGCCGTCGCCATCGCCGCGGTCGCCGCCCTGGTAGGCGGACTCGCCGGGGCGGGGTTGGCTCACCAGAGCTCGACCAGCACGGACAGCCCCACGGCGGCGCCGGCCATCAAAACGGCCAACAGCCCGTCGAGCACGTCGTCGACGAGCCAGATCGTGAAGGCGGTCTCGCCGGCCATCGTCGAGATCACCGCAGACGACGGCGACGGGTCCGGCGACGAGGGAACGGGCATGATCATCACCTCGAACGGTGAGGTGCTGACCAACAACCACGTCATCGACGGGGCGACCAGTGTCACCGTCTCGTTGAACAACTCGACCAAGCAGCTGGCGGCCCAGGTCGTCGGGGCGGACCCCGACAAGGACGTCGCCTTGCTGCAGATCCAGAACGTGAGCGGTCTCTCGACCGTGACGTTCGGCAATTCGAGCTCCGTGCAGGTGGGCGACCCGGTGATCGCCATCGGGAACGCGCTCGCCCTCGGTGACAGCTCGAGTGTGACATCGGGGATCGTCTCGGCCCTCAACCGCCAGGTCACCGCGGGGGACAGCTCGTCGAGCGCCACCGAGACGCTCACCGGCATGATCCAGACCGACGCCGCCATCAATCCCGGGAACTCGGGCGGCGCCCTGCTCAACGCCTCGGGCCAGGTCATCGGGATGAACACCGCCGCCGCCGGTTCGTCCGGGGACGGGACCTCCGCCCAGAACATCGGGTTTGCCATCCCCTCCGCCGAGCTCGAGTCACTCGTCTCGGGCCTCCGCTCCGGCGGCGACGGCAGTCAGACCTCGTCCGGCTCGGGCGGCTCGGGCGGTTCGGGCGGATCGGGCGGCTCGGGCGGCTCGGGCGGTTCGGGCGGATCGTCCGGTTCGGGTGGCTACGGCTCGGGCGGTTCGGGTGGCTACGGCTCGGGCGGTGACGGCAGCGGGAGCGTCCCCTTCCCCTTCTGATCCCCCAGATCCGGGTCGTCGGGGACCCGGATCCGCACGGGGAGGTCGCCGGGGCCATCCGCCGTCGGGGCGACCAGGTGGTCCAGCACGAATCGGGCCACCCGCGATGGGTCGTTGAGTCGGCCCTCGGCGTGGAGCCGCCGGAACCGGTCGCCTTCGGGGAAGTCCGCGGTACCGGTCTGCCGGATGAGCGCTTGCATCCCGGTGTCCACCACACCGGGCGACAGGGCGAACGCCACCAGCCCGTGCTCGCCTTCCTCCTCGGCCACGACCTCGGTCAGCATCGCCACCCCGGCTTTTGAAGCGCAGTAGGCGGCCCAGCCCCGGTAGGGCCGGGTCGCCGCTCCCGAGACCATGTTGACCAGCACGCCGCGGCCCGGCCGGGACCGGACGTGGCGGGCGAAGGCGGCCGAACCGTGGAGCGCGCCGAGCAGGTTCACGTCGATGTTGGCCCGCAGCGCACCCGGATCGGCAGCCGCCAGCGGACCGATCGGCTCGAGCATCCCAGCGTTGTTGACCCAGAGGTCGATGCGCCCGAACCGCTCGACCGTCGTCGCCGCAAAGCGGTCCAGCGCGCCCGGGTCGGTCACGTCGACCACCTCGGCGACGGCGTCGGAGGCGGCCGACGGGACTTGGGGCCGCGTCCGGGCGCACAGGCCGAGTCGGACCCCGTCGCCGGCGAAGACCTCCGCCAGACCGGCGCCCAGGCCTCGGCTGGCCCCCGTCACCACGGCCACCAGTCCCTCGCTCCCGCTCATCGGCTCGCCACGTTCGGCCGGACCGGCCGGTCAGCCCTCCGTCGACACGAAGACGTTCTTCACCTCCGTGTACGAAGCCAACGCCTCGAGCCCGAGCTCGCGGCCGAACCCCGACTGCTTCATCCCGCCGAAGCTGGTCTGGACCCGGACCGAGCTGTTCGAGTTCACCGAGAGGTTGCCGGCCTGCACCGCCCGCGCCACCCGCAGGGCGCGGGCGCCCTGGCTCGTCCAGATCGAGCCCGACAGTCCATAGGGGGTGTCGTTGGCCAGGCGCACCGCCTCCTCCTCGTCGTCGAACGGAATGACCGCCACGACCGGTCCGAAGATCTCCTCCCTGGCCAGGCGCCAGCGCGGATCGGCCGGGGCCACCACCGTCGGGGGGAACCAATAACCCGGTCCGTCGGGCACGGTGCCGGCGATCCGCGCCTCGACCCGCCCGCCGCCGGGCTCGGCCATGCCGGGTCCCAGGAACCCCCGCACGACCTGCCGGTGCGCCTCGCTGACGAGGGGGCCCATCCGGGTGGCCGGGTCGACCGGGTCCCCGACCGTCCACCGGTCGACCGCTTCCCCCAGCACGGCGACGAACTCGTCGAAGACCCTTCGTTGCACCAGGGCCCGGCTGCGGGCGCAACAGTCCTGCCCGGCATTGGCGAAGACACCCCCGGGTGTTGCCGCCGCCGCCCCCTCGACGTCGGCATCGGCGAACACGATCGACGCCGACTTCCCCCCGAGCTCCAAGGTCACCCGCTTGAGGGTGCCCGCCGCCCGCTCCATGATCCCGCGCCCGACGCCGGTCGAGCCGGTGAAGGCGATCTTGGCCACGTCGGGGTGCTCGACGAGCCGGGCGCCCACCACCGAGCCCCGGCCGGTCACCACTTGGAACACACCCTCGGGGACGCCGGCCTCGAGCGCCAGGTCGGCCAGGCGGAGCGAGGTGAGCGGGGTCAGCTCGGCCGGCTTGACCACGACGGTGTTGCCGGTGGCGAGAGCGGGCCCGACCTTCCACGAGGTGATGGCAGCCGGGAAGTTCCACGGGACGATGGCGCCCACCACGCCGAGCGGCTCGTGGAAGGTCAGGTCCACGCCGCCCGCCACCGGAACGGTGGCGCCCCGATGCTTGTCGACCGCCCCCGCATAGAAGTAGAGCACCTCGGCCACCATGGCCACGTCGTCACGGCTCTCGGCCAGGGGCTTGCCCACGTTGTGGGTCTCGAGCAGCGCCAGCTCCTCGCCCTCCTCCTCGACCCGGGCGGCGAAGCGACGGAGCAACCGGGCCCGGTCGGCCGGAGCCACCTCCCGCCAGGCCGGCCCCGCCGCGACGGAACGGGCTACGGCCTCGTCGACGTCGCCGGGCTCGCAGACCGGGATCTCCGCGATCACCGCCTCGGTGGCCGGGTTCCGGACCGCGGTGGCAGCGGTCACGAGCCGGCCCCGGCGACAACGGCCGGAACGGTGTCGACGGACAGGCGTGTCGCCTCCACCAGCGCACGGAACAGCCGCGTATCCCCCGCTTCCTCCGGATGCCACTGCACGCCGACCACGAACCGGTGACCGGGAAGCTCCACCGCCTCGACCACCCCGTCGGCACTGCGCGCCGTGACGACGAGGCTCGGCGCCAGGGCGGCGACGGCCTGGTGATGGCTGCAGAGGACCTCGGTGCGCTCGCCGTAGAGCCGGCGCACCACACTGCCGGGCTCGGTCGCCACCGGCACGGGGCCGAAGGCGCCGGGCTCGGGCTGGTGCGTCGCACCGGTCGGACCGCTCAGGTGCTGGACGAGCTCGCCGCCCAGTGCGACGTTCAGCACCTGCAGGCCACGGCAGATGGCGAGCACCGGCAGGTCGGACCGGACGGCTGCCTGCACCAGGCCGATCTCGAGCTCGTCCCGCTGGGGGTTGGTGCCGGCATTTCGTGGGTCGGCCACCCGACCGTAGCGGGCGGCGCCGACATCACCGCCCCCGACCAGGACCAGCCCGTCGAGGACGCCGAGCACCCGGTCGAGATCGGCGGCCGGCAGAGCCGCCGGGGGGTCGCCGACAGGAGCTCCCGAAGGAGGGATGACGAGCGGGATGCCGCCGGCTGTCTCGACCGCGTCGAGGTAGGGCCCGGGGACCAACGCCGCGTCCCGCTGCCACGACCACCACGCCGTCGTCTGCCGGTAGGCGGTGAGCCCGATGAGCGGATGGGATCCGGTCGGCACGCGCCTCAGTATCCCACCGCTCTGTCGACCTCACCCCTGCGTGACTCGCGCCGCCGATAAGGTTCGGCGAGGAGCGCTCGCCGGCGCGCCCCCATCGAACCCGGGACCACTCCCGGGAACGACGACCCGAGGAGGCAGGTGGGACGGCTCGAGGGCAAGGTGGCCGTCGTCACCGGGGCCGCCAGCGGGATCGGGCGGGCCTCGGCATCGTTGTTCGCCGCCGAGGGCGCAGCGGTGGTCGTGGCCGATCTGGCCGCGGACGGCGCCGAGGCCGTGGCGAGCGAGATCCGGTCCGGCGGCGGCTCGGCCTCCCCATTCCGCGTGGACGTCGCCGACTCCGACTCGGTCGCCGCCATGGTGTCGTCGGCGGTGGCCACCTACGGCGGGCTCCACGTCGTCCTCAACAACGCCGGGATCTTCCCCACCGACGACGGAGGCGTCCTCGACACCCCGCCCGAGACATGGCAGCGGGTGATGGACGTGAACTTGAAGGGCGTCTGGCTGGGCTGCCGGGCCGCGGTGCCGGCCCTGCTCGATTCCGGAGGCGGCTCCATCGTCAATGTGGCGTCGTTCGTGGCCCTGGTCGGAGCGGCCACGGCGCAGACCGCCTATACCGCCTCGAAGGGCGGGGTACTCGCCCTCACCCGTGAGATCGCCGTGGAATACGCCCGCCGGGGGATCCGGGCCAATTCGATCTGCCCCGGACCGATCGAGACACCGCTGCTGGCCGAGCTGCTGAGCCGATCCCGCAGCGCGCCAGCGCAGGCTGGTGCACATCCCGCTCGGACGGTTCGGCCGGCCCGACGAGATCGCCGAGGCCGCGCTCTTCCTCGCCTCCGACGAGGCGTCGTTCGTCACGGGGTCGGCGCTGGTGGTCGACGGGGGGATCACGGCCGCCTACGTCACCCCGGAGTAGGGCTGGACGGTGGGGGTGCCCTGGGCCACAGTGCTCTGATGCTCACACTCGAGACGCTGCCCCGCCAGATCCAGGCCGGCGACATCGACACGGTCGTCGTGGCCTTCCCCGACCTGCAGGGTCGGCCGGTGGGAAAGCGCGTCACGGGCGCCTTCTTCCTCGAACACGTGCTCCGGCACGGGATCGAGGTCTGCGACTACCTGTTGGCCTGCGACGTCGACATGCAACCGCTGCCGGGCTACCGGTTCGCCAGCTGGGAGACGGGATACGGCGACCTCACGGCCGTGGTCGACGCCGGCACGCTCCGTCCTCTTCCGTGGGTACCGGGCAGCGCGCTCGTCCTGTGTGACCTGGTCGGACCCCGGCGGCCACCCGGTCGAGGTCTCGCCCCGGCGGATCCTCCGCCATCAGGTGGAGCGGGCCGCCGAGCGCGGGCTCGAGGTACGTTGCGCCACCGAGCTCGAGTTCTACCTGTTCCTCGACTCCTTCTCCGAGGCCGCCGCCAAGCGCTGGCACGGGCTTCTCCCTCATTCCGACGGCATCGAGGACTACCAGCTCCTCCAGACCTCCCGCGAGGAGTACGTCATCGGGCGTATCCGGAACCTGATGCTGGAAGCCGGCCTGCCGGTGGAATTCTCCAAGGGCGAGGCGGGGCCGGGCCAGCACGAGATCAACATCGGCTACGCCGACGCGTTGGAGGTGGCCGACCGCCACCTGGTGTTCAAGAGCGGGGTGAAGGAGATCGCCGCGGGCCTCGGCCGTGCCGCCAGCTTCATGGCCAAGTGGTCCATGGACGCAGCCGGGTCCTCTTGCCACATCCACACCAGCCTGTGGGACGCGGTGACCGGGGCTCCCCTGATGGCGCCGGCCGACGGGGCGGCACCCGCCGTCGGGCTCTCACCGATCGGGCGACAATTCCTCGCCGGCCAGCTCCGGTCGGCTCCGGAGCTCCTGTGGTGCTTCGCCCCCTATCTCAACTCCTACCGTCGCTACGTCCCCGGCTCGTGGGCGCCGACCGCCGTGGTCTGGGGCGAGGACAACCGGACCTGCGGGTTCCGGGCCGTCGGGTCGGGGACGGGTCGCCGGGTGGAGAGCCGGATCCCCGGGTCCGACGTGAACCCCTACCTCGCCCTGGCGGCAGCCATCGCCGGGGGGCTGTGGGGGATCGACCACGAGCTCGAGCTGGAGCCGGCCTTCTCCGGAAACGCCTACGAGGCCACGGAGGTGACCCGCCTGCCGGCCACCCTGGCCGAGGCCATCGATCGGTTCGCCGCCAGCGAGGTGGCGGCCGAGGCCTTCGGTGCCGAGGTGCACCACCACCTACTCAACACGGCCTGCCAGGAGTGGGCATCGGCCAACCGGGTGGTCACGGACTGGGAACTGGCCCGGAACTTCGAGCGCATCTGACGCGGGGCGCTCGGCTGTAGTGTCGCGGTGCGGCCGTGCAGGTCCTGTGACCGGGCGGCGATCCGCCGGGGAGGTGAGTCGGGTGGCCGGACGCGACGGGCTCCCGTCGGGGACGAACTACGTGGTGGTGTCGGCCGACGCCCACGCCGCCCCGGAGAGCCTCGACCAGTTCCTCGGCTACGTCGACCCGAAGCACCGCCAGGCGGTGGCGGCGTTCGGCGACCTCTCCTCGACGGCGCTCACCATGCTCGGGGGCACCGATCCGGGGGAGATCGACGATCCCGACGCCGTGCGGGCGGTGGCGGCCCGACGGCTCGCCGGCATGGGAGTCGACATCGAGGCGACCGCTGAGTGGCTCGCCCGCTACAGCACCGACTGGGTCTTCCCCGCCGACTGCGACGGCCGGCGGCTGGCCGCCCTCGAGGAACAGGGAATCCACGCCGAGGTGGCCTTCCCGGGCCCGGTCCTCGCCGGCGGGCTGTCACCGGCGATGTACCTCGGGGCCTACGCCTCCAAGGACCTCGAGCCGGTGTGGCCCGCCGTCCATGCCTACAACCGATGGCTCGCCGAGTTCTGCGCGGCGGCCCCGGGTCGCCGGGCCGGATGCATCCCGATCGACCTCCACGACATGGACCGGGCCGTCGAGGAGATCACCTGGGCCCGGGGCGTCGGCCTGTCCGGAGGGGTCATGCTGCCGGCCATGTCGTTGACCTCGGGACTGCCGGGCTACGCCGACGAGTACTACGACCCGCTGTGGTCGGCGTGCGAGGAGACCGGGCTGGTCGTGAACCTGCACACCGGGGCGTCGGGGACCGCCACCGACGCCAAGCAGCTCTACGACAAGAAGCACGGCGGGTTCCTCGGCCTCTACGAGGTGTTCGTGTTCACCCGGCGTCCGCTGTGGTTCATGATCTTCGGCGGGGTCTTCGACCGCCATCCCGACCTGAAGGTGGTCGTGACCGAGAACGGTGTCCAGTGGCTTCCGTCTCTCGTCCGCGACATGGAGTCGTTCTTCGACACCCACGGCGGAGCGCCCGTGCGCCGGTATCTCGACCTCCGCCCGGCGGAGTACGTCGACCGGCACGTCTTCCTCGGCGGCTCGCTCATGAAGCGCTACGAAGCCGAGATGCGTGACGAGATCGGCGTCGACCGGATCATGTGGGGTGCCGACTACCCCCACCTCGAGGGGGCGGCCCCGGTGCACCGTCTGGTCCTGCGCCAGGTGTTCGGCGGCCTGCCCGAGCCCGACGTGCGCCGGATGGTCGGCGGCAACGCCGTCGACGTGTTCGGCTTCGACGCCGGGTTACTCCAGGCGGTCGCCGATCGGGTGGGCCCGACCGTCGGGGACCTCTCCGAGCCGGTCTCGCTGGACCAGATCCCCGAGACCTTCAGCTGGAGTCTGGCCCGCCCGGTGCCACTGGCGCCCGGTCCCGACGGCTCGGGTGCCACCGCCAACGGGGCGATGGGCGGGGGCGCCGGCTGAGCTGCCGGTGAGCCGGTGAGGCGGTGAGCCGGTCGGCCGGCGGGCGGCGGCGGAGAAGCGCGGTGCTTGACGGAACCGGAACCGGCTGGCACCATGGAACGGTCATGTACGCCAACGTCACCTCGGAGCTCCTTCTCGCCTGACGGCGAACGTCACATCGCGTTCGCCCGCAACCTCCTGAGCCGGAACGGCCAGGGGGTTTTTTGTTGCTCCGGTGAGGACGCCCCCAGGGACGGGAAGCGGCCATGATCCAGCTGTACGACCACCCGCGACGAGGAAGGGCCAGCCGTGACCGCCCAGCAGAGATCCCCAGCTTCCGGAACCGCCACCAGCCGGGCGCCCGGCCGGCTCGACCTGCCCTGCGACGTCTCGCCGATGCCGTTCCACCTCTACCGTCCCTACCGCCCGCTCGTCCTGTCGGACCGCACATGGCCGGATCGGGACCTCGACCGCGCCCCGCGCTGGGCGAGCGTCGACCTGCGCGACGGGAACCAGGCCCTGGTCGACCCCATGGACCCCGAGCGCAAGCTCACGCTGTTCCAGACCTTGGCCGACATCGGATTCAAGGAGATCGAGGTGGGGTTCCCCTCCGCCTCCCAGCCCGACTACGACTTCCAGCGCCAGATCATCGACGGGGGGCTCATCCCCGACGACGTCACCATCCAGGTGCTCGTCCAGTGCCGCGAGGACCTGATCGAACGCACCTTCGAGTCCCTGGTCGGCGCCCCCCGGGCGATCGTCCACTTCTACAACTCCACCTCCGAGCTCCAGCGACGGGTGGTCTTCGGGCTCGACCGGGCCGGCATCACCGAGATCGCCGTCAACGCTGCCCGGCTGTGCAAGAAGTTCGAGGCGGAGCTCGACGGAACCGAAGTCCGCTACGAGTACTCACCGGAGAGCTTCACCGGCACCGAGCCCGATTTCGCCGTCGAGATCTGCGAGGCGGTGATGGCGGTGATCGAGCCCACACCCGAGCACCCGATGATCATCAACCTGCCCAACACCGTCGAGATGTACGGGCCGAACGTCTACGCCGACGTGATCGAATGGTTCGGCCGGAACGTCACCAACCGCGAATCGATCGTCCTCAGCCTCCATCCCCACAACGACCGCGGGACTGCGGTGGCGGCAGCCGAGCTGGCCGTGCTGGCCGGGGCCGACCGGGTGGAGGGGACGCTCTTCGGCAACGGGGAGCGCACCGGCAACGTGGACATCGTGACCCTCGCTATGAACCTGTTCTCCCAGGGTGTCGACCCGGCCCTCGACTTCACCGACATCGACCGGGTCCGGCGGGTAGCCGAGTACGCCACCCGGATGCCGGTGCACCCTCGCCATCCCTACGCCGGCGACCTGGTCTACACGGCCTTCTCCGGGTCCCACCAGGACGCCATCAAGAAGGGCTTCGCCGCCATCGGCACCGACTACGAACAGTGGGAGGTGCCCTACCTGCCCATCGACCCGAGCCACACCGGGCGTACCTACGAAGCGGTCATCCAAGTGAACAGCCAGTCGGGCAAGGGCGGAGTCGCCTACGTGATGGACACCGAGCACGGCCTCGACCTGCCCCGGCGCCTTCAGGTGGAGTTCTCCAAGGAGGTCCAGGCCGTCACCGAGGACAGCGGCACCGTCATCCGCCCCGGTGAGATGTGGGATGTGTTCTCCCGCACCTACCTGCCCGACGATCCCGAGCTCCGCCTCGTCGGCAGCGAGGTCACCACCGGCGGCCACCACACCACGGTGACCGCCCAGCTGCTGGTCGGGGGCGAACCACGCACGGTCATGGGGGAGGGCAACGGCCCGATCGACGCGCTGGTCGGGGCCCTGCGGACCGACTTCGGGATCGAATTCGAAGTGCGGGACTACAACCAGCACGCGCTCACCTCCGGCCAGGAGGCCTCGGCGGTCGCCTACATCGAGGCAGCGGGGCCGGACGGATCCACCTGGTGGGGGGTCGGCATGGACTCGAGCATCCTCGACGCCTCGCTGCAGGCCGTGGTCAGCGCAGCCAACCGTGCCGTGACCGGTCATCATTTCCACATTCGGCGGGACCATGACGCGATGCGGGGGCGTCGACCGGAGTACCAGGAACGACGGGACGAGTGATCAGTGGGACCCTCGGTCAGTGAAACCGAGCTTGCTCAGCGGGCCTCCGCTGCCGAACTGGCGCGAAAGAGCTCCGGAAGCGATCAGAGTCCGAACAACAGCAGGTAGACGCTCGCCAGATATCGGTGGACGGCCTGCCCGCGCCGCCGGGCCGGTCCAATCATGAACAGCCCTCCGAGCACCAGGGCCAGGCCCGCGGTGAGGAGCGTCAACAGGTTGATTCCGGTGAAGGGCAGCTCCGCGGGCAGGTCGGTGCTCGGGGCGCTGGATTCGTCCACGGTCGAATTGTCGGTGATGTCTGACGTTGGTGCGCCAGTGTCGGAGGCAGGAGCCGTCGAGAGGCCGGCCGCAGTCTGACCCGCCCCCGAAAGAGGCGGTGTCGGCGTTCCGCCGCCGTTGGACGTTCCGCCGCCGTTGGGCGTTCCGCCCCCACCAGGTGCGGCCCCCGTCACGACGGAGGTGGTCGCGGCAGCCTGTCCAGGCCCCCTGACATTGACCCCTCTCACCCGAATCGACTGGGGAACGCTACCGTTCTTGATGCCGCTGATCTGACAGGTGTTGGGGCCGGGATTCGGCGAGGTGCACAGGTACTTGCCGTTGTACGTCGATGCCACGTAGTACAAGATCGGCGAGCCACCGTCCGAAACGGGCGCGCTCCAAGACACGGTTACCCCGGGTGCACCGGCGATCGAGGTCGCCTGCACCCCCGTGGGCGCGGTCGGCCTCTTGACCGCCCATGATGCCCCTGATGCCGAGCTGAGCACAGCGATCAGGACCGGCAGAGCTGCAAGAAGAGCTACAAAGCTGAGAATCGCGCGTCGACGCAATTTGCCCCCAATCCTGCCGGCCCGGATGCTGCCGGTAGCCCATTCTTAGCAGGTTGCAATCGATGATATCCAGTGCGAGTGGCAGGTCACATGGCATGTCGGTGGAACCGAGCGTGAAGCACGGAAAGCTGAGACACAACTGAGAAGGTCCGACCGGCATCCGCAGTCTCGGGGCGCTCCAGTCGAGGGTTCTACAAGGGTGGGTGATAGGCACCGACCAAAGGCGCCGCCGGGACGGCCGATGCCCAAGCAGACGTCGCTATTCCCCCCCGAGCCGCCCGGAACCTCGTCCCCCCCGTGAGGGATGCTCACTGTCCCGACCGACCCCCGGCGCCGGCGCATCTTCAGTGCCCGTCAGCCACCTGCGATCAGCCACCTGCGATCAGCGGCGAAATCGAACGCGCACCGGTGGCGAGCGCCCCTCCGAACACCGCGAGATACGCTGTTGCCTTCAATCCGGCTTGTACCTACTCGCGGCCAAGTCCGAGACGGAGCGTCGGCAGGTGTATACACAGGCGCAGGGCACGCCGGGGCACTCCTCACGGTTCGCCAACAACTCCTCACGGTTCGCCAACATCTGGGCGGGCAACGCCATCGCCCGAAGGGACCAGTTCATCAACGGACGGCTCGGCGGGCTACCACCCGATTCGCTTGTCATCAACGTCGGGTGCGGGACCGTGCGTCGCTTCGAACCTGTGTGTTCGTGGCGCTACCTGGCCACCGACCTGCGCCAGCTGCCCACTGTCGATTTCGTGGCCGACCTGGTGGCGCTTCCGATTCCTAGTTGCACTGCCGATGCGGTAGTAGCGCTCGAGGTGATCGAACACCTGCCCTATCCCGTAGCAGCGCTGCAAGAGATTCGGAGGGTTCTGAAACCCGGGGGAACAGTGTTCGTTTCGGTGCCCTCCACCGTTCCGAGGCACGACGATCACGACTATTGGAGGTTCACCGCCGAGGGGCTCGACCGGCTCTGTTCCGACGTGTTCGGGCCTGGTGAGCTGCACGTCTTCGGGGGAACATTCGAGACGCTAGGCAGTATCATCGAGTACTACATGGCATTGGTCTTCCATGTGCTCCGTCTCCCGAGCTGGCGTCTGCGGCGGATCTTCCCGTCCATTGGCTACTGGCTCGACCGGCGAAACAGCTGGTCGACGTCGACGACAGATCTGCACACGTTGGCATTCGATCTCCTCTTCACCACCGATCTCGACAGTGCCGCCAAATCCAGCACCGGTCGAACGTCTTCCGGTCGAGACGGGACGGGGCCGGTCAGAACCGGTTGAGACGCCGGTAGATGCCCTTGGTCTGCTTGTAGAGGTCGACGAACTCGCCGAACAGGGTCTGGTACTCGTCCCGGTTTGCCGGCTGTGGCTGGACGGTACGCCGGATCCCGACCATCCCGGCGATGTCGTCGACCTCGACCAGACCGAGGGCGAGCATGGCGATGATGGCCGCCCCCCGGACGTTGGCCAGTACCGGGTCGGCCACCTGGCGGATCTCACGGCCGAGCACGTCGGCGTGGATCTGCGCCCACTGGTCGGAGTTGGCCCCGCCGCCGATGAAGGCCAGCGAGGACAGCTCACGGCCGGCGAACTTCTCCACCGCTTCGAGCAGCCAGCGCGAGTTGAAAGCCACGCCTTCGTAGGCCGCCCGGACCAGCTGATCGCGGGTGGTCCCCAGCGAGAGATTGTGGAAACCGCCCCTGATGGTGTGGTCGTCGACGGGCGAGCGCTCCCCGTTGAGCCAGGGTGTGAACAGCACCCGGCCCGATCCGGCGGGAACGGCCGTCACCGCCGCCTCCATCTCCTCGAAGTCGGCAGCCAGCCCCAGGTTGTCGCGCAGAAAGGTCAGGCAGGCCCCGGCCGTCTCGTGCTCGTCCACGATGACGTACTTGCCGGGCAGCGCGGCCGGAATGGAGGCCACATTGGAGGTGGGCGCGGTCTTCTTGAACGGGACGTGCCCGGAGATCCACGACGAGGTCCCGATGTAGAGGTGGGCCTCGTAGTCGGCGACCGCCCCGGACCCGAACACCGCCGAGTGCACGTCCCCCGAGCCGACCGACACCCGCACCCCGGCTCGGATCCCGAGGTCCTCGGCGGCGGCGGCGGTCACTTCGCCCACCACCGTCCCGGGCGGGACCAGCTCGGGGAGCTTGGCGCGTTCGAGGCCGGTCACCCCGAGGAGCCGGTCGTCGTAGGCGACCCGGTCGACGGCCCGGTTGTCGGTCACCCAGTGGGCGGCGATCGAGTCGAACGAGGCACAGGTGCGGCCGGTGAGCCGGAGGTTGAGGTAGTCGACGGGCTCGAGGAAGGTGACCGTCCGGCGGTAGACGTCGGGGAAGGCGTCGCGGATGAACAGGATGTGGGCGACCGGGTCCTTGCCGGACAGGCCCGGCGCCCCGCCGGTCAATTGCACCCAGCGCAGGAGCTTGCGCGGGTCGTAGCCGAGCACGTTGAGCGGGCCGCCCGCCACCCGGCGGATGGCCGGGTTGCCGCGCGAGTCCATCCAGATGATGGCGCGCATGAGGGGCCGGCCGCCGGGCCCCACGGCGACGGTGCCCGACCACTGGGACGTGCACCCGACCCCGGCGAGCGACCCGGACGGCACCGAGGCCGCGGCCAGCGCCCGCCGCGAGGCGGCGCAGATGGCCGACCACCACTCGTCGGGGTCCTGCTCGGCACCGCCCCCCTCCAGCAGGTGGAGCGCCACCGGCTCGGCGGCATGGGAGAGGATCCGACCGCTGCGGGCGACCACGGCGACCTTCGGTCCGCCGGTGCCGAGGTCGACGGCCAGGACGCAATGGTCCTCGTCCCGGGCCGGGTCGTTGGCGGCGGTCACGCCCGGGTCACTCCTTGACCACCCAGGCGGTAGCCGTCCGGACCTGCCGCCCGTCGTCGAGCTCGAAGTCGGTTCCGTCGCCGCCCCGGCCCTCCCCCGCCCGGTTCGGCGGGCCGGTGACGACCTTGCGGGCCAGCACCTCGGCTCCGATCACCTCGAACAGCGGGGCCAGGTCGTCGAGGCCCGCCAGGTGGAGCCGGATCCAGTCGGACACCTCGAGGCCTTCGGCCTTGCGCAGCTCCTGGACGTGCCGGATCACCTCGCGGGCGAGACCGCGGCGGCGGAGGTCGTCGTCGAGGGCCAGGTCGAGGGCCACCACCTCGGCGCCGTCCCGCGACACGGCGAACCCGGGCTGGGCCCTGACCCGGAGCTCGACCTCGTCGGGCCCGAGCTCGACCGGACCGCCCTCGAGGTCGATCACCACCGGGCGCCCGGCGGCCAGCCCGGCGCCGGCAACGGCGGCATCGACGGTGGCCATCGCCGCCCGGAGGTGCTGCACCCGGGGGCCGAGCCGTGGCCCGAGCACCTTGAAGTTGGGGACGAGCTCGTAGGCCAGCACGTCGCCGAGCTCAGCGGCCACCTCGACCCGGTCGACGTTGAGCTCGTCCTCCACCACCCCCGGGGGCGGCACCGCGCTCCCCGGTGGCAGGTGGACGAGGGCCCGGGCGAGGGGCTGGCGGACCCGGACCCCCGCCTCGGCCCGGGCGGCCCGGCCGAGGGAGGCGAGACGCCGGGCGAGGGCCATCCCCTCCTCGAGGGCGGGGTCCCGTGCCCCGGGGTCGGCGGCGGGCCACTCGGCGAGGTGCACCGAGGCGTCGGGGGGCGCAGCCGACAAGTCGCGCCACATGCGGTCGGCCAGGAACGGGCACATCGGGGCGAGCAGCTCGGCCAGCGTGACGAGGGCCTCGTGGAGGGTGGCCTGGGCCCCGAGCGAGTCGGCCGGGTCGGCCCCCGGGTCGGTCCGCCAGAACCGGCGCCGGCTCCGACGGACGAACCAATTGGAGAGGTCGTCGACGAATTCGGCGAGAGCGGTCGCCGCCGGGAACGGCTCGTAGCCGTCGAGGGCCTCGGTGACGGCCCCCACCGTGGCGTGCAGCCGCGACCGGGTCCACCGGTCGAGCAGGGACCGCGCCGCGGGGGGAGGGACATCCGGGTCGTCGGGATCGAACCCGTTGAGCGAGGCGTAGGTGGCGAAGAACGACCAGGTGTTCCAGATGGTGAGCAGGGTGTCCCGCAGGGCGGCGTCGATCGCCTCGAAGCTCACCCGGGTCGGGGTCCAGGGCGAGCCCTGCGAGAACATCCACCAGCGCAAGGGGTCGGCGCCGCGGGTCCGGAGGATCTCCCAGGGGTCGATGACGTTCCCCAGGCTTTTGGACATCTTGCGACCGTCGGCGTCCACGATGTGGCCGAGGCACAGCACGTTGCGGTACGGGGTGGATCCGCGCACCAGCGTGTTGACGGCGAGAAGGGAGTAGAACCACCCCCTCGTCTGGTCGATGGCCTCGCAGATAAAGTCGGCGGGATAGACCAACCGGGCCTCCGAGCCGGGGACGGCGGGGAACCCCCACTGGGCCGTGGGCATCGAGCCCGAGTCGAACCAGGCGTCGATCACCGGCTCGACACGGCGCATCACGGGGGTCGTGGTGGTGGCGGTGGTGGTGGTCGTGGTGGTCTCGGGGCGGCCCCGGGGGTGGTCGGGGTCGGCCAAGCACTCGGCACAGGGCAGCGTGACGGCGTCGATGTCCGGCCGGTGCGGGTCGACCGAGGTCACGTCGCGCCCGGCCAGCGTGGAGAGCTCGTCCCGCGATCCGACGCACACCGAGTGCCCCGCCTCGCAGCGCCAGACGGGCAGGGGCGTGCCCCAGAACCGGTCGCGGGACAGGGCCCAGTCCACGTTGTTGGCCAGCCACTCGCCCATCCGCCCGTCGCGGATGTGGCCCGGGTGCCAGCCGATGGTCCGGTTCTCCGCCACGAGGTCGCCCTTGCGCGCCGAGGTGCGCACGTACCAGCTCGGTTTGCCCCAGTAGATGAGCGGGGTGCGGCACCGCCAGCAATGGGGATAGGAGTGGGCGTAGGGCTGGCGACGGAGCAGGAGGCCGGCCGCCTCCAGCCGGTCGTTGATCTCGCCGTTGGCCTCGCGCACGGGCCGGCCGGCCAACCAGCCCACCTCGGCGGTGAAGCGTCCGTCGGGCCCGACGGGGTTGAGGGTGGGGAGTCCCTCGCGGCGCCCGACCTCCCGGTCGACCTCCCCGAAGGCCGGGGCCAGGTGCACGATGCCGGTCCCCTCGTCGGCGGCCACGAAGTCACCGGCCACCACCCGCCACCCGTCCTCCCCGGAGCCGGCCGGAGCGGGGACCGGGTCCAGGTCCGAAAAGGGGCGCTCGTAGCGCAGGCCGACCAGGTCCGCGCCCCGCATCCGCCCGTCGGGGAGTGGGTCGTGGTCGGGGATCGCGCCGTGGTCGGGGAGCGCGCCCCCGTCGGGAAGTGCGCCCTCGCCGAGGACCGAGCCCACCAGCTCGGCGGCGACCACGAGGTCGCCCACCACGGTGTACTCGAGATCGGGACCGACGGCGGCGCCGGTGTTCGACAGCAGGGTCCACGGAGTGGTGGTCCACACCACCAGCGAGAGCGCGGCCAGGCTGTCGCGCCCGAGGAGGGCGCGCAGGCGCTCGGCGGCCGGCCCCTCGTCGGTGAGGGGGAAGCGAACGTAGGCCGAGTCGTCGGTCACTTCGCGGTAGACGTCGGGCTGGCCGAGCTCGTGGCTCGACAGGGCGGTGCCACAGCGCGGGCAGTAGGGCACGACCTTGATGTCCTCGTAGAGCAGGCCCTCGTCCCAGAGGCACTTGAGGTTCCACCACACCGACTCGACGTACTCGGGCGCCATCGTCCAATAGGCGTCGTCGTTGTCGATCCAGTAGCCGATCCGGTCGCTCAGCTCCTCCCAGTCGTCCACGTAGTTGCGGACCGACTGGCGGCACAGCCGGACGAACTCGGCCACCCCCACCTCGTCCTCGATCTGGCGCTTGGCGCTGATGCCGAGCTGCTTCTCGACCTCGACCTCGACCGGGAGGCCGTGGGTGTCCCAGCCGGCCTTGCGGGGGACGGCGAAGCCGCGCATGGTCCGGTACCGGCAGAAGAGGTCCTTGAAGACGCGCGCCCAGACATGGTGCAGCCCCGGCCGCCCGTTGGCGGTGGGCGGGCCCTCGTAGAAGACCCAGCGCTCGGCGTCACGGCGCGACTCGACCGACCGCTCGAAGATCCGGTGCTCACCCCAGCGGGCCAGCTCGGCGGCCTCGAGGACGGTGAAGTCGGCGGCGGCGGGTACCGGGGGGAACAACGAGGGAGCTCCTTCGGGCGGGACCGGACGGATACCGGTCCGTCGGATACTACGGGGACCGAGGGTCCACAATGGGAGCCGTGCCCGAGCTGCCCGAGGTCCAAGCGCTGACCGCCGGTCTGGCCGACCGCCTGTCGGGACTGCGGATCGAGCGCTGCCAGCTGGCCTCGTTCGCCGCCCTCAAGACGTTCGACCCGCCGCTCGAGGCCGCCGTCGGGCAGACGGTGACCGGTGTGGAGCGCCGCGGGAAGTTCGTCTGCATCGGCCTCTCGGAGCTGTGGCTCGTCGCCCACCTCGCTCGCGGGGGCTGGGTGCGGTGGCACGGGACGGTCCCCGCCGGCGCGGTCCGCCCGGGGAAGAGCCCGATCGCCCTGCGGGTGACGCTGGAGGACCGATCGGGGTTCGACCTCACCGAGATGGGCACCGAGAAGCGCCTGGCGATCTGGCTGGTCCGCGACCCCCTCGAGGTCCGGCCGCTCGCCCAGCTCGGTGTCGACCCGCTCAGCCCCGAGTTCACCGTCGACCGGTTCGCCGCCCTGTTGACGGAAGCCAAGGCCACGGTCAAATCGGCCATCACCACCCAGTCGCTGGTCGCCGGGGTGGGCAACGCCTACTCGGACGAAGCGCTCCACCGGGCCCGCCTGTCCCCCTTCAAGAACAGCGCCAAGCTCGATGGCGAGGAGACGGCCCGTCTGCACGACGCCATCGTCGGCGTGCTGGCCGAGGCGGTCGAGCGCAGCGCGCCGGTAGGCCTGGCCGAGCTCAAAGGGGACAAGAAGCGCGCCATGCAGGTCCATGGCCGCACCGGCCAGCCCTGCCCGGTCTGCGGCGACACCGTCCGCCAGGTCTCCTTCGCCACCAAGTCCCTGCAGTACTGCCCGACGTGCCAGACCGGTGGCAAGCCGCTGGCCGACCGGCGACTGTCCCGCCTGCTCAAGTAGGGCCGCTCCGGGACCCGGCCTCTGCCCTCGGCCGGCTGGCTCGTTCCCCGGCCGGCTGGCTCGTTCCCTCGGCTGGCTGGCTGATCCCTCGGCCGGCTGGCTGATTTCCTACTTTCCTGCTATGTATATAGTAAATACCTATAACTGGTCGTCACCGGGAGCCGACAGGCGCCCCCGGCGGGGGGCACGGCACAGACGCATCGGCCGGGGTCGTGCCCCTGGACCAGCCGATGAAGCCGAGGAAGAGGAGCACCATGCCGTCCCAACGTTCGACCCGAGCCCGAACCCGCCTGCTGTCCGGCGTGGCCGCCGCCGGGGTGGCCATCGCCCTCGCCGCCTGCTCGTCGAGCTCGGCCTCCCCCACCTCGACATCGGGCGGGACGTCGAGCGCGCCATCGACCCTGCGGCTGGGGTATCTCACCAATCTGACCCACGCTCCGGCCCTCGTCGGGGTGCAGGACGGCTACTTCAAGCGGAACCTGCCCGCCGACGTCACGTTGCAGACCTCGACCTACAACGCCGGACCGGCGGCGGTGACCGCGTTGCTGGCCGGCTCGCTCGATGCCGCCTATCTCGGTCCCAACGCCGCCATCACCGCCTACTCGCAGGGGAAGGGCGCCATCCGGATCATCTCGGGCGCCACTTCGGGCGGTGCGGCCCTGGTGGTCGATCCCTCGATCACCTCGGCCAGCCAGCTCCGAGGCAAGACCCTCGCCACCCCCCAGCTCGGCAACACCCAGGACGTCGCCCTGCGCACGTGGCTGCGCAAGCAGGGCCTGACCTTCCCGGGACCGAACGGAGGCGGCGGTGACGTCACGATCCTGCCCCAGGACAACTCCACCACGCTCAGCTCCTTCGAGGCCGGCTCGATCGCCGGCGCCTGGGTCCCCGAGCCCTGGGCGACCCGGATGGTGTCCGAGGGGCACGGCAAGGTCCTGGTGAACGAGAAGACACAGTGGCCCGGCGGGCAGTTCTCGACCACCGTGCTGGTGGTCGAGAAGGACTTCCTCGCCGCCCACGGCGCGGTGGTCAGCGACCTGTTGAAGGGCCAGCTCGCGACCGACGCGTTCCTCAACCGATCGCCGGCACAGGCCCGGGCCGACGCCAACACCGCGCTCGCCTCCCTGACCGGCAAGCCGCTCAAGGCACCCGAACTGGAGGCGGCGTGGTCCGACATGACGTTCACCAACGACCCGATCGCCTCGTCGATCGCCACCGACCTGGTCCATGCCAAGGCAGCCGGCTTCGCGGCCACCAATATCAGCGGCATCTACGACCTCGGCCCGCTCGACCGGTTGCTCGGCTCCGAGGGCAAGGCGGCGGTGAAGTCCTGATGGGGGCGCTGGCCACACCGATCGGTTCGCCGCCGGCCGTTCCGGCGACGACCGATCCGACGCCCGAGGCCGATGCCGCCAACGCCGGTGCCGCCGGGGCCGCCGGTCGTGTCACCGCTCGGGGGTCGACGGCCGGGACGCCGATCGCCCGGGGCGGGCCAGCCCACCGCCAGGCTCCCTCGGTCACGCTCGCCGGCGTCTCCAAGCGTCACGGGACCGGCCAGACGGCCCAGACCGCGCTGGTCGACGTCAACCTGGCCGTGGAGCCTGGCCAGTTCGTCTGCCTGGTGGGCGCATCCGGGTGCGGCAAGACGACGCTGCTCAATCTGGTGGCCGGCCTGGACCGCCCGACGTCGGGCTCGCTGTCGGTCACGACCGGTGATGCGGGCCAGACGGAGCGGACCGTCGGGATGCTCTTCCAGGACTCGGCGCTCTTCCCGTGGCTGACGGTCGCAGCCAATGTCGAGCTCCCCCTTCGCCTGCGTGGGATGGGCAGGACCGAACGTCGGTCGGTGGCCTCTGACCTGCTCGAGCGGGTCCACCTCGGCGGGCTCGGGGGCAAGCGGCCGCACGAGCTGTCCGGTGGCATGCGCCAACGTGCCGCACTCGCCCGGGCGCTCGCCCAGGACGCCGGGCTGCTCCTCATGGACGAGCCCTTCGGGGCTCTCGACGCCATCACCCGCGACCTGCTCCACGACGAGCTCGAGGGGTTGTGGGTCGACCGGGGCTTCTCGGTGCTGTTCGTGACCCACAACGTGCGGGAGGCGGCGCGGCTGGGCGACACCATCGTGTTGCTGACCAGCCGGCCCGGCACGGTGGCGGCGATCTTCCCCGTCGACTTCCCCCGGCCCCGCCGGATCGACTCCCCCGAAGTGGCGCGCCTGGCGGCGACGGTGACCGACCAGCTGCGGGCCGAGGTGGGCCGTCATGGCCGCTGAGGTGGGCCGTCATGGCCGCTGAGGTGGGCTCGGCCACCCTGCCGTTGACCGAGCCCGAGCTCACCCGGCCGGAGCTCACCCAGGCGAGCCTCGACCGGGCGCTCGCCGGCCTCGACGCCCTCGACCGCGCCACAGACTCCACCCGGGGTTCCTTCGCGTCGCGCCTCTGGCGCGCCACGTGGCCCAAGCTCGTGGCCTTCTCGCTCATCGTCATCGTCTGGCAGGTGGCGGTATGGAGCCACTGGAAGCCCTACATCCTGCAGCCGCCGACGACGGTGGGGCGCCAACTGTGGGACCTCCTCGGCACGTCGCAGTTCTGGCAAGCGTGCTCGGTCACCGCCCAGCAGGCGATCATCGGGTACGCGCTGGTCGTCGTCATCGGTGGCATCGTCGGCACCGCGGTGGCGAGGCTGGCGGTACTCCGCGCCGGCATCGCCGCACTCCTCACCGGCATGCAGACGATGCCCTCGGTGCTGTGGTACCCGCTCGCCTACATGGTGTTCGGGCAACGCCCGTCGGCCATCGTGCTCATGATGGTGCTCGGTGCGGCGCCGTCGGTGGCCAACGGGTTCATCAGCGGGATCGACCAGGTGCCCCCGGGGCTGATCCGCGCCGGCCGGGTGCTCGGCGCCCGCGGCCTCTCCCTCGAGCGCCACGTCGTGCTGCCGGCCGCTCTCCCGAGCGTCCTCGGCGGCCTCAAGCAGGGATGGGCGTTCGCCTGGCACGCTCTGATGGCGGGCGAATTCCTCATACTGGTGAATCCCCTCAGCCTCGGCGGGCGCACGGTCAATGCCCTGACCCAGGGCGACTACGCCATCGTGGTGGCGATGATGATCGTCATCGTGTCCGTCGGCATCATGGTCGACACGGCGTTCAGCCACGCCGATACGGCGGTTCGGCGCCGGTACGGGCTGGTGGACGGCGCAGGCGGCTGAAGGAACCCGGGCGCCTGCCGCGGGCCGGGCCGCCCGGAATGACACAATCGGACCGTGTACATCTCGGCCAAGGTGGACTACGCGGTGCGGGCGCTGTGCACCGTGGCCGACGCGGACGGCAAGCCGGTGACCGCCGAGTCGCTGGCCCGGTCCCAGGGCCTGCCGTCCAAGTTCCTCGAGTCCATCCTCAACGACATGCGACGGGCCGGGCTGCTCACCAGCCAGCGCGGCGCCGACGGCGGCTATCGGCTGTCGCGGCCGGCCGACACCATCACCGTGGCCGAGGTCATCCGACCCCTCGACGGGCCGCTGGCCGAGGTGCGCGGCCTGCGTCCCGAGGCCACCGCCTACCAAGGACCGGCCGAGCATCTCCAGGACGTGTGGGTGGCGGTCCGGGCGAGCCTGCGAGCCGTGCTCGAAGGGGTCACCATCGCCGACATCGTCTCGGGCGTGCTGCCCCGCCCGGTGCGCAAGCTCACCACCGACCCCGACGCCTGGCTGTCGCGGTAGAGACCGTCCGGGGCTCGGCCCTCCGTCGCTCTGCCCTCCGGCGGTCTCCGCCCGGCGCTCGGCGGTTCCCGCTCGGCGCCGTCGCGGCGGCCTCTACGCTGCTGCGCATGGACCCCGCACCCGACAGCCCGGCCGGGGTGCGGCTGGCCAAGGCGGACCGGATCGTGCTCACCGTGGTCTGCCTGGCCCAGTTCATGGTGGTGCTCGACATCTCGATCGTCAACGTGGCCCTGCCGTCCATCCAGCGCAGCCTGGGCTTCAGCGAGCCCAACCTGCAGTGGGTCGTCACCGCCTACTCGCTGACCTTCGGAGGCCTGCTGCTGCTCGGGGGACGCCTGGCCGACCTGTTCGGACGCCGGCGCATCTTCCTGCTCGGACTGGTCCTGTTCACCGCCGCCAGCCTGCTCGGCGGCTTCGCCCAGAACCAGGGGACCCTCATCGCCGCCCGGGCCACCCAGGGGGTCGGGGCGGCCGTCCTCTCCCCCGCCACCCTCACCATCTTGACGGTCACCTTTACCGACCAGCACGCCCGGGCGAAGGCCCTCGGCGTGTGGAGCGCGGTGGCGGCCGGCGGCGGTGCGGCCGGCGCCCTGTTCGGAGGGTTCCTCACCCAGTACCTCTCGTGGAGATGGATCCTCTTCGTCAACGTCCCCATCGGCGTGGCGCTGTTCTGCTTCGCCCGGCTGTTCCTCGCCGAGTCGCGGGCCGAAGCCCCCCGTCGACGGCTCGACGTGGCCGGGTCGATCACCGTCACCGGCGGCCTGTTGGCGCTGGTGTACACCATCGTCCACACCGACGAGGTGAGCTGGACCTCCACGTCCACCCTGATCAGCGGAGCCGTGGCCGTCGTGCTGCTCGGAGCGTTCGTCGTCGTCGAGACGTCGGTGGCCGATCATCCGCTGGTCCCGCTCCGGCTGTTCCGTTCGCGCGCGGTGACCGGCGCCAACCTGGTCATGTTCACCTTCGGCGCATCCATGTTCGCCATGTGGTTCTTCCTCTCCCTCTACCTCCAGCAGGTGCTCGGCTACGACCCGGTCGTCACCGGGCTCACCTTCGTCCCCCAGACCGCGGCCATCGCCGTAGGGGCGACCATCGCCGGGCGCCTGGCCCCGCGGCTGGGACCCCGTCCGGTGATGATGACCGGCGCTCTGGTGGCGGCAGGAGGCCTCTACTGGCTCTCCCTCATCCGTCCGGGCGACGACTACTGGACCGGCGCCTGCGGCGGCGGGATCCTCGCCACCTTCGGCATGGGCCTCGCCTTCACCCCGGTGGCCCTGGCCGCCACCGGGGGGGTCCGGCCCGAGGAGGCCGGTCTGGCCTCGGGGCTGGTCAACAGCAGCCGGCAGATCGGCGCCTCGCTCGGTCTCGCCGTCTTGACCACCGTCGTCGCCACCGACATCACCGCGCAGCTCGCCGGACGGGTCGCCACACCCGCCGCACGGCACGCCGCCGAGACGGCGGGGTTCGCCCGCGGGTTCCTCATCGCCTCGCTGGTGGCGGTGGTCGGAGGCCTGCTCGCTTTCGTCATCCCGAAGAAGGTGTCGCCGAAGCCGTCCCCGGTCCCCGTGGCCGCGGCGGTGGTGGGCACCGAAGCCGGGGCCCAGCTGGCGGTGTCGCACCTCGTCGAATGACCGGCCCGACCCCACCGGTGCTGGCCCGGGTGCGCCGGCGGGCCGGCAGCGATCTGCGGCGCGCCTTCACCAACCCGTTCGCCTCGAGGGGTCCCCGCCCGCTGCTGGTGCACTGCGGCCACCACAAGTCGGGGACGGTGTGGTTCCGGAGGGTCCTGCTGTCGGTCGGGCGCCACTACGGGCTCCGGTACCGCAACGGCGGTCCGAGGCCGCTCCCTCCCGAGACCGACCTCGCCTACTACGCCAACGCCGGGTCGTTCGAGCGCCACCAGTTGGGGGGACGGCCGTTCCGCGGCTCGCACCTCGTCCGGGACCCGCGCGACCTGGTCGTCTCGGGTTACGAATACCACCTCGTCACCACCGAGGAGTGGGCCACCGAGCCCAGCCCGCACTATGACGGGAAGAGCTATCAGGCCATGCTCCGAGGGCTCGACGAGGAGGCGGGCCTGATGGCGGAGATCGAGTGGCTGGCGGCCGGGACGGCGGGCGCCATGGGCGCCTGGGACTACCACCAGCCCGAGTTCCTCGAGCTGCGCTACGAGGACGTCCTGGCCGACGAGCGGAGCTCCTTCGAGCGGCTGTTCCGCTGGTACGGCTTCGACGACGACGCCGTCGGGCTCGGGCTCGACGCGGTGGAGCGGTTCAGCCTGAGCCGGGGAGGGGCCCGTCCGGCCCACGTGCGGGCCGGCGCCCCCGGCGAGTGGGAGGGCCGGCTCGGACCGGCCCACCTGGCCCGGTTCAAGGAGCTCACCGGGGACCTGGTGGTGCGGCTGGGGTACGAGGCGACCGCCGACTGGTGACCTCCCGGCCGCAGCCGGTCAGCGCCCGATCAGCCCCGAGCGTCCGTGGCGAGCGAGCTCGTCGGCAAGCGCCTCGCGGTCGGGCGCACCGAGCAGGCAGAAGGCGCGCCCGGGGCCCCGGCGCCAGAACACGGGGTCGTCGGTCCCCCACCAGCCTTCGGCGCGGAGGGTCGCCTTGGTGACCTTGCCGCTGGCGGTCTGGGGGAGGGCGCCGGCGATCCGCACGAAGGTGGGTGCCCACTTGGTGCCGAGGTCGGGCTGGGCGGCGAGGAACGCGGCGAAGGCGCCGGCGTCGAAGGAGCGGTCCGGGAGGAGCTCGAGGGCGGCCATGACCTGGTCGCCCGAGCGGGGGTCGGGGACCGGGTAGACGGCGGCGGCGGCCACGTCCTGGTGGCGGGCGAGGATCCGCTCGACCGGCCCGGCCGTGAGGTTCTCGGAATCGACCCGGAGCCAATCGCCGCCCCGGCCGGCGAAGTAGTAGTAGCCGTCGGCGTCGCGATATGCGAGATCGCCCGTCCAGTACCACCCGTTCCGGGTACGGGCCGCCGTGGCGTCGGGGTCACCGTAGTAACCCTCGAAGCTGCCGGTGCCGGCGCGGCTCACGATCTCCCCGACGGCGTCGGCGGCATTGCACAGCCGGCCCGAGGGGTCGAACTCGGCGGGCGGGCACTCCTGTTCCGTGTCCGGGTCGACGATCGCCACCCCCTCGGGCGGCCGGCCGAGCGCCCCGGGCGGGGTCTCCGGCGTTCGGCTGATGGACAGGCCACCCTCGCTCGAGCCGTAGCCCTCGGTGAGCACGCACCCGAAGCGCCGCTCGAACTCGGCGCGGTCGGCAACGGACGCTTCGGTGCCGAAGCCCCGTCGCAGGGGGGTGATGCCGGCATCGTCGCCCCGGGCCGGGGTGGCGAGGATGTAGGCGAGCGCCTTGCCCACGTAGGTGAACGTCGTCGCTCCGTGCCGTCGCACGTCGGCGACGAACCCCGAGGCGCTGAACCGCCGCGCCAGGGCCACGGTCGCCCCCACCACCAGGGCCGGCCCCCAGAGCACCATGAGGGCGTTCCCGTGGAAGAGGGGCATGGTGCAGTACGCGACGTCGTCGCGGGTGAACCCGTAGGAGCCCGCCGCGTACCCGGCGATGGCGGCCAGCCGGCCCTGGGTGCACCGGACGGCCTTGGGCGTCCCGGTGGTGCCGGAGGTGAACAACAGCAGGAACAGGTCCCCGGGGGAGGGACGGTGGGCCGCCGACAGGGTCTCGATGCCGGCATGCCGGTGCGGCTCCAATCGTCCCCCGTAGGCCGGCTCGTCCACCCGGACCACCTCCTCGGTGGCGCCGAGGTCGAGCCCGTCGAGGAGGGCCGCCCCCTCGGCGTCGGTGACCACGACCCTGCAGTCGGTACGGCGGATGTCGCCGGCCAGGGCATCGCCCCGGCGGGTGGGATTGATCCCGACCACCACCGCGCCGGACAGCGCC
Organism: uncultured Acidimicrobiales bacterium; assembly: GCA_963764555.1. GTDB lineage: Bacteria > Actinomycetota > Acidimicrobiia > Acidimicrobiales > RAAP-2 > Bog-756. The sequence goes on from CAVXSW010000003.1 coordinate 218,758, forward strand.
GCTCCGCCGAGGAGGAACAGGTACTCGGGCACGTTGCCGAGCAGCACTCCGACATGGACCGGGCCGGCGCCGAGCGTCCGCATCCACGAAGCCCGACACGCGCTCGCCGCCACCACCTCGTGCCACGACCACCGGCGGTCCTCGAAGCACAGCCCCGGGTGGTCGTCCCCCTGGCGCGCGGCGAGCAGGTCGGCCACCGTCGGGGTGAGCGGGACGCCCGCCGGGGTCGCCCTGCCCGGGGCGCCGGTCTCGGGCGGGCTCATCCGCCCGCCTCGACCACCAGGCTCTGGACGGCGCGGCCGATCCGGCCACGGACGTCCCACAGTGCCGACTCGGCCGCACCGATGCCGGGGGTGCCGAAGCGGGTCCGGGCATCGAGGCAGACCCACTCCCCGACCGGTGGGCGATGCAGCGAGACGGTCAGGTCGGCGTTGACGAAGCTGGCGGTGCGGAAGTCGAGCTCGTTGGAGACCCCGTTCCCGAAGTCGGCCACGGCCGCGGCCCGCTGCCAGGCCGTCGGGTCCTCGCCGGCCACCACCGGGCAGGCGAGGGCGATCCAGACGGTGGCGGGCCCGGGGAGCTCGCCGGTCCCGGCCACGAAGCGCATCTCCACTCCCTCGTTGTGGAACGCCGGGTACCGGTTGAACATCGGAGCTCTGGGCGGACAGTCGTCGGGGAGGGGCGGCGGCGCCTCGTCCCCGGACGGGGCGAGGGCCTGTCCGGCTCCGGCGCGCTTGAGCCGGAGCACCCGGGCGACGGCGACCTCGGTCCCCCCGGCCCGGACGGTGAGGTCGAGCACCTGCGCCTTGCGCCCGGACTTGAGCACGGAGGTCGAGACGGTGAGCGGTAGGACGGGGACCGGGCGGAGCAGCTCGAGCGTCATCCGTGCCAGCTGCAGCCCGTCGGCCCGGTTGCCGGGGTGGTCTTCGCCGGCCCGGGCGACCAGCGCCGCCACCGGTCCACCGTGCAGGGCGTCGGGGGACCACGGCCCCCGCGCCCGGTCGGTGGGGACGAGCCCGTCGGCCCCGGGGACGAACAGCGCCTCGGTGCCCGCGGCGAACGAGGCGGGGCCGCGATCGGTCATCAGGCCATGACCATATCGGCGGACCGGCGATCGGAGCGCCGGCGGTCGGGGGGCCGCCGGTCAGGCCCTCCCGCCCGGCGGAAGAATGGAGCAACGGCCCCGTGCCGCCTACCATCATTGCCGGCCGACGGCAGCAGGCCGGGCACGAAGGGGCGGCACACCCGGGACAGAGGCCAGCGCGACCCGGCACAGAGGCCGTCGCGACCGGGCACACGACCACGCACAGAGGAGAACCATGGGAACAGGACAGGCAGCGATCGACGTGAACGGATCGCCCGACACGGTCTGGGCACTGGTGAGCGACTTCGGCGGGATCGGCGGGTGGATGCCCGGGATCGACTCGTGCCGGGTCGAGGGCGGCGACACCCGCGTGCTCGAGACCATGGGGATGACCATCAGCGAGCGACTGGTCGCCAAGGACGACCGCGCCCGGACCCTCACCTATTCGATCGTGGACGGCGCCCCGGTCGAGTCCCACCAGGCGGTCATCACCGTCGCACCGGAGGGGACCGGCAGCCACGTGACCTGGGAGGTGGAGGCCACCCCCGACGCCATGGCCGATGTCATGGCCACCGTGTACCAGCAGGCGCTCGAGGCCCTGAAGAACCACGTCGAGTGAACGGGCCGGACCCGGGCCCGACACCGGGTCCGGTTGGGGGACGGTGGTCGATCACCCGCCGGGCCCGCTCGACCGCCCCGGTCGAAGAGGTCTGGCCCCTCATCGGGGAGGCGCGGCGCTGGCGCGAGTGGACGTTCCTCGACCGGACCGAGCTCATCGAGAAGGGAGCTCCCCTTCCCGATGGAGTGGGCGCCCTCCGGCGATTCACCCGGTTCGGAGTCGGGTCGAGCGAGCGGGTCCTGGCCTTCGACCCGCCCCGCCATCTCGCGTACACCATCGAGAAGGGGTTCCCGGTGCGGAACTACCGCGCCGACGTGACGTGTGCTCCCGAGGGGACGGGCACCCTCGTCACCTGGGCGGCCACCTTCGACCCGCTCGTCCCCCTGACCGGGCGGCTCATGAGGCTGGTGGTCGGTCGGTTGCTGGGCTCGTTCGCCACCGGCGCAGCGCGCCACGCCGAGCGCGCGCAGCCCGACCAGAGGGAACCGGACTAGAGCGGCGAGGGTTCGGGAACCTCATCGGGGAGCGAACGCGGCACGCCCCGGAGCGGGCTCCGGCCGGTCAGGGAGGGCCCGACTCCTCGGATTCGATGACGGCGATCTCCTCGATGCGGGCCAGGTGGCGGCCGCCGTCGAACCCGGTGGCGAGGAAGACGTCGACGATGTCCAGTGCCAGCTCGCGGGCCACGACCCGGGCCCCCAGGGAGAGCACGTTGGCGTCGTTGTGCCGGCGGGCGAGGCGCGAGGTGTACTCGTCGTGGCACAGGGCGGCCCGGGCGCCGCGGACCTTGTTGGCGGCGATGGCCTCGCCCTGGCCGCTCCCCCCGATCACGATGCCCATGCCGCCGCCGCCCACGACCCGGCGGGCAACGTCGGCACAGATGGGCGGGTAGTCCACCGGGTCGGTCGAATCGGTCCCCACGTCCTCGACCCGGTGCCCGAGCTCGACCGCGTGGTGGACGACCTCGGCCTTGAGGGCGAACCCGGCATGGTCGGCGCCGATCACCACCCGCACGCGACCGCCTCGGGTCCCTCGGGCGCCATGGGCGGTCGCGGTGGTACGGGCGGCATGCTCAGGCCGTCGCCCGCCATTCCTCTTCGGTCAGCGTCCGCACGAGAAGGGGCACCCCGGCCGTCGGATGGGTGGTGGCGAAGCCCGGACCGAAGCCGAGCCGGTCCATGACGCTGCCCGAGGCCACGTTGTCCGGTTCGAAGATGCTCAGGATCTCGGTCAGCCCGAGCGAGCCGAACCCCCACCCGACGGCGGCCTCGCCCGCCTCGGTGGCGTAGCCGCGCCCCCGAGCCCGGGCGGCCAGGCGCCATCCCACCTCCACCGCCGGCAGCACCTCGGGCAGGAAGGTGGGGGTCGAAAGACCGGCCCAGCCGATGAGCGTCCCGTCCTTCCGGTCGATGAGGGCATGGAAGGACGGTTCGTCGCGCCGGTAGGCGCCGAGCACCCGGTCGAGGAACCCCGCCGTCTCGTCGGCGCTCATCCCGCGACGCAGCGGGTACCACCAGAACGACTCCTCGTGGTGGAGCTCGGCCAGCGCCTCGAGGTCGCCGCGCTCGAACGGCCGCATCACCAGCCGGTCGGTCTCGATGGTCTCGATCATGGTGTCGGTGGACGCCGGGCCCCCGGCGGGGGTGGGCCGCCGGGGCGGCCGCCTCCCGGGTCGTCGCCGGTCACGGGGGGGACTCCCTCAGATGTCGAACTTGACCACGCCGCGGAGGTTGGTGCCCGCCGCCAGGTCGTCGTAGCCGTTCTGCACCTGGTCGAGCGAGTACTCCTGGGTGACCAGCCCGTCGACCTCGAGGATGCCCGCCTGGTACAGGCGCAACAGGTTGGGGATCTGGACCCGGGGACTGCACGAGCCGAAGACCGTCCCGAGCAGGGCCTGGTTGAACATGGCCGTGCTGAACAGATTGAGGCTCACCTGGTCCTGGTGGTAGGGGGCGATGGCGGTGGCCACCACCCTGCCGTCCTTGGAGGCCAGTTGCATGGCCGGTCCGAGCAGGTCGGCGGTCAGCACACCCGGGGTGAGGATCACCACGTCGGCCATGCGCCCCTCGGTGAGCTCGGGGAGGAGCAGGTTGGCGTCGAGGATGGAGGCCGCCCCGTGGGTGGCGCCCACCTCCTTGGCCTTGTCGACCTTGAACGGCAGGGGGTCGACGGCGACGATCTGGCGGGCGCCGGCGATCCGCGCTCCTTGGACGGCACCCGACCCGACACCCCCGCAACCCACCACCACGACGGTCTCGCCCGGCCGGACCTTGGCCCGGTCGACGGCCGAGCCGAACCCGGTCGAGATGCCGCAGCTGATCAGGGCGGCCGCCCGGAGCGACACCCCGGGATCGATCTTCACCAGAGAGGCCTCGTTGGCCAGCACGGAATCCGAGAAGGTGCCGAGCTGGGTCATGCGGTTCACGTGCTGTCCGTCGAGGTGGTAGCGCCACTGCCCGTCGCCCATCATCGGGCCGGCGAGGATGCTCATGCCCAGATCGCAGAGGTACTGGCGGCCCGACGCACACCAGAAGCAGCGGCCACAGGCCGGGATGAACGACGCGGCCACGTGATCGCCGACGGCCAGCGTCTCGACGCCCGGCCCGACCTCGGCCACGATGCCGGCGCCCTCGTGGCCGCCGATCATCGGGAACATCGAGTCCACCCCGAAGACCTGCAGCACCTCGGGGGCGGCGCTCATGTCGCCGGTGCGCAGGTGCTCGTCGGAGTGGCACATGCCGGCGTAGGCCATCTGGACCACGACCTCGTGTGGTCCGGGAGGATCGACGTCCACCTCCTCGACCTTCCACGGTTCGTGGAGCCCGGAACACACGGCGGCGCGGATCTTCATGAGCGCTCCTCCCCTTGCAGCGGCGCAGCGGGCACCGCCTGGCTGTGGCCCCAGCATCGCGCCCGGCGAGCACCGCCGTCGAGCCGGGCGGCGTGGCGTGACGGCGGGTCGGGAGGCCGGATCGCCGACGCCCGGTACCGGGCTCAGCCGGCCAGGCGGGCCTCGTCGAAGCCGGCGGCGAGCAGCCGGAACGCCCGGTCGACGGCGCCGGGGAGATCATCCGTCTCGCGGCGCGCCCACCAGGTGAACGCGGCGACGGCCGCGCCGAGACAGCAACGGGCCACGGTCTGGGGAACGAGGTCGTCCGGGTGGCGCCCGGTCCGCTCCGCCACGAACCCGGCGACCACCTGGCACCACTCGGCGTACTTGACGGCGGAGTGGGCCACGAGGCTCGGGACCGAGCCGATCAGGGCGATCCGGATGCGCAACTCGTCGAGCTCCCCGGCTCCGAACCGGTTGGTCGCCACGATCGCCCCCCGGAGCACGTCCATCATCGGCACCCCGGGCGCCGCCAGCCGGAGCTCGCCGGCCAGCCGGGCCAGCTCGGCGTCGAACTCCCCCCACACCGCGTCGCGCTTGGAGTCGTAGTACCGGAAGAAGGTGCGGCGGCTCACCCCGACGGCGGCGGCGATGTCCGAGACCGTGGTCCGGTCGTACCCCAGGCGGCTGAACAGGTCGAGGGCGGCCCGTGCCACCTCGGCCCGGCTGGTGCTCGGTCGCCGGCCCCGGGCCGACCGCGGCCCATCGGGCACGACGCCATCCGCATCGGTCATCAGGGTTCCATTTTGACATCGGGTGCTATAAATTGGAACCATCGTCGTGCCGCCCGGCTGGCCGCCGGGCCGAGACCCGGAGGCCGCCATGCCCCAATCCCGCACCGCCACCCAGACCGCCACGGACGCCGGCGCCAGCGATCCGGACGAGCCCGTCGCCGCCTCCGCCGGGAGCCAGCCGGACGCTGCGCCGCTCGTCGAGGCCGACCTGCTGGTCGAGGAGGTCTCGATCGACGGCATGTGCGGCGTCTACTGATCCGGCGCCCCGATCCGTCGCGCCGCCTCGCCGCCGCTCCGCCCCACCCATCTCCCGTGCCTCCGGTCCGCACCCCGGTCGTGAGCCCCTTCGATGCGTCGCGCCCGTGGGCCCTGCACCCCCAGGTGACCCTCCGGCCCGAGCCCTTCGGCGCGCTGGCCTACCACTTCGGGACCCGGCGCCTCTCGTTCCTCAAGAGCGCCACCCTGGTCGCCGTCGTCGAGCGGCTGGCGGACGAGCCGACGGCGCGGGACGCCTGCACGGCCGTCGGGGTCGATCCTGACTCCCTCGCCACCTACGAGCAGGCGCTCGCCACCCTGGCCGCCTCCGGGATGATCTGCCGACGCGAGCCTCCCGCTCCGGTGGCGGCGGGAGACCGGCGGTGACCGCCGTCGAAGCGTCCCGTTCCGGGGAGCCCTCGGGTGCGGTCGGCCGCCTGGTCGACCGGTTCGAGCACGGCCTCGACGCTCCCATCTGCCTCACCTGGGAGCTGACCTACGCCTGCAACCTGGCCTGCGTCCACTGCCTGTCGAGCTCGGGCCGCCGGGATCCGGACGAGCTCGGCACCGACGAGTGCAAGGCGCTGATCGACGAGTTCGAGCGCATGCAGATCTTCTACGTCAACATCGGGGGTGGCGAGCCCACCGTCCGGGCCGACTTTTGGGAGCTGGTGTCCTACGCCACCGACCATCACGTCGGGGTCAAGTTCTCGACCAACGGGTCCCGGATCACGCCGGCGGTCGCCGAACGGCTGGCGGCCACCGACTACGTCGACGTCCAGATCTCCCTCGACGGGGCCACCGCCCCGGTCAACGATGCGGTCCGGGGCGAAGGCTCCTACGCCGCCGCCGTCCGGGCCATGGAGCACCTCTCGGCGGCCGGGTTCGCCGGCTTCAAGCTCTCGGTGGTGGTCACCCGCCACAACGTGGACCAGCTGGACGCGCTGGCCGCGCTGGCCGGCCGCTACGGGGCCCAGCTCCGCCTGACCCGGCTGCGGCCGTCGGGACGCGGCGCCGACGTGTGGTCCGAGCTGCACCCGACTCCGGCGCAGCAGCGCCAGCTCTACGACTGGTTGCTCGCCTCCGGCGAGCAGGTGCTCACCGGCGACTCGTTCTTCCACCTGGCCGGGTACGGCGAGCCCCTCCCGGGGCTCAACCTGTGCGGAGCGGGCCGGGTGGTCTGCCTCGTCGACCCGGTGGGCGACGTCTACGCCTGCCCCTTCGCCATCCACGAGGAGTTCCGGGCCGGGAACGTGCGCGGGCGGGGCGGCTTCGCCGGTGTCTGGCGCCACGCCGACCTGTTCGCCGAGCTGCGACGGCCTCAGAGCGCCGGGGCGTGCGGCTCGTGCGGACACTACGACGCCTGCCGGGGCGGATGCCTGGCGGCCAAGTTCTTCACCGGACTGCCGCTGGCGGGGCCCGACCCGGAGTGCGTGCTCGGCCATGCCGACCTCGACGCCGCCACGACGGGCGTCGTCCCGGTCCCGGCCCCCGACCACTCGAGGAGGCCGCGGCGGGTACCGGTGGCCGTGCTTCCCCGCCGCCCCGACCGGGCGTGCGACGAGAGCCCGCTCGCCGGGCTCGGGCCCGGACCCGGGCCCGACCGGCCGCCGACCTGACCGGTGGCGGGCCTCGCCGATCCGCTGGTGGTCGCGGGATCGACGGCGCCGTCGCGGGTGGTCTTCGGTCCCCACGAGACCAACCTCGGGCGGGGACGGGCGCTCAGCGGCCGCCACGTGGCGTACTACCGCGCCCGGGCGGCCGGGGGTGCAGGCATCGTGGTCACCGAGACGGCCTCGGTGCACGCGTCCGACTGGCCCTACGAGCGGGCCCCCCTGGCCGAGTGCTGCGGGCCGGGATGGGCCGAGGTGGCGACGGCCTGCCACCCCTACGGGACCGTGGTGCTGGCCGGGCTCGGCCATGGCGGCAGCCAGGGATCGAGCGCGTTCTCCCAGTCGGTCCTGTGGGCGCCGTCGCCCGTGGCGGACGTCGTGAGCCGGGAGATGCCCGCCGCCATGGAGGACGAGGACATCGATGCCGTCGTCGAGGGATTCGGACGGGCCGCCCGGAGCGCGTGCGACGCCGGCCTCGACGGGGTCGAGATCGACGCCGGGTCCGCCTCGTTGCTCCGTCAGTTCCACTCGGGGCTGACCAACCTGCGGACCGACGACTACGGCGCCGACCGGCTCCGTCTGACCGCCGAGGTGCTGCGAGCGGTGCGCGGCGGTCTTCGGCCCGGAGCGGTCCTGGCGCTGCGCCTGTCCTGCGACGAGCTCGCACCGTGGGCCGGGGTCACCCCCGAGATGGCCGCGGAGCAGGCCGCGCTCCTCGCCGAGCTGGTGGACCTGCTGGTGGTGGTGCGGGGCGGGCCCTTCTCGGCGTCTGCCTACCGACCCGACGCCCACACCCCGGCCGGGTTCAACCGCGACCTGTGCGCCCGCATGCGGACGGCGGTCGCCGGCCGGTGTCCGGTGGTGTTGCAGGGCAGCGTCGTCGAGCCGGCCATGGCCGAGGCGGCTCTCGCCGACGGGGTGTGCGATGCCGTCGAGATGACCCGGGCCCAGATCGCGGACCCCGGTCTGGTGGCCCGGGTGCGCGCCGGCCTGAGCGACCGGGTGCGGCCCTGCATCCTCTGCAACCAGGCCTGCCGGGTGCGGGACGACCGCAACCCCGTCGTGACCTGTGTCGGCGAGCCCCGCAGCGGCTACGAGACCGAGGAGCCCGACCCCGACGGCGTCGACGCCGTGGCGCGCCGGGTCCTGGTGGTCGGAGCCGGACCCGCCGGCCTCGAGTGCGCACGGGTGCTGGCCGGGCGTGGTCACCACGTCCGGGTCGTCGAACGGTCCGACCGGGCCGGAGGCGCGCCGGGCGACGCTGCGGTCGGCCCCGGTCGCCGGCACCTGGCCTCGCTCGGCGCCTGGCTCCTCACCGAATGCCGGGCGGCCGGCGTCACCGTCGAGACGGGCCACGAAGCGGGCCTCGACGAGATCGACGACGCCCGCCGCGACGGCGAGGAGGTGGTGCTCGCCACGGGGTCGAGACCCCCCGAGCGCGGGCGCGCCGGCCGGGACGACGCCGGCGCGGGTCGACGCCCTCTCGCTCCTGCGATCGGGGACCGGACTGCTCCCCGACGGGCCCATCGTCGTCGACGACCCGGTCGGGGGCCCGGTCGGCGTCGGGGTGGCCGAGTGGCTGGCCGAGGCCGGGCGAGCCGTGTCCCTCGTCACCCAGGACCCGGTGGCAGGTTCCCTCCTGTCGCGCACCGGGGACCTGGCCGACGCCAACACGCGCCTGCAGCGGGCCGGCGTCCGCCGCGAGCTGCGGGCGCGCCTCACCGAGGTGCAGGCCGGATCGGCCGTCCTCGAGGACGTCTGGACCGGTGAGCGACGCTCGGTCGGCTGCGCCGCCGTGGTCGACTGCGGCCATCGTCTCCCCGAGGACAGCCTCTACCGGCTGCGGCCCGGGACGCGCCGGGCCGGTGACTGCATCGCGCCCCGCACGCTGCTCGAAGCGGTGCTCGAGGGACGGCGCCACGCCCTCGACATCGCCGGGGCGGCCCGATGACCGCCCGGTCGGTCGCGACCGGTGACCGGGCGGGTCGGGTGGCGGGTCGGGTGGCCCTCGTGACGGGCGCGGCCCGGGGCCAGGGCCGCAACCACTCGCTGCGCCTGGCGGCGGAGGGAGCCGACATCATCGCCCTCGACCGCTGCGCCGACATCGAGGGCATCCCCTATCCGATGGCCACCCCCGACGACCTCGAGGAGACCGCCCGCCAGGTAGCCGCCGCCGGGGCGCGGGTGGTCACGGCCCAAGCCGACGTGCGCGACCCCGAGGCGATGGCCGCCGCCGTCGCAGAGGGCGTGGAGCGGTTGGGCCGGCTGGACATCGCCGTGGCCAACGCCGGGGTCTGCACCGTGCAGCGCTGGGACGAGGTCACCCCCGCGGTGTGGGACGCGGTCGTCGGCATCAACCTCGGCGGGACCTGGAACACGTGCGTGGCCTCCATCCCCCACCTGGTGGAGACCGGTGCGGGCTCCCTCATCCTGATCAGCTCCGTCGCCGGGCTGAAGGGGCAGCCCTTCCTCGCTCCCTACGTGGCATCGAAGCACGGCATGGTCGGGGTGATGCGCATGCTGGCCAACGAGCTCGCCGGCGAGGGGGTCCGGGTCAACTCCGTGCACCCGACCGGAGTCGACACCCCGATGCTGGTGGGGCTGTCCGGTCTGACCGAACGCATCGCCGCCAACCCCGGGACCGGGTCGGTCTTCCTCAACTCCCTGCCCGTCGACGTCCTCACCCCCGACGATGTCAGTGACGCCGTCCTCTACCTCGCATCGGCCGAGTCGCGCCATGTCACGGGCCTCACCATGACCGTCGACGCCGGCGCGTCGGCCCGCTGAGCCCATGAGCTCGGGCGCCCGCTACCGCCACCTCTTCACGCCCCTCCGTCTCGGTCCGGTGACGGTCCCCAACCGGATCGTCTTCTCCGCCCACCTCACCAACTACGCCGCCTCGGGCCTTCCCACCGACCAGCACGCCGCCTACTACGCGGCACGCGCCGCGGGCGGGGCCGGCCTCATCGTCACCGAGGAGCACTCCACCCACCCGACCGACTGGCCCTACGAGAAGCTCATCCACGGTTTCAACCCCGAGGTGGTCCCGGGCTACCGGCGCATCACCGAGGCGGTGCACGCCCACGACGTGCCGATCTTCGCCCAGATCAACCACAACGGCGGCCAGGCCTCGAGCATGTACTCCCGCCTGCCGGTGTGGGCGCCGAGCCCGGTGGCCGATCCGCTGTTCCGGGAGGTGCCCAAAGCCGTCGAGCCCGGTGACATCTCGGAGATCGTGGCGGGGTACGCGCTGGTGGCCGGCCACTGCATCGAGGGCGGGTTCGACGGCGTCGAGCTCCAGTGCTCGCACTCCTCCATCGTCCGAGGGTTCCTGTCGCCGGCCACCAACCAGCGCGACGACCGGTACGGGGGCTCGCTCGCCAACCGGGCCCGGCTCCTGCTCGAGCTGGTCGAGGCGGTCCGCGCCGCCATCGGCCCCGACCGGGCGCTCGGGGTCCGCCTCTGTGGCGACGAGCTCATCGACGGCGGCACCGACATCCACGACGCCGCAGAGGTGGCGCAGATGGTCGAGGCCACCGGTCGTGTCGACTACATCAACACCTCGATCGGGGTGGCCACCGCCACGCTGTACATGATCGAGGCCAGCATGCAGGTGCCCCCCGGGTACGCCCTCTTCATCCCGAGCGCCATCCGGCGATCGGTCGGGCTGCCGGTGGTGGGGGTCGGGCGGTTCAAGGACCCGCGCCAGGCCGAGCGCGCCCTGGCCGAGGGCCTGTGCGACCTGGTCGGCGTGGTACGTGGCCAGATCGCCGACGCCGACTTCGGGGCCAAGGCCCGGTCCGGGCACGCCGGCGACATCCGAACCTGCCTGTCCTGCAATCAGGAGTGCGTCGGCCGGATGGGTCTCAACCGGTGGCTCGGCTGCATCGAGAATCCGCGCACCGGACGCGAGGCGGTACCGGTCCCCGGCCGCGGGCGACGGCGCCGGGTGGTGGTGGTCGGCGGCGGCCCGGGAGGGCTCCAGGCCGCCGTCTCGGCCGCCGAGCGCGGCCACCGGGTCACCCTGTTCGAGCGCCAGGATCGCCTCGGGGGACAGGTCCCCGTGGCGGCCAGCGTGCCGAGCCGGGCCGAATTCCTCGACATCACCCGCAACCTGATCGTGGCCGCCCACCGTCACGGGGTGGAGATCCGCACCGGAGCGGAGGCGACCGCGTCGACGGTCATGGCCGAGGGGCCCGATGCCGTGGTGGTGGCCACCGGCGCCCGGCCGGCGAGGCCCTGGTGGGCCGGCGACCACCCCCGGGTGGTGGACGTACGCGACGTGCTGGAGGGCCGAGCCGAGCCCGACGGAGCGGTGGTGGTGGTCGACGAGCTCGGGTTCCACCAGGCGACCTCGACGGCCGAATGGCTGGCCGACCGCGGCTGTCGGATCGAGATCGTCACCAACGCCATGGTCGTGGGCCAGGACCTCGGGATCACCCTCGACCTCGAGACCTGGAACGTCAAGGCCCACGCCAAGGGGATCGTCCAGCGGGTGGACCTCGTGCCCATGGGACTGCGTGACACCGGCTCGAGCGACGGCACCGGCTCGAGCGACGGCGCCGTCACCAACGGTCACGCCGTCACCAACGGTCGACCGGTCCTCGTGCTCCAGCACCACCCGACCGGCAGCGAGGAAGAGCTTGTCGCCGACTGGGTGGTCTGCTCCGTGCACCAGCGCCCCGAGGACGAGCTCTGGCGGGCCCTCCGCGGCGGCCCGGTGCCCGTGCACCGGGTGGGCGACTGTCTGGCGCCGAGGCGGGCCCATGCCGCGGTCATCGAGGGCCATCGAGTGGCGGTGTCGCTGTGACGGATCGCACGGGTCGGGGGACGCCGACGGTCGCGGACCGGGGGACGGGACCGGGGCCGGAGGGGCCGGGGCCGGAAACGGCGCGAGGAGGAACGGGCGAGGCGGTGGCGGTCGTGGTGGCGCGGGACGGGCGGCTTCCCGGCGGGTCCGCCGCCGCCGTCGCCGAGGCCGGAGGCACGGCCATCGTGGTCGGGTCGGGAGCCGAGGCGGGCGCCCACGCCCTGCCCGGGGCAGACCGGGTCCGGTGGGCCGACACCGGCCCGGGGCTCGGGGCGGCCCGGCTGGCCGCCTCGCTCTCCGACACCCTCGAACCGGTGGCGCTGGTCGTGCTCCCTTCGTCGCCCGACGGTCGCGACCTCGCGCCGCGGGTGGCCGCCACCCTCGGGCGGCCGTTGTTGGCCGGCGCGCTCGAGGCTCGGGTCTGCCCGGGCTCGGGGTCCGGCGCCTCGGTGCGGGCGTTGCTCGCACGGCTGGACGACCGGGTGCTGGTGCCGGTCACGGTGGCGGGACCAGCGGTGGTGACGATGAGCTCGGCCGTGCCCGACGAGCCCGCCGGTGAGCGAGTGGCGCGTGTCGAGGCCCTGGCGCTCGCCCCCGACGGCCGGCGCGCCGGGGGACCGAGGGGCCCGGACCCCGAGCATGTGGCCCTGCTCGAGCCCGACGTGCGCACCATGGACCTCACCGATGCCGCCCGAGTGGTGGCCGGCGGGGCGGGGCTCGCCCACGGTGCCGACGACGGCGAGGCCGCGGCGCGGTTCGCTCTGCTGGAGCAGGTGGCGGCGGCCATCGGCGCGTCGGCCGGCGCCACCCGGGTGGCCACCGACGCCGGGTGGGTCGCCTACGACCGCCAGATCGGGACGACCGGGGTGGCGGTCGACCCCGACCTGTACGTGGCCTTCGGGATATCGGGGGCGACCCAGCACCTCGGTGGCATCGGCGCGCCCGCGCCACGTCGTCAGCGTGAACACCGACGGCTCCTGCCCGATGACGGCCATGGCCTCCCTGGGGCTGGTGACCGACGCCCACGGGCTGTTGGTCGAGCTGGCCGATCGTCTCGGGGTGACGGGCCCCGGTTCGGGGGCGCCGGCCCGGGGAACGGGAGCCCCGGGGAACAGAGTGGCGACGAGCGGGGGGCAGGCCGGTGACGGCTGACCCGGCCGGCGATCCGCGCACCGAGTTCGACGCCGTGGTGGTCGGAGCCGGCCCGGCCGGTGCCTCGGCCGCCCTGGCCCTGGCCCGGGCCGGACGGTCCGTGGTCATGGTGGAGCGCGGCCCCTTCCCCGGCTCCAAGAACGTCTACGGCGGAGTGGTGTACGGCAGGGTGCTCGATGGCATCGTGCCCGGCTGGTGGGACGAGGTGCCGGTCGAGCGGTGGGTGGTCCGGCGGTCCACGATGATGATGACCGGGTCCCAGTCCGTCTCGCTCGACTACCGCACCGAAGCCTGGGGGGGAGCCCCCTTCAACGGGATGACCACCCTGCGGTCGGCCTTCGACTCGTGGCTGGCGGGCAAGGCCACCGACTCGGGCGCCCGGCTGCTCACCTCGACCGTCGCCACCGGGCTGGTGCGCGACGGCGCCGGCCGGGTGGTGGGGATCCGGACCGACCGCGACGGCGCCGAGCTGCGAGCGGGGATGGTCGTGGCCTGCGACGGGGTGAACTCGTTCCTCGCCAAGGAAGCCGGACTGCTGCCCCGGGCCGAGGCCGGCCACCACACCCTCGGGGTCAAAGAAGTGCTCGAGCTCGGCCGGGACGTCATCGACGAGCGGTTCGGTGTGGGGCCCCGCCAGGGCGTGGACATCGAGATGCTCGGCTGCACCCGGGGCATCGCCGGCGGCGGCTTCCTCTACACCAACCGCGACACCGTGAGCGTCGGGGCGGTGCTCTCCCTCCCGCAGCTGGCGGCGGCCGGGATCAGGCCCGAGGAGGTCGTGGCCGACCTGAAAGCCCACCCCTCCATCGCCCCGTTCCTCCGGGGCTCGTCGCTGCGGGAGTACTCGGCCCACCTCATTCCCGAAGGCGGCTACGACTCCATGCCGACGCTGGCCGTCGACGGGATGGTGGTGGCCGGCGACGCGGCGGCGATGACGCTGGCGGCCGGGCTCTGGCTCGAGGGGGTCAACTTCGCCATCGGCTCCGGGTTCGCCGCCGGGCGGGCGGTCGACCGGGCCCTCGCCGCCGGTGACTGCTCGGCGCGCGGGCTCGCCTCGTACCGGTCGGACCTCGAGGGACAATTCGTGCTGGCCGACCACCGGCGCCTGAGGCGGGCGCCCGCCTTCCTGCTCTCCGACCGTCTGCAGAACCGCTACCCGGCCATGGTCTGCGACGCCGTCGAGGGCATGTTCACCGTGACCAACCCGGCCCCGAAGCCCGGCGGCCTGAAGCTCGCCCGGGCGGCCGCCGCCGAGCACGGGGTGAAGCTCCGCCACCTGGCCGGCGATGCCCTTCGCGGGCTGCGGATCTTCGGATGACCACGCCACCCGCCGGCTCCTCGCCGCCCGAGACGCCCCGCTGGCGGGGCGTCTCGTTCGAGGACCGGATGGCGACCGTCGACTTCCGGGTCGGGCTGCGGCCCCACATCACCGTGGAATCGGAGATCTGCCGCTCCTGCACCACCCGCGCCTGTGTCACGGCATGTCCCGCAGGGCTGTTCTCCCCCACCGCCGAGGGCGGCATCCTCTTCAATTACGAGGAGTGCTTCGAGTGCGGGACCTGCTACATGGTGTGCGATCACGAGGGCGCCATCACCTGGACCTACCCCGACGGCGGCCAGGGCGTCGTCTTCCACTTCGGATGAGACGCCACCCGGGGCTCCCGCCCGCCGGCCCGGAGGGTCCGCTGGTCGTCGCCTGCCTGCGCGTCACCGACCTGCGGCAGCGGGTCGACCCGCTCACCGGGGCGGTGAGCGGCGACGCCTGGGGGATCGGCCTGGCCCCGGCGGACGCCGCCGCGCTCGAGCACGCCCTGCGGATGGCGGGGGCCTGGGACGCCAGGCTGGTCGCCGTGGCGGCCGGACCGCCGGCGGTCGAGCCGGTGCTCCGGTCCGCCCAGGCCCTCGGGGCGGTGGCGGTGCGGGTGCCGCTCGACGACGGTGACGGTGACGGCGGAGAGCCGGGCGGCGGCGAGCTGGCCCCCGACGAGCACCGCCTGGCCCGTCGGCTGGTGGCCGCCCTGGAGCCGTTCGGGCCGCCGTCTCTCGTGGTGTGCGGCGACCGCTCCGCCGACCGGGGCACCGGGGCGGTGCCGGCATTCCTGGCCCATGAGCTCGGCGCGGCCCAGGCCCTCGGGCTGGTCCGCCTCGAGCTCCCCACGGACCCGCCCGCCGGCGGTGGAACGGTGCTGGCCGAGCGCCGCCTCGACGGCGGGTGGCGCGAGCGTCTGGTGGTGCCCCTGCCGGCGGTGTGCTCGGTGGAGCCGGCCGGGGTCGTCCTCCGGAGGGCCTCGCTGCCCGGCGCCCTCACCGCAGCGGAGGCGCCCGTGACGGTGGCGGCGACCGGGGCCGGCGACGACGGCCGACCCGAGGCGGGACACCGGTTCGAGGTCGGCCCCACCCAGCCGTTCCGGCCCCGGACCCGGCTGGTTCCCGCCCCGGCCGGCGACGATCCACGCGCCCGCCTGCTGGCCCTCACCGGGGCCCTGGTCGAGCGGGACCCGCCCACGGTGATCGGACCGGTGGACGCCGGGGCGGCCGCCGATGCGGTGCTCGGCTTTCTGGTGCGGCACGGCTATCTCGAAACGACCCTTCCCGCCGGGGAGGCGGGCCGGTGACCCGCCTCGAGCAGTCGACCTGGCCCCAAGTGGCGGGTGCCGCCCGGGCGGGTGCCGGGTTGCTCGTCCCGGTGGGCTCGACCGAGCAGCACGGCCCCCACCTGCCGGTCACCACCGACACCGACATCGCCGTGGCCGTCGCCGAAGTGGCGGCAGGCCGCCACGACCGGCTGGTGGCGGCACCCTCACTCGCCTACGGCTCGAGCGGGGAGCACGAGGGCTTCCCGGGCACCCTGTCGATCGGCCGGGACGCCACCGAGGCGGTGCTCACCGAGCTCGGGCGGTCGGCGAGCCGGGACTTCGCCTTCACCGTGTTGGTGTCCACCCACGGCGGGAACGCCGTGCCGGTGCGCCGGGCAGTGTCGAAGCTGGCCGCCGAGGGCCATCCGGTTGCCGCGTGGTGGCCGGTGTGGCCCGGTGACCTGCATGCCGGTCGGACCGAGACCTCCTTGATGTTGGCCATCGCCCCCGGTCGCGTCCGGCTCGACCGGTCGGAGGCCGGCGACCGCCGGCCGGCCGACGCGCTGTGGGCCGACCTCCGCCGGCACGGGGTGGCAGCCGTGAGCGCCAACGGGGTCCTCGGCGACCCGGCCGGCGCCAGTGCGGGGGAGGGTCGGGCCCTGCTGGAGGGGGCGGTCGACGAGCTCATCGCGTTCGCCGGCGCGCTCGGCGACCGAGCGGCCGGGGGGCGGGCGGGATGAGCCGGGTGGCACTGGTGGCGGGCGCGGCCCGGGGCATCGGCGCGGCCACGGTGTCCGGGCTCGCCGCCGAGGGCTGGGCGGTGCTGGCGGTCGACCGCGCCGACGACGACCCCCGCCTCCCCTACGCCATGGGGAGCGCGGCCGAGCTCGAGGCGGTGGTGGCGGCCGCCACGGCCCGGTCGCCCCGTGGTCCGGGGAGTGGCGAGCCCGGGCCGGTGCTCGCCCACCGGGCCGACGTGACCGATCCCGGCGCCATCGCCGCCGCCGTCGCCCGGGCCGAGGAGCTCTTCGGCGGCCTGGACGCCATGGTGGTGACGGCCGGGGTCATCGCCGGCGGGGTCCCGCTGTGGGAGATGCCGCCCGAGCAGCTGGCGGCCGTGATCGAGGTGGATCTGGTCGGCGTCGCCCATTGTGCCCGGGCCGCGGTGCCGGCCCTGCTGCGCCGGCCCACCCCGCGCTCGGGCCGGTTCATCGCCGTCGCCTCCGCCGCTGCCACCCGCGGGCTGACCGGGCTGGCCGCCTACGGAGCGGCCAAGGCCGGAGTGGCCGGGCTGGTCCGGGGCCTCGCCGCCGACCTGGCGGACTGCGGGGTGACGGCCAACGCCGTGAGCCCCGGATCGACCGGCGGTGCCATGCTCACCGAGAGCGCTCGCCTCTACGGGCTCGAGGACCCCGAATCGTTCGCCCACCAGCAGCCGATGCGGCGCCTGCTCTCTCCCGACGAGGTGGCCGCCGCCCTGGTCTGGCTGGCCGGGACCGACAGCGGAGCGCTGACCGGTGCGGTCATCCCCGTGGACGGCGGCCTCTCGCTGTGACCGCATCGCTCTGCCACCCCGTCACCCCGCCGACCGTCTCCTGCTGGTGACTCACGTCTCCCGGGACCCGCCTCCCGAGATCTCCCTTCCCGAGACCTCCCTCCCCGAGGACCCCCCCTCCGATGCCCTCCTTCCCGAGGGCGTCCACCTCGACCTCGACCCGTCGGTGCGGAACTTCGCCGGAGGGACCGTGCTCACCGGCGGCTTCCCCGGTCGTCTGGTGGCGCTGAGCAGGAACGGAGCGGCCTCCCTCGCCCGGCTCACGGGGGACCGGCCACTGTCGGAGGCCGACCGGCGACTGGGCCGGCACCTGGTCAGCGCCGGTCTGGCCCATCCCCGGATCGGCACGGGCCCCACAGGACTCGACCGACGGTTGACGGTGGTGGTGCCGGTCCGCGACCGGGTGGCCCAACTCGACCGGTGCCTCGCCGCCCTGGGGGGGGAGGTGCCCGTCGTGGTGGTCGACGACGGCTCGCACGACCGGGCGGCGGTGGCCGCGGTGTGCGCCGCCCGCGGTGCCCGCCTCCTCCGGCGCGAGGAGAGCGGTGGCCCGGGCGCCGCTCGCAACGCCGCCCTCGACGTCGTCGACAGCGAACTGGTGGCGCTGGTGGACAGCGACTGCACGGTCGCTCCGGGCTGGCTCGACCCGCTGATCGGGATGTTCGACGACCCGGCCCTCGGCGCCGTGGCTCCGCGCGTCCGGCCCCGCTTCGGCGGGCCGAGCCGATCGGCGCTCGCCCGGTTCGCAGCGGCCCGCTCACCGCTCGACATGGGGTCGGCCCGCGGCGAGGTCGGACCCGGCCGCAAGGTGCGCTACGTCCCGACCGCCGCTCTGATCCTCCGCCGGTCGGCCATCGGCCGCTTCGACCCCGCGCTCGAGGTCGGGGAGGACGTCGACCTCGTCTGGCGGATGGTCGACGCGGGGTGGCACGTGCGCCTCGAGCCGGCCGCAATGGTGTGGCACGACGAGCCCACCACCTGGACGGCGTGGTTGCGCCGGCGGTTCCGCTACGGGACGTCGGCGGGTCCGCTGGCCCGAAGGCACCCCGGCCGGCTGGCCCCCGTCGAGCTGCGAGCCTGGCCCTCGGCGGCGGTGGCCGCCGGCCTGGGCCGGCGGCCGTGGGCAACGGCGGGTCTCGTCCTCGCCTCGGCGCTGCTCACCGCCCGGCAGGTCCGCGGGCACGGCATCCCCTTCGCCCGGACGGTGCGGTGGAGCGCGGCGAGCGCGGGCTGGACCCTGGTCGGGGCGGGTCGGGCCCTCACCCTCGTCGCCGGGCCGCTCCTGCCCCTCGCCGGCCTCGCCGCCGCCCGCCGGCGACCCAGTCAGGCGGCGACGTGGGCCCTGGTGGCGCTGGCCCCACCGCTCGTCGACTGGTGGCAGAAGCGGCCAGCCCTCGACCCGCTCCGCTGGTCGGCGGCCTGGCTCGCCGACGACCTCGCCTACGGAGCCGGGGTCTGGGCGGGCTGTCTCCGTTCCCGGTCGGCGGGCCCGCTCCTGCCGGTCCTCAAGGCCGGCCGGTGGGAGTCGACGGCAGCGCCGGCTCTCGATCACGACGAGCGATAGCACCTATCGTGATGGGTGTTGACGCCAAATACGATGCCGTCGATAGCGGGACAATTTGGAAAAGATGTAGCTTCGACGCTCGGATGATGCCCGAAATGACGGCACCAGGAGGCGAGGGGAGAGATGTTCGTCTCCCTGGTCACCGGGCCCCGGGGGGCGAAGCCGACCGCGGGCCGTCAGCCGCTATAGTCGATGGAACGCCGATCCGATGAGCCCGTCCACCAGTCAAATGCTGGTCCACCGACATCGGACGACGAGCCCGATCTCGGAGCTCGAGGCGGCCACCGACCGACGCCGACCGAAATGAGTGGTGCACCCACGAGGCAATCCCGGGCGTAACCAGACCGGCCGCACACCCTAGGGCGCCATGCCAGGACGGACGATGCCTTCCCGCTCGCCGTCCGGGGGACGAATGCACGGGCCGGAGCCCGCCAACACCGAGCCGAGGAAGGCGCCCGCGCGCGCCCGACGAAGGGAGGTGCCATGCGGACCCGCATTGCACTCGTGGCGATCGCGCCGATCGCCGTCATCATCATCGTCGCCCTGGTCCAGACTGCGACCGTGCAGCCGGCCCGGGCGGCGGCATCACCGCCCTCCGGGGCCACGACCACGACCGGCGTCATCCGCCTGGTCTCCACTGCGCCGGCCCATCGACCGGCGCGGGGCGCGACCGGCCGACCATCGAGCTTGCTCCTCGGGCTCGACCCGGCCCTGCTCGCCCACGCCGCCGGCTCCACGCCGGCGGGGTCGCAACCGCCTCCAGCGGGTTCGCCGTCTCCGCCGCCCGTCGCCGCACCGGCCGGCCCTCCTGCCGATCCGGTCACGGAGGCAGAACGGTCGGCCTGGCAGCGGGTGGCGATGTGCGAAGAAGGCGGCGACTGGCACGCCAGCTCGTCGCGCTTCAGCGGGGGGCTCGGGATCACCCGGGCCAACTGGGACGCCTACGGAGGCCGCCAGTTCGCCCCCGAGGCCGCGCTCGCCTCCGAGGATCAGCAGATCATGGTGGCCGAACGCATCCAGCCGACGGCACCCGACCAGGCCGGTTGCCATGGCTGGTGACGGGCGGCATCCGCCCGCCCCCGGGAGTCAGATCTTGCGGACCTGGCTCGCCTGGAGGCCCTTTTGTCCCTGCTTGGTCTCGAACTCCACCCGCTGACCCTCGTCGAGGTCGCGGTACCCCTCCATCTGGATCTCCGACTGGTGGACGAACAGATCGTCCCCGCCTCCGTCGGGCGTGATGAAACCGAAGCCCTTCTCGGCGTTGAACCATTTGACGGCGCCTACACCCATGAATCTCTCCTTGCGCACGCGGTGTGATGCGGGTGTCGACCCGATGAAGCCAACGTCCACCAGCCCGCGTGACTGGTCTGATGAGCCCACCACCATACCGGGTCCCGAGGGCGACGAGGTGTCCCGGCCCGGGCCGGGTGCGGTCGCACCCGGCCCGCGGCGCTCACGGACCGGCCGGATGGCGGCGGTGGAGGGTCACCGGGTGGAGGTGGACGGCCCGGCGGGGGCAAGCCGCCGCCGCCCGGGCGGCCACGGTCGCCAGGTCCCCGTCGACCGGGGTGCCGTCGACGACCGGGTACCCCCACTCGTCGACGCCGACCCGCTCGGGAAGCAGGTCGGCGCAGTAGCCGTAGG
Source organism: uncultured Acidimicrobiales bacterium (assembly GCA_963764555.1). Lineage (GTDB taxonomy): Bacteria > Actinomycetota > Acidimicrobiia > Acidimicrobiales > RAAP-2 > Bog-756. The sequence continues at coordinate 239,254 of CAVXSW010000003.1, forward strand.
CGTCACAGGCCACCGGGTCGACCCGCACCACGACCGCCGGCGGGCGTCGCTCCCTCACCGGGCGCGCTCCGGGAAAGAAGAAACCGCGGGGAAGGGCAGCACCGTGGGGTGCCCGGCACCCGCGCAGGGGCGGCCCCGGGCGTGGGAGCCGGCGTCGCCCCCGAACACCTCCAGCGCGCTCCGTACGAGACGGGCGGCGCCGTCGGGATGGCGGCACGCTCCCCGCCCGTCGACGGCGCGAGCCCGGGCGGCGATGCGCACGAGCAGCGAGGGGTGGCCGTCGCCGCCGGCGAGCAGCTCGAGGTCGTCGGCGATGGCGGGCAGCCCGAACACACAGGGGCCGCACTGGCCGGCGCTCTCCCCCGCCAGGTAGCGGATGATCCGGGCCGTCTCGGCGACACCGCACGAACCCTGCGCCAGAGCGGCGAGGACTCCCACCCCGGAAGTGGCCCCGACGGCGCGCAGGGGTCCGGGGGCATACGGGGTGTCGACCAGCCGTCCGTCCAACCAGGCACCGCCGTACCCGCCGACCAACACCGCGGCGAGCCCCGACGGGTCGACGCCGGCGCGCTCGAAGATGTCCCCGACGGTCGTGCCGAGCTCCACCTCGAGCACGCCCGGCCCACCGGGTCCGCCGGTCACCGTGACGAGGGTCGTGCCGGGAGCCTCGGGTGGGCCGAGGCGGCGGAACCAGTCGGGACCGTGCCGGACGATGAGCGCCACGTGGGCCAGGGTCTCGGCGTTGTGCACCAGGACCGGACGGCCCGCAGTCCGCAGCGGCACGCTCTTGTCCCACCGGGCGGCCGGGCGGGCCGGCCCGCCGCCGAGCCAACTGGCGAGCGCCGATTCCTCGCCGGTCACGTAGCGGCCCGGCGCTCGGCGGACCGAGACGGGCGCCGCGGCCGCGCCGGTCGACCGGCGCTCGGACAGGGCTTGGTCGATCATTGGCGCCAGGGCGGCGTCGCGGTCGGAGAGGCAGACGACGACCTCCCGTGCCCGGACCACCGCCGCCACCACCTCGGCTCCGTCGAGCACGAGATGGGGCGCACGGGCCAGCAGGGTCCGGTCCTTGGCGCTGGCCGGCTCGCCCTCGAGCGCGTTGACGACCACGACGGGGCGCCGGGACGTCCGACGCAGCGCCGCCCACTTGGCGGCGGAAGGGAATCCGCCGCCCCCGCGGCCGGCCAGCCCCGAATTGGTGACGGCCTGCCGGACGGCCGTGCTCCAGCCGTCGTCGCCGGCCGGGATGGTCAACGGTCCGTGGCGGGTGAGGTGCTCCCCGAGGGCGAGGGGCGACCGGCGCTGGCGGGGACCGAGGCCCAAGCGGTCCACGGCGGTGAGCGTCGCCGTCGTCATGGCCGTCCCGTGCCCGGGGCGGCGAGCGGCCGGAGATCCCGTCGCTCGGCGGGCGGGCGCGTCGATGCGCCGACCCGGACGGCGCGCCGGCGATGGCGCCGGGCGGCGTCGACCCGCCAGCACAGGGCGCCGACCACCGCCAACCCGCCGGCCCCGGCCACCAGCACCATCCACGGGGCGCCCGCATCGGTCCCCTCCCCCAGCGCGTGGGCCATGGCGACCGGCCAACTGAGGTAGGCGACCCAGTGGACGGTGCGCCAGGCCCGCGCGCTGATGCGCCGGCGCACCGCGCTCGAGACGCCCACCGCGATCAGCGCGTCGACCGCCACGGCTCCGAGCCCGGTCCACAGCGGCCGGTAGCCGGCGGTGAACGGCACCACGGTGCTCGTCCAGGAGAGGTGCACGTAGGTGTCGAGCACGGCGGTCAGCACGTGGAGGGCGAGGAACACCACCGACAGGACCGACACCCGCTTGTGCAGGTCGGCGAGCGCCGAAGCCGGCCAGGACCGGGTCCGCACCCGGCCGGCGGTCAGGATGCCGAGCACCATGGTGGCGCTGAGCAGCGCCAGGGCCACGGTGCCGGTGGACCGCGTCGCGTACCAGAGGGTGACCGAGGACGTGGCGAGCATCAGCGCTCGGCCCCCGCCACCACCGGCATGGGGCCCGGACCCTCCCCGGCGTCCGGCCAGTCGCCCAGGCTCCGCACGGTTCCGCCGGCGTCGACCAGTCGGGCCGGCACCCCGGCGGCCGCCAGGTTGCCGACGGCGTCGGCCCCCCAGACCACCGCGGCGGTGGTCCAGGCGTTCGCCTCGACACAGCTCGGCGCGGCGACCGACACGAGCGACCACACCCTCGGCGCCGGTTCGCCGGTCCAGGGATCGACGATGTGGTGAACGCGGCGCCCGCCGCGGACCCACGAGCGGGCGGTGGTCCCCGAGGTGGCCAGGCCGCCGGAACGGATGGTCACCAGCGCGTCCACCTGGCCGGGCGCCGTCCGGCAGTCGGGGGCGATCCCGACAGTCCAGCCGCCGGGGGGCGCCTCGCCGGCGACCGCCACGTCACCCCCGAGGCAGACCAGCGCACCGCCGCCGAGCTCTGCCGCCACCTGCGCCGCGGCGCGGTCGGCGGCGAACGCCTTGGCGGTCGACCCGAGGTCGATGTGCACCCCCGGGGGAACGCTGGCCGTCGAGGCATCGGGCTCGAGCACGATCTGCCACCAGCCGGGCGCCGGCTCCGGGCTCGGTGCCGGCTGCGCCCGGTCGTGGGAGGTGACGGCCGAGACCTCGGCGAAGTCACGGTCGTATCCCAGCTCGACGAGGGCGGAGCCGACGGTCGGGTCGACGACGCCGGCCGTCGAGACGGCCACCGCGCACGCCACCTCGAGCACCTCGAACAGCAGCGGGCCGACCGCCACCGGTCGGCCGTCGCTCAGACGCTCGAGTCGGCGGACCTCCGAGTCGGGCCGGAACCGGCTGCAGGCCGCGTCCAGCTCCGCCAGGTAGCCCGCCACCAGCTCCATGGCCCGGTCGGCCCGCGCACGCTCGGTCACCCCGACGACCACCGTCGTGCCGATGGCTCTGCCGGTCCGGGTGGCGACGTCCCGGTCGGCGAGGGCGTCGGGGGCGGACGGGGCGAGGGCGTCCGGGACGGACGGGGCGAGGGTCATGACTGCCCCGACACCGCAGTCGGGCCGCCACCCGATCGCTGGCTGGTGGTCGGAGGAGCGGTGGTGGTCGTCGTGCTGCCCGTGCTGCCGCTGCCCGAATCGCCGGCGGCGCTCGACCCGGACGAGGACGCCGGCGCGGTGACCGGGGTCCAGGTGCGGGCCGACGACCCGGCGACGGTGTCGGTGGCGACCAGGGCCCCGAGGCCGATGGCGGCGGCCGTCGCCGCCGTCGCCACCGCCGCGGTGATCCGGCGCAGGCGTCTCGCCGTGCGGCGCCGGGCGGCCTCGTGGGTCTGACCGGGGGGAACAGGACGGCGTCCAGGGGATCGTTCTGGGGACATGGATGGTCGCCTTTCGTCGGGGCAATCGGACCGGTTGCCGGATCGTCGTGGCGGGCCCGGTGGCCGGGACCCGCCGATAGGTCCAGTGAACGGCCCCTCCTGCGGAGCCGGGTCCGAGCCACCTGGGCCCGTCCTGTGAATGTTCGCTGGCCCCCCGTGGGTCACAGCCGGCTCTCAGCAGGCCCACATCTGCGGAACAGGGCCCGGTGGGATGCTGGAGCCCGCCGACGGCACCACCGGAGGCTCGGCCGCACCAACGAAATGGGGACGACCCGTGGAACCCACCCGCAGCCAGCGCATCCTCGTGGTCGACGACGAGCCTTCGATCGTCGACGCGGTGGCGACCTCGCTCCGCTACGAGGGGTTCGGGGTGGACGAGGCGGCCAACGGCCGCCTGGCGCTGGCCGCCGCCCAGGAGCGCCCTCCCGACCTCATCGTCCTCGACGTCATGCTCCCCGACCTCGACGGGCTCGAGGTGACCCGGCGGCTCCGGGCGGACGGGATCCGGGTCCCGGTCCTCTTCCTCACCGCCCGGGACGCCGTCGAGGACAAGGTGGCCGGGCTCACCGTCGGCGGGGACGACTACGTCACCAAGCCGTTCGCCCTCGCCGAGCTGGTGGCCCGGGTCCACGCCATCCTGCGCCGCATCGGGAGCGAGCCCGAGGAGGAGGGGATCCTGCAGTTCGCCGACATCCGGATGGACGAGAACGCCCACGAGGTGACTCGCGGCGGTCGGCTCATCCCGCTCACCGCCACCGAGTTCAACCTGCTCCGGTTCTTTCTCCTCAATCCGCGCCGCGTGCTTTCGAAGGCCCAGATCCTCGACCATGTCTGGCACTACGACTTCGGCGGGGACGGGAACGTGGTCGAGACCTACGTGAGCTACCTCCGCAAGAAGCTCGAAGTGGCCGGGCCGCCGGTCATCCGCACCGTGCGCCTGGTGGGCTACGCGTTGCGCGAGCCGGCACCGAGCTGACCCCGTGTCCCTCCGCACCCGGCTGGTCATCGCCATCGGGGTGATCGCCGTGGTGGCGCTGGTCATCGCGGACGTCGCCACCTACTCGGCGTTGCAGTCGTTCCTCTACCAGCGGATCGACCAGCTGCTCGACAACGAGCACGTGCGCATCGAGTTCGCCCTCAACTCGGGCCACACGGTCCCCTGCGCCAACCCCCGGTCGCCGTCGGCCGCCACCCCGCCGCCTCCGGACACCGGTCCCGACGGCGGCGGCGGCTTCAACCTCTTCCAGGCCTTCGCCATCGAGGTCCGGACCCCGGCGGGCAAGCTGGTCACCGGACAGACCTGTCCCGCGTACCTGGGCCAGACCGGTTACACCCCCGAGCTCCCGACCACCATCAGCGGGCTGGCGCCCGACGGACACGGCGGGATGGTCGCCCGCTTCACCGCCGGCGCCACCGAGGCCGGAGGGCCCGCCTTTCGGGTGCGGGCCTCGGCGCTCGACGACGGTGACCTGTTGATACTCGCCCAGCCGCTGACCGAGACGGCGAGCACGCTCCACCAGCTGTTCCTCATCGAGCTGGCCGTGACCGGCGGGGCCGTGCTGGTGGCCCTGATCGGTGGTTTGTGGCTGGTCCGGCTCGGGCTGCGGCCGCTGCGCGACATGGAGGCCACGGCCGAGTCGATCGCCGCCGGCAATCTCACCGAGCGGGTCCCCGGGGAGAACGAGACGACCGAGGTCGGCCGGCTGGCCCGCACGCTCAACGTGATGCTGTCGCGGATCGAGACGGCCTTCGGTGCCCGCCTCGCATCGGAACGGAAGCTGCGCGCTTCGGAGGCCCAGCTCCGCCAATTCGTCGCCGACGCCTCCCACGAGCTCCGCACCCCGCTCGCCGCCATCTCCGCCTATGCCGAGCTCTTCGAGCGAGGCGCCTCGGACCAGAAGGAGGATCTCGAGCGCCTGCTGGGCGGCATCCGCACCGAGACGGCGAGGATGGAACGGCTGGTGGCGGACCTGCTGTTGTTGGCGCGCCTCGACGAAGGCCGGCCCATGGAGCAACGACCGGTGGAGCTCGTCGCCCTCTGTGCCGAGGCGGTCCACACGGCGTCGACCGTCGGCCCGCAATGGCCGCTCACGTTCGCCGCATCGGCGCCGGTCGAGGTGGTGGGCGACGCCGGCCGCCTCCGGCAGGTGGTGGACAACCTGCTGGCGAACGTGCGGGCCCACACGCCGGCGGGCACGGCGGCGCGGGTGGAGGTCGAGGCGGACGGCGACGAGGTGGTCATCCGGGTCGTCGACGAGGGCCCCGGCATGGACCCCGAGGAGGCCGCGCACGTCTTCGAACGCTTCTACCGGTCGGACCCATCGAGGTCGCGGACCCACGGGGGAGCCGGCCTCGGCCTCTCGATCGTGAGCGCCATCGTGGCCGCCCACCACGGCACCGTCGCCGCCGAGGGTCGGGCCGGCTCCGGCACCACCTTCGTCGTGCGGCTGCCCGTCGCCCCGCCCGACCACGAACGGGGAGCCGGCGAGTCGCTGGCCGCCAGCCCCCGGCGCGGCGGGTGACGGCGGGAACGGGACGGGATGCCCGTCCCGTTCCGGCTCGGCGCCGAGCTCGTGCTCCGGACCCGACACTCCCACCGGGCTCACAGGTGGCTCCCACCCTCGTCCGACGGCGACCCGTCAGAGTCGAGCCCATGAGCATCACCGAGCTCCGGGTCGCCGATCACCGGGTCGCCCCGGCCACCGTCGACGTCGAGATCGTGATCCCGGTGCACAACGAGGAGGCCCAGCTGGAACGCAGCATCGCCCGGCTGCAGTCCCATCTCGCCACCTCGTTCCCGTTCACCTCGGCGATCACCATCGCCGACAACGCCAGCACCGACGGCACCTGGCCGATCGCCACGCGCCTCGCCGCCGACCAGCCCGGCCTGCACGCCATCCGCCTGGGTGAGAAGGGACGTGGCCGGGCGCTCCGGGCCGCCTGGGCGCGGAGCACGGCGTCGGTGGTCGCCTACATGGACGTCGACCTCGCCACCGGGCTCGACGCGCTGGTGCCGCTCGTCGCCCCCCTGCTGTCGGGCCACAGCGACCTGGCCGTCGGAACCCGCCTGGCCCGCGGCGCCCACGTCGTCCGCGGCGCCCGGCGGGAGCTCATCTCCCGGGCCTACAACCTCTTGCTGCGGGCGGCGCTCCGGAGCACCTGCACCGACGCCCAGTGCGGGTTCAAGGCGGTGCGGCGGACGGTGGCGCTCGAGCTGGTGTCGCTCGTCGAGGACGAGGGGTGGTTCTTCGACACCGAGATGCTGGTGACCGCCCAACGGAGGGGCCTGCGGGTCCTCGAAGTGCCCGTCCACTGGGTGGACGACACGGACTCGCGGGTCGACGTCGTCCGGACGGCGCTCGTGGACCTCCGTGGCGTGTGGCGGCTGCTCGGTGGGCGCCCGGCCGTCCGGCCCGGGCCGCCGCCACCACGAGGTGTCAGATCGGTGGCCGCCGCCGGCGGACAGGCATCCGCCGACGAGCTCTGGCGGTTCGCCGGAGTCGGCGTCGCCTCGACGCTGGTCTACGTCGGCCTGTTCGCGTCGGCCCGGTCCGTGGTGGGCAGCTACGCGGCCAATGCGCTCGCCGTGGCGCTCTGCAGCCTCGGCAACACCGCCCTCCACCGCGGACTCGCCGGCCGGGCCCGGTCCGGCCTCGACCGGCGAGGCCGCTGGGCGGCGGCGACGGCGCTGCTGGCGGTGAGCCTCGGCTTCACCTCGCTCGCCCTGGCGGGCGTCGGGGCCGCCGGACTCGACACCCCGGTGCCGGAGCTGGCGGCCGTGGCGGTGGCCAGCCTGGCCGCCTCCTTCGTGCGGTTCGCCATCCTGCGCACCTGGGTGTTCCGGCCGACGTTCGGCACCAACCTGGCCGTTCCGGCGGAGCCTCGGGGAACGGCCGACGACGGCCTGCGCCGACTCGAAACCACGACCAAGGAGACATGCACATGACTGCCGGCCAGCCTCACGGCGAACCCGCCGCCCCCGGTCTTGCCGTGATGACACCGGCGGAGGGGACGACCATCGATGCGCCCCCCGACGGACCGCTCCCGCCCGTCGAGCCGGCCGGCGAATGGCCACCGGTCCTTCCCGACGTGACGGAGGAGCGGGCGACCCCCACGCCTGCTCCTCCGTCCGGCCGGTTCGCGCACGTGGTCCGGGGCCGCCCCGAAGATCCCGCCTGGGTACGCCCGGCCCTCGTCTGCCTGCTGGTCGCCACCGGCGTCCTCTACCTGTGGGGGCTCGGCCGGTCCGGCTGGGCCAACAGCTTCTACTCGGCGGCGGTGCAGGCCGGCACCAGAAGCTGGAAGGCGTTCTTCTTCGGCTCCTTCGACGCGTCGAACTTCATCACGGTCGACAAGCCTCCCGCCTCGCTCTGGGTGATGGAGATCTCGGGCCGACTGTTCGGGGTCAACCCGTGGAGCCTCCTCGTCCCCCAGGCCCTCGAGGGCGTGGCCACCGTCGGGCTCGTCTACGCCACGGTCCGGCGCTGGTTCACGCCGGCTGCGGCATTGATCGCCGGCACGGTCGTGGCGGTCACCCCGGTCGCCACCTTGATGTTCCGGTTCAACAACCCCGATGCCCTCTTGACGCTGCTGCTGACCGGCGCCGCCTATGCCACGTTCCGGGCGGTCGAGGCCGGGCGCACCCGCTGGATGGTGCTGGCCGGCACCCTCGTCGGGCTCGGTTTCATCACCAAGATGCTCCAGGCCGTGATCCTGCTGCCGGTGCTGGGCCTCGTCTACCTGCTCGCCGGGCCGCCCAAGTTCGGCCGGCGCCTGGTGCAGGTGATCTGGTCGGGCCTCGCCATGGCGGTGGCCGGTGGCTGGTGGGTGGCGGCCGTCCAGCTCACTCCCGCCGCCGACCGTCCCTACATCGGAGGTTCGACGGACAACAACCTCCTCGACCTCATCTTCGGGTACAACGGGTTCGGCCGGATCACCGGGAACGAGCGCGGCAGCGTCGGGGGAACCGGTACCCCGGGGAACATGTGGGGGCCGATCGGCTGGAACCGGCTGTTCCTCCGCGAGATGGGGGGCCAGGTGTCGTGGCTGATCCCTGCCGCGCTCATCGGCCTGGCGGCCGCCCTGTGGCTCACCCGCCGCGCGCCGCGCACCGATCGGGTCCGGGCCGGGTTCCTCCTGTTCGGTGGATGGCTGTTGCTCACCGGGGCCACGCTCAGCTTCGCCCAGGGGATCATCCACCCCTACTACACGGTCGTGCTGGCTCCGGCGATCGGAGCCCTGGTCGGGATGGGGGCGACCCTGCTCTGGCGGCGGCGCGCGAGCTCTTCCCCCGCCTGGCCCTCGCCGCCGCCCTGGTGGCCACCGTCGGGTGGGCCTTCGTCATGCTCGGTTGGAGCCCGGGTTGGTACCCCGCCCTGCGCTGGGTCCTCCTGGTGCTCGGGCTGGCGGTGGCGGTCGGGATCGCCCTGGTCCCCCGCGCCCGGGGCGTGCTCGCCGCCGGGCTGGCCGGCTTCGGGCTCGCCTCGGTCATCGCCGGACCGACCGCCTATTCGCTCGACACCGCGGCCACCCCCCACAGCGGTTCCATCCCCTCGGCCGGACCGGCGGTAGCGGGGTCCGGGCCCGGCGGTTTCCCCGGGGGCGGACGAGGGTTCGGCGGTCCCGGGACCAGCCTCGGCCGGAACGGGATCACCCTTCCACCCGGGTTCACCCTCCCGAACGGCACCAAGCTCCCGCACGGGCTCCGCATCCCCGGCCGCCTTCTCCGTCCCGGCGCCCTCGGCCAGGGCGGGGCTCCGACCGGCGCCGGCGGCACCGGTCCACAGGGCCTCGGCCCGCTGCCCGGCGGGGCGGGCGGCCCGGCCGGCGGCGCGGGAGGTTTCGGACGGGGCCGCGGTGGTGCGGGCGGCCTGCTCAACGGGTCGACGCCGGGCAAGCAGCTCACCGCCCTGCTCGAGGCGGGCGCCTCCCGGTACGGGTGGGTGGCCGCCACCACGGGCGCCAATTCGGCGTCGGGGTACCAGCTCGCCACCGGTGACCCGGTGATGGCCATCGGGGGGTTCAACGGGACCGACCCGGCTCCGACTCTCGCCCAGTTCGAGCGCTACGTCGCCCAAGGCCGCGTCCACTACTACCTCGGGGGCGGGTTCGGCGGGTTCGGCCGGTTCGGCGGGGGCGGGTTCGGCCGGTTCGGCGGGGGCGGGTTCGGCCGGTTCGGCCGGTTCGGCCGGTTCGGCGGGGGCGCCCCTGGCGGCGGCTCGTCCAACACGTCGAGCTCGGCGCAAATCTCCTCGTGGGTCAGCAGCCACTTCACCGCCAAGACCGTCGACGGGGTGACCGTCTACGACCTCACGGCGCCGACGTCGGCCACTTGAGAAACCCCTCCCCGGGGACCCGGATCCCGGGGGCCCGTGGCCCGCGGCCGGTGCGACGCCGACCGGCAGTGTGCGCCCTCCTCCCAAAAACAAACAGGGTTGACGGTTTGTTTGTGGGGTGAGACCATGTCGGGGTGACCGCGACGCGACGAACCCAGGCGGAGCGGACCGCCGCCACCCGCCAGGCCCTGCTCGCCGCCACCGTCGGCTGCCTCGACGAACGGGGGTACGCCGGGACCACGACCTCCGAGGTCGCCCGCCGGGCCGGGGTGTCCCCGGGGGCGCTCCTCCACCACTTCCCGACCAAGGCCGACCTGCTGTGTGCCGCCGTCAGCCACCTCTTCGAACAGCGGACCTCCGAGTTCACCAAGGCCATAGCCGACCTGCCCGTCGGCGCCGAGAAGGCGTCCGCCGCCATCGACATGCTCTGGACGATGTTCTCCGGCCCGACGTTCGTCGCCTGGTTGGAGCTGTGCGTCGGGGCCCGGACCGACCCCGACCTCGCCCGGGCAGTCGCCGGCCTCGACCAGGCTTTCATGGCGTCGAACGAATCGGTCACCCGGGAGGTCTTCGCGGAGGAGGCCGCCGCCGATCCCGAATTCCCGAGGATCGCCGTCGGCATGTCCTTCTCCTTCATGACCGGTCTGGCCCTCTGCCGGTTGCTCCCGGGCTACGACCCGCTGCCGGCCGGCGAATTCCTCGACCTGTTCAAGTCCCTGGTGCGGCCCGCCCTGCCCACCGACCGAGCATCGGAGGATCCATGACCGGCACCCCGACGACCTTGGAACCGCCCCGACCCGCCCCGGGGGAGCCCGGCGACGGGGACGACACCGGCTGGCGATCCCTGCTGGAACGGCTGAACCGCCTGTCGCTGACCAAGCACTTCCAGGCCTACGTCGACGTCGACTGGGAGGATCCCGCGCTGCACCTCGATCCCGAGGACAGCCGGTGGGAGCTCAGCGGCGACGATCCGCTCGGAGCGACCGCCTGGTACCGGTCGCTCCCCCAGCACCGGCGGGCGCGGCTCGGCTGCGAGACGGTGGCCTCCAAGATGAAGATCGGCCTGGTCTTCGAGAACGTGCTCAAGCGGGGGCTGCTCGAGTTCGCCATGACCCTGCCCAACGGGGCGCCCGAATTCCGCTACCTCTACCACGAGATGATCGAGGAGGCGGAGCACTCGCTCATGTTCCAGGAATTCGTCAACCGGAGCGGCTTCGACGCGGCGGGGCTCGGCTTCCTCGATCGGCTGGCCACCCGCCGGATCGTGCGGCTCGGACGGCGGTTCCCCCAGCTCTTCTTTCTCTTCGTGCTCGGCGGCGAGGACCCGATCGACTACGTCCAGCGCCGCGAGCTCCGCCGGGGCGGTGAGATCCACCCGCTCCTGGAGCGCATCATGCGGATCCACGTCACCGAAGAGGCCCGCCACCTGTCGTTCGCCCGGAGCTTCCTCAAGCGGACCGTCCCCACCCTCGGCCCGGTCCGCCGGGTGCGCCTGGCGGTCGGCGCGCCCGTGATCCTCGGCACGATGGCCCAGCTGATGCTCAAGCCGTCACCCCAGCTGGTCCGGCGCTACGACATCCCCCGCTCGGTCATCGCCGAGGCCTACACCCGCAACCCGCGCCATCGCGCCGAAACGGCCGCATCGCTGGGCAAGGTCCGCCGGCTCTGCGACGAGCTCGGCATCACCGGTGCCCCGTTCCGCTGGCTGTGGGCCGGCTTCGGGTTGTCGGGGCCCTCGAGCGATCCCGCGGCGCCGAACCGGGCCGTCTGATCGGATCGACCACCGGACGGCCACCTGCGACACTGGTCCGGTGACCGAGCCGACCGCCGGGAGCGAGCCGGCCACTGACCGGCCGGCGGACCCAGCCACCCGGGCCCGGGAGCTGGTGTCGGCGATGACCCCCGAGGAGAAGCTCTGGTGCCTGGACGGCGACGCGCCCTTCTGGGCGGGTCTCGCCTACCTCGCCGAGGCCGGGTACCACAAGAGCCCCTTCCGCTCCGGCCGGATCGACCGCCTCGGGTGGGACGGGTTCGCTTTCTGCGACGGGCCAAGGGGGGTGGTCGTGGACCGGGCGACCTGCTTCCCCGTCGCCATGGCCCGCGGCGCCACCTTCGACCCCGAGCTCGAGGAGCGGGTCGGCGAGGCGATCGGCCGGGAGCTGCGCGCCGTCGGGGCCGACCTGTACGGCGGCGTCTGTGTCAACGTCCTGCGCCACCCGGCCTGGGGACGGGCCCAGGAGACCTACGGCGAGGACCCGTTCCACGTGGGCGAGATGGGGGCCGCGGTGACCAGGGGCGTGCAACGCCACGCCATGGCCTGCGTCAAGCACTTCGCCTGCAATTCGATGGAGAACGCCCGGTTCACGGTGGACGTCACCGTGGACGAAGCCGCGCTCCACGACGTCTACCTCCCCCACTTCCGGAGGATCGTGGCCGAGGGGGTGGCGGCGGTCATGACCGCCTACAACAGCGTGAACGGCGAATGGTGCGGCCAGAACCGTGCGCTCGTCACCGACATCCTGCGGGACGAGTGGGGGTTCGAGGGGTTCGTGATCAGCGATTGGATCTTCGGCATTCGGGACGCGGCCCTATCCCTGCGGGCGGGACTCGACGTCGAGATGCCCTACCGGATGATCCGAGCCGGCGGGCTGCGGCCTGCCCTCGACGAGGGCGAGGCATCCTGGGACGAGGTGGCCCTCGCCGCCGAGCGGGTCGTGACCACCCGGCTGCGGTTCGAGGACGTCCTGTGCCGACCGGCGCCGGACCGGTCGATCCTCGCCTGCCCCGAGCACCGGGCCCTGGCCCGCGAGGTCGCCACCCGGTCGGTGGTGCTGTTGCGCAACGAGCCGGTGGAGGGCCGCCCGGTCCTGCCGCTGGAGCTGGCCGCCGGCGACCGGCTGGCGCTGTTCGGCCGGCTGTCGAGGGCGGTCGACCTCGGTGACGGCGGCTCGAGCGACGTCTGGGCGCCCGAGGTGGCGACCGTGGCCGACGGCGTCGGAGCGGCCCTGCCCGGGATCCCGATCGTCCACGCCGACGAAGCCGATCCCGGATCGGTGACGGCGGTGGCCGCTTCGGCGGCAGCAGCCGTGGTCGTCGTCGGCTACACCCGTGACGACGAAGGCGAGTACATCGGCGAGCTCGCCACCGGCGAGCTCCGGCACCTCTTTCCGGCGGAGGACGATCCCGAGCTGGTCGAGTCCTTCGCCGCCTCGATCGCCGAGGAGCGGACGATCGCGCCTCCCCCCTATGTCGAACGGCGATCCGACGGCGGCTTCGCCGTGGGCGGCGACCGGACATCGCTCCGGCTCCATGACGAGGACGTGGCGCTGATCCGGGCGGTGGCAGCCGCCAATCCGCGGACCGTCGTGTCCGTCGTGGCCGGCAGTGCGGTGATCGTGTCCGAGTGGGACCGCGCCGTACCGGCGGTCCTGCAGTCGTGGTACGCCGGCATGGAGGGCGGGCACGGGCTCGCCGACGTGCTGGTCGGCCACGCCGACCCGTCGGGCCGCCTCCCTTTTCGGTGCCGACCGTCGAAGACCACCTGCCGCCCTTCGACGCCCGGGCACCGTCGTTCACCTACGACCGGTGGCACGGCTACTGGCACCTGGCCCGGAACGGGACGGTCCCGGCCTACCCGTTCGGATTCGGGTTGAGCTATACGACCTTCCGCCTCGACGGGGTGGAGGCCGAGGCCGGCGGAGGCGGGATCCGGGTCCGCGCCTCGGTCGCCAACACGGGCCGGCGGCGAGGGACCGAGGTGGTCCAGGTCTACGCCGAACGGGACGGATCGGCGCGGCCAGCCCGGCTGGTGTCCTTCCGAACGGTCGAGCTGGAGGCGGGGCAGACGACCGCGGTCGAGCTCGACGTGACCCGGGACGCGCTCGCCGAGCGCGACACCGGCTCGCACGCCATGGTGACGCCGGCGGGGACCTACCGGGTCCGGGTGGCCCGCCACGCCTGCGACCCGGGAACCACCGTCCCGGTGGCCATGACCTGACCCCGGCCGGCCGACCTGAGCCCCGGGCCGGCCCCGTCGCGCTCGGGCCCCGCGGCGGTGCGACCGCACCGTACGCTTTCGCCGGTGCGACTCGGGGACCTGACCACGCCGGCGCTCGTCGTCCAGCGTGAGCTGCTCGATCACAACCTGGCGACCATGGCCGATGCCCGGCCCGGCGCGAGCCTCCGCCCCCACGTCAAGGCGCACAAGTGCACCGCCCTCGCCGCCCGCCAGGCCGAGCTCGGCCATCCCGGGTTCACCTGCGCCACCGTCGCCGAGGCGGAAGGGCTGGCCCGTGCCGGACTCGGTCACGACCTGCTGCTCGCCAACGAGGTGGTCGATGCCTCCCGGCTCGGTGCGCTCGTTGGCCGCGGCTCGCGGGTCACAGTGGCGGTCGACTCCGGCGAGACCATCGAGGCGGCCGCCGTCGGCGGGGTCGCCGAGGTCCTGATCGACGTCGACGTGGGGCTGCCCCGCTGCGGATGCCGGCCCGAGGACGCCGGGCGGCTGGCCGATCTGGCCCGGGCCCGGGGACTGCACGTCCGCGGAGTGATGGGCTACGAGGGCCATCTGGTCGGTGTGGAGGACCGGGCCACCCGGGTGCGGGAGCTCGCCGTGTCGATGGAGTCGCTTGTCCTCGCCCACCGTGACGCCGGGGGCGAGGTCGTCTCGGCCGGTGGGACCGGGACCTACGACATCAACCACTGGGCCACCGAGATCCAGGCCGGTTCCTATGCCCTGATGGACACGGCCTATGCCCGGCTGGACCTTCCCTTCGTCCAGGCCTTGTCGGTGCTCGCCACCGTGATCTCGGTGTCGGCCAGGTGGGCGGTGGCCGACTGCGGCCTCAAGGCGCTCGGGATGGACCACGGCGACCCGTCGATGGCGGGCGCGCAGGTGCTGTTCTGCTCGGACGAGCACGTCACCTTCGTGCCGGAGGGGCCGGTCCGGGTCGGTGACCGGGTCCACGTCCTCCCGGCCCACATCGACCCGACGGTCGCCTACCACCAGCGGATGCACCTGGTCGAGGGCGACGAGGTCGTCGAGACCTGGCCCGTCGACCTCCGCGGCTGGTGACCGATCAGCTCGCCGCCACCCGGGGTGGGATCGGAGCCGGCGTGGCCGGCGTGGCGGGCGTGAGCCGGCGTGGTCGGGCCGGAGAACTCCATGTCGGCCGCCAGCCGGCCGGTGCGGGACCGGACGAAGTCGACGGGATAGTTGTTGTGGAAGCGCCACGGCTCCCGGTCGCCCTGCTTGGGCAGGAGGTGGGCCGCCCGCTTGACGTAGCCCGACTCGAGCCCGAAGAACGGGGTCGGTTCGACGCCGCCGTGGCGGCGCCGGGGCACGGCGGTGGTGTACCCCTTGGCGGCCAGGTAGTTGAGCAGGCGGCAGACGTAGCGCGAGCTCAGATCGGCCCGGAGGGTCCACGAGGCATTGACGTACCCGGCGCAGAAGGCGAAATTCGGGACGTCACTGACCAGACAGCCCCGGTACACCAACGTCTGGCCCGGGTCGACGGGGACGCCGTCCACCGCCATCCGGATCCCACCCCAGGCGAGCAGCTGCAGGCCGGTGGCCGAGACCACCACGTCGGCCTCGAGCTCGTCCCCCGACCGCAACCGGACCCCCGTCTCGGTGAAGGTCTCGATGTGCCCGGTGACGATCGAGCTGGTCCCGTCCCGGATCGACGCGAACAGGTCGCCGTCGGGCACCAAGCACATCCGCTGGTCCCAGGGGTCGTACCGGGGGGCGAAGTCGGGGTCCATCTCGTAGCCCTCGGGCAGCGCCCGGGCCGCCGCCGCGCCGAGGAACTTCCGCGCCGCCCGGGGGCGGTACCGGCAGAAGAGGTAGAACGCCTGCCCGACGAGCACGTTGCGCCAGCGGGCCAGACGATGGGCCAGGCTTTCGGGGAGCACCGCCCGCAGCCGGGACACCAGGGGATCGGTGCGTGGCAACGCCACGACGTAGGTCGGCGAGCGCTGCACCATGGTGACATGGGCGGCCGTGCGGGCCATGGCCGGCACGAGGGTGATCGCCGTCGCCCCGCTCCCGATGACCACCACCTGCTTGCCGGCGTAGTCGAGGTCGTCCGGCCAGTCCTGGGGGTGCACGACCGTCCCCCCGAACCGGTCGGCCCCGGGAAGCTCGGGCCGGTACCCGCCCTCGTAGCTGTAGTACCCGGTGCACAGGTAGAGGAAGCGGCACGAGTGGCGCTGCCGGCGGCCGGCCGGATCCTCCGACTCGACCGTCCAGCGCGCCGCGCCCGAGTCCCACGCGGCGCTGGTGACCCTCTGCCCGAAGCGGATCCGGCGGTCGATGCCGAAGGCGGCGGCCGTCTCCCGGATGTAGGCCAGGATGTCGGGTCCCTCGGCGATCGATTCGGGACCCCTCCAGGGTCGGAAGGGGTAGCCGAGGGTGAGCATGTCCGAGTCGGAGCGGACCCCCGGGTACCGGAAGAGGTCCCATGTCCCGCCCGAGGCGTCCCTCGCCTCGAGCAGGGCGTAGGACCTGCCCGGGCACTCGGTGCCGACGCGGTAGGCGGCGTCGATGCCGGACAGTCCCGCGCCGACGATCAGGACGTCGACCGGCTCCGGATCGACACCGTCCCCGACGGTCGTGTCTTCTGGAGCCCGGTCGGTGACAGCCATCGGTGCTGTGCTACCAATGCGGCGGCCGCACCGTCAACACGGAGCCGACTGAGGGAGGTGCGCCCCGTCGATCGACCCACCCCCAGGGCGGCCAGTGCGAGGAGCACGACGAGCGGGCCCGTGCCGGGATCGGTCGCCTGTCCGCTGAACAGCTGCCCGAAGCTCTGCCCGACTGCCCAGTACAGGACGGCCACTCCCATGCCGGTCCACAGCGCCACGGTGCGAAACGGGCCGTCCCCCAACACCAGCAGCCCGACGGCGAGGTCGATACCGACGGTCAAAAGGACGGCCCCCGGACCCATGGCGTGCGCGGCCGACGACAGTCCCCGATCGGCGGACGACAACCACGAGGGAACGGTGGCGGCGTTCGCCGACAACGGTCCGCTGAGGGCGCGGGACGTCGCGTTGCCGGGGAGCAGCCTCAGCGCGGCGGACCCGACCCACAGGACGGCCCACGCACGAAGGAGCCAGTGGGGAGGTCGGCTGCGGCGGGACACGCGCCGTCCAGATGCCGTGGGTCCGGAGCCGGGCCAGGCGGCCACGCCCACCACCATGTACAAGCACGCCGCTCCGGGCGCGCCGAGCAGGGCGGTCGTGTGCCCTCCGGCCAGACCACCGAGCCCCTCGCCGAAGAACCACACGCCCCCGGCCCAGACCACGGTGGCGACGACGGCGGGGCGGGCCGTCCGTCCCACCAGCAGTCCGACCCCGATCGCCAGCTGGATCGAGGCGAAGCAGGCGTTCAGCAACGCCGGGTGGGCGGCGATCATCCGGATGTTCCACTCCACCGGGCCGGCCACCCAGTGGGGCTGTCCGCCCGCCGCTGGGGCGATGATCCCCGTGGCGAAGCCCTTGGTGAACATGAACGGCTGAAGTTGGAGGGCGCCGTCGAGCAACCAGAGCACCCCGAGGGCGATCCGGAGGAAGGACCGCGTCAGCCACACGGGGGCACCGGGTCCTCCCCGACGATCCGATCCGGGGAAGTCGGGAGACGCCCCGACGCCGGCGCCGGGCGGAGTACGGAGGACCCCACCCGGTGCCGGTGACGAAGCCGGAACCCTAGGCTGCCGAACCGAAGAACGGCATGCCGGCGCCCGGCGGCCCGAAGGTGAAGACACCGCCGTCGGAGGCCACCAACCAGTAGCCGTCATACGAGTTGTCGTTGAGGCCGCCGATGACCGGACGGTTCAGCCGGATGTTGCCGGTCGAGCCGTAGAACGGCGTGTTGAAGTCGAAGACGCCGCCGTCGGAGGCAACGAGCCGGTAGCCGCTCCCATCGGAGACCGGCGCCATCCCGACCACGGGCTGGTTCAGCCGGATGTTGCCGGTCGATCCGTAGAACGGCGTGTTGAAGGAGAACACTCCGCCGTCGGAGGCCACCAACCAGTACCCGCCGGTCTGCCGGTTGAGGCCCATCCCGACGACCGGCTTGTTGAGCCGGAGGTTCCCGGTGGAACCTTGGAAGGGGGCGTTGAAGGAGAAGACCCCTCCGTCGGCGGCGACCAGCCAGTAACCGCTGCCGTTCAAGGTGGCGGCCATCCCGACCACCGGCTGGTTGAGGCGAAGCGCCCCCGTCGAGCCGTAGAACGGAGCGTTGAAGGAGAAGACCCCTCCGTCGGCGGCGACCAGCCAGTACCCACCGGTGTTCCGGTCGACGGCCATGCCGACCACCGGCTGGTTGAGGTGGACGCCGGTCATGGCCCCATAGCAGGTGGCCGCGCCGAATGCGGCGACGTCGCCCCGGGCGTCGGTCTGGTAGTAGCCGGTGCCGTCGTCGAGGGCGGCCGAACCGACGACCGATCCCGGGCTCATGTGCGTCACGCAGTTGGTCTGGGTCGGACCGGGCGTGGCCGCGCTGCCGCCCGGGAGGGTCTGGAACCACAGATAGGCGTTGGTCGGAACCTCGCCGACTCCGGCGACACCGATCCCACTGCCGGCGACGTTCTCGAGAGCCTTGACCGACGCGTAGTCCTTGGAGGTCTCGACCGAAGCCAGCCCGGTCGGCGAGGTCACCGGAATGACGATCACGTTCCACCACTCCGGTTGATCACCGTTGCGGGTCGTGAGGAGATGGTCGTGCCCGGGCAGGGGCACGTTGCCCAACGAGGCCGCCGGCGCCCCGAGCACCGACGCCAACTGCGAGAGGTCGATGGTGGCCGGATGATCGATGCAGGTGATGGCGCTCGAGCACTGGTCGTAGGCCACCGGCGGCGCCGAGTACAGCGGCACCGGGATGTACAACGGGTCGATCTGGCTGTTGGACTGGGTCGGAGTGGGCGGAGTCCTGTCCGACACGCCGGGCGGAACCGAGGTCGGGTCTGATCCCGCCTCGCATCCGGAGGAGGAATGGACCGCCGCCGTGGTCGTGCCGCAGAAGTAGGGCTCGGTATAGAGCGCCTCGACGTCTTGGCCCTCGATCCAGTCCCGGCTGATCCCGATGTTCTGGCAGTTCGGGGCGGTGGCGCCACAGTCGTTCTTCAGGTTGTTGAACGTCGTGCCCGGCTCGACCTGGCTGGCCGGCGGCGCCCCCGGTGCGGCCGGCACGGCCGGCCCGGGAGGAGCGGTGGCGGTCAGATCGGCCGCCATGGAGGCGGAAAGCGTCCCCGGCAGGACCTGGAAGAACAGGAAGGCATTGGTCGGGACCGACACCGCATTGCCGCCGCTCACGGCGGAATCGATGGCGCCCACACTGGTCAGCGAGGCGAACGTGGACGGATCGGTGGTGGCGACCACCTGGACGTTCCACCACTCGGGGAGGCCGCCGTTTCGGGTGCCGACCACGTGGTCGTGAGCCGGGATCGGGACATCGGAGACACTGCCCGGTGAGGGGTTGCCGGGCAGAGCGCCGGCAATGCGGGACAGATCGATGGTCGGCGGATGATCGATGCAGGTCGCGGTGGCGACGCACTGGGTCGGCGGCGGGCTCGAGAACAGCGGCACCGGGATGTAGAGGGTGTCACCGTGGGTCGTGTTCCCGAGCGACGTTCCGGAACTTCCGGCCGACGTGGCGCTGGGCGTGGCCGACGGGCCCGCACCGGCTTCGCAGCCGGTCGACGCCGACGAGGAGACGTTGGCGTCGCAGTAGTAGTTCTCGCTGTAGAGCAGGTCGACGTTGGTCCCGTTGTAGTAGCCGTTGGACTCCCCCACCTGGCCGCAGGTAGGTGCGTCGTTGCCGCAGTTGTACTGGAGCGGATCGATGGTGGTGCCGTTGTCACCGTTGGGGGGCGGGTTCTGCACCGCATGAGGCATGGCCGCGGCGGCGGTCGACGCCAGGACGGCGCTGGCTCCGAACAGCGCCAAGGTGATGGAAGCAATCAGCAGGACGAGCAGCCTCGCCGCTCCGGACCGGCTGCGTGGTGCCCGGCTCACCGGGGATGCAATGGACTCTGGGTGCACGGATTTGCCTTTCTCGGACGTTCGTCGCCCTACCCGGTGAACACTTCGGTGCCGCTCGGGAGAAGAGATGAACATTCGGCGATCCAATTCGGAACGTCGCTCGCGGATCAATGCCTGGTGTAGTCGGTGAGGGGTCTGGCGTCCTGCACGGGACTGAACGCGTTGGGCACCGGGTACTGGCCGAGGACGAAGTTGAGGACGGCCGCATGCTGCATCTCGACCGGCTGGATGCTGGCCGCCACCTTGACCGAGGAGGACGCCTTGACGGCGCCGATTCCGGACAGATAGGTCGCCGCCGCCACGTCTTCGAGCATCAGGGCCAGCTTCGCCGCCCCGGTGACATCGGTCACCTTGCCGAAGTCTCGGGTGACGACCGGGGTCAGCACCGGGTCCGGGGCCGTGACCGCCCGGTGCCCGGCGGCCACGATGGCCGAGTTCCAGGCCTGGGCGTGCTGGGCATGCTGGGACTTGACCGTGGTGGCGAACGTGCTGACCGCCGGCGGCACCGTGCCGAGGTGTCCGGCACCGGCCGCCGAGAGGACGTCCCCGTAGGCGGCGACAGCCAGGTTCTCGAGGCTCGCCGCCAGGGCCGCCACCGCCAGGTCTCCGGTGAGCTTGCCTCGGCTCGAAGACCCAGACGAGGTGGTGGTCGTCGTCGAGCCTGACGAGCCAGACGAGCACGCAGCCAGCACGGCCCCTCCGGCGAGTGCGCCCGCGCCGATGAGGAAGCCGCGCCGGCTGGTGCGGGAGCGTTCGGTCAACTCGGCAACGGCCCGGTCCATCGCCGGTTTGCCCACGTCGTGGTGGATCTGATCGAGGTCGTTCGTCATGACGGTGAGCTCGTGCTCGGAGATGGCCATGACCTCGGAATTGCGGTGGCGGCGCCTCATCGGAGTGCTCCTTCGCTTGCTGGACGAGCCATGTCGGTCGGAAAGAACGCCTGGGGGAACCCCACCGAACCGGCAGCAGCCGGGAGCTGGGCGACGTCCGGAGGCAGGGCGACGAGCTGGGGCGCGTCGGAATTGAGGAGTGCCTGCACGGCGAGCAGCACGGCGGCGTGTTGGGCTTCCACCCCCATGATCGATGCGGTCACCTTTTTGGCATTGGCGTCGGACAGGACGCCGACGTCGGCGACGTAGGTCTCGGCCGCCCCCTGCTCGAGCTCGAGGGCGAGCGCCACCACCGGCCCCGGAGAGGTCAAGCCCGGGAGGGCCATCTGTACGACGCCGTTCAGCACCGGATCGGGATTGGTCTGAGGCTTCCCTCCCAGGGCGGTGATCGCCCCGTTGAACGCCTGGAGATGTTGCGAGTGCTGATCCTTGGTCATGGTGACGAAGGTCTTCACCACCGGGTTGGCTGATGACCCGCCGATGAAGTCCAGTGTCGATGCCTTGGTGTAGGCGGCAACCGCCAGGACCTCGATGGAGGAAGCGGTCTGGAGGATCTGCACGTCGGTGGGCGACGCGGCGAACGCCGGGGAGGCGAACAGCGTCTCGAACGCACCGGCGATTCCTGCGGCAGCCAGGATGCCACCCCCGAACACGGCTCCGGTCATCAGCGGTGACCGGCTGCTCGCCGCCTCACGCGCCTCACCGGCATCGACGGTCCCGCGGGATCTGGCCTCGTGGCCGGTTTCCACCAGCTCGTCGAGAGCCGCCGACGTCGTGGACATGGCATCGTGGTGAAGATCTGCGGACTCCTCGATCAGTGCGCCCATCGCCCGTCGATCGATGTCACGCTCGTCGGCTTGGCTCTGTTCCAGCCGTCGTCTCATGGCCCTCCTCCTCGCAGTCGTACTCGGTGACCCGTCCGGGCGGCGCCCGGTGGCGCGAGCCCTTCGTTTCCGTCAACCCGATACGACCAGGGTGCCGGCCATGTACTGGTGGATCGAGCAGATGTATGGGTAGCTGCCCGGGGTGTTCGGTGCGGTGATCGACTTGGATTGACCCGCCGGGATGTCACCCGTGTCGAATCCGCCCTTCGTCGCGGTCAGCGTGTGGGCGACCTGGTCCTCGTTGGTCACCTTGACCGTGGCACCCGGGGAGACGGTGATCGTGCTCGGTGCGAAGGCGAAGTTGCGGATGACGATGACTGCGGAGCCGTGGCCCGACCCGGAGCGAGTGGGGCGCGGGTCGAGCCGCTCGACGAGCCTCCACTGCCGCCGGACGAGCAGGCCGCCAGCATGGTCACGGCAAGCAGGAACAGCGATACCGTCGACCCCATCCGCCTCCGGCGGCAGAGGGCCCCGGCCGGACGCTTGCTCGCGTCGGCCACATCGAGGGCGCCCCCCGGGCGGAGCAACCCGCCGGCTCCGGGGAATGGGGGACCGACCATCACTTGTCTTCGGACCAGCGATGGGGTTTGGACGCATGGACGCCGCCGCCCTCGCCGAGCTCACGACGGAGCTGATGGGAGCGGCGCTCGGGCGCTCAGGTCTCGACGGCCAGCTCGCCCGACCGCGGGCCCTGGTCTGGCGGGCCGGTCGAGCTACGCCCTGCCGGCCGTGCCGCGCCGGTGGACGCGGCACGCGCCGGGTTACCGCTGGTGAGCGCGCTCCTCGGCCTCGTGGGCCTTGGCATCGGCACGCGAGCGATCCGCCTCCGCCTCTTTGGCGGCCACGTCGCGCTCGGCGCTCGCCTTGTCCTGCTGGGCGCGCCCTTCCTCCCTCAACGAGTCCCGGCCCGTGACGGCGCCAGCCGCCTCCTTGGCCTTGCCCTTCACGTCCTCGACGACTCCCTTGGCCCCTGCCTCGGGACCTGATTCCTTTTCAACCATCTCGTCGCTCTCCTTCGACCATCACGTCATCGACCAGCACGACTTGTGCGAGTCTTCCTTGGCGAATCTCTTGGATTCCCTGCTACCACCGGTAGAAGCGGCGGCTCCCTGCGCTCTCGCCGCGCCCCAGCGCAAACCCGACCAGCCACAGCACGAAGAGGACTGCCGCCACGATCCACAGGAAGTGCAGGGCGAAGCCCAACCCGAAGAACAACAACACGATCAAGAACGCCAGCAAGATGACCACGGGTCCTCCCCTTTTCGCGGGCCAGGTCCGGACACTTCCCTCTCGATCGATCGGCAAACATCGGGATGGTCACTCGGATGCCGGGTGCCCCGGGTCCAACGACGGCAGACGCTGGTAGGTGAGCGGCCGTTCGTGGGCTCCGCCGCCACCGTCGACGGGGCAGAGCACTGCGGCCTCGTGGTCGCCCACGTCGTACCTGGCGAGGACCGAGCCCTCCATCCATGCCGCGCAGTCCTCGAGGATCGGCGCGCCGGTCAGGCCCCGACGCCAGCGGCAACGCTCGAACTTGTCGATCCGGTCGCCGGTCTGCTCCCCGAACAGCGAGGCGAGGTCGATCTGGTCCTCCCCGAGCAGGTGGAGCCCGATCCCCTCGGCCCGGTGGGCGGCGTCGTAGGTGTGGTTGACCTTCGAGATACAGACGATGAACCGAGGCGGATCGATGCTGCACTGGGTGGTGAAACCCACCAGACAGCCGGTCGGGTCGCCGCCGGGCTCGCTCGCCGTGACCACGAAGAGCGACTGCTCGACCCGGCTGGTGAGTGCTTCGGGAAGCTGCTCGGTGTCCCCCTCAACCCGCACGGGCGGACCGCACCACGTCGCGGGCCCGATCGAGCGCACCCGACACCGCGTTGGGCACGAGGTTGGCCGGCGGCTCGTCCGGGGCGCGGGGATGGGGCCGGGTGGGTGCGTACCGTTTGGCCGATCTCAACGCCTCGCCCAGCTCGACCAGGTGCTTGCGGCCGAGATGGGCCCGAAGGAACGGGAAGAGCTCGCCTTCTTCCTCGTGTACGTGATGGCGCACGTTCTCGATCATCACCGCGACCTTCGCCTCGAAGCGCTCGTCGGTCGGGTCGGTCTTGGCCAGCTCGCTCAGCTCCCACTTGACGACGTGGTGTTCCTCCAGCGACTCGAGCACCTGCCCGTCGTCGGGCGCCATGAGCTCGCGGGCCGACGGATAGAGCACCTCCTCCTCGATGGCGGCATGCCGGGACAGCTCGGTGATCATCTGATCCACCAGCTTGCGCCGCGTCTTGCGGGCGCCGCTGCCCGAGTTCTCGAAGGACTTGAACAGACCCTCGACGGTGCGGTGGTCGTCCTTCAAGAGCGCGATGGCGTCGGCACCGGGCCCGGCGGCTCCCTTGCGCCGGCTGGAACCGGCCGATCGGGTCGACCGTCGGGCGGTCCTGGAGCTGTTCGTGGTGGCCACTGATATCCCTCCTGGTTCAGACCCCGAGCCGGGGACGGACTTCACGGCTGAGGAAGTCGAGGAAGCCCGCCTGCTCGGGACCGATCTGGTTGACGTACACCTCGTCGAAGCCTGCCTCGAAGTACTCGGCGATGGCCCGGACGTGCCGCTCGGGATCGGGCCCGCACGCGACCTGCTCGGCGACCATGTCCTCGGTCACGAGCGAAGCCGCCGCCTCGAAGTGGCTCGGCATGGGCAGCTCCTGGTTCGACTGCCCGGGCAGGCATTCGGTCGGCCAGAGCTGGTGGGCGAGCTTCCTCGCCTGCGACTCGTCCTCGTCCCAGCACACCTTGACGGCGGCCATCGAGGGACCGGTGCCCCCCTGGGACCGGTACCCCTCGACCATCTCGCGGTCCGGCTGGGTGGTGACCAACCCGTCGCCGATCCGCGCCGCCAGGGCCATAGAGGCCGAGCCGAACGCCGAGATGGCGATGGGAGGCGGATGGTCCGGCAACGAGTACAGACGGGCGTTCTCGACCGAGTAGTGGGAGCCGTGGTGGTTGACGATCCCTCCCTCCCACAGGAGCCGTATGACGGTGACCGCCTCTTCGAGCATCTCGAGGCGGACCTCCACCGGGGGCCACCGGTCGCCGAGGATGTGCTCGTTGAGCGCCTCACCGGAACCGACCCCGAGGACGAACCGTCCCCCGAGCAGCTCCTGGGCCGTGGCGGCCGCTTGGGCGACGATGGCGGGGTGGATCCGCACGGTGGGGCAGGTGACTCCCGTCGTGACCCGCTGGTCCGTCGATGCCGCAATCGCCCCGATCACGCCCCAGACGAAGGTGCTCTCGCCCTGTCGGTCGAGCCAGGGATGGAAGTGGTCCGAGATGAACACGGAGTGCAGCCCCGCCTCCTCGGCCGCCTTGGCTTGCTCGACCAGCGCAGGCGCCGGATGCTCCTCGCTCGAAAGGAAGATGCCCAGTTCGCTCATGTTCCGACCTGCCTCTCAACGCCCGACGGCGTGCTCGAGCTCTGCCTTGTTCATCTTCGACCGCCCCTCGATCCCCTTTCGCTGGGCCTCGTGATAGAGCTGGTCGCGGGTGCGCCCGCCCGCTCCGCGGTGGGACCGGAGGCCGCCGCGGCGGCCCGAGGAGAGGTCGTCGGTGGAGGTGCGGCTCGACGAGCGGGCCTCGCCGGACCGGGCGCGCTCCTTGTTCACCGTCCGGGCCGCGATCTCCTCGGCCTCCCCCTCGGGCTCGCCCCGTTCGAGCAGGCCCTCTTTGATGTGGTCGTACTGTCGCTCGCGTTTGGCGTTCCAGGTTCGCTGTGGCACGACTCCTCCTTCGGAAAACTCGCTCGGGGATCGCTCGTTCGTTGGCGCCCTCAGGCACCGTGTCGCTTCTTCGGCGCCCTCAGGCATCCCGCTTCTTCGGCACCCTTGGGCACCGTGTCGTTCTTCGGCGCCGTCTCCGGCGCCGTGTCTGATGGATCTTCCCGTTCTGCCTGGCACCGAAACCCCTCCCGCCGACCGGGGTCCGCTTCGGCGCCGTCGCTCGGGACAGCTGCCGGCGCCTTCCTTCCGGACAGCTTCGACCCGACCCGAGACGGCTTCGCCCCGACCCGAGACCGAGATTTTTATCGTGCAACGATAGGTTTGCCAGGCCGGCCGGAGGGAATGTCAGGACCGAGGGCTATCGACCTGCGGACCGAGGAGCAAGGGATGAAAGAAACCGTCGCCGATTTCGTACTGTCACGCCTCCGCGACTGGGACGTCGAGGTGGTGTTCGGCTACGCCGGAGACGGCATCAACGGCCTGCTCGGGGCGTGGGGCCGGGCCGGCAACCAACCGAAGTTCGTCCAGGCGCGCCACGAGGAGATGGCCGCCTTCGAAGCGGTGGGCTACGCCAAGTTCTCCGGACGGCCGGGGGTCTGTGCCGCAACCTCGGGCCCGGGCGCCGTCCACCTCCTCAACGGCCTCTACGACGCCTTGCTCGACCATGTGCCGGTCGTGGCCATCGTCGGGCAGACCAGCCGCTCGGCCATGGGCGGCTCGTACCAGCAAGAGGTGGACCTCCAGGTGCTGTTCAAGGATGTCTGCCACCACTACGTCCAAGAGGTCAACGTCCCCGAGCAGCTGCCGAACGTGATCGACCGCGCCTTTCGGGTGGCGCTGGGCGAGCACACGCCGACCTGCGTCATCATTCCGTCGGACGTACAGGATCTCCCCTACGAGCCGCCGGGCCATGCCTTCAAGATGGTGCCGTCGAGCCTCGGTGTGGAATGGCCGACACTGTCCCCCGACCACGATGCCCTCACCAGGGCGGCCGACATCCTCAACGCCGGCCAGAGGGTCGCCATCCTGGTGGGCCAGGGGGCGCGCCGGGCCCGAGCCGAGGTGCAGGAGGTGGCCGAGCGGTTGGGGGCCGGGGTGGCCAAGGCGCTGCTCGGAAAAGACGTCCTCTCGGACGAACTGCCCTATGTCACCGGATCGATCGGTCTGCTCGGCACCCGGCCCTCCTACGAGCTGATGACCGGCTGCGACACCCTGCTCACCGTCGGTTCGAGCTTTCCCTACACCCAGTTCATGCCCGAGTTCGGGCAGGCCCGAGCGGTCCAGATCGACGCCGATGCCAAGTTGATCGGGATGCGCTACCCCTACGAGGTGAACATCGTGGCCGATGCCCGCCAGGCGCTGCAGGCGCTGCTGCCCCTGCTGGACAAGCGCTCCGACACCGAATGGCGGGACAAGGTCGAGGCGAGCGTGGCCAAGTGGTGGAACACCGTCGAGCGGCGGGCGATGACCGACAGCGACAAGCCGGGCATGGTGAACCCCATGCGGCTGGTCTGGGAGCTGAGCAAGCAGATCCCCGAGGATGCCTTCGTGTCGGCCGACTCGGGTTCGGCGGCCAATTGGTACGCGCGCCATCTCCGGATGAGAGGCGAGATGCGCGGATCGCTGTCGGGGACCCTCGCCACCATGGGTCCGGGGGTCCCCTACGCCATCGGGGCCAAGTTCGCCGACCCCGGACGGCCCGCTGTCGCCCTGGTGGGAGACGGCGCGATGCAGATGAACGGCATGGCCGAGCTGGTGACCATCAAGCGCTACTGGGAGGAATGGGACGACCCCCGCCTCGTCGTCGCCGTCCTCCACAACAACGACCTGAACCAGGTCACCTGGGAGATGCGAGCCATGGAGGGGGCGCCGAAGTTCGTGGAGTCACAGTCGCTGCCCGACGTCCCCTATGCCAGCTTCGCCGAGGGGCTGGGCCTCCGGTCGGTCGAGGTGCACGAGCCGGGCGAGCTCGAGGGAGCCTGGGCGGCGGCCTTCGCCGCCGACCGGCCCACCGTGCTCGACGTGTTCACCGACCCCGACGTGCCTCCCATCCCGCCTCACGCCACCTTCGAGCAGGTCAAGGATGCGGCCAAGGCCATGCTGGCCGGGGACGAGGACGCCGCCGGGGTGATCCGCACCGGCATCAAGCAGAAGGTGCAGGAATTCCTGCCCGGCACCAAGGCGGACGCGTGAGGCTTCGGACACGGCGCAGGGAACGGCTCCGCCGCCGCGCCGGGGCACGCGCCTCCCACGACGTGGAGGTGGCGCTGTCGAACGTCCGGACCGGGAGGTTCGAGCGCTCGCTGGCCGCTCTCGCCGCCGCCGGCGCGCTGGTGACCACCGGCGAGATCTTCTTCTCCCACGACAGCGCCAGCTTCGGCAACAAGATGATGTGGGTGCCGATCGTCACCGTGCCCACCATCATCCCTGCCGGGATCGCCGCCGTATTCAGCCGGACCGCGGCCAAGACCGTCCTGCCGTTGGCATCGGCCATCGTGGCGGCGAACGGCCTCCAGGGCACCTACCTGCACATGCGGGGTGTCGCCCAGAAGCCAGGCGGCCTCGGCAACCTCCGTTACAACGTCGAGATGGGGCCGCCGGTGTTCGCGCCCCTGTTGGCCTCCATGATCGGGGGGATGGGGATCCTCGCCGCGGTGTTGCGGCGCGAAGGCGACTGAGCGATGTTCCGAGCGCCGGCGCTGCGGGGCGTCACGCCGGGGGGCCGGGGGCGGTTCGGTGGGTACGACGTCCTCGGCAACATCGAGCGTTGGGACAGCGTCACCGCCGGGGTGGTGCTCGACCGGTTGGACCCGCGCGGGGACTTCAGCTTCTTCACGCCGGCCGAGCAGGCGGTGGCCGGAGCGCTGTTCGACCTCCTGCTGGCCCAGCACGAGGAGCCCAAGGTGCCCGTCCTCAGCATGGTCGACCACCGCTTGGCCCTGGACGAGACCGACGGCTGGATGTACGCCGACCTGCCCGAGGACCGCGAGGCGTGGAGAGCGACGCTCGCCGCCCTCGACGAGGACGCCCGCAAGTCGCTGGCGGTGGGGTTCGCCGCCGTCCCGACGGCCGACCAGGCCCGGTTGGTGCAGGCGGTGCAGGACGCCGACCAGTGGCACGGGTGGAACGCCACCCACGTGTGGTCGCTGTGGACGAGGTACGCCTGTGCCGCCTTCTACTCCCACCCGTGGGCCTGGAACGAGATCGGCTTCGGGGGGCCGGCCTACCCCCGCGGCTATCAGGGCCTCGGCGTCGGCAAGCTGGAGCACTGGGAGGTCGGCGAACAGGATGACGGAGGGCCCACCCGCTGGACCCTCCGTCGCCGAGCGGCCGCCGCCGAGCACGAGCGGATGATGGGCTCGGACCGGGGCGACCGATGACCCCGCGTCTCACCGACCGGGCGGTCCGGTCCCGCAACGAATCGGCCTGGCTGCTGCCGTCGGGCCAGGACCGGACCGACCATCGGGCCCGGCGGGACATGCGGAGGTTCGCCGACAGCGACGTCCTCGACGCAGTCATCGTCGGGTGCGGCGCCGGCGGGGCAACGCTCCTCCAGCGGCTGGCCCGCGCCGGGTGGCGGGTGGCGGCGCTCGACGCCGGGCCCTTCTGGGACCCCGACAGCGACTGGGTGAGCGACGAGCTCGGCTCGCACCGCCTCTACTGGACCGACCCGCGGGTCATCAGCGGTGAGGACCCCGTCCCCCTCGGATCGAACAATTCCGGGCGCGGGGTGGGCGGGTCGATGGTCCACTTCGCCGGCTACGCCCCCCGGTTCCACCCTTCGGACTTCGAGACCCTGTCCCGGGACGGGGTGGGCGCCGACTGGCCCATCGACTACCTCCAGCTCCGGCCGTACTACGAGGACCTCGAGGCCGAGCTGCCGGTGTCGGGGGAGGACTGGCCCTGGGGCGACCCACACTCCTATCCCTACCGCCCCCAGCCGGTGGGCGGGAACGGCGAGGTCTTCCAACGGGGGGCGCGGGCCGCCGGCATCGAGGTGCGGGTCGGCCCGGTGGCCATCGCCAACGGGCGGTTCGGCAACCGGCCGCACTGCATCTACCGCGGGTTCTGCCTCCAGGGGTGCAAGGTCAACGCCAAGGCCTCGCCGCTCATCACCCATGTCCCCGACGCGTTGGCCCACGGAGCCGAGGTCCGGGCGAACGCCATGGTCACCAGGATCGTCGTGGGCGACAGCGGGCGGGCCGAAGGCGTCCTCTACGTCCGCGACGGCGTCGAGCGTTTCCAGCGGGCCCGCCTGGTGCTGCTCGCCGCCTACTCCATCGAGACCCCTCGCCTGCTGTTGCTGTCGGGGTCGAGCCGGTTCCCCGACGGCCTGTGCAACGAGCACGGCCAGGTGGGCCGGTACCTGATGGTCCAGGGCGCCCCCCAGGTCACCGGCCGTTTCGACCGCGAGGTGCGGATGTACAAGGCGCCTCCTCCCGAGGTGTCGAGCGAACAGTTCTACGAGACCGACCCGGGCAAGGACTACCGGCGGGGCTACGCCGTCCAGAACGTCTCGCCCATGCCAATCACCCACGCCGAGCACATCACCGCCCAGGGCCATTGGGGTGCCGTCCTCCGGGAGTACATGCGCGACTACGTCCATTGGGCGACGCTCGGCGCCCTCTGCGAGTTCCTGCCCCGGTACGACAACTCGGTGACCCTCGCCGAGCAGACCGACCGCTACGGGTTGCCGGTGGCCGACTTCTCCTACACCCAGTGCGAGAACGACAAGTCGCTGCTGGCGGCGGCCCAGAACACCCTCGAGACGATCCTGCTCGCCGCCGGAGCCGAGGAGGTCATCGCCATCGAACGGTACGCCCACCTGGTGGGAGGATGCCGGATGGCGGCCGACGAGCGATCGGGGGTGGTGGACGCCGACCTGCGCACCTTCGCCGTCGAGAACCTCTACATCGTCGACGGGAGCGTGCTGCCGACCCAGGGCTCGGCCAACCCGGCCCTGACCATCATGGCGTTGGCCGCCCGCTGCGCCGACCACCTGAGCGCGAAGGGCCGGTCCGGTGACACCGGGCGGGGGCCGCGATGAGCATCGACCGGGTCTGTGCCGAGGTGTACGAAGTCCCGACCGACGGGGGGGAGGCGGACGGCACCCTCGAGTGGTCGTCGACCACCATGGTGGTGGCCCGGGTCGGCTGCGGGACCCACGAGGGGCTCGGGTGGACCTACGCCTCGTCGGGAGCCGCCGCGGTCATCGAGTCCACCCTCGCCGGCAAGGTGCGCGACCGCGATCCGATGTCCATCGGCCGGATCCACCGCGACATGATCCGGGCCTGCCGGAACCTGGGGCGCCCGGGCGTCGGTGCCTGTGCGGTGTCCGCCGTCGACATCGCCCTGTGGGACCTCAAGGCCAAGCTCGTCGACCTGCCGCTCGCCGACCTCTTCGGGCGAGCGGTCCCGACCGTCCCGATCTACGGGAGCGGCGGGTTCACCACCTACAGCGACGAGCGCACCCGCCAGCAGCTCTCGACCTGGGTGGACCGGTGGCACATCCCCCGGGTCAAGATCAAGATCGCCGAGTCGGCCGGCGGCTGCGAGGACCGGGACCTGGAGCGGGTCCGGCTGGCCCGGTCGACCGTCGGCGACCGGGTCGAGCTCTACGTCGACGCCAACGGGGGCTACAGCCGGAAGCAGGCGGTCCGGGTCGGCCGGGCGCTCGCCGGCGCCGGGGTGACCTGGTTCGAGGAACCGGTCTCCTCCGACGACCTCGACGGTCTCCGGCTGGTCCGGAACCGCTGCGACGCCGACGTGGCGGCCGGGGAGTACGGGTACACGCCGGACTACTTCGCCCGCATGGTGGCCGCCGGGGCGGTCGACTGCCTGCAGGCCGACGCCACCCGGTGCGGCGGGTACACGGGTTGGCTCCGGGCCGCCCACGTCGCCGAGGCCCACCACCTCGAGATCTCCGGCCACTGCGCACCCAACCTGCACGCGCCGGTCGCCGTGGCGGCCCCGAACCTGCGCCATGTCGAGTACTTCCACGACCACTACCTCATCGAGGACGCCCTCTTCGACGGCAGCCTGTCACCCGAGGGTGGTGCGCTCGTGCCCCAGGGGGACCGTCCGGGGCACGGCATGGTGCTGCGGACCGAACGTGCGGAGCCCTACCGGGCGAACGGCTCGTCCGAGGCGGCACGCCCGCTCGCCGTGGGAGCCACCGGTGCCTAGGCCGGTCGCCGTGGTCACCGGCGCGTCCGCCGGGGTCGGCCGGGCGACCGCCAGACGGTTCGCCGAGGCGGGGTACGACGTGGCCGTGGTGGCCCGGGGGGCCGCCGGGCTGGAGGGCGCCGCCAAGGACGTGGCGGCGGGAGGCGGGAGGGCCCTCGTGGTGCCCGCCGACATGGCCCGGTTCGACCAGGCGGACTCGGCGGCGGACCAGGTCGAGAGGGAGCTCGGGCCCATCGAGGTCTGGGTCAACGACGCCATGACCACGGTGTTCGCCCCGGTGGCGGAGACCGAGCCCGCCGACTTCCAGCGCGCCGTCGAGGTCACCTTCCTCGGTCAGGTCTGGGGCACGATGGCGGCGCTCGCCCGCATGCGGCCCCGCGACCGGGGCACGGTCGTCAACGTCGGATCGGCGCTGTCGTTCGTCGGGATCCCGCTGCAGGCCGCCTACTGCGCCTCCAAGTTCGCCTGCCGCGGCTTCTTCGAGTCCGTGCGGGCCGAGCTGCTCCACGACGGCAGCCAGGTCCGCATGTGCATGGTGCACCTGCCGGCGGTGAACACGCCCCAATTCGACTGGTGCAAGACGGTGTTCGACCGCCATCCTCAACCGGTGCCCCCGATCTACCAGCCCGAGCTCTGTGCCGACCGCATCGTCGAGGCGGCCCGGACCGGGCGCCGCTCCACCATCGTGGGGTCGTGGAACAAGATGCTCGTGCTGACCGACACCCTGCTCCCCTCGGTGGGGAACCAGTACGCCGCCGAAGCGGCCTGGGACGCCCAGCTGGCCGACACCGAGATCTCGCCCGACCGGCCCGCCAACCTCTCCGAGCCCGTCGACGCCGCGACCGACCACGGCCCCCACGGGAGCTTCGACAGCCGGGCCGGAGGTGTCACCGACCCGACGTTCGTCCGGAGCCTGCCGCGCACGGCCCGCCAGTTCGGACGGGCCGTCCGCCGCGCCCTCGCCGAGCAATGGGAGCCCGGCCGGGCCGGGACTCGTCGGACCGGTTCCCCCGGCCCTCACCCGAACGGAGGTGTGCCCACGCCCTGAGCGCGAGCCGGGGCCGGCAGGCGGCATGAGTTGCGACCATCACGGACGTCGGTTCACGCCGATCGAGGACTACGCGCTGGTGGGTGACGGTCGCACCGTCGCCCTGGTCTCCGAGGAGGGGAGCGTCG
Source organism: uncultured Acidimicrobiales bacterium (assembly GCA_963764555.1). GTDB lineage: Bacteria > Actinomycetota > Acidimicrobiia > Acidimicrobiales > RAAP-2 > Bog-756. The sequence continues at coordinate 271,896 of CAVXSW010000003.1, forward strand.
ACTGGTGGCCCGTCCCCACCCTCGACGGGCCGCCGGTGTGCGCCGCCCTGCTCGACCCCGAGGCGGGAGGCCGGTTCGTGCTGGCACCCGCCGAGCCGGGCACCACCAGCCGGCACTACCTCCCCGGCACCAACGTGGTCGAGACGACGTACACCACGCCGGCCGGGACCGCCCGGGTGACCGAGTGCCTCAACACGGGTGATGCCGGGCGCCTCCCCTGGACCGAGCTCGCCCGCCGCGTCGACGGGGTCACCGGCAACGTGCCGATGCGATGGGAGCTCGCTCCCGGGACTCGGTTCGGCGATTGCGATCCGGCACTCGCCGTCCGGGGCGGCGTGCCGGTGGCCACCATCGGGGACCAGTCGGTGGGCCTGATCGTCCACGGGGCCGACCCGGGCCGCCTGGCCGGCGGAGCGGTGGCCGGGACTTTCGAGGTCCGGCCCGGCGAGCGGGTGGTGGTGGCGGCCGTCGCCACCGACCGCGAGCCGCTCTACGTCCCGCGAGGCCACGACATCGACTCGCGGATCGACCGCACCCTCACCGGATGGCGGTCGTGGACGGAGGCGATCGAGTACGGGGGCCCCTGGCGAGAGCAGGTCGTGCGCTCGGCCCTCGCCCTCAAGGCCCTGCTGTTCGAGCCGGGAGGGGCCTTCGCCGCCGCCGCCACGACGTCGCTGCCCGAGCGGATCGGGGGGGACAAGAACTGGGACTACCGGTTCTCGTGGGTTCGCGACTCGTCGTTCGCCGTCGACGCGCTCATCAATCTGGGATTGGACGAGGACGTCCACGCCGCCGTCTCGTGGCTGTTCGGGGCGATCCGGCGATCCAGCCCCGACCTCAAGGTGTTCTACACGCTCGCCGGTCGTGTGGCCGGCGGCGACGACGCCGGCGAGGGCGAGCGGGTGCTCGACGCCCCCGGCTACCGGGACAGCCGTCCGGTCCGGTCGGGCAACCGGGCGGGCAGCCAGGTCCAGCTCGGCATCTACGGCGACCTGTTCGACGCCGTGCTGCGCTACGTCGAGGCCGGGCACCTCCTCGACCCCGGGTCCTCCCGCCTGCTCGGCGACATCGCCGACCGGTGCTGTGACCGCTGGACCGAACGCGACTCGGGCATCTGGGAGCTCCCCGAGCTCGAGCACTACACCATCTCCAAGATCGGTTGCTGGACGGCCCTCGACCGCGCTGTCCGGCTGGCCGAGGCCGGCCAGCTGCCGCTCGAGCGGGCGGAGCGGTGGAGGAAGGAGGCCGGGGCCGTGCGGGCCTGGGTCAACGAGCACTGCTGGTCGCAGTCCCGAGGCTGCTACACCATGGCGGCGGGCAGCGAGGATCTGGACTCCGGGGTGCTGCTGGCGGGACGGACCGGGTTCGACCGGGGCCCCCGGCTGGGGGCCACGATCGACGCCATCGCCGCGAGCCTGTCAGTCCCGTCGACCCCGCTTCTCTTCCGCTACTCGGGCATGCAATCCGAGGAGGGGGCCTTCGTCGCCTGCACCTTCTGGATGGTCGATGCCCTCGCCCAGACCGGGCAGGTCGAGCGGGCACGGGACATGATGGACTCGGCCGTCGGGCTCGCCAACGGGGTCGGGCTGTTCGCCGAGCAGATCGATCCGCGCACCGGCTCGTTCCTCGGCAACTTTCCCCAGGGCCTCTCCCATCTGGCGCTGGTCAACGCCGCCCACGCCATCGACCGCGCCGGCCGGGCAGCTCAGCGGTCGTCGCCGGCGTCCATGCGGCCCGAGAGGTAGGGGACGAGGAACCACAGCACGGCGAACATCCCCGCCACCGCCGCCGTGAGGGCCGGCACCACCGCGCCGGTGAGCACCACGCCGGTCACCAGCAGCACCGCCGACGAGATGGCGAGCCCCACCACGGCCAGCCCGGCGAGCGCCATGACGTTGGCCATCCGGACCAGACGCGCCTTCTTGTGCTGGCGGAAGACAATGCGGTGATAGGCGACGGGCGCGACGAGCAGCCCGGTGGCGAGCGCCGACAGGAGGAGGCTCACCACGTAGAGATGGCGCTGCGAATGGTCCAGCTTGACGAACCGGACGGTGAAGGGCAGCGACAGCAGGAACCCGAACAGCACCTGGATGCCGAGCGCGGCCACCCGCAGCTCTTGGAGGAGCTCCAACAGGTTGCGGTCCTGGCGCTCCTCTTCGGTCTCACGGCGCCCCGGATCGTCCCGGGCCTGCTCGTAGGGAGACGCCCCCGGCGCTGGCCCCTCCGCGCCCGGACCGGGTCGGCTGTCGCTCGGCATCTTGTTGTTCTATTCGATCCGGTGCCGCACCGTCCCGTTCTGCCGACCGGTCGGCGGCGGGAGGCTACGACCCGAGCAGCGGCCCCAGCACGGTCCCAGGCGCGGACCGGGCAGCCTCGAGGAGGGCGGCGCAGCTCGCATGGACCTCGACCGCTCCGGCGGCCGACAACCGGCACCCGTCGGTCCCGCCCGTCTCGACGCCGATGCAGGGCAGCCCGGCCTTCACCGCCGCCTCCACGTCCCAGACGGCGTCCCCCACCGCCACGCCGCCGCCGGGGTCGTCCCCGGTCCGGTCCAGAGCCACCTCGAACAGGTCAGGTGAGGGCTTGGCGCGGGCGGCCGCCTCGCCGTGCACCACCGTCTCGACGACGTCGTCGCAATCGAGCAGCTCGAGCAGCGGACCGATCCGCGATCCCGGGGTCGACGAGACGATCACCACCCGGCCCCCCTGGGCCCGGACCGCCCGGAGCAGGTCGGACGCACCCGGCAGCGGCGTGACCGACGGCTGGAGCCGTTCGAACTCGAGCCGATGGTCCTCACGGATCGAGTCGTCGTCCTGCCCGAGCAGCTCCTCGAGCAGCTCCGCACCGCCCATCCCGATGAGCCGGTGGATCTCGGCCATCGGACGGGTCTGACCGGCCGCCGCGCACGCCCGCCACCAGGCCAGCGTGTGGAGATAGGTCGTGTCGAGCAGGGTCCCGTCGAGGTCGAAGTACACCACCGAAACCCGGCTTTCCCGGTCGTTCGAGCTCATCGAACCCTGATCAGCTCCGCTTCCGGGCGGTCGCCCGACCGCCCTTGCGCCCGGCCTCGCGCTTCTGCGCCGTCGTGCCGCCCTGGCGCGGGCTCGAGCCGCTCCCCGACTTCTGACCGCCGTGCTTCGACGCATCGGGCGAATTGGCGATGCGGGCTGCCCGTTGCTTGGACATGCCCTTCTCTTTGAGCCGTTCGTACTGCTTCTCGTTCTTCACATTCGCAGATCTTGTCGGCATGGGTCACCGTCCTTTCGTGTGCTGGACGGACGATGCCCGGTTCTCCCCGGTCCCAACCCGGCAAGTGCGCCACCGGTGCGGGCGCCAGCGTGCCGTGGACCCGACGCCGGTGGTCAGGTGCGGGGGGCCCCGAGCGCCCTCCGGGTCGACTCGAGGCCGCCTTCGAGACAGGCCAGCTCCTGTTCCGCATCGCGGGTCAGCTCGTCGATGCGGGGGCGGGTGGCGTCGCCGGCAGAGGACAGCGCCGCCTGTTGGACGTCCGACGCCGCACGGATCACGTCGAAGGCCTGGCTCGCCACCGCCGGCGACACCGGTTGCCCGGGCTCGACGCGGAGGATCCGATCGAGCGGGACGGCTGCCTGGCGGAGACGGCGGGACAGTGAGGGCAGGTCGGCCGTCGCGCCCCCCAGTTGCTCGGCCGTGCGGACCGCCGCCTCGGCCCGGTCCACCGAACGCCACAGCTCCCTCCGCACCGTCCGGGCCGGCCGGTCGGCCAGATCGGCGACCGAGCCGGGCGGGCGGGACCCGAGGTGGCCAGAGCCGATCGCCGCCCATAGCGCCCCGGCGCCGAGCAGCACCGGATGGGCCCGAAGCGCACGCCACCTGCGTCGCCCGTAGCGCCAGGCGACCAAGACCATTGTGGCCACGGCGGCGGCGCACAGCGAGGCGAGGACGAACCCGCCCAGGGCCAAGTCCACCAACAGCGAGGCCGGCGCTCCCTCAGTCGGCACCCGCTCAGTGTAGGCCCGACCCCCGGGGGTCGGTCGGTCGACCGGCCGGCTCGAGCAGCAGATCGGCCATCTGCTCGAGCACGGCGGCACCGACTCCGTTGCCGAGCGCCCAGTCCCGCGCCCCGCCGAACCGTTCCCGCAGGGCTCCGAGGAACCGCTCCATGGTGGCGGCCTCCACGGCGAACCGGGAGGAGGGGGCCCGGGCGACGGCGGCGGCGAGGGCCGGATCGGACTGGTAGCGCGCCAGGATGAGCTCCATCCGCCCGGCCGTCACCACATAGTCGGCCACGATCACCTCCGGGTCCACGCCGAGGATCTCGAGGACCAGCGCCGCCAGCACTCCGGTGCGGTCCTTGCCGGCGGCACAGTGGAAGACGAGGGGGAGCCGCTCCGGATCGGCGAGGAGGGTCATCGCTTCGGCCAGCGGGGCGCTGCCCCGCTCGAGGTACCAGAGGTAGCGGGCGCTCAGCTCCTCGCCGGGCGGGGCCGGCGCGGCCATCGCCTCGCCGTCGCCGTCGCCGATGACCGAGAGGTGCCGGTAGGCGACCGGCTCGGCAGCCATCGGACCGCGCCCGCTACGGTCCACCTCGCGCCCCGTGCGGAGGTCGACCACGGTGGCGAGACCGAGGGACCGGAGGATCTCGACGTCGGCGTCGGTGAGCTCGTGGAGCGTGTCGCTCCGGAACAGCCTTCCCCATTTCGTGACCCGCCCGCCCGCGGCGGGATAGCCCCCGAGGTCCCGGAAGTTGAACGCCCCGGCCAGCTCGACGAGTCGGTCCCGCGCCGGCATCGTCCCATCATGGTCGATGGAAGGCTCAGAACCCGGTCCCGCTCCTCGGCAGCGGGCGGGTGCCGAGCAGGGCGTCGGCCACCGCCAAGCTCCGGGGTGTGACCGCTTCGACCTGCCCGCCGGCGGCGAGCAGCGATGCCGGGAACCCGCCCATGTAGAGCGAGCCCAGCGCGGCCAGGCCGAGACGGATGTCGGCGTCCTCACCCCGCCGGGCCCGCCGGCAGGCGGCACCGTCGGGTCCGACCTCCAGCAGCCAGCGGCCCGGGGCTCCATCATCGGTTCCCTCGTCCGAAGCAGGGGGGAGCACGTCGAGCACCAGCCGGCCTTCGGATTGGTACCCGCGGGCCTCGAACGCCGCGGCCGTGTCGAGGATGCGCACGTAGAGGCGGTCCTCGACTCCGATCGTCCGCAGCCGGCGGGGATCGGCCAGGCGCCAGCGGACCGGCTCGTCCACCGGACGGCGCTTGGCGCGCACCGGACCGACCAGGTCCAGGTCGAGCACGAAGCGCCAAAGGGCCGCCTCGGCTTCGGCGGTGGTGCCGCGGAGCTCGTCGACGACCAGGGTGGTGCGTTCGCCGCGGAAGAAGCTCGTGTCGCGCCCCGCCCGGTAGAGCACGTACCCCTCGTCGCACACGGCGTGGAAGCGGGCCGACAGCCCGTCCCGGTGCTGGGGCAGGTCGGCGAAGAGCTTGGTCCAGAAGCCGGCGCTGCGGTTGACCTCGCCGGCCCGGGTGCGGCGTTGCCGGTCGAAGAGGCCGGGCAGCACCGTCGCGGCCCGGTCCTTGTCCACGAGCGCCAGCGCGACGGCGGGTGCCGGAACGGCGAAGTCCGCCGCCCGGCTGTCGATCGAGTACTCGGCCAGGTCGGCGGCCGCTCCGTACCCGAACCTGCCGTAGATCACCGACTCCGACGCCTCGAGCCCGGCGATCGCCTCGCCGCGCCGGCGGGCGTCGTCGTGCATCGCCGCCATCAGGTGGCGCAGGTGCCCCTGCCGACGATGGGTGGGGTGGACGCCCACCGCGGTCACTCCCGCCATGGGGATCGTCGGGCAGGGCCGGTCGGGTGTCGCCGGGAGGGTGACGTCCAGGCTGTAGATGGCCGCATTCCCGGCGAAGCGGTCCCCGGTGTCGACGACCCAGGCCCGGTCGAGCTCGGTGGTGGCCGCCCACAGCTCGACGTCGGCGACCTGGTCGGGGTCCCCGGCGAACGGATTGAGGAACGGCACCATGACCGACTCGTGGAACGCCGATGCCTCCTCGGGCGCCAACCTGCGGACGACGGGGTCCATGGGACCAGTTTGGAGCAAAGAGACAGGAGCAACCGAAATAAGCTGACGTCCGTGCCTCCGGTGAAGTCGACCTCGACGACGGCCCGGTCCGCCGGGCGCCCCCGGTCCTCCCGGAGCGGGCCGGGATCCGCGCCGAGCCGGACAGCATTCCGGGGCTGGCGCCCCGAGGCCGTCGAATTCTTCGACCAGCTCGAGGTGGACAACACCAAGGCCTTCTGGACGGCGCACCAGGAGCTCTACCGGAACGAAGTCCTCGCCCCCATGGAGGAGCTGGTCTCCGACCTGGCCCCCGAGTTCGGGGAGGGCCGCATCTTCCGCCCCTACCGCGACACGCGCTTCAGCGCCGACAAGTCCCCGTACAAGACCAACATCGCCGCCCACAACGATGCGGGGTACATCTCCCTCTCCTCCGACGCCCTGGGGGCCGGGTCCGGGTTGTGGATGCCGACTTCGGGACAGCTCGCACGATTCCGGGCCGCGGTGGCCGACGACCGGCGGGGGGGCGAGCTGGCCGCCATCGTGGGGGAGCTCCGCCGGCGGCGCATCCAGGTATCGGCCCGAGAGACGCTCAAGTCGGCCCCCCGGGGGTACCCGAGCGAGCACCCCCGGATCGATCTGCTCCGGCTCAAGGGGATCACGGCCTGGAAGGAATGGCCGGTGGGAGCTTGGCTCGCCACCGCCGAGGCCGAACGCCGGGTCGTCGGGCTCCTCCGGGCCGCCGCACCCTTGCGCACCTGGCTCGAGGCCAACGTCGGGACGGCGGACCCGCCCTGAGCCGTACCGCGTGCCCGATCTGGCCCGCCGTAGGGGGCACTCCCGATTACCGTTCGGTGGGGCCTTCCGACAGAATGGACGCCGAACCGTCGTGCCGCCTCACCCTTGCCGGCCCGCGCCCCGATCCGCTCGATCCGAGGAATTGACATGAAGGCCCTCGCCTCCTGGTGCGTCCGTCATCGCCTGCTCGTCCTGCTGCTGTGGCTGGCCGCCCTGGTGGGCACCAGCGTGGTCGCCAGCTCGGTGGGAACCGCCTACTCGAACAGCTTCTCCCTGCCGAACACCGAGTCGACCAAGGCCCTGAACCTTCTCCAGGCGGCCGCGCCCAAGGTGGCCGGTGACCGCGAGCAGGTCGTCTTCCACACCACCACCGCCACACCGGTGACCGATCCGGCGGTGGCGGGACGGGTCAGCGGCATGCTGCGGGAGCTCGAAGGCCTGCCCCATGTCACCAACGTGGCCAGCCCCTTCGCGCCCGGTGCCTCCGGCCAGATCAGCGCCGATTCGAGGACCGCGTTCGCCACGGTGACCTTCGACACCCAGGCCCAGAACATCTCTGCGACAGAAGCCAAGCGCTTCGTCGCCACCGCCCAGCGGGCGGGCGGCCCGGGGCTGCAGGTGGCGGTGGCCGGCCAGGTCGCCGAGTCGGCCAACCAGGTGTCGTTCAGCTCGGCCGGGCTCGGGGTGCTGCTGGCCGGGCTCGTCCTCTATCTCGTGTTCGCCTCGGTCTTCGCCATGCTGTTGCCCATCCTGTCGGCCCTGGCGTCCCTCGGAACGGCCATCGGCATCATCGGGTTGCTCAGCCATGCCCTCAAGATGCCCGAGTTCTCCACCGAGCTGGTCCTCCTCATCGGGCTCGGCGTGGGGGTGGACTACGCCCTGTTCATCGTCACCCGGCACCGGCAGGGCCTGATCGCCGGCCACGACGTCGAGTCCTCGATCGTCAATGCCGTCGACACCTCCGGCCGGGCGGTGCTCTTCGCCGGGATCGTCGTGTGCATCGCACTGCTCGGGATGTTCGCCCTCGGCATCAACTTCCTCTACGGGCTGGCTATCGCCGCGGCCATCGGCGTCTCGTCCACCATGGTCGCCGCGCTGACCCTCCTACCGGCGTTGCTCGGGTTCATCGGGCCGAGGGTGCTCAGCCGGCGCCAGAAGCGGGAGCTCGCCGTCGACGGGCCGCGGATCGTGGGGGCGGGGACCAAGGGCTTCTGGCCGCGGTGGGCCGGGTTCATCCAGGACCGCCCGATCCTCCCGGCCATCGCCGCCCTCGCCGTGGTGGTCCTCGTGGCCATGCCCTTCTTCTCCCTGCGGCTCGGCACCTCCGACCAGGGCAACGACCCGACCGGCACCACCACCCGGACGGCCTACGACCTGCTGGCGGACGGATTCGGTCCCGGGTTCAACGGGCCGCTCCTGCTCGTCGCGGTGAACGAGGGACCGGCCGCCACCTCCGAGCTCGATCACCTGGCGACGGCGGTGGGGACCCAGCCGGGGGTGGCCAAGGTGGTGCCTCCGGTCTCCCTGCCGAGCCACGGCGGACGGACCGTCTCCCTGATCACCGCCTACCCGGCGTCGTCCCCCCAGAGCTCGGCCACCACCGACCTCATCGACCATCTGCGCCAGACCACGGTGCCCCACACCGTCGCCGGCACCGGTGTGACCGTCTACGTCGGCGGCGACACCGCCATCTTCGCCGACTTCGCCCGGGTGCTCTCCTCCAAGCTGCCGCTCTTCATCGGGCTGGTGGTCGGGCTCTCCTTCCTGCTGCTGGCATGGGTCTTCCGCAGTCTGGTGATCCCGTTGACCGCGGCGGCGATGAACCTGTTGTCCATCGGGGCGGCCTTCGGGGTGCTGGTGGCGGTGTTCCAGTGGGGCTGGCTGGGGTCCGTCTTCCAGGTCAACCGATCCGGCCCGATCGAGGCGTTCCTGCCGGTCATGCTGTTCTCCATCCTCTTCGGCCTGTCCATGGACTACGAGGTGTTCCTCATCAGCCGCATCCACGAGGAGGTCCTCAAGTCCGGCGACAACCGCACCGGGGTCCGCAAGGGACTCGCCGCCACCGGCAAGACCATCACCGCCGCCGCGCTGATCATGATCCTCGTGTTCGGCTCGTTCATCCTGGGCGGCGAGCGGGTCATCAAGGAGTTCGGCCTCGGCCTGGCGGCGGGCATCCTCATCGACGCCGTGCTCATCCGGATGGCCATCGTGCCCTCGCTGATGTTCCTCATCGGCAAGGCCAACTGGTGGTTCCCGGGCTGGCTGGACCGGGCCCTCCCCCGTCTGTCGGTCGACCCCGAGCTCCCTCCCGAGGCGGCCATGCCGGCGTCACCGGGCGAGGCCGCCGAGTCGGAGCCGGTGTCCGTCTGAGCCGGCACCCGGCGGCAGCGTTGCCACCGGGGACCCGCAGTGCCAGGCTGGAACGAGCCGGCACCAGCCACGGCACCGGAGCCGTCCGAAGGAGAAGACCATGTCCGATTTCGTCATGACCATCGGAGGGGACACCGTGCCGGCGACCGGCTCGTTCGGCGTGGTGAACCCGGCCACCGCCGAAGTGTTCGCCGACGCACCCGACTGTTCGCCGGAGCTGCTCGACACCGCCTTCGACGCCGCCTCCAAGGCCCAGCGTGACTGGAAGTCCGACGAGGCAGCCCGGCGCCAGACGCTCCTCGCCATGGGCGAGAAGCTGATGGCCTCGGCCGGCGAGCTCGCCCCCATCCTCACCTCCGAACAGGGCAAGCCGCTCGCCGACGCCAACATCGAGGTCTTCGCCGCCGCCATCTGGTGCCAGTACTACGCCAACCTCGAGACCCCGCCCCAGGTCATCCAAGACGACGACCAGGCCCGGGTCGAGGTGGTCCGGCGCCCGGTCGGCGTCGTCGCCGCCATCACCCCGTGGAACTTCCCGCTCACCTTGGCCTTCTGGAAGATCGCCCCCGCCCTGCTGGCCGGCAACACGCTCGTGCTCAAGCCGTCGCCGTTCACCCCGCTCACCACCCTGAAGGCCGGGGAGATCCTGCGGGACGTCGTGCCACCCGGGGTCCTCAACGTGGTGAGCGGCGGCGACCCGCTCGGCGGGTGGATGACCGGCCACCCGGTTCCGCGCAAGATCAGCTTCACCGGTTCCATCGAGACCGGGAAGAAGGTGGCCATGGCGGCGGCCCCCGACCTCAAGCGGGTCACGCTCGAACTGGGAGGCAACGACCCCGCCATCGTGCTGGACGACGCCGACCCCGCCGCAGTCAGCAAGGCGGTGTTCGCCAAGGCGTTCGACAACAACGGCCAGGTGTGCTCGGCCATCAAGCGGGTCTACGTCCCCGAGTCCCTCTACGACGCGGTGGTCGAGGGCCTGGTCTCCGAAGCGGCCTCGACCAAGGTCGGGGACGGCGCAGACCCCGACTCGAAGCTCGGGCCCATCAACAACCACCCCCAGTTCGAGCGGGTCAAAGAGCTCGTCTCGGACGCCGTGTCCCACGGCGCGACGGCGGCGGTGGGCGGCGGCCCGATGGACCGTCCGGGGTACTTCTTCGAGCCGACCATCCTCTCGGACCTCACTGACGGGACGCGCATCGTGGACGAGGAGCAGTTCGGGCCGGCGCTGCCGGTCGTCTCCTACCGGGACGTGGACGACGTGGTGGAGCGGGCCAACGCCACCCACTTCGGGCTGTCGGGTTCGGTGTGGGGCGCCGACGCCGACCGTGCCGCCGAGGTGGCGGGCCGGTTGGAGTGCGGCACCGCCTGGGTCAACACCCACCTCGCGCTCACTCCCCAGCAACCCTTCGGGGGGTTCAAGTGGAGCGGGATCGGCGTGGAGAACGGGCCCTGGGGCCTGGCGGAGTTCACCGAGGTCCAGGCGGTGCACCGGTCGAAGGTGCCGCTCACCCCGGTCGGCGACGACCGGTCGTAGGAAAGCGGGAGGATCGTCGGAGCCCTCGGAGGGCGGGACCTTCCCGACCTCGGGACCGGCGCCCGGACACCCGCCGCCGGAGCGGAGCTCCACCGGAGGCTGGCAACGCCTGGTCGTCCTGTCGGCCGCGGCGTCGGGGATCGTCGCCCTGGTCGCCGGGTCGCTCGCCGCCGCATCGGCAGCGCCGGCCGGCCCGGCGAAAGCCGGGGCGTCCAACGTCCGGAGAACGGCGGGGTGCGGGAAGCCATCCGATCCCGGCCCCACCACCGGGGGCACCGGCGAGGTGGTCCAGAGCCTGACCGTCGGGGGCGTCACCCGCAGCTACCGGCTGGCGGTGCCGGCGCGGTACCGGCCGGGCAGGCCGGCCCCGCTCATCCTGCTCTACCACGGCAGCGGGTCGAACGCGATCCAAACCTCGCTCTACACCGGGATGCCAGAACGCGCCGCCCGGGCCGGGTACATCGTGGCGACTCCCGACGCCCTCGGGGAGCAGTGGCACCTGTCGGCGCCGGACGCCCCCAATCCCGATCTGGCGTTCACCTCCGCGCTCGTCGACTCGCTGTCGGCCCGGTACTGCATCGACCCGGCGCGCCGTTATGCCGCCGGCATCTCCCTCGGCTCGGAGTTCGCCGCCATCGTCGCCTGTGCCGTGCCCCACCGCATCGCCGCCATCGGTCTGGTGGCCGCCGAGTTCCCGCTCCGCCCGTGCACCGGTCCGGTGCCGGTCATCGCCTTCCACGGGACGGCCGATCCACTGGTCGCCTACGCCGACGGCGGGGTCGGGAGGTCGCTGCCCGGCGTGCACGTCCGCGGGGCCGAGCAGAACATGGCCGACTGGGCACGCCTCGACGGCTGCCCATCCCGGCCGTCGACCGAGCAGGTGGCCGGCGCCGTCGTGCGGCGGCGCTGGCGGCCCTGTGCCCGGGGCGGTACCGTCGTCCTCTACTCGGTCATCGGCGGCGGGCACACCTGGCCCGGCTCCCCCGTCGCCCTGGCGCCCGCCCTCTTCGGCCCGACCACCCATCAGGTCGATGCCACCGCACTGATGCTCCGGTTCTTCGGGCAGCACCCGGCCGGTTCTTCGGGCAGCACCCGGCCGGTTCTTCGGGCAGCACCCGGCGGGCCGCTGATCGCCCGGGCGAGATAGTTCGATAGTCTAACTATATGAGCCTCAAATCAACCTCCCGACCGGCCGCGGCCGACGGGGGCCGGGAAGGGACGGACCGGACCCTCGGCCGCACCGCCGCCTGGCTGGCCAAGCAGGTGGAGCTCGGCCTGGCGCCGGCCGACCTCTCGCTCTCCCAGTACCGGGTCCTCGGGCTCCTCGACGAGCGCTCGGCGGTCTCCTCGGACCTGGCCGAGCGCCTGGCCGTCCGCCCGCCGAGCGTCACCGCCGTCGTCGACGGCCTGGTGAGCCGCGGGCTGGTCGAGCGCCGCACCGTGGTGAGCGACCGCCGCCAGGTGGACCACGTCCTCACCCGCTCGGGTCGTCGCGCCCTCGACACCGCCGACGCCGCCGTGTCGGCCCGGCTGGCGGACATCGCCGCCTGCCTCCCCGAGGCGGCAGACGCCGGCCGCGCCTACGACGGGCTGCTGACGTGGCGGCGCGCCCTGCTCGCTCACCGCCTGTCCCGGGCGGCGCGATGAGGTCACCGGCCCGGCGGCACCGCCGGCTCGGGCCGCCCGAGGTCGGCACGGCCTTCGTCCCGATCGCCGAGGAGGCCCGCAACGAGGCGCCCCCGGCCGCCATCGATCCCGACCAGTCGCTGCCCTGGCTCCGGCGGGCCCTGCCGATCATGCGCGCCCACAAGGGCATCTTCCTCACCTCGCTGATCCTCTCGTTCGTCGGCCTGGTGCTGCAGGTCCAGATCCCCAACCTGTTGAACCACGCCATCGACAACTCGATCCAGCACCACGGGGTGCCCCTCAGCCACTACGTCTGGTGGATCGTCGGGCTGGGGCTGGTCGGGGGCGCCATGGGGTACGTGGCCCGGCTGTTCCTGTTCGAGACGGCCTACAACATCGAGTACGACCTCCGGAACATCATCTACGAGCATCTGACGAGGATGTCCTTCTCGTTCTACGACCGGGTGCAGTCGGGGCAGCTGATCTCGCGGGCCAACTCGGACATCCGCTCGGTCCAGATGTACATGACGTTCGCCCCGCTGATCCTGGTGCAGTGCTCCATCGCCGTGGTCGCCTTCATCTTCATGTTGTCGATCGACGTCCCGCTGGCCTTTGTGGCCATGGCCACCATGCCCTTCGTCTACGTCACCGGTGTGCGCATGCGCCGCTCGATGTTCCCGGTGTCGTGGATCATCCAGTCTCGGCTGGCCGACGTGGCCACCATCGTCGACGAGAACGTCAACGGCGTCCGGGTGGTCAAGTCGTTCGCCGCCGAGCAGCAGCAGCTCCGGGCGCTGTCGGGCGCGGCCGAGCGGGTGCAATGGGGCTACATCAAAGACGCCGACCTCCGCGCCCGGTTCACCCCCCTGGTCCAGAACCTGCCGCAGCTGGGCCTGGCCCTCGTGCTCCTGTTCGGTGGCTACATGGTGATCCACGGGGAGCTCGGCATCGGCGCCATCCTGGCGTTCAACGCCTACCTCCTCATGCTCCAAGCGCCCTTCATGATGCTCGGGATGCTGATCATGATGGGCCAGCGCGCCGCCGCCTCGGCCGGACGCATCTACGAGATCATCGACGAGCAGCCGACGGTCTCCGACCGATCCGGCGCGGTCGACCTGGTGGACTGCCGGGGAGACGTCCGCTTCAGCCACGTGGACTTCGCCTACGACGGCGAGGCGGAGCGCCTGGTCCTCGCCGACCTCGACTTCCACCTGAGTCCCGGCGAGACCGTGGCCCTGGTCGGACGCACCGGTGGCGGAAAGTCGACCGTGGCGCGGCTGCTGGCGCGCTACTACGACGTCAGGCACGGCTCGGTGCAGATCGACGGTCACGACGTGCGGGACCTGACGCTTGCCAGCCTGCGGGCCAACGTCGGGGTGGTGCTCGACGAGCCCTTCCTGTTCTCGGTGTCGGTCCGCGACAACATCGCCTATGGCCGGCCCTCCGCATCACTCGACGAGGTGGTGGCTGCCGCCCAGGCGGCCGGCGCCCACGAGTTCATCACCCACCTGGCCGAAGGGTACGACACCGTCGTCGGCGAGCGGGGTTACACGCTGTCGGGAGGGCAACGCCAGCGGATCGCCATCGCCCGGACCCTGCTCGTGAACCCGCCGATCCTGGTGCTCGACGACGCCACCAGCGCCATCGACGTCCAGGTGGAGCAGATGATCCACGCCAGCCTGTCCGTCCAGATGCAGGGACGGACCACCCTGGTCATCGCCCACCGGCTCTCCACCATCTCGCTCGCAGACCGCGTCCTGCTCCTCGACCAGCAGAGGATCGTGGCCGACGGGACCCACGCCGAGCTGCTCGGGTCCACCCCGCTGTACGCCGAGGTGCTGGCACAGGCCGCCGAGTTCGAGCGCCAGGCCGACGAGGCCGGGCAGCCCGAGACCGAGGACGGGTCCGGCGTCGAGGGGTCCGAGGGACGCCTGTTGTCGGAGCTCCTCCGCTCGGCGCGGGGCGGTGAGGGTCGATGAGCTGGGGCGGCATGGGCGGCGGCTACGGCGGCGCCCCCGGCGGGTTCGGCCGGCCGGCGGCACCGGGGCTGCCCTTCGCCGGGATCCCGTCCGAGCTCCAGAGCGGCGTCGACCGGCTGGTCGCCTCCGAGCCCGAACACCCCGATCCCGAGGTGATCTTCTCCCAGAACGAGTCCGAAGCGGAGCTCCGGCGGCTCAGCCTCTGGCGGCTCCTGACCAAGTACCCGGGCATGCTGGCCGTCGCCGGCCTGCTCGTGGTGGTGATCGCCGTGACGGCCCAGACCGGGCCGAAGCTGACCGAGATCGCCATCAACGACGGCATGTACCCCCACAAGGACCTGGCCGTGGTGGCGGCCATGGCCCTCGCCTACCTGGTGTTCATCGTGATCACCTCGACGGCTCAACGGTTCCAGGTGCAGGTGACCGGCCGGCTGGCCGCCTGGGTCATGAACGACCTGCGGGTCAAGGTGTTCGCCCACCTCCAGCGCCTCTCCCTCGGGTTCTTCACCCAGGAGAAGGCCGGGGTGGTCATGAGCCGGATGACCAGCGACATCGAGAACCTCCAACAGCTCCTCCAAGACGGCCTCTCCCAGCTCGCCATCCAGGCGCTGACCATGGTGGTCATCACCGTCATTCTGTTCACCACCGACGTCCGGCTGGCCGCCATCACGGTCGTGCTCATCGTCCCGGCGCTGGTGGCCGCCTCGCTCTGGTTCCGGCGGGCCTCCGAGCGCGGCTACGTGCGGGTGCGGGACGGGATCGCCAACGTGCTCGCCGACCTGTCGGAGAGCCTCCACGGCGTCCGGATCGTGACCGCCCACAACCGCCAGCGGCACAACGTGATCCATCACCGCAACGTGGTCGGGGACTACCGCAGCGCCAACAACTACACCGCCCACGTCAACGCCCTCTACGGTCCGGGGACCCAGCTGCTCGGCGTCCTGGGGCAGGCCGTCCTGCTCGCCATCGGCGGCGAGATGGTGCTGCACCACTCGTTGTCGATCGGCGCCCTGGTGGCCTTCTTCCTCTACCTCAACCGCTTCTTCCAGCCCATCCAGCTCCTCGTCCAGCAGTACAACACCTTCCAGCAGGGCCAGGCCTCGGTGCTCAAGCTCCGCGACCTCGTCGAGACGGATGTCACCGTCCGCGAAGCGGCCGACGCCGTGGTGCTCCCCCCCATCGAGGGCCAGATCGTCTTCGACGCCGTGTCGTTCGCCTACGAGCCGGGCCAGCCCGTCCTCTGGGACGTCAGCCTCACGGTCGAGCCGGGCGAGACCGTGGCCTTCGTCGGGCCGACCGGCGCGGGCAAGTCGACGCTGGCCAAGTTGGTGACCCGGTTCTACGACCCGACGGCCGGCCGGGTCCTCATCGACGGCCACGACCTGCGCCGGGTGACCATGCACTCGTTGCGGAGCCAGCTCGGGGTGGTGCCCCAGGAGCCGTTCCTCTTCGCCGGCACGATCGGGGACAACATCGCCTTCGCCCGGCCCGACGCTCCCGAAGAGCAGATCCACGAGGCGGTGGACCGGGTGGGTCTGGCCGACGTGGTCGAGCGCATGCCCGACGGCCTCGCCACCGTGGTCCACGAGCGCGGGCAGACTCTCTCGTCGGGGGAGCGCCAGCTGATCGCCCTGGCGCGGGCCTTCCTCGCCCACCCACGGGTGCTGGTCCTCGACGAAGCCACGTCCAATCTCGATCTCCAGTCCGAGACGAAGATCGAGACGGCCCTCGACGTCCTGCTGGAGAACCGCACCGCCATCCTCATCGCCCACCGGCTCTCGACCGCCCGGCGAGCCGACCGGATCGTGGTCGTCGAGGGGGGACGGATCGTCGAGGTCGGGCCCCACGACGAGCTGGTGTCGGCCGGGGGCCGCTACGCCGAGATGTTCGAGACGTGGGCACGCCAGGCGGAGCGGGGGGACCGTGCCCCCGCCGAGCACCCCGCCTGACGTCCGCCGCCGGCGTCGTGGTGCGACCGGCATCGGCTGCGCCGTGACACCCGGCCGGCATCGGCCGCGCCGTGACACCCGGCCGGCATCGGCCGCGCCGTGACACCCCGGAATTACCATCCCGGTGGTGAGCCTCGACGTCGAGTGGGTGCGCTACGGCCGTCCGGCCGCCGAGCGCCTCCGAGGGGCCCTGGCCGCCATCAAGCAGGACGAGGCCCTGGCCCCGGCGACGGTGATCGTGCCCTCCAACCACGTGGGCGTGGTGGCCCGGCGACTGCTGGCCTCGGGCGCCCTCGGGCCGATCTGCCCCACCGGGACGGGTCTGGCAGCGGTGACCTTCCTCACCGTCTACCGCCTCGGCGAGCTCCTGGGGGCCGCCGGGCTGGCGGCGGCCGGCCGCCGGCCGGTGTCCACGCCGGTCGTCGCGGCGGCGCTCCGGGCCTCGTTGGCCGAGGACCCGGGGATCTTCGGGCCGGTGGCGTCCCACCCCTCGACCGAGGCCGCTCTCGTGGCTGCCTACCGCGAGCTGCGCGACGTCTCGTCCGACGCGCTCGACGCCCTCGGGAGACGGAGCCCCCGGGCCTTCGACGTGGTCCGCCTCCACCGCAGCACCCGGGCCAGGCTCGAGAGGACCTACTACGACGAGGAGGACCTGCTCGACGCGGCGGTGGCGGCGCTCGAGGCCGACCCCCGGCCAGCCGACGAGCTGGGATCGGTCGTCGTCTACCTTCCCGAGCGGATGACGCGCCACGGGGCGGGGCTGGTGCGCACCGTGGCCGACGGTTCGGAAGTGCTCGTGCTGGCGGGGTCGGTGGGGAATCCCGGGGCGGACACCGAGGTCGCCCGGTCGCTGCGCCGGCTCGGTGCGCCGGCGGCGGGCGTCCCCCCTCCCGGCGGCGACCCCCTGTCGATGGTGGACACCGCCCGCACCCGGGTGGTCACCACCTCCGACGCCGACGAGGAGGTGCGCGAGGCGGTGCGGGCGGTGATGGCGGCGGTGCGGGCCGGCACCCCGCTCGACCGGATCGCCGTCCTCTTCGCGTCGCCCGATCCCTACGCCCGGCTCGCCTTCGAGCACCTGAACGCCGCCGGCATCGACATGAACGGGTCGGCCGTCGTGCCGGTCGCCGCCCGCATGGCGGGACGGACGCTCGTCGGACTGCTCGACCTACCGGCGTCGAGGTTCCGCCGGTCGGAGCTGTTCGCCTGGTTGGCCGGCGCCCGCCTGCGGCATCGGGGCCGACCGGTGCCGATCACCGCCTGGGAGCGCCTGTCACGGGATGCGGGCGTCGTCGAGGGGCGCCAACAGTGGGACGACCTGCTCACCAGGCTGGCGGTGGACCACGACGAGCAGGCCGCGCTGGCCGAGGCCGATCCGGACGCTCCCCCGTGGCGGGCGGAGCAGGAGCGCACCCGCGCCGACCGGGCCCGGGAGCTGCGGGACTTCGTCCTCGGCCTCATCGACGACCTCGACGAGGCGGGAAGGGGACTCCGACCCTGGCCGGACCGGTCCCGCTGGGCTCGCGACCGCCTCGGGTCCCTGCTCGGGGGCCCGGCCCACCGCCGCCACTGGCCCGTCGCCGAGGAACGGGCTGCCGAGCGGGTCGAACGTGCGCTCGACCGTCTGGGCCGGCTCGGGGACGTCGAGGGACCGGTCGGCCTCGACGTCTTCGCCCGCAGCCTCGAGCTGGAGCTCGAGGCCGATCTCGGCCGGGTGGGACGGATCGGCGAGGGGGTGTTCGTCGGCCCGGTCGGCATGGGCGCGGGGCTCGACCTCGATCTCGTCGTGGTGGTCGGGTTGTCCGAGGGCACCTTCCCGGCGGCCGTGCGTGACGACAGCCTGCTGCCCGACCGCGAACGGGATGCGGCCGGGGACCAGCTCGAGCGCCGGGCCGAGCGGGTCGAACGACAGCACCACGACCTGCTCGCCGCGCTGGCCGGGGCGCGACGGCAGCTCCTCCTCCTGCCGCGGGGCGACCTCCGCCGGAGCCAGGAGCGGGTCCCTTCGCGCTGGGTCCTCGAGATCGCCGGTCACCTGTCCGGCCGGCGCTGGTGGTCCGAGGACCTCCTCTCGGCGCGGGACCAGGACCGGGAGTGGCTCGGGCACGTCGCCTCGTTCGACGCCGGGCTCCGCCACCTCACCTTCCCGTGCGCAGAGCAGGAATACCGGCTCCGCCACCAGCTCGCGGAAGCCGGCGCCGGCCGGCGCACGAGCCCGGCGACCGACGATCCGGTACTGGCCGCGGGCCACGCCGTCATCGCCGCCCGGCAGAGCCGGACCTTCACCCGCTTCGACGGCAACCTGGCCGGGCTGGAGATCCCGTCGCCCATCGCCCGGCCGACCTCGGCCACCCGGCTCGAGCACTGGGCCTCGTGCCCGGCTGCCTATCTCCTCGGGGACCTGCTCGGGGTGGACGAGGTCGAGAACCCCGAGGAGCAGTTGACCATCTCACCGATCGATCGGGGATCGCTGGTCCACGAAGTGCTCGAGCGCTTCGTCGGCGAGGCGGTGGAGCGCCCGGGACCGGACCAGCCACGGCCCGGGCGACCCTGGACCGACGCCGACCGCGACCGGCTGCTGGCGATCGCCGGGGAGGTGTGCGACCGCTACGAGCTCCGCGGCCTGACCGGTCGGCCGGTCTTCTGGCGACGCGACCGGCGACGCATCATCGCCGAGCTCCTCCACCTCCTCGACAAGGACGACGAGCACCGCCAGGCCCGCAGTTCGCGACCGATCGCCGCCGAGCTCGGGTTCGGGCTCCCCGGCGCGCCGCTCGGGACCGTCGCTGCGGTGCTCCCCGACGGGCGGTGCGTCGAGTTCCGGGGCAGGGTCGACCGCGTCGACCGCCGCGCCGACGGGACGCTCGAAGTGGTCGACTACAAGACCGGGAGCACGCGGGGCTACCAGGGCCTGAGCGAAGCCGACCCCGACCTGTGCGGCCGCCGGCTGCAGCTTCCCGTTTACGGGCTCGCCGCCCGGCGGCTGGTCGGGGCGCCGACGGCGCCGGTGCTGACGGAGTACTGGTTCATCTCGGCGAAGCGCGGCGACGACCGGATCGGCTACCCGCTCACCCCCGAGGTGCTGGACCACTTCGGCCGGACGCTGGCGACGATCGTCGACGGGATCCGCGGCGGGGTCTTCCCGGCCTACCCGCGGACGACGAGCACCACGCCGACCCGGTACATCGACTGCGCCTACTGCGACCCGGACCGGCTCGGCGCCTCCGAGCTCCGCCGGACCTGGGAGCGGAAGCGGGAGGACCCGGCACTCGCCATGTTCGCCCTCCTCGCCGAGCCCGACCCGGACGGGACGGGCATCGGGGCCGAGGCCGACTGCGGGGCCGAGGCCGACGGCGGGGCCGAGGCCGACCGCGGGGCCGAAGTCAGCCTGAGACCGGCGGGCGACGTCCCGTGACTGACCGGCCACCCCCCGACCAGCACGAGCGGGACCGGATCACCGGCGACCTCGACTCGACCCTGTTCGTCGAGGCCGGCGCCGGATCCGGCAAGACCGCCGCCCTGGTCGACCGAGTCCTCGCCCTGGTGGGCGACGGCCGGGTGAGCCTCGAGTCGATCGCCGCCATCACCTTCACCGACAAGGCCGCCGCCGAGCTCCGCGACCGTATCCGCCACGAGCTCGAGTCCCGGGCCGAGGCGGCCGGTCCCGGCGACCAGGGATGGCGCTGGCGCGCCGCCCTCGAGCAGCTCGACGCCGCCGCCATCGGGACCCTCCACGCCTTCGCCCAGCGGCTCCTGTCCGAGCACCCGGTGGAAGCCGAGCTGCCCCCCGGGTCGAGGTCCTCGACGAGATCAGCTCGGGAGTCGCCTTCGAGCACCGGTGGTCGATGTTCCGCGACGACCTGCTGGTCGACCCGGGACTCGAGCGGCCGCTCCTCCTGCTGCTGGCCGCCGGCGTCCGGTTCGGGGCGCTCCGGGTCCTTGCCGACGCCTTCAACGAGAACTGGGACCTGGTCGAGGAACGGGTTCCCGACGGCGGTCCGGACATCCCCGACATCGCCGGGCTGCTGGAGCCCGCACTCTGCGAGCTCGAGCGGGTCTGTGACACCGATTGCGCCGACCCCGACAATCGGTTGCGGGTCCGGCTGGACGAGATCGGCCGTTACGTGGAACAGCTGCGCTCGCTCGGCGACGAGCTCGACCTGCTCGAGGCGCTCGGCTCCGACGGAGCGGTGAAGATCCCCAGCTTCAAGGTGGCCAACGTGGGGAGGCGCACCGACTTCGACGACATCGAGGCGGTGCGGACCGCCATCGCCGCCGCACACACGCTGATCGAGGGGGCCCGCAAGCAGGTGATCGAGTCCTGCGCGGACCACCTCGGCGCCGCCCTTCGCCGGTTCACCCTGCAGGCGGCCCGCGAGCGACGGCACACCGGGCAGCTCGAGTTCCACGACCTCCTCGTCCTCGCCCGCACCCTGCTGCGGGACCCGGTCCGCGGGCCCGAGGTCCGGGCCCGAGTCCACGAACGCTACCGGCGCATCCTGCTCGACGAGTTCCAGGACACCGATCCCATCCAGGCCGAGCTGGCCGTCCGCATCGCCGCCGTCGATCCGGCGTCGGCCTCGGGCGACGTCGGCTGGGAACAGGTCGAGGTCGCCCCGGGGCATCTCTTCTTCGTCGGCGATCCCAAGCAGTCCATCTACCGGTTCCGTCGTGCGGACATCTCCACGTTCATGGCCGCGGCGGAGCGTTTCGGCTCCCGGGACGGCGGTCGGGTCGGCCTGACGGCCAACTTCCGGACGGTGGCTCCGATCATCGAGTGGGTGAACGACACCTTCGCCCGGCTGATGCACGAACCGGCGGGCGACGACCTGCCGGTCGCCTCCCAGCCCGCCTATGCACCCCTCGTCGCCGTTCGGCCCGCCCCCGCCGGCGGGCCGGCGCTCCTCGTGCTGGGTCGCGGGGCGCACCCGGGCGATGCCCTCGCCGACGAGCTGCGCGCTGCCGAGGCAACCGAAGTGGCCGCCACCGTGGCCCGGGCGATCGACGAAGGCTGGTCCGTCGACGCAGGAGAGGGAGCGACGCGCCCGGCCCGCCTCGGCGACATCGCCATCCTGGTGCCGGCGCGGACCTCCCTGCCCTTCCTGGAGGACGCGCTGGACGCGGCGGGCGTCCCCTTCCGGGCCGAGGCCAGCTCCCTCGTCTACGCCGGCCGGGCGGTCCGCGACCTGTTGATGGTGGCCCGGGCGGTGGACGACCCGACCAACCACCTCCACGTCGTGTCGACCCTCCGGACGCCGTTGTTCGGTTGCGGCGACGACGACCTCTTCCGGTTCAAGTCGGAGCGGGGAGGGCGCTGGAACTACTTGGCCGACCAGCCCGGCACCGTCCCCGACGAGGACCCGGTGAAGACCGGTCTCGACTACCTCCGGTCGCTCCACGAAGCGAAGAACTGGCTCGCCCCCTCCGAGATCCTCGACCGCATCGCCCGGGACCGCCGGGCCTTCGAGCTCGGCTTCGCCCTGGGGCGGCCCCGCGACCAGTGGCGGCGCCTCCGGTTCGTCATCGACCAGGCCAGGGCGTGGAGCGACGCCACCGGGGGCAACCTCCGCCAGTACGTCCAGTGGGTCGACCTCCAGACAGCCGAGGGAGACCGGGTCGCCGAGGCGATCCTGCCCGAGACCGACGACGACGCCGTTCGCATCATGACCATCCACAGCGCCAAGGGACTCGAATTCCCCATCACGGTGGTCTCGGGCATGTCCACCGCGCCGAAGGGAGGTTTCGCTCCCGCCGAAGTGGTGTTCCCGGCCTCGGGGCCGCCCGGGTACAAGTTCGGCAAGGACGTGCGGACCGAGGCATTCGAAGCCTTCAAGCCCATCGACGAGCAGATGGGGCTGCACGAGCGGATCCGATTGCTGTACGTGGCCTGTACCCGGGCCCGCGACCATCTCGTCGTGTCGGTCCACCGGAGAGAGCGCACCAAGGCGCCACTGCCGGCGGCGCGGACGAACGCCGAGCTGCTGCTCGACGGCATGGGCGACGCCGACGCCGGAGCCGACGTCGCTGGCGGGCCCGGCGTCCTCAGGACCCCGGTGACACCGGCCCCCGAGCCGCTCATGCCGTTCGCCGACTGGGCGGCGGAGCGGGCCGACGCGCTCGAGCGCGCCTCCCGGCCGACGACCGTGTCGGCCACGGCGCTCACCGACGAGGGCGCGCCCGATGTCGAGGAGGAGCCCGACCCGGGCCTCGACAAGCGGCCGCGGGACCTCGACCTGCCGCCCTGGCTCAAGGGCCGCTACGGCACCTCGGTCGGGCGCGCCGTGCACGGAGTGCTCCAGACCATCGACCTCGCCGGCGGCGGCGATCTCGACGCGGCCGTAGCCGCCCAGTGCGAGGCCGAGGCGGTGCGCGACCGCGAGAGCGACGTGAGCCGGCTGGTCGGCTTCGCCCTCACCTCGTCTTCGGTGAAGGAGGCGGCCGGCGGGCGCCACTGGCGGGAGGTCTACGTGTGCGCCCCGATCGGAGACCGGCTGCTCGAGGGGTACATCGAC
This sequence comes from uncultured Acidimicrobiales bacterium, assembly GCA_963764555.1. GTDB lineage: Bacteria > Actinomycetota > Acidimicrobiia > Acidimicrobiales > RAAP-2 > Bog-756. The sequence continues at coordinate 294,701 of CAVXSW010000003.1, forward strand.
CTGCTCTACCGCGACCGGACGGGCCTGGTGGTCGTCGACTACAAGACGTCCGCCGACTCCGATCCGGCCGAGCTGGCTCGCCGGGTCGAGGGCTACCGGTTCCAGGGGGCCTCGTACGCGCTGTGCGCCCGGACCACGACAGGCGAAGCGGTCGGTCGGGTGATCTTCGTCTTCCTCACGCCGTCGGGGGCGGTCGAGCTGGAGCTGCCCGACCTCGAAGCGGCAATGGGCGAAGTCGGCGAGCTCCTCAGCCGATGAGCCGCTGAGCATCTGACCCAGCGGTTTCGGCCGCTGCTCGGCCCTCGTGATCCAGCAAAGGAGGTGTTTCGGCTACCGGCCCGCGCCGAGGCCGTAGCGCCGAAGGGACCCCGATCGACCCGCGTCGTTGCCGGAGGTGCTATCACATGATGACGGTCATGCCCGGAACCGGGTGGTCACGAGCCCCAAGGGGGAGCCATGGCAGAGCTGTCGACTGTGTACGCCGTCTCCACCGGCGGGATCATCCTCATCGAACTGGCCGTCGGCGTCGCCATCTACATCCTGCTGGCGCTCGGGACCTACGGCACGTACCAGAAAGCGGGCGCCCACGGCGAACCGGCCTGGTCGGCGTTCGTCCCCTTCTACAACTTCATCGTCCTGCTGCGGGTGGCGGGCCGTCCGAAGAACTGGGGATGGTTCCTCCTGCTCATCGCCTTGTACTTCATCCTTCCCATCGTCGGCGGCATACCGTTCTTCATCGTCTACTGCATCGTGGCCCACGACGTCTCGAAGAGCTTCGGGCACGGCGGCTGGTTCACCCTCGGACTGGTGTTCCCGCTCATCCCGATCGTGCCGGTCATCTTCTGGTACATCCTCTGGCTCGGGTCGAGCACCTACCGCGGGCCTGCCGGTCCCGCCGGTGGCACCGCCACCTTCGGCGGATCCCCGGGTGGCTACCCGCCGGCGGGTGGGTACGGCTCCCCCGGACAGTTCCCCCCTCCGCCTCCCCCGCCTCCCCCGCCTCCGATCGGCGGGGCACCACCGGACGCGCCCCCCGTCGACCCCGGCCGGATGCCTCCGACCCAGTAGGTCCTGGGCGACCGGCCCGGACGGTCCGTCGAGCAGGCGACGGATCGCATGGCGCCCATCGCGGGGGCAGGGCTCGCGCGGTCTGCAGTGGCCTCGGGTCGATACCTGAGGCGGGCACCGGCCCAGGTGTCCGATCCACGTCCGGCACCCGGACTTGGCAGAATGCGCGTGATGGGTCGACCTGGCGACATCAGACTCTCGTTCGACCAGGCAGTCGAGATCTACGACGAGATCCGGCCGTCGTACCCGGCCGAGGTGTTCGACGCACTGTTCGAGCTTCTGCCGTCCGAACCCGAGATCATGGAGGTGGGCCCCGGGACGGGAAAAGCGACGCGGGACCTCCTCGCTCGAGGAGCCTCGGTCCATGCGATCGAGATCGGCTCGGCGATGGCCGCCGCATTGCGCTCGAACCTCCCGTCGGATCGCCTGCGTGTGACGGTCGGTGACTTCGAGCAGCTGGAGCTCGCCGGGGCGGGCGTTGACGCCGTGTTCTCAGCGACGGCGTACCACTGGATTGCCCCGCCAGCGCAGACCGATCGACCGGCGAGGGTCTTGTCATCGGGTGGAGTCGTCGCGATCGTCGATCTCATCCAGGTGGATGCACCTTCCGATGTCGGCTTCTTCGCCGCCGCGCAACCGATCTACGAACGGTACGGGCAGGGTCACGCCGGACCGCCGGCTCCCACTCGAGACCAGGTCGATCCGCCCATGCGCTCCATCCTCGACGCTGACGGGCGATTCGATGGCGTCGCGGTCCGCCGGTACGACTGGGATCAGACCTACGACGCCTCCGGCTATCGGAAGCTCATGCTCTCGTACTCGTCCACCCAGATGATGGACGAGCATGATCGAATCGGTCTGCTCGATGACATGGCGTCCTTCATCGAGCGTGACTTCGGGGGCCGGGTCACCCGTCCCCTGGTCGTGACGCTCACGACCGCTCTGCGCTCCTGAAATCTCTGCGCCCCTGACACCTCTGCGCCCAAGGCATTCGTGTGGCCCACGGGCACCCGTCGTGGGCACACGCCGACACGGGAACAGCCGCTACAGCGTCGCCGCGCCCCCCGCCAGCCCGGCCGGCACCCGATCGAGCGTTCCGAGGATGGCCTCGGCCAGAGCCCGAGCCGAGGCCGCATCGAGCTCGATCGCCACCCGGGCGTCGGTGCCCTGGGCGGGATTGCGCAGATCGATGTTCAACGTGTGGTCGGGACGGGCATGGACGGGGTGGTCGAAGTAGACGGTGGCGTCGGACACCGGGAACCAGCCCCGCGCCCCCTTGCCACTGCCGCTCACGGTGAGGGTCGTCGTCTCATAGGTGCACACTGCGCAACGCTCCTTGTCGATCTCAGTCGCCAGCCAGGTGGTGGCCGAAGAACTCCCAGATCAGCCGCCAGCCCTCGACCGCTGCCTCCGGGCGGTAGGCGGCCCGGTCGACGGTGAAGAAGGCGTGGCCGGCGCCCTCGAAGATCCGGAAGTCGAACTCCTTGCCCGCCTCGCGCAGAGCCCGCTCCAGTTCGGCCACTTCGTCGGGCGACGGGTACTGATCGTCTGCACCGAACAGCCCGAGCAGCGGGCACCGCAGTTCCTTGGCCAGATGGAGGATGGGGCCGACCTTGAGCGGGAGGCCCTCGGGAGGCGAGGCCACGACGAAGGCGCCGTAGCAGTCGACCGCGGCGTCGAGGTCGAGGCTGCAGGCGGCCAGGAACGACTGGCGGCCGCCCGAGCAGTAGCCGATCGTCCCGACCTTGCCGTTGGAGGCGTCGTGAGCCCGGAGGAAGGCCGCAGCGCCACCGACGTCACCGACCAGACGATCGTCGGGCACCCCGCCCGCCGCCCGGGCGGCCGCGGCGGCATCGTCGGGGCTCGCCCCCGGCGCTTCCCGGAAGTAGAGGTTGGGGCAGATCGCCAGGTACCCGCGGGAGGCGAACTTGCGGGTGATCTCCTTGGTGCCCTCGTCGTAACCGGGCATGTGGTGGATGACCACCACTCCCCCCGCCCGGCCGGCGTCCAACGGCTGGGCCAGGTAGGCCTCGACCGAATCCCCGTCGTGGCCCTCGATCTGGACCGTTTCGGCCCGCATCGCCTCGTTCATGGTCGCTGTCTCCTCCTGTTGGTGACCGTGGTGGCCATGGGTGGGGCCTCCCTCGTCGCGATGGTGTCCCCTCCCCTTCTCCGATCCGCCGCCGCCGTCCGGTTCGGAGCCGGCCCCGGAGCAGCCCGGCCCGAGGACCGGCGGGGCGGACGGGTGGGACTGGCCGCTGGAGCCCGACGCGGACCGGAGGGCGTGTCGCAGTCGATCTCCTGACGGGCTTGGCGCAGACGGGTGGCCTTGACCGCCCGCTCCTCCCGGAAGGCGCCGATCCGGCGCAAGGTGTCGTCCAGACGGTCGAGCAACCGGTCATTGGCCTCGATGGCCTCCTCCAGCAGCTGGCGCCGCCGGGCCGGGGTCGGGTCGCTCCTGCGGTACTCGGAGCGGACCCGGTCGAGGACGTCGATGTCCTCGGTGTCGAGGACCACCCGCACCTCGGCCAGCGAGAAGCCGAGCAGCTCCTGCAGCTCCTTGATCCGCGAGGCCCGGGCCATGTCCGTCGGCGAGTAGAGCCGCTCGCCCCGCCCGCGGTAGCTGCTCGGGCTGATCAGGCCGAGCTCCTCCCAGTAGCGAAGGGTGCGCGTGGTGAGCCCGGTCAGCTTGGCGACCTCCCCGATCCGCAGGACGAGACCGGCTCGACAGCCGGCTGGCCTCGGCCGGGCTCGACCGACGACTGGCGACGCCTCGTCATCGTGCCCTCACCCGTGCCGCCGGACGGCCCCCGACGCCGGGCTCCCGAGGTGCGCTCCCGGCGCCGTCGACCCGGTCACGGCCGGCGGCGTCGACGTCGACGCCGGTCGCCCCGTCGCTGCCGGGTTCGGTCTCGACGGCCGGGACGTCGTCGGGTTCGGCGTACACGTAGCGGCCGCCGCGCAACCAGGATGCACCGGCCGCCACCAGGCTCGCCACGATGGCGAAGTCGAAGGCGGCGTGCAGGCCCGAGCGGAAGGGGGCGCTGATCAACCCGGGGAAGAAGCTGCGGCCGGTCAGCACGTGCTGTTGGGCGAGCGGCAGCCGGGCGAGCACATGGGGCCCGACCAGGTGCTGCACGGGGTCGTAGCCCAAGAACGCCGCGAACAGCGTGGAGACCGGGGACAGGTGGGCGGCACGTTCGGCCACGTCGTGGGGCACCCCGTGGGCGGTCAGCCCGTGGAGCAGGTTCGCGGGCAGCGATGCCATCAACCCGACGATCATGAGGGTGAAGAAGATCCCGATCGACAGCACCTGCGCCGAGTTCTGGAAGGTGGTGTTCATGCCCGAGCCCGCCCCCCGGTGCTGGGCGGGCAGGCTGTTCATGACCCCCGCCCGGTTCGGCGAACCGAAGGCGGCCATGAACAGGCCGGTGAACAGCAGAAGCACGCCGAACACCCAATAGGAGAAATCGACCGGAAGCGCTTCGAGGAGGGCGAAGCAGACCGCGGCACCGAGCATGCCGCCCGAAGCGAACGGCCGGGCACCGAACCGGTCCGACAGGATGCCCGAGATCGGGCCCCGAGACGAGGAACCCGACGGTGAGCGGGAGCATGGCGATCCCCGCCCAGAGCGGGGTGACGCTGAAGGCGTAGCCGTGCAGGGGGAGCCAGATGCCCTGGAGCCAGATGATCAGCATGAACATGAGGCCGCCCCGGCTGAGGGCGGCGAGGAAGCTCGCCAGCACGCCCGAGGTGAATGCCCGGATCCGGAACAGCTGCAGGCGGAACATGGGCTGGGGGACCCGGGTCTCGATGAAGCAGAACGCGACCAGCAGGCGCCACCCCGCCGACCAGGAAGGTGATGACCAGAGGGCTCGTCCATCCCATCGAGTGGTGCCCGTACGGCTCGATGCCGTAGGTGATGCCCACCATGAAGAGGACGAGACCGACGGCGAAGGTGAGGTTGCCGGGCCAGTCGATGCGGGCCGGTCGCCGCGGGCTCGTCTCGTGCAGCGCGAGATAGCCCAGCACCGTCCCGAACAACCCGACCGGCACCGAGACGAGGAAGATCAGTCGCCAGTTGATCGGGGCCAGGAACCCGCCGAGGACCAGCCCGATGAACACGCCGCTGAACGCGGCGGCCTGGTTCACCCCGAGGGCCATCCCGCGCTGGTTGTCGGGAAAGACGTCGGTGAGGATGGCCGCCGAGTTCGCCATGAGCATGGCGGCACCCACTCCTTGGAAGATGCGCATCGCGATCAGCCAATCTCCTGCGGCGTGGCCGGTCATCCAGGTGATGCTGAGGAGCAGCGAGAAGACGGTGAACACGGCGAACCCGAGGTTGTAGGTGCGCACCCGGCCGTAGATGTCGCCCATCCGGCCGAGCGTCACCACCAGCACGCTGGTCACGATCAGGAAGCCGAGGATCATCCACAGGAGGTAGAAGGTGTTGCCGGGCTGCAACGGATCGATGCCGATGCCCCGGAAGATGTCGGGCAGTGCGATGAGCACGATCGACCCGTCGATGGTGGCCATCAGCATCCCGAGGGTCGAGATGAAGAGCGCCATCCACTTGTAGTTGTGGGGCAGCTCGACGTGCTGGCCCCGGAGGCGTTCGGCTCTCCCGCGCCCGGCGGTCCTGAGCTCGGACAGGGAGGTCATGCGGGGCCCACGCAGCCCTCGATGGCGTCCATCGAGCGTTCGGCCACCATGCGTGCTCCCGTCGATCGGCCTTCGGGCCGCCACCTACCCTCCACGGCAACTTACCTTAACGCAGACGTCAATGTGACGGGACGCCGTCCCGCGCCCGGTGGGAACCACCGGTCCCGGCCGCCGGTGGCTTATCGTGCAGGCCAGTGTCCCCGCGCCTGGTGCCCGTCGACCCGCCGGGTCCGGCCCGGCACCGGCAGGCCCTCGGCCCGGTGGTGCTGGCGCTGGTGGCCGTGGCCGCCACCCTGTCGTCCTGCAGTTCCGACCTGCTCGGTCCGGCCTCGACCTCTTCGCCGACGACGGCCGCCGCCTCGACCACCACGTCGACCACCACATCGACCACCTCAGCTCCGCCGGGCGAGGTGGCGGTGGGCTTTCCGGTGGTGGGCTGCACCACGCCGAGCGGAGGCCCGCTGCCCTCGGGGACCTGGAAGCCCTCTGTCCTGTTGGCCCCGATCCCGACGGCGACTGGTGGGCAAGGTGGAGTTCTACAGCGACGGCTCCCACTCCGTCCTCGGACCGACCGGCTGGTCGTGCACCCAGACCGGCCACGACGGCGGGACGGGAATCGACGTCTTCCCGCCCAACGGCCCGACCCCCCCGACCACCGGTGCGCCGCCGCCGGGCGCCGAGGGCGTGTTCGCAACTTTCGACACCACCGGACGCCCGGCCGGCCTGGCTCTCGTCTGCCCGTTCTTCCTCCTGCCGTCGTGGCAGCAACGTGAGGCGGATTGCAACGGGTCGAAGCCGCCCGGGGAGCTCGCCGCCATGCCGACACCGGACATCGCCTCGGTCTACGACGCCGCCGGTGCGGTCGGGAGCCTGGCCGGCTCGGGCGGTCCCCAGGCCGCCAGCGGCGCGGTGATCTTCCCTCAGGTGATGCCCGCCGTCAGCCAAGGAGCCAGCATCGACGTGGCGGCGGAGTCCTGCACCCTCACCGACGCCTCGTTGTGCCCGACGGTCCTCGCCGACTTCGAGGTACGGGACTTCCCGATGCCGTCGTCCGGCGATGCTTCGGGATAGGCGCGCTCCGCTTTCGGGGCCCGCCGCCGGCGATTACATTCACTCCACGTCGCGGTCCGCACACCCAACGCGAAGTTGGTTGACGCCATCTCCCGCGCACCCGTAGGTTCGCCGTGACGCCATCGTTGCGATGGCCGCCGCGGGGCACGGGGAGGCAGGCCATGGAGAGCCCACGACGGCACCGGTCACGGCCCGCACGCCGGGCCCGGTCATCCCGCTCGGATCGGGCGGTGTGGCGCGCGCTCGCCACCACCGATGTCGGCGCGCATCAACGCCGTGCCCGGGCGAGCCGCCTGCAGCGCGTGGCCATCGTGCTCGCCCCGATCGCCATCCTTCTCGTGCTGCGGGACCTCTTCGACCCCACCGCCACGTTCCCGACCCCGCACGTACCGGCATCGCTGATGCCCCTGGCGCCGGCCATGGCCCTCATCACCGTCCTGGCGCTGGTCATGGTGGTCCCCTTGCTGGCCGCCGGCCGGTCGCCCCACATCCTCTACCGCCCCGACGAGCTGACCATGACCTTCGACGACGTGCGGGGCTCCGAGACGCTGGTCGAAGAGGTGACCAAGACCCTCAACCTGTTCCTCGCCCACCGGACCTTCGCCGAACGGATGGGTGGCTCGCCCCGAAAGGCCATCCTGTTCGAGGGGCCCCCGGGCACGGGCAAGACCTACATGGCCAAGGCCATGGCCGCCGAGGCCGGGGTGCCGTTCCTCTTCGTCTCGTCCTCGGCCTTCCAGTCGATGTTCTACGGGCAGACCAACCGCAAGATCCGGGCCTACTTCAAGGCGCTGCGGCACCACGCCCGACAGGAGGGCGGGCGCCATCGGCTTCATCGAGGAGCTCGACGCCATCGGCGCCGCCCGGGGGACGGGCCAGCGCCACGGGGAGGGCGTCCCCGGGGTGGTCAACGAGCTGCTCATCCAGCTCCAGTCCTTCGAGCAGACCCCGCTCGTCGCTGCGGATCAAGGGCCGGTTGGTCGACATGGTCAACGCCTGGCTGCCGGCGCACCGCCAGCTGCGACAGGCCCGGCCACGTGCCGGCCAACATCCTGGTCATCGGCGCCACCAACCGGGCCGAGCGACCTCGATCCGGCGCTGCTCCGGCCCGGGCCGCTTCGACCGCAACATCTATTTCGGCCTGCCCAGCCGGTCCGGCCGGCGGGACATCATCGACTACTACCTGGGCAAGAAGGCCCACCACGCCGAGCTCGACGACCCGGCGCAGGCGCGAGACCCTCGCCGCCCTGACCGCCGGGTACTCGCCGGTCATGATCGAGCACCTCATGGACGAGGCGCTGGTCTGGGCGCTCCGTCGGGGCGACTCGGGCCTCTCGTGGAACGATCTCCAGCAGGCCAAGATGACCGAGGAGATCGGCCTGGCCCAGCCGGTCGAGTACACCGAGGCCGAGCGGCGCACCATCGCCACCCACGAGGCGGGCCACGCCACGGTGGCATGGCTGGTGGGCAAGGGCCGCAAGCTCGAGGTGCTGACCATCATCAAGCGGCGGGACGCCCTCGGCCTGCTCAGCCACTCCGAGGAGGAGGAGCGCTTCACCAAGACCAAGACGGAGATGCGGGCCCTCATCGACATCGCCTTCGGGGGCATGGTGGCCGAGGAGCTGTTCTTCGGTGAGGCGTCGACCGGCGTGGCCGGGGACCTCCAGGCGGCGACGCTCGAGCGCGTGCCAGATGATCGGGCAGCTCGGCATGGGCGCCAGCTTGGTGTCGGCGGCCGCCATGGAGTACCCGGCGGGCGGGATCGTCTCGAAGGTCCTCTCGCACGACGACGGGCGTGCCGAGGTCGAAGTCGCTCCTCGGCGAGGCCAAGGAGTCGGTCGCCCGGATGCTCGAGGACCACCGCGAGGTGGTCGAGGCTCTGCGGGACGCGCTGCTCGAACGTGAGGAGCTGATCGGCGACGAGATCCTGGACGTCATCGGAGGCGCCACGCCGCTGCCGCCGGCGGTGGGTGTCGCCGATCCCGTGGCCTCCGTCTGAGAACCGTCGGCCGGACGGCGGTCCGGCCGGGTTTGGGTCAGCTGCGCTCGGCGCAGGTGCGTGGCCAGGCTGACCTCGGGCACGATCCGGCGGACGGGGTTGAGGCCCGCGCTGTCAAGAGGGGCGGTCCCGCCGATCACGCCAACGGACGTCCTTCCTCGCTCGTCGCAGCTGTTCGTCGGCCCGGCGGGCCACCTCGGCCTGGCGGCGCCGGACCGCCGCCGCCTGGCCCTTCCGCTCCCGTCTGGCGGCGCGCTGCTCGGCCGTGGCTCCGCTCGACGGTCGGGGCCGGGGCCCGGCCGGCGGGGACGGCGGTGGCGGGTCGGCCGGTCCGGTCAGCCCGAAGCGCGGCTCGGTGACGAGCAGGTCGAAGCAGAGGTCGGAGGACGGCAGGTCGTCGTGGGCGACCGATGCGAGCATGACGGCGACGGTGGTGACCGGAAACGAGCCACAGACCTCGTCGAGCGCCGCGTCGAGCTGCTCCCTCGTCGGATCTTCCGAGTCGTCACCGAGCAGCTCGACGGTCCGCGCCAGGCACTTCTCGGCGATGGTGGCGGCCAGGTAGGGCACGGCGGCCCGGTACTGCGGGCGGTCGACCACTGCGGCCGGGTCGCGGTGCCGGCGGAGGGCGTGCAGGGCGTTGCCCGCCGCCTTGACACCGCGCGCCGGGTCGGCGGCCTCGCCGAGCGCGGCCCGAAGGTCCTCGGAGGGCACCTTCGCCACCGCGGCCCGCAGCATGCTCGTCCGGTCCATGCCGTCGGAAGCGGTCTCCATCGGATCTCCTTACCAACCCTCGGGAGACCCGCCGGACGGGCTCCCCTCTCGATCGTGTTCACCGGTCGGCCGGCTGACCGTCAAGCTAGTCCCGCGCCCGGTCACCCTTTGCCTGTCGGAGCGCTCTGCGAGTGTGTCCGGGTGCCACGCACACGGCAAGCGGGTGCTCCACTCGTTGTCCGAAGGGGCGCACCGACTCGGCGGTAGTGAATCGGCGACGACGGCGAGACGGCGATACTGACACGGTGTCCACCGGCCGACCGGTCCGCGGCGCCCGTCCCGCGCCCGACCTTCCCTCACCCCGCGGCCGGAGCGGCTTCGGTCCCTTCGTGACCTGCGTCGAGTACCGACGGCCCGACGGCCTGGTGGCCCGGTGGGAATCACGTCGGCTTCGCAAGCGGGACCCCCGGGCTGCCGGCACCTGGTGGGATCCGCGGGCGCGCGGATGGTGGATCGGTGTGCTGTTCGGGGCCGGCTCGACACTGTTCGCCCTCGGGGCCCTGCCGCCCTTCGCCGAGGCCGTCGGGACGTGGGCCGATTCGCTGACCTTCTTCGCCGGCTCGCTCTTCTTCACCACCGCCGCCCTGCTCCAGTACCGCGAGTCGGTGGACGCCGCGTCGGGGGCACCGGTCGCACGGACTGGCGCCGGATCTTCGTCGTACCGGCCCGACCGCATCGACTGGTGGGCCGGCGGGGTGCAGCTGGTCGGAACCCTGTTCTTCAACGTGAGCACCGGAGCGGCGCTCTGGACCGGGTTGAGCGTGGCGGCGGCCCGTCACCACGTGTGGCGGCCCGATGCCCTGGGGTCGGTGTGCTTCCTCGTGGCGAGCACGCTGGCCTGGTTCGAGGTGTGCCACGGATGGGGTGCGTGGGCGCCGGCGGAGACGTCGTGGTGGATCACGGCCCTCAACCTCGCCGGATCGGTGGCCTTCGGGTGCTCGGCGGTGGCTTCCTACGTCGTGCCGTCCACCGGTGCGGTCTGGGACGCCGAGCTGTCGAACCTCGGGACGCTCGTCGGAGCGCTCTGCTTCCTCGCCGGTGCCGTCCTCCTGTTGCCGGAGCGAACCGCCGGCGCCGGGTCGCCATGAGATCCGATCGGAGTCCTCCGGCCCCACGGGGAGGATCCGACGGCCAGCCGCCGTTGCGCCGACCCGGAGTGGTTCCGGGGAATCCGGCTCGGGTATGACGGTGACCAGGGAGGACGAGGCGATCGGGAAGGAGATGACCATGACCGGCACGGCGAGGGGACGCGGATGGTCGGGGCGACCGGGGGCGCCCCGACAACCGGCGGAGCAGGACCGTCGGGAGGCACCCCACCGTCGGGGGGCACCCCGGGCGACCGTCTGCGGGCCCTGCCCGACGAGGCCGGGCGACGTGGTTCCCGCTTCGTGTCCGCCCGGGCCGATGCAGGCCAGGCTGTTCTCGGTCTACGACGCCGCGGCAGCGGCGGAGGAGGCGCTGGGTTGGTGCAGCACCACCTCACCTCACCCTCGACCGCCACTACTACGACGCCGAGGAGATCGAGCAGATGGCGGCCGAGCTCGACTCCCTCCTCGTGCCGGGCCGGGGTGGGCCCGCCGCCGAGACCGGGACGCCGAAACCCTTCGGCGAGGGTTGAGGGCCGGCGCCGCCTCGGTCAGTCCGGCCAGCTTCTTGACCGTCGGCGACGAGGTCGGCCGGGCGCTGGTCCCCGACGGGCACCGGGACGACCTGGAGGTGGGTGACACCGGCCTCGCCGAAGGCGGCGATGCGCTCGGCGACGTAGCCCTCGGGACCGCAGAGCGAGGTGGCCTCGAGGAGCTCGTCGGGCACGAGCGCCTCGGCCTCGGCCTTCTTCCCGCTCAGGTAGAGGTCCTGGATGGTCTCGGCCTCCTTCTCGTAGCCGTAGCGCCGGACCACGTCGTTGTAGAAGTTCTTGCCCTTGGCCCCCATCCCGCCCACGTAGAGGGCCACCATCGGACGGGCCAGGTCGCGCAGGGCGGTCACCTCGTCGCCCTCGCCGACGGCCAGCGATGCCGCCGGCGGTGATCTGGAGCGGCCCGAGGTCCGGGTCGCCGCCGGGCCCGGCCCGGCTTCGAGGGAGGCGCCCCAGACCTCGTGGGCCTTCTCGGGGACGAACAGCATCGGGATCCAGCCGTCGGCGACCTCGGCCGCCATGGCCACGTTCTTCTCGCCGAGGGCTGCCACCCAGACCGGGATGGACGGCCGCACCGGGTGGCCGATGATCTTGAGCGCCTTGCCGAGCCCGGTGCCCGGCACCGGGCGGCAGCGGCACGGTGTAGTGGCGCGCCCTCGATGGACGAGCGGCTCCTCGCGGGCCCAGACCTTCCGGCAGATCTCGATGATCTCCCGGGTGCGGCCGATGGGGGCCGTGAAGGGCACGCCGTGCCAGCCCTCGATCACCTGGGGGCCCGACGACCCGAGGCCGAGGTGGAACCGGCCCTCCGACAGGGTGTCGAGACCGGCCGCGGTCATGGCGATGAGGGTGGGCGTCCGGGAGTAGATGGGCAGGATGGCCGAGCCGATCTCGACCCGCTCGGTCAGGGCGGCCAGGTAGCCCATCATGCTCGGGCCGTCCAGGCCGTAGGCCTCGGCCACCCAGACGAGGTCCAGGCCGGCCTGCTCGAGCTCGGCCACCTCGGCCGCCGCCCGCCGGAAGCCGCCGGCGTAGCTGAGCATGGTGCTGATCTTCATCGGCTCTCCTCGTCGAACGCGCCGGGGCACGGCCGCCCGGTCGGGGCCGGCCCCGTTCCCGACACTACGCCCCGGCGCCTGGCGATCGTCGGGGCGCCTACTCCCAGAGCCGCACGCTCATCGACTGGCTGGCCGTGGCCAGCAGCGCCCCCTCCTGCGACCACAGGTAGGCGGTCCCCTGCCCGTAGCCGCCCACCAGCGCCTGCATGTGGATGTCGCAGAGGATCCACTCGGTCGGCTCGAGGCTGCACCATCCGGAGGGTGTTGTCGAGGCTGCGGGACATGACCCGGCGGCCGAGCGGCTGGGACACGCCGCCCGAGACGTAGTCGCCGATGATGGCCAGGGTGGCCGCCGACGGCTCGAGGTGCCCGGGCACCCGGGCCCACAGCACGCTGTCGGGGTCGCCCGGCCGACCCGTCCCCGGCGGCGATCTCCTCGAACGGAGCGGCCCCGGGCCAGCCGCACGTCGATGCGGTCGAAGATCGAGGTCGAGCTGAAGTCGGGAGCCGCCGCGGTGGGCACTCCTCGGGCGGCGGGACCTCGGGCATCGCCACCCACACGCCGCCCGACATCGAGGTCCGCGGGCGAGCCCGCCGCGGCGTTGACGGTGAGGATCTCGGCGTCGCCCACGTACCCGACCACCCGGCCCTGGGTGATCCGGCGACCCTCGGCGGCCAGGGTGACGGTGAGCTCGAGCTCCGAGTCCGGTCGGGGCGTAGGAGAGGTACTGGGCCGTCGACCAGACCGTCGGGCGGCCCGCAGGCCGCCTCGAGGGCGACCAGGGCGGCGCCGAGCCCGCAGCCGCCGAAGAGGAAATTGCCCGGGGTGGTCAGCTCGGGCACCACGGTCAGCTGCCAGTGCAGGTCGTCGCCGACCGGCTCCATGCCGAGGAACTTTCTGGCATCGGTCATGGCGCCCCCCGGCGACGGGGTCAGTTCCTCGGCACCTTCGACCACGGCAGCTCCTTGTCGACCCGGACGTCGCCGGGCAGGCCGAGGATCCGCTCGCCCAGGATGTTGCGCTGGATCTCCGAGGTCCCACCCTCGATCGAGTTGGCCCGCGACCGGATGAACATCTTGCGGGCCGAACCCGGGGGCCCGATCAGGCCGAGCCCCTCGGCCCGCTTCATCGAGTAGTCGTAGCCGATCAGGGCGTCCGGCCCGAGCAGGTCGACGCAGAGCTCGTAGACCCGCTTGTTGACCTCGGCGAACATGAGCTTGGCGATCGACCCCTCGGGTCCGGGGTTGCCCGCCTTGCGGTTCTGGCCGCCGCCCGCATGTTGGTGAGCCGCAGCACCTCCGCCTCGATCCACGAGCGGGCCAGGCGGTCCCGGTCGACGGCCCGTGCTCCGGACCCGAGGCCGCGCCAGATCCGGAGCGCCTCGGCGATGGACCCCGATCCCCGGACCGGGGGCCCGGTGCCGCCGCCGATGGTGGTCCGCTCGTTGGAGAGCGTGGTCATGGCCACCCGCCATCCCTCGCCCACCTCGCCGACCCGGTCGGCGTCGGGGACCCGGACCTCGGTGAGGTAGACCTCGTTGAACTCGGCCTCGCCGGTCATCTGCCGGAGGGGCCGGACCTCGACCCCGTCGGCGTGCATGTCGAGGGCGAAGTAGGTCAGCCCCTTGTGCTTGGGGGCGTCGGGATCGGTCCGGGCCACCAGCATGCCCCGATCGGCGATGTGGGCATAGGTGTTCCACACCTTCTGGCCGGTGATCACCCACTCGTCGCCGTCGCGCACGGCCCGGGTGGACAGCCCGGCGAGGTCCGACCCGGCGCCGGGCTCGCTGAACAGCTGGCACCACGAGTCCTCGCCGGTGAAGGTCCGGGGCAGCAGCCGGTGGCGGAGCTCGTCGGACCCGTGGGTCACCACCGTCGGGCCCGGCCATGGTGAGGCCGAAGAAGTCGGGCGGCCCGGGCGGCGTGGCACCGGCCTCGGCCAGGCGCCGGTCGATGTCCCGCTGCAGACCCGGGACGCAGGCCCAGACCGCCGTATCCCTCGGGGAACGAGACCCAGGCGAGCCCGAGGTCGTACTGCCGGGCCCGGAACTCCTCGCACCGGCGCGGTCTTCGGGTCGACCTCGTCGAGGAGCTGGCTGACCCGGTCCTGCACCAGGGTCGCGTCGTCTGTCATAGCCGAGAACATACTGCGGACGGTCACCGGGACCGGGCCCGGCCGAGCGCCGGCGATCGCCGGTCGCCCCTCAGGGTTGGAGGCGCTCGAGCTCCCATCCGCCCGGGGCGCTGCCGGTAGCACAGGCGGTCGTGGAGGCGGTCCTCCCGGTTCTGCCAGAACTCGAACGACCGGGGCACCACGACGATCCCGCCCCACCAGGGCGGCCGGGGCACGTCCCGGCCGGCATAGGTGTCGGCGTACCGGCGAACGGCGGCATCGAGGGCGCTCCGGCTCCCGATCGGCCTGGCTCTGGCGGGACGCCCATGCGGCGATCTGGGCGCCCCGGGGCCGGGAGCCGAAGTACGCGTCCGACGCTTCGGCACCGAGCGGTCCGGACCTGCCCTCGATGCGGATCTGGCGCCCGAGCGGGCCCCAGTAGAACAGGAGGGCCGCCTCGGGGTTGGACCCGAGCTCGACGCCCTTGCGGCTGGCGTAGTTGGTATGGAAGACGAACCCTTCCTCCCCCCAGGACCGCAGGAGCACCATCCGCACCGACGGCCGGCCGTCGCTCGTCCGCCGTGGCGACCGCCATGGCCTCGGGGTCCGGGACGGCGCGTGCGGCATCCTCGAACCAGCGGCCGAACTGGTCCAGCGGGTCCGCCGCCGACGACCTGCTCCGTCAGCGGCTCCGAGCCGGCGCCCATCGCCCCGACCCTACCAACGCGGCTCACGGCCGACGGTCCCGCTCCCGGTTCCGGCGCCGCCGGAGTAGGTTCGCCCGGTGGCCGGCACCATCGACGTCGTGGCCGAGCGGGCGGCCACTCCGGGGTGCGCGACGGTCGCCCACCTCAACAACGCCGGGGCCGCCCTGCCGACCCGGGCGACCCTGGCCGAGCAGGTGGAGCACCTCCGGTCCGAGTCGGAGCTGGGCGGCTACGAGGCGGCCACGGCCGCCACCGAACGGTTGGCGGCGGTGCGCCGTGCCGCGGCGAGGCTGCTCGGTGCCGGCGAGGGCGAGGTGGTCGTCACCGGATCGGACACCCAGTCGTGGACCAAGGCGGTCTGGGGGCTGCGCGCTCGGCGGTGGTGTGCGCCGCGGCCAGCGGCTCCTCGTGGACCGGATCGCCTACGACAGCCACTACCTCGGCCTGATGCAGGTCTGCCGGCTGACCGGCGCAGCCATCGAGGTGGTGGGGAGCACGCCCGAGGGGACCCTCGACCTCGATGCGCTGTCGGCGGCGCTCGAGCGGCGGCGCGGTCGCCCTCGCCGCCCTCACCCACGTCGGGACCCACCGCGGCCTGGTCAACCCGGTCGAAGCGGCCGGGGCGGCGTGCCGGTCGGGCCGGGGTCCCGTTCTTCCTCGACGCCTGCCAGAGCGTCGGGCAGCTCGCGGTCGACGTGGGCCGCATCGGGTGCCAGGTCGCCACCGCCACCGGCCGCAAGTGGCTGCGCGGTCCCCGAGGGACCGGCCTGCTGTACGTCGAGTCGTCCTTCGCCGAGCGGCTCGAGCCCCCCGGGATCGGCTGGAGCTCGGCCCTGTGGGTCGACGCCCACCACTACCGGCTGCGCGACGGGGCCGACCGGTTCCTCGACTTCGAGGTGCCCGTCGCCGCTCACCTGGGGCTCGGCCGGGCCATCGACCACGTCCTGGCGCTCGGGCATCGAGGCGATCTCGGCGCGGGTCGGCGCGCTGGCCGAGGGGCTCCGGCGCCAGCTCTCCGAGGTGGGCGGCGTCACGGTGCACGACGGCGGAGACCGACGCTCGGGCATCGTGAGCTTCACGGTCGAGGGAGCCGAGCCCCGGTCGGTCTTCGCCGACGGCCTCGGCCCGGGGGATCAACGTGTCGGTCAGCGAAGCCCCGTGGGCCCGGCTCGACATGTCCCCGCCCAACCCGACCGCCGTGGTGCGCGCCTCGCCGCACTACTACAACACCGAGGACGAGACCGCCCGGCTGGTCGAGGTGGTCCGCTCCCTACGGGCCTGACCCCGCCCGTCCCGGCTCGCCGGTGGCCGCCGGGTCCTCGCTCCCCGGGTACTCGGTCGACGGGTCCGCCGCCCAGCCGACGAGGGCGGTGACGGCGAAGACCAGCAGGCCGGCGAAGGAGGTCCCGGCGTACTGGGGGTACTTCGTCCGGAGGCCCGCCTCCAGGTCCGCCTGCAGCTCGCTCGAGCCGGTGATCCGCTCGAGCGAGGCGCGCACCCACCACAGGCGGGACCAGTCATGACGGTCCCAGTGGTCGCACAGCAACACGGCACGGCGATCGGCATCCAGATTGTGCTCCCGCTGGAGGACACCGGACGACTTGGGCTTCACCCGGTCGATCGGGATCGCGATCGACCCCCGGTCGTGGACGAAGCAGGCCGGCACGGCGTCGACGCCCCGGACCGGGTGCACGGTCCCGAGGGTCGCCCGATCCGACCGGCGAAGGAGCTCCTCGCACCGGCCGGGGCTCAACCGCACCGGGTCGTCCCGGGGAGCGCGCCGCCGGTCCCCTTGGCGGGACAGCCGACCAGGTGGTCGTCGACCATCCCCACGGCCTGCAGGTACGCGTAGACGATGGTCGACCCCACAAAGGTGAACCCGCGGCGCTTGAGGTCCTTGCCGATCCGGTCGGAGAGCTCGCTGCGGGCCGGTACGTCGTCCGCCGAGCGCGGCTCGTTCACCACCGGGACCCCGTCGACGAAGGCCCAGAGATAGTCGGCGAAGGACCCTCGTTCGCCACGTACGTCCAGAACGGCCTGGGCGTTGGCGACGGCGCTGCGCACCTTGAGCCGGTTGCGCACGATGCCGGGGTCTGCGAGCAGGGCCTCGATCCTGTCCCCGTCGTAGCACGCCACGCGGTCGGGATCGAAGCCGTCGAAGGCGCGGCGGTAGTGGTCACGCTTGCCGAGGATGGTGGACCAGGACAGGCCGGCCTGGGCGCCTTCGAGCACCAGCATCTCGAACAGGTGCCGGTCGTCCCGCGACGGCACGCCCCACTCGTCGTCGTGGTAGCGGCGCATCGACTCGGAGCCGTCCGCCCAGCCGCAGCGGGGGCCCTCCCGCCCGGAACGGGCCGGGTTCCCTACCCGCCGGGCGGGTGCCTGGCGGTCATTGCCGGACGCCGGGACCCGCTGGTTCTTCGCCTCCGGCCTCACTCCGGAGGCACCCTATCGCCGCCGCCGGCGGGGCACGGCGGCCGGGAGCGGGCGGCCAGAGGGCGGGCGACCCGGGAACCGGTGCGATGATGGCCCGGTGGACTCCGAGGTCGTGACCATCGACACCACCGGCCGGTCGGTCGTCGACCTCACCGGCGAGCTGCGCCGGTTCTGCGCCGCCCACGGGGACGGTCTGGTCAACGCCTTCGCCCCCCACGCCACGGCCGGTCTCGCCCTCATCGAGGTCGGTGCCGGCTCCGAGGACGACCTGGACCAGACCCTGGCGCGGCTCCTGCCGCGCGACGACCGGTACCGGCACCGGCACGGTTCCCGAGGCCACGGCGCCGACCACGTGCTTCCAGCCCTGGTCAGCCCTTCGCTCTGCGTGCCCGTGATGGGCGGCGACCCCCAGCTCGGGACCTGGCAGAGCCTGGTCATGGTGGACACCAACGAGGACAACCCGCGGCGCCAGGTGCGGTTCACCTTCCTCGGCGGCGAGGGCGGACCGATCCGTGGGTGAAGCGACGAACGGGGCGGCGCCGAGGAACGTGGTGGTCGTCCTGCTCGACAGTCTCAACCGTCACCTGCTCGAGGCCTACGGCGGTGGCGAGTTCGCCACTCCGTCGATCAGCCGGTTCGCCGAGACCGCGCTGCGCTTCACCCGGCACCACGCCGGCTCACTGCCGTGCATGCCCGCCCGCCACGATCTGCTCGTCGGGGCCCTCGACTTCCCCTGGAGGCCGTGGGGGTCCATCGAGGTCTGGGAGGACGCGGTGACCCGGTCACTGCGGGCGCGGGGGGTGACCACGATGCTGGTCTCGGACCATCCCCATCTGTTCGAGACCGGCGGGGAGAACTATCACACCGACTTCAGCGCCTGGGACTACCAGCGGGGTCACGAGAACGACCCGTGGCGGACGACACCGGACCCGACCTGGGCGGGAACGCCCGCCCTCCCGATCGAGCGCCCCCGGTACCACCACCACTACGACGACTCGCGCACCTACTTCCGCTCCGAGGAGGACTTCCCGGGTCCCCGCACCATGGCCGCGGCGGCCCGTTGGATCCGGTCCGAGGCGGGCGCCCACGACCGGTTCTTCCTCCTCGTCGACGAGTTCGACCCGCACGAGCCCTTCGACACGCCGCTCCCCTACGCCGGTCTCTACAACGAGCTCGACGACGGGCCGCTCGCCATCTGGCCCCCCTACCTCGTCGACGCGGTCGCCGGCGGCACGCTAGC
Organism: uncultured Acidimicrobiales bacterium; assembly: GCA_963764555.1. Lineage (GTDB taxonomy): Bacteria > Actinomycetota > Acidimicrobiia > Acidimicrobiales > RAAP-2 > Bog-756. The sequence continues at coordinate 313,465 of CAVXSW010000003.1, forward strand.
GCCCGAGCAGGGGCGCAAGATCCGCGGCAACTACGGCGCCAAGCTGACCATGATCGACCATTGGTTCGGCCGGCTGCTGGACGCCGTCGACCAGGCGGGCCTGGCCGGTTCGACAGCCGTGGTCCTCTGCACCGACCACGGCCACTACCTCGGTGAGCACGACATCTTCGGCAAACCGGACGCACCCGTCTACAGCGAGCTCGGGCGGATCCCGTTGCTCGTGCGCTGGCCGGGCCAGCCGCCCCGGGAGGTCGACGCCCTCACCACCGCCGTCGACCTCCATGCCACGCTGGTCGACGTGTTCGGCGCCACGGTGGAGCACCCGGTGCACGGGCGGTCCCTGCTCCCCCTCATCGAGGGCACGGGCACCTCGGTGCGGGAGCTGGCCCTGTTCGGCTACTGGGGCCGCCACGTCGGGATCACCGACGGTCGCTGCCGTTACCTGCGGGGTGCCACCGGTGCGGGCGGCCGCTGGCCGCTGTCGGTGTGGTCCAACCGGTGGTCGACCATGCCGATCCCCCAGTTCCCCGACGTTCGCCTGCCCCGTCCCGACCGCCGGGCCACCCTCGAGGTGATGCCCGGCACCGGGGTGCCGGTGCTCCGCCAGCCCTTCGAGCCAGGGGACCCGCTGCCCTTCTGGGCCGCCGGCGGCCCGCCCGAGGGCTCGTTCCTCTTCGACACCGGCATCGACCCCGGCGAGGACGAGAACCGGGTGAACGGCCGCGACGAGGCGACCATGCTCGACGCCCTCGCCGGCGAGCTCCGCCGCATCGGCGCGCCCGCCGACATGCTCGAGCGCGCCGGCGTCGGTTGAGCACCCCGGACCGGCTCCGGCCCGCCGCCGGGAACGAGACCGGGCGGCCCGGCGTCGTCCCGGGGGTGGCCGAACCCGTTCGGGTGCTGCTCGTCCCCGGGAGCCTCCGGCGCCAGTCGACCAGTCTGGCCGTCCTGCGCACGGCCCAGGTCGTCGCCCCCCGCCACCTCGTCACCGTGCTGTTCGGGCGCCTCGGCGACCTCCCGTTGTTCAATCCCGACGACGACGAGGAGCCGCTGGACCCGGCCGTGGCGGACCTGCGAGCCGAGATCCGGGCGGCCGACGCCCTGATGGTCTCCACGCCCGAGTACGCCGGTGCGCTGCCGGGCGCGTTCAAGAACCTGCTGGACTGGACGGTGGGCGACGACCGCCCGGGCTCCATCTACGAGAAGCCGGTGGGATGGATCAACGCGTCACCCGCGGGGCGCCCCATGCCCACGAGTGCCTGCGCCGGGTGCTCGGCTACGTGCACGCCGCCGTCGTCGAGCCGGCCTGCCGCCACGTCCCGGTCGCCCCGGATCTGGTCGACGACGAGGGGATGATCACCGACCCGGCGGTGCGGGCCGAGCTGGCGGGGGCGCTGGCCGAGCTCGGCGCCGGCATCGACCGGCTTGGCCCTCCCCCGTCACCGACCGGTGGCTGAGCTGGCGGCGGCGCGGCCCGGTCCTCCCGGGCCCGGCTCACCGGCGCGAACGGCGGCGTAGGCGCGGATCGGTCAACGCCGCCGGCTGCCACCCCGCGTCCTCGGGGTTCACGTTGGTGCCCGGGGCCACGATGGCGTCGATCCGGTCCAGCACGGCGGGCTCGAGGCGCACCTCGGGCGCCGACAGCTGCGACTCGAGCTGCTCCATGGTGCGCGGACCGATGATGGCGGCGCTGACGGCGGGGTGCTCGAGCACGAAGGCCAGGGACAGCTCGATCAGGCTCAGCCCGGCCTCGGCGGCCAGGGCCGCCAGCTGGGTCACGATCTCGAGCTTGCGCTGGTTGACGGGCAGTCCGAGGTCGTAGCGGTCCGGCAACCGGGCCGACCGGTGGCTGGTGTTGTCCTTGCCCTCGCCGAACCGGCCCGAGAGCCAGCCCCCGGCCAGCGGGCTCCAGGGGATCACGCCCATCCCGTAGGACTGCGCCACGGGCAGGACGTCGCGCTCGATCCCGCGCACCAGCATCGAGTAGGGCGGCTGCTCGGTCATGAACCGCTCGCGGCCCCGGCGCTCGGCCACCCACTGGGCTTCGACGATCCGCTCGGCGGGAAACGTCGAGCTGCCGAAGGAACGGATCTTGCCCGCCTGCACCAGGTGGGTGAGCGCGCCGAGCGTCTCGTCGACATCGGTGCGCTCGTCGGGCCGGTGGATCTGGTACAGGTCGATGTAGTCGGTGCCGAGCCGGCGGAGGCTGTGGTCGCACTCGGCGATGATCCAGCGCCTCGAGTTCCCCTGCGCGTTCGGGTCGTCGCTCATCGGGGCGTGCACCTTGGTGGCCAGCACGATCCGGGACCGGTCCACGGTGGCGAGCGCCTTGCCCACGATGACCTCGGACTCGCCGGCGGAGTAGACGTCGGCGGTGTCGATGAAGTTGATCCCGGCATCGAGGGCGCGATGGATGATGCGGACGGCGTCGTCGTGGTCGCGGTTCCCCCACGACCCGAGCATCATGGCGCCGAGGCAGAGCGGGCTGACCCGGACTCCGGTCCGGCCGAGGTGACGGGTGTACATGGGCCCCACCCTACGTGCGGCCACGCCCCCCGCCGCCGGGGCGGCGAGGCCCGGATGGGCCGCCGGGGCGGCCGGATGGGCTGCCGACGGGCCGGTCCACGCGACCGAGCACCACCGCCTCCACCACGACGGCCACGGTGAAGTCGAACAGCTGCTGCTCGTCGACCGGGCGGGCGAGCTGGGCGAGCAGCTCGGGGTCGTCGGGGACGTCGCCGGGCGACCAGAGCTCCTCGGGGCTCGGCCGCTGGGCCGGCTGGCGCTCGAGCTGGCGGTCGAGGAGCACCGAGCCGACCACCAGGTTGAGCAGGGCCTGCACGGCGAGGGCCGATTCCGCGCCGTCGCACCCCGGCCCGGGCGAGCTCGCCGACCAGGGCGCGGCGGGCCGGCTGGAAGAGCTCGGCGGTGCGGCCCTGGCGGTGCACGAGGGCGACCAGCTCCGGCGCGCTCGAGGAGCCTCTCCCGCAGGGTCCGGGCGATCGAGACGATCCGGGCCGCCGGGTCCCGCCCCCGGGCCTCGACGTCGCCCAGCCGGGCGACCACCCGCTCGGCGAGCCCGTCGAGCAGGTCCTGCTTGTTGCCCACGTGCCAGTAGATGGCGGTCGGGGCCACCCCGAGCTTGGCCGCCAGCCCGCGGACGGTGAGCCGCGTCCACCCCGTCGGCCTCGACGATCTCCATGGCGGCGTCGAGCACCTGGTCCCGGGTGAGCGCCGGCCGGGGCGCGGTCCGCGGCCCTTGACCGCTTGACCCGTCCGGTCATGTAACGATGTTACAGGAGAGCCCCGGGTCGATCAGGGGCGGGCCCGACAGACGGGCAGTCCCGGGAGGTAGGGAGGACGATGGCCGCCGGCGAGCGCTACACGATCATCTCGGCCGACTGCCACAGCGGCGGCGACCTCCTCCACTACCGCGACTATCTGCCGAGCGCGCTGCATCCCCGCTTCGACGAGTGGGCCAGGGACTACCGCGTCCCCTTCGACGACCTGATGGGCGAGGACGCCGACCGGAACTGGGACCACGCCCGCCGGCTGGCCGACCTCGAGGCCGACGGCATCGTGGCCGAGGTGATCTTCCCCAACACCATCCCGCCCTTCTACCCCGAGCCGTCGCTCAAGGTGCAGGTGCCCGGGGCCAGCGAGGGCGACCTCGAGCTGCGCTGGGCCGGCCTGCACGCCCACAACCGCTGGCTGGCCGACTTCTGCGCCGAGGCGCCGGGCCGCCGGCTCGGCATCGTGCAGATCATGCTGCACGACGTCGACCGGGCGGTGCGGCGAGGTCGAATGGGCCGCCGAGGCCGGGCATGACCGCCGGCATCCTGCTCCCCGGCGCGCCCCCCGGCTCGGGCCTCGAGCCGCTCTACTCGCCGGTCTACGACCCGCTGTGGCGGGCCTGCGAGGTGGCCGGGCTGCCGGTCAACCACCACAGCGGGAGCGCGGTCCCGCCCCTCGGGGACCAGGACATCGACAAGGTGGTGTTCATGCTCGAGGTCACCTGGTGGGCGCACCGGGCGCTGTGGCACCTCGTCTTCGGCGGCGTCCTCGAGCGCCACCCGGACCTCCAGTTCGTCTTCACCGAGCAGGGGACGGCGTGGATCCCCGAGACGCTCGGCACCCTCGACTTCTTCTTCGACCGGATGGGGACGGCGGACGGCTCCCAGGAGATCGAGTGGGGCCGGTCGGTCGTCGCCGAGCCTGTCGCTGCGCCCGAGCGAGTACTGGGCGCGCCAGTGCCACGTGGGCTCGAGCTTCATGCGCCCGGCCGAGGCGGCCATGCGCCACGCCGTCGGCGTCGACCGGATCATGTGGGGCAGCGACTACCCCCACAAGGAGTCGAGCTTCCCCTTCAGCCGCGAGGCGCTCCGGCTGTCCTTCGCCGGCGTCGACCCGGCCGAGGTGCAGGCCATGCTGGGAGGGAACGCCGCCCGGCTGTTCGGCTTCGACCTCGACGCCCTGGCCCCGGTGGCGGCCCGGGTCGGGCCCACCCACGAGGAGATCGACCGGCCCCTCCCGGCCGAGCGAGATCCCGCCCGAGGCGGCCCGATGCCCGGCCTTCGCCGGGGTGGGCGCGCTGATCCGCCGCCGTCGGTCCGTCACCGACCGACCGACACCGACTGTCCGATCGCCGACCCGACACGAGGAGGATCCATGGGGACCGTTCGCTACGGGGCACGCTCCGAGGACCAGCTGCGCAACCGCGAGGTGGAGGCCACCTCGGTCGACGTCTGGGCCACCACCCTCGTCGCCACCTACCTGACCGACCCCGAGGTCGTCGCCGCGGTGCTGCCGCCACCCCATCGGGCCCGGTGACGAGCCCCTGGTCAAGGTCACCGTGGCCACCGTCGACATCGCCGGGTACCCGACGTTCGGGGCCGGCAGCTTCTCGGTGCGCGCCCGCCACGAGGGGACCGACGGCTTCTACGCCCTGTTCATGCCCATGACCACCGAGCAGTCGGTGATCGGCGGGCGGGAGACCTTCGGCGAGCCGAAGAAGATCGGCGCGGTCGAGCTCGCACCGCGACGGCGACCGGGTCACCGGGCACCTTCGCCCGCATGGGCATCGAGATCGTCCGGGTGGAGGGCGCGGGTCACCGGCGAGCTCGAGCCGGGCGGACCCGAGACCCGGACCGACTTCTACTTCAAGTTCCTGCCGGCCCCCGACGGCAAGGGCTTCGACACCGACCCGGCCCTGGTCTACTGCCACCGGACCGAGCAGACCCGGACGGCTCGAGCGGTGTCGAGGGCGAGGTGCATGCTGCGCGAGTCCCGCTTCGACCCGGTGGCCGACCTGCCGGTGCGCGAGATCGTCGGGATCACCCTGTCCGAGCGCAGCAGCGTCCAGCGGGGCGAGATCCACGGCACCGTGCCCGGCGAGTGGATCCGGCCCTACGTGCACCAGCGCTACGACGACCTGTCGCCGGCCGGCCGCAGGAGTCATGAAGGAGCTCGCCGGCCGGGTGGCGGTGGTCACCGGTGGCGCCGGCGGCATCGGGCGCGGCCATGGGCGAGCGGTTCGCCGGCGAGGGCATGCGGGTGGTGCTGGCCGACGTCGACGCCGGGGCGCTCGTCGGAGGTGACCGACGACCTCGCGGCGCGGGGGCTCGACGTCGCCGGGATGCCCTGCGACGTCGCCGACGACGCCTCGGTGGAGGGCCTGCGCGACCGGGTGCTCGAGGAGCTACGGGGGGGTCCACCTGCTGTGCAACAACGCCGGCATCGGCGCCGGCGCCGAGGGCGCGCTGTGGGAGCACGAGCTCAACGACTGGCGGTGGGCGTTCGACGTCAACGTCTACGGCGTCATCCACGGCATCAACGCCTTCGTGCCGGCCATGGTGGCGTCGGGATCGGAGGGCCACGTGGTGAACACCTCCTCGGGCAACGGGGGCGTCTCGCCGCTGCCGCGGCACGCCGCAGTACGCGGTGACCAAGGCGGCGGTGGTCACCCTCACCGAGTGCCTCTACGCCCAGCTGCAGGACGCCGGGTCGAAGGTCGGCGCATCGGTGCTCTTCCCCGGGCCCCACATGCTGCGCACCGGGATCTTCAGCTCGTGGCGGGTCCGGCCCGCGGAGCTGGCCAAGAGCCGGCCGCGGCAGACCCCGTACCCGACCATCGAGGACATCGAGGCCCAGATGGCGGCGGCCGGGCATCGAGGTCCACTACACCGAGCCGTCCGAGGTCGCCGACCAGGTGGTCCGCGGCGTCCGGGAGGACCGGTTCTGGATCATGGCGCCGAGCGACGTCGATCGACGCCCAGATCCAGCGCCCGGGCCGAGTCGATGCTCGAGCGCGCCGAACCCCACCTATCTGCGGGAGGTCCCCGGATGACCGCGCAGAGCCGGCCCAGAGGAGCTGACCGATGACCGAGGATCCCCGATGAACGAGGACTCGACGAGAGGACATGACCGCGGGCCAGGTACCTGGTGATCTCGGCCGACTGCCACGCCGGGCTGCCGAGCGAGGAGTACCGCGACTGGCTCGACCCCGAGTACCGCCGGACGCCTTCGACGAGTACCTGGCGGCACGGGCCGCCATCGAGGCCGAGCTCGCCGAGCGCGGCCTGCGCAACGAGGAGTTCGCCGAGGCGTGGGAGGAGGAGAACGCCGAGGGCCTGCGCGGGCGGCTGGGACGCCCGGCGCCGCGACACGCGAGCTCGACGCCGACGGGATCGTCGGCGAGGTCGTCTTCCCCGACGCCGACGCCGTGACCGGCGGGGCGTCGGCCCCCTTCGGCGCCGGCCTCGGGGCCACCGGCGACGTGCCCGCTCGAGCTCGCTGATGGCCGGGGCCCGGGCGCACAACCGGTGGCTCGCCGAGCTGTGCGCCGACAGCCCGGACCGGCGGGCGGGAGTGGCCATCGTGCCCGATCTTCGACGTCGACGCCGCCGTGGCCGAGATCACCCGGGCCCGGGAGTCGGGCCTGCGCGGCGGCATCCTGATCCCGTCGATGTGGCAGCCCTACGAGCCCTACCACCACGACCGCTACGACCCGGTGTGGGCCGCCTGCGCAGACCTCGACATGCCGGTGCACGTGCACTCGGGCGCGGCCGACCGGGCCTCGTACGGCGACCACGTCGGCATCTACGTGGCCGAGGTGCGCTGGTGGTCGACCAGGCCGCTGTGGTTCCTGCTGTGGGGCGGGACGTTCGAGCGCTTCCCGCGGCTCACCTTCGTGACCACCGAGTGCGGCGCCTTCTGGGCGCCCGACCTGCTGTGGACCTCCGACATCGTCTACGACCGCGAGCACGCGGCCAAGAAGCTCGGCACGCAGCTCACCGCGCACCTCACCATGCGGCCCAGCGAGTACTTCGACCGCAACTGCTTCATCGGCGCGTCGAACACCCGCCGGCGCGAGCTGGCCCGCCGCTACGAGATCGGCGTCGGCAACATCATGTGGGGCAACGACTTCCCCCACCCGGAGGGGACCTGGCCCCACACCCGGGAGTGGCTGCGCAACGCCTTCGCGGACATCCCGGTCGACGAGACCCGCCGCATCCTCGGGCTCAACGCCGCCGAGTGCTACCACTTCGACATCGCGGCCCTGCGCGCCGCTGGCCGAGCGCATCGGGCCCGTCCCCCGACGGACCTCGGTCAGACCGGCGACGGTCTCGACAAGTGGGCCGACCTCGCCGCCGCCGGCCGGCCGTGGCTGAGCGGCAAGGAGGCCACCGAGGTGCCGGTGGCGGACTGAGCTCGGACCGCCCGAGCGGGCGGCCACCCCGGACCCTTGCCCGCCCCGGCGGCGACGGGGTTAGCTCTGCCGATGCAGCGGGTCTCGGTGGTCGGGGTGTCGGGCGCCGGCAAGACCACCCTCGGGCGCCGGCTGGCCGCCGTCATGGGCGTCCCCTTCGTCGAGCTGGACTCGATCGTCCACCAGGCGAACTGGACCGAGCTCGACGGCGACGAGCTCCGTGCCCGGGTGGCGGCGGCGACCGACGGCGGGGCCTGGGTGGTCGACGGCAACTACGGGCTGGTTCGCGACCTGGTCTGGGAGCGCGCCGACACCGTGGTCTGGCTCGACCTTCCCCGCCGGGTGGTCATGGGCCGGGTGGCCCTGCGCACCGTGCGGCGGGCGCTCACCCGGGAGGAACTGTGGAACGGCAACCGGGAACCGCTGTCCAATTTCTACCGGTGGGACCCGGCCCACAACATCATGCGCTGGACCTGGGTGGAGTACGCGTCCACCGTCGAGGAGTACGCCCGGGCCATGGCCGATCCGCCCCGCCCCGACCTGCACTTCGTGCGGCTCACCTCCGGCCGCCAGGCCGACCAGCTGGTGGGTGCGGCGACGGTGCCCGAGCTCCACGAGCTCGGTCCCGACGACTGGCGGGCATGGCGGTCGATCCGCCTGGCGGCCCTCGCCGAGTCTCCGGGTGCCTTCACCACCGCCCTGGCCGACTGGCAGGGAGCCGGTGACGCCGAGCACCGGTGGCGGGATCGGCTGGCCTCGGTCCCCTTCAACGCGGTGGCGCGGCGGGGTGGCCGCGACATCGGCATGGTGAGCGCCCTGCCCCACGCCGATCAGGGGACGGTCGAGCTCGTGTCGCTGTGGGTGGCTCCCGAGGCCCGCGGATCGGGCGTCGGGGATGCGCTGGTCGGTGCGGTCGCCGACTGGGCCGCCCGGGGCGGCGCCCGATCCCTCGTGCTGCGGGTGATGGAGGACAACCACGCCGCGCAGCGCCTCTACCGGCGACACGGGCTGAGGCGGACCGACCAGGGCGGCGACGCCGGGCCGGACCGGCAGATCGAGATGGGGCGCCCCCTGTGAGTGGCGGCTACCCGCGGGCGGGGACCTCCTGTACCGCCCAACTGTTGCCGTCGGGGTCCTCGAAGTAGACGAACCGGCCCCAGGGCAGGTCGGTGACGCCCGACACGGGCGCACCCCTCGCTTCGAGCTCGCCGTGCGCCTGGTCGATGTCGTCCACGACGACCTGGAGCCCCTTCAGAGAACCGGGCACCATGTCGGCAGCGATGCCGTCGCCGATGGTGATCGAGCAGGCCGACCCCGGGGGGGTGAGCTGGATGAAGCGCAGGCTCTCGTTCACCCGCTGGTCGTGGTCGAGCACGAAGCCGGCCTTGTCCACGTAGAACGACTTGGCGCGCTCGACGTCGCTGACCGGCACCGGCACCAGCTCCAACCGCATGTCCATCTCGGACCTCCATCAGCTCGGGAGGCGGTCAGCATAGCTGCGCGCCAACCGCACGCCGGGTCCCGGCTCGTCGGCCGCGAGCTCCGCTATCTGGCGGGGTCCGTGCCCCGTAGACCACCCCGTGGGGACGGCTGGGGCGACGGGTAGGCCAACGCCCCGGTGCCGAGCGCACCGACGATCTGGTCCACGATCTCGTCCACCCCGCGCTCGGGGCCGGCCGGCGGTTGGCGGATCACCTGGCGGCCGCCTGGGTCACCGAGCCGCCTGGGTCACCGGGCCGCCTGGGTCACCGAGCCGCCTGGGTCACCGAGGCGCCGTGGTCACCGGCGCAGTGGTCACGGCGCAGTGCTCAACGCTGACCGAGGACGCGGTCGATGCGCTCGAGCTCCTCGGCGGTGAACTCGAGCCGGTCGATCATGGCCACGTTCTGCTCCAGCTGGGCCAGGGAGCTCGCCCCCACCACGGTCGAGGTGACCCTTGGATCCCGCACCGTCCAGGCCAGCGCCATCTGCGCCATGGTCTGACCCCGGCCCGCCGCCTCCTGGCGCAGGGCGCGGACCTTGCCGAGCACCTCCTCGCCCAGCAGCACGGGGTGGAGGGTGTCCGACGTCCTCGCCCGGGAATCGTCGGGGATGCCGTCGAGGTACCGGTCGGACAGGACTCCCTGGGCGAGCGGGGAGAACACGACGCATCCCACTCCGAGCCGCTCGAGCTCCTCCAACAGCCCGCGCTCGATGGTGCGATCGAACAGGGAGTAGGAAGGCTGGTGGACGAGGAGCGGCGTGCCGAGCCCGGACAGGATGGTCGCCGCCTCGGCAGTCGACTCCGGCGAGTAGGACGACACCCCGGCATAGAGCGCCTTTCCCTGGCGCACCGCGGCGTCGAGCGCTCCCATCGTCTCCTCCAGCGGCGTCTCCGGATCGAACCGGTGGGAGTAGAAGATGTCGACGTAGTCGAGCCCCATCCGGTGCAGGCTGGCGTCGAGGCTGGCGAGGAGGTACTTGCGCGAGCCACCGTCTCCGTTGGGGCCGGGCCACATGTCGTAGCCGGCCTTGGTCGAGATGACCAGCTCGTCACGGTGGGCGCCGAGGGCGTCCGCCAGCACCCTGCCGAGCGTCGACTCGGCGGCCCCGTAGGGCGGCCCGTAGTTGTTGGCCAGGTCGAAATGGGTGATCCCGAGGTCGAAGGCGCGGGTCAGCACGGCCGTGGGGTCGGCCCGGGCCGGGTCGCCGAAGTTGTGCCACATCCCGAGCGAGAGGACCGGGAGCCGGAGGCCGCTGCGCCCACAGCGGCGGTACGGCATGCGCTCGTAGCGCCCGTCGGAGGCGGGGTGCACCATGGACCGCAACTATTGCCTATTGCTGCCTATTGCGGTTCGACGTTCATCCGCTGGGCGAACGGCGGGCCGGGTCGCCCGGCCCGTCCTCGAGCCGCAACGGTGGGACGCCGGCCGCCTGCGGGTCGGGCCCCTCGCCCCGGACCTCGAGGTGCACACCGGTCGTCCGGACGACCTGGACGCGCGAGCCGGCCCGCACCGGGCCGTCCACGGCGACGGCCGTCCATTCCTCGCCGTGAACGCGGACGATGCCCTCTGCCGACAGGTCGCTCACCGCCACTCCCTCGGCGCGGTCGATCGAGCTCAGGTGCTGCACCGGCGTGCCGTCGGACGCCGCATGTCTCCGGCCGCCCACGGCCCCCCGGGCGACGCCGGCGGAGACGACCAGATCGGCGCCGAGCAGGACCCAGAGCACCGGCGCGGACTGCCCGTCGGCGGCCATCAGGACCAACCAGGTGGCGGTGAGGATCCCCACGGCGGCTCCCACCAGGTGCAGTGGAGGACCGGAGCGAACGGTGACCGACGAGGCGAGCACCATCACCCCGATCAGGACACCGGCGACGGTCCACATGAGCACCTCCTGGCGACTGCTCCCGGTGGCGGCTCCCCGGCCATCCTACCAACGTCGCCCGGCCGCCCCCGAGGATGGAGACATCGCTAGATTCGAACGCGATGCCGGCACGTGGAGGGAACCGACCGCCTCGCACCCGCTGGACGTCCTTCGTCGCCGACCCCGGTCACACCGCCGGACGGGTGCGTGGGCTGCACGAGGAGTCGAATCCCTCCCACCGGCTGCGCGTCGAGCACGACGCCGATACGTTGCTGATCCACCTGAGCGACGAAGACGGGCTGGGTTGGACGACCGTCGCCGTCGACCGGAGCACGCGGCGATGGGCCGTCGGCCAGGAGCGACGGCAGGCCGACGCCGCCAGCCGGGCCTACCAGGCCCTCTACGAGGGCTGAGGATCCGAGCCGCGCCGCGGCGGGGCGGGCGGGGGCGGATCGGTGCCGGGAACCCCGTCGTCGACGACATGCTCGCTCCAGGCCGTCCCGGACCAGTACCGCTGGTCGTGGCGGCCGGTCGGGTCCACGAACCAGCCCGGAGCGACACCCGAGCCGGCGGCCCGCCCTGTCTCGGTCACCACCCCCGGAGGCGGACGGGAGGCCGTGAACGAGCTGCTCGGAGAGGAACGACCCGCACCGCGGTCGCGGCGGCGCGAGGACGTGAGCGCCCGGATGGCGAACACGGCGACGAGCACCACGATGGCGATCCACGAGCCGTGCCCGTAGGAATACATGCCTCAATGGTAGGACCGCCCGGGGCCCCGGGATCCGCGGCCGGAGAACTGCGGGCCCCCTCCAGAGCCACCGGCGAGGCCGCTCGCCCGCGGTCTTCCGCCCGGGGCTGAGAACCCCATTTTCGTTTCCCGGCTCGGTAGCGTCGTCCGGCGAGGCTCCAGTGGGGACGGGCCTGGTCAGCGCCCCGGGCGGTGCACCGGTTCGGCCCACCGATGCGGGGAGGCACATGGCCGGTCGCAGGTACCTGGCAGGGGTCCTGGCGGTCGGCACCACCGTGGCCGTGGCCGGGTGCACGACCCCCCTGGCGGACCACGGCGCCATCACGTCTCGCCCGGCCCGGGTGTCCAGGGCGCCGTCGCGCACCGTCCCGACGGGGAGGACCGGCCTCCGGACCGGAATGGGCGGGACCGCCAGCCAGCTGGTGGTCACCGGCGCCGCCCTGGCCGATGCCCTGGCCTCTGCCGCCTCCGCCCCCCGGGCGGGTCCCCGGCGGACCCGACCGGGGGCGCTCGCCGCCGGGGGCCGGGGCCGTGCTGGCGGCGGGGTCCGGCGCCGACTCCTCCAACCGGTCGAGCGTTCCCACGGGATCAAGTCTCCCCGGCGCGCCTCCCTCCATCACCGGCCACACGGCCCGGCTCGTACTCGGTCCCCCGCCGCCCGGGGATGACGCCCACCCGGGAGTCGCGGTCAACTGGCTAACGTAAGTATGAGCTCGCCACAGGGAGGGGGACCGGGATGGGGAACGCCGAAGACGCCGAACGGGTGGTCCGCGAGCTGTGCGCCGCCTTCGAGAAGCACGACGCCGAGGCGCTCCGCCCCTTCTTCACCGACGACGTCGTGTACCACAACATTCCGATGGACCCGGCCATGGGGATCGACGCCACCATCCAGTTCATCGCCGGATTTTTCGGCATGTTCGAGAGCACCACGTTCGAGTTGGTGCACCTGGCGTCGCGAGACGGTGTCGTCCTCACGGAGCGCATCGACACCTTCCACCTCGGCGACAAGGTCGCCTCGCTGCCGGTCATGGGCACGTTCGAGGTCCGTGAGGGAAAGATCAGCGCCTGGCGGGACTACTTCGACATGGGACAGATCACCTCGATGCTGTCCGACGAGGGCTGAGCCGACGGTCGCAGAACCGCGTCCTGTCGATCAGGTCACGAGCCGCCGGTTGCCTCGACGATCAGAAATGAAACGGAACTTGATTCCCCTCGTTTGATGGCCGCCGGCAACCTCCCATCGCGCCTTTGCCACGAATACATAGTGAAGGCGTCGGTCCACCGGATTCGGGGGATCGTCACCGAAAGCTGGGCACTGCCGTCGCACCCGTCGACACCGCAAGGCTGACCCGCCCGATGCTGGCAGTCGACCGGGGTCGGGAAGACCGGGAAGTGGTGAGACGACGTCGACGTCGACGTGCGAACAACGGCGACGGAACACGGCGTGACGACGTCTCTCGTGACGATGACCAACGTTTCGACACCCCCACTCGAGGGCAGCGAGTATGGACTCGGATCGATCACGACGGAAGGCCCCACCGGCGGGCCCCTGCAACGGCGGGCCAGACCCCCACCAGCAGGAACACGAGCAACGCACTGAAGATCGCCCGGCGCGTCAACAGGCGTCTCCTCGCCGGTGCCGCACCCGTGAGGCAATGCGTCATCGAGCACGCCCGGTCCGTCGTATCGATCTCGCCTGTCTACCCCGATGGGCCCGAGCGACGGCTCAGCGGCAAAGGAGGTGGAGGCCTACGGTGACCGCCCGCCTTCGGCGATCCCCGACCCGGCGAGGGCGCCGACCGTCTGCCCCCCGAGTACCCCGTGGCGCCGCGGGCGCACGTAGGCCAGCCAGACCGCCGCCCCGCCGATCAGGATCACGCCCAACGTCACCCCGAGCGCGGTGGTCCCGACACCCACGTACTTGAGACCGGAGGCGAAGATCACGAAGGTGATGGCCGGCCGCACGAACCGGTCCGGTGCGCGCGACGACAGGTAGGAGCCGACGACGACGGCCGGGACGCTCCCGACGATCAGCGACGTCGTCACCGAGAACTCGACGTGCCCGAAGGCCAGCGCCCCGAGAGCCGCCGCCAGGGTCAGCGGCACCGCCTGGGTGAGATCGGTGCCGACCAGCCGGTTCGCACCGAGCATCGGGTAGGCGAACAGCAGGAGGACGATCATCAGCGACCCGGATCCCACCGAGGTCATCCCGACCACGAGGCCGCCGACCATGCCGATGACGACCGTCGGGAGCGGGCGGACCACCAGGCCCTCCACCGCGCCTCGGCGGACGTTGCCGGCGCGCCGGTCCATGGCCAGTCGGACGATCATGGCGAGGGCGCCGAGCAGGAGCGCGCCGCCCAGCAGCACCTGGACGGCATGCTCCGCCGAGGCGGTGCCGCCCAGTCGATGGAGGAGGTAGGCCCCGAGGAAGGCCATGGGCACCGAGCCGGACACCATCCAGCCCACCAGTGGCAGGTTGACCGTGCCCTTCCCCAGGTGCACGAGCGCCCCGACCGGCCGCATGACCACGGCCGCCACCAGGTCGCTGGAGATGGCCGTCGAGGGCTTGATCCCGAACAACAGGATCAGCATCGGGGTCATCAGCGCTCCCCCGCCGGCGCCGGTCAGCCCCACCAGGAACCCGACCACGGCGCTCCCGAGCACGATGTATGGATTGAGCTGCACGCCTGCCTGCCCCCGGCTCTCGGCTAGACCTACCGGTCCTATAGACAATAGCGATATCAGCCGTCGCCGCGCAACCGGCTGCATCGGTCGCCCGGCCGGTCGGCACCGGTCCGCGCTTTGCCACAATGGGCCCGAAGAAAGGAGAGTCGTTGCCCCTCACCTCGGGTCCCTACTACCGCGCCGACCTCGCCACCGTGCACCATCGGGGTTTCGGGTTCCACGCCGCGGCGTGCGCGCCGGGTGTCCTCGACCTGCTCCGACCGGTCGGTGAGCGGGGCGGACTGGTGCTGGAGATCGGCTGCGGGACCGGCCTGCTCACCCGCGAGCTCCTCGCTGCGGGCCACCGCGTGGTCGCCACCGACGCATCCCCGGCCATGCTCGATCTCGCCCGCAAGAGCTGTCCCCAGGTCGAACTGCGCCAGCTCACCCTCCCGCTCGAGGACCCCCCGCCGGCGGATGCCGTCGTCGGGGTCGGGCACGCCCTGAACTATCTGGACGACGAGGCGGCCCTCGGGTCGGCGCTCCGTTCGCTGGCCCGGGCGCTCCGGCCATCGGGGATCCTGGCCCTCGACGTCTGCGATCTCGAGTGGGGAACCGCCCGGACCTCGATCGAGAGCTCGGGACGGGTGGGAGAAGATTGGGCCATCGTCACCCGGTACTCGTCCCCCACCCCCGAACGGTACGTACGGGACATGACCACCTTCGTCCGCAACGCCGACGGGACATGGAGACGCGACGACGAGCGCCACGCCAACATCCTCGTCGACACCGGCCGCCTTCCGTCCCTCCTCGCCGACGAAGGTCTGGACGCCGAGATCAGGAGGTCGTTCGGCTCCGAGGAGTTGCCGGTGGGACTGCGGGCCCTGATCGCCACACGGCCAGCCGAGCCGACGGGCCGAGGCGACGGGCGCTCATGACTTCTGACGCCACCGCCGGCGTGATGAGCGGCGGCGACCTCGCCCGCCGCATCCTCGCCGGAGCGGCCGTCCGGGCCGAGGACCTCCACCGCCGGATCGGTCGGCGCCCGTGCCTGGCCACGGTGCTGGTGGGGTGCGACCCCGCCTCGGTCACCTACGTCCGTATGAAGCGCTCTCGGGCCACGGCCGCCGGGCTCGAGAACCGGCTCGTCGAGCTGCCCGACTCGGCTTCGACGGCTGCGGTGGTCGCCGAGCTGTCCGACCTGTCCGGCGACGCCGCCGTCGACGGGATCCTCCTCCAACACCCCGTACCGACCCAGGTCGACGAACGTGCAGCCTTCGAGGCGATCGCCCCGGAGAAGGACGTCGACGGCGTGACCATGCACTCCTTTGCGACGATGGCCTTCGCCGCCCGGGATCTCCCCTCCCCGGGCGGTCTCGCCTCCCCGGGCGGTTTCGCCTCGTGCACACCCGAAGGCATCGTCCGGCTCCTCGACGCCTACGGCGTCGACCCGTCGGGATGCCACGCCGTGGTCGTCGGACGCAGCCCCATCCTCGGCAAGCCCGTCGGCATGCTCCTGCTGGCCCGGGACGCCACCGTCACCTACTGCCACTCGCGGACCCGTGATCTCGGGTCGGTCGTCGGTCTCGCCGACATCCTGGTCGCCGCGGTCGGGATCCCCCGATTCGTGCAGGCTCACTGGCTCAAGCCCGGCGCCGTGGTCGTCGATGCGGGCTACAACGAGGGCAACGTCGGCGACGTCGAGTTCGAAGCAGCGAGCGGGGTCGCCGGCCTGATCACGCCGGTGCCCGGCGGGGTGGGCCCGATGACCATCGCCGTCCTCGTGGAGCACACCGTCATCGCCGCCGAGCGACGGGCCCCGTGACGGTCCGGCCGGCTCGTCCAGCGGCACTACCGGGGCAGTGACCGGTCCGGCGCGACCCGACGTCGCCGTGGTCGGCGGGGGCCTCGTCGGGACGGCGCTCGCCTACGAGCTCGTCTCGGCCGGTGCGGGCGCGGTGCTGGTCGACCGCCACGACCCGGGCCGAGCCACCGACGCCGGTGCCGGGATCCTCTCACCGGAGACCAACCAGGACCCGGACCCATGGCGCTTCGCCTTCGGGCGGGAGGCCGCCGCGCACTACGAGGCACTGGCGGGCCGCTTGCGGGCCGACGGGGAGACGGACATCGGCTACGCCGTGACGGGCTCGCTCCTGGTGGCCGAGCGGCCAGGCGACGACCTGGTCATGGAGGCGGCCGTCACATTGGCCACGCGCCGCTGCCGCGAGGTCGCCGAGATCGACCCGGGGGCGGTTGCGACCTATTTTCCGCCCCTCGGCCCGGTGCGCCGCGCCCTGTTCAACCCCGCAGGCCGGCGGGTGGACGGGCGGACGCTCAACGGGGCCCTCGCCCGGGCCGCCACCACCCGCGGGCTCCGGACGCTCGAGGCCGCGGCCACCGGCTTCGACGTCGACCCCGGCGCGGGCAGGGTGCGGGGCGTGATCACCTCGGAGGGGACCGTGGCCGCCGACGGGGTCGTCGTCGCCGGAGGGGCCTGGTCCGACCAGATAGCCGGTCTGCTCGGGGACGAGCTCCCGGTGGTCCCCCTGAAGGGCCAGATCGTCCACCTCCTCCTGCCGGGGACCGACACCCGGCGGTGGTCCATCGTCCAGCCGGTCCTCGGCTTCTATCTCGTTCCGTGGCCGGAGGGGCGGGTCGCCTGCGGCGGGACGATGGAGGCGAGAGCCGGCTTCGACGACCGCCCGACGGCGGACGGCGTCCACCAGCTCTTGCGCGAGTGCCTCCGTACCGCCCCCGGACTGGCCGAGGCGACCCTGGCCGAGGTTCGGGTCGGATCGCGGCCGGCGACGCCCGACGACCGACCGGTCCTCGGACGGATCCCGGGCTGGTCGAACGTATGGGCCGCCACCGGGCACGGTGCCGAAGGGCTGCTGCTCGGCCCCTACAGCGCGCGGCTCGTCGCCTCCCAGGTGCTCGCCGAACTGACCGGCGAGGGGATCATGGCCGGCGAAGCCGCTCTCGACCTGCTGGCGCCCTGCGCTCCGGGACGGTTCGACCGAGCCGTGGACTGACCGTTCGGATCGGGGCCGTCCGGTCCCGAGGACTCAGGACAGGGGCGACCAGGCGCTGGTGCGCAGCAGCTTGCTCTCCCACTGGTCCCGGATCTCGAGCCCCTTGGCCATGTAGGAGCCGGGCCAGGTGTCGGGGTCGTAGTCCTCCACGCTGGTCAGCAGATGCCCGAGCGCCTCGATGCTCATGATCTTCTGCATCAGGATCGCCTCGGGCCGCCGGCCGGAGCCGTGGGCCACCTGGAAGCAGGCCACGATGTCGAGCAGCTGGCGCTCCGCGGGGATGTCGCGCATGAACCGCCAGTAGTCCTCGTCCCAGAGCTCGATGTAGTCGTCGAGTGGTGCGTCGGGCCAGCCGGTGTCGTGCATGTAGACCGAGAGCTCGTGCTCGCGGCCGTCGGTGGGCACCTGGTCGAGGTCGACCGCTTGAAGGGCGGACCACTCCACCGGAAAGAGCAGCTTTCCGTCCGCCCGGTGGCGACATGAGTCGAGACGCGCTCGCAGCCCGGCCAGGTCGCCCCCGAGCATCCGGTCCGCCAGGGACTCCCAGGCCGCGCCGTCGGTCACGGCGGTGACGGTGACGACCTGGTAGGCGGGGCCGCTCCCCATGGCGTGGTTGAGGTACCACAGGACCCGTGCGTCGTCTGCGTGCGCCAGCCGTGGCATCCACTCGGTCCGGTACAGGTCCTCGAACTCCGAGGCGTGCCTGCCGATCACCTGGTGGGTCTCGTGGACGAACAGCACGTCACGTCCTCCGGTGCGCCGGGGGCCCGGTCAGCACAGGGGTGACCACACCGCGCTCCGGAGCAATCGGGAATGCCACTGGTCGCGGAGCTCGAGGGCGTCGTGCATCCACGAGCCCGGCCCGGTGACCTCGGCGGGAATGTCGTTGGTGAGAAGGTGCAGGAGGGGGTGGAGCTCGGACACCTTCTGCATCAGGGTCACCTCCGGGTAGCGCCCGGCCCCGGGAACCGTCTGACAGGCGAGCTCGATGGCCAGTCCCACCCGGGCGTCCTCGGACCCGAGCGAGCGCCGGTACACGCTGCCGGCGGCCTCGACGTAGTCGTCCACCCGGCCCGGGAAGGGCCACATGGTGTCTTCCATGTACAACGTCGGCTGGTGTTCGGCGGGATCGGTGGGGACATCCGCCAGCTCGATCGTGGGCGACCACGGCAAGGGGACCATGAGCCGGCTCGTGGACTCGTGTTGGAGGCCGTCGAGGACCCTCGCCCACGACCGGAGATCGCCCCGCGCCACCCGTCCGGCCAGCCGGTGCCATGCCGCGCCGTCGGCGACGGCGGTGACGGTGACCGCCCGGTAGGCGAGCCCGCTGCCGTGGGCCAGGTCCAGGTACCAGAGCAACCGGGCATCTCCGTCATCGGCGACCTGGCGCATCCAGCCGTCGCGGTAGGCCGCCTCGAACTCCTCGGCGCGCTTACCGACGACCTTGTGGACCTCGTGGACGAAGAGCACGAACCTCCTCCCGAACGAACCGGCCGGCCACCCCCGAGGGTGGATCAGCCGGCGCCCCCGACCTGGTGGAGCTCGATCGTGTTGCCGGCGGGATCGGCCACGAAGGTCTGGCGCCCGGAGCCGACCGCCAGCGGGTCGCCGACGGCGATCCCCTTCGACCGCAGCTCGGCGACGACCGAGTCGAGGTCGCCCACGCGGACGGCGAAGTGCTGCCCGGCGTTGGTCGGCGTCGGCGCTTCGACCAGGTGGACCTGCTGGGCCCCGAAGTCGAGCCATGCACCCCCGACTCCGAGATCGGGGCGGTCTCCCCGGAGCGTACCGCCGAGCACGCCCACGTAGAACGAGACGCCGGCGGACAAGTCGGGCACGTTGACCGACACGTGGTGGACACCGAGGGGCTCCATGGGCCCGAGTCTGGCCGGTCCGGGCCGGGGCCGCAACGAAGATGCGCCGACCGGCGGGACCGCCCGGATCCACCGGGCAACTCAGCTCACGCGCTGGCGGCGCGCTGCGCACCCCGGGTGACGGTCCGGTCCAGGATGCCCAGGGTGGCCCGGAGGGCACCCTCGGAGATGACCGGGAAGATCCCTGCGTCCTTCCACGCCGGGTCGATCGACGACCAGTCGTAGTACGAGGTGACCAGCGTTCCGCCCTCGACCGGTTCGAGCCGGTAGCCGTAGACGTGCCCGATCTGCGGGCGGATCTGGCCGAGAATGGTCCACGCGATGTGCCGGTCGGGCTCGAGCTCGGTGATCGTGACGGTCACGTCGTAGCGGCCCATCGGGTAGTCGTTGAGCGCCTCCCGGTCCATGTGGACCACGAACGTGTCGCCGGCCGCCGTCACGGGCCGCCCGGTCGCACTCATGAGCATGCCCGAGCTGTCGATGGCGACGTGACCGGCGGGGTCGCAGAGCACGCTGAAGACGGCGGAAGGATCCGCTGCGATGGTCCGTTGGACCTCCAGGCGCTCGGCAGGCACGTTCCCCATGGTGCCACAGGACCCGCGGGTGCAACCGGGGAGGTGCGTGCCACCGGCCGGGCAGGGTCGGACCCCGTGGGAGGGATGCGGGGTCGGCCGCGGTCCCCGGGGGACATCACGGGCCTCATTAGGCTGGCCGGAGTGAACGTCCGATGAGGGAGGACCGCACGGCGGAGGAGTCGGAGCCCGACGTTCGGTTCACCTACGCCAACGAGCGCACCTTCCTCGCCTGGAACCGGACCGCCCTGGCGCTCATCGCCACCGGCGTGGCAGCCACCCAGCTGCTCCCGGAGTTCCACGTCAGCGGCGGGCGGCGGCTCCTCGGTCTGCCGCTCATCACCCTCGGCGCCCTGGTGGCGATGACCAGCTTCCTCCACTGGAGAGCCAACCAATCGGCGATGCGACGCAACCAGCCTCTCCCCGCCTCCCCGATGCCGCTCGTCCTCTCGATCGGCATCGGGGCCGTCGCCGCCATCGCCGTCGTGCTCGCCCTGATCGGATCCCGCTAGCGGATGTCGTCGTCGCCGGACGACCGGGACGAGGAGCTGGCCGGGCGGGACATCGGGCTGGCCCGGGAGCGGACCGACCTCGCCTGGAACCGGTCGGGACTGGCGGTGGCGGCCACCGTCGCCATCGTGCTCCGCCAGCTGTGGCCCCTGCACGGGGGCCGCGAGGTCGTGGCCCTCGCCCTCATCGCCGCCGGCGCCGTCGTCTGGGCGGTCGGGATGCGGCTCGGGAGGGGGCTCACCCGCGCCCGTGGGGACCAGGGCCCGATGGACGAGACCGTCTGCCGGGTCCTCACCGCCGGCACGGTCGTCCTGGCCGTCGCCGGTTTGGTGGCCGGGATCCTCTGAGCGCGATCAGCGAGGTCGGTTCTGGGTGTTCGAGCCGGCGGTGATGAACAGCGCGGTGGCGCTGCCGGACACGTCGGCCGTATGCCAGACCCCGGGCGGGTTCACCACGGCGTCCCCCGGGCCCAGGGTCAACGGGCGGCCGCCGTCGCCGGTCTCCTGCCACAGGGTGATGGAACCCGCCAGGCACAGCACCAGCTCCTCACCGTCGGGATGCACCTCCCAGCTGTCCCAGGGCCCGGCGAAGGTGTGCATCGAGACCAGGCGGCCCTCGATGCCGTCGGCGGCGGTCCGCTCGCCGTAGTCGCGGTACCAGTCCGTGCTGCCGGTGAACCGGGGCTGGGCTCGCACCGTGGCGCCGAGGCCCAGGTGGACCGGGAACTCCTCCAGCCGGAACTTCCCGTCCTCGGGCACGGCCCCAGTCTGTCACCGCCGAGCCCCGCATCGGAACGGCAGGCGTCGGCTACCGTCCGGAGCCGTGGAGCTCCTCGAACCCGCCCGCTTCGGCCCCGTCGAGTACGGCCAGATCATCGACGGGGAGGAGGACCCCTACGGCACCGAGCACCTGGGGATGGAGTGGCGGGAGAAGTCCGCCCACCTGGTCCTCGTGGAACAGGGCCGGGTGGTCGGTCATGCCGGCTGGGTGCCGGCCGACCTGGTGGCCGCCTCGGGCGAGCGGCTCGGGATCGTCGGGCTCGGAGGGGTGATGGTCCATCGCCGGCACCGCGGCAACGGCCTCGGGAACGGGCTGGTCACCGCGGCCATGGACCGCATGCGCCGTCTGGGCCGGCCGGTCGGCATGCTCTTCTGCCGCGACCGGCGCGTGCCCTTCTACGAGCGACTCGGCTGGCGACCGGTCGGGTCCGAGGTGACGGCGGACCAGCCGACCGGGCCGGTATCGATGCCGCTCGTCACCTGCTGGACCCCGCTGGCCGAGGGTGCGGCGCTCCCCGCCTCCGACCTGCACATCGAGGGACTGCCCTTCTGATCAGGGACCGACGAGCGCTCGGAAGCGGACCATCTCCTCGACGACGTCCGACTCGAGCCACCGTCGGAGCAGAGGCTCGAGGAACCACCGCCAGGGAGCCTTGAACCCGAACACCTCCCGGTGGGTGACCACCGTTCCCTCGGGAGTGGCCTCGCAGTCGAAGGTCCCTTCGAAGTCGACGAACCAGCGGGCCGGTCCCGCAACGGCGGACCCGAAGGCGAGCCGCGTCGGGGTCAGGACGAAAGGATAGGTCCCCGACGGGCCCGGCAGTCCCCCGATCCTCCCCGAAAAGGTGGCCGTGCCCCGGTCCCCGTGGCGCTCGACCGCGCCCACCCGACCGATCTTGTGGTCGGCGCGCCGGTAGCGGTCGAGATCGAGGACGAACCCGAACACCTGCTCGGGCGAGACATCGACCGTGGCGGTGGCCTCACCGACGATCACGGGTGCACGGTACCCGACCCTCGGCTGTACTGTTCGCCATGGGCGGTACGGTTCGCGGTCGGGTCACCGGAGCCGCCCGGCCCTCCCGCCCGGTGGTGGCCGTGGCGTTCGTGACGGTGCTCGCCGGTGGCCTGCTGGCCTCGTGCGGCGGCTCGAGCTCGTTGCCGGGCGCCACCTCGACCTCGCCGGGGGGGAGCGGGGCCGGTGCGAACGTCGCTCCGGCCGGGTGGACCATGTACGGCCGCGACCTGTCCAACAGCCGGTTCGACCCGGGCGAGACCGAGATCGACGCCGACTCGGTCGGGAGCCTGGCGCCCTCGTGGTCGACGGGCGGGCTGGTCGGGGTGACCGGGACGCCCGTGGTCGCCGGTCGAACGGCGTTCTTCGGCGACTGGACCGGAAAGGTCCGGGCGGTCGATGCGGGGACGGGGAGCCCGGTGTGGACCACCACGGTGGGCGGGGACGTGGTCGGGTCCCCGGCCGTCACCGCCTCCCGGGTCTTCGTCGGCGTCGGCGACGCCCTCTACGCCCTGGACCGGCGAACCGGGAGCGTCCGGTGGAAGACGGTCACCAACGACAACCCCTACTCCCAGATCAACGGGTCCCCGGTGGTGGTGGGCGGGCTCGTCCTCCAGGGAACGGCCCAGTTCGAGGAGGTGGTCGGCAAGGCACCGTTCACCTTCCGGGGATCGATCGGGGCCTTCGACGCCGCCACCGGGAAATCGGTGTGGAATTTCGTGACCACGCCCGACGACGCCACCAGCGGCGCCGGCGAGGGGGTGTGGTCCACGCCGGCCGTCGATCCGCGGCTCGGGCTCGTCTACGTCGGGACCGGACAGAACCTCTCGCCGCCGAGCGGGCCGCTGGCCGACTCGATCCTCGCCATCCACTTGCGGACCGGCAAGCTCGCCTGGTCACACCAGTTCAACCACCCCGACATCTTCAGCACGGCGGATTTCACCGGCAAGGACGCCGATGTCGGGGCGTCGCCCAATCTGTGGAGCTCGGGTGGACGGACGATGGTCGGTGTCGGCAGCAAGAACGGCACCTACTACGCCTTCGACCGGGCGACCGGCAAGCTCGCCTGGGAGACGTTCCTCGCCCCGGGGAGCACGTTCGGCGGCGCGCTCGGGTCGGCGGCGGTGGCCGGCGACAGGATCATCGACTCCTCCAACATCGGCGACCCCTCATCCAACGCCTCGACCAACACCTCGAAGGTGTTCGCCCTCGACACAGGGTCGGGCCACATCGAATGGGCGCATCCCCTCGTCGGCAACGTGTTCGGGCCGGTGAGCGCGGTGCCGGGCGTGGCCTTCGTCGGGACCGACGCCGGGGCCATGCTCGGGCTCGACCCCGCCACCGGCAAGGTGGTCTGGAGCATGCAGGCGCCGGGGAAGGTCGGCGGGGGCGCCTCGATCGTGGCCGGTCGGGTGCTGTGGGGATACGGGTTCACGCTCTTCAACGGGCCGGGTCCCGGCGGGATCATCAGCCTCGCCGTCAGCCCCGCCGGTCGGGTCCACACCGAGCGAGGTGGGAGCACGGCGCCGGCTCTGCCGGGCGGCTGAGGGTGCCGGCCGGTCGCCGTCGGCGGCGCATCGCCCTGTCTGCCGCGTCCGTGTTGGTCGCCCTGGCGGCCACCGGCTGTGGGGGCGGGGCGGCGGGCACTGCGGGGTCGTCCGGGGCGTCTTCGCCCGCCGACCCCGGCACCCGGGCTCCGAGCGACTCGGCGTCGGCGGGGTGCGCCCGACATCGGCCGGTGCCGGCGAGCGGCACCGCCCTCACCATCCGGTCGGGTGGCCGGGAGCGGTCCTACGAGCTCGCCGTCCCGAGGTCCTACGACGGGACGACCCCCTATGCGATCGTCTTCGGTCTGCACCCCTTGACGGTGGGCTACCAGTTCATGCCGTCCGAGGTCGGGTTCTCCACCTATCAGGCGAGGTACCGGTTCATCGGGGTGGCCCCCTCGGGCCTCACCGATCCGGCGCCCTTCTGGGACGCTGCGCCGACCACGCCGAACTACGACGTGACGTTCATCTCGGACCTGCTCACCCACCTCGAGAGGGCGATGTGCATCGACACCTCGCGTGTCTTCTCGACCGGCATCTCGAACGGGGCCCAGCTGTCCTCCCTGCTCGGATGCCGCCTGCCCGGACGGATCACGGCCATCGCCCCGGTCGAGGGCGAGGAGTACCTGACTCCCTGCCGGGGCCGGCCGGAGCCGATCCTCGCCTTCCACGGCACCGCCGACCCCATCCTCCCCTACCGGGGCGGCGGCCTGAGCGCCACCGCCATCGCCAACCTCTACGTCTGGCACGGGGCGGCCCCGAAGGGGCTGCCTCCGCCGCTCGGCATCGACGCGTCCATGTCCCGCTGGGCCCGGCACAACGGGTGCAACCCACAGCCGGTGACGGTGCGGGTCGCCTCCGACGTGGAGCGCAGGACCTGGACGGGCTGCAAGGCGGCGACCGAGCTCTACATCGTCGAGGGCGGCGGCCACGGTTGGCCCGGAAAACCGGTGCCGGCCGAGGAGGCGACCTTCGGGCACGACACGACCTCCATCGACGCCTCGAACCTGATCTTCGGGTTCTTCTTCGGTCGTCGCCGGGCCTGACCGCCGCACCCTACCGGCGGCGCGGGTTCTTCACCGTCCAGTGGAAGGTCGCGCTCGCCGAATCGAGCCCGTCGGAGGCGGTGATCGTCACCCGGGTGCGCTCATGGAACACCGGGGTACCGGCGACGAGCCCGGACGCCGGGTCGACGGTGAGGCCTTCGGGAAGCCCCAGGGCGGTGAAGGCGAGCGTGGCGCCCGGCGACGAGTCGGTGGCGCACACCGGGAGCCGCACCGGTCCCGACCCGAGGTAGGTGGTCTGGTCTCCGGGGTCGGAGACGGTGATCGGCTGCCAGCACCCGGCCGGAGGCGAGAACACCGGGGCCGTCGTGACCGGCAGGTCCGGTGCGGGTTCACGAGGACCGTCGGATTGGCGGGGTCGGTCGGCGAGTCGCCCTTCGTCCAGAGGCTCTCGCAGCCGAGCAGGGCGTTCCGTTCGGGCTGGCGGCGTGAACCCCTGTCCCCGCCGGCCCACGTGTCGAACCGGTAGAGGTGGGCGTGCCTCCAGTCGGCGTCGCACTCGGAGCACTCGTCCTCGTGGACGAAGTACCGGTGCATGTAGGGCACGTAGATGACCGTGCACCACGGCTCTTCGGCGACGTCGGTGGCAAAGGTGATCGGATCGGCATAGGTGCCGACACCGCCGGCCCGCGTGTGGATGCACGGGTGGGCGATGCCGGCCCCCGGGGCGAATTGTCCACGTAGCCGTAGAGCGTCATGAATGCCTTGACGGCCGTCGTCGACGCCGGAGCGCCGGTCGAACCGGTGCCCGACCGCCCGGGGCCGGACGGCGCGGCTTCCGCCGGGCCGGACGCCGAGACGACACCGCCCCAACCGGGCAGCCACCCACCCGGCACCGCCACCGTCACCGACAGCACGGCGGCCACCACGAGACGGACCCCGAGCCGAGGAACCAGTGCCGGGCGGGCCGGGTTCTGCTGCGACCGGACCACGTCGACGGACCCTAATGGGGATCGACCACTTCGTGCCTTGAGAGCGTGAGGCTGGTTGCCGAGCCGCCAACAGGTGAGCACTGAGAGTCCCAGGACCTCGAGTCCTACGGTTAGATCGTGCCCCTGCTGGTCGGTGAGGTCTCCTCGGACGGCTGGTGGGATGTCGTGCCTCGAGCACTGATCCATTAGGAAGCTGCTGGAGTCCTCGGGCTCATGCCGTGACCGTCGATGGAGAGGAGCTGAGGGAATGATCTTTGTCGGAGTGGACTGGGCTGAGGCCCACCACGATGTGTTCGTCCAGGATGAGGACGGGAAACGTCTCGCCAGTGGCCGGCTGCCCGAAGGGGTGGAGGGCATCGCCCGGTTCCACGAGATGGTCGGTTCCTTCGTCGAAGAGCCCGATGAGGTGGTGATCGGGATCGAGACCGATCGGGGCCTGTTCGTCGGGGCGCTGGTGGCTGCCGGCTACCAGGTCTTCGCCGTGAACCCCATGTCGACCTCCCGCTATCGGGATCGCCACTCGACCTCGGGGGCCAAGTCCGACCCCGGGGACGCCAAGGTGCTGGCCGACATGGTCCGGACCGACCGGCACAACCACCGACCGGTGGCCGGGGACAGCGAGCTGGCTGAGGCCATCAAGGTCCTGGCCCGGGCCCACCAGACCATGATCTGGTCACGGACCCGTCAGAGCAACTTCCTGCGCTCCTCTCTGCGGGAGTTCTATCCCGCTGCCTTGGTGGCCTTCGACGACCTGACCAGCGGCGATGCCCTCGAGGTGCTGAAAGTGGCCCCCACCCCGACCCTTGGGGCCGGGCTGGCCCGCTCCAAGATCGCCGCGGCTCTCCGGCGAGGTGGTCGTCAGCGCCGGGTCGACCAGAAAGCCGAGGAGATCCAGCAGGCCCTGCGGGCACCCCAGCTCCAGGGCTCGGCCCTCGTGGCCACGGCCATGGGGTCCTCGGTCTCGGCCACTGTGGCCGTGATCGCCACCATGAACGCCCAGGTGGCCGAGCTGGCCCAGGAGCTCGAAGCCCATTTTGAGCAACACCCGGATGCCGAGGTGGTCCGATCCCTGCCAGGACTTGGGACCATCCTCAGCGCCCGGGTGCTCGGCGAATTCGGCGATGAGCCGAACCGGTATGCCACCGCCAAGTCTCGCAAAAACTACGGCGGCACGTCACCCATCACACGAGCCTCGGGCACCAAGCGGACCGTCCTCGCCCGTCACGTTCGAAACAAGCGCCTGGCCGATGCCATCTACTTCTGGGCCTTTGCGTCGATGAGCGCCTCACCTGGAGCCCGAGCCTTCTACGACCGCCGCAGGGCTACCGGAGACACGCATCATGCGGCACTCCGAACCCTGGGTAATCGCCTGGTTGGCATCCTCCACGGCTGCATGCTCAGCCACACGGCCTACGACGAGAACACGGCCTGGGGACACCGAGCAGAGCTGGAGCAAGCGCGGGCCGCTTGACAAGTTACGGCCGTGGGATGTCTAACCGGGCCGTCGGCGACCAGCACGCCGGGCGGGCGGGTCGGCCTCCGCCGGACGGGCCCGCCGGTCAGAGGTAGGGATCGATCTCCAGGCCTTCGATCGCCTTGAACAGCTCCTGGTCCACCTCGACCGGCGGAGGGCCGGGCGCCAGGTCCCCGGCGAAGCCGAGCTCGTCCGCCAGCGAGCTCATGCTCTCGGGCGAATAGGGGCAGGCGGGCTGGTGCTCCATCTTCACGTTCCAGGCCTGACCGGGATCGGTCACGACGACCAGATCGACCAGGCATTCGGGGCAGTGGCCGCTGGCGAACGCCTGGACCGATCCCGCGTACCGGCCCTTGAACCGGACGGGGGCCTCGTCGGGAACCGGGGGGAGGCCGGCGTCGACCACGGTCTCGAGGTCCCACCGGCGGCTCCGGGCCATGATCCATCATCCCATCCGCGGTTCCGCCGCAAGGGGACCCCCGGTCAGGACTCGGCGGTGTAAGGGCCCGGGTCGGCCACCGCGTCGCCGACGAGCGGGATGACATCGTGGAGCCTGGTCTGCCACTCGAGGTAGGTGAGCCAGTGCGAACGCCGCTCGTCCGAGCTCGCGGAGCTCCCGATGCGGTCGACGGCCTCGCCCATCGCGCTCAGGCACTTCCGGGCCTCGGCCGCCTGTTCGGCGCTCAGCCGGGCATCCATGTCGCCGGGCCGGCCCTCCTCAGCCGCCGGCGGGAGGCCCGGAGGGGCCGGCTCCGTCGACCGGTCGGGGCGGGCTGCCCGGCACGTCCGGCTCGAGCGGCGGCGGCTCGGGGTCGATCGGGATCGGCTCGTCAGGCGGAGGGACCGTCATCCCGCCACCCGTACCCACCTCTCCCGATCCGAAACGGCTCAGCGGTGCTGGTCGAACCCGATGGAGGGGGCGCCGCTCGGGAGGGGATGGCCGAAGTAGTCGTCGCTCGCACCGTCGGCCACCGCCACGCCGGCGGCGATCGCCGGCGACCGGCGGGCGATCCGGAATCCCTTGCCGACGGCGATCCTGGTCGACCCGGAAGCGGTGGGGCCGGTGAACTGCGGGTTGGCGGTCACGGCGTCGGTTCCCGAGGGAGGGAGCCCGGAGAAGAGGTTGTTCCGGCAATCGGAGCCACACGGGAGCGCGTTCGACTGCGGGGTGGTGGCATCGACGATGTTGTCGAGGAACTCGAAGTCCCCCGGTTCGAACATCGAACCCAACGGCACGAGCTCGAGGTCGAGCGCCGGATGGGGAGCGACGATGGTGTTGTTGAACATGCGGATACCGTCGAGAGTCCCGACGTTCCCCGACCCGATGGCACACGGCGCTTCCTCCACGGAGGCGGCGTCGTCGATGCTCAGGTTGTAACGAACATCGGCGTGGTGGGTCTCCTGG
The DNA here is from genome assembly GCA_963764555.1 of uncultured Acidimicrobiales bacterium. Lineage (GTDB taxonomy): Bacteria > Actinomycetota > Acidimicrobiia > Acidimicrobiales > RAAP-2 > Bog-756. The sequence continues at coordinate 342,134 of CAVXSW010000003.1, forward strand.
TCGGTGCACAACAGGACGAACCCGCCCGCGTTGTCCTCGCTGAGGTTGTCCTGCACGACCGTCCCGTCCTGGTTGTAGTCGACGTCGTACCCCTCCCCGTCGCACCCGTTGAACTCCATGCCGGAGACGACGTTGTCCTCGATGACGGTGGAATTGGCGTTCCACGCCCAGATCCCGGCATCGCAGACGGCATCCGGATCGGTGTAGGGCGTACCGGCCCGGTTGCCGTCGGAGACCGTGTTCCCCTCGATCACGGCGCCGACCGTCCCGGTGGCGACGATGCCGTCGCCGGCCAGGCGGGCCAGCCGGTTGTCGGTGACGACGATGCCCGTGGACCCCGCCGGCCAGTCGTCCGCCGCCGCGGGGCGGCCGCCGACCTCGGTCCCGGCGATGAAGATCCCGCTCCGCGACACGTCGGCGATCTGGTTGCCGGTGACGGTGATGTCGGCGAACCGCCCGTTGGGCGAGGTCCCGACGGCATCGAGCTGCACGGCCCCGCTGCCTCCGGTGTCCTTGGTGAGGTCACCGTCGACGTCGTGGATGTAGAGCCGCTCGAGACGCACCCCCTGGACGAGGACCCCGTCGGCGACGACGTGGACCCCCCGGCGCGGGAGGGTCGAGGCGGCGCTGCGGTCGGTGATCTCGAGCTGGCGCAACGTGACGTAGCTGGCGTTCTGGACGAGCACGGCGTCGGTCGAGGTGCCATTGATCTGTGGCATCGAGCCCGAGCCATAGGCGCCGACGATCGCCGGACGGTCCGAGGTGCCGGATCCGTGCACCTCGAGCGTGCCGCTGCAGACCGTGCCGCGGCGGAACAGCAGCTTCTGGCCGGGCCCGAGCACGACGTTGCTGGCTTCGGCCAGCGAGCCGAAGGGCCTCCGGGTCGACCCGTCCCCGCCGGCGGGGGCCTGGCAATCGACGTGCAGGGCGGGACGGGCGGCCGGCGGGGCCCCCGAGGTCGGACCGGCCGCCGAGGCACCGACAGCCCCCAAGGCGGAGGCCGCGACCGCAGTGACCAGGACCAGTCCCATCGCCAGTAGCGCCCGGTGCCGGCGGGGCAGCCGTTCCGTCATCGCCCTCGACCTCCCCCGCTTGTCCCGGCGACCATCCGCCCGCGCTGCCCGCAACCTACCAGCGAGGTGACGGTGCGGCCCGGTCCGGAGACAGCTCGCGGCGCCCACCCCGCCGATGGCGACGGGCAGGTCCGCCCGCACCCTCGTCGGCCGACGGGCGCAGCTCAGTCGTCGTCCACGATCGCCGGGAGGGCCGTGCTGATGGCGTCGCGCACGACGGCGTGCGCCAGGTCGTCGTAGGGTGTCGCCTCGGCGTTGACGATCACCACCGGCGCCCCCCGTTCTGCGGCGATGGGAACCAGTCCCGCCGCCGGGTAGACGGCGAGGCTGGTGCCGACGGCGAGGAGGAGATCGCATCGGGCGGCCGCCCGCTCGCTCCGGACCAGGTCGGAAACGACCAGTGATTGGCCGAAGCTGATCGTCGCCGATTTCAGGATCCCGGCACACCGCCGGCAGGCGGGATCCTCCTCTCCGCCCCGCACCCGGTCCAGGGTGGCCTGCGCCGGCTCGCGGTTCCCACACGCCATGCAGACGATGTCCCGCATGGTGCCGTGGATCTCGACGACCAGGGCCGGGTCGTTGCCGGCCAGCTGGTGCAGGCCGTCGATGTTCTGGGTGACCAGGGTGTCCAGCTTCCCCTGACGCTCGAGGGCGACCAGCGCACGATGGCCCGGATTGGGGGCGGCCGCCCACGCCGGCGACTGCAGCCGGCTCCGCCAGGCTCGACGGCGGACGGCGGCGTCCTGCAGGTAGGCGTCGAGCGTCGACAGGCGCTCCGCCTCGGGGTCCTTGGTCCAGATCCCTTCGGGGCCGCGGAAGTCGGGAATTCCCGAGTCGGTCGAGATCCCGGCCCCGGTGAGCACGACGACGCGCCGGGCCGCGCGGCGGAGACGCCGTGCCACGGCGATCTGGTCGTGGGGGCCTTCCGTCGCCATCGACGGGAGGCTACCGGTGCCGGGTCGACGGCTCAGGCCGGAACGGTCCGGTCCGGGCGGGCCGCCAGCAGGTCGGCGCGGGTGACCGCCGACCCGGGGGGACGGGAGCGTCGATCCGCCCGTCGCTGGCTGCCGGCGGGCCCGAGCGCCTCGACGACCCGGGGGTCGGCGGCCAGGGTCGCCGGTGGATCGAGCATCGAGAATGCCCGTGCCAGCACCAGTGCGACCTCGGGATCGTGATGGGGCCCCGCCAGCCCGACGAAGTCGGAGCCGTCGTCGTTCCGGCGGGCGAGCTGGTCGAGGAGCACCGAGATGTTGAACCAGGGAGCGATCTCCCGTTGACAGCCCTCCTCGAATGCAGCGAACTGGGCGACGACGTCGTCGGGATGCGCCCGGATCGCGTCGGCGAGCAGGCACGCCTGGATGAACGGCACGGTGCAGCCCCTGGCGTAGAGCGGGTTGGTCACCAGGTAGGCGTCACCGATGGCAAAGAACCGTTCCGCCAGCGGACGGCTGCAGTCGTCACCGAAGGTGCGCAGCCGGTTGATCAGGCCGCCGTGCACGTTGACAGGCCCGATCGGACGGCTCACCGTCTCGTCGAGCCATGGCGCCAACTCCGGTATGACCCGGCCGGTGGCGTCGTAGCGGCCCGGTTCGGAGAGGTGTCGCCGGAGCTCGCCGTCCGCCGGGTCGAGGACGAGCGTGACCGAAAAGGTGCGGTTGTCGGCTTCGTAGCCGAGGAACCCCAGCCCGGCGCGCCTCCCGACCCGGAACCCGAACTCGGGGGTGTCGTCGGAGAGCAGTCGGTAGAAGCGGGAGAAGTACACGAGACCCACGTCGTGGACGTCCTCGGCGATCACGACACCCAACGAAGCCAACCAGGCCGGCACGTCGCCGCGTCGACCGGTCGTGGCGACCACCAGGTCGGCGTCGATCGTCTCTCCACGGGACGTCCGCACACCGGTGACGACGGCGGGGGCGCCGTCCGAGTGGTTCCGGCCGACGACGCCGGCCACAGCCGACCCCGGCCGCAGCTCGACCCGCGGATCGGCTTCGACCCTCCGCCGCAGCACCCATTCGAGGACCGTTCGACGGCACGGCAGCACCACCAGGTCCTCGGCCCCGGCCGTGCGGGGGGGCACCTGGAACAGTTCCTCGGCGACGTTGTGCTCGGGGGCGCCCGCGTCGAGCAGGTCGCGGTGCACATCGGGGAACCGCTCCACCAGGAGCCGCCGGAAGCGGGGCATGAACACGTGGGAGTGGTGGAACTGTGGCGCCCCCTGACGCTCCCATTCGGCCGCCCCGTCCAGATCGAGGGGAGCCGGGCGGTCGTCGCGTTCGAGGACCAGCACGCGATGGCCGTCCTGGGAGAGCGCCAGGGCGGTGCTCAGGCCGCCGACGCCGGCCCCGACCACGACGGCCCGCCGGGCGCCGCTCATTGCCACGTGTCGCCGGCCCGGTCGAGGCCGTCGAGGAACTCGATCAGGTGGCGGTTTACGACCGCGGGTCGCTGCTGGTGCAGCCAGTGTCCGGCATCGGGGACCGTCAGGTCGAGCCGGAGGTCGGGCACCCACTCGGGCCCGGCCATCGGGATGAGGGCGCCGACGTCGTCCGACCCGCTGATGAAGGCCGCCGGCATCTCGACCCGTGCCGTCTGGACCGGTTCGAGCAATTCCCAGTTGCGGTCGAAGTTCCGGTAGTAGTTGAGCCCGCCGGTGAACCCCGTGCGGCGGTAGCTCTCGACGAAGAACTCGACATCGTCGTCTCCCATCCAGCCCGGCAGAGGGGTGGGCGGCGGCAGCCGGTCGAGCAGACCGGCCGACTCGCTGTCCGCCATGGCGGCGCCCAGCGTCATCATGCCGCCCGTCTCGTTGTCGCCGGCCGCGATGAAGCGCTTGATGGTCGTGGCGGGATCTGCGTTGAGCTCGGCGTCGGCGACACCGGGTTCCTGGAAGTAGAGGATGTAGAAGAAGGAATCACCGAACAGGTTGCGGAGCACCTCGGTCGGGGGGACGGGGCCCCGCGGCCGGAACGGGACGCTCAGTCCGGCCACCGCTGCCATCCGTTCGGGCGCGAGCACCGACAGGTTCCAGACGACCTCCGCGCCCCAGTCGTGGCCGATGAAGACAGCCCGCTCGACGGCGATGTCGTCGAGGATGCCGTAGAGGTCACCGGCGATCCGGTCCACCGAGTACGACTCCACCCCGGCCGGCTGGCTGGTCCGGCCGAAGCCACGCATGTCGGGAACGAGCACCCGGTATCCGGCCTCGACGAGGGCGGGAACCTGGTGGCGCCACGAGTAGCCGAGCTCCGGAAACCCGTGGCAGAGCAGCACCGGCGGACCCTCGCCCGCGTCGGTGAGGTACACCGTGATGCCGTTGGTGTCGATGAACCGTCCCGGGCCCGGGCGGTTGCCGGCTTCCTGCACCGGTCGGTGTCTACCGGGCCATGGCCGGCGACGGCCGGGGACCCCGCAGCAGCCGCCCGGGTCGCTCGCCGGTCGCTTCGTCGTCCTCACGCACGACGACACCCGACTTGACCGTCGCCTCGTACCCGCAAGCCTCCTGCAGCAGCCGCTTGCCCCCCGCGGGCAGGTCGTAGGACATGTGCACCGTGCCGAGCGAGAGCCGCTCGAAGTCGATCACGTTGAGGTCCGCCAGAAAACCCGGTGCGACCAGCCCCCGGTCGGCGAAACCGAACAGCTCGGCGGTCCGCTGCGTCTGCAGGTGCACCGCCTGCTCCACCGGGATGGTCTCGCCGCGATGGCGGTCCCTCGCCCAGTGGCTGAGCATGAACGTGGGCATGGTCCCGTCGCAGATGAACCCGACGTGCGCGCCGCCGTCGGCGAGGCCCAGCACCGTGGAGGGGTGCACGAGCATCTCGCGCGTCGCGTCGAGGTTGCCAGCCGTATAACCGAGCAGCGGGGTGTAGAGCAGCTCGTGGCCATCACGTCGAAGCATGAGATCGTAGGCGACCTCGAGGGCCGGCTTCCCCTCCCGCGCGGCGATGGCGGCGACACTGTGGTCCTGAGCAGGCTCGTAGTCGGGCGGGTCACCGAGCGGGAAGAGGTTCCCGATGGTGAGCTGGGCGTTGATGATGCCGACGATCGGGTCGCTGAACACCGGGCTCTCCTCGAGGATCGCCCGGCGGACTTCGGGGGTGCGGAGCCTGGCGAGCCGCTCGGGATAGGCCAGGTCGGCCAGCGGCCGGTAGGCGGCGTGCCCACTGAAGAGGTGGAAGCTCGACTCGAAGCCCACCATGAGCGAGGCGGGCTTGCCCGCCACCTGCGGGACCAGCCACGCTCCCTGCCGGTTCAGCTCCAGCCCGCGGTCGATATTGCTCCGCCAGACATCCGGGGCGAAGGGGACGTCGATCACCATGTAGGTGAGCGGCACCCGGTTCGCCCGCGAGAGCTCGGCCATCCACTCGAACTCGGCATCGGCCCGGTCGCCGAAGATGTTCTCGGTGACGACCGAGAACACCCGGCGGCCCTGGCCGGCGAGCGCGGTACCGAGGGCGAGCAGCTCGTCCGGTTCGGCGAACGTGCCTGCGGCCGGCTGACCGTCGGCGGCCGTGTGGATGACCGTGCGGGTGGTCGAGACGCCCACCGCACCGGCCTCGACGGCTTGGCGGGCCAACTTCGCCATCTGCGCGATCTCGTCGGTGGTCGGCACGTCGTTGTTGCGCGCCGCGCCCATGGCGTAGGCGCGGAGCGCGCCGTGGGCCACCATCGAGGCGACGTCGAGCACCCGGGGCGTCCGCTCGACCTCGTCGAGGTACTCGGGGAAGGTCTCCCAGTTCCAGCTCATGCCCTCGGCGAGGGCGGTGCCCGGGATGTCTTCCACGCCCTCCATGAGCTGGATGACCCACTCACGCTCGGCGGGGCGGGCCGGCGCGAAGCCCACGCCGCAGTTGCCGGTGACGACGGTCGTCACCCCGTGCCACCCCGAAGGGGACACCTCGGGGTCCCAGGTGACCTGACCGTCGTAGTGGGTGTGGATGTCCACCCATCCCGGTGTGACGAGGCGGCCCTCGGCATCGATCTCCCGCCGGCCGCGCTCTCCGACCTCGCCGACGGCGACGATCCGGTCACCTTGGATGGCGACGTCGCCAGTCGTCTCCGGACGGCCGGATCCGTCGACGATGCGTCCGTTCCGTAGGACCAGGTCGTGCATGGCATCCCTCCCGGGACTCGAGGCCTCCTCCACTCTATTTCGCCAGATGCAGGGATTGCCGGTGCGGGGGCGACCAACCGGATCCGCCCGCTCCGATCGGCGCGATCAGACGGCTCAGGCCCAGCGCCCTGCGTTCCGGAGGGTGGTGGCCATGATGGTCAATGTCGGGTTGTGGCCGCCCGAGGTCGGGAAGACACTGCCGTCGGCCACGACTAGGTCGGGCTGACCTTGGGGCACGCTGATCGAGGCCGATCCGGTGGGCTCGAAGATGGCGGCCAGCCTGGTCCGGTAGAAGAGGAGCGGCCACGCAGGAAGCCTGCCGGCATGAGCTGCCTGAAACCCGGTCCTCGGTGAAGATGCCGATCACCTGGTGAACCAGTGGAACATCTGGGACCGCCCGATCACGTCGTGGGGATCGGGTACCTCCGAACTCCTTCACTCATTCGAGTCCACCATCGAGCTCGAGCTGCATGAGGACGAGATCGAGACGCTGGCCCCACTTCTCCCCCACCCCGGGCATGCGACCGACCTCTCGAAAGCCCAACCCGGCATGGAACTCGACGGACCGGGCGTTGGAGGCATCGATCGCGGCCACCAGGACCCGCAAACCGGCTTGCCGGGCGTGATCGACCAGCACCACCATGAGGGAGCGGCCGATGCCTCGTCCCCAGTGGCTTTCGGCTACGTGGATCGTGTGCTCGGCGGTGAACCGGTAGCCGGGCCACCGCTCCGTATCGCGAAAATCACCGTAGGTTGCGAATCCCACGACCTCTCCGCGCTCTACCGCCACGAGTACGGGGTTCCCGGCCGCTTGCTGATGGAGGAGCCAGTCAGCTCGTTCCTCGGCGCGGTATGGCGACTCCGTCCACTCGTAGGTAGTGGTCGACAAGAGAGCGTTGGCGATCTCGGCGATGGCCGCGGCGTCAGGGGGTTCCGCTGGTCGAATCCTCACCGCGGTCACCTTTGCATCTCCTGGGTTTTGGATCCGTCGCAAGGCGTATTCAATTTGGCAGTCTGGAGCGGTGTTCGAAGGCGTCATGGACGCATCGAGGCGTGGCCTCGTCCTGACCGAGGACGATCGGCTGTCTGCTCGGCGACTGGATCCACCACGATGACTCTCCCGGGCGGCCCAGAATGACTCTTCCGGGCGGGCCAGCCCAAGCTCCGCCCGGCTGGTACACCGATCCTTCGGGCGTGATGACCTGGCGCTGGTGGAGCGGTTCTTCGTGGACGGACTACGTCTGGCCGCTCGGACCATTGGCCAGAGCTGACTATGCACGCGAGAGAAAAGCGGCGCCGTATGCCCAGCTGGCATTCATAGCTTGGGTGGTAGCCATCGGCAGCGGCCTCTTGATCACCTGGGCCACGAGCCATCAGTACCGCGCCTACGTTGACGCCCTACGAGTTCAGATCGAGAATCACAACCAGACCGACATACATCCATTGCACCCGCCGTACTTCGTCTATTTCGTCCTGCTAGTCCAGATCCCCATCTTCGTCGGACTCCTGATCTGGCAATTCCGAGCGGCCAAGACGGCCCGCAGTCTCGGGCTCCCGGCCAAGCACTCGGCCGCCCTCGGAACATGGAGCTGGATCATCCCGGTCGTCATGTACTGGTTCCCATACCAGGCGATACGAGATTGCCTACCGTGGCAGGAGCCGAACCGGCGCGTGGTGCGACGGATGTGGTTTTGCTTCGTCACCATGACCGTGGCCGACATCGGCGCAGTTGGGCTGATCGACATCGGGCTGGCCGAGGGAGCGGTTCTGAGCGGCGTCGCCCTCGCATCGGGAGTCGGATTTGCGTTCACGGGAGTCAAGAGCGTGCGGACCATCGCCGACGTCCACGGACGACTGATCTCCTCCACCTCGTGATCGCACCAACCCATCGTCACCACGCTGGCGGCGCGCCGCCTTGGCTCCGGCAAAAGAGCTGGACGTCGCCCCGCTCTAGGGCAGGAGCTCGACGTACCCTTCCGCTCCATTGACGCGGATCCGCTGGCCGTCCCGGATCCGCCGGGTGGCTTGCTCCACGCCCACGACCGCCGGCAACCCGTACTCCCGTGCGATCACCGAGCCGTGGGTCATCAGGCCCCCGACCTCCGTCACCAGGCCCGTGATCGCAACGAACACGGGTGTCCAGCTGGGGTCCGTGAACGTGGTGACCAGGATGTCGCCCGGTTCGAGATCGGCCTCTGCCAGGTCATGAACGACGCGAGCCCGCCCCTCGGCGGTCCCGGCGGATACCGGTAGGCCGACCAGCGCGCCGGCCGGGGCCTCGGCGCAACGGTAGGTCCCGACGACGACCTCGCCATCCGAGGTGAAAACCCGAGGCGGCGTCAGTGCCTGATAGGTCCTGAACGATTCCTTGCGCTGCTCGATGAGCTGGTCATCCACTCGATGGGTGCGCACGACGTCGTGGAGCTCCTCGAATGTGAGATAGAAGATGTCCTCTTTCTCTCGAAGCACATGGGCATGCACGAGACGTCCGGCCTCTTCCGTCAGAGACTGCTTGTAGACGAAGTAGCGGCTGATCATCCCGTACTTCGGGTATTCCCGGTACCCGATGAAGGTCCGCACCCGATCGATCATCCGTTCGGTTTCATCTGCCTTGGACTCGCCGTCCGGCAACTCCCGCAGGCGCGCCAACACCTCCCGTTGCTTCCCCGACGCCTCCTGGCGGCCTTGCTCGAGGCGCCGCTCTGCGGCTCCCGGTTCGAACGTCCTGATGTGGTCGAGGAGCAGGGGCACGAGCGTGTCGGGACGCTCGCTCCAACGCGGCCTCGTGATATCGATCTCACCGACGCAGCGCATGCCGTGCTTGTCAAGAAAGGCCTGGATGGCGCCTCGGGCGCGGCTCCCGCCCTCGAGCGTCGGCAGCTCATCCATGAAGCCCTCGCCCCCGGCGCGCCGCAGAAACGCCACCACCTCTCGATGGGGACGGATCACATCGGCGACGTCCAGGAGCGCCAAACCCATCTCCGAAGTGACGTTGTCGGGCACGGACTTCGTGAGCGCGTCGGCCGCGTTCTTCTCCCCCAGCCACGCCTGCAGGTGCTCGTTCAGCCACCACGTGGCCTCGATTGCCGTCATGAACACCTGGCGGCTCTGCGGATCGAACAGGATCCGCTTCAGCTCCTGGATGTCCGTGAGAACGAAGTCGAGCAGCGCCGGGCCGGACTTCCCACGGATATCGCTCTTCACCTTGGCAACGGAAGCCTCGCCGCGCTCGATCAGCCCGGTGACGATGGTCGGATCGGTCTCGATGGGGGCGGGCCCGCCGCCGCCCGGCGCAGCACCTGGACTTCCGTCGCTGAGGGTCGGGATGAAGTCGCCGCGTTCGAGGATGGTCTCGAGCGCGTCCCGGATGAGAGGATCGGATTTCCCAAAGACCTCCAACAGTCCGGCCCGGGTCGTCGGCGACGCCAAGTCCGAGGCGACATCGACGAACAGCCTCCCACCGGCCACGGACATCGGCCGAGGTGTGGTCAGCTGCCAAAAGGAGAGCCCCAGGGGCTTCATAGCATCGGTCATCATCTGCGCATGACCGACGGACACGTACACATGGTTCTGTTGGTCGCGGACCGCAGGGATCGGGTAGAGGGTGGTGATCGGCCGGCTCTGGACGATCTGGAAGCTATCGTCGATCAGGCACCATTCGATGTCCTGGGGGAGACCGAAGTGGCCTTCGATCCGGCCTCCCAGCTGCGCGAGTTGCACGACCTGCGGATCGGTGAGTGCTGGCTGCTCCTGGCGTACCGGGTCGATCGCTTCTTCTCGTGTCCCGCCTGCCGGCGAGGCGCAGGTTGCGACCCTCTTGCGTCCGACCTTCTTGTCGACGATTCCGCCATCTCGCACCTTGTAGACGTCGGCGTTCACCCGACCGGAGACCAGCGAGTCGCCGAGGCCGAAGCTGGCCTCTACGGAGGCGAGTCTCCGGTTCGACGTGACGGGGTCGGCCGTGAACAGGATGCCCGCCGCCTGCGGGAAGACCATCTGATGCACCACCACGGCCATGTGGACCTTCCGCTCATCGAAGCCGTTCCGCAGGCGATATGTCACGGACCGCTCGGTGTAGAGCGATGCCCAGCATCGGCTGATGTGCTCGAAGATCGCCGGCGGACCCACGACGTTCAGGAACGTGTCGTGCTGGCCGGCGAAGGAGGCCGTTGGCAGGTCTTCTGCTGTCGCACTCGATCGGACGGCGTAGGCAGCCTGTTCGCCGAGACGGGCGAGCGAGCTGATGATGGCCTCCTCCAGCTCGCCGGGGATGGCGACCTCTTCGAGGCTCCGTCGGATCTCCGCGCTGAGCGAGCGGATCATCTCCCGGTCATCCGGGTCCAGACCCGACAGCCGAGCAAGCCGGTCGCCGATGGACGGCGCTTGCGCCATGATGCGCCGGAAGGCATCCGTCGTGACACAGAAGCCAGCCGGTACCCGGACGCCTTCGATCCCCGAAAGCTCGCCCAGGTGGGCCCCCTTGCCGCCAACGAGTGCGACCCGGGTCTGGTCGATCTCGTCGAAACCCAGCACATAGCTGACCATCATCCGCCTTTCCCCTCGGGAGGCACTCTCATCGCCACTGTCGGCCGCGCTCACGGCCGTATGCGGATCGAGCGCGTGCATTGTCAACACACGACAGGTCCTTGCGGCAAGACCCCCACCCGGGTGTACCTTGGTCCTGGCAGGGCAGGTGACCTCGAGGCTGGCCGATTCTCTGCAGCCGGTGGGGTCGAATCTCGGCTTGGGGTCTCCAGCTGTGGACGCATTGTGCGAACGCCCTGTCACTGGTCGACGGGAAGCCGATAGCTCCCGCGCCCGCCACACACCGAGGCCAGCAGCTTCCCGTTACGGGAGAATTTACGGAAGGTTAACGTACTAGCCTTCCGTAATAGTGGGGATAACGGAAGGCCTCGAGCGGGGCCACGAAGAGATCGTGACCTGGAACGGCGCGCCGCTACGAGCCTGGATCCCGAACCTCCTCGCTGGCGAGGACTTCGACGTCATCATTCGCACGGCCCGCCGCACCGAACAAGTCGTCGCGGCCGTGCGGGCGAGTGGCGGCGCCTCCGCCCGATTCGAGCCTCTCGCCTTGTTATTGCTACGTGCAGAGGGGCTGGCGTCCTCGTACATCGAGGGACTGCGCACCCCTCTCGCCGACGTTGCTGCCGCCGAAGTCGGCGACACCTCGAACGCCACCGCAGCCTGGGTTGCCGACAACCTCACCGCCGTGCGCTACGCCCTCGACGGAGCTGGGCGCAACCTCGCCATCGAGGACATCCATGAGTGGCACCGGCGCCTCATGGGCCAGGCGGGCCGTCTGCCCAAGGGGATGGTCGGCGCCTTTCGCACCGCCCAGTCCTGGATCGGTGGGACCTCACCGCGCAACGCATCATTCGTCCCTCCTCCGCCCGAGCGGGTCGGCGAGCTCATGGTCGATCTCGTCGGCTTCGTCAATGCCGAGCGGGTCGACCCGGTCACCCAGGCTGCAGTCGCCCATGCCCAGTTCGAGATCATCCACCCATACGGAGACGGCAACGGCCGGATCGGGCGGATTCTGATCGGCTGGATCCTCGCGCACCGAACAGGAATCACAGTCCCTCCCCCCGTCAGCATCTTCATTGCCCGGGACCCGGGCGGGTATCTCGCCGGCATGACCAGGTTCCGTCTCGGCGAGCTCGACCCCTGGGTCGAGTGGCTGGCGGCTGAACTTCAGTACTCGAGCGATGCAGCTGAGTCGTTGCTCGTTCGCTCAGAACAACTGCTGGAGGAGTGGAGCCGACGCATCGATGACCTTCGTGCCGATGCCACTGCCCGCCTCGTGCTCCCCGTCCTAGTTGAGCACCCCGTCGTCTCATCGGATCTGATCGCGGACCGCGTTGCCGTATCCGACGCGCGGCGCGGACAGCACTCGCCTTGCTGGCTGAGAGAGGGATCCTCGAGTCCTACGAAAAGGCAACAGCCGGGCCGGGGCGACCCCGTCGCTATTGGGTGGCGTCCGAGCTCATCGCCATGGTCACGAACTGGGGGCCGCTCTGACCGATGCAAATCACAGCTCTGGGAGTGACATTTCGCACAATGCCACGGGCAGCAGCCCCAACGGGGTTCGAACCCGTGTCTCCACCTTGAGAGAGTGACGAGATCACCGCTTCGGTGCGCAGGGCTGCGCCCGAGATGGCCAATATCGCCGATCTGCATCCCGAGCATCCCGCTGCGAGCGTCAGTCTGTTGGCAAGTTGTTGGCACTCATCTGGTCACTCGGCGTCGGCCAACTTGAGCGTTACACACGTATCGCTACGATGGCGCCGTGAACTATGGATGTCCATCGATCCAGACCGTCGCCATCGAGGTCGCCGAAGCACTTTCAGATGATCGACATTCGGACGCCCTCCGCTTGATGATCCGGTTCCTGGAGCTTTACGACCGGGCAGATCCCGAAGTACGTCTCTGGATGGTCTGCGATGAACCACCCCTGATACATGACGCACAGTTCGATGCCCTGATCGCCGCCGTCGTCGAGTATTCCTGTGCGAAGCATCTCTCTCCAGCGCCCCGCTGGGTCGAAAACGAAAGCCGATTTCTCGACCGGTGGTGGTTCGTGTCCGGCATTCGAAGCCTTCACGCCAACGCAATCGCGCACAGTCCGATCTCATTTGCTCGGCGGGGGGTATTCCTCACCGAGGGGGCGCTTACCTACGCCTGATGGCACTATTCGACCGCAACCGTCTGCTCGAGGCCCTGGGTGCGCTCGATACCGAGCTCGCCGCAGCGAATGTCCGCGGGGAGATCTTCGTCGTGGGGGGAGCCGCCATGGCCTTGGCGTACGACGCCCGACGGTCGACGGCAGACATCGACGCCGTTTTCGCACCTAGCACCGAGGTCAGGGGGGCGGCGGCTCGCGTTGCCGAACGCCTGGGATTCGAGCCCGACTGGATCAATGATGCTGCAAAGGCTTTCTTGCCCGGTGACGACCCCGATCGCATCGGGGTCTACGACGGTGAGCATTTGAGCGTCGCTGCCGCATCTCCGAAATTTCTCCTGGCGATGAAGCTACTCGCGGCTCGCGTCGAGCGAGATCAGGACGACATCCGATTCCTTTACGATCTCTGCGGGTTCAGCACTGCAAGTGAGGGCATCGACCTCGTGATCAATGCCTACCCCGAAGCCATCATTCCACCGCCGCGCCCGGTTCCTCCTCGAGGAGCTCTTCCCGACGCACGACTTGAGCCAGAAGAGGGAACCCTGGCTCGATCGGGGGGACACAGGCCTTGATCTGTAACCGACGATCGAGATTTCAACGAAAGCGGTTTGGTGCTACCCGCGCATGCAGTCCGAGCAAAAATCGGACCTGTTCCGCAGGTTCCCGGTGGGAACCGATACCCGGTTGTGAAGCAGTCCCAACGGGGTTCGAACCCGTGTCTCCACCTTGAGAGCGTGGCGGGACGGCCGCTCGGGCCCACTGGTCTGGCTCACCGTGGCCCACATCGCCGGTCTGCATCCTGAGCGCCCTGCTGCGGTCGTCAGTCTGTTGGCAAGTTGTTGGCATCGCTCGCCGCTCGGCGTCGCCCCGACCGGGGTGTAACGCTTGCCGACAATAACGCACCACGTTAAGCTATGACTGGTGTTGCAGTCGTTCCGGGACAAGGACACCGAGCGAGTCTGGCGACGCCAGCGAGTCCGAAAACTTGGCGAAGCCACGCAGAGGAGCGCCCTTCGCAAGCTTCTCATTCTCGATGCAGCTGACGCCCTCGGTGATCTCAGGGTCCCTCCCGGGAATCGGCTCGAGAAGTTGAAGGGTGATCGCGCCGGGTTCCACAGCATCCGGATCAACCAGCAATGGCGAGTCTGTTTCATCTGGACTTCTGCCGGACCCAAAGATGTTGAGATCGTCGACTATCACTAAAGGAGGACTCAAGTGAGCACTACTCCGGTCATGGCTCCGATCCACCCGGGCGAGATCCTCCTTCACGACTACATCGAACCGCTCGGGATCACCCAGCATCGGCTGGCCGTCGCAATCGGCGTTCCACCTCGTCGAATCAACGAGATCGTCCATGGAAAGCGCAGGATCACCGCTGACACCGCCCTTCGAATGGCTCGGTACTTCGGGACGACAGAACGATTCTGGCTCAACTTGCAGAGTCGCTACGACCTTGAGACCGAACGGGATCGGCTCATCGATGAGCTCGACGACATCCAACCCTTGAGAAGTGCATGAATGCCATAAGCGATATTTCCCTTCTGGTCACGCTGCACCAACTCCGTTGGCAAGGCTCGGCGAACGAGCAGGACAGTTGCACCGCGTCAGCGTTCTACCTGGGGCTTCTGGCAGTCCCAACGGGGTTCGAACCCGTGTCTCCACCTTGAGAGGGTGGTGTCCTAGGCCACTAGACGATGGGACCGTGGAACAAGTTCAGGCGACTGACGCCCCGAGACTGCAGCCGACCACGTCCACTCTGGCACAGCGCCCAGTCCTCGGGACAAATGCCCAGCCGAGCTCGGGGGGGAGGGCTCGAACCTCCAACCTCATGAACCAGAATCATGCGCGCTGCCAGTTGCGCCACCCCCGAATGGGCGAGTGATCAATTTACCCCATGACTCCGACTGGCGATCGCCCCCGCTTGGCGCCCTTCGCCCTCCGAAACACTCGCCGAGTAGCCTGGGAGCCTCCACCGATCCCCTACCGAGGAGATCGCTCCCGGCACCGTGAAAGGGTCGACGATCGAGAGGGTCCGGTGAAGCAACACCCGCTCAACCACGAGTTCACCTGGGAGAGCCCCGCGGGCCCCTTCCGGGCGCTCGGCGACGAGCAGGCCGATCAGTTCGACCGCTTGGGCTTCGTGGTCGTCGAGCATGCCTTCGGGACCCGGGAGCTCGAGCAGCTGGCGGCCACGATCGACCCCTTGGAAGCCCGGCGTGAGGAGTGGCTCCGGGAGCGGGGCGGCGAATTCCTCATCGCCAGGGCGGACGAGATCACCTTCAGCACCCATCTCGTGCTCGAGTCGGACCTGCTGCGCCGCCTGGTGAGCTCACCACCTCTCACCGAGCTGTGCTCCGATCTCGTCGGGCCGAACGTCCGTCTCTACTGGGACCAGGCCGTCTACAAGAAGCCGCACACCACATCCGCTTTCCCCTGGCACCAGGACAACGGCTATGCGTTCCTCGAGCCCCAGCAGTACCTGACCTGCTGGATCGCCCTCACCGACGCAGACGAGCGCAACGGGTGCCCGTGGGTCGTGCCCGGGCTCCACCGCAACGGCACGCTCGACCACCGCCCGACCAGGATGGGCCTCGTCTGCCTCGACGACCCGGCGGATGCGGTACCGGTCCCCGTCGGCCGCGGGAGCATCGTCGTCCTCTCGTCGTTGACCCCGCATTGCACCGGTCCCAACTCGACCGACGACGTGCGCAAGGCCTACATCGTCCAGTTCGCCCCCGACGGTGCCGAGGTGGTCGCCGACGATCCCCACGGCGGCAAGACCCGGACGCCGGCCGACGATCCCGGCCGCCAGTTCGAGGTGCTGTCCGACGGTGCCCGGGTGGCGGCCTGACCACCGGCATACCCGGCCCGGTCACCCGAGCGACGAGTGCAGGGCGCTCAGGTGCTCGAAGCCGATGAGCCGGCCGAGGGCCACGCCGAGGGTCTCCTTGGCGTAGTAGGGAACCGTGGAGAAACCGGTGATGGGCGACGTCCGGGTCGGGGTGGGGAACGGAGTGAGCCCCACCGACGAGGCGATGGCAAGGCTGCGGGCCTCGTGGAACGGATCGGTGACGATCAGTGCCGACCCGTTCCCGCGCGCCCGGACGGCGGGAGCGGCCGTCGAGAGGTTCTGCCACGAGTCGTTCCCGCCCGACTCGTAGATGTCCCGGCCGGGTATGCCCGCTCTCAGCAAGTAGTTCGCCGACGCCTCTGCTTCGGTGAACCGGTCTCCCGGCTCCCGCGAGCCGGTCACCATGATGGCTGGGGCATAGCGTTGGCGCCAGAGCAGCTCGGCCTCGTCCAGCCGCGACGCCAGGTCCGGGGAGGGCACCCCGTTGTACTGGGCGGCGCCCATCACGACGATGGCACCGGCCGGGCGAGGCTCGTAGCGACGGCCGGTCAACCAGACCTGCACGGCGGTCACCGCCAGGTAGACGAGCACCAGCGTCACCACGACGAGGACGACCCGCAGGACGAACCGGACCAGCCGGAGACCGGTGAGCGTGGCGAGAAGCCCCACGGATCAGCGCGACCCGGTTCTCCGGGCGGGCGAGCGCCCGGCGCCCGGGGGGCTCACGACGGCAGACCCGCCGAGGCACGGGCCAGCGCGCCGCGGAGGCGGGCGAGCACGCGCTCGGAGCCCATCACCTCCAGCGCCTCGAACAACGGGGGGCCGACCCGCCGCCCGGTCACGGCGACCCGGATGGGCGCCTGGGCCCGGCTGAGCTTGCGCCCCGCCTGCTCGCCGACGGCGCGGGTGGCGTCGTACAGCGCGTCACGGTTCCAGCTCCCGGTCAGACCGGCATAGGCCTCGACGGCGCCGGCGAGGACCGCCGGGGCCGCCTCGTCGCCGGTGACGGACTTCGCCCACGCCTCCTCGTCGATCACCGGCTCGTCGAGGAAGAGGAAGTCGACCATGGCCGGGACCTCGCCGAGGGTCGCCACCCGCTCCTGGACGAGCGGAGCCATGGCCGCAAAGACCGCCTCGTCGAAATGGCCCTCCGGCCACGGGGCCCGGTCGCCGCTCAGCCAAGGACGGCAGGCCTCGACGAAGTCGTCGGTGGACATCGCCCGGATGTACTCGCCGTTCAGGTGGGTGAGCTTCTTCACGTCGAAGAAGGCCGGCGAATGGTTGACGTCCTCGAGCCGGAACCACTCGATCATCTGGTCGACGCCGAAGACCTCCTCCCCGCCCGGCGGCCCCCACCCGAGCAGGCCGAGGTAGTTGACCATGGCGTCGGGCAGGTATCCCTGCTGGCGGTAGTCCTCGACCGCCACCGGGTCCCGGCGCTTGGACAGCTTCTTGCGCTGGTCGTTCACCAGCATGGGCAGGTGGGCGAACCGCGGCAGCGGGGGGACCGGGCGTGCTCGGTCCCCACCGTCCCGGTCGTCCGCCGTCCAGCCGACCGAACGCAGCGCCTCCCACATCAGGATCCCCCTCGGGGTGGTCGGAAGAAGGTCCTCGCCCGCGGATCACCTCGGTGATGGCCATGTCGATGTCGTCGACCACGTTGGCCAGCACGAAGAGGGGAGCACCGTCGGACTTGACCGCCACGAAGTCGTCCATCGCCGCACCCGGGAACTCGACCGGCCCCCGGATGACGTCGTGCACCGTCGTCGTCCCCTCGTCGGGGGTCCGGAACCGCAGGGCGTTCCCCCGGCGACCGAGGCGTCGAGAGCGGCAGTAGCCGTCGTAACCCGGAGTCAGGACCCCCGCCATCCGGTTCCGGTCGTCGATCTGCTGGCGGGTGCAGTCGCAGGCGTAGAGGAACCCGCCTTCCCACAGGGCGTCCGCCGCCTGGCGGTAGCGATCAGACCGGGCGGACTGCCGGAACGGTCCCTCGTCGGGGTCCATGCCGAGCCAGTGCAAGGCGGAGGTGATCCCCTCGACCCATTCTTCCCGGTTGCGCTCGGCATCGGTGTCCTCGATGCGGAGGACGAACGAACCGGCGGACTGCCGGGCGACCAGCCAGTTGAACAGCGCCGTGCGGGCGCTCCCCACGTGGAAGTAGCCCGTGGGCGACGGCGCGAAGCGGACCCGGGTGACCCCTTCGGCCACTCCCCGCTACTCGTCTTCGACGATGGTGATGGCGCCCGTCGGGCAACCGTTGGCCGCCTGGCGGACCCGCTCGTACAGCTCCTCGCCAGGGTGCTCGTCCAGCACGTAGAGGAACCCGTCGTCGCGCACCTCGAAGACCTCGGGCGCGATGCCCATGCAGACGGCGTTGCTGGCGCACTCGTCGTAGTCGACCACTACTTTCACCTGGTGCCTCCGGACGCTCGGCGAACGAGCCCCGAGTGTACCGGTCCGCCACTCGGCCACATCGGCACCTGCCGCGCGCTGCCACGCCGGCGCCTGGACACCAGCACCACCCCGCTTGGCGGATGGCACGTGCGATGAAGTTCACCCCGTCCCATCGGGCCGTCGAGTAGAACACTGCCATGCGCACCGGTCGGCCCATGGCGAACCGGTCCCGGGCAGCACGCCGGGGGAAGGCGTTCCTGGCCGCCGTCCTGATCGGATCGTTGGCCCTGGGGCTCGCCGCCTGCAGCTCGAGCCCCGTAGGGCCCGTCTCCACCCCGACCACCGGCCCCGCCCACCCCGGGACCACCGGTCCTGCCCGGGCAGGGGCGACCGCCCTCGGCCGCATCCACCACGTGTTCCTCATCGTGCTCGAGAACCAGGGCTACGACGCCACCTTCGGGAGCCCGGGCGACGACCCCTACCTGGCCACCACCCTGCCGGCGGCGGGCGCGCTGCTCACGCAGTACTACGCCATCGGCCATCTCTCGAACGACAACTACATCGCCCTCGTCTCGGGCCAGGCCCCCAATCCCCTCAACCAGGCCGACTGCGGGCATTTCGCCGACTTCCCGGCGACGGCCACCGTTGCCGCCGACGGACAGATCTCGGAGTCGGGGTGCGTCTTCCCGGCCGCCGTCCGGACGGTCGCCGACCAGCTCGACAGTGCCCACCTGTCGTGGAAGGGGTACATGCAGGACATGGGGAACGACCCGTCGCGGGAGGCGGCCGTGTGCGCCCACCCCCCGGTCGGCGCGCCGGACCCGACCCAGCACGCGGTGGCCGGCGACGGCTATGCCACCCGCCACGACCCGTTCGTCTACTTCCATTCCATCATCGACGACCCGTCGCGCTGCGACAGCCACGTGGTCCCGCTGGGATCGACCACCGGCACGCTCCCGCCCGCTGCACCGGCCGGTACGACGGGACTGGTCACCGACCTCCAGTCGGTCCGGACCACCCCCAACCTCAGCGTGATCATCCCGAACCTGTGCAATGACGGCCACGACGCCCCGTGCGTCAACCAGCAAGGCAGCCCGTCGGCCCTCGCCAACATCGACGGTTTCCTCCAGACGTGGGTGCCGCTGATCACCGGCTCGCCGGCGTTCAAGAAGGACGGGCTGGTGGAGGTGACCTTCGACGAGGCCGACACCGACAGCGGGAACCCGGAGGGTGCCACCGCCTGCTGCAACGAGATGCCGGGCCCGGCCGCGCCCAGCCCGGGGATCGACGGCCCGGGCGGGGGACGGATCGGGACGGTGCTGCTCTCCCCCTTCATCACCGCCGGCACGCGGAGCGCGGTGCCCTACAACCACTACTCGACGCTGCGGACCGTCGAGGACATGTTCGGGCTTCCCCGCCTGGGCCAGGCCCAGACAGTGACCGCCGCGTTCGGGACGGACGTCTTCGGCCGGAGCTGACCGGCGCGGGGGCGGCCCCGGCGCGCCCCCCGATCAGGGCTTGTCGGCGCCGACCACCCACATGGCGAAGAACTGCGAGCCGCCTCCGTAGGCCTGGCCGAAGGCCAGCCTGGCCCCGTCCACCTGGTGCTCGCCCGCCTGGCCCCGGACCTGCATGGCCGCCTCGAGGAAGCGGAGCATCCCCGAGGCCCCGATGGGGTTGGAGGACAGCACGCCACCCGAGGTGTTCCAGGGGATGTCGCCGTCGAAGGCGGTGGCGCCCGGACTCGGTCAGCTTCCAGCCGTCGCCGAGGCTCGCAGAACCCGAGGTTCTCGAGCCACATGGGCTCGTACCAGCTGAAGGGGACGTACACCTCGGCCACGTCGATCTGGGCACGGGGGTCGGTGATGCCGGCCTGGGCGTAGACGTCGGCGGAGCAGTCCCGTCCGGCCTGCGGGTTGACCTGGTCGCGGCCGGCGAACATGGTCGGCTCCGAGCGCATGGCCATGCCGTGCACCCAGGCGGGCGGGTAGCCGCCCGAGACGGCGTCCTCGGCGGCGAGCACCATGGCGGCCGCCCCGTCGGAGGAGGGACAGGCCTCGAGGTAGCGCAGCGGGTCCCACAGCATCATCGACTCCTCGACCATCTTCATGTCGATGTCGGGCAGGTGCAGGTGGGCGTACGGGTTCCGCAAGGCGTTGCGCCGGTCCTTGACCGCCACCATCCTCCCGATGTGCTCGGGTGCCCCCGAGCGGCGGATGTAGGCGCGGATGTGCGGGGCGAAGTAGCCGCCGGCACCGGCCAGCAGCGGGGCGGCGAAGGGCTGGGGCACCGACAGCGCCCACATGGCGTCGGAGTCCGACTGCTTCTCGTAGGCCACGGTGAGCACCCGACGGTGGACACCCGAGGCGATCAGGTGGGCGGCCACCAGGCTGGTCGACCCGCCGACCGAGCCGGCCGTGTGCACCCGGAACATGGGCTTGCCCACCGCACCGAGGGCCGGGGCCAGGTAGATCTCGGGCATCATGTTCCCCTCGAACATGTCCGGCGCCTTGCCGATGACCACGGCGTCGATGTCGGCCCAGTCGAGCTCGGCATCGGCGAGCGCCATCTTGGCCGCTTCACGCACCAGCCCGGCGATGGAGACGTCCTCCCGCTTGGCCTTGTGGTGGGTCTGCCCCACGCCGACGACCGCACAGCGCTCGGCCATCAGCCGGCCTCCAGCACGCAGACGAGGTTCTGCTGGAGGCAGGGCCCCGAGGTGGCGTGGGCCACCGCCCGGCGGGCCGAGCCCGACGAGACACGGGTGGCGGCCTCGCCGATGCGGATGAGCCCCGCCGACATGATCGGGTTGGCGGCGAGCGCCCCGCCCGACGGGTTGACGACGGCGTCGGCGCCGGCGAGGCCCAGCGACTCGAGGACGATGAGCTCCTGGGGGGCGAAGGGGGCGTGGACCTCGGCCAGGTCGACCGGGCCGTCGGCCACCCCGGCGGCGGCGGCGGCCGTGGCCGTCGACGGTGAGGTGGCCAGGTCCCGGGCCCCGAGCGAGTGGGTCTCCATCCGGTGGTCGATCCCGGTGATCCAGGCGGGACGGTCCGACCATCGTCGTGCCTTGTCCCCGGCGGCCAGCACGATGGCGGCGGCGCCGTCGGTGATCGGCGGGAGGGTGTGGCGCCGGAGCGGGGAGACGACGTAGTCCTCCTCGAGCAGCGAGTCCAGGGTGGCATCGTCCGGCCACCTGTGCCTTGGGATTGGCGAGGGCGTCGGACCGGCTCCGGGCGGCGATGGTGGCGAAGTCGGCCTCGGTGGCCTTGCCCGGCGTCGATCAGGGCCCGGGCCTGCAGGGCGGCCAGGCTCACCGGGTCGGGCCACAGCGGGGCGAGGTAGTAGGGATCGAGCTGGAGGGCCAGGATCTCGTTGAGGTTGCCGAGCGACGAGCGGCCGAAGGAATAGACGAGGGCGGCGTCGATCTCGCCTTCCTGGAGGAGCACCCAGGCCTCGTACAGCGCCCAGGCCCCGTCCATCTCGACGTGGCTCTCGGCCCGGGGCGGCCAGATCCCGACGGCGTCGAGAGCGGTCACGAAGCTGAAGGGCCCGCCCACCAGGTAGTCGGTCGAGCCGGAGCAGATGAAGTCGACGTCGTCCTTGGTGATGCCGATGTTGCCGAACACCTCGGCCACCACCGGCATGAGCATCTCGACCTCGTTGTGCTGGTCGTCGCGCCGCACGTTCTCCGACTGGGCGAACGAGGCGACCGACACGGGCCGGACCGAGCGCGGCGATCCCGGCGCGGTCACAGGTACTCCTTGAAGGTCTCGTAGTCGGCGTCGGGCTCGCCGTTGGGCCGGAAGTACCTGACCGACGCCAGCGAGGGGGTGAGCTGGTCCGGCTCGACCCAGACCGCCTCGACCCGCATGCCCATGCGGATCTGGTCGGTCGGCACCTCCTGGATGAGCCCCATGAACGAGAGGTTGGCCCCGTCCAGCAGGACCTGGGCGCAGATGTAGGGGATCTCGATCGACTGCCCGGCGAAGGGCACGTTGACCACGCAGTAGGTGGTCACCGTGCCGACATTGGCCAGCTCGACGTCCTCGGTGGTGGGCACGCCGTCGGTCGGGCACGACCCCCGCGAGGGCACGTAGACCTTGCCGCACTTCGGGCAGCGCTGCCCCATGAACTGGCCCCGGGCCAGCCCGCGCAGGAAGCGCGACTGGGCCACCCCGGGGGTGAAGTCGAAGTCGAGGCGGATCGGGGTGGCGAGCGTGGTGACCGGCTCGCGGCGCTCCGCTCCGGACGCGCCGTCCGGCTGCTCCCCGGGATCGCTCACCGGCCCGGGCCTCCTTCGGGCACGAACGCCTCGATGTCGGCCATCGCCCCGACCCGCTCGGACGTCGGGACGGAACTTGGCCCGGACCCGGTCGCCCGCGGGCCAGCGCGTCGGGTCCGCCCGAGTCGACCACGTGGAGCAGGGCGGTGTCGGCGCCGTCCAGCCGGATGAGGGCCCAGGCGAAGGGCCGGTCCAAGGGGTGCTTGGGGAGCGGGCGCGGCACCCAGGCCCACGACTCGACGGTGCCCCCGGGCCCCACCTCGACCAGCTCGCCGGTGTCCTCGCCGGTGACCGGGTCGTACTCGGTGGGAGGCACGATCACCGCGCCCCCGGCGCCCCGGACCCCGAGCAGCCGGCCGTCGCGCAGGCCGGTGAGGAAGCCCCCGATGACCGGTCCCACCGAGCGCGAGTAGGGGTACTCGAGGCGGTGCTCGGCGTGCAGCGCAACCTGTTCGGGCATGCGGGGACCTCCCCCAAGAGGCCGGTCGGCGGGTGTCCGAGAAGTAGAACACATTTCAGTTCTGGTGCGCCACCACCGGCTCGGGGCCCACCCGCAGCGCCCGCTACCGTGTCGACATGCCCGGACCCGGACCGTCGCGGCCCAACATCCTCCTCGTCGTCTCCGACCAGGAACGGCAGCGCTCGTGGCTCCCCGCCGGCGTCTCGCTGCCCTGGCGGGACCGGCTCCGGGCCGAGGGGCTGGAGTTCACCAACTACTTCACCCACTCGTCGCCCTGCTCGCCGAGCCGGGCGAGCCTGTTCACCGGCCGCTACCTCGCGGGCCACGGGGTGCTCGACAACGTGATCATGCCCGAGCACGAGGAGCTCCCGACCTCGACGCCGACCCTCGGCTCGCTGCTGGCCGGCGCCGGGTACCGGTCTTCGTACATCGGCAAGTGGCACCTCTCCCACTCGCCCCACCCCGACATGGAGGCCTACGGCTTCGCCGACTGGGACGGCAACGACCGCCACTTCATGGGATGGGCCGGCACCGGCGTGCACTTCGACCCGATCATCGCCGGCAACGCCGCCCACTGGCTCCGCCGCAACGCCGGGACCAACGGCGAGGCGGGCCGGGGCGGTGCCGCCGCCCAGCCCTGGTTCCTCACCGTCGCTCTGGTCAACCCCCACGACGTGATGTGGTTCCCGGTCGACCAGCCCGGCTACCGCGAGCGCCACCCCGAGGAGGTGGCCTCCATCCGCTCGGTGCTCGAGTCGGCCGCCTGGAAGGACGACGACCCGCTGCCGGTCTTCTCCGAGCCCTATCCCGAGGTGGCCGACCGGCTGCCGGACAACTTCGACGACGACCTCCACACCAAGCCCGAGGCGCACCGGCAGTGGCGCTGGGACCAGCAGCACGGGCTCTGGGGCTACATCGACCCCGACGACACCGCCGCCTGGCTGCGGCACCTCGACTACTACGTCCACCTCCACCGGTTGGCCGACCGCAGCCTCGGCACGGTCCTGTCCGCCCTCGAGGCCGCCGGCGCCTGGGACGACACCGTCGTCATCTTCACCTCCGACCACGGCGACATGTGCGGCTCGCACGGGCTGCGCTCGAAGGGTCCCTTCGTCTACGACGAGATCATGCGGGTCCCTCTCTACGTCAAGGTGCCGGGCGTCACGACCCCGGGGAGCGTGACCGGGGCCCTCGGCTCGCACGTGGACCTGGCGGCCACCATCTGCGCGCTGGCCGGCGTCGATCCCCGCGGTGAGCGCCCGCCACGGTCCAGGGGGCAGACCTCGAGCCCCGTGCTCGCCGACCCGACGGCCTCGGTCCGGGACCACGTGCTCTTCGCCCAGGACTCGGCGCAGACCACCGAGCTCAACAAGGTCCGCTACGCCCTGCGCGGCTTCTACGACGGCCGCACCAAGTACGCCCGCTACTACGGGGTCGGCGGGGGGAAGCCCTCGACCGGGCTGTGGGGCAAGCCGGCGGGCGAGAAGCTCTTCGGGGCCGACTGCGCCTTCGACGACAACGACCACGAGTGGTACGACCACGACACCGATCCAGCCGAGCTGGACAACCTGGCGAACGACCGGACCCGGCGCAAGGAGCTCCGCCAGGTCTACGAGCGCCTGCTCGCCTACGAGGACGAGTCCTTCGTGGCGATGGCCTGATCCCCGGGCGCCCGGCCGGGAATCCGGCCGAGTGTGGGGATGAGGCGACTGGGCCGGTGAGCGCCGGGGTGGGCGTCGAGGTGAGCGGCAGGGTGGCCGGCGAGGTGGGTGGCGAGCCCCCGGCAGGCCGACTCGATCATGGCGAGGCAGACGTCGAAGCCGGCGGGGTCGCCGTAATAGGGGTCGGGAACGTCGACGGCCCCGCCGGCGCCGGGATCGAAGCTGCGCAGCAGCACCAGCCGGTCCTCGTAGCGGTCGTCGCCGGCCCGGGCCCGGGCCAGGCCGGCCAAGGTCTGTCGGTGGCCGCGGTCGAGGCACACCACCAGGTCGGTGGCCGGGAACCAGGCCGAATCGAAATGCCGGGCCCGGTGCCCGTGATCGGCGTAGCCGCGGCGCTCGAGCGCCGATCGTGCCCGTCCGTCCATCGGCTCGCCGGCGTGCCAACCGCCCGTGCCCGCGCTCGAGACCCGGAGCTGCTCGCCGAGGGTCGGACCCTCGGACGTCGCCGTCCGGGCGGCGAGGTGCGCGAGGACCTCGACCGCCATGGGCGACCGGCAGATGTTGCCCGTGCACACGAAGCAGACCTGCACGGGCCGGCGTCCCTCCATCCCGACCGGACCGCGCCCGGCCCGAATCCGGGGATCGACCACGCCACATTGTGCACCCTCGGGTCGGCCCGGCGGTGCCGTGCCGGCCGGACCGCGGTGCACCGGTGGGGCGACGGCGCCGATACGCTTCGGGTCGGCCGACCGGTCCGCGGCCCGAGGGAGGACGCATGACGGAGCAGCCGGGCACACCGCAGATGGGCCACGGGGTCAAACAGCGTGACCTCGTGGTGATGTCATCCGAGGAGATCGACGCCTTCCTCCACGAGCGCCGGCCGATGACCATGTGCACCCTCAACCACGACGGATCGATCCACGCCGTCGCCATGTGGTACGGGTTCCTCGACGGGTCGATCGCCGTGGAGACCAAGGCCAAGTCGCAAAAGGCGGTGAACCTCCGGCGCGACCCCCGAATGACCTGCATGTTCGAGGACGGCGACCGCTACGAGGAGCTCCGCGGCGTCGAGCTGGTCGGAACGGCGGAGATCGTCGAGGACCCGGCGAGGATGTGGGCCCTCGGTGTCGACCTCTTCGAGCGCTACTACGGGGCCTACACCGAGGAGATGCGCCCGCTGGTCGAGACCATGCTCAACAAGCGGATCGTGGCGAGGCTCGAGGTCGAGCGCACGGTGTCGTGGGACCACCGCAAGCTCGGCCTGCCCCCCACCCGCACCGACTGAGGGCCGGGAGAGCCGAGGCGATGGCGCGGGCGATGAGCGACGTCGAGCTGGTCGAGTTCCTCGACGGCGCGGCGCGGCACACCGCCAAGCTGGCCACCGTCCGCCTCGACGGGCGGCCCCACGTGGCACCGGTCTGGTACGCCCTCGACCGCTCGACCGCCGGCGGCGACAACCCGGTCGGCGACGTCGTGTTCAACACGGGAGCCGAGACGCTGAAGGGCAAGGCGCTGCGACGTGACCCGCGGGTGTGCCTCTGCATCGACGACGAGCGGCCGCCGCACGCCTTCGCCGTCATCGAGGGCATCGCCGAACTGTGCGAAGAGCTCGGCGAGGTGCGCCGGTGGGCGACGATCATCGGTGGTCGCTACATGGGCGAGGAGCAGGCCGAGTCGTTCGGTGCGCGCAACGCCGTCCCCGGCGAGCTGCTGGTGCGGGTCCGGCCCACCCACATCGCCGCCGTGGCGGACCTGGCCGACTGAGCCGGGGCCGGGGGGCGGAAGGGACGGCGCAGCCGGAGCGTGGCACCGTCCCGCCTGCGGCTGCTAGCACTGGTGCGCCGCCCGGCGACGCCGGCGCCCGACCGGGAAGGACCCCTCCATTGATCCTCGACCGCTTCGCCATGACCGACAAGGTGGCCGTCGTGACCGGTGCGGGGCCGCGGCATCGGCGCGGCCTGCGCGGTCGCCCTGGCCGAGGCCGGCGCCGACGTGCTGATCGCCGCCCGCAGCGCCGACCAGCTCGCCGAGGTGGCGAGACGCGGTCGCGGCCGCCGGGCGCCGGGCGGTGGCCGTGCCGGCCGACCTCAGCGACCTGGAGGCGACGGCCGCGCTGGTGGACCGGGCCGGCGACGAGCTCGGCCGGCTCGACCTGGTGGTCAACAACGTCGGGGGCGCGATGCCCCGCCCGTTCCTCGACACCTCACCGCGCCGGCTCGAGGAGGCATTCCACTTCAACGTGTCGACGGCCCACGCCCTGCTCCGCCCGGCGGTCCCCCTGATGCTGGAGTCGGGCGGGGGCTCGGTGGTCAACATCTCCTCGGCCATCGGCCGGCTGTCGGGCCGCGGCTACCTGGCCTACGGCACGGCCAAAGGTGCGCTCACCCACTACACCCGGCTGGCGGCCGCCGACCTGTCCCCCCGCATCCGGGTCAACGCCATCGCCGTCGGATCGGTGGCCACCTCCGCCCTCGACATCGTCATGCAGACCGACGAGCTGCGCCGGGCGCTCGAGGCGGCGACCCCGCTCGGGCGGCTGGGCGACCCCGAGGACATCGCCGCCGCCGTCGTCTACCTGGCCTCGGATGCCGGCTCCTACGTCACCGGCAAGGTGCTCGAGGTCGACGGCGGCATCGAGGCCCCCAACCTCGAGATGGGGCTCCCCGACCTGTGAGCGCCGACCTGCCCGAGACCGTCCGGTCGGGCGCCCGCCCACCGAGGAGGACCCGATGAGCCCGCCGTACCGAGTCGTCGCCTGGAGCACCGGCAACGTCGGCGTCCACGCCATCGCCGGCATCGACGCCCGGCCGGACCTCGAGCTGGTCGGGGTGTGGGTGTCCAACCCCGACAAGGTCGGCCGGGACGCCGGCGACCTGGCCGGGCTCGGCCGGACCCTCGGGGTGGCCGCCACCGACGACGCCGACGCCGCTGCTGGCGCTCCGGCCCGACGTGGTCGTCCACACCGCCATGGCCGACCACCGGCTGGTCGAGGCGCTCGAAGACCTCGCCCGGATGCTCCGGTCCGGAGCCAACGTCGTCTCCAGCGGCCCGGTGTTCCTGCAGTACCCCTACGCGGTGGTCGACGAGTCGATGATCACGCCGTTGCAGGAGGCGGCGACGCGACGGCGGCGCCTCCCTCTTCGTCAACGGCGTCGATCCCGGCTTCGCCAACGACGCGCTGCCGCTGGTTCTGACCGGGGTGAGCGAGCGCATCGACGAGCTCCGGGTGTCCGAGATCCTCAACTACAACACCTACAACCAGCCGATGGTGATCTTCGACATCATGGGGTTCGGCCGGCCCCTGGACGACGTCCCGATGATCCTCCAGCCCGGCGTGCTCACCACGGCCTGGGGCAGCGTGGTGCGCCAGCTGGCCGCCGGCCTCGACGTCGAGCTCGACTCGGTCGAGGAGTGGTACGAGCGGGTGCCCGGCCCCCGAGACCTTCGAGGTCGACTCGGGCACCATCGAGGCGGGCACCGCCGGCCGCGCTCCACTTCGAGGTCCGCGGCATCCGGGACGGCCGGGCGGTCATCGTGCTCGAGCACGTCACCCGGCTCCGCGACGACCTGGCCCCCGACTGGCCCCAGCCGGCCGGCCAGGGCTGCTACCGGGTCGAGATCACCGGCGAGCCCAACTACACCCTCGACCTCCAGCTGGTCGGGAGCGACGGCGACCACAACACGGCGGGCCTGAAGGCCACGGCCATGCGCCTGGTCAACGCCATCCCGGCCGTGGTGGACGGCGCCGCCGGGGCTGCTCACCGCGCTCGACCTCCCCCTGGTCACCGGGCGCGGCCTGGTCTGCCGACGCTGGGCGCCGACGCTCGGGCGGCCGTGTCGCGCGGGCGACGGCCGGCGACGGCCACGGCGCGCGGTCCGACCGGCGACGGGACGACGGACGTGCGCGTCCGGCGAACTGTAGGGTCCAAGAGCATGTCCCGGTCACCGCACGCGAACGACCATGACGATGCCGCACGGAGGGATGGGCGGCGGGCGGCCAGTTCGGCGGGGCCCTGCGCTCCCTCCGCCGTGACGACTCGGTCGCCCAGCAGCGGGTGACCAAGGGGACGGCGCGCCGGATGGTCCGGTTCGCCCGTCCCTACCGCACCATCCTCGCCTGGTTCCTGGTGCTGGTGGTCGTCGAGGCCGTCATCGGGGTGGTCAACCCCCTGCTGTTCCGCTCGATCATCGACCAGGGCATCCCCGAGCACAACAACGCCCTGATCATCGGGCTGGCCCTGGTCGCCGCCGTGCTGGCCTGGTCGACACCGTCGCTCTCGATCGGCATCCGCTGGGTCTCGGCCAAGGTGGGCGAGGGGCTCATCTTCGACATGCGTTCGAAGGTCTTCGCGCACATCCAGCGGATGCCCATCGCCTTCTTCACCCGAACCCAGACCGGAGCGCTGATCAGCCGGCTCAACAACGACGTGATCGGCGCCCAGCAGGCGTTCACCGACACGCTGTCCTCGGTCGTCTCGAACATCATCAGCGTGTCGCTGGTGCTCGTGGTGATGTTCCTCCTCTCGTGGCAGATCACCCTCATCAGCCTGGTCATCCTGCCCGATCTTCGTGCTGCCCGGCCAAGCGGGTGGGCCGACGCCTGTCGGCCATCACCCGGGAGTCCTACAGCCTCAACGCCCAGATGAACAACACCATGACCGAGCGGTTCAACGTGTCGGGCGCCCTGCTGGTCAAGCTGTTCGGACGCCTCGGCGACGAGCGCGACGCGTTCGAGTCCAAGGCGGGCCGGGTGCGCGACATCGGGGTGACCCAGGCCATGTACGCCCGGTTCTTCATCGCCGCCCTCACCCTCACCGCCGCGCTGGCGACCGCCGTCGTCTACGGCTGGGGCGGGGTCAAGGTCGTGGACGGGAGCCTGCAGCTCGGGACGGTCGTGGCGCTGGCCGCCTACCTGACCCGGCTGTACGGGCCCCTGACCGCCCTGTCCAACGTGCAGATCGACATCATGACGGCGCTGGTCTCCTTCGACCGGGTCTTCGAGGTCCTCGACCTCCCCCCGACCATCGAGGACCGGCCCGGCGCCCGGCCGGTGCCATCCGGGCCGGCCCGCATCGAGTACGACCACGTCGACTTCCGCTACCCGAGGGCCGAGGAGGTCTCGCTGGCCTCGCTGGAGTCGGTGGCCGTCCTCGACCAGACCGTCTCCGCCCAGGTGCTGTTCGACGTCAGCTTCACCGCCGAGCCCGGTCAGCTGGTGGCCCTGGTCGGCCCGTCGGGAGCGGGCAAGACGACCATCAGCCACCTGCTCCCGCGGCTCTACGACGTCAACGACGGGGCCATCCGCATCAACGGGCTCGACGTCCGCGACGCCGAGCTCGCGTCGCTCGCCGCCACCATCGGCGTCGTCACCCAGGACGCCCACCTCTTCCACGAGACCATCCGCGACAACCTCTTGTTCGCCAAGCCCGATGCCACGGCCGGCGAGCTGCAGGCGGCCCTGGCCGGTGCCCAGATCGCCACCATGGTGTCGTCGCTCCCCGACGGGATCGACACCGTGGTCGGCGACCGGGGCTACCGCCTCTCCGGAGGCGAGAAGCAGCGGCTGGCCATCGCCCGGATCCTCCTCAAGTCGCCGAGGATCGTGGTCCTCGACGAGGCCACCGCCCATCTCGACTCGGAGTCGGAGGCGGCCGTGCAGCAGGCGCTCGCCACCGCCCTCGAGGGCCGCACCTCCCTGGTCATCGCCCACCGGCTGTCCACCGTGCGCGAGGCCGACGTGATCCTGGTGATCGACGGGGGCCGCATCGTCGAGCGGGGCCGGCACGACGAGCTGCTCGCCGCCGGCGGGCACTACGCCGAGCTCTACCGGATCCAGTTCGAGCGCCAGGAGCACTCGGGCCTCACCTGATCCACCGGCGGGCTGGCACCGTCGGGGACGCGGCCCGGCCACGTCGGCCCCTCCCGGCTGCGTCGGCCCTCCCCGGCCCGGCTACGTTGGCGCCGTGACCGCCATCGGCGTGCAGCTGCCCAACTTCTCGGGGGTCCCGGCCGAGGACCTGTTCGAGCACACGGCGGGTCTGGCCCGAGCGGCGGAGGAGGCCGGGTTCCAGTCGGTGTGGGTCATGGACCACTACTTCCAGCTGCCACCGCTCGGCGGTCCCGACCAGCCCATGCTGGAGGCCTACACCCTCCTCGGGGGGCTGGCCGCCCGGACCGAACGAATCCAGCTCGGAACGCTCGTCACCGGGGTGACCTATCGAAACCCGGGCATCCTGGCCAAAATCGTGACCACCCTCGACGTGGTGTCGAAAGGCCGGGCGATCCTCGGCATCGGGGCGGCCTGGTACGACGTCGAGCACAAGGCGCTGGGCGTCGACTACCCGACCGACGGTGAGCGGCTCGACATGCTCGAAGAGGCCGTGCAGATCTGCCGCGCCATGTTCACCGGAGACGACGTCAGCTTCGAGGGAGCTCACTTCCGGCTGGACCACGCCCGCAACCTCCCCCGCCCCCTGCAGACCGGGCGGGCCGAAGATCATGATCGGCGGAGGTGGCGAGAAACGGACGCTCCGGCTGGTGGCCCGCTACGCCGACAAGTGCAACGTGACCGGCGACGTCGCCACCCTGTCCCGCAAGATCGAGGCGCTGCACCACCACTGCGCCGAGGTGGGCCGCGATCCGTCCGAGATCGCGGTGACCTGGATGACCCCCTTGATCCTCACCACCTCGGACGAGAACACCGCCGAGGTGCGCGCCATGCTGGGCGCCAGCGCCTCGCCCGAGGAGATGGCCGGGTTCACCGTCGGCCAGGCGGACGAGATCCCCGAGCTCGTGTCGGGCCACGTCCGCGCCGGCGCCGACGAGGTCATCTTCAGCTGCGCCTTCGCCGACCCGGACGGCATCACCGCCGTGGGCGCGGCCTTCGGCACGGCAGGGTCGGCCCGGCCCGGCTGACGCCGCTCGGCCGCCGTCACGCCGCCTCGCCGACGCAGAGGGACGGCTCGCCCTTGTCGTGGCTGTCGCCGGGATCGGCGCTGCGGGCCGGCGACCACTCGGCCACCCGGTCGATGACGGCGCGCCGTGCCCGCTCGCGGGCTTCGAGGTGCTCGGCGGTGGGCGGGGTGTCGAACAGGGTGTGGGGCAGGGTGTGCATCGCTTCTCCAGTGTGGGGTCGTGGGGGCGTCAGGTGGGAATCGTGGGGGGGTGCGTCGGTGTGAGGTCGTGGGTGTAGGGCGGCGGAGGGGCATCCCGCTGGCGGTACTGCAGGTTCGAAGGAACGGCGGCGGGGCCGCTGGCGCTCCGGGGTGCTCGGGCGGCCCAAGCGGCCTCCCCGAGCGTGAGCCGACTCCTCCGGGCCAGAACCGGCTCCTCGGAGCAAGAACCGGCTCCTCCGGGCAAAAGAAAAAGGAGCCGCTTCGGAGCGACTCCTTCGACGGTGACGAACCGGCTGTCCGTCTACTCCGCCGAGAGCGCCTCCCGGGTCGCCTTGGCGCTCGATACGAGGGCGTCCTTGCTACAGGCCGTCGACACCCCGGCGATGGACACGGCCATGGAGGGGGCGGTCGGGCGGGGCTCCTGCCCGCCGTCGGCCCGCTCCTCGGACCTCGACGTGTTCCGGTGGGACGACTCCCTGCTCCTCATATTTGGCCATCCTAGCGGGCCCGATCGCGACGTTGGCAACCATTTCGTAACAATTTCGTCCAATTCGCGCCGACCGCGTCCAATTCGGACCTTCCGGCCGACCCACGGCATCGAGAAGGGGCCGGCCCGAAGCCCTCCCGCCCGCGGCGGCCAGGACCGTTACCGTTACCCGATGGCCCGGTTCGTCGTCGACATCGGCCCGTTGCGGAGGCACCGGCACTTCCGGCGGCTCTGGGCCGGCCAGCTCGTCTCGGGCGTCGGCTCCCAGCTCACCCTGGTGGCGGTGGCCTATCAGGCCTACGCCCTCACCCACTCGACCCTGGTGGTCGGGCTCATCGGCCTGGTCCAGCTGGTGCCCCTGCTCGCCGGGGCCCTGTGGGGCGGGACCCTGGCCGACGCCATCGACCGCAGGACCGTTCTGGTCCTCACCCAGGTGGCCATGGCGACGGCCGTCGGGGGCCTGGTGGTCAACGCCTCGTTCCCCCATCCGGCGGTGTGGCCCCTGTTCGTGTGCACCGCGGCCAACGCCGGGTTCCAGGGGGTCGACTGGCCGGCCAGGCGGGCCGCCCTGCCCATGCTGGTCGGCGACGACGACGCTGACCGCGGCGGTGGCCCTGCAGACGGCCGTCCAGCAGCTGGCCTTCGTGGCCGGCCCCGCCCTCGCCGGCGTGCTCATCGCCACCGTCGGGCTGGGCGCCGTGTACGGCATCGACGTGGCCACCTTCGTGGTCGGCGCTCGTCGCCCGCCCTGCTGCTCGCGCCGCTGCGTCCCGAGCGGCGGGGGCACGCCCATGGGGTTGCGCTCGATGGTCGAGGGATTCGCCCATCTCCGGGGCGAGCGCCTGCTGTCGGCGACCTATCTGATCGACCTCAACGCCATGATCTTCGGCATGCCCCGCGCCGTCTTCCCGGCCCTGGGCGTCGGGGTGTTCGGGGGCGGGGCGGGAACGGTCGGCTTGCTCTACGCCGCTCCCGGGGCGGGAGCCCTCGCCGGCTCGCTGTTCACCGGGTGGTGCGCCCGGGTCCGCCACCAGGGCCGAGCCATCGCCGCCTGCGTGGTGGTGTGGGGGGTGGCCATCGCCTTGTTCGGCATCGTCCCGGTGCTCGGGATCGGGCTGGCGCTGCTCGCCCTCGCCGGCGCGGCCGACGTGATCTCGGCCGTGTTCCGCCAGGCGGTCCAGCTGCGGACGGTGCCCGACCACCTCCAGGGCCGACTGTCGGGCACCTTCTTCGCCGTGGTGGCCGGGCGGCCCGAGGCTGGGCGACGCCGAGACCGGGCTGGCGGCCGCCATCGGGGGGCCGCAGTTCGCGGTCTGGTCGGGCGGGCTGGCCTGCGTCGTGGGGGTGGGCGTCCTGCTGTGGCGGGTCGCCGGAGCTGTGGCGCGACCGCGGCGGCGGGCGCCCGCTGCAGCCGGAGCGAGGAGACCGAGGCCATCGCCGAGGTGACGAGCGAGCTCTCGCGAAGGAGAGCCCCTCTAAGCGCTCAGGCGGCTGGCCAGGCGGCGCAGCTGGAACGAGAGCGCCATCTCGAGCAGCCCGTAGATGATCAGCCAGATGCCCATGATCACGGCCAGCACCGTCACCGTCAGGCCGGGCCAGGCCAGGGTCACCACGCCCGCTGCGAAGGCCAGGACACCCATGCCGATGCGCCACGTCCGGGCGGCGGACCCGCGGTCGCTGTAGGCGTTGAAGAACTCGATGATCCCCCCGACGACCCAGAAGAGCCCGATGAGGAAGGCGAGCGTGTTGACCGTCTCGTCGGTCCGGTGCAGGAACAGGAGGCCGACGATCACCGAGATCAGGCCGAGGAGGGCCATCAGCCACCGGGTCCCGGCGGTGTCCTCGTGGTCGGCGATGGCCGCCACGATCCGGAACAGACCGGCCACGAAGAGCCAGATCCCCAAGATGATGGCGAAGGCGTAGATGGTGTCCCTCGGCCGGATGACCACGACGATCCCGAGGGCAAGCGTCACGATGCCGAAGAAGAGGACCCAGCCCCACGACTTGCCGACGGTGCGGAGGATGTCGCGCTCCCCCGGGGTGATGTTCGGGCCTGGCGTGGACATCACGACCTCCCTGTCGTCGGTCGGACGGCGAGGCAACCCCGATGCGGACACCGCCCGCCCCGGACACTGTAGGTCCGGGGTCTGCCAGGGTGGCGGACCGCCGGGATCAGGCGGCCCGGCGGGCGCTGCCGGCGACCAGCTCCTCGCTGACCGACCACAGCCGGGCGGCGGCGGCCTCGTCCCGCGCCGCCGGCGAGGGACGTCGGGGCCGGCACTTGATGAAGTACTCGCCGGTGACCCCTTCGACCTCCGGCGACGAGGCCAGGTACACCGAGGTGCGGGCGCCCCTGCTCGGGTGTGAGGACGAACGGCTTGATGACCTTGACCCCGAAGGCCAGCAGGCCGGACGCATCGTGGTCCCGGGCGAACCCGGTCGCCACCGTCCCCGGATGGAGCGAGTTGGCGGTGACCCCGGACCCGGCCAGGCGCCGGGCCAGCTCGTTGGTGAAGAGGATGTTGGCCAGCTTCGACCGGCTGTAGGCGCGCATGCCGGCGTAGTGCCTCTCGGACTGGAGGTCGTCGAAGTCGAGCCCCCGGCGGGCCGACCGGTGGGCGGTGGACGCCACGGTGACCACCCGGGCCGGAGCCGACGCCTTCAAGCCGGCCGGTCAGCTCGCGGGTCAACAGGAACGGACCGAGGTGGTTGATGGCGAACGTGGCCTCGAACCCGTCCGGGGTCTCGGTCCGGTGCGAGAGCACCAGACCGGCGTTGTTGACGAGCACGTGGATCTGTTCGCAGGCATCGAGGAGGCGGCTGGCGCCCTCGCGAACCGAGCTCAGATCGGCCAGGTCGAACACCACCAGGTCGACCCGGTCCGAGCCGCTCGCCCGCCGCACGTCCTCGAGCGCCTGACGGCCCCGCGACGGATCGCGGGCGGTGATGACCGTCCGGGCGCCCGCCGCGGCCA
Source organism: uncultured Acidimicrobiales bacterium (assembly GCA_963764555.1). Classification (GTDB taxonomy): domain Bacteria; phylum Actinomycetota; class Acidimicrobiia; order Acidimicrobiales; family RAAP-2; genus Bog-756. The sequence continues at coordinate 377,244 of CAVXSW010000003.1, forward strand.
GCGCCACCGCGGTGGCCTTCCCGACCCCCGAGTTGGCGCCGGTGACCACCACCGTCCTCCCCTCCATGGGCGCCGCTCGGCGGTGGTCGATCGGGCTCATCGTCTGGTCCCTCCTTCGGCGGGACCGCCCGGCGGTCCGGCCGTCGTCCGGCAACGGTCGACCAGACCCTACGTGCCGCACCCATGGGGCGCCGCTCCCGCCCTGGTTGACACATAATATTCGGCATACCTAATATTTTTTGTGACAGTCGCCTTAGGTGAGCGTGGCCCCCTGGGCCCCCGATCACCCGAGTCCGATACGAGTCCGCCGGCCGGGCCTCCGGCGGCCTTCCGATGCCGGCCCCGAACGAGGTGGTCCATGCACGACGTGACCCGGGCTCCCGGAGGAACCGGGACGTGGAGAACCGGGACGAGCGGTGGGTTGCACCGGTGGCGGACGGCCCGCGGGTGGCGGGCTCACCGCGGGTGGCGGGTCCTCCGGTGGCGGGTCCGCGGGGTCGCCGCCGTCGCCGGCGTGTCGGCGGTGGCTCTGGCCACCGCGGCGTGCGGCGGGTCGGGCAGCGCCAGCGGGACGACCATCACCGTCTACAACGGGCAGCACGAGCAGACCACCGCCGCCCTGGTGGCGGCGTTCGAGAAGCAGACCGGGATCGGCGTGAAGGTCCGCAACGGCGACGAGTCGGTGCTGGTCAACCAGATCGAGACCGAGGGGTCGGCCTCGCCGGCCGACGTCATCTACACCGAGAACTCGCTCGGCGCTCGAGCAGCTCCAGGAGAAGCACCTGCTGGCCCGGGTGGAGCCGTCCACCCTGGCGGCGGTCCCGCCACGGTACAGCTCGCCGAGCGGGAACTGGGTCGGGGTGTCGGCCCGGGTCAGCGTCATGATCTACAACACCGGCGCGCTCGGTCCCGCCGAGCTGCCGAAGTCGGTCCTGGACCTCGCCGACCCGGCGTGGAAGGGCAAGATCGGCCTGGCCGAGGGCGAGGTCGACTTCTTCCCCATCGTGGCCTCCGTCATCCATGCTCAGGGACGGTCGGCAGCGGCGGCATGGCTCGCCGGGGTGAAGGCGAACGCCGGGGGCAACGTGTACCCGGACAACGAGACGTTGGTGAACGAAGTCAACGCCGGGCACGTGGACCTCGGGATCATCAACCACTACTACTGGTACCGCCAGCGGGCCGAGGTGGGAACGTCGGCGCTGCACTCGGCCATCGCCACCTTCGCGCCCGGAGATCCGGGCTACGTCATCGACGTCTCGGGCGCCGGCGTGCTGGCCTCCAGCCAAGGAGCCGACCGCGGCCCAGCGGTTCGTGGCCTTTCTGGTCAGCCGACAGGGCCAGGAGATCCTCGCCCACAGCCAGAGCTTCGAGTACCCCCTCGGGTCGGGCGTGACGACGGCACAGCCGCTGCAGCCCTTCGACACGCTGCAACCGAACCCGCTCACCGTCGGCCAGCTGGGCGACGGTGCCTCGGCGGTCGCCCTCCTGCAGCAGGCCGGTCTGGCATGAGCCGCCGCGCCCCCCGCCGAGCGAACCGGTAACCGCCGTGGCCCTGGCGGCGGCCCCGACCGAGCTCGACCTGGCCGAACCGTTGCCGCCCCCGGTGGCGGCCCGCTCCCGGCCGCCCGTGATGCTCTGGCTGGTCGCCCTGGCCGTCGCCGCGCTGTTGGCCCTGCCGGTGGTCTACGTGCGTGGTCCAGGCGTCACAGACGGGATGGTCGCAGACCGTCCACCTGGTGTTCCGTCGCTTCACCCTCGGCCTGGTCTGGAACACCGTCCGGTTGTCGGCCGTGGTGACCGTGGCCTGTGCCGCCGTCGGCACGGCCACGGCCTGGCTCGTCGAGAAGACCGACCTGCCCGGCCGGCGGTTCTGGGCGGTGGTCGTGGTCCTGCCGGTGGCGATCCCCGACTTCGTGACCGGGTTCGGCTGGGTGTCGGTCGCCCCCGCCGTCCACGGCTTCATCGGGGCCACCTTGGTGATGACCCTCGCCCTGTACCCGCTCGTCTACCTCCCGGTGGCGGCGTCCTTCCGTGGCGCCGATCCCGGCCAGGAGGAGGTGGCCCGCTCGCTCGGGCTGTCCCGCCGCCAGACCTTCCGGCGGGTCACCCTGGCCCAGGCCCGGCCGGCTCTGCTCGGAGGCTGCGTCCTGGTGTCACTCGCCCTGCTGGCCGAGTACGGGGCCTTCGAGGTGCTCCGCTACCACACCCTCACCACCGAGATCTTCTTCGAGTCCGAGCGCAGCTACAACCTGCCCCTGGCGTCGTCGCTGGCGCTCATCCTGGTGGTGATCAGCCTGGCCGTGCTGGGCGGCGACGCCCTCGGCCGGGGTCGGGGCCGGGTCGCCCGGACCACGGCGGCGGTGCGCAGCCGGCGGTTCCACCGGCTGGGGCGGGCCACCGTTCCCGGCGCTCGGCGCCTTGGGGCTCCTGGTCGGGCCTGGCGCTCGGCGTACCGGTGGGGGTCGTCGTCTACTGGCTGGTGCGGGGCGGGACGACCACCCTGCCCGCCTCGGCCTCGGTCGGAGGGGCGGCCCTCACCACGGCGGGCTACGCCGCCGCCGCCGGAGTCGCTCGCCACCGTGCTGGCCCTCCCGGTGGCGCTGCTCGCCGTTCGCCACCCGCGGCCGTCGACGGTGGCCCTCGAGCGCGGGACCTTCGTGGTCCAGGCGGTCCCCGGCCTCATCATCGCCCTCGCCCTCGTGTACTTTTCCGTGCGGGCCGTCCGGCCCCTGTACCAGAGCTCGGTGGTGCTCGTGATCGGCTACGCCATCATGTTCTTCCCGCTGGCGCTGGTGGCGGTGCGCACGTCGATGGCGCAGGCACCCCTCGCCCTCGAGGACGTGGGCCGGTCGCTCGGACGGCGGCGCCTCGTCGTCTGGTGCCGGGTGGTGCTGCCCCTGGTCGGGCCCGGGCTCGCCGCCGGGTTCTGCCTCGTCTTCCTGTCGGCGGTGACCGAGCTGACCCTCACGCTGGTGCTCGTCCCGACCGGAGTCCAGACGCTCGCCACCCAGTTCTGGGCCTTCACCACCAACCTCTCCTATGCCGCCGCCGCACCCTACGCGGGGGTGATGATCCTCATCGCCGTCGTGCCCAGCTACGTCCTCGGCCGCTGGTTCGACCGGTTGCCGGCGCGGGCGGAGCGCCGGTGATCAGCGGCCTCGGCGTGGCCGGCCTCCACAAGTCGTTCGGCCACCACTCGGTGCTCCGGGGTCTGGATCTCGAGCGTGCCGGTCGGATCGCTCACCGCCATCCTCGGTCCGTCGGGAAGCGGCAAGACCACCCTCTTGCGGGTGGTGGCCGGCTTCGAGCGCGCCGACCGGGGCGAGGTGACCATCGGCGGACGGACCGTGGAGGACGGCACGCGCGCCCTGCCCCCCGAGCAGCGGGGCATCGGGTACGTGCCCCAGGAAGGCTCGCTCTTCCCCCATCTCGACGTGGCGGCCAACGTCGGGTTCGGTCTGCCGGCCGGCCGGCCCGGCGCCGAGCCGGCCGGGTGGGGGAGCTGCTCGAGATGGTCGGCCTGTCCGGCATGGGCGGCCGCTATCCCCACGAGCTGTCGGGTGGCCAGCAGCAGCGGGTGGCCCTCGCCCGGGCACTGGCCGTCCGGCCCGCGCTGGTCCTGCTGGACGAGCCGTTCTCGTCGCTCGACGCCGGCCTGCGGGCCAGCGTCCGCTCCGACGTGCAGGACGTGCTGCGCAACGGGGGGATCACCGCCGTCCTCGTGACCCACGACCAGGACGAGGCGCTGTCGGTGGCCGACCAGGTGGCGGTGATCCGGGACGGCATCATCGGCCAGTCCGGCACGCCCCAGGAGCTCTACGACCATCCGGTGGACCCGGACATGGCCCGGTTCCTCGGCGATGCCAACCTGGTCGCCGCCACCGTCGAGGGCGACCGGGTGCTCACCCCGTTCGGGCCGCTCGGGCTCCGCGCCGACCCGAGGGTCCCGGCCCGGGCCGGGCCCGCCGTCGCCCTGGTGCGACCCGAGCAGCTCGTCCTCTCGACCGACGTCCACGGCACGGGACTGCGGGCCCGGGTCGTCCGGACCCAATTCCACGGCCACGACACCGTCATCACGGTCGACCCCGAGGCGACCCCGGGCGTCCCCTCGATCACCGTCCGTGCCGACGGCGACCTGGCGGTGGCCGAGGGCACCGAGGTCGAGGTCACCGCCGACGGGTCGGCCGTGACCTGGCCGGCGGCGGTGGGTTGAGCGGCCCTTCCAGACGGGCTTGCTCCCGGGCGCCGGCGCTCAGCCAGGGGTCGCCCGACGATGGGGATCAGCGGGCGCGGACCGACACCGACCCGAGCGCGGTCATCCGGCCGTCCTGGCCGAGGTCGTGGACGGCCACCCGGACGAGGGTGCGGTCGGGCCCTCCCCCGAGCACCTCGCAGCGGGCCGCAACCGGCCCGACCCGGTTCGGGCGGAGGTAGTGGAGCACCATGTCGCCGGCAGCCAGCGAGCCGCCCCCGTCCACGGCGGCCCGCCCGGCCCGGACCGACCGGCAGGCGGCCACCTCGGCCAGGGTGGCGACCGCCCCTCCGTGGAGGATCCCCCAGGGATTGCGGAGATGGTCGGCGAGCACCAGGGTGGTGACCGGTCCGGTGCCCGGCTCGATGCAGAAGAACTCCTCGGGAGTCGGGGGGTCCGGTCGGGCAGGTGGCATGGGCACCGAGTACGGCCGATCGAACCGCAGGTCGCGGTGGCCCGGGTCGAGCACGGCACAGGTCATGGTGGCGGCGGCGACCGGCCGGTCGCCGGCCCCCTCGTCGACGGCGTCGAGGGCGGACACGACGGCATTGCGGCCACGGCGCACGATGCGGCCGTGGAGCCGGAGGGGCCCGACGTGGGAGACACCGGCCACGGTCGCCATCATCGAGGTGGTGACGATCCAGCGCGGGTGCACCGACAGCCCCGAGAGGATGCCGCCCAGCGAGTCGAGGCTCGTCACCAGCGCCCCGGTGCGCAGGCCGCCGGCCTCGTCTGCGGAGGTGGTCGTCGACCGGTGCCCGGCCGCCGAACTCCGAGAAGCCCTCGTCGCCCGCCACCGGCGGGATCTCCCACCGCTGCAGACGGAAGTACTCGGCGACGCGGTGGCGCCGGTCGAGGGTGCCGTCCCCGCCTTCACCGCTCACCACCGGGCTCACGGGATCGCCGCCGCGCCGACCTGGACGACGGTGGTCAGCCGGCCCTCGAGCCCCGAGTCGACCAACTCCACCACCGCGCTTCCCCCGGCCGAGCCGGCCGGCGCCTCGAGCACGGACGACCGCGAGACCATCGGGCCGACCCGTCCGAGGGCCAGATAGGTCACCCGCAGGTCGCGCACGACCGGTTCGGGCCCGGGCCCGGCCGCGCCGAGGGCGGCGGCGCCCGCCACCTCGGCGAGGAGGGCCATCACCCCTCCCTGGACCGCTCCGAAGGAGTTGTGCAGGTACTCGTGGACCGGCATCTCCACCTCGCCACCGGCGGCGTCGACGACCGAGATGGACAGGGCATCGACGATCGGCCGGTCGAAGCCGCGTCCGTCGGTCCGCCACCGGTCGGGCAGCTCGGCCGGCACGTCGACGGTGGAGTGGGGGCTGCGGCCCGGCAGGACGGCAAAGGTCATCGAGGCCCAGGCCCGGGCGGGTCGCCCCGTCTGTCGCCGGGGCGGGACCGGGATCCTCGCCGCAGTCGAAGACGCCGGCCTCGAGGACGAGCGTGGTGTGTCCCCGCCGCACCACTTCGCCCCGGGCCTCGACCACCGGCCCGACGAGCGGCCGGGCCACCTGGAGGGTGAGATCGGCGGTGGCCAGCCAGTCCGGGCCGATCAAGCGCAGCGCCGCCACGCCGCCGACCACGTCGACCAAGGTGGCGAGCACCCCGGCCCGCACCCCGCCGTCGGGGCCGAGCGTGGCGGGTGCCGCCCGCATGCGGACGACGGCACGACCGGGCGAGACCACCTGGGTCTCGAGGCCGAGGTCTCCGAGGAAGTGACCGGCGGGCGGGTAGCCCGTCGACGGCACTCAGCGTTCCTGTTCGGTCGGGCGCACGAGGACCTCGTTGACGGCCACGTGGCGCGGGCGGGTGACGGTGAAGAGGATCGACTCGGCGATGTCGTCGGACTGCATCAGCTCGGTTCCGCCGAAGGTCGCCGCCATCTCCTCGATGATCTCGGGCCGGTTGTGGGTGGCGAGCTCGGTCATCACCGCCCCGGGCTCGATCACCGACACGCGCACGTGCTTTCGGGTGACCTCCTGGCGGAGCGATTCCGAGAAGGCGACGACCCCGAACTTGGTGGCGTTGTAGACGCCGCTCCCGAGTCGGGCGACCCGACCGGCCACCGAGCTCACGTTGACCACATCGGCCACCCGGCGCGGCTCGAGCTCGGCGGCCGCCAGCAGATGGGGCAGCGCGGCATGGGTGGTGTAGAGCAGGCCGAGCAGGTTGATCCCGACCATGCGCCGCCACTCCTCGACCGGGGCGTCGACGATCGGGCCGAGCAGCATCACGCCTGCGTTGTTGACGAGGATGTCGAGACGCCCGAACTCGGCGGACGGTGTCCTCGACCATCGCCCGGGCGGAGGACTCGTCGGTGAGATCGGCCTCGACGACCAGGGCCCGCCCCGGATCCTCCAGCGCCGGCGACCAGCTGTTCGAGACGGTCCCGACGCCGGGCGGCGACCGACACGCTGGCTCCCGCCGCCAGCAGGCGACGGGCGGTCGCCTCCCCGATCCCGCTCGAAGCCCCCGTCACGAGGGCCACCGTCCCGTCGAGCTCTCCAGCCATCATCCCTCCGATCCGGCGAACGTGCGGGCTCTGCCCACCACGATGGCTCGGGATCGGACCAGCTCGCGCCGGGCCGTCGGGGCCACGCCGCGATGGAGCCCGAGCCGGGCCGGATCAGACCATAGGTCCCGTGCGCAGGGTCGGCGGAACCGGTCCGCTCGCGCCGGGTGGTGCCCTATGCCGCCGACCGGCTCCGGGCGTTGCGGGCCATCCCCCGCCGCCGGCGGGACGAATTCCGCGGCCGACCGCGCTGGCGCGTCGAGGTGTCGAAGGGACGCTGAGTGGACAGCGGGCTCTCGTGGAGCGCGCACCACGGCGTGCTGTTGTACCTCGACAGTCGCACCTGGCAGTCGGCCTCGACGCACACCCGGCCGACTCCGAACACCTCGGGCGGGACCGAAGCGGTCAGGCCTTCGGCCAGCAACGATCCGTCTTCTTTCTCGCGACGCTCCACCATGGCCGCCGACCCCTCTCGTATCGTGTCAATTGATGTATTTCTGTCATGAATCGCCGCGGCACGGGGCGCCGCTGCACGAATTGCCTCGGCGCGAACGGTCCGGAACTGAAGCGGTCGATGGGCAGCGTTCCGCTCCGCTCCCGGTCCGCCCGGGTGGGCCGTCGCGTCTCGGCCCGGCGCCGGGCAGGCCCCACCGCCGGAGGGCGGACCGCTGAACGAGCCGGAAGGGACGCCCCCGCCGGGACCGTGGTGGCAGGGGGCCGTCTTCTACCAGATCTACCCCCGGTCGTTCGCCGACTCCGACGGTGACGGGGTCGGCGACCTCGGCGGCATCCGTACCCGTCTCGACGTACCTCGCCTGGCTCGGGGTCGACGCGCTGTGGATCTCCCCCTTCTTCCCCTCGCCCATGGTCGACTTCGGGTACGACGTGTCCGACTACTGCGACGTGGACCCCCTGTTCGGCACGCTCGAGGAGTTCGACCGCCTGGTGGCCGAGGCGCACGAGCTCGGGCTCAGGGTGATCATCGACTGGGTGCCGAACCACACCTCGGACCGGCACCCCTGGTTCGTCGACTCCCGTTCGAGCCGGGAGAGCGCCCACCGCAACTGGTACGTCTGGCGCGACGGACGGCCCGGCGGCGCACCGCCCAACAATTGGGCGGCGGCCTTCGATCCCTCCAGCCCGGCCTGGACCCTCGACGAGCGAACCGGGCAGTGGTACCTCCATCTCTTCGAAGCCGGCCCAGCCCGACCTCAACTGGGACGAGCCCGAGGTGGTGGAGGCCATGCACGAGGTCCTCCGCTTCTGGCTCGACCGCGGGGTCGACGGGTTCCGGGCCGACGTGATCCACTGCATCGGCAAGGACCCCGCACTTCCCGACGATCCGCTCGACCGGCGGCCTCCCCCACTGCGTCCTCAACGACGAGCCGGTCACCCACCAGCGCCTCCGGGCCATCCGCGAGCTCGTCGACGCCTACCCCGGCGAACGGGTCGTGGTCGGCGAGGTCTACCTCCTGTCCACCGACGCCGTGGCCACCTACTACGGCGACGGGGACGAACTGCACCTCGCCTTCAACTTCCCGCCGCTGTTCGCCCCGTGGCAGGCGGGTCCGTGGGCCGAGTGCATCGACACCACGATCCGCGCCCTCGACGCCCGGCGCGCCTGGCCCACGTGGGTGCTCTCCAACCACGACAACCCGCGCCACCGGACGCGCTACGACTTCGGCGCCGCCGGTGCGGGTGAGGACCCGGCCACCGCGGCACGCCGCAGCGAGGCGAGGGCCCGGGCCGCTGCCGTGCTCCTCCTCACGCTCCGGGGCTCGCCCTTCCTTTCCAGGGCGAGGAGCTCGGACTGCTCGACGCCGCAGATCCCCGCCGGCCAGCGGGTCGACCCCGGCGGCCGCGACGGGTGCCGGGCGCCGATCCCCTGGGACCCGGGTCCCGACCACGGGTGGCCGACGCGCTCCGGGATCGCGGACGTGGCTTCCCTTCCCGCCCGAGCCGGACCGGCGCAACGTCGCGCCACCAGCGGGGCGACCCGTCGTCGATCCTCCACCTGTACCGCCGGCTGATCACCCTCCGGCACGCGTCGCCGGCGCTGACCGGGGGCGGGTTCGAGCGGCTCGACACGGCCCGACGGGCGTGCTCGGCTACCGGCGGGGCGGTCCCGATGGACCGGTCGCCGTCCTGGTCAACCTCACCGACGGGCCGAGATCGCCGACCCCGGTGGCCGCCTCACGGCCCGGAGGCCGCCGGGCGCAACGGGGCGATCCGCTCGTCGTGGCGGTGTCGAGCGACGGGACGGGCGAGGGCTGCGCCTTCAGCGGCTCGCTCCGTCCGCGACCAGGCCGTCGTGCTCACCCGGCTCGGGCTGACCGGCCGGCCTACAGCCAGGATTCGCGCCAGTAGTCGGTGGCGCCTTCGTCGCCGAGGGACATGGTGTGCGCGTCGCCGTGGCCGCTCCGCCTGATGCAGCAGACCAGCGTGCCGATCCAGGGTCCGCGGTCGATGCAGTGGACGGCGCCGCAGCGTTGCCACTGCGGCTCCGGAGGAAGGATCAGGTCGTCGCCCTCGAAGTCGACGTCTGACCACTCGGTCGCCTGCTCCAGGTGAAACGGATCGATCGTCAAAGTCGTTCCTGCCCCTTTTGTTCCGGATGCCTCTATGGGATGATCGGAGCGACCCGCCCGAAGCTGTAGGAGGAATTGCCGTGCCCCATCGGCTCCCGCCACGACGCGTGGAGGACGAGGGACGGACGGATCTGTCAGTCGGTCGGTCATCACAGGGTCGCCCCGCCGAACCCCGGCGGCCTCGTCGTCGGGAGGACCGATCGACCAGCACCGACCGGGCCCACCGGGGGCTGGGGTCTCCCGATCGGACCGGGTCCCCCGTGCCCGTCGGCCAACGACCGACCTGACCGGCGCGCCGCTCCCGCCCGGGCCCGGCAGCGCCGCCCTCCTCGGCCCGCTCGCCACCGGAGCGGAGCGTCGTCCGGCGGCCTCGACGGAACGCCTCCGGTGTCCGGAATTCGACCACGACGGATCTCCGTCTGTCGGTGGATCCCGGTTTCGGGCTAGATCGCAATCTTGCTAGCGGCGCCATTTTTTGGTCGAGTGCCCCCTGTCCGAGGCCGGCGAGGCGGGTACCCATCAATGTTCATTTCGATTACGACGGAGTAGCATGGAACCATGAACGGCGATCCGACCCAGGGCATCGAGGACATCGTCCGGCGCAACGTCGCCGCCCTCCGCTCCAAGGCGAACCTCACCCAGCAGGGCCTGGCCGACGAGATGCGGCTCCGCGGCATCGCCTGGACGCGGGAGACCGTCGCCCAGGTCGAGACCACCAACCGGCGGCTCGGCTTCACCGAGGCGGTCGCGGTGGCGGCCTGCCTCGACGTGCCGGTGGCGCGCCTCACCGCCACCGGTTCCCCGACGGTGGCGGTCGGCGACAGCGAGTGGTCCGCCGCCTATCTGGGCGCGGCCATCGCCGGCACCGCCGGTGACATCTTCCCGCCCGAGAGCTACGCCTCACCTGCCTCGGCCCGCGCCGAGCGCGCCGAGCGCCGTCGAGCCGCGATCAACCCGAGGTCGTGCGGCCGGCCGGCGACGAACCGCCGGACCGTCGCCGGGGCGAGCGACGGGCCCCGGTCGCCGACGACCTCGAGGGCGGGGAAGGCCGAGCGGCCGACCGACCGCCGGAGAGCCCCGCAGCGGACCGCCGAGCGCATCGAGCGACGTCTGCGGCTGCGGGTGACGGCGAGCGACGTCGACGCCGCCGCCCAGCACCTCTGGTCCCGGAGCCTCGACAGCGAGCGCGAGCGGCGGGTGAGCGACCGTCACGCGTCGACCGGCGGATCGCTCAAGACCATCCGCGGACACGTCTCACGCGACCTCGACCGGGAGATCGCCTACGAGATGGAGCGCCAACCGCGACCGCCCGGAGCCGGCGCCCTCGAGCGAGGTGAGCTGAGCCCCGAGGAGGCGACCTGGGAGGCGACCCGCCTCAACATCCTGTTGGCCAACAAGGGCTACAGCGACAGCGACGTCACCCGGTGGTGGAACTTCACCCGGCACCGCGAGCTCGGCGACAAGACCATCGCCGAGGCCTGGAACGCCGGTGAGTACGCCGCCGCCACCCGGCTGGTCGAGTCCCTCCCCGACAAGCACGGTTCGGGCGGCGGCTATCACCTCGACGAGTAGCCGGTCGCCGGCTCCCGCCGCCACGGCCCATCGCCGGTGACGGCCGGTCCGGCGGGAGGACTGCACGAGGTGCGGGCGGTCGGACCCGGCGCGCGGACCAGGACGAGGCGCCCCACCGGCCGGACCGCCGCAACGCTGGGCGATCGTCGCCTTCGCCGGATGGGCGGTCTTCGCCGCCTTCCTGTTCGCCGAGGCCCGCTCCGGGCCCATCGTCCGGTGGAACGATTCGGCCGCCTACCGGGCCGTTGCCGCCGCGCCCTTCTGGAGCCGGGCGTTCTGGTGGGGCCAACGGCCGCCCATGACCCCGCTCCTCGTCCGGACCTTCGGGTCGGGTACGGGACTGGTGACGGCGCAGGCGTTGATCGCCGCCGCTCTCCTGGGGAGTGCTGGCCGGGACCGTCGGCCGGCTGGCCGAGCCGGGGTGGCGCCGGCTGAGCGCCACCTGGCTGGTCCTCGCCTTCGCCACGGTGGGCCCGATCACCATGTGGAACCGCTCGCTGCTCTCCGAGTCGCTCTCCATGAGCCTGTTGGCGTTGGTGGTGGCCGGACTGATGGCGGTGGCCCGGCGGGTCACCTGGCCCCGGGTGGTCGGCACGGTGGCGGCCGGGCTCGCCTTCGCCACCACCCGCGACGCCCAGGCGTGGACGGTGGCCGCTGCTCGGGGTGGCGCTCGGCGTGCTGGTCCTCGCCCGGACCTGGCCGGGCCGGACCGACGCGGCGCGGCCGGCGTGCTGGCCGTCTGCCTCATCGCCGCGGCGGGGCTGGCCGAATGGGGCACACTGGCCTCCGACCGGACCACCGGCGACGTGGCGGACGTGTTCTACGTGCGGGTCTTCCCCTTCCCGGCCCGGGTGGCATGGTTCGCCGCCCACGGCATGCCCGAAGCCCGGCAGATCGACGGGCTCGCCGCAGCCACGACCGCCACCGGCGGGGCGGCGAAAGTCGTCGCCCTCGGGACCAACCAGCCCTCCCTCGTCCCGCTCCAGCGCTGGTTGCGCACCGACGGGGGGGCCGCCTACCTCGAGTGGCTCGCCACCCACCCCTGGTACGTCGTGACCGAGCCGCTCGTCCGCCCGGAGCGCGCCTTCAACTTCGCCCGCGGGAACCTCGGCTTCTACGCCGGCCCCGGCGGTCCCCCGACCTCACCGCTGACCCCGATCTTCTGGTCCGGCCTGCCCGTACTGGCGCTGCTGGCGGCGGCTGCGGCCTCCCTCGCCGTTCGCCGCCGGGCCTGGCTCCATCCCCCCTGGCGCGTCCTCGTGGCGGTCACCGGCGTGGGCGTCGTGGCCATGCTCGTGGCCTGGCACGGTGACGGGCAGGAGGTCACCCGCCACACGGTCGAGGGTCTCGCCGAGGTGCATGTCGGCATCGTGATCCTGGTCGTGATCGGGTTGCTCGGACGGTGGCCGCCACCCGCCGCCGCCTCGCCGGCCAGGAGCTCGGTCGTCGCCCACAGGACCAGGAGGACGAAGGTGCACACGGGCAGCACCGCATCGAGCGCGTCGCGGATGGTTCCCGACCACCACCAGTACGGTCCGGCGACGGTGAGCGCGACGAGGATCCAGAGCAGGGCGCGCACCGGGCGCGCCACCGCGCCGCCGCGCCCTCCGGTCAGGAGCGGCGGGACGAGCACCACCCACACCCAGTGGTGGCTCCACGAGATCGGGCTCACCAGCAGGCCAACCAACGCCACGGCGACGACGGCGAAGGCGTCGCGCCGGGTGCGGGCGCACCGCCAGGCGATGAGCGTCCCGGCGGCGACCGTCAGCGCCGACAGGACGAGCCAGGTCGGCGTCGACCCGCCTGAGGGGAACGGGGGCCGGTGGAGCACCGCGTTCCACGACTGGTTGCTCGGGTCGGTCACGTTCCCGATCCGGGCGGTGTCGCCCACGTCGTGGTACCAGAACGTCCGCGACTCGGACGGCCAGAGCAACCAGGCCAGCCCGGTCCACACGGCGAACGAGGCGAGGGCCCGCACCGTCGAGGCCCAGTCGCGCCGGGTCAGAAGGACGAGGAGGAAGACGAGCGGCGTCAACTTGACGGCCGAGGCGATGCCGAGGAGCACCCCCCGGAACGGGGCGGGGACCACCAACAGGTCGGCCACCACCACGAACATCAAGAGGAGCTCGATCTGCCCGTAGTCGAGGCCGCTCCTCGCCGGTTCGACCACCAGCGCCGCGGCGGCCACCCAGGCGAAGGACGCACACCAGAGGCGGGGTCCACCGGAGACGCCGCGGTCCCGCAGCACGGCGACCACCGACGCCGTCCCGGCGGCGAGGCTCACCGCCCAGAGCACCCACTGGTTGAGGGCGAAGGCGCCCCAGGCCAGGGGGGACAGGACCAACAGGGCGAACGGCGGGTAGGTGAAGTCGAGCCGGCTGGCGGTGAAGGAACCGGCGTAGGGGTCGAGGCCCCGGTGCCACGCCCCGACCGATCCCCGGTAGACCTCGAGATCGAGGCCGTAGCGTCGTCCCCAGACGACGAAGTAGGCGGCGATGCCGGCCCCGGCGACGGCGGCGGCCACGAACGGGAGCGGGCCCCGTGGCGCCGGGCGCCGGTGCGAGCCCGGAGGTGCGGTCACCGCGGCTGCCACCCGCATCACCGTACCGTGGGTCCGCTCCGGCACGGTGGCGACGCACCCGGCCGGGCGGACGCCGACCTAACATGACCGCCCATGTCGATGGGATGTCCGCTGCTCGACCGGATGACCCACCGGAGCTTCGACGACGGCGGCGTCCACATCGTGGAGCTCGAAGTCACCGACGAGATGTGCGGGCCCGGAGGTGCGGTGCACGGCGGGTTGGTGGCCAGCCTCGTCGACCGGGCGGGGGCCTACGCCATCGCCCGTGACAGCGGGCGGCCGGTCGCCACCTCGAACGTGGCCCTCTCCTTCCTCGCCTCGGCCAGCGCCGGGCCGCTGCAGGCGGCGGCCACGACGCTGCGCGTCGGCCGCCGGCAAGGCGTCGCCGAGGTCAAGGTCTACGACACCGGGCGCGACGGCCGTCTGGTGGCGACGGCGGTGGTGACCCTGAGCTACCTGTCCGACGACAGCGCCCAGCCCCGGGTCGGGTCGGGTGCGGCCGTGCCCGCCTCGCCCGGCTGAGCTCATCGGGGCGTTGGTAGCCTCGGCCCGGAATGGAACCCGTACCCGACGACTGGACCCGCGCCGTGGCGGTGGTCGCCCATCCCGACGATCTCGAGTACGGAGCGGCGAGCGCCGTCTCGAGATGGACCGACGAGGGGAAGCAGGTGGCCTACGTCCTCGTCACGAGCGGCGAGGCCGGCATCGACGGCATGGACCCGAGCGTCGCCCGGCCGCTGCGCCAGGAGGAGGAACGGCGCAGCGCCGCCCTGGTCGGGGCGGGGCCCGTCGAGTTCCTCGGCCACCCCGACGGGATGGTGGAGGGGGGTCTGGCACTCCGGCGGGACATCGCCGGCGCGCTCCGCCGCCACCGGCCCGACATCGTAATCACCATGAACTTCGACTTGACCTGGGGCGAGGGGGGCGGCGTCAACCACGCCGACCACCGGCTGACCGGGAGGGCGGTCCTCGACGCCTGCCGCGACGCCGCCAACCGGTGGGTCTTCCCCGAGGCGGGCGAGGCCTGGGCCGGGATCAAGTTCGTCTACGTGGCCGGGTCCGCCGAGGCGACCCACTTCGTCGACGTCGGCGACTGGCTGGACCGGGGTGTGGCGTCGTTGCGGGCCCACCAGGCCTATCTCGACGGCCTCGGGCGGGACTTCGACCCCGACGAGTTCCTCCGATCCGATGGCCGGTTACGCCGGGATGGCCGCCGGTTGCGAGTTCGCCGTGGCCTTCCAGCGGTTCACCGTCGGCTGACGGCCGGGGCTCCCGCCGAGCCCGGACGGCCCGGAGTCAGGCTCCGTCCTCGGGGTTCTCCTCCCACCACTGGCACCACCATTCCGACCCGACCAGGATCCGGAGCTTCGGGTGCCAGCAGTACGAGAGGTCCTTGTACGGCTCGAGGTAGTAGCGGCAGTTCTCGCACTTCTCCGCTCCGGACGGCTTTCCCTTCAGCACGGCGTTGTCGGCGAGGTGGCGCAGCTCGATGGAGAGTCGCTCGTCGATCTCCTTGGGTTCGGGCTCGGGGATGACGTAGTCGGCCATACCGAAAACCCTACGCGGCCTGCGATCGGCCCGGCGAATCACCGGTGCGGTGCGGTGCGGTGCGGAGCTCAGCGGATGACCAGGGCTCCGACGAGGCCGGCGGGCACGAAGAGCCATCCCCAGCGCACGGCCACCATGACCACGCCGGACCGGTAGCCGTACAGCACGGCCAGTTGGGGAGGGTTGAACGCCGGCGGCCCGAGCGCCGACAGGACGGCCACCACCGCCACCGTCGAGGAGCCGGTGACCACGGCGATGACCGACAGGCAGACGACCCGGACCGCGCTGAACAGGGCCCAGCGGCCGTAGTCGGTGACGGACCGGTCCACCGAGGCGTTGTGGGGGTGGAGCACCGAGCCCGTCCAGAGCGCGGCACCGACGAAGGCGAGGACCGGTCCTGCCACCACCAGCACCCAGTGGGAGGCGGCCGGGGCCGGCCCGAGCAGGTGGAGCACCAGGCCGGCCCCCACCGCCAGCACCATCGACTGGTCGGCCCAGGTGGTGGCGGGCCGTTGCGGGTGGGGGGCGTCCTGGCGCATCAGGTGGATGCACACGGCGTTCGGAGCGGCGTACACCGCGTTGGTGAGCGCGGCCAGGGCGGTGGCGGCGGGACCCATCAACGCGCCGGCGACCGGCAGCACCCAGAAGGTCCCGTTGGGGAACGCCGCCCACCCTTCGAGCTGGGCCAGGCCGTGGCTCCGCCGTCCGCGGGTGGCATCCGAGACGACGAGGAGGAGCGGGCCGACGCCGGCCAGGACGATCGGGGCCACGACCTGGTGGACGGCGGTGAGACGCCAGGCCGAGAACAGTCCGAGCAGGGCGGCGGTGGCGACCAGCTGCAGGCGGAGGTAGACGGGCCATCCCCGCTTGAGCCCCGACCCGCCGCGGTGGACCCCGACGCCCATGAGCGCGCCGACCAGGTAGGCACCGAAGGTGATGGCCAGGTTCACGGTGCCGGCTCGGGTCCCCGTCCCGGGTGCATGGCGTCGGGGGCCAGCCGGTCGTACTCGAAGCGCCGCAGCACAGGGCTACGGGGAGCGGTCGGCGAGGGCGCCCCCCACGATCCGGCGCCTCCCGCCCGGGCCCCTCCCGCCGGAGCGCCGAGCCCGGCCGAGCCAGCCGGGGTCCCGGCCGGGGTCCCGCTCGGGGTCGAGCGCGCCCTGCATCGCCTGGTCGAGGTCCGAGGAACCGATCGGCACCAGGCAACCATACGGACTGCGGGAAGGGCATGCTTGACGCCATGGCGGGTGGCACCGAGGACGCGGGCGCGACCGACCGGCACCGCCGTCACCGCGACCGGATGCTCGCCGGTGACCCCTACCGCGCCGACGATCCGGAGCTCCTCGCCGAGCACCGGCGGGCGGTCCGGTTGACGCAGGCCTACAACGCCACCCTGGCAGAGGACGAGCCGGGCCGGCGGCGCATCCTCGCCGAGCTGCTCGGGTCCTTCGGGGCCGACAGCGTCATCCGCGCCCCACTCCGGTGCGACTACGGATCGCACCTGCACGTCGGGGCCAGGACCTTCGTCAACTTCGGCCTGGTCGCCCTCGACGCCGCGCCCATCACCATCGGCGACGACGTGCAAATGGGGCCGAACGTCCAGCTCCTCACGCCGACCCACCCCACCGATCCCGCCACCCGGCGGGATCGGTGGGAGGCCGCCGGCCCGATCGCCGTCGGGAACAACGTCTGGCTCGGCGGCGGGGTCATCGTCCTGCCGGGCGTCACCATCGGCGCCGACACGGTCGTCGGAGCCGGCGCGGTCGTGGCCAAGGACCTGCCGGCGGGAGTCGTGGCGGTCGGCAATCCCGCCCGGGTCATCCGCGACGTGTGATGCGAGCCGAACCGGACGGGAATTCGCGGTTGCACGAGACCTGGGTCAGCCCTACATTCATCGGGTCGACCGCCATCGGGACACACGATGGTCCGATCTCCAAGTTCGGCTACCTGCGGGAGGGAATCAATGGCTTCGAAGCGCTCCGTGAGACGCGCATTATTCGTGGGGGCACCATTGGCGGTGGTGGTGACCGCGATGGCGTGGGTGGCACCGAGCGCCCTGGGCTCGGCCATAGCGGGCGCGGCTCCGCGAGTGAGCTGCACCTCGATCCCCAGCATCGGGTTCACCGCCGCCGTCGTCGCCACGAGCGGCCAGACCATCACGTCGAACGTCGACGCCACGGGATGTGACCTGGGCATCTACGTCGGGCCCAGGCGCGGACAACGTGACCATCAACGGCGTCACAGTGAGCGGCGCCAACGATCACGGCATCATGGCAGAGGGCGTCTCGGGGCTCATCGTCGAGAACAGCACGATCCAAGGGCAACGGGGTCAACCCCAACACAAGCCTCGGAACCAACAAGGGGCTGCAGTTGGTGGGCACCACCGGGGCCAACGTGCACGACAACACCGTGACCGGCAACCTGGCCGACGGGGGGATCTCGGTCACCGACGAGGGCGGCGGCATGGATCCAGCCGCCCCGAACGGACCGTCGACACCCGTGCCCGCGACCGGCAACATCATCAACCACAACACCGTGTCGGGTAACTTCGGGGGCTGCGGGATCATCGTCGAAAGCTGGGTGGGCGGCGCCGGCGTGACCGGGACCCAAGTGACGAACAACCAGGTCATCGGCTCGCCAGGCACCTTCGGGCCCAACGGGCCGGTGATCGGCCAGATCATCGTGGCCACCGACGCCCCCGCGGCGACCGTGTCCAACACGACGGTGTCCGGCAACACGGTGACCGGAAGCTTCCTGACCGGGCTCACCGTCCACGCCAACGCCCCGAACGACTCGATCACCGGGACCAGCGTCACGGGGAACACATTCTCGGACAACAACTGGGGCTTCATCAACGGAGCGCCGAAGACCGACGCCATCGCCCTCGAGGTCAATGCGATCCCGGCCCCTGCGACTCCGAAGCTGGATGGGACATCGATCACGGGCAACACGATGAGCGAGTACGTGGGTATCTGGCAGAGCTGGCAGGTGACCGGCACCACCCAGTCGGCCAACACCTTCACGGGGACGACCTTGCTGTACACGCAACCGGTTCCCGGCAAGGGCTACTGGATGGCCGCCTCCGATGGCGGGGTGTTCGCCCTGGGCAACGCGCACTTCTACGGCTCGATGGGCGGGACCCGGCTCAATCAGCCGGTGGTCGGCATGGCCCAGACCCGTGACCAGGGCGGCTACCTCCTGGCCGCCGCCGACGGCGGGGTCTTCACCTTCGGCAACGCCACCTTCTACGGCTCCATGGGCGGGACCCGGCTCAACCAGCCGGTGGTCGGAGTGGCCATGTCACCTGTTACTTCGGGAAACTCAGGCACGAACGGCCTCGGCTACTGGATGGTGGCCTCCGACGGCGGGGTGTTCTCCTTCGGCGACGCCTCCTTCCACGGATCCACAGGTGGCATGCATCTCAACCAGCCGGTCGTGGGCATGGCGCCGACGCCGGACGGGCTCGGCTACTGGCTGGTGGCCAAGGACGGCGGCATCTTCAGCTTCGGTGACGCCGTGTTCTACGGCTCGACCGGCGGGATCCGCCTCAACCAGCCGATCGTGGGCATGGCTCCGACGCCCGACGGCCAGGGCTACTGGCTGGTGGCCTCCGACGGAGGGGTGTTCTCCTTCGGAGATGCCCACTTCTTCGGATCGACCGGGGCCATCCGGCTCAACCAGCCCGTGGTCGGCATGGCCGCCACCCCCGACGGCCAGGGCTACTGGTTGTTCGCCAAGGACGGCGGGGTGTTCACCTTCGGTGACGCCGGATTCTTCGGCTCCATGGGCGGGACCCGCCTCAACCAGCCGATCGTCGGAGCCACGGGAACGGGGTCGACCGGGGTTTCCCCGTAGCCGGCCAGCTGGGGATCGCTCCGGCTCACCGGTGAGCTGGCGAGGCGACTCCCCGGCTACCGACGGACCGACCTGGTGCGAGCCGGGACCCCCTCAGGGGTCCCGGCTCGTGTCATCTCCGGCCGCAGCCGACCCGGCCGGCTCCCGGAGGCCCTGATCGATGGCCCCGGCCCTCGGAGCGATCTCCCCCCACCTCGACGACCTGGCGTTGAGCTGCGGCCGGTTCCTGGCGGCCCACCCCGGCTCGTCGCTGGTCACGGTGTTCGCCGGCGGACCCCCAGCCGTGGACCCGCTGACCGGCTGGGAGTCGCTGTCCGGGTGCTTCGAGCCGGGTGCGGACGTCGTCGGCGCCCGGCGCCGGGAGGACGCCGAAGCGGCCGAGATGCTCCGCTGCGACCACCGGCACCTCGAGCACTGGGACGACCAGTACCGGCATGCCGCCTACGGGTACGACGGACCGATCGGTGAGGAGCTGGTGGGGCGGGTCGCCGCCGACATCGAGGCTCTCGTCGCCGCGTCGACGTTCGCCACCTGGCTGGTCCCCCTCGGGATCGGCCATCCCGACCATGTGATCACCGCGTCGGCCTGCCTGACCGTCGCCGGGCGGCTGCCCGACCGGGAATGGCTGGTCTACGAGGAACTGCCCTACGCGACGAATCCCTCCCGCCAGCTCGACGAGGCGACGGACCGGCTCGGGGCCCGCGGGTTCCACCTCGAGCCCGCCCTCGACATCGGACCGGCGGGGTCGGGCCCGGCCAAGCTCGACGTGGTCGGTTGTTACCGGTCGCAGCTCGGGCCGCTCGGCCGCGGGGTCAGCGCCGCCCTCGGCACCGCGGAGCGGCTCCACCGGTTGTCCCGCCCCGGGTGACCCGCCGCTCGGGCGGGTCGAGGTCGAGGCCCTAGAAGACCCGGCTCCAGGTCATCAGCGGGCCCTGGGCCGTGACCAGCAACCGGCGTCTCAGCCGGCCCCATGTCGCAGCCGAGGTGAGCAAGGCGAGACCGAACGCCACCAGCGTCAGCCCGACGAACCACAGGGGCTTCGTGTCGACGCCGGTGAAGGGCAGCTGAGCCGGGGCCGCGGCCGAGGTCGGAGCACTGGTGGGCGCGGCGGTGAGCGGAAGGGCGGCCGGCGCCGCCGGCGGGGTCGTGGCCGGAGGCGGGGAGGGCGGCGAAGTCTTCCCTCCCGTCATCACCGGTGGGACCTGGGGAGGCGCGGTGGTCGTGGTGGTCGTCGACGTTGTGGTGGTGGTCGTCGTGGGTGGTGTGGTGGTGGTCGTCGTGGGTGGTGTGCAGTCCTCGATGGTGTGCTGGAACCCCCGCTTGGGGACGAAGGGCGGACCGACGTAGGCATCGGCCTGGATGACCCCGCAGAAGTCCTTCGGGTAGGGGATGGTGAGGGTGCCCGATGTCCCGTAGACGGTGGCCACGTCGACCGAGAGCTTGGGCTCGTTGAGGAAGAACTTCCACTGGCAGTCCGGCTGTGACGTCGGGCAGGCCGGCGTCGGGATGATCAGCTGGGCCTGCTGAGCCGCATCGTCGAAGACGATGACGGGTGTGGACGAGCTCGCCGCCGCGCTCCAGGCGGCCCCTCCGAGCGTCGCACTGAGCGTGAACAACGCCAGCACCGAAACGAATACGACGATCAGCCGTTTCACCATGACTCCCTTTTCAGCGTGCGGTCCCTCGGAGATGCGGCACTCGGCACGCCAGGTCGCACGGTGGCGCCAGGCCCGCGGCTGGTCCGGATCGTCGCACTGCTCCGCCCGTACCCCATTCGCCGTCACCCCCCCAAAATCGGTCGCCGTCGATCTCGCCCCCCGGCGGCAGCAACGCCACCAAATCGGCGATGACCCGGTTTCGGACCCGACGCGCTCGACGCGGACTCGTCTCGGTTCAATCGGCGAACTCACCAAATCCTACCCATCCCGCCGGCCGGAGTCACTACCCGCCCGGGTCAGAATTGCCGTCGTTACCAGGAATTTCGGCCGCCGCCAGTGCAAGAGGGCCCTTGCGGATCCCGTTCGCAAGACAACACTGGTCAATGGCAGAATGAGGCGGTGCCCTTCGGACCCCGGCCGGTGAGCGCAAAGGCATGGAAGGCCCTGGACCGGGTGGTGGCCGCCAACGATGCCATGCGGGAGGCGGAGGCCAAGCGGGCCAAACAGGCGAAGAAGCGGGCCAAGTCGATCGAGGAGGCGCGCCGGTTCGGGCTGACCCTCGACGCCATCGCCCAGCGCCTCGGGGTCAGCCGGGAACGGGTGCGCCAGATGGCGGCCCGGCCGGCCCCCAAACGGTCACGCTGAGCGGTCCCGGGCCGCACCCGGCGATCTCAGCGGCCCATCCCCACCACCGGTCGGTTGAGCCGGATCGAGCCGGCGGAACCGTAGAAGGGGGCGTCCCCGAAGCTGAAGATGCCGCCGTCGGAGGCGACCAGCCAGTAGCCCTGCCCGTCGGGGGTGGCGGCCATGCCGACCACCGGCTGGTTGAGCCGGATGGCCCCGGTCGAGCCGAAGAAGCGGGCGTCCCCGAAGCTGAAGATGCCGCCGTCGGCGGCGACCAGCCAGTAGCCCTGCCCGTCGGGGGTGGCGGCCATGCCGACCACCGGCTGGTTGAGCCGGATGGCCCCGGTCGAGCCGAAGAAGCGGGCGTCCCCGAAGCTGAAGATCCCGCCGTCGGAGGCGACCAGCCAGTAGCCCTGCCCGTCGGGGGTGGCGGCCATGCCGACCACCGGCTGGTTGAGCCGGATGGCCCCGGTCGAGCCGAAGAAGCGGGCGTCCCCGAAGCTGAAGATGCCGCCGTCGGAGGCGACCAGCCAGTAGCCCTGCCCGTCGGGGGTGGCGGCCATGCCGACCACCGGCTGGTTGAGCCGGATGGCCCCGGTCGAGCCGAAGAAGCGGGCGTCCCCGAAGGCGAAGACCCCTCCGTCGCTCGCCACGGTCCAGTAGCCCCCGCCGTCGGTGGTCCCCGCCATCCCGACCATGGGCCGGTTGATGCGGATGGCACCCGTCGAGCCGCAGAAGGGGAGGTTGCCGTAGGTGAAGATGCCGCCGTCGCTCGCCACCAGCCGGTAGCCGGCCGGCGTGGTCGCCGGCCGGCTGCAGGGGACGTCGAGGTCGTTGGTCAGGTCGATCGGCGCGACGAACAGCTGCCGCACTCCCCCACAGCCGTAGTCGGTGCATCCGGCGGTCCACGCGGCGTAGCCGAGCCACCATGCCCCGGCGGCGTCCTGGAACAGCGAGCCCCCGCCGGGGCCGGCCACGCTCCCGTACGACGTGAGGAACGGGGCGTTCGGCTGGCTGCACGGGCCGGCCGGCCCGGCGCAGGCGGCGAGCGCCTGCGAGTAGCCGGCCGACTGGAAGTCGCCGGCGGAGAACAACAGGTCGTAACTGCCCGCGGCGAACACCATCTGGGGGTCGTCGACCGTCGTCTCCCAGGGGAGGTCGGCCTGGTCCACGGTGAGCAGCACGGCCGGGGTGCCGGCGAAGGCGGTCCCGTCGGCGCTCAGCCGCACCGACCAGACCTGGGACGGCTCGGGCGAGCTGCCGTCGTTGGACTTCCACAGCAGGTAGGCCGCTCCGGTGGCCGGGATCCACGAACGGGCTCGGGTCGAGGACGTCGCCGGCCCCGCCGACCCCGCACCAGAGCGGGCCTCCCGAGGAGTCGGTGAACACGGGCGACCCCGGGGTCAGGGTGGCCGCCGTCGCCACCGACAGGCAGCTGTGGCCGCTGTCGGCGCGGTTCGGGTACTCCGAGGCGTCGTAGAACATGACCCAGTGGCCCCCGTAGAAGAACACGCCCGGCGAGGTCTGGGTGTCGACCGTCTGCCAGGGCGGTGGGCTCGGGAGGGCGCTCGACCCGTAGGGCAGGTGGTTGTACGAGCCCCACCCGCTGGTCGGATCGGACGAGGTCAGCACCTGGATGTGGTTCCCGAGCGGAGGTGCCGGTGGTGAAGGCGTAGTAGGTCCCGCCCGAGTAGACGACATCGGGGTCCGGCGCGTCACCGGCGAAGGCAGGGGTCTGGCTGGCGATCACCGACGCATGACCCGTGGAGGACCAGCTGGCACCGGTCGCTGCGGCGGTCGCCGGTACGGTCGCAGCCCCCGAGATCGCCCCGATCAGCACCACCGTCGCCACCAGGGCGAAGTTCCGGATCCTCGTTCGCACGTGAGCCTCCTGCGGCGATCGGGATCGGGATCAGGTTCGGGCCGTGGGGCGACGATGACCGCGATCCGAGCGTACCGAGGGCCCTATCGGCCATTGTGGACCGATCCTGGAGTCGCCTTGGCGATCCCGCTCCCGATCGGACCCCGGCCCGCCGGCTCGGGCCGGCGGGCCGGGGACCTGTGGGCAGGGGGGACCGGCGCCGTAGCGGGTCCGTCAGGGAGTCACCACGTAGGGTGATCCTTGGTCGTCGAAGTCGAGCTTCACCAGTGCCAGCGGCCGGTTGATCGGAGCGGCGAAATAGGCCCCGGGGTTGTAGGCGATCCACGCCTGACCGCCCACCGCATCGAAGGCGTACTCCTCGCCGGGAGCCAGGCCCTGGGCGTTGCGAGCCAGCAGTCTGACGGCGTCGCTGCTCCGGCAGGATCCTTGGACCCCCTGGCACGGAGCGGCGTACACCTGATAGGTCGGCGCGTTCGGGTCCAGCCCTCCGGCCGAGAAGATCAGCCACCACTGGCCGGTCCTCGGAGCCTGGATGAGGTTCGGTGCCTCGATCATGCCGCTCTCCCACGGCTGGTCGGAGGAGAGCAGGGTGAGCCGGGGCCCCTCGGGCATCCCGTCGGCGCCGATCCGCTGGGAGAAGAACGTGGTCGGCTGGTGGACGGCATTGGCGTTCGTCTTGTCGAGCAGCCACCACTGGCCCGAGACCTTCACCATCGACGGGTCGATGTCCCCGTTGGTGTCGGCGTCGCAGGGCACGCGGCGCGGATCGACGGCGAACGGCCCGGCCGGGGCCTCGGCCGTGGCCCGGAAGAGGCAGAAGTTGCCCTGGGGATCGGCGGTGCTCGCCCAAAGGGTCCACACTCCGTCCACGTCCCGGACTTCCGGCGCCCAGGTCGTGAACGGGGCGCCGTGCCACGACGGCAGCGACGGCAGCGCGTCCCCCACGTACCGCCAGGGACCGGTCACCTTGCTCGATTGCCACTCGGGAACGTTGGCGAACCAGGTTTCGGTGGCGTACAAGCGGTAGACGCCCGACGTCGGGTCCCAGGTGATGGAAGGGTCTGCCCGAGTGATCGACGGATCGACGACCAGTCCGGGTGCATCAGCGGACGCGGGGGGCGAGGGCAACGAGTCAGCATGGATCGTTGCCGGAAATGCCGCCACCGAGATGACCACGATGGCGATGCAGACCGCCCCTCTTACCCTCATGGTTCACGCGGCTGGATCAGGGCGTGCCAGGGACCCCTGGCTGACACCGAAGCCGGTCTGGACGTGCCGCGACCCGCGTGGTCGCGTCACGATCACCAACTGACCGCGTCGAGCACGTCGGCGGCGGCGCTGGCGCGCTCCAAAGGCCGCGCCCCGAGCCCCTCTGCGTTCCTGCTTCAGTGGGCCGGGGCCCACGCTCCCTACAGCCGGAACGTCGTTGTCGCCCCCACTGCGATTGCCCTCGCGATCATGATCGGCCACCGGCGTCAACCGGTGCCGTCGTCACCCCTCAAGATCCCTTGCCCGAGTCTCCCCCTCGTTCCCGAGCCACGACGGCTCGTAGTTCGAGGATGACACAGCCCGTTGCGGGGACGCCTCGTCAAAACTGAGAATTTGGCCTGCTAGCAGAGGCCGTCGTTCCCCGTCGGCCCCGAAAGTCTCACCAAGAGCGAGGGATTCGACACGCCGCGCGTCGCCGGCGGTCGAGCGGCCCGCGCCCTGCGCCTTGGCGAAGGGCCGAGCAGCGAGTCGGCACACCACCCGGCCATGGCCCAACGGTCCGACACCGGACCCCGACGACATGCTCCGGACAGAACTCCGGTCATCCCAGGACCGGCCCACCGATCTCCTCGGATCGGGCATGATGGCGCGTGGTGCACGACAGTGAACCTGCGGACCGCAGCGAGGAGTGGGCCCACCTGCGGGAACGCCATCTTCGGCCGACCCGGCAGCGGCCGGCGTCGTCGGCGCGGGGCGTTCATCACATCGCGCTCTTGTCCACCGACGTGGAACGGACGATCGCCTTCTACCAGGACCTGCTCGAGTTCCCGCTCACCGAGCTGTTCGAGAACCGGGACTACAAGGGGTCCACCCATTTCTTCTTCGACATCGGTCATGGCAACCTGCTGGCCTTCTTCGACTTTCCGGGCCTCGACCTCGGTCCCTATGCCGAGGTGCTCGGAGGGCTGCACCACCTGGCCATATCGGTGGAGCCTGAACGTTGGGAACATCTGCGAGCCAAGCTGACGGACGCCGACATCGGCACCCAGGAGATGAGCGGCACGTCGCTCTACTTCCGGGGCCCCGACGGTGAGCGCCTGGAGATCATCAAGGACCCCTTGCGGGAGATGTACGGCACGACCGTCTCCTGAGGACCCGACGGCGCGATCAGCCGCGGTCGTGGTCGATGCAGTCGCGACAGGCGGCGTGAGCTACGAGCTCACGCGTCGACACAGCCGGCTGATCCACCAGACGGCTGCAGCCACAACCAGAACGGGGGCAAGGGCAATGACCAATGCCATGGCCCAGACCAAGACGATCCCGAGGTTCCGTGAACGACGCAGCACGATGACGACGGCAGCAACGGCGGCGACCGCGACCAGGAACCGGTGTTCTCGAAGGGCCGCCCGGAATGGCGTTCGCCTCTGAGCCAGTTGGGCCGGTGTCATGAAACCGTATCGGTCGTCCATCTGTATCACCCCTCTTCGACGCCGATGGTACGCACCGGGTGTCACACCGCCGGGTGAGCTACCGCTGCCCCTGTCCGCTGGCATGCCACCGAAGACAGAGAGATGAAGACAGAGGGACACGGAGCCCGCCCGGTACCGTCGCTCGGGGCGACCCGGTCAAGGCGCCAGGATGCAGTCCTTTCGGCGTGGTCGAGAGGAGCCATAGGCTGGCGCCATGACCGAAGTCCAAGAGAGGTACCGGTTGGTGTCGAGTGGCTTCGATGCCGCGGTGAGGGCGGCGAGCCCCGACAAGTGGGGGGCCCAATCCCCCTGCGAGCAGTGGACGGCCCGAGATGTGGTCGCTCACGTGGTCGAGGGTCATCGGGGGGTGATCGCCGGTGTCAGGGGCGGGAAGCCGGAGACCGTCGGCGCGGACGAGGACCCCAAGCGCGCCTGGGAGAAGGTCTGCCAAGCGATGGACGAGATCACCGGAGAACCGGAAGCGGTCGCCAAAGAGCTGGACGGGCCGACCGGCAGGATGTCTGCCGGCGAGATCATCGGGCGGTTCGTGACCATGGACTTGCTCGTCCACACCTGGGACCTGGCACGAACGGTCGGTGCGGACGAGCGCCTCGACGAGGACTCCGTCCGACGAGCCTACGAAGCTCTCAAGCCGATGGACGCCATGATCCGCCAGCCAAACGTCTTCGGGCCCAAATTGGAACCACCCGTTGATGCCGACCTGCAGACGGAGTTCCTTTACTTCTTGGGCCGGCGGGCGTAGGCACGACACAGGTCGCGTACCTCGAGCGCCTCATGAACCGAACGTTCTTCGCGCAATCGTCGCAAAGCCCATTCGTCTCCGCCTCGTCACAGCCGCGGCAAATGGACACTGTCGCCGTCGGCTTGGAAAGCCTCACAGCTGGGATCTCAGCACGGCGAACTCACAGCCTGGCGAGGACGGGTCGAAGCCGTGCTCGATCAGCCATCGGGCGGCCACCAGGCTTCGCCACGACCACCACGCGCGGATTACGTCGAGGTCGACGTCGGTCCCGTAACCAGCGACGACATCGTCAAGGTGCTCCTCGTGCCCGAGCGTCAGGATGGCGAGGTCGAACAGGGCATCGCCCTGGCCCGCCTCCGACCAGTCGATTACGCCGGCAACCTCGTCACAGTCGACGAACACGTGATCGATCTGCAGGTCGCCGTGTGTGAACACTGGAGTCCACGGCCGGAGCGCAGCCTGGGCGATCCGATGGTTGCGCGTGACCACGTCAGTGGGAAGGACGCCGTTCGTGACGAGCCACTCGGACTCATCGTCGAGGCGCGAAGCGACCTCGTCCAGGCTCTTACCGGGCCAAGGCGGCAGCGGCGCATCGTGCAGCGTCCGAACGGCGGCACCCGTCGCGGCCCACGCCGCCGACGAGGCGGTCGACGGCTCGCCGAGGTGGCCGAGCGCCGTCCCTGAGAGGGTGGCGAGCGCGAGCACATGCGGCTTCCACCACAGGACCTCCGGTGTCGGGATCGGCGCCATGGCCATCGCCTGGACCTCGACCTCGGTGCGAGTCCGGTCAGCGTCGATCTTGAGGAACACATCGCCGACACGAAGGGTCGCGCGCTCGTTATGGGCGACGATGACTTCAACCTCTGCCGCTTTCACGTCGACCATTATCGCGGGCTGGCACCGACGTGGCATGGCCCGCGCCCGCGGGGTGGAGTTGCCCCGTTTCCCAAGGAAGCGACCGATGCTGAGATCCCGGGCCTGTTAGCGATGGCTAGCCGGAGATGCCGCTTCCTATCAGCTTGAGACCAAGAACCAAGAGGACGACGAACATGATCACCGCGTTGTGGTCGGACATGAACTCCTTGATGGTCTCGAGTAGTCGAGCGGCTCTCTCGGCCGCCAACAGGAAAAGAGCTACTGGCCCGACCACCGTCAACGACCCGATTACTACCAAAGCCACAATTGCGATCACGTCGTTTCCCGCCGAAAGCCCTTGCTGAGCGATGGCAGCGGCCGCCGTGGCGCTCAATGCCAGGTTCTTTGGATTGGCGCCGGAGAGCACCGCCCCGAACAGGGCTGATTTGACAGCATTGAAGTGGTCAATGGTGGCCATCCATTTGGGCACCTGGGGTGTCTCGCCCCTCTTCGGGCGTTTTCGCAACTGCCCGGCTGCCATTACCAGGAACAGCACGCCGACCACCAAGGTTCCCCAGCGCACGCCATCGGAGGACGAACTATCCGGAGTGCCGGCGCCGTGAGCGACCACCAGCACGACCACGCTGACGACAACGAGACCGGCGATCCAACCCGAGGCGAAGGCGATGCCGTTGCTCCGGGCCCGAGGGGTCCCGAGCATCACGATCACGGCGATAATCGGGATCGGACTGAGGGCTACTCCGATGGCCGAGGGCAACAGACCGCCGATGGCATGGCTAAGCATCGGTGCCACGGGTCATCTGCGTGGTCATGGGGCCGCGACCGCGAAATGAAGAAGCGGCTGATGGGTCACCGATGGACTCTGTCCTCAGCTCAGACCGAGGCGTCGCCGCCGATTCATCCGCTCGTCCCCTGCGCCCCCTTCTCCAAGTTGGCTCGGTTGACACGATCGGGGCACAGCGACCTCCTAAAGGAGTGGCTCTCGTCGATGACACATCCACCGTAGACCTTGACGTCGGCGCCTAGCCGGAACGGAATCGGGTCTCTCTTCGAGGGGCCGTTGCTGGCTATCGGTCAATGCACCGTGCATGCAGCGACCGCAGCTCGGACGGTCGGAGATCTCGGGCGAGAGCGCCGAGGGGGCGGCGCCGGGCCGACCGCCGGGGAGACCCCGGCAATCGAGGCGTAGGCCAGGGCCTCCGGGACGAGGACTGCCCAGACGGTGATCCCGCGATCAGATCGCCTCCCAACCAGCTGCGGCGATAGGGGAGGAGCCACGAGAACAGGCGGCACCCGAACACGAGGGTGGAAGGGCACACCGAGACCCGGGGGGACTGTCACCTGGCCAGTCTTGGAACGATGGGCCTTCTTGACTTCCCTCGGCAGTGTCGGTCCAGGTCACCGTCCAATGACCAGCATGGTTTCACATAGTGTCGGTGACCAGCAGGATCGGTCACGCTGGTGGCTAGTGATCCGTCGCTGAAATAGTCTGGTGCGCTGCGTGACAGCATGCCAGTGATGACCGCAGAATCGTTGGCCGTGTCGCGTTGCGACCGGGCCGAGCTGGAGCGCATGGCGCGCTCGACCTCGCTGCCGCACCGCACGGTGCGTCAGGCAAAGGCACTCCTGTGGGCGGCAGACGGAGTGGCGAACGAGGAGATCGCCCGGCGCTCCGAAGTGGACGCCGACACGGTCCGGCGGTGGCGTCGGCGCTTCGAGGAGCAAGGCGTGGGCGGCGTCGGCGTGATCGCCAAGGGACGGGGCCGCAAGTCGTGGTTGCCGAGCGGCACGGTCGCCGAGGTGGTGCGGATGACCAACACCTTCGTCCCGCCCGACGGGTCGACCCACTGGTCGACCCGCACCCTCGCCGAGTACCTGGGCATCGGCAAGGACACCGTCGCCCGGATCTGGCGGGACCACAACCTCAAGCCCTGGCAGGTGACGACCTTCAAGGTCTCGAACGACCCCCACTTCGAGGAGAAGCTGGTCGACGTGGTCGGGCTCTACCTGGATCCCCCGAAGCGGGCGGTGGTGTTCAGCTTCGACGAGAAGACCCAGGTCCAGGCCCTCGACCGCACCCAGCCGTCGCTGCCGATGAAGCCGGGCCGGGCCGGCACCATGACCCACGACGACAAGCGCCACGGCACCGTCGACCACTTCGCCGCCCTCAACGTGGCCACCGGCGAGGTCATCACCGACTACCGAAAGCGCCATACTGCAGCCGACGTGCTGGCCTTCTTCAAGAAGGTCGATCGTCAGGTCCCCCGCCGCTACGACGTCCACGTCATCTTGGACAACCTCTCCGCCCACATGGCGCCGGAGGTGACCGAGTGGCTGGCCGAGCCGGCTCAAGCCCGCTGGCATCTGCACTTCACGCCCACCGCCTCGAGCTGGCTGAACCTCGTCGGGCGGTGGTTCGCGCTCCTCACCGACCGCCGACTCCGCCGGGGCGTGTTCGGCAGCGTGGGCGAGCTCACCAAGGCCCTTCGACTCTGGACGAAGCATTGGAACGACGACCCGAAGCCCTTCATCTGGACCAAGGCAGCGGACGAGATCGTGGAGAAGGTCCGGCGAGGACGGGCTGCACTCCACCAGGTCAAAACCGCGACGCGTCACTAGGGGACGATCCGCCAGACCGGCGGGTCCCGTCATCGCCGAGTGGCGAGTTCGTCGAAGTCGACCGCAGCGAGGTCCACGAGACGCTGCGCAGACCTGCTGGCCCGATGGAGCAGGTCGGGCCAGATGTGGGGCGGGGCGGCGGGCACGTAACCAACCTCGCCGCCCCCGTTCGCGGCAGCATTAACCCCGCCGCCACGGCCTGGGCTCGCATCGTCCCCCGATACGCTGCCCGACCTCAACCCAGGCCGAGAGTGGCGCTCTTCTCGGCATTGGCCTTAGCAGGGCGGGAGTCGCGATCTTCACGCCGCTCGAGGGCGGCGAGGTCGCCCTCAGACGAGCCGGCCGCCCAGCGCGCCTCTCGGGTGACGCTGCCATCGGAGGCGGCGACGTAGCCGCTCCTCGAGCCTGTGCCGTCTGCTGCCATCGAGGGGATCATCGGGCTGGTGCCGATCTTGTCGCCTTGCTGGCCGGGAATGGCGAGACGGCGTACCGCGCCCTGAAGAAGCCTCAGGTCCTCCGTCCCGGTCATCTCCGCCAAGACCGGAGATCTGCCGGTCGGTTGAGCACGGTGGACCTGCGCACCACCTTGCTCTCGCCCGGCACCACACGAGGCCCGGCCCGGACCCGCCACTCTCGTCGAGACGGGTCCGCGCCGGCTATCGCGCCCGTGGCTTTCAGGGCGTCCCTGGAGCCAACTCAAGGGCGGTATTCGGTCGCCGACTGGTGTGGACTACACGCTACGAGAAGAGGCGAACTACGATAGTCCTAGCTCACTTGTAGGTGTAGTGGTCTGCTGCCGTAGGAAGACTCGTTCCGGTGAATGCAGTCACCTGAACATCCACGGTCCCGGCGGTGTGCGGCGGGACCACAGCGTGAATGGTGGTGTCGCTATTCACCACCACCGACGTCGAGAAGTTCCCGGATCCGAAGCTAACCGTCGGGGTGGGGGTGCCCGAGAACATGGACCCACGGATGAGCACTGTCTCGCCGCCGGTGACGGGGCCGTGGTTGGGAGCTACCAGCGTGATCGTCGGCAGATAGTACGTGTAGTGATCAGCAGGCGGGTTGACGGCGCTCGTTCCCCCCGGTGTGGTCACGGTGACATCCACGGTGCCCGCCAGTTGCTGCGGCGGGGCCGCCAGGATGTTCTTACCCGTGACGGTGAAGCTTGAGGCCGGAACGCTGCCGAACATGACATGGGTTGCGCCACTGATGCATTTACCTGTGATCAAGACCTTGACGATTTCCTGTCGCTGATTGCCCAACGGGAAGACGTGCGTCACGGTGGGTCGGGAGGAACACCCTGTCGGGGGTGGCGGCGGCTGCGACACGGCAATCTCACCCACGAGGCTAAGACCTGCCAGGTCGGGATTCGGCGAGCTGTTGAACTGGGTTATGACTTTGCCGGTAGCGATGTCTATTCGCGAGATTTCGCCGTTCCCTTGGTCGCCAGTCCAGAACGTCGAGCCATCGGGGTCGAGATTCATCGCGAACAAGCTCGAAGAGCTGGGAATGGAGTAGGTCTGGAGAACATTGCCGCTGGGGTCGAGCCTGACCGCTTCGGACGAGCAGGCCACGATTACCTCGCCGTCCGGACGGATGCGTAACGCAAAGCACGGCGCGGGCAGCCCACTGGCGAAGTCCGGCAGCTGGGTGTTCGTGCAGACATTGAATCGCTTGATGAGTGTGCCTTCACCTGTGTAGTAGATCGTGCACTGATCTGCGGCTAGGTCGATCCAGTCGGTTCCACGGGCATCCGTCGCCGGGGAGAAGCTGTTCAGCAAGTTGCCCGAGGTATCGAACTCGAGAATCTGACGCGAGCCGTCAGCTTGTCCCACGTAGATATGGTCTTTCCCGTCGACCGTGCAGCTCTCGGGGTGCTGGTTGAAACTTGAGCCGAAGTTGGCAACGAGGAGGTTGCCATTGTGATCGAACTTGCTCATTGCGTTGGCTTGGAAGCTGGTGACGTAGAAGTTTCCTGCCGAGTCGAAACACCCTCCTGCTGTCTCCTGGCTGCCCGTCGTCGTATCCAGGGTGTCCTGCAGTGTCCCAGTGGGGCTGAAGTTCTTCACCAGTCCCGACCCGACCGATGCGAGGACGTCACCCTTTGCAAGCGGCACGCCATTTGCGGAAGCCGCGGGAAGCAGCGCCGGTACCGCGACACCTGCGACAGGCAGGGCGAGAAGACCTAGAAGTACAGCGATGAGCGCATGGACCGTTCGTCGACCGGGGAATCGACTTGCACGATCGCGCGCGACACTTCGTTGACTGATGATGGCCATCGCCGAACCTCCGCCCATCCTCCGCCAAAGACGGATCCAATGTCACCTTTAGCCCCCGCTTTTGGGACCTTTACACTCGGATTGTCGGATGTCAAGCGACAGGGAGGAAGACCCTCTGAATTGACGAGTGACGCGTTCTTTTGCCGCGTTTGGCCACACCCGAATCCGCCCACACCGACGGCGGAGCTGCTTGAGCAATCAGAAGCAGACTGGACCTGCTGACCGAGGACGAGTGTCGGGGGATGTTCCCGCCTCCCGGGACGCAGCGGTTCAAGCACCGGGCAAGCAAGCGTTGGACGGTCGACGCGGTGCCGAGCACGCCGAGTAGTTGACGGCTGTCGAGCAGTTGGCCTAGTGCTTCTTGGTGTTCAGTTCGCGGAACACTGTGACAAGTTTCACGCGGCGACCCCGAGTCGTGCATGCGTGAGAGTAGTCGGTGGCGGAGTGGTCCAAGGTGGTTGAGCGCCTGGCGCAGGTCGGAGGGCTTCGGAGGCTAATCTGGGGCGAACAGCGGCCCGAGGAGTCGGTCGTGGACCTTGGTGTTAGAAGGCGCGACGCGAAGGCCTTCGGGGTTTGTAACGTAGGTGTTGGTTCCCTCGAGCCGATCGATGAGGCCGTAGAGGCGGAGGCACCGCAAGGTCATAGGTCATCTGAGGGGATGTGTAGTCGGTGCCGAGCAGTCCGGCGACGAGGCACCTGAGGCTCTCGTTGGTGAAGCCGGCGACGGCATGGACGTGTATGCAGAGCGGGTATTGCTTGACGCGGCTGTGCTTGTAAGCGAAGCCCATCTTGACCTCGGTGCCCGGGCTGAAGACACGAGTGCGGAAAGGCTCTTTGGTGGTCTTTCGCACCTGGCGGGCGAAGAGCACGACGACCTGCTCCGGCCGGCCAATGCCGAGATTGTCGGCGACGAGCGATTCGAAGAAGCCTCGCGCTCGGCGCGGGTCATCGAAGACCATGGTGCGACTGACCTCGATCTGGCGCATTGAGAGTCCCCACCAGTAGCCAGCTTCGTGGTCAGCTGGATTGAGGGGGGTCGGGATGACGGCCATCCAGCGGTGGCCCAGACCCGCACCCTGCTCTGCGGGGACGTCCCGAACTGGCCACCCGGGTGGTCTCCCTCCACGACCGAGATCCCCGGCTCGGCCGCGTTGCCGCTTGGTTCGGATGGGTACTCTCGAGCGGTCGTCGCCGATCGGGGTTATGGCGAGGCCCGGGTGGAGAGCCGGCTGAAGACTCTCGGCGTCAAGACCGTCGCGATCCCGAAGGAGGGGTGCCGAACGCCGAAGTGTCGAGTCGCGGACAGCCTTTCGCAAGCTCGTCAAATGGCGCACCGGGTGCGAGGGCCGCATCTCTCACCTCAAGCACGGCTCGGGATGGGACCGCACCTTGATCGACGGCATCGACGGTGCTCGCACCTGGTGCGGGTGGGGCGTCCTCGCCGACAATGTCACGAAGGTCGCCGCTCTCGTCGACGAGCAAGGCCACGCTGGCCGGGAGAAGCGATGTCGGTCTTCGGAATCACCAGACCCACCGCCACCACCGCCGAACCGACCAGCCGCCTGATCAGTCCCGGTTCTCTCCCGCACGTCCCGCCTTGTTCGTCGGTGCGGGTTGAGACGGAACGAGCAGGATGGGGACGAATGGGCACGAACCCGGCCCTCAATCGTCAGATGGAGGCCGTCTCACACTGGGCCATCGGCCTTTTCGGGTCGAAGTAGTTAGCCGAACTCCGAACTCCCAGCTAAAGTTCGACAATCGTTGCGACGCCTGAAACCAAGAACAGTTTATCCTCAGCGTCGGGGCAGCGATGTGGCGTCGCGGCTTCGGTGATCGTCCTCGGTTACCGCTCCGCCCGTGCACTCGAGCGATGCCTCTGTACCTTGGCAATGCATCGCTCGAGGCACCTCTTCGAAACCATCGTCGTATTGAATGGGTCTGCTCGGGACGTCCTCGAGGTGGCCACCAGACACTCAGAGGTCGCTGTTTTTCCCTCAGTCGCCAATAGAGGTTATTCGGGAGGGTGCAATCTCGGTGCATCCAGGGCGGCCGGGAAGTATTTGGTCTTTCTGAACGACGATGCCGTCGTCACCGAAGGCTGGCTTGACGGCCTGATTCACATGGCAAACAGAGTCCCGTGCGCAGGTGCGGTTTCGAGCTTGATCATGGATGGGCAGGGCAAGATCCTCGAGTTCGGCGGAGGCATGGACCATGTTATCCCGAGTGCCCTCAAGCGCGGCGAAAGCCAATACCAAGCCGAATTGGTAGGGCCGCAGCTCGTCGCTTACGCCAGTGGCTGCTCCCTTCTCGTCGAGCGGGACCTCTTCGAGTCGCTCGGTGGCTTCGATGAGCTGTTCTATCCGGCCTACTTTGAGGATGCAGATCTTTCGCGTCGTATCTGGGAAGCAGGTCGGGTTGTCGCAGTTACGCCAAGCTCCGTTGTGCAGCATGACGAATCGCACTCAACGAACACCGTTTTGAAGGAGGTCCTCTTTGACGCTTCGAGGGATAGGTTCGAAAGTAAATGGTCGAGTTCACCCAACATAACCCTCGGCCTCCCGCAACCGTTGCCGAGGATTGTCTACGTTGACGACTGCGTCCCGCGAGCACAATCGGGGTCTGGACTTGCTAGAGCGCGGTGGACGATTGAGGCATTTTCATCTCTAGGTATCTTCGTCCAGATTGTCCCCACCGACCGATTCCGGCCGTTTGAAGTGGACCCATCCCTCCGCTCAGCGGGCATCACCAAGATCGGAACGGCTGGAGACCTCCAACGCTCGCCGCGCCCGCTTGCTGTCGTCGTCTCGCGGCCCCACAATTTCCGACTCGCTCAGGAGATCGCAGAGTTCTGGGATCGGGTCCCTCTGATCTACGATGCTGAAGCGCTGTTCTCGGCCCGCGTTCGATCACAGATGCTTTTGCCTGAATACCAGGATCGTCATGACGAACTCGCAGCGGAACTCGCTTCGTTGATCCAGTGCGAACAGTCGATCGCGAGAGAGGCGGACGCGGTCGTAAGCCTTTGTCAAGAGGAGGCCGACTGGTTCCGAAAGCACGGGAATGCTCCCGTGCGACTTCTAGAACCGTTCCCAGACCGGTGTGATCCGGGGGTGCCCGCCTTCGCGGAGCGAGCGAATGCAGTGTTCGTCGCGGGATGGATGTCAGGCGCGGACGGTCCCAACGCGGACGCCGTGCGGTGGTTGGCGAAAGAGGTGATGCCGAAGCTCGAGGAAGCCGCTCCTGACCTTGTCATCCAGGTGACGGGGAGCGGGCCACCATGTGAACTTATCTCATTCCGGTCGAAAAACCTTCGCTTCATAGGAGAGGTTTCCGATCTGGCTGCATTACTCGATGCTTCGAGGGTTGCCATCGCTCCTCTCCGGTATGGGGCGGGGGTAAAGGCGAAGGTAGTTGACGCGTTGGTACGAGGTCTCCCAGTGGTGGCTACTAGTCACGGCTCCGAAGGACTTCATGGGGCATGGCGAGATGGAGTCGCCGTAGCCGACGACCCAAGCGTCTTTGCTGCTGAGTTGAGTTCGATTGCAAACGATCCTGAGACCTGGGACTCGTTCAGGAAACCGCTGCTGGCGGCTTGCAGCCGACATGCTTCTGATCTAGCTGGTGGTTGGGCAGAAGTCGTTGACCTCGCATCGAGGACCAAGGCCGCGAAAGACCATTCGGGGCTTCCATGATATGTGAAGATCCCCAGACGCACCGATCTGACGCGCTCGGAGAATCACCAGAGGCAGATCTCATGGCAAAGGTCGCTGAGCTCGAAAGCCGCCTTGAAGATGCCTTGATGCTCAAGCGCGAGGTAGAAGCGCAGGAAGAAATCATCCGCGTTCTCACGCGACGCGTCGAGGAAGCGCAGGAAGGTTCTGAACAGATGGCACAGCAGATTGCGGCTTTTCGATCGATGCTGACCTACCGGCTGACGTATCGGTTGAAAGCAGCGGTTTACCGAGAAGTTCAGTCGGCACTCAGATGGCGGAGCCGCAACTGAGTAATCCTGGGCTGCCCCGGTTGGTTTGAACCGATCCTCTGACCATGGCAGCATTCTGATCTGAGCCGGTGCTTCGTTCAACGCCCTCTCGGTATGCGTGACCAGGTGTCCGATGGTCATCGTTGGATATCGACTGAATGGCGACGTCCCTGCTGCTCGTCAATGTGGCCGTCCTCGGAGGCCGCGCTTTTCCCTCCGCACTTTTGCCGGCGTCGAGAACTCCCAGCCAGGCATTGGATGGCCCCTCACACACCGAACCTCTTCATGTCGAACATTTGGCCACATCGGACAGCGACGCGGCGAGGGCGCGAGGCCGCCCAACCGTGTCCCCTCCCATGAGCTCCCGTACCAAACTAGGCTGGATGCCTGGTCTCACCACCGTTTAGTGAGATCAGACCTGGTTACCAGCGCCCGGCTGCGCCGCATGGTGCAATGCCGCGGCACGTGGGGCCGCCACGACAGAGAAAGGGGCGAGAATGAATATTCCCTGGGTCGAATCTCCCTCCTTTGAACGAGAACTTCGGGATCGCGAAGACCGTCTGACACCACAACAACGAGAGGCGGCCATTCGGTTTAACGAGGATGGTTACGTGGAGATGCGAGGCTTCGTGCCTGATGAACTCTGCGATCGCGTTCGCAATCAGATTCTGCCGCTATGGGACAACGAAGCGAAGGCGGCAGGAAGGGTTGCGGACGGCTGGAAGCGAGGAGCAGAGGCATCGAGGGAGCTCGCCACACTAGAGCCCGCCCAGGAAATGTTGCGGATCCTGTACGAGAGGCGCCCGATCCCGTTTCAGACACTGACCTTCCGATTCGGCAGTCAGCAGCGTGCCCACACCGACTTCATCCACTTCAACAGCTTTCCCGCCCGCTTCATGTGCGGAATCTGGGTGGCGCTCGAAGACGTTAGCCACGAGAACGGTCCGCTCTTTTATTACCCGGGCTCCCATCGCCTATCACAGTTGGATATCTTCGACATCGGGATCTCGTCAGACGAGTCGTGGAGACCGAGATACGAGGCCTACGAGGACTTCGAGCATGACCTGATGGAAGAATTGGGGTTCAAAGCAGTCGAGTTCTACGCTCAGAAGGGGGACGCCCTGATATGGTCATCCAACGTGGTCCACGGGGGGATGCCGGTTCTGCGCGAAGGAAGCACGCGTTGGTCACAGGTGACTCATTTCCTCTTCGAGAACTGTATCTACTACCAGCCACATTCCTCGGACGTGCCAATCGGAGAACTCATGCTCCTTGACATAACGGACTTGAACACGCTTGAGAGCGTTCCCCATCGTTACTACGGTCAAATCTTGAGCACAAGGGAACTGGGCAATGGTCGGAGCCGAGTGTTCCGGAAGGATCCCGGGTCCGAAGACATCACCGAGCTTCAAGGAGAGCTAGCTGCGACGAAGACTCAGCTCGATACTACCAGGGCGAAGCTCAAATGGATCCAGGAATCGCGCTCCTGGCGCATAACCAAACCACTGCGACGCTTGGCGGATCAGATGAGGGCCTCTTCGACCTAGTTTCCGTCAGGTCTAAGGTCGCCGGGGCGCCCTTTACCATTTCCGCGAACAGTGACGTGATCATCGAGATACTTCCATTCAAAACGCCCCCTGCGGGCGCCAAGAGACGCACTTCGCTAGTTGGATGCTGCAGCGACGATCGCTGAGACCGGTGCGAAGCCGAGCAAACTTGGGCAGGGCGCCCGAAAAGCTCCCTCCTTGATTTGAACAGCGAGGACGACGGCGATGTAGTCCTGGCCGCGCCCGGCCGCTTCTCGTCCATCCTCACGTGGACCGGGGCGACGACCCCTTGACGCAGGAGCTCCCGGTCCCACGGCCCGCTCGGCGATCCCCCAGCCCTCGTCCCAGCTGAGCCTCAGGATCCGGCACGCCCCTTCGACGTCGGATTCCTTCAACACGTCGCTGGCCAGACGCGCGAAGAGCGCGTTGAAGCGGCTCATCGGCTCGGCCCAAGGCAGGCGGACCTGGCGCACGCTGTGCTCGGCGTACTCGACACGGGGTGGCCGGGCGCGAAGGTAGATCAAAAGCCCCAGCTGCGGAGGTGACGCCACGCCCGCTCCTCACCGTGGTCGTAGACGGGTGGCTCGTGGTCGCCTCGGGGCAGCCGAACCG
Source organism: uncultured Acidimicrobiales bacterium (assembly GCA_963764555.1). GTDB lineage: Bacteria > Actinomycetota > Acidimicrobiia > Acidimicrobiales > RAAP-2 > Bog-756. Next base: position 415,681 of record CAVXSW010000003.1, read on the forward strand.
GGTTCACCTCGGAAACGGGTTCTCCTCGGTTCCTTCGCCCACACGTCGACCCCCGTCGACGGACAGTTCGACGCGGCTGACCTCTTACGGGTCGGCGAGTCCCAACAGATGCCGATACACCTCGGTGTCACACGTCGCCCCATCGTTACCCGAGCCCCAAACGGCGCTATCCGAACACGGTTCGGCAGCATCACCCACGGAGAACCCGGAAGCGTCCTAAATTGTTGCCGATGCAGTTCGGCATCGATGTCGCCCAAGAACGATTGGAATTCGCGGATCTCGTCGAACGGGTGAAGCGGGCCGAAGAGGTCGGCTTCGACGCCGTTTGGGGTTTCGACCACTTCATGCCTCTAAGCGGCGAGGAGCCGGGGAATTGCTTCGAGGGCATGGCCGTTCTGGCAAGCCTGTCCGCTCTGACGACCAAGGTGCGGCTCGGGCTGCTCGTCACGGGTGTCACACACCGACACCCTTCGATCCTCGCCGCTCAGGCGATGACGGTCGACCATGCGAGCCACGGCCGACTCAACCTTGGCCTGGGATGCGCATGGCACGCTGAGGAGCACCACAAACTCGGAATCGAGTTTCCAACCACGCCCGAACGCTTCGACCGTCTCGAGGACGAACTCGAAATCCTCCTTCGGCTCTTTACGGGGCAAGACGTTAGCTATGAAGGTCACTACTTCCGCATCCACTCGGCCTGCATGCGCCCAATGCCAGTGCAACAGCCCCATCCACCAATCTGGATCGGCGGAGCCGGACTCACCCGAACATTGCCCCTTGTCGCTCGTTACGCTGATGCATGGCATGCATACGGATCTTCGGCAGAGCTGCGCTACCTAGGTGATGCGCTGGACGAAATGGCCGAAAAGTGTGGGCGGGATCCAAGATCCATCCTGCACGCCTCTTCGCTCTCCATCAATGAGGCTCCCGATGTCATTCAGAAGAATGCCGAGGCTATGTCTGGAGCGGGTGTCGACTACCTAGTGTGCAGTTGGCCCGCTGCAGGCCTCAACAGGGTGGAGCAGTTCGCTAACGAGCAGATGCCAGTGCTTACAGGATTGACCACCGGGCGCGATCGGATGGTTGCCCCAGTTACACATGCCTTAGGAACGCGTGACCATCCTGCACCACGCGAGATTGCCAAGCTTCAACGCGAGCTGGACGCCACGAAAACACAGCTAATTTCGACCAGGGCAAAGCTCCGGTCGATCCAAGGATCCCGCTCTTGGCGGATAACAAAGCCACTGCGACGCTTGAACGATCTGAAACGCCACCTCTCGGGATAGATTTCCGGGATGTGATGGGAAGAGTTCGGCGCGCCCTGGCCGCCTAGTGATCCGTCGTTGAAATAGTCTGGTGGGCTGCGTGACAGCATGCCAGTGATGACCGCAGAATCGTTGGCCGTGTCGCGTTGCGACCGGGCCGAGCTGGAGCGCATGGCGCGCTCGACCTCGCTGCCGCACCGCACGGTGCGTCAGGCAAAGGCACTCCTGTGGGCGGCAGACGGAGTGGCGAACGAGGAGATCGCCCGGCGCTCCGAAGTGGACGCCGACACGGTCCGGCGGTGGCGTCGGCGCTTCGAGGAGCAAGGCGTGGGCGGCGTCGGCGTGATCGCCAAGGGACGGGGCCGCAAGTCGTGGTTGCCGAGCGGCACGGTCGCCGAGGTGGTGCGGATGACCAACACCTTCGTCCCGCCCGACGGGTCGACCCACTGGTCGACCCGCACCCTCGCCGAGTACCTGGGCATCGGCAAGGACACCGTCGCCCGGATCTGGCGGGACCACAACCTCAAGCCCTGGCAGGTGACGACCTTCAAGGTCTCGAACGACCCCCACTTCGAGGAGAAGCTGGTCGACGTGGTCGGGCTCTACCTGGATCCCCCGAAGCGGGCGGTGGTGTTCAGCTTCGACGAGAAGACCCAGGTCCAGGCCCTCGACCGCACCCAGCCGTCGCTGCCGATGAAGCCGGGCCGGGCCGGCACCATGACCCACGACGACAAGCGCCACGGCACCGTCGACCACTTCGCCGCCCTCAACGTGGCCACCGGCGAGGTCATCACCGACTACCGAAAGCGCCATACTGCAGCCGACGTGCTGGCCTTCTTCAAGAAGGTCGATCGTCAGGTCCCCCGCCGCTACGACGTCCACGTCATCTTGGACAACCTCTCCGCCCACATGGCGCCGGAGGTGACCGAGTGGCTGGCCGAGCCGGCTCAAGCCCGCTGGCATCTGCACTTCACGCCCACCGCCTCGAGCTGGCTGAACCTCGTCGGGCGGTGGTTCGCGCTCCTCACCGACCGCCGACTCCGCCGGGGCGTGTTCGGCAGCGTGAGCGAGCTCACCAAGGCCCTTCGACTCTGGACGAAGCATTGGAACGACGACCCGAAGCCCTTCATCTGGAGCAAGGCAGCGGACGAGATCGTGGAGAAGGTCCGGCAAGGACGGGCCGCCGACTTGGAGGCGGGGCTGCGCCGTCTGCGACTGTCGGCCATCCGCACCCTCGCACCGGAACTAATTGGTCACGGCCAAGACCCAACGGTGGAAGCCCGAGGAACTGCTCCGGGTGTTCGTCGAAGCCGAGGTCGCCTCCCCGGGATCTCTCCAAGCAGACCAGCGCAGCGAGAAGGGCCGGGACCCGAGGGTCCCCGAAGCGCACGCCGGGCGCTCGGGCGCCGTCGTCATCTCTCGACGGCAGCACCACCGACTCGAGAGTGGCCCGACCGCTTGAAGGAACCGTCCATTGCAGTCGATGTGCCGCAGAACACCGGTTATGGCTGCCTAGAGCAGTCTTCGTGGTTTGGATCACCAGGAGGCGAATGGGCGACGCTGCCTCTTCGCGGTCTTCGCCATCCTGCTTGATGGCTTGGTGCCAGAGCACTTCGAGCCCCAAGGTGTCGAAGATTTCCCTGTGTATCTGGGTATTCGAGCGGCACACGACGGAGAACCCTGTGATCCTCGACCGACAGATTGCCACGAGTCCTTCGGTGCAGCCGGCAGAGCCGGCACGGATCTCGACCCTTTGCCTGATCAGTGATGGGTCGTCACCTGGGCGGTGGCCAAGGGTGATCCCTGGTCGCAACTGGGCAACGGCGTCGGCGAGGACCACGACGGGGTCAGTTACGGTGTTGGACTCGGCGCTGCCGGGATGCAGCAACCCTGATACGCCTCACCGGTGCAGTCTGCGAAACAGAGCAGTGGATGGAAGCCGAAGCCTCCCTGGTAGTCCGGACCGGTCTCCTCCTTGTTCTCCGAGCGGATCTGAATGAGCGATGCGTCGATGTCCAGGTAGATCGGGCCATTCCCTTGGTGGCTCCCGTCCGACGCCACACCTCATGGCAAACCTCGGCGAACCCGAGGGCGACGGCGATGGCTGCTCGCACCTCCGGGGTTCGTGAAAGGTCCGGTACACCGTCGAGCCCGTCCCAGGTGGGAAGGGCACCTACGGTCAGATGGCTGCGCGAATGATCGGAGCTAGTGGGTCACCCCGAGGGCAGGTAAGCCAGACCTACCTCGGGAGATGGTTCAAGGGTTGCATGGCTGGGATTGGAAAGGGTGACTCCGGCGTCGGGGTAGCAAGGTAGTCCTAATTCAATGGATTGCATCGAGCATCCACTGACACTGGTGGGATTGACCGTGAACGAGATTGTGGCCACCGTCTGGCCAGGAGCGAATGTGATCGCACCGGAGCCAGGATTAAATGAGGCGGCCGCACCGGCCCATGCAGCCCAGAACAATTGTATCGAGGGGCCGTCTGATGTCTCAAAGTCCACTCGGACGGTGACGGGCGAGGACTTGCTCAACGTCACGTCAATTGGTTCCCCGTTGTAGAAGGTGTTGACGGGCCCGATCGATACGACCGGAACCAGTGAAATTCGGATTACCCCAGGAGGCCCGTTCCCCTCGGCGTTCGAGGCCCGGACGCGGAACGTATACAGGTATCGATTTACAAGGCCGGTCACGGTACAAGTGGTGGTTCCCGCCGTCGAGCAACTCGCACCTCCGTGCGAGGCAGTGACCGTGTACCCCATAATGGGGGAACCGCCATCAGAAACGGGAGCCGCCCATGACACCACAGCATTGCCATTCCCGGGCGTGGCCGTGACGCCAGTAGGAGGTCCGGGTTTCATGATCCGAGGGGGCCTGGTGGCGCTAGCGGGCCCGCTGGCCGCAACTGTCAGGACAGATGCGGCAAGTAGAGCTGGCACGCAGAGCCTAAGAACTGTGCGCCTCAATCTCCGGAAGCGACGGTACGTCTGACCCGACGTTGCATTCATGATGCCCCTCCTTCGATTCGGTCGGGGCCTGCAACCGCCAATGCGGTCGAGCCGTAGCCTAGCCAGGTTCTGAAACCATCTCCTGGCCCCGAGTCGGGTAGCGGTCTTCTGGCGTCCCCACGTCTGACTCCCGCTCGGAGAGCTGCTCACCGAGTCCCAATCGATCGGCAAAATCACCCAATGCGTTGGAGCCCGACGTGGCCGACGATCTGGTCCCCCCCGATTCCACAACGACGTGAAGCGTGCTCGTAGTTTCCATATCCCAGCCCCCCTCCAACGCCCCCGCTCCGCCCTCCGTCGTTCTGCGCTCCCCGTTTCCGGTGCCCCGCCGTGCCGTCTCCGCCCACCGCCCTCCGCTCCGTGCCGGTTCCCTGCCGCCCCGTGCTGCGCCCCCCGCTCCCGGCGGCGCGACGCCGCGCGCGGGGATAGGAGATAAGGGGTTTCAGAACTAGCCACCCCTCGGCTGGGCCGCCCGGGGTCTGGCCGCTTGCTTCCGGCTCGCCGGGGAGCCCACCACCAGACGCCCTCGGCCCGTCCGGGTTTCCAGAACTAGCCACCCCAGGTCTCTGGCCGACTGCCCCGCCGAAGGGGTTTGAGTTCTCCCGCACTCGCACCAGGGGAACCGACCCCCATGCCGGCCACCCGGCTGGGTCCTGAAGGTTCCATCCTGAACCGCCCGTCCAAGGAACCGGTACCTCCCAGGCGGGAGCCGTGCGATGTGGTCCTCACCCTTGAGCGTTATTGCCCTGCCCCCGACCGGCACTTATGCCACGGTCAGACCAAGATCCGAGCGCTCGGAGCAATGGTCCGCCGCTTTGATCGATAGAGGCCTTCGCCTACGGCAGGAAATAGAGAGTGCCGGATGCGGTTACCAGTAGTGCCTCCCAGTCCAGCCCCGTGGCGCTGAAATTCTGGTCGGCGATAGCGATAACTGGCGAGTCCACGAGGCCGGCGGCGGACGAGGTGAAGCGTGCATCTCCGAAGGCGAACACTCCTCCGTCCGACCCGGCAAGGAAGTATCCATTCCCGTCAGTCGTGGTCATCGCAACCACGGGCGCGTTCAGATGTTGGCCGCCCATCGATCCAAAGAACTGTGCGCCACCGAAGGTGAATACGCCGCCATCTGCAGCCACCAGCCAGTAACCGTTCCCGTCATTGCTGGCGCCCATGCCCACGATCCGAGCGTTCAGGTGTTGGCCGCCCATCGATCCAAAGAACTTTGCGTCTCCGAAGGTGAATACGCCGCCATCTGCAGCCACCAGCCAGTAGCCGTTCCCGTCAGGTGTTGTCGCCATACCAACAACCGGTGCGTTCAGGTGTTGGCCGCCCATCGATCCAAAGAACTTTGCGTTTTCGAAGGAGAAGACCCCTCCGTCTGCTGCCACGAGCCAATAACCCAGGATCCCCCCGCTCACAGACTGTTGTACAACTCCGACGATGGGTGCGTTGAGGAGCTGCCCGTTAACTCCCGGCGCTTGGCCGTCGGCTACTCGAACCACGCCATCGGAAGTGACAAGGAGAGTAAGTGGCTTTGACGAAGCACCGACGTAAGTTGTGCCAGCAGGACAGACGGGGAGCTCCGCCCGCCCGGACGTTGCGCACAGGGATCCAGCTCCCGCCTGGGCCGGGTTGGAGACCGGCACTAGGAATCCAAAGACCGAAAGCCCGATCAGCGTCAGGCCCAGGTTCAATAGCGAGAAATGGCGCCGCACCTGCCGGACACTCGGGGACCTCACGAAACAATCGTACTCCTCGCTGGCACAGCAGCCGTAGCCAGCAGGTCTACTCACTCGGATTCAGCTGAAGGGCGCCTGGACGCCAAATTTGTCGACCTGTGTCAGTACGAAGGCATATCCCGTGCTCCACACAACCGCTACCTCCTAGCAACCCGGTCAAGGTCATCGCCCAGCGATCAACTGCCGTCTATATCTTCTGCTCCGTGCGGTAGCTTCCTAATGGGGATCGACCACTTCGTGCCTTGAGAGCGTGAGGCTGGTTGCCGAGCCGCCAACAGGTGAGCACTGAGAGTCCCAGGACCTCGAGTCCTACGGTTAGATCGTGCCCCTGCTGGTCGGTGAGGTCTCCTCGGACGGCTGGTGGGATGTCGTGCCTCGAGCACTGATCCATTAGGAAGCTGCTGGAGTCCTCGGGCTCATGCCGTGACCGTCGATGGAGAGGAGCTGAGGGAATGATCTTTGTCGGAGTGGACTGGGCTGAGGCCCACCACGATGTGTTCGTCCAGGATGAGGACGGGAAACGTCTCGCCAGTGGCCGGCTGCCCGAAGGGGTGGAGGGCATCGCCCGGTTCCACGAGATGGTCGGTTCCTTCGTCGAAGAGCCCGATGAGGTGGTGATCGGGATCGAGACCGATCGGGGCCTGTTCGTCGGGGCGCTGGTGGCTGCCGGCTACCAGGTCTTCGCCGTGAACCCCATGTCGACCTCCCGCTATCGGGATCGCCACTCGACCTCGGGGGCCAAGTCCGACCCCGGGGACGCCAAGGTGCTGGCCGACATGGTCCGGACCGACCGGCACAACCACCGACCGGTGGCCGGGGACAGCGAGCTGGCTGAGGCCATCAAGGTCCTGGCCCGGGCCCACCAGACCATGATCTGGTCACGGACCCGTCAGAGCAACTTCCTGCGCTCCTCTCTGCGGGAGTTCTATCCCGCTGCCTTGGTGGCCTTCGACGACCTGACCAGCGGCGATGCCCTCGAGGTGCTGAAAGTGGCCCCCACCCCGACCCTTGGGGCCGGGCTGGCCCGCTCCAAGATCGCCGCGGCTCTCCGGCGAGGTGGTCGTCAGCGCCGGGTCGACCAGAAAGCCGAGGAGATCCAGCAGGCCCTGCGGGCACCCCAGCTCCAGGGCTCGGCCCTCGTGGCCACGGCCATGGGGTCCTCGGTCTCGGCCACTGTGGCCGTGATCGCCACCATGAACGCCCAGGTGGCCGAGCTGGCCCAGGAGCTCGAAGCCCATTTTGAGCAACACCCGGATGCCGAGGTGGTCCGATCCCTGCCAGGACTTGGGACCATCCTCAGCGCCCGGGTGCTCGGCGAATTCGGCGATGAGCCGAACCGGTATGCCACCGCCAAGTCTCGCAAAAACTACGGCGGCACGTCACCCATCACACGAGCCTCGGGCACCAAGCGGACCGTCCTCGCCCGTCACGTTCGAAACAAGCGCCTGGCCGATGCCATCTACTTCTGGGCCTTTGCGTCGATGAGCGCCTCACCTGGAGCCCGAGCCTTCTACGACCGCCGCAGGGCTACCGGAGACACGCATCATGCGGCACTCCGAACCCTGGGTAATCGCCTGGTTGGCATCCTCCACGGCTGCATGCTCAGCCACACGGCCTACGACGAGAACACGGCCTGGGGACACCGAGCAGAGCTGGAGCAAGCGCGGGCCGCTTGACAAGTTACGGCCGTGGGATGTCTAACCGCTCAGCGCTCCGCCGCCTCTCTCTCCAGTCGACGGCCCCCGGCAGTAATCCGCTACGCACCGCTTCTCTTTCGCCCCCCTCCAACGCCGCCGGCCGCCCTCCGTCCGCGCTGCTCCGTCCTCTCCGCTCCGTCCCCGCCGTCCTGCGCCGTTCCGCCCTCCGCTCCGTGCGTGCCGGTTTGGTCTCGCCCTGTGCTGTCCTTCCCCCTCTCTCCCAGACCTCCGGCGCGGCGCGCCCACGGCAGGATTTGAACCTGCGACACCTCATTTAGGAAACGAGTGCTCTATCCCCTGAGCTACGTGGGCCGTCGAAGCTGATTGTACGTCTCCTGCGCAGCGTGCTACCGCCGGCAGGGCGTCGAGAACAATGGGTCGGTGCGGGTCCCGTCGGCAGTCAGCCATCGTTCTCCGGGACCAGCACGCACCGCGTGCCTCGGTAGATCGTGGGCATGCACCGGTTGCAGTGGATGCACAATCCCTCACCGACAGCGCCCTGTTCCCACCTGGCGATCAGGTGGGGCTCGCGGAGGAGGGCCCGCGCCATGGCGACGAACTCGAATCCCTCATCCAGCGCACGCTCGACCGTCTCCAGCCGGTTCACCCCGCCGAGGAGAATGAGTGGGATCGAGCAGGCACGCCGGAACTGCCGCGCATACGGCAGGAAGTACGCCTCCTCGAACGGGTACTCGCGCAAGAACCGGGTCCCGACCACCCGGAAGCCGAGGCGCAATGCCGGAGGAAGCGCGGCAGCGAAGTCGTGGCGCGGGGCCTCCCCCCGGAAGAGGTACATCGGGTTGGACAGTGAGCTACCCCCGGTCAGCTCGATCGCATCGAGCGCCCCGTCCGCTTCGAGCATCCCGGCGAACGGGATGCTCTCGTCGAGCCAGAACCCGCCGGTGACCCCGTCGGCCATGTTGAGCTTGGCGGTGACGGCCACCCGGTCGCCGACCGCCTCCCTCACCGCCCGCACGACCTGACGGGGGAACCGTGCGCGATTGTCGAGCGTTCCTCCCCAGATGTCCTGGCGCCGATTGAGCCTCGGGCTCACGAACGCGCTGAGCAGGTAGTCGTGCCCGAGGTGGACCTCGATGCAGTCGAACCCCGCCTCGGCCACCAATTCGGCTCCCCGCCGGTACTCGTCGGTGATCCGGGCGATGTCGGCGTCCGAAGCCGAGCGCACCACCGTGCCGCTCGGGCTCAACCGCCGGGACGCGGACAACGATGGGAGGCCGTTGGAGCGAGCATTGGCCACCGGACCGGCATGGCCGATCTGTGCGGACACGGCCGCACCGGCGGTGTGCACCGCGTCGGTCAGTCGACGCAGCCCGGACAGCGCGGGCTCGCCGAGCAGGATGCAGTGGCGGTCGGTTCGTCCTTCGGGCGAGACCGCCAGATAGGCGACGGTCGTCATGGCGGCTCCACCCGATGCGACCCTCTGGTGGAAGGAGATCAGCTCGTCGGTCACCTCGCCTCCCGGCGAGGCGCCCTCGAACGTGGCCGCCTTGATGATCCGGTTCTTGAGCTCGAGCGGCCCGAGCCGGGCCGGCTCGAAGACCTGTCGAGCGGTATCGCCGCTCGCCGCCGGAACCGTCCGCCCTGGCGGGCCCGGTGGTGTCACGAGCTTCGCCGGTCCCCACAAGAGGGCGGCCCACGCCGGCCCGACGGTGTCACCGCAGGGGCGCGCCGGACGCGGCGACGGCGGTCCTCACCGGATCCACCAGCGAGGGATGGCAGACCATCAGGTCCGGCAACCACGGATCGGGCTGCGAGTAGCGCAGGGGGGACCCATCCAGCCGGGTGGCATGGAGCCCGCTGGCAAGAGCGACGGCCACCGGGGCCGCCGAGTCCCACTCGTACTGGCCTCCGGCGTGCAGGTAGACCTCTGCCTCGCCTCTGATGACGGCGGCGATCTTCGCCCCGGCCGACCCCATGGGGACGACCGTTGCGCCGAGGTGCTCGGCGACCTCGGCCACGAAGGCCGGGGGGCGGCTCCTGCTGACCACCATGCGGGGCGGGGTCGCGACCGGAGCCAGGGCAGGCGGGTCGGCCGTGCCGAGCACCACCCCGAGCGCCGGGAGGGCCACCGCGCCGACGACGGGCACGCCGTCGACGGCCAGCGCCACGTGGACCGCCCAGTCCTCGCGGCCCTCGCCGTACTCGCGGGTTCCGTCCAGTGGATCGACGATCCAGACCCGGCCCTCTGACGCACCGAGCGCATCACCGTCTTCGGCCTCTTCGGACCGGACCCGATCGCCGGGGAACAGCTCGGCGAGCCGACCCAGGATCAGATGGTGCGAGGAGCGATCGCCTTCGCGGCCCATGGCCTTTCCGGCACCTCCGCCCCCGCCGGCTTCTCCCCGAATCCCTCCGTCCCCACCGTGTCGGTCGGGACTCGAGCGGACTCCGTCGGGACTCGAACGGGCGCGCAGCTCCATGAGCGCGGTGCCGGCTTCCGACGCCAGCTCGGCCGCGATCCTGTGCTCGTCGTGCAGCATCCGACGGACACCATGCCACACCCTCGGGCGATGGTATCGACGACGGGGCAGATGCCGGCGACCTTGCCGACCCGGCCGATAGACGGCGCCGGAAGCGGCGCGGGGGCCGCCCGCCACAAAGTCGGCGCGGCTAGTCGGGCCGGGTGACCCCGGCATGGGAGGGCGGCGGTCCGATGGACGACGCGTCGGGCCCGAACGCCGTCACGTAGGCCGGGTGGACCTCGCCCCAGCGGACCGACGCGTCGATGGAGGGGGCGGTACCGCTCACCGCCGCCTCGAGCAGGTCGAGGCAGGTGTGCCAACCGGCACCGTCGCGGGCGGCCTTTCCGAGCACGTCGAGCGTGTCGGTGAGCGTGAGCCTGCAGCCGGCTTGGTCGGTCTCGAGCTCGAGCCGGATCACGTCGGTCCCCCACTCGAACTCGAGCAGCCGGGGCGGCTCGGCCCGCAGTACCTTCCCGTCGAACGCCCCGGCACCCTGGCGGCGGGGCTCGAAGCGCAACGGCGCTCCGGGATGGAGGAGGTCGCCGACGATTGCCTGGGGGAACCAGGCAGCCAGCCGTTCCGGTTCGGTCACCGCCCGCCACACCCGGTCGATCGGGTGCGGGTAGACGCGGCAGAACCGTAAGACCCTCGTATCGGGGTCGAGCGAACCGAGCTCTCCGTGCATGTGGATCACCTCCGTGGTTTGCGTTGTCGGTGATCGCCGTGCCGGCTTGCGCCCGGTCGGCGCCGCCGGCGCGACGTCGTCTCGTCGAGATGACGGCCGAGCGCATCGAGGCTCGGAGCCCAGAGCTCGCGATAGGGGGCCAGCCAGTCGTCCACCTCGTGGAGGGGCTCGGGCCGGACCCGGTAGAGGCGCCGCTGCGCGTCCACTCTGGCCTCCACCACCCCGGCTTCGCGGAGCACCCGGAGGTGCTTCGAGACGGCCGGCTGGCTCATCCCCAGCTTCGTGACCACCTCGCCCACCGCCGACTCGCCGGCACGGAGGAGGTCGAGGATCCGGCGCCGACTCGGCTCGGCCAGGACCTCGAACGCGCTGTTCACCCTGGTATACATACATCAGATTGCATATAACTGTCAAGGAATATGCATGGATGTGGCCGCAAACGTGGGCGCCGGGGGAGGCATGGCTACAGTGCTCGGGCCGTGCCCGGACCCGTGATGGACATCGACGCCTTGCAACAGTTCCTCGCCGAGGCCTTTCCCGACGCACCGGTCCCCTACGTGATCGAGGAGATCACCGACGACTCGATCCGCATGCGGCTCCCGGTCGACGAGACGCACCGCAGGCCCGGCGACACCGTGGCCGGACCGGCCCTGATGGCACTGGCCGACTGCGCCGCCTGGTTGGTGACCGTCGGCCAGATCGGTCCGGTGGCGCTGGCCGTCACGACCAGCCTGCACATCGACTTCCTGCGCAAGCCGGCCCTCGAGGACGTCGTCGCTGCCGGCCGGCTGCTCAAGCTGGGGCGCAGGCTGTCGGTCGCCGAGGTCGCCCTGTGCTCGGTAGGAGGAGGCGACCTGGTGGCCAAGGCACAAGTGACCTATTCGATCCCGCCCCGGTAGCCGGATCGCTGCCGTCGCGCCGTGCTCGCCGTCTGCGCGGTCGCGGCGCATCGGCACTCCAGGGCACATCCGGCGCCGGATCGTCGTTGCGCCCCTCCCGATGGCCGTGCCAGCATCGGGACCGAGCCGGACAAGGGGATCTCGACATGCACGACCTGGTGGTCCGCAACGGAACGGTCATCGACGGGACCGGAGCGCCGCCGCGGGTCGCCGACGTGGCCGTCGACGGAGGCCGGATCACCCAGGTAGGCCCGCTGGACGGCGCGTCGGCGAGGCGGACCGTCGACGCGGACGGCCTGCTGGTGACCCCGGGCTGGGTCGACATCCACACCCACTACGACGGCCAGGCCACCTGGGACGAGGTGCTGGCTCCGAGCAGCTGGCACGGGGTCACGACCATCGTCACCGGCAACTGTGGCGTGGGGTTCGCACCGGCCCGCCCGGACCGGCACGAGTGGCTCATCGGTCTGATGGAGGGCGTCGAGGACATCCCCGGCACCGCGCTGGCGGAGGGCATCCGTTGGGAATGGGAGAGCTTCCCCGAGTACCTCGACACCCTCGAGCACCGGCGCTGGACGATGGACGTCGGGACCCAGATCGCACACGGGGCGGTGCGGTCCTACGTGATGGGAGACCGGGGCGCCCGCAACGAGGCCGCCACCCCGGAGGACATCGACTCCATGAAGCGTCTCGTCAAGGAGGCGGTCGCGTCCGGCGCTCTCGGCTTCTCGACCTCGCGGACAGTGGCCCACCTGGCCATCGACGGCGAGCCGGTGCCGGGGACCTTCGCCGCCGAGGACGAGCTCTTCGGCATCGGCCGCGCCCTCGGAGAGCTCGGCACCGGGGTGTTCGAGCTCGCCCCGGCCGGCAGTGCGGGGGAGGACGTGATCGGGCCGAGGAAGGAGGTCGACTGGATGCGGCGGTTGTCGGCGGCCATCGGCCGGCCGGTCACCTTCGCCCTCCTCCAGGTCGACGCGGCGCCCGGGCTGTGGCGGGAGCTGATGGAGGAGGCCCGGCGGGCCGAGTCCGAGGGAGCCGACCTCTGGCCGCAGGTGGCCGGGCGGGCGACCGGCCTGTTGTCCGGCCACTTCACCACCTACAGCCTGTTCGACCTCATCCCCGCCTACCAGCAGCTCAAGGCCAAAGAGCTCTCCCCGCAGGCGTTCGTCGCCGCCCTGCACCGCCCCGACGTCCGCCGGTCCATCGAGTCCTGGGAGCCGCCCGCCGAGGAAGCCGAGCGCATGGAGCAGGCGTACCGCACCACCTTCGCCCTCGGCAACCCGCCCGAGTACGAACCGGGTCCCGACCGGTCGCTCGCCGGCATCGCCGCCGCCACCGGACGGGCCCCGCTGTCGGTGGCCTACGACGCCATGCTCGAGGACGACGGGCGAGGCCTCCTCTACGTGCCCATCCTCAACTACTCCGACGGGGACCTCGAGCCCGCACGCGAGATGCTGCTGCACCCCCGCGCCGCGGCCGGCCTGGCCGACGGTGGGGCCCACTGCGGGGTCATCTGCGACGCCGGCCAGCCCACCTTCATGCTCACCCACTGGACGCGGGACCGGACCCGGGGCGACCGGCTTCCGCTCGAGTGGGTGGTGAAGAAGCAGACCCGCGACACCGCCCGCCTCTACGGCCTCGGCGACCGGGGCACGATCGAGACCGGCGCCGTGGCCGACCTCAACCTCATCGACTACGAGACGCTCCAGCTCGGGAACCCGACGGTGGTCGCCGATCTGCCGGCCGGCGGCAAGCGTCTCGTCCAGGGGGCCACGGGCTACGTCGAGACCATCAAGTCCGGGGTGACCACCTTCGCCGAGGGGGAGGAGACCGGCGCCCGACCGGGCGCCCTGCTGCGCGGAGCCCGCTGATCAGCGGTTGTCGACAGGTACGGCGTCCTCCCCGGAACCGAGCAGGTCGTCGTCCCGGCCCGGGCCCGATCGGCCCACCGAGAGGGATTCGGCGAACTCGGCCTGCATGCTGGCGTTGACGTGGCGCTCCACGACGAAGGCCAGGAAGGGCACGAACCCGGCGGCCACCACCATGAGTATCCGCCCCAGGCGCCAGCGGGCACGCCGGGCGAGGTCGGCGGCGGCCACCAGGTACACGATGTAGAGGTAGCCGTGGATCGGCGCCACGACCTCGGCCACCGTCGGGTGATGGGCCCAGTACTGCAGCGGGATGGCCACGAAGACCAGGACCACCAGCGCCGTTCCGACCACGAAGGCCATGATCCGGTAGCGGGTCAGGGCTCCCCGCACGGTGCCTCCTGGGGCGGCAGCGCCCGGCGCCCGCCGGCCGCGGCGGTGGCGCCCGCCAGACCGGTCATCGGTGACCGGCGCCGGATCGGGCGCTCAGCTCGGCGAGATACCGGTTGTAGGCGGCGAGCGCTTCTTTCTCCTCGGGTGTCTGCGGCTGGTAGCGCTCCCCGCGGCCCCGTCCTCCCTCGACGGCCGAGCTGGCGGCGATGGCCGTGTTCTTCGGCCGTCCGCCGGACAGGGCCCAGCCCGGCTCGAGCTGCCCGCTCCCGTCCCGACCGACGCCGCCCGGCTCGCCACCACCGGTCGGAGCCGACCGATCCGGGATGCCGGCGCGGCGGTCGTGAACGAGCTGCCACCACACGTAGACGGCATAGCCGGCGAACAGCGGCCATTCGAAGGTGTAGGCCCAGCTCAACGTGTTGCCGCTGAGGGCTCGTCCGAGCTGCCACCGGGTGAGCCAGGCAAAGACCGGCAACAGCACCAGCAGCGTCACGTGCATCCCCATCAACCGGGGTGTGAAGTACCGGCGCACCGCCTGATCGTACCGCCGGCCGACTGGCACCCCGAAGCGGGCTACCGGGATCCCCGCTCCTCGCCGACCGGCTGCCTACACTCGTCGCGTCCGCCGCCCGGAGCCCGGACGAACGGACTGGCGGGCCCCTCGACCGGCGATCGAAAGGACCAGCCCATGGACAATCGCCTGCGAATCGGGATCGCCGAGGCCATCGGGACGATGATCCTCGTCGCCGGGGGCCCCGGCACCGCCGTCCTGGCGACCGGGGGGTTCTTCCCCAAGGGCTCGGTCGGGATCCTCGGGGTGGCACTGGCCTTCGGGCTCAGCCTGCTGGTCGCCGCCTACGCCATCGGTTCGATCTCCGGCTGCCACATCAACCCGGCGGTGACGATCGGCTTGTGGGTGATCGGCAAGACCAAGACGCGCGAGCTCCCCTTCTACGTCGCCGGCCAGGTGGTCGGGGGCCTCGTCGGTGCCCTGGTCATCTACGTCATCGCCAACAGCAGCTTCATCTCGTTCAGCGCCCAGGGGTCGGGCTTCGCCTCCAACGGCTACGGCATGCACTCCCCCGGCGGGTTCAAGCTGGGCGCGGTGATGCTCGCCGAGGTCTTCTTCACCGCCATCTTCGTCTTCGTCATCGCTTCGACCAGCAGGCTGTCGATGCCGGTCGGTCTCACCGGGGTGACGATCGGCCTCACCCTCACGATCATCCACCTCATCTCGATCCCCGTCGACAACACCTCGGTCAACCCCGCCCGGAGCCTGTCCACCGCCGTGTTCCAGGGATCGTGGGCGCTCGATCAGCTCTGGGTGTTCATCATCTTCCCGATCGTCGGCGGGATCCTCGGAGGGTCCGCCTGGCGGGCCCTCCGGCCGGCGTCCGACGAGATGACCGAGGAGGTCTCCGAGGCGGGGGCCCCGGCCCCCTACGGCCGGCGCCCGGTGGCCGAGTAGCGGTGCCACCGGGAGGGGCCGGCGGCTGTCCGGGGCGTCACAGGCCGGCTCTACGCTGCGCCCGATGAGCTACACCGTCCAGCCCGCCACCCTCTTCCATCCCCACGTGGAGGTCCGGGTCTCCAAGCGCCGGAAGAAGACGGCCGGCGCCCACTGGGAGGGGGACCGGATCGTGGTGGTGGTGCCCGCCCACCTGCGGGGCGCCGACCGGGACGAGATGGTCGAGTGCCTCTCCCGCCGGCTGGCCTGCCACCGTCCCTACCTCCACGCCTCCGACGCCCAGCTGGACCAACGGGCGCGGGCGCTCGGGCGGCGCTACCTGGACGGGGTCTCGCCGGCGTCGATCCGGTGGTCCACCTCCCAGACCAAGCGCTGGGGCTCGTGCACCCTCGACACCCGGGAGATCCGCATCTCCGAACGGCTGCGGGTGGTCCCCGACTGGGTCCTCGACGCGGTGATCGTCCACGAGCTCGCCCACCTCTTCGAACCGACCCACTCGGATCGGTTCCGCCACCTCGAGCGGCGCTACCCGCGCCAAGGCGAGGCGGACGCCTTCCTCGAGGGCTACGCGCTCGGGCTGCACATGCCCGCGACCGTCGGGGACCCGGTCGACGACGGCTGCGCCGAAGCGCCGGAGGACCGGGCGTCTCGCTGACCGGGGTCCCGGGGTCGCCGACTGGCGGCTCGGACCCGGGGCCGACGGGCACGGCCGGCCGAACGCGGCTACAACGGTGGTGTGGCCTTCGTCCTCGCAGCGACCGCCGCGTTCGTCAACGCGCTGACCTCGGTCCTCCAGCGGATCGGCGTCGAGACCGCTCCGCAGTCCACCACCTTGCGGCTGAGCCTGATGACCCATGCCCTCCGGCGGGGCATCTGGCTCGTCGGGTTCGCGCTCATGCTGGTGGTCTTCGGGCTGCAGGCGACCGCCCTGCGCTTCGGCGAGCTGAGCACGGTGCAGCCGCTGCTGACCACCGAGCTCCTGTTCCTGCTGCTCATCCTCGGCGCCTGGTTCCGCTTCCGGCTGACCTGGCAGGAATGGCTGGGCGCGGTGACCGTGGTGGCCGGGCTCGGGGGCTTCTTCCTGGCGGCGGCGCCCACCGGTGGTCAGGCGGTCCCGGGCACCGCCAAGTGGGTGGTGACCACCATCGTCCTGTTCGGGGTCATCGCCGCATGCATCGTCGCCGCCCTCCGCGGTCCCCGTTGGTGGCGGGCGGCCGCCTTCGGTGCGTCGGCCTCGGTCACCGGCGCGTACACCGCCGCGCTGACCAAGGCGATCACCAACTACACCAAGCTGGGGTGGGGACACGTGTTCACCCACTTCCAGCCCTACATGCTCGGCATCGTCGGGATCGGGACCGTCTTCCTCCTCCAGAACGCGCTGCACGCCGGGCCCATCACGGCGTCGCGGACCACCCTGGTGACCATCAACCCGCTGGTGAGCATCGTGCTCGGCATCTCCCTGTTCGCCGACCGGCTGCGGGTGGGCGCGGGGTGGGTCGGACTGGAGCTGCTCGCCCTCGTCGTGCTGGTGGTCGGGGTGGTCATGCTGGCCCGCTCGCCACTGGTGGCCGGTGAGCACCACCGGGGCGACCCCGGCGAGATGCTCGGGGGCGCCCGCCAGCGGGCCCTCGAAGTGGCCGAACCGGCGCCCGACCTGCCGGCGTCCGAGCTGGTGGCGCCCGACCTGGCGGCGTCCGAGCTGGTGGCGCCCGACCTGGTGGGCCTCGAGGGGGCGCCCGCCGTCCCCCTGGAGGCGGGCGGTACCCCCGGCGCCTGACCGAGCGCCTCGACCCCCCTCAGTCGATGGCGCTCAGGTGCCGGCTCCGACCAGCTCGCGCAGCTCCTGGGCCACGTCGTCGCGGTGGCGGGTCTCGTCCTGGCGGGCCTTCGCCGGGCTCCACCGCCCCCGGTTGAGCCAGATGGTCGGGATGAACAGCACCATGCCGGCGACGCACACCCAGAACCAGTGCTGCCACTGCCTGGGCGACTTGGCCACCCCGTTGAGCAGCGACTCGAGGTGGCTCTGATGAGCCGACAGGTAGGCCAGCTGGGTCCGGTAGGTCCATACCGGCCCGTTGACCTCGCTCAGGTTGGCGAGCACCTTGGCCACCACCGCGGCCCCGACGGCGTGCTGCAGCGCGGCCAAGTTGGCGGCGGTGGGGTTGTAGTGGGCGGCGGCAACGACCGGAGCGTTCTTGGGCTCGGAGAGCGGCTTGAGCCAGCTGGAGTTGGCGGTGGCGAAGGCCACCAGCTGTCGGTGCTCGAGCTGGAACTGCTGGACGTTGAACGGGGCCGAGCCCGTCGGGGGCGTCTGGGCGTAGACCAGGTTGTCCACCACCGGGTTCACCGAGTTGATCACCAGGGGCAAGAAGATGAACGAGAGCCCGACGATGAGGCGCAGGGTCCATCCCCACAGGGCGAGCCCGGTCCCGACCAGGGCCGGGTTCTTCGCCTCGACCATTTCGGTGTAGCCGGCCATCCACGGGGCGTAGGTCAAAGACAGGCCGGCGGCCAGCAGGACCTCGAGCACGATGAGAGTGGAGAAGCTGGTGAAGGCGTGGTCCGGCCTGATGGAGGAACAGGATCAGCATGACGATCGACACCGACCGCCCCGACCAGCATGAGGGGTTTGCGCACCCGCAGGATGTCCGACAGGATCCCGAACACGATGAGGGCCACCGCGTCCGCGCCCCAGAACCAGGTGTTGAGATAGTTGGCGTTCGAGGTGGAGAGGTTGAGCCCGTGCGAGTTCTTGAACACGGTCGCCCAGTAGATGGTGAAGAAGGCCGAGGCGGCGTAGTAGACGAGCAGGAACAGCGAGATGCCGACGGCGGAGCCGATCAGGTCCCACTTGAGGATCTGGCGCCAGGGGCGGGCGGTGGCCGCCTCGACCTCCGCCTCGGAGATGCCCCGGGCCTTGGCCTCGACCAGGGCCCGGTCGTGCTCGCTGACCATCAGCTGCTCCCGCAGCCGCGACGAGAGGTCCTTCATGAGGAACAGCGTCACGAAGAAGAGGACGATCGACACCCCGCCCGAGATGACGAACTGCCACTTCCAGCCGGCATGGTGGTTCCACAGCGGCGGGTTCGGGCCGAGGAAGTAGTTGATGGTGTTGGTGGCCACGATCGAGGTGATGAGCGATGCCGGCCACCGGGCCGATGGTCCAGAACCCCATGGCCGACGCCCGTCCCAGCTGCGGGCTGAAGTCACGGACCATGGCCGGGGTGGCCACCAGGATGGCCCCCTCGACGAGACCGATGGCACTGATGGTCACGGCGAACTGCCACTGGGTGGCACACGCCGGTACGGCCGACCGCCACCAGCAGGCCGACGATCAGCAGTCCGTAGATGATCACGTTGGACCGCCCCAGCTTGTCGGTCTTGCTGGCGGGCAGTGAGGCGAACGCTCCGATCAGGTTGGAGACCACCACGATGCCCACGTAGAAGGCGAAGGACATGTGGTAGTACTGCAGGATGTTGGGGGTGACCCCTGTCTGGGTGAAGTACGTGTAGTAGAGGACGATGGTGGCGAGGACGGCGAGCGCCAGGTAGGCGGTCCGCTTGCCGGTGGTGGGGTACTCGTCGATCTCGTGGACGAAGAGGAAGCGGAACAGCGGACCGTGCCCCGATGGTCCCCCGGTCGATCCGCCCGACGTCACCACCGTCGCAGTGTCGCTTGCCATGCCACTCCCCCTGTTCGTCGGGTGGACTGCTCACCGGCTCGGCTCGACCGTAGCGCACCGGCGAGTCGGCCGGAAGCCTCGAGACTCCCTGCGTGGGGCGGTGATCGATCCTGGCGAGGTACGTGCCCGCGTCCGACTCCGGCCTGCTTCCCGTGATGGACGGTCGGGTCGACCGGCCGCCCGGCGAGGTCAGCGGTCGAGCACCGCCGCCGCCACCAGCTCCTCGAGATAACGGGTGTCCCACCACGACACCTGGAGCTGCTTGGCCCGGCGGAAGTAGAGCTGGATGTCGAACTCGACGGTGAAGCCGATGCCCCCGAAGACCTGCTGGGACATGGCGGTCACGTCCCGGAACGTCCGGCAGGCGAACAACTTGGCCATCGGGGCGAGCTTCGCCACGCTGCGGCCGGTCGATCGCGCCCAGGCCGCCTCGTGCACGAGCCCCTCGGCCCCGTCGACCGCGGTGGACGCGTCGGCCAGGTAGTGGGCCAGGGCCTGGAAGGCTCCGAGCGGCTTGCCGAACTGGTGCCGGTCCTTGGCGTACTGCACGGTGATCTCCAGCGCGTAGCGGGCCCCGCCGACCGCCTGGGCGGCGGCGAGGATGACCCCGTCGTGCATCACCGCGTCCCAGGTCGCCCACCCGGTCTGCGGGCCCCCGACGCGGTCGCCCGTGGCGACCCGGACCCCGTCGAGGTCCACCCGGTACTGGCAGTCCGAGGCGATGGTCATCTGCTGGGTGAGGCGGACCCCGATCGGCAGCCGGGTCGACCAGGAAGAGGTCGACGTCGGCAGGCGCCGTCGCCGGTGCGGGCCAGCACCACCAGCCGGGTGGCGGAGCTGGCGAAGGCCACGTGGCGCTTCACGCCGGACAGGACGAAGCCGTCGCCCGTCCGGCTCCGCCCGGACCTGCACCCCCCGGGGGCCGAAGCCGTTGTCGGGCTCGAGCCACGCCGGGCTGAGGACGGCCTCGCCGGAGACGATCCGGGGCAGCCACTCCTGCCTGCTGCGCCTCGCCGCCGGCACGGGCCAGCGCCCCGCCGGCGAGCACTGCGCTCACGAAGTGGGGGGACGGGGCCAAGAGCCCGTCCGAGCTCCTCGTAGAGGACGACCCCTTCGAGGGCGGTCATGCCCGGACCCGCCGAACTCCTCGGGCAGCTGCAGACCGATCAGGTCCAGGTGGGCGAGCTGCTTCCAGAGGTCGGGCGGGTAGCCGACCGGGTCGTCCTCGAGCTCGCGCACCACCGCCAGCGGGCTGGTGCTGGCGCAGACGCCACGGACCGTCTCCCGCAGCATCTCCTGCTCGGGGCTGAATCTCAGGTCCAACATCCTCAGGCCTCCTCGTCGGGTCGGACGGCACGACCGGTGCCGGTGCCGGCCGGTCAGGGGATCCACCGGTCTCCCCGGCGCTCCCAGGGGTTGTCGTCCCCGGTGAGCGGCAGCGCCACCGTGGCGTCGCAGGTGGTCTTCGCCTCTCCGTCCACCGACACCGAGATGTCGACCCGCACCCACCCGCACCCGGCATCGTCGACGACCGGTGGCGGTCACCACCCCCTCGAACACCATGGTGTCGCCGGGGAAGATCGAGCCGAGCATCCGGAACGTCATCCGACGGAGGCGGCCGTAGGGACCGGTCCAGTCGGTGAGGAACCGCTCGAACCACGCTGCCTGGTTGGGCGTGTTGAGGAAGATGTCCCGGGTGCCGTTGCGCTGGACGGCGAAATCCTTGTCGTGGTGCATGGGGCGCCAGTCCCGAGAGGCGAGCGCGCCGAGGACCACCGTGGTGGCGGTCACCGGATAGGCGAGCTCGGGCAACCGGTCACCCACGCGCACCTGGCCGTGGAGGAGGCGTGGCTCGGTGGTCCTCACGACGGCGCCCCGCCGCCCGGGGCCGGCTCCGGGCGGCGGTAGCCGAAGCCGGTGTAGCTCTCGACCGCCACCAGCTCGCCGCGCTGGTTGTGGTACTCGACGTCGATCACCCAGAATCGCCCGGTGCCCAGCCGGGTCGTCTTCTCCTCGCTCACCGAGCGCAGGATCTGGTGGGTGACCAGCCGGTCGCCGGGCCGGACCGGTTCGTGGAAGACGATGGTGTTGTCGCTCATCACCGCCTCGGGGAGACCGAGGCCCTCCTTGAGGTCGAAGTGGACCTGCAGCGGGAGCCCCGGCCGCTCCCGGCCGGGAGCCCAGTGGTGGGGCCGGAACCACACCGACACCATGGTGGGCGGGGCGATCGGCCCGCCGGTGAGCGCCTCGGCGGTGGCGTCGTCCCAGAACAGCGGATTGCCGTTCTCCACCGAGGCGCAGCGTCGTCCACACGTAGCCCCGCTCGACGGGGAACTCCCCGACCTCTTCGTACTGCTCCACCCCGATGAGTGCGTCGATGTCGGACACGCCGATGCCGCTCATGCCAACACGCCCCGCGCCCGCATCGCTGCGATGCGGTCTCCGTCGACCCCGGCGGCGGCGAGCAGGGCGTCGGTGTCGGTGCGGGTGGGGTCCGTCGTGGCGACCGGCTCGGCCGGCCGCTCCATGCCGGCGAACACCGGGCCGACCTGGCGGAACCGGCCGGGGACGCGGTCCGCCGCGGAGGGGGGTGCGGCCGCTTCGACGAAGGCGTGGCGTGCCGCGAAGTGCTCGTCGTCGACCAGCTCGGACACCGACAGCACCGGTGTCACGCAGGTGTCGGCGCCCGCCAGCTCGGCCACCCAGGCGTCGCGGCCCCGGGAGGCGAAGGCGGCCCGGAAGGTCGGCCCGGATCTGGTCCTGGCGGCCGTCGTCCAGCTGGTGGGCGATCAGCTCGTCGCACCCGAGCCGCCGGCAGAGGTTGGCGAAGAAGCGGGGCTCGATGGCCGCGACGGCGAGCCAGCCGCCGTCGGCCGCCCGGTAGGTGTCGTAGCAGGCGTACCGGCCGGTCACCATGCTCTGCCCGTGCCCGACCGGGGCACCCGTGGCCAGGTGCTCGTCGACGGCGAGCGAGGTGAGCCACAGCACGCCGTCGGTGATCGACACGTCGAGGAGGCAGCCGGCGCCCGTCTCGGCCGCGCCCGATGAGGGCGGCCATGATCGCCATGGCGGCGTGCATCCCGCCGGCCGCCGCATCGGCGATGGTCGCCCCGGGGACGGGCGGTCCCCCGTCGTCGCTCCGCGGCTCGGTGGCGCCAGGTAGCCCCCGACACCCAGGTAGTTGAGATCGTGCCCGGCCCAGTCCGAGCGCGGGCCGTTCTGGCCGAAGCCGGTGGTCGAGCAGAGGATGATCCGCGGATTGGCGGCACAGAGGTCGTCGTATCCGACGCCGAGCCGGTCGGCCACTCCGGGCCGGAAGCTCTCCACCACCACGTCGGCGGTGGCAGCGAGCGCCAGGAAGCTGCTGCGCCCGTCGGGGTCCTTGAGGTCGATCGCCACCCAGCGCAGGTACCGCGACCCGCTGTAGGCGTAGAAGGGCGGCCGGATGGGCTCCCTCCCCCGGCCGGGCACCGCCCCCACCTTGACCACCGTCGCCCCGTAGTCGGCGAGCAGCCGGGTGCAGCGGGCGGCCGGCCCCACCGTGGACAGGTCGAGCACGGTCACTCCGGCCAGGGGCCCGCCGGGCGACCCGGGCGCCGTCACGGATGACGACCGCGACCGAGGTGCCGAAGCCGACGGCGGAGGCGGTGGCGGTGGCGCGACGCCGTCGGCGGATCGGGAGGGCACGGCCGGTTCGCCCTCGATCAGAAGTTCTTCGGGAGCCCGAGCTTCCGGCGGGCGATGATGTTCTTCTGGATCTCGGACGACCCGCCTCCGATGGTGTCGATCACCGTGTAGCGGTAGGTCGACTCGGGCCGGCCCCGCATGGGAGCGTCCTCGTCCCGCACCCGGAGCTGGCTGCCCGGGCCGGCGATGTCCATGGAGGCGTCGGCCAGACGCTTCGAGTACTCGGTGGTGAACAGCTTGTACTCGGACGCCTCGGCGGTGGGCGGTGCGCCTCCCTCCGAGGAGGCGAACACGAAGGTGAGGCCGAGCACCCGGGCCACCTCGGCCTCGGTGTGCAGCTCGGCGATCCTCGACCGCACGACGGCATCGTCGCGCAGCGGCTCGCCGTCCCGGATCGCCGTGGCCACGTAGTCGGTCAGCAGCTCGAGCCGCTGGGCGACCGGCGAGTAGGTGAACAAGGTGAATCGCTCGAGGTCGAGGGCCTCCGAGATGTACTGGAACCCCCTGTTGAGCTCCCCCACCACGTAGTCGTCGGACACCCAGACGTCGTCCAGGTACACCTCGTTGGTCCGCTCGTCACCCATGGTCCAGATGGGCTTGACGGTGATGCCGGGGTGGTCCATCGGCACCAGGAAGAGCGTGATCCCGTGGTGTTTCGGCGCATCGGGGTCGGTGCGGGCCCCGACCCAGTACCAGTCGGCGAAGTGGGCCGAGGTGGTCCAGGTCTTCTGGCCGTTGAGCCTCCACCCGTCGCCGTCACGGGTGGCCTTCAGCTGCATGGACGCGGCATCGGAACCGGCGTTCGGCTCGGAGTAGCCCACGGCGAACTCCACCTCGTTGCGGAGGATCTTGGGCAGGAACTCCTGCTTGAGCTTCTCGCTGCCGTGGCTGATGATGGTCTTGCCGATGATCCCCACGCCCTTGCCGATCTGGGGGCCGCCACGCGCCGCCAGCGCCTCGTTCAGCAGGTACTCGTAGATCCCCTCGCCGTCCGAGCCGCCGTACTCCTCGGGCCAGGTGATCCCGAGCCACCCCCGTTCGCCGACCTTGGCCATGAACTTGCGGCGCAGCGGGGTGTCGACGATCTGGGCCATGTTCTCGCGGGTGAGATCGAACACCTCGGGGTCGTCGTTGGCGTCGAGGAACGCTTCGACCTCCTGGACGAATTCGAGCTGCTCCTCGGTGAACTCGAAATCCATGTGGCCCTCCATGCCGGGCTGCGGGACGGCCGCCGGGGTGGTTACCTGACTGACCGTCAGATATTGTGGCCATCATAGGATGGGCGTGCTCGAGCAGCCAGCGCCGGGCTCCTGACCAGCGGAAGTGACTCGCTGACGGACGGTGCGGTCCGGTTCGCACGGTCCGCACCGGTCGGGAGGATGGCCCCGACACACCACCGGGCAGCGCGGCCGGCCCGCCGGGAGCACGGCACCGGGAGGACGGCCGGCAAGGCCACGAGCACGGCCGGCAAGGCCGGGAAGCACGGCCGGCACGCACGACCGGGGAGAAGGAGGACCGAGAGACCATGGGCCGAGGCATCGTGAGCATCGCCGGGTACGTGCCCTACCGGCGGCTGCCCCGCCGGGCCGTGGCCGAGGTCTTCGGTACGGGGGGCGGGACGGGCACCCGGTCGGTGGCCGGCCATGACGAGGACACGACCACCATGGGGGTCGAGGCCGCCCGCCTCGCCCTGCGGGCCGTGCCCGGACTGGCGCCCGATCAGATCTGGTTCGCCACCGCCACCCCCGCGTACCTCGACAAGACCAACGCCACGACCATCCATGCCGCCCTCCGGCAACCGGCGCCGGTGGCCGCCTTCGACTTCGGCGGGGCGCTGCGGTCGGGTCCAGGGGTGCTGCGGGCGGCCCTCGGTGCTGGTGGCGGGATCGTCCTGGCGGTGCTCGCCGACCGGCGGGACGGCCTGCCGACCTCCGCCGACGAGTCGGGGGGCGGCGACGGGGCGGCCGCCGTCGTGGTGGGCGAGGACGACCCGGACGCTCCGGTGATCGCCGAGCTCGTGGGGACGGCGTCGTCGAGCGACGAATTCGTCGACCGGTGGCGCGAGCCGGGCGATCGTCGATCGAAGGTCTGGGAGGAGCGGTTCGGCGAGACCCGCTACCTCGACCTCGGCACCGAGGCATGGGGGGCGGCACTCGACCGGGCCGGGCTGGAGGTCGGCGACATCGACCGGGTCTCGGTGACCGGGATGCACGCCAGGGCGGTCCGGTCGCTGGCGGGCAAGCTCGGGGTGGCCGCCACCGCGCTCGGCGACGACCTCACCTCCTCGGTCGGTCAGACCGGCGCCGCCCACCCCGGCCTGACCCTGGCCCACCTGCTCGAGGAATCGGGCCCTGATGAGCTCGTCGCCGTCGTCTCGCTGTCCGACGGGGCCGACGTGATCCTGCTCCGCACCACACCGGCGATCGCGACGTGGTCCCCGGCGCGGACCGTGGCCGACCAGGTCGCGGCGGCGGTCGACCTGCCCTATGGGACTTTCCTCTCCTGGCGCGGCATGGTGACCCCCGAACCGCCCCGCCGGCCCGAGCCCCAGCGGGTGTCCTCCACGGCGGCATGGCGCAACGAGACGTGGAAGTTCGGATTCGTGGGCTCGCAGGACCGGAGCTCGTCGGCCGTCCATCTGCCCCCGGCCCGCGTGTCGATGCGGGGCGGGGCGCGTCGACGACATGGACCCGGTGGTCCGGGCCGACACCGAGGCCACCATCGTCACCTATACCATCGACCATCTGGCCTACTCCCCGAGCCCGCCCATCGTCTTCGCGGTGGTGGACTTCGACGGCGGCGGCCGGTTCCCGGTGGAGCTCACCGATGTCGACCCGCGAACGGTGGCCATCGGGGACCGGGTGGCGATGACCTTCCGCAAGCTGTACACGGCGGACGGCATCCACGACTATTTCTGGAAGGCCAAGCCGGTCGCCGGCGGGCAGCCCGGATCGGCGCCTCCGGGCTGAGCCCGGCGGACGAGGAGGACACGATGGCATCGCGTGGCATCAGGGACCGGGTGGCGATCGTCGGGATGGGCTGCACCCGTTTCGCCGAGCACTGGGACAAGAGCCTCGACGACCTCATCGTCGAGGCATCCTCGGAGACCTTCGCCTCCGCCGGCCTGACCAAGGACGAGGTGGACGCCTACTGGCTCGGCACGGCGCAGTCCGGGATGAGCGGCATCACGCTCGCCCGGCCCCTCCAGCTCGAGGGCAAGCCGGTCACCCGCGTCGAGAACTACTGCACCACCGGGTCCGAGGCACTGCGGGCGGCCGCCTACGCGGTGGCATCGGGCGCCTACGACGTGGCCATGGCGGTCGGGGCGGAGAAGGTCAAGGACTCCGGCTACCAGGGTCTCAACGCGTTCCCCGTTCCCGGCGACGGAACGGCCCGCACGCTCACCGCTGCGGCCATGTTCTCCATGGTGGCCCCCGCCTACGCCGCCAAGTACGGGGTGCCCGACGACCAGCTGTCGGAGGTGCTCGCCCGGATCTCGTGGAAGAACCATCGGAACGGGGCCCGTAACCCACGGGCCCAGTTCCGGCGCGAGGTCTCCACCGAGACGATCTGCGCCTCCCCACGGGTGGCGGGGCGGCTCGGCGTGTTCGACTGCGCCGGCGTGGCAGACGGCGCCGCCGCGGCCGTCGTGGTCCGGGCCGAGGACGCCCTCCGCTACACCGACCGGCCCCTGTACATCAAGGCGCTCGCCCTCGCTGCTGGCAGCGGTTCGGGTCTCATCGATCCCGACTACGACTACACCTGGTTCCCCGAGTGCGCCCGGTCGGCCGAGGACGCCTACCGCCAGGCCGGTATCACCGACCCGAGACGGCAACTGGCCATGGCCGAGGTGCACGACTGCTTCACCCCGACCGAGCTGGTGCTGATGGAGGATCTCGGGTTCGCCGAACGTGGCACAGCCTGGAAGGAGGTGCTGGCCGGGACATTCGACCTCGAGGGCCAGCTCCCGGTCAACCCGGACGGGGGGTTGAAGAGCTTCGGTCACCCGGTCGGGGCCTCGGGGCTCCGGATGCTCTTCGAGACCTGGCTGCAGCTGCGCGGCGAGGCCACGCCAGAGCGTCAGATCGCCTCGGACGCCACCCTCGCCCTCACCCACAACCTGGGCGGGTACCCCGGAGAGATGGTGTCGTTCGTCTCGGTGGTGGGAACCGAGCCCGGCTGAGCCCGGCAGCCCGCGTCAGACCGGTGATCCGCTCGGTGATGTTCGACTTCGGCGGGGTGATCACCTCGAGCCCCTTCGATGCCTTCGCCCGCTACGAACGGGAACAGCGCCTCCCCGCAGGGTTCATCCGCACCGTCAACTCGACCAACCCGGATACCAACGCGTGGGCAGAGCTCGAGCGTGGAGCTCTCGACCTGGCCGGCTTCGCCGACGCCTTCGAGCTCGAGGCCCTCGAGCTCGGGCACCGCGTCGACGGCAGGGCGGTGCTGTCCCTGTTGGGCGGCGACATCCGTCCGGCCATGGTCGAAGCCGTCCGCCGGTGCTCGGACAGCTTCGTGACGGCCTGCCTGACCAACAACTTCGGGTCCGGCGACGTGCCCACCCCACCGGAGGTGTCGGCGATCCTGGCCCTGTTCGACGCGGTGCTCGAGTCGCGCGCCCTCGGGGTGCGCAAGCCCGAACCGCGCTTCTACCAGTTGGCCTGCGATGCGGTCGGTGTCCGGCCCGACGAGGTCGTCTACCTCGACGACCTCGGCATCAACCTGAAGCCGGCCCGGGCCATGGGCATGCACACCATCAAGGTGGACGACCCAGGCGCCGCCCTGGCCGAGCTCTCGAAGGTCACCGGGCTGGACCTGGTGGGCTGAAGTGGCCGCCCGGTCGGCCCAAGCCGACTGAAGGGCGGCCCCGGTTGGCGCAGGCCCACTGAAGGGCGTGACCGGTTGGCGCAGGCCCACAGAAGGGCGTGCCCAGCTGGCGCAGCCCGACCGATGGAGCCGCCCGAGTGGGCCCAGGCCGACTGATGGAACCGCCCGGTTGGCGCCGGCGCAGAGCTGCTACCGAGGGGGTTGCCGAGCGCTCAGCGGGTCGCCCACACCTGGTGGGACGGGTGGGCGAAACGCCCGACCAGGGCGTCCTCGGCCACACCTCGGCCGCGGACCGAAGACCGTCCGTGGTTCCCCAGGTAGCGGAGCTTCCGTCCGCGCTCCTCGGCGAGCTTGCGCAGCCGGACGAGGAGGGCGACGTAACCGGCCAACGCCACGCCGCTGACGGCGCACACCACCCAGGCGGCGGCGGCACCGGGGAGGAAGCCGAGCAGCAAGGTGACCACGAACAGCGCCACCAGCATGCCGAGCGTGTCGCGCCGCCGTCGACGGACCAGGTAGCGGGACCGGCCCGGAGTCGGAACAGGCACGGGAACGGGAACGGGAACGACCGGTGCCGCCAGAGCCCGTCCGCCCCCCTCCTCGTCGTCACGTCCGAGGAAGGCCAACGCCGGCCGGGGCAGGCGGTCGGCGCCGACCACGGTCAGAACCGGAGCACTCGGCTCCTCGGCAGCGGCTGCGTCGGCGCCGCCGTCGGCGCCGACGCCGCTGCCTGTGCACAGGCGGTAGGCGGGGGCGACGAGCGGTTCGGGCGCCGAATGCTCGAGCACGCGCGAATTGATGGTGGAAGTGGGAGATCGAGCTGATCCCGTTGCCCTGTCTTGCCCGTCGTTTGATCACGTTCGGTGTCAGGATGGCAATCCAGGCGACCGCAATGATGATCACAACGATCACGGGCATCAACTCCTCGACCTGCCGACCTCGCGAAACCCTAACGACGGGTATTTCGGCAGTGGTGGATGGTCAGGGATGGCCGCGCCGACATCGGCCTGGCACGCCGTCAACGCCCTCCCCGGCGCGCCACTGTCTACACGGTCGGACCCCCCGATGCCAATCGATGGAACGGTCCAGGTGAACGGGAGGGTCCTTCGGTAGCGTCGGCCGGGTGACCGCGTTCGTCGCGCTGATGGCCGTGGCCGCGGTCGCCGCCGTGTGCGACTGGGTGGCGGTCGGCACCTCGAGCACCCGACTCGAGTACGCCGCCAAGCCGGCCGTGCTGGCCGCCCTGGTCGGGGCGGCCGCCGCCCTACCGCCAGGCCAGACGGACCTGGTGGACCGGCGCTGGTGGTTCGTCGCCGCCCTCGGCTGCTGCCTGGTCGGCGACGTCCTGCTCATGCTGCCCGCCGACTTGTTCGTCCCCGGGCTCGGGGCCTTTCTCGCCGGCCATGTCCTGTTCATCGGGGGGTTCCTGCAGGCGCCCTCGTCCGGCGGAGCCGCATTCTCCTTTTCGGCCCGGGGTCTCGTGGTCGCCGCCGTGCTGGTCGTCGCCGTCGAAGCCGCGCCTGCCGCACTGATCCTGAGTGCTTTGGTCCACCGACGGCGGCCCGGCCTGCTCGCTCCGGTGCTCGTCTACATGCTGGCGATCGTCACCATGGTGGTGCTCGCCACCAATGTCGGGAACGCACTCGCCGCGGCGGGCGCCGTCTGCTTTCTCGTCTCGGACACCACGCTCGCCCTCGACCGGTTCGTCGCGCCGCTGCCCGGCGGCAAGCTCGCCGTGCACGTGACCTATCACCTCGGCCAGGGACTGCTCGTGCTCTCCCTCGTCCGCTGATCTCCGCCCGAAGATGCCGCGACAGTCGCCACGGACCCGCGGGGTAGCCTCACCGTCGGACCGAGCCCGAGGTCGACCGGGAGGCGGCACGTGAGCGAGAGACGGGGCCTGCAGTTCCGGACACTGGCGATGGTGCTCGTCGGGTTCGCCCTCACGGCGATGCTCGGAACGGGCCTGGCGGTCCCACCCGGCCCGGTCGGAGCGGCCGCTGCCGCCGTCGTCGCCGCACCGGTGGTGAGCCCTGCCCTGGCCGGTCACCCTGCCCTGGCCCGGTCACCCTGCCTGTCCCACCATCTCGCGGTGCACCCCCTCGAGCCCGCTCGCCCACGGATGGCCGGGTGGCCCCGGGACGGGGGTGGCCGGCATCGTCGCCTTCTCGTTCGTCGCCGCTCCCCTGGCCCGCCGGTACCGGCGCCGCCGGTCGCGACCGGCCCTTCCGTGCGGGAGCCCCGCCGTGCTCCTCCGGCCACCCCGAGGTCTCGCGTCCCGCTCGAACTGACCGACACGCCCCGCGGGATCGGGCGTGGTCGGGGCCGGCGCCGCACTCGGAGCTCCGGCGAGCCCCAGTGGGCCCTCGCCCTTCGGGCGTGTTCGGCACCCGCTTCGGGTCACACCGCCGAGCATCCCCCGCCGTCCTCGACGCCCGTGTCCACAAGCCGCGAACCAACCCAAGAGTCGAAGGAGAAACGAGCATGAGCACCCAGTCCCCCGCCGGGCGTCGCCCGGCCGAACCTGGCGCCCCACGCCGACGCCGGCGGACCGCGCTCCTCGCGGTGGCGGCCATCATCGTGGTCGCCGTCGCCGGTGTCGTCATCGGGCTGTCGGTGGGCGGCGGGTCCTCGTCGCCGCCGGCGTCGACCGCCCCGGTCCAGCCGAGCGGACCCGAAGGCATCCCGCTCCAAGTCGGAGCACCACTGGCGCCGCTTCCAGTCGGTACGACGGGCCAAACCATCGACGGCATCCAGTGCAACTCCTCCGAGCAGGTGGCGTACCACATCCACACCCACCTCGCCGTCTACGTGAACGGGCGGCTGCGACCGGTGCCGGCGGGCATCGGCATCGTCGTACCGATCGCCCAGCAGACGACGGCCGGCCCCTTCTACGGGGCTTCGCGCTGCTACTACTGGCTGCACGTGCACGCTCAGGACGGGGTGATCCACGTCGAGTCACCCGTGGTCCAGGCGTACACGCTCGGCCAGTTCTTCGACCTGTGGGACCAACCGCTGAACGCCGGCCAGGTCGGACCGGTCTCCGGCCCCTTGACCGTCTTCGTCGACGGTCGGCGCTATCTGGGCGATCCACGCGCCATCCCCCTGGAGTCCCACGAGGACATCCAGATCGACGTGGGTGCTCCCGAGATCCCGCCCCAGCCGGTGAACTGGTCGGTGACCTCCCTCTGATCCCCACTCCGGCCGGCGGACCGAGCGGTCAGGTTGGGGTCGATGCGCGGGCCACGGTCGGGTCGATGCGCGGGCCGCGGTCAAGTCGATGCGCGGGCCGCGGTCGGGCCACCGGGCCTGACCGGGATGACGGGTATCAGACGGCTCGGCCGGTCCAGCGCCCGTTCTGATGCTCGACGACGACCTCGATGCCGAACGCGCACGAGACCGACTCGCTCGTCATGACCTCTTCGATCGGACCCGCGGCGAGGAGCCGGGCGCGGCACAGCAACGCCGCGTGCGTCGCACCGGGGGGCACCTCCTCCAGATGGTGGGTGACGAAGACCAGAGGCGGCACCGACGGGTCCGCGGCCAGGGAAGCCAGGCGCTGGATCAGTCGCTCCCGGGCCCCGAGATCCAGTCCCGCCGCCGGCTCGTCCATCAACACCAGCTCGGGATCTCCCATCAGCGCCCTGGCCAACAGCACCTGCTGGCGCTCGCCCTCCGACAGCATTCCGAAGGGGCGCCGAGCGAACTCCCCGCCGCCGAACCCGGCCGCCGACAACAGAGCTCCGGCCTTGTCCCGGTCGTCGTCGCCGTACTCGTGCCACCACGTCTCCAGCGCCGCGTGCCGGCCGGTGAGAACCACGTCGAGGGCGGGCACCTCGGGCCGGAGGGTACGCGACACCGAGGCGCTGACCAGGGCGATGCGCTGGCGCAGTTGGCGCATGTCGACCCGGCCCAACCGCTCGCCGAGGAGCTCGACGGAACCTCGCGTGGGCCACAGCTGGGACGCGGCCACCCGCAGCAGGGTCGTCTTGCCCGAACCGTTGGGACCGAGGAGCACCCACCGCTCGTCGGTCTCGACCGACCAGGTGATGTCGTCGAGAAGCGGCTGCCCGTCACGGACCAGCGAGACGCCCGTCCATCCGTATCGCCGAGGCCGCCGAGCGAGTCACTCCGAGAACATAGTGCGCCCTCTGCGGCCGATGGGTTGGTGTGGATGTGCCACTCGGTGAGACAGCCTCCGGGCATCGGGGGCGCCGCTCCGACCTGGTTGCTCGCCATGAGGTGCATGGAGGACACGAGCACCGCGCCGTGCGGAGTGTTGGCGTAGACGAGTGACTCGATGGCGCCGGGGTCGAGAACCGACCGTCGTTGATGTCGGCGGCCCTGGTGTAGTGCACACAGGCCGCCCGCTCGGCGTGATCGGGCGTAGCCGTCTGCCTTGGCGTTGGCCAGACTCTGGTAGCGCCTCCGTCGGCTCGTTCCGACGCCGGACCGACGTCGGCCATGCACGTGAGCACCGGATGAAGCCGCGCATGAGGGAAGTATGAGCGATCCCCCTCTGGTCGCTACCATCGTGCACGTGGCCTACGACGAGGATCTGGCCGACCGCATACGCGAGCTGGTCGGGACCGAACCCGCCGTGACCGAGAAGAGGATGTTCGGCGGGTTGGCTTTTCTGGTCGGTGGGAACATGGCCATCGCCGCGAGCGGCCAGGGTGGTGCCCTGGTCCGAGTCGGTCCCGACCGGTCCGACGAACTGGTCGCCACGACCCCTGCCACCGTCGCCGTGATGCGCGGCCGACCGATGACGGGATGGCTGCGGGTCGCCTCCGAGCACCTGCGGACCAAGCGCCAGCTGGCCAAGTGGGTGGGACTCGGAGTCGGCTTCGCCCGGTCCTTGCCGCCCAAGCGGTAGGCGGGGCGGCGGGGTCGGAGAGCCTCCCTACCTTCCGAGCTCGGCCAGGCGTTCGGCGAGAAATTCCCGCTCGACCGAGTTCTCGTTGAGCAGCAGGGCCTCCCGGTAGGCGAGGCCGGCGTCATCGGTCCGGCCGAGGCGGCGCAGGAACTCAGCCCGGGCGGCAGCGAGGTAGCTGTAGGAGGCGAGCAACGGCTCGGTGGACAGAGCGTCGAGGGCGTCGAGACCGGCCTCGGGTCCTTCGGCGAACCCCAGGGCCACCGCCCGGTTGAGCGCCACGATGGGCGAGGGCCACACTGGCAACAGGAGGTCGTAGAGGCCGACGATCTCCGCCCAATCGGTGGCCTCCCAGCTGGGAGCCTCGGCGTGCACGGCGGCGATGGCTGCCAGCAGGGCGAACCGGCCGGGCGGACGACTGGCCAGTGCCTCACGGACGAGGGCCGCCCCTTCCCGGACGGCGCCGGCGTCCCACGCGCGGCGATCCTGATCGGCGAGCAGGACCAGGCGGCCGCGCTCGTCGGTCCGGGTCCGACGACGGGCATCGGTCAACAGGATGAGCGCCAGGAGCGCCGCCACCTCGGCGTTGCCGGGGAGGAGCTCACGGAGGACCCCGGCCAGATGCCGGGCCCGCTCGACCAGGTCCCGCCGGACCAGGTCCGCTCCGGCCGGGGCGGTATGCCCGGTCGTGAACACGAGGTAGACCACCGTGGTCACCGCTTCGATCCGCTCGGGGAGCTCGGCGAGCGGGGGAACGCGATAGGGGATGCGGGCCGATGCGATCTTCTTCTTGGCCCGGGTGAGGCGGGCTGCCATCGTCGGAACGGTCACGAGGAACCCACGAGCCACCTCGGCGGTGGTCAGCCCACAGACCAGCCGGAGCGTGAGGGCCACCTGCGCGTCGGGAGCGAGGGCCGGGTGGCAGCAGGTGAAGATCAGTCGCAGTCGGTCGTCCGCCACCTCGGGGATCTCCTGCTCGTCGGGCCCGGCGACCACCGGGTCCTGGACCAGGAGTGGCAGCTTGCGCGACTCGGTCGACCGTCGGCGGAGCCCGTCGACCGCCGTCCGGCGAGCGACGGTGGTGAGCCAGGCGCCCGGGCGCTCGGGAATCCCCGACGTCGACCAGGAGCTCAACGCCCGGGCGTATGCCTCCTGCACGCACTCCTCGGCCCGGTCGAGGTCACCGGTCACCCGGACGGTGGTGGCCAGCACGTAGCCCCATTCGCTGCGGTGGGCTTCGGCGACCGCCGCCTCGACGTCGGCGTTCATTCCGCGATCGGCGATCAGTCGAAGGTGCGGACGGGGCGGACCTCGATGCACCCTCCGGGAGCCGGGACC
Organism: uncultured Acidimicrobiales bacterium; assembly: GCA_963764555.1. GTDB lineage: Bacteria > Actinomycetota > Acidimicrobiia > Acidimicrobiales > RAAP-2 > Bog-756. Next base: position 449,594 of record CAVXSW010000003.1, read on the forward strand.
TGCTTGCCCAGCGCCAGCGCCTCGTCGAGGTCGGCCGCCTCCACCAGGTAGAAGCCGCCGAGCGCCTCCTTGGTCTCGGCAAACGGACCGTCGGTGATCACGAACCCGCCCCGGTCGTCCCGTCGGACCGTGGTCGCCGAACCCGTCGGCTCGAGGGCGTCGCCCCCGAGTATGGCGTTCCGGTTGGCTTCGCCGAAGGTCTGGTGCCCGGCCAGGACCTCCGCCATCGACTCCTCGCCTTCGCCGTCGCGGGCCTCCTCGTCTCCGTAGATCAACAGCAGATAACGGGCCATGTGACTCCTCCTTCATCGACCTTGCCGGCTGGCACTCAGGCTCGCGCCCTGCGGCTGGTAGCCAGGCTCGAGCCCTGCCGGCTGGTAGCCCTCGTCCTTGTCCACTTTCACCCTTCTCGACGGCCGAGGACGGTCGGGATCGACAGCACCGGTCGATTATCCCCCGATACGTGTGAAGGTCGGATCGGTTCGAGCGTCGATCTCGAGTGCCCGCACCGGTGCTCCTCATGCTCTCGGCCCCGGTCCACGTCGTGCCCGGCCACGCTCTCTCCGGACGGCCGACTGCGCTCGAGTCGCCCTCCCATGTTGAGACACCCTCCTGGAAGGATTCGTCGATGGCCTTGGCCTCGACACGGGAGACCGCCCAGGGGGGCGACAACGCCGGACCCCGGCGGCGGGCCGGTCTCGGCGCCCGACTGGAACAGATCGTCGGGGGGCTCGTCTCGGTGGTCGACGAGCTCGATCCCGACCGGTTGGACGGAGCCGACGCCCGTGAGCTCTACCGTTCCTTCGCCGGCGCCGAGCGACTGGTCCAGGCGGGCAAGGCACTGCTGGCCCCGCGCATCGAGGCGACCGGGGTCTGGAAGGAGGGCGGTCACCGCGATGCGGCCACCCTGCTCGCCGAGCTCGACGGCGTCTCCCCCGGGGAGGCCCGTCGGACCCTCGAGGTGGGGCGGCGGCTGTCGGCCCTGCCCGGCACCGAGGAGACGATGCGGCGGGGCACCCTCTCGCAGGCCAAGCTCACCGAGCTGACCGGGGCGGGGATCGCCGACCCCGCCCGCGAGCGCGAGCTCCTCGACGGCGCCGAGGCCGAACCCCTCGCCGAGGTGCGCGAACGCTGCCGCCGGGCCCGGGCGAGCGCGGCGGGCGCCGACCCGGTGGCTGCCACCCGGGCCATCCACGCCCGTCGCCACTTCTCGTGGTGGACCGACCCCGAGGGGGCCTTCTGCTACCAGGGTCGGGACACCGCCGACCGGGGGGCGAAGTTGCTCGCCCACCTCGGACCCATGGCCAAGGCCATCCGGCGGGCACGGCGACAGGCCGGAGCCGAGCCCGAGACCGAGGCGGCCCTGCGGGCCGATGCCCTCTTTGCCCTCGTCACCCGGGGGGACGGTCCCGGTGCCCCGAGCACCGATCCCGACACCGGGGAGGACCTCGACGAGGGTGAGGCCCCCGACGGGGAGGACCACGCCGGTCCCGGTGCCGAGGCCGATCCCGGTGAGACCGATCCCGGTGGAGACCGATCCCGGGGACCCCGGGGCCGAGGCGCTGGGCCTCGTCGAGCGGCCCCCGCCGGCGACGGTGGTGGTGCGGGTGGACATCGAGGCCCTCCGGCGGGGGATGGCCGAACGGGGCGAGATCTGCGAGGTGGACGGACTCGGCCCGGTGCCCGTCGCCATGGCCCGGGATCTGGCCAACGACTCGTTCCTCGCCCTGTGCTTCCACCGGGCCGGGGACATCCGGGCGATCTCACACCTCGGGCGCACGGTCAACCGGACGCTCCGCACCGCCCTCGTCGAGCGGGACCGCGTCTGTGTCGTCCCCGATTGCCACGTGAGGACCTGGCTCGAGATGGACCACGTGGTCCCCTTCACCGAAGGCGGGCCGACCGAGCTCGACAACCTTGCCTTGCTCTGCCATCACCATCATTTCCTCAAGACCTACGAAGGCTGGATCCTCCGCCGGCGAGACGGCACCGGGGGCCGTGGTCCGCAGTGGACCTTCGAGCCCCAGCCGCCTTTCGGTCAGGAGCCCGGACTCGGCATCGACACCCCCGAAGGCCGGGCCGACTGGCAGAAGCAGCGTGAATGAGGCGGGTGACGAGACCGTCTGCACCGAATCGCGCACGGCCGACCCGACGGCCGGTCACGCACCGGGCCGTTCCCAACGCGGCGCCGGTGCATCGGTGCCCTATGGGTTGACGGTGATGCTGAGCGTCCTGGTCGCCACCCCTTTGGTCGGTGGTCTGGCCTCGCTCCTCGAGCCCGTGACCTGGAGGGTGAAGCGATAGGAGCCCGTCGCCATCGGCTTGCCCGAGATGACGCCCGCCAAGTGGTGGAGCTTGAGTCCCGGCGACTCGACCGATGGCTGCCGATCCTGCGGCCTTGGCTGCCGATCCTGCGGCCTTGGGTGTCGCAAGGTTGTCCACCGATTTCGTGCCCGATCCGTCGATTCGGCTCGGGATCGTTCGTCGTAGTGGGTGAGCCGGAAGTCGCCGGCATGACGAAAGGAGCAAGACGATGCCCAGTTATGTGCTCGTGTTCCGGGGCCGCAAGGACCGGAACGCAACGTCCGAGGAGGAGGCTGCCTGGGGTCGCTGGTTCGAGGCGATCGGGCCGTCGATCAGCGATTTCGGTAACCGGGTCGGCGCGACATCGAGGGTCGGCAACGGCTCCTCGGAGGACGTCCTCACCGGCTACATCGTCGTCACGGCCGAAAGCATCGAGGACGCGGCCGTCCTGGCCAAGGGCTGCCCCGGTCTGGGCCAGGGGGGCGGCGTCGAGGTCGGCGAGCTCGTCGCCATGTGAGGCGATCGCAACGGCGGCTCGTCGGGCCGAAGCCCGGAGTTCGGAGAGATGACGGACCGGCCGTCCAGTTCGGGCGACCGGCCCGTCATCCTTCGCACGACTCGTCCTGATCCGAGCGTAAGACGAGCACCCGGCCGTGAGGACTAGTCGTTGAGGACCACGACCTGGGTATTGCAGAACGTCTTGGCTGTGGGCGTGGCCCCGGCGCATGCCGTGAAAGTGAGGTTGGGCGGATCGGAGTTCACGTTCACCAAGATGGCGCTCTTGTCAGTCTGATGCGCTCCCAGCGGGTCGGCCCCGAAGCTGCATCTGTTGTTGCCCAAGTCGTATCCAGTGATCGCACCGGTACGAGGCACGACGCAGACGATGGAGCCCAGGGAAGCGCTCGAATACACCGAGTACGAGATGTTCAAGGGGGAATACGGCGTGGAGCTCTGATTGTGGAACTTGAACGCGAGCATGACCGGCTCACCCGCCTGGCCGTACTTTCCGGCCACGAGCTGACCCGTCACGCTGATCGGTGGCGTCGTGGCCGGTGATGTCGCCGCTCCTGGCGTTGTGGCCGAGGCCGTTGCCCCCGCGACGTCAACCATTGCGAGGGCTCCCGCCCCGACGAGCCCCAGCGATGCGACAAGCAGTACGGACTTCCGCATGGTTCATCCCTTTCCGCCTGCTCGCGGCGCTGTCGCCGCGGGTCGGGTGCAACCTGGTGCGATGACGGCCCGGTCGCTCAGGACGGGTCCCGGGGGGCTTCGCGGTGCAAGCGGGACGGTCGCCGCTCACACGTTGAAACGGAACGCCTCCGTCTTGAATGGTCGTTGATGGCTCTTGATGGACGTAGTGGCTGAGCTGGGATCATGCGTTTTGTTGTCGATGGCTGTTGAGAACCGTTGATGGGAATTTTGAGGACTATCTGAGGACTCCTCCACCGTCACCGTGACGCACCACTCTCCTGATGAGCTCCTACCAGACGAGCGCTATCTCCGTGACTTCACTTCATCCGGCGGTCGGCCAGTAGCTGCCAGCTGCCCGGCAGATAATCGAGGGTTTGGTTGAGTCACGCCAATCCCTCCCCCTCGTAGAGACCGACATGGCGAATCCACGTGAATTCTCGGTCCTCATCTCCCGGGGCAAAGCTCGGCGTCGAACACAGAGGCTTTTAGAGGTGCCCTTAGGCACTGGTCGGCCAGGACGAATACGACGGGGCACATCGTTCAACGTTCAGGCATCGGCGTCGTGGAGGGCCCGCAATCCCGCACCGATGGCGCTTACCGCCATCGAGGGGTTCTATTTCCAGCGTTCACTTACGGCCGACTCTCCAGGCACGGAGCGGTCATTAGCAGGTCCCTTCGTCGTCACCGCCAACATCAAGCACGGTAGGCACCGGTGTGGACGGCCCCGCCCACAACAGGCGGGCGGCTTTATCTCTGAGGGCGATTCCGCCGAAGCTGACCAGGTCCCCGTGAGCTGATCCACCCGTTGTGCGAGTCCAAGACCCACGCTGTGGGGAAGGAGGACAGCACAACCATGAAGCGACGCCGGCACACGCCCGAGCAGATCATCCGCAAGCTGTCCGAGGGCGAGAAGCTCCTCGGCGAGGGGAAGCCGATCGACGAGGTGGTCCGTCACCTCGAGATCACCGAGTCGACCTGGCACCGCTGGCGGAACCAGTACGGCGGCATGAAGGCCGACGATGCCAGGGAGCTGAAGGATCTCCGCAAGGAGAACCAGCGCCTGAAGAAGATCGTCGCCGACCAGGCGCTCGACATCGACATGCTGCGGGAGTTGAACCGGGGAAACTGCTGACCCCGGACGCCCGCCGGCGGGCCGTGGTGGCCCTCCGGGAGCGCTTCGGGTGACAGAACGACGGGCCTGCCGGGTGGTCGGCCAGCCCGGTCCACCCAGCGTCTCAGAGCACCGGTTCCGAGCGACGACGAGCTCGCCCTCCGGGCCTGGTTGCGGGACTTCTCGCGCCGTCGTCCCCGCTGGGGCTGGCGGCGGGCCGCCGTCGAGGCGGGAAAGGCCGGCTGGCGGGCCAACCACAAGCGCATCCACCGCCTCTGGATCGCAGAAGGCCTGCGTGTGCCCTACAAGAAGCGCAAGAAGCCCCTCCGGGGGATCGGAAAGCCGGTCGGGGCGATGTGCCCCATCCGGCCCAACATCATCTGGGCGCTCGACTTCCAGTTCGACCAGACGAGCGACGGGAGGATGCTCAAGCTCTTGAACGTCGTCGACGAGTTCACCCGGGAGGCCCTCGCCACCGATGTCGAGCGCTCGACCGACGCCGAGGGGGTCGTTGCCTGCCTCGAGCGTCTGAGCGGCCGAGCGCGGGCGCTCCGGTATACGTCCGCTTCGACCACGGCCCCGAGTTCATCGCCTGGGCGGTCAACGACTGGTGCCGGTTCAACGGCACCGGCACCGTCTTCATCGACCCCGGTTCACCGTGGCAGAACGCCTGGATCGAGAGCTTCAACGGCCGGATGCGGGACGAGTTCCTGAACGGCCAGCAGTTCGACTCCCTGCTCGAGACCAAGGTCCTCACCGAGGACTGGAAAATCGACTACAACAGCAACAGGCCTCACAGCGCGCACGGCTGGCTCACCCCGGTCGAGTTCGTCGAGGCCTGGCTCCACCAACAACAGCTACAGCTCGCATAGCGAGTGGGCTCAACAACCGGGGTCCGGTCACGGTCAAGTGGTGCATCCACAAGTTCTGGTTATAACTCGATCTCGGCCTCCTCTGCGGTGTCTGCGGCACTCCGCCTGATCGACTGGAGATGCACCGTGAAGCCGCCCGGACAGGACCGGAGCTGCCAGGTGAGGTAGGTAAATGGGTCGGACCCCGGCCACGATCACGAACGGACCCTCTTTGGTGATGCGGGCTCCTCTTGCCCGGATCTTAGGAAGTAGGACAGCCGACGACAGGGCTGAGCGCACAGCACTCGACCCGCCAGCCGCGTAGCTGCGCAAGCTACCTCGCGTCAATCTAGGGCTTCCGAATGACCCATTCGTCTTGCCTCGTGCCCTCGTGGTGAGTCTGTCGATCAACGATGTCGTGCCCGTGGAGCAAAGTCTGCTCCATCCACCGAGGGCTGTTGAACGTCGTGAACCATGGGCCGCCGGCAGCCGTGCCCCCGTGGACCACTGTCCCTTCGGATTGATACTGACCGCGTTCGGAGGGCGTGAGGCGATCGCGAAAGACGTCGCCGTGAACGCTTAGCGACACGAGGCCGCCGGGTCGCACCACTCGAAGCTGCTCCGCGAGCCACCGGATTTGAAGATTGGGCGGCAGGTGTGTATAGACAGAAAAGCTATACAGAATGTCAAAGAAATCATCTTCGAACGGCAGAGGCGGTTCCAGTCCGTTCATCACGAACGTCGCTTTCGGGATGTTGGCGACGCACCAGCGGATCACCCGCTCGTCGTAGTCGCTTCCATATACCTCCAAGCCTTGATCGTCATCCACGAGATGGCGGATTGTCTTACCGGTGCCGCAGCCCCACTCGTAGACGCGACGAACCTCGGGAGGCCGAGCGTGACTCGTTAGAGCCCTCAACCAGTCCGCGCGCTCCACTCCCACGTCGTAATAATTCTCGTAACTCGAAGTGCCAGATGTCAAGAAAACGAGGCTCGCTGGCGGAAACACGAAGTTAGGATGCGTGTCACGAAAGCGACGATTACTTCGGTAGTTTCGGGCCGCGTCAAGCCCACCGCCGGCACGATAGCTAACGTCGACCAAGCGCACACTCCTCAAGAAGGCGGCTATAAAAGACTTGTCCATGGATGCCCTTGTCCCTGTGCTCCGTTGAATTCTAGAGCCTCTGCGCCCGACAAAAACCCGTGATGTCACTCTCACATCCGGCAAGCGCCGCTGCCCCGATGAAGACAACTCCGAGTAGCCGGGAGGCAGTGCGGCTCACAACTCAAATATATACGGCCTGACGGCCGATTTGGGCTTTGGAATGCTGTTTTCAGCCCGCCGGATCAAGGATCCCCGGCTTGGCCTTACGCCCGTCCCGGAGACGGGTTTGGTGGCTGGAGTATCTGCTTGTCGTTAGCGGAATGTGAGCTGCCTAAAGAGTCACGACATAGGGTCCGCCCTGATCGTGGAGGTCGAGCTTGACGAGCGCCAGCGGCCCATTGAGGGAGGAGCAAAGTACGCCCAGGGGTTGTAGGGATCCTGGTGTCACGGCATGACCCCGATGCCCGTCCCATCCGCAAGGGCCGACTCGGCAAGCCTCGTCGATTCGGTTACAACGCTCAGGTCGTCGACAACGAGAACGGCGTGGTCGTCGACCGCTGCGTCGAAGTCGGCAACCCGCCGGACGCACCGATGCTCATCCGGGCTGTCAAGCGACGTCACGCACCGGGCCAAGCGGGTGCCCAAGGCGGTCACCGCTGACCGCGGCTATGACGAGAGCGTCGTCGGCGAACAGCTCAGCGCGCTCGGGGTGCGCACCGTTGTCCTCCTCAAGACGCGCTGTCGAAAGTCGACCACAGTTCCAGCGCCTTGTGAAGTGGAGAACGGGAAGCGAAGACCGGATCAGCTGCCCGAAACGGGACTTCGGGTGGAACCTAGCTATTAGCTAAGCTAGATGGGATCGAGGGAGTCAGTACCTGGTGTGGTTACGGGTGTTCAACCACGATCTGGTGAAGATTGGAGTGCTGACAACCTCCGAAGGACGAATCGGACGCACCCCCACCAGGACCGGAGTCGAAACTCACTGTATGACCAGATGAATGCGACAACCAATCGCTCGGTCCGAGGTCGCTCCGGCTTTTTCAGGGGAAGTAGCTAAAGCTAAAGGTCCCCCGATGGTCAGCCACGGTAGGCCCCGATCAATAGAGGGCTGCCCGGATCAGCGGGCCATAGTACTTCCCGGCGATGGGATGCTCTGGGTCACCTTGAAAGCCGTTTTGCGGGTTCGCAGCGGCATACGCATTGGCGTCACCAGTGATCTTGGCGATGATCTGCATCGGAGTGAGGCTAGCGCAATGCCCGGAGGCGATGCAGAGAGCTACGGTTCCCGAGACGAGAGGCGCGGCGAAGCTCGTACCCGTGTCTACGGCGTAGCCACCACCTGGGTAGGTGCTGGTCACACAGACTGCCGGCGCGGCGACCGTATGTGCCTCGGCCGTCGGCGTCGTGGCGAAGTTGCTGGAGGGGTCAGGCGTGTCGTCCACCCCACCCGGGAGGCAGCTCGGTGGTGGCCCGAGGCCGCCGGGTTGTCCGTCCGTATCGGTCATGCCCGTCGCGGTGAGCACATCGGGGTAGCCAGCCGGCTTGTCATCTTCGATTGGCACGGCGCCGTTTCCGGCGGCGGCAACAATCGTGACACCGGCGGCAGTCGCTCCGCACGTGGCACGAAGTACGGCAGACTCATGCCGGCTCGCGCAGGTGTGCGCCGAGGGTTTCATCAATCCACCGAGGCTTATATTGGCGACAGCGATGTCGTTCGATCGATCGGAATCCTGATGGGTTCCGGCCACCCAGTCGAGGCCACAGATGATCGACGAGTTGGGCCCTCTTCCCTTGTCGTCAAGAACTCGCACCGACCAGAGTCGAGCGTTCGGAGCGACGCCCACGATGCCCTGCTTGTTGTCACGTGCACCGATGAGACCAGACACCATTGTGCCGTGTCCAACCGGGTCAGTGAGCGGGTCGCCCGCTTGTGGATCGCAGTTCACACCGCCGGCGACGTGTAGTTCCGGGTGAGATGCATCGATGCCCGTATCGAGCACGGCCACGTTGACGCGGACGGAGCCGTGGCCGTCACCTGAAACGGTGCTGCTCTCGGGTCCGCCGATCCGCTCGACCGAATGAGTGACGATCTGTGTATCGGCCGCGATGTGAAACTGCTGGTCGAGTTCGACCGAATCGACACGGGGATCCAAGCTCAGCGAGGCGGCTTGTGCCGTTGTCAACGAGGCGGTGTAGCCCTTGAGCGCGTGCTGGTACACCTGCTTGACCAACTGTGGGGTGCCGACCTGCGAATCGGCCACAGCCGCTGGATCTGGCACCGAGTTGTTGAGGGTGACGATGTAGTCAGAGCGCTGTACTGCTGTTGAGGCGATCGCCGGTGGAGCGATGACGGAAACGACCACCATGACCAAGCCCAGGCAGATCCCGATAGCACCGCCCCTTTTGTAAATCTCGCTGCTCATACAAGACTCCCACCCTGGCTCCGGTTGGCTCGACAACCGCCGGTCAGCGTCGCTCGACTATCACTGTGTGCCGGCATTCTTGCCTACGGTCCCGCCCGCGGCAAACGACTGCGGTAAAGCTGGTCACGACTACCTCAGCCGGATGGGCAACGGCGGCCCCGGCAACGGGTCATAAGCCTATCGAGTCATCAACCTATCGAACTGCTTACCTGGGTTACTTCATATCGTACTTCGTTTCTTCAAATGCGACGATCATGGACATCGAGTGCGTGCAGAAGGAAGACCATCATTACGACATCGCACCGTATGGCGGTGTCCCCCAAAGTATGTGTGGGCTTGAAAACTTTGCTGCTAAAGACACCACCCAGAGCGCCATCGACGTTTACGTGCATAGTGATCTACCGGTAAACCTCACCATCGAGGCGTGCGTAGGGCTAACACCCGGCAGTCAGACTAACTGTGCCGCTGTGACGACCCTCCTTGTTGACTCAGGGTTAGGATAGACTGCTGCATCGAATCGCTGACTGGGAACCTCATCAGACCCGGGAGCGACGCCCAATATCTTTGGGTCTAGGAGGTCCGGTCGGCTTGCCTTCAGTTTGGATATGAACGGAGCCACCATGACCAATTTCCCCCGTACCGTAAGACGTTCCTATCGAAAAAAGCGATTAGGCGGCTAGGTTCCGGACCGAGGATGTTCACTTCTCCCATGGTGCGCCTGAAGAACCCAGCGCCTCCAGGATGATGCCCACGTATGCATCTGTGCACCGAGCGACGAGGGGGGCTGCGTCGGGGCGTCAGTCCGATGGCGGATCGCCCTGGTTATGCGGTCATGGTGCCCTAGACCGAATGTGCGAATCGCTCACTCCATCCAGTGGTCGGGAGTAGAGCGCCAGTTCATCGGTCTACACGCAGTAGTTCATATTTGTCACCGGGACACCAAATCACCTTCTGTAGGTCGGTGCCAACGGTAGTACGGGACGGCATTCGCCAGGAGTCGAGCACGACGTCGTCGCTGAGGTCAGCAGCATCCTCGATGTTCGGCGAGTCCACGATGAGAATGGAGGTGAAGTGCGACAGGCGCTCGATGAGGGTCTCGGTGCCGTTCCATCCAGCCTCGTCGTTGTCCAGCCAGAGGACGACTCTGCGATAACCGAGTAGCAGTCTCGCTTGCTCCGGTGAGACCTGTGCCCCGAAGGTCGCCACGAAGCCGTACCGAGGTCCGAGATGGCTCTTCGACACGACCGTCATGGGGCTCTCCACCACCACTGGTATCTCACAGGGAGTGTCGCCGTTGTAGAGGGTTTCCTTCTTGGGCAAATTGATAGCTGTTCTCGTACTTCGGGCTACCGTCATTGACGATACGACGCGTCTGCCATCCAATCAGCTCTCCTCTCCAGTAGTTGGGAAAGACGATGCGATTGGTGTCAGCGTCGTACCCCACCTGGTGGTTTTCGATATTGGCGATGGGGATGCCCCGAAACTCGGTGAGGTAGGGGTGGACCAGTAACCAGGTCACAGCGGGACCTCGCCGACGCCATGAGCAGTCACGGGTTCGACTGGCGCCAGACCACGGTGAGCAAGACCGAGAAGGGTGAGCGACCCATCCGCCTCGATGAAGCAGGAGCCATTGCCAGACTGTTCGGTCTCCATCTCGACCACATGCACTCGGTGCCCAAAGGTGCGACCAGGCAGCACTACCGGACTCTGGCTCGACGGCAGGTGGCACTCGCCCAGCGAGACCAGATCGAACGAAGATTGGCACAGCTAGATGCGACCATCGGTTCGAGCGCTCGACGGAAGAAGAAGGACCCCCGATGAGTAGCATTAGCAAGCTCCCCAACGGCACCTGGCGGGCACGGTACCGAGACGAGACCGGTCGTCAGCACGCCCGCCATTTCGCTCGCAAGGTGACGGGCAGCAGTGGCTAAATCAGGTCACGACCGCTGTGGTCACCGGTCAATACGTCGATCCCAAAGCGGGCAAGGTCACCTTCGCCGCCTTCTACCGGCAGTGGTCTGATCGGCAGGTCTGGGCACCTGGTACCCGACGAGCCATGGACTTGGCAGCTGGTTCCGTGAGCTTCGCCGACATCCCCTCGGCAGCGTCCGGCGGTCGCACGTGGAGCGGTGGGTCAAAGGATGACGAAACGAGGTTTGGCACCGGGCACTATCCACACCCGGGTCAACAACGTCCGATCTGTCCTTCGGGGGCAGTGACGGATCGAGTCATCTCGCTCGACCCGGGTGAGGGCATCACGCTCCCCCGTCGTCGTCGCCAAGCGGCAGCCATGAAGATCCCCACTCTCGTCGAGGTTGGGGGTCTCCTCGATGCTGCACTTCCCTCGTTCCGACCGTTCCTCGGCTTGTGCGCCTTCGCTGGGCTTCGTCTCGGTGAGGCGGCTGGTCTTCAGATCGGTGACATCGACTTCCTGCGTAGGTCGCTGACTGTCTCTCGGCAGATCCAGCGGGAGAACGGCGGGTTCGAGGTCCGACCACCCAAGTGGGGATCGGAACGTGTGGTCTATCTGGCTCCGACGCTGGTCAACATGGTCAGCGAGTATGTAACCGAGTACCGAGCCGATGTAGGGCGGCACAGGTGGCTCTTCACCGGCGAGGGGGAGGATCCTCCCCACCAGAACACCGTCAGCTCCCGCTGGCGGACCACCCTGTCCCGAGCCCGCCTTTCAGGGATCACCCTGCACGATCTGAGGAATTTCTACGCTTCCGGGCTCCATTGCCCAGGGGTGCGACGTGGTGACCGTCCAGCGAGCCTTAGGACACGCCACAGCGACCACCACCCTCAACACCTAGCCCACCTCTGGCCGACGGCTGAGGACCGCACCCGCAAGGCTGCTGAGTCCATGGTCTCCGAGGCACTCCACGGGAATTTTGAGGACTCTGTGAGGACTGTAGATGGTAGTTGAGGCTCTGACTAGGGTAAACGCCCATATCTACACGTTGAAACGGAACTCGACGACGTCGCCGTCCCGCATGACGTAGTCCTTGCCCTCGATCCGGGCCTTGCCGGCGGCGCGCACCGCAGGCACCGAGCCGGCGGCGACGAGGTCGTCGTAGTCGACGATCTCGGCCTTGATGAACCCCCGCTCGAAGTCGGTGTGGATGGTTCCCGCCGCCTGGGGCGCGGTGGCGCCGCGTGGAATGGTCCAGGCCCGAGCCTCCTTCGGCCCGGCGGTCAGGAAAGTCTGGAGACCGAGGGTCCGGAACCCGACGTGAACCAGCTGGACGAGCCCCGATTCGGTCTGGCCGTACCCGGCCAGCAACTCGGCTGCGTCGTCAGCGGCGAGGCCGACCAGCTCGGCCTCGATCTGGGCGCACACCACGACCGCCTCGGCCGGGGCGACCAACGCGGTGAGCTCGGACCGCAGACCATCGTCGCCGAGCGCGCCCTCGTCGATGTTGAAGACGTAGATGAACGGCTTGGCGCTCAGCAGATGGAGATCGGCGAGGAGGACGGGGTCGAGCTCCCCGGCGGAGGCGGCCGAGGCAACCGTCCGCCCGCTGTCGAGGACCTGGTACGCCTGCTCGGTGGCGCGGAGCACCGGCACCAGTGCGGGCTGCCGGCGGGCCTCCTTCTCGAGTTTGGCCAGCCGGCCCTCCACCGTCTGCAGGTCCGCCAGGACGAGCTCGGTGTTGACCGTCTCGATGTCGCCGGCCGGGTCGATCCGGCCCCCCACGTGGACGACGTCGGGGTCACTGAACACCCGGACCACCTGGCAGACGGCATCGACCTCGCGGATGGCAGCGAGGAACTGGTTGCCGAGGCCCTCGCCGACCGACGCTCCCTCGACGATCCCGGCGATGTCCACGAAGGTGACCGTGGCGGGAACGATCTCCCGGCTGTCGAACAGCTCGGCCAGCCGGGCGAGGCGCTCGTCGGGTACTCCGACCACGCCTACGTTCGCCTCGATGGTGGCGAAGGGGTAGTTGGCCGCCAGCACCTCGTTACCCGTCAGGGCGTTGAACAGGGTCGACTTGCCCACGTTGGGCAGACCGACGATGCCGATGGACAGCCCCACGCGCTTGCCTCCGTTCCCGATCCGGGCGCACTCGCCGGCGGGAGCACCACTCGCCGGCCGGACGGTCAGAGACTAGGTGACCGTCCACCGATGCGATCCGGCCCGGCGTCGGTTCGGGCCAGCAAGTGGGCCACGGCCCATCGGCGAGCGGGCCCATCGGCGAGCGGCGCCCATCGGCGAGCGGCGATCAGTGCGGTGCGGCCACCAGGTACTCGCTCATCGTCGTGCTCCGCAAGCGGTCGAGGTCGAGGCAGGCCTCGACACTCGCCATCATCCGGCCGACATGGGCGTCGAGTTGCTCGGGCGTGGCGGCGTTGAAGAAGAGCATGGGATCGGCGACATGCTCGGCCGACGGCCAGCCCTCCTCGACGATGCCGTCGACGCTCGGCGCTCCCTCGGTCAGGGCGCGCACGACCTCGTTGCGAACGTATCGGGTACGGGGCTGGAGCTCGCCCGACACCGGGGACTGGGTCCCGTGCCAACGCCGGATCCACTCGAGGTAGCCGAGCCCCTCGGGTCGGTGGACGAGGGCGACGGTCAGTACCCCGGGGGACCGCTCCCCGTCCGCCCACTGCCGCGGTCCGGCGTGCGGGGTGGTGCCGTAGTCCTCATAGAGGGACTCGACCACCAGATAGGCGGCCACCGGCAGGCCAAGCAGGCCGATCGCGGCGTCCACCTCGTCGCGCCGTTCGTAGCAGTCGAGCCACACCGACACCTCGGCGACGTGGACGAGCTCGCCGGCCGGTGTCGGAACCGGGGAAGGCGCCGCGGCCGCCGCCCGGTCGTGGACGTTGAACGAGCAGCCCCGGGTCCCCGCCGACAGGAGCCGGGGCACCACGGCGGAGGTGAAACGGTGCGCCAACGTGTCGCCGGCCTCGGGATCACCCTCTCCCCATACGAGGTAGACCACCTTCTCCATCGGACCCGCGTTCCGCGCTTCGGAGGATCAGGAAGGGGAAAAGGAGGTTCCGGCCGAGTCTCGCCCCGGTGCGCCTGCGGCGATCACGACCCGACGGCGGTCGGCAGGCGGCGGACCACCCGCCCGGCCAGCCCGGTGAGGAAGGGGAGCCACTGTCGCTCCCCCATCAGCCACAGCCACAGCTCGCGCTTGTTGGCGATGACGATGTCGACGAACTCCTCGCGGCTCATGCCGAAAGGCTCGAGGGCCGGTTGCCACCGGGCCCACAACCACAGACCGATGCAGATGTCGTCTCTGAAGCCCACCCGCCAGTCACGGCCCTCCAGCAGGGCCTCGCGCAGCCCTGCCTTGAGCTCCCCGGGCTCGTCGGGGATCTCGAACCGAGGCCCGCCCTCCACCTCGAACACGGTCATGGTTGCCACCCTACCCACATCGTCCCCACCCCCACCGGTGCCGGCCGAATCGGAACACAACCTTCATGTTGCCCGTCGAACTCCCTGGTCGGAAGGCCGGGGGCCTGCCGCCGTCGATGCCCCGGACCCGGGTTCACCGGTCGGTGACGACCGGTGCCCGGTCGCTCTCCTGGTAGGCGGCGAGGTGCTCCTCGTAGTCGATGAAGAGGGGCCCGTCGGGGTCGAACGGCCGCCGCAGGGTGTCGAAGGCGACCCGCTTGTCGAAGGTGTCCAGCTTGACCAGGGCGCCCGGGTTGTCGAGCTCGCGGAGGTCGAGCCGGCCCCGGGCGTTGTCGACGGCCCGGCGGCCCCGCTCGGTCCGCACGAGGACGCTGCTCCACCCGTCCATCGACCCGACGCTTCCGATCGAGAGGTCGGCGCCCACGCCCGAGGAAGTCGGCGCACTCGTCACATCCCTTGAGGGCGGCGCCGTGGAAGTTCTTGATCGGCTCGTCCACGGCGACCTCCCCGTCGCGGTACTCGACGATCATCCGGCCCCGGATGACGTCGACCTTGCTCACCCGGTCGAGGTCGATCCCCCGGTCCTCGCGGAGCAACTGGAGCATCAGGCCCCGGTAGTCGAAGCTCTTGGTGCACATGAGGGCGATGGTCAGCACCACGGCGTCGACCCGGTGGGCGCCGGTGGGCCAGCGCCGGGCCTGCATGGCCCGGATGCCCTGGATCTCGCACGGGGTCCCGACCACGGCGATGCGGGGCTTGGCCGGCAAGTCGTAGCGCGACAGGTCGAGCTCGGCGAGCGCCATGGTCTGGTTGTAGTAGCTGCCGGCCGCCTCGGTGATCTCGTCGGCCGTGGTGGCCAGATGGGCCACCCCCTTCCACGGCTCGTCGGGATCGTCGCTCGGCCGGGTGACCAGGGCCCCGTCGATGTCCCCGCCGGCCAGGGCGGCGACCAGCAGGGCGCTGACCACGCCACCGTCCTGGGCGCCGTCGGGCCGGGACGCCGCCCGGGCGGCGTAGGAGTCCTGCACGGCGCCGAGCCCGTCCCCGGGGGGTCCGCCGGTGATCTTCCAGTAGCCGTCGGCGGCATCGGACCGCACGACCGGGTCCGGTCCGGGCTCCTCGGCCGTAACGGTCGAGGGCGGCCACAGAGCCTCGTAGCGCAGCCCGCCCCGCGGGCAGAAGTCCCAGCACAACGAGCAGCCGGTGCACATCTTCACCAGCTCGGGGAGCTCGGTGTCCTCGTCGATCCCGATGGAGTTCGACGGGCACACCGCCACGCAGGTGCCGCACTGGATGCAGCGGTCGGCGTCGATGACCCCGGCCTCGAGCTCCCAGAACCAGGTCTTCCCGGGCGGCTCGGCGACCCCGTTCATCTCCTCGCGGATCCGGAAGCCCTTCATCGACCCCGTGCCTCCGCATCTCCGATGGTGGCGGGGGCGCCGGTGTCCGCTCCGGCCAGCGTCGAGGCCAGCTCGTCGTTCGGGACCCGGCGGGCCCAGTTGTGGAACGACTCGTCCGGCCGGCGCTCCTGTTGGTACCGCCGCACCACCCGCACCAGGGCCTCGGGCACGTCGTTGACGGGTCGGGCGTGCTCGATCCAGTCGATGAAGGCCGCATCGCTGCCGAGCGACCCCCCCAGGCCGATGTCGACGGCTTCGGACAGGTGGTTCCCGACATGGGCCACCTCCCCCCGGAAGCCGATGTCGGCGATCTGGGGCTGCGCGCAGCTGGCCGAGCACCCGCAGAAGTGCATCCGGATGATGCCGGCGTCGGCGCGGTCCGAGCCGTTCGAGCCGTTCGAGCCGTTGCCCGACGGCGCGGCACCCACCGGCTCGCCGGCCAGCTGCTCGTCGAGGTAGCGCGCCCATTTGAGGGCCCGTTCCTTGGTCTCGACGATGGCGAAGCGGCAGAACTCGTTGCCGGTGCAGGCCACCACGCCGCGGGAGAAGGGGCCCGGATGCGGGGAGTACTTCTGGAGGAGCTCCTCCGACAGCAGGTCGTCGAGCCGGGCCTCGGGCACGCCGGTGAGGATGAAGTTCTGGTCGCCGCTGACCCGGACGGTCCCGTCGCCGTAGGTGTCGGCCAGGCGGGCCACCTCGACCATCTCGATGCCGTTCATCCGTCCGACCGGCACCGAGCAACCCACGTAGAAGAGGCCCGCGCCCTTCTGGGGGTGCACCCCGACGTGGTCGCCGCGGTACCGGCGGGTCAGGTCCTCGCCGGCAGGGACCAGCTCGAACCGGGCGCGGGCGGCGAGCTCGGCCCGGAACCCCTCGGCGCCGAGCTCCTGGACGAGGTAGCGCATGCGGGCCTGGCCACGGTTCTCGCGGTTGCCCAGCTCGCCGTAGACCTGGGCGATGGCCCGGGCGGCCTCGACCGCCTGGTCCTGGGTCACGAAGACGTCGATGTCCGAGGCCATCCGCTCCCCGTCGGACAGCCCGCCGCCGACCAGCAGGTTGAAACCGAGCTCGCCACCGGGGGACCGGGCGGGCCACATGCCGATGTCGTTGATCTCGGCCTGGGCGCAGTCCTCGACGCATCCGGTGATCGAGATCTTGAACTTCCGCGGCAGGTTGGCGTACTCCCGGTTCCCGGTGAAGAAGGCCGAGACCGCCCGGACCACCGGCCGGGCGTCGAACGCCTCGTCGGCGTCGACCCCGGCCACCGGGCAGCACAGGACGTTGCGCGACGAGTCCCCGCAGGCCTGCAGGGTGGTCAGCCCCACGGCGGCCAGGCGGCGCCAGATGCGCGGGATGTCCTCGATGCGCACCCAGTGGATCTGGACGGTCTGGCGGGTGGTGAGGTCGGCGTAGCGGGACCCGAAGACCCGGGACTCGCTGCCGTCGGGGCCCTCGCCGAAGGCATCGGCGATGACTCCGATCTCCCGCATCTGGGCCGCGGTCAGGTGCCCGCCGGGGATCTTGACCCGCAGCATGAACGCGTCGCCGCCCTGCCGTTGGGGATAGATGCCGGCCCACTTCATCCGCTCCTGCTCGCCGGCGATCTTGCCGATGCCGGCCGGGCCCTCCTTGGCGTAGGTGTCGATGATGGCGTCGACCACCTCCAGGGGATGGCGCGCCAGCTTCTGCTGCTCGACGTCGTTGAGCTCGCCCGTGGTCCGGTAGGGGCGGAGGAACGGCATGGGGCGGTCGGTGCCCCGGATGGGCAATCCGTAGAGCTCGTCCCGGTCCTTGGTCACGTGACCATCGCCGTCACCAGATCACCATCGCCACGTGAGGGTCGCCACGTCAGAGTCGCCATGTCAGAGGTGCAGCCCGCACTCGACCTTGTCCGAGTCGGACCAGCGACCCGCCCGAGGGTCCTCGCCGGCTCCCACCGGCCGGGTGGTCGGCGCGCAGCCGATGGAGAGATAGCCCTGGGCGAGCAGCGGGTTCTCCGGGATGCCGTGGTCGGCGACGTATCCGGCGACATCGTGCTCGGTCCAGGTGGCCAACGGGTTGAGCTTGACCAGGCCCCAGGCGTCGTCGAAGGAGACGATGGGGGCATCGCGCCGGGTCGGCGCGTCCACCCGCTTGAGCCCGGTAACCCAGGCCGACTTGCCGGCCAGAGCCTGCTTGAGCGGGCGGACCTTGCGGAACTCGCAGCACTGCGCGCTGCCGCAGGGCCACTGCTCGGCTCCGGCCGCCGGATGGGTCACGGTGAGGTTGAGGTCGTAGCGCTTGCGGATCGTCTCGACGTAGTCGAGGGTCTCGGGGAAGTGCGATCCGGTGTCGAGGAACACCACCTCGATGGCGGGGTCCACCCGCACGGCGATGTCGATGAGCACGGCGTCCTGGAAAGAGGAGGCGAGGGCGAGCCCCGTGCCGAACCGGTCCACTGCCCAGGCGAGGACCAGCCCGGCAGGGGCGGTCTCGAAGGCCGCCGACTGCTCGTCCATCTCGGCTCGGAGCTGGGCCACCTCGGAGTGGCCGGTCACGATGCTCATGTTCGGAACCCTCTCGTCCTGGCCCACTCGTCGGTCCTGGTCAGCCGGTCGTCGTCAGTCGCATCGATCGGTCGCCTCGAGCGCTCAGCAGGCTTGTCGGCGCCAAGGCGACCGCCCGGGCGACGCCCCTGCCCTCTCGCCCGGACTATACATGACTAACTGGATCATATTTTATATCAATTGCGGTCCGGACAGCCCAGGTCACGACCACTGTCCCAACAGCCCAGGTCACGACTCGGCTCGCTAGCCCGGGTCACGACGGGCCGGTGTCCGCCCGACCGCTCGACCACCCGACCATCCGACCATCCGACCACCCGACCACCCGGCCACCCGCATCATGGACGACTCCATCCTCCCCGCCGCTCTCCCGGTGCACCACGACTTCCCCGTCGTGCTCGACGTCGACGGCTGGGAGTGCCTGGTGGTCGGCGGTGGCACGGTCGGCGCCCGCCGTGCCGCCGGTCTCGTCGAAGCCGGGGCACGGGTGACCGTCGTGGCGCCTGCCGTGAGCCCGTCGCTCGCCGAGCTGGCCGGTCGGGCACCGCCGGCCCCGGCCGGCCCGAGGATCCGGCTCGAGCGCCGTCCCTACCGCCCCGGCGAGGCGGCGAGGTTCCGGCTCGTGATGACCGCCACCGGGCGACCCGAGGTGGACGCGGCGAGTGGTCGCCGATGCCGTCGGGGCCGGGGTACTCGTCAACAGCGCGTCGGCGGTCCCGGGCACGATCCGCCTGCCGGCGGTGCACCGGGAGGGACCGGTGACACTGGCCGTCTCGACCGGCGGGACCAGCCCGGCGCTCGCCGCATGGCTCCGGACCCGGATCGCCGCTGCGCTTCCACCTCGATATCGCCACCGTCGCCGAGCTGGTCGGGGAGGCCCGATCCGCCGATCGGTCGGGCGGACAGGCGTCCAGCGACTGGACGGCGCTCCTCGAGGAGCAGGTGATGCCGCTCGTCGAGGCCGGCCGCATCGAGGAGGCCCGGCGGGCGCTGCGGTCGAGCCGGCCGCCGGCCGAGCCCGCCTGACCCCTCCTGCTCGACCTCCTGACCCCCCTGACCCCTCGAGGCCCTCCTGAAGCCTCCTGCCAGCAGAACGCTTCGGCGGTCGGGGTCTGCTCGAGCCCTTCCTGCATCATCGTCTGCGAGGGAATGACCCGGACCGCGCCCCACTGGGCCAGGCGTGACCCGACCAAGAAGCGACCACGCGGCCCCGCCACGGGGACCTGCCACGAGGGCCTGCCACGGGGAGCCCTGCCACGGGGGGGCCTGCCACGAGGGCCTGCCACGGCGCCCGGGCGAGGCCCGCTCGGAGACGTGCGCCCGGCGCCCACGGTTAGGGTGGGCGCGCATGGAGCCACGATCCGTCCTCGAGCTCGACGACATCGATCTCTCCGACCTCTCGTTCTGGGAGCGGCCCCGGGACGAGCGCGAGGGGGCGTTCCAGCTCCTGCGCAAGGAGCGCCCGCTGGCCTTTTTCGCCGAGCCCGATCTCACCGCTTCGTCGACCTTGGCACCGCCGCCGGGGCCCGGCTACCGGGCGGTCACCCGTCACGCCGACATCACCGAGATCAGCCGGCATCCCGAGATCTACTGCTCCGGCCAGGGGGCGGTGAGCATCCTCGACATGCCCGATGAGATGGTGGAGTACTTCGCCGGCATGATCTCGACGGACAACCCCCGGCACGCCCGGCTGCGGCGAATCGTGTCGGCTGCGTTCAACCCCCGCCGGGTGAAGAGCATCGAACAGTCCATCGAGGAGGTGGCCGTCAAGGTCCTCGACCGGGCGGCCCCCCTCGGCGGGTGCGACTTCGTCACCGAGATCGCCGCACCCATGCCCCTCGAGATCATCTGCGACATGATGGGCATCCCCCCCTCCGAGTACGCCACGGTGTTCCGTTGCTCCAACGTCATCCTGAGCGACGCGCGACCCCGAGTACATCCCCGAGGACACCGATCCGGTCGTGGCGTTCATCGAGGCCGGGCAGGAGCTCACCGGGCTGATGACCGAGCTGGCCGCCGAGCGCATCGACAACCCGACCGACGACCTCACGACGGCGCTCATCACCACCAACATCGACGGGGAGGCGCTGACCCAGGCCGAGCTCGCCTCCTTCTTCATCCTCTTGCTCACGGCCGGGAACGAGACGACCCGGACGGCCATCGCCCACGGGATGCTGGCCCTCACCGAGCACCCCGACCAGCGGGAGCTGTGGCAGTCGGATCCGAGCGGCATCGCCGCAACCGGCGTCGACGAGATCGTGCGGTGGGCGTCGCCGGTCATCTGGATGCGCCGAACGGTGGCCGAGGACACGGTGCTCGCCGGCGAGGAGCTGCACCCCGGGGACAAGGTGCTCCTGTTCTACAACTCGGCCAACCGGGACGAGCTGGTGTTCGACGACCCGTACCGCTTCGACCTCCGGCGCGACCCGAACCCCCACCTCGGCTTCGGGGCGGCCGGTCCCCATTTCTGCCTGGGGGCCCACCTGGCCCGGCGTGAGGTGGACGTGATGATGCGCGAGCTCCTCACCCGGCTGCCGGACATCGAGATCTCGGGCGAGCCCGACCGGCTGCGGTCCAGCTTCATCAACGGCATCAAGCACATGGAGTGCCGCTACCGCCCCCGGTGATCCCGTCGGTCAGGGCATGGCCACCGTGACGACCGTCCGGTCAGGGCTTGGCCACCATGACGACCGTCGCCGCCACCAACAGCCCGGCCACGAGGCCCGCCGACCCCGCCACCAGCAGGCACCGGCGCCCGAGCTCGGGACCACCGGGCGCCCGGTCCGCCCCGGCCTGGAGGGCCCGCTCGGCGGGCCACAGCGCCAGCTCCGCCACCAGAGCCGCCACCACCCACAAGGCGATGCCCGCCGAGCACCCAGGTCTGCGAGTAGGACCAGTCGCCCCCGCTCATGGCCACGAGCGCCCCGCCGAACACCGGGACCAGGAAGAGGGCCCGACCCGCCCAGTTCGCCCCGGGCCGGTAGTAGCGGCGCACCGCCTCGGACGGGGGTCCGGGCCGCCGGAGCGCCAGGGCGTAGGCACCGGCCACCACCACCACGCCGAAACCGGCCAGCGCGCTCAGCACGTGCGCCAGGAGGACGACGTCGTAGGCCGCGTCGCGGGCATGGTCGATGCTCACCGGCGCACGCCGTCTGCCGGCCATCCGGCGATTCTGGCACCGGGGTGCCCGCCCTTCGGGCCGGTTCGTCCGCCGTGGCACCGTCGCCGGCCCGGCGGTTGATACGTTAGTAACCAGGGAGTGCGCCAGCTCGGGCCGCCCGGTCCGTGCACGACGCGAAGGACCGCCCGGTGGCCCCAGCCGGGCGTGCCCGCAGGCACGACGAACAGGAAGGGGCGGCGCCCACCGCTGATGAACCAGCTCCGACTCGATCCCCTCACCGGCCGTTGGGTGGTGGTGAGCACCGACCGGGCCACCCGGCCGAAGGCCTTCGCTCCTCGGATCGCGTCCATCCAGGCGGACACCTCCCGGCCCTGTCCCTTCTGCCCGGGCAACGAGGAACAGATGTCGCCGGCGCTCGAGACGGTGGGGCCGGAGGGCACCTGGGTCGTGCGGGTGATGCCCAACCTCTATCCGGCCTTCGAGGGGAACGCTCCCTTCGTCGTGACCAACCGCGGGCCGGTCTTCACCCAGGCCACCGCCGGTGGTACCCACGAGGTCGTGGTGCTGTCGCCGAGCCACCAGAACTCGTGGTCGATGCTGTCCGACGAGCAGACGGCGGCGGTCATGAACGCCCTCAGCGAACGGATCAAGGAGCACGCGGAGATCCCCGGGCTCCGCTACAGCCAGGCCATCGTCAACGCCGGACGGGAGGCCGGCGCCTCCATCGAGCATCCCCACGGGCAGCTCCTCGGGATGTCGTTCGTCCCCCGGGAGCTGGTCGAGGAGCAGGCGGGCTTCGCCCGGTTCGCCGGCCGGTGCCTCCTGTGCACGACGGTCGACGCCGAGGAGAACGTGGGGTACCGGGTGGTCTACGCCGACGAACGGGTGGTGGTCATCTGCCCGTTCTGGAGCGGGGCTCCCTACGAGATGCTCGTGATCCCCCGTTCACACGGCCCCCATCTGCACCACAGCCCGCCAGCGCGACCTGATCGCGGTGGGCAAGGCGCTCAAGGTGGCCCTCGGGAGCCTGCGCGACGCGCTGGGCGACATCGCCTACAACCTGGTCTTCCACTCGGCCCCCTACCGGGCGCCCGAGCCCTACCACTGGCACGTGCACGTGGTGCCGAAGCTGGCCACGGTGGCGGGGTTCGAGCTCGGCACCGGGGTGCTCATCAACATCGTGAACCCCGAGCAGGCCGCCGAGGAGCTGGCCGTCCGGGTTCCGGTGGCCAACGCCGGCTGAACGGGTCGCCAGGCGAGCCCGGAGCCGAGGCGCCGCTCAGGCCAGCTCGAAGCAGAGGGACCCGTACGGCGCCAGCGTCGCCGGGTAGGGATGGGCCCCGATGAGCGGGAACGCCACCCGGCCGAGCAGCTCGATGGGCTGGCGCCCGATCCAGCGCTCGACGTGGAGCTCGGCCGGCTGGGCCAGGCGGCTCAGGTTGTGCACGCACAGCACCGGGTTGACCGGGCCCCGCTCGGGCTCGTCGGCCGCGTACCGGACGAAGGCCAGCACCGACGGGTTGGCCGAGGAGATGACCTCGAGCTCGCCGCGGCCGAGCACCGGGAACTCGCGGCGCACGGCGAGGATCCGGCGCATCCAGTGCAGGAACGAGCTCGGATTGCGCTGCTGGGCCTCGACGTTGACCGCCATGAATCCGTAGACGGGGTCCATCAGCGGAGGCAGGTAGAGCTGGGCGAAGTCGGCCCGGCTGAACCCGCCGTTGCGGTCCGGGGTCCACTGCATGGGAGTCCGGACCGAGTCGCGGTCGCCGAGGTAGACGTTGTCGCCCATCTGGATCTCGTCGCCGTAGTAGAGGACGGGGCTGCCGGGGAGAGTGAGCAACAGGTAGTACAGGAGCTCGGAGAGACGCCGGTCGCGAGTCGAGCAAGGGGGCCAGCCGGCGGCCGATGCCCATGTGGCGCTTCATCCGGGGGTCCTTGGCGTACTCGGCGAACAGGTAGTCCCGCTCCTCCTCGCTGACCATCTCGAGGGTGAGCTCGTCGTGGTTGCGGAGGAAGATGGCCCACTGGCTCGTCCCCGGTGCCTCCGGGGTCTGGGCGAGGATCTCGGTGATGGGGTAGCTCTGCTCGCGGCGCACGGCCACGAACAGGCGCGGCATCAGCGGGAAGTTGAAGCACAGATGGCACTCGTCGTCCTGCCCGAAGTAGTCGGCCACGTCGGCCGGCCACCCGTTGGCCTCGGCCAGCAGGATGCGTCCCGAGTAGTTGGCGTCGAGCTCGGCGCGGACCCGGCGGATGAAGGCATGGGTCTCGGGCAGGTTCTCGCCGCTCGTCCCGTCCCGCTGGAACAGGAAGGGCACCGCGTCGAGCCGGAACCCGTCGAGCCCGAGATCGAGCCAGAACCGGACCACGTCGAGCATGGCGTCGGCCACCTCGGGGTTGTCGTAGTTGAGATCGGGCTGATGGCTGTAGAAGCGGTGCCAGTAGTACTGGTCCCGCTCGGGGACATAGGACCAGTTGGACTTCTCCACGTCGATGAAGACCACCCGGGCCTCGGGCCACCGCTGGTCGTCGTCGTTCCACACGTACCAGTCGGCCTTCGGATTGTCGCGGCTCTGGCGGGACTCGAGGAACCACGGATGCTGGTCGCTGGTGTGGTTGATCACCAGGTCGGCGATGACCCGGATCCCCCGGGCGTGGGACTCCTCGAGGAGTCGCCGGAGGTCGTCGACGGTGCCGCTCTCGGGGTGCACCGAGTAGTAGTCGCTGATGTCGTAGCCGCCGTCGCGTAGCGGCGAGGGGTAGAAGGGCAGGAGCCAGAGGCAGTCGACCCCCAGCCACTGCAGGTAGTCGAGCTTGGCGATGAGACCCGGGATGTCCCCGACGCCGTCGTTGTTCCCGTCGAAGAACCCCCGGATCAGCACCTCGTAGAACACGGCCCGCTGGAACCACAGCGGATCCTCCCCGGGCGGGGGCAGGGGGGCCAGGTGGCGCCCGTGGTTGGTCAGGCTCCCGATGGGAGCGAAGGGGAGCGAGAGCTCGGAAACACCCGGGTCGGAGCCAACAGCCACGTGCGAACGCTACCCGAGCACCTGCCCGGATCGGGGAACGCTCAGGCGTGCTCCTCGGCCCGCGGACCGAGCGGTGACGCGGCGAGGAGCCGGTCGGCCGCCTCGTAGGGATCGACCTCCCCGGCCAGCATGGCGGCGAAGACCGGGGCGAACCCAGCCGTTGCGGTCTGCTCGTCGATCTGCTCGAACAGGCGGGAGACGAGGATCTGTCGGAACTCCCGCTCCACCCTCCGCCGGCGGAGCTCCTCCAGCGTGCCGTCGGCCAGCTGATGGTGGCGATGGCGGCCGATGGTCGCCCACAGCTCGTCCACCCCCTCGCCGGTGGTGGCGACGGTGTCGACGATGGGCGGCCGCCACCCGGTCAGCTCGGTGAGGTCCAGCATGTGCTCGAGGTCCCGCCGGGTCTCGCGGGCGCCGGGCCGGTCCGCCTTGTTGACGACGAACACGTCGGCGATCTCCAGCAGGCCGGCCTTGTTGGCCTGGATGGCGTCACCCCACCCCGGGTTGACGACCACCAGGGTGGTATCGGTGGCGGCGGCCACGTCCACCTCCTGCTGCCCCACTCCGACCGTCTCCACCAGCACCACGGTCATCCCGACCGCCGAGAAGAGCCGGATGGCGTCGGGCACGGCCACCGACAGGCCGCCGAGATGGCCCCGAGCGGCCATCGAACGGATGAACACCTGGTCGTCGAGGGCATGGCCCGGCATGCGCACCCGGTCCCCGAGGATCGCCCCGCCCGAGTAGGGCGAGGAGGGATCGACGGCGAGGACCCCGACCTGGCCACCGGCGCCAAACCCCTCGGCCCTGCCGGCGGTGACCAGCCGGTCGGTCAGGGTGGACTTGCCGGCCCCGGGCGCCCCGGTGACCCCGATGGCGTACGCGTCCCCACGGGCCCGCCAGCACAGCCCGGCCACCGCCCGGGACGGCTCACCGCCCCGCTCGACGAGCGACAGCAGTCGGGCCAGCGCCACCCGGTCGCCCGCCCGGGCGGCGTCGAACAACCTGGTGGGATCGGCGGCGGGCGCGTCGGGCATCGAGTGACGAGCGTAGAGGGCAGGCTTCAGGCGACCGACACCCGGGCGCCGAGCGAGGCCAGCTTCCCCCCGAGGTCCTCGTAGCCCCGCTCGACGTGGTGGGCGTCGCTGACCACGGTCTCGCCTTCGGCCACCAGGCCGGCCAGCACCAGGGCCGCGCCGGCACGCACGTCGAAGGCACGGACCGGGGCCCCCGACAGCCTCCCGACCCCGCGGACCACGGCGTGGTGTCCCTCGGTGCGGATGTCCGCGCCCATGCGCCGCAGCTCGTCCACATACCGGAAGCGGCCGAAGAAGAGGTTCTCGGTGACGATGCCCACCCCGTCGGCCACGGTCAGGAGCGTGACGAGCAGAGGCTTGTAGTCGGTGGCGAAGCCCGGGTACGGAAGCGTGGCCACGTCGACCGCCCGCAGGCGGGCCAGGCCGTCGCGGGTGACCCGCAGGCCGCCGGCCACCGCCTCGATCCCGATGCCGGTGGCGGTCAGCTTCCGGATGAGCATCTCCATGTGGTCGGGGCGGCCGTCCTCCACCACCACCTCGCCCCCGGCCAGCCCGGCGGCGACGAGGAACGTGGCGACGACCAGCCGGTCGGGGATGACCTCATGGGTGGCGGGGTGCAGCTCGTCGACGCCCTCGACCTCGATCCGGGACGTCCCCGCCCCGCTGATGCGGGCCCCCATGGCGTTGAGGAGCTCGGCCAGGTCCTTGACCTCGGGCTCGCGGGCCGCGTTCTCGATCACGGTGGTGCCCTTGGCGAGGGCGGCGGCCATCAGCACGTTGTCGGTGCCGGTGTGGCTCGGGTACTCGAGCACCACCCGGTTGCCGACCAGACGGGGCCGCGACGCCACCGTGGAGTCGACCCGGCCCTCGACGTACCCGTGGGAGGTCTTGAACGACACGCCGAGGGACTCGAGCGCCCGCAGGTGCATGTCGATCGGTCGGGGGCCGAAGTCGTCACCGCCCGGCAGCGGGACGCGGGCCCAGCCGTGCCGGGCGAGCAGAGGCCCGAGCACCACCACCGAGGCGCGCATCCGCTCGACCAGCTCGTAGGGGGCCTCGGGGACCACCTCCCCGGGCGTGGTGACGACCAGTTCGTCCGGTGACCGCCCGCGCCCCACCGTGACGCCCATGGAGCCGAGCACCTCGCCCATGATGTCCACGTCGGTGATGCGCGGCACGTTGGTGAGCACTTGGCGCCCTTCGGCGAGCAGGCAGGCCGCCATGAGCTTGAGCACCGAGTTTTTGGCGCCACCCGCCCGCACGGTTCCCGAGAGGGGTCCGTTCGGGCGGACGACGAAGCGGTCCATTCCCCAAGTATGGCCTGCCTGCTCGCCGCGACCGGTTGATGCCGATGCCGCCGTGGCCGACTCGACGTCGACGCCGAGCCCGTCGCTCCGGCAGGTGGAGGTTGGCGGCGGCGGGTGGCGGGTGGGCGCCGGTGCGTCGGCGGGTTGCGGGTGCGCGGCGGGTGGCGGGCGGTTGGCGGCGGGACGGAGACCGACGGCGCCAGCCACTATCGTCGTCGTCTGTGACCGTCGCACCGGAAGCACCCGACCGCAACCTCGCCATGGAGCTCGTCCGGGTGACCGAAGCGGCCGCCCTGGCCGCGTCGCGGTGGATGGGACGGGGCGACAAGGAGGGTGCCGACGGGGCCGCCGTCAACGCCATGCGCATCGTGCTCTCGAGCATCTCGATGGACGGGGTGGTCGTCATCGGCGAGGGGGAGAAGGACCATGCCCCGATGCTCTTCAACGGGGAGCGCATCGGCGACGGATCGCCCCCCAAGGCGGACATCGCCGTCGATCCGATCGACGGCACGACCCCGACCGCCCTCGGCCGGGGCGGAGCCCTGGCGGTCATCGCCGTGTCGGAGCAGGGCACCATGTTCGACCCGGGACCGTGCGTCTACATGGAGAAGCTGGCGGTCGGCCTGCCGGCGGTCGGCACCATCGACATCACCCGGCCCATCGAGGACAACCTGGCGGCGGTGGCCGAGGCCAAGGGCACCTCGGTCCGCGACCTCGCCGTCGCCATCCTCGACCGGCCTCGCCACGCCGAGCTCATCGCCGCGGTGCGCAGCGCCGGCGCCCGCATCCGGCTCATCACCGACGGGGACGTGGCCGGTGCCATCGCCACCGCCTGGCCCGACACCGGTGTGGACCTCCTCGTCGGGATCGGGGGCACTCCCGAGGGGGTCATCGCCGCGGCGGCTCTCAAGTCGATGGGCGGCGAGATCCAGGGGCGCCTCTGGCCCCGGGACGACGGTGAGCGACAGACGGCCCTCGACGAGGGCTACGACCTCGACGCCGTCCTCACCACCGACGACCTGGTCCGGGGCGACAACTGCTTCTTCGCCGCCACCGGGATCACCGACGGCGAGCTGCTCCACGGGGTGCGCTACGACCAGCTCGGCGCCACCAGCCAGTCGCTGGTCACCCGGTCCAAGTCGGGGACGGTGCGGCTCATCGAGGCCCGCCATCCGTTGCACAAGCTGGCCGACTACAGCGCCATCGAGTTCGGCTGAGCCCGCCTCGCTGACACCGACGGCGGGACGATCCGGGGCGGCGGGCGGGGTCGCGGCGCGGCGCCGTCCGGGCCGATCCGGTCTCGCCGGTCGGACGGGTCAGGAGCTCGGAGGGAAGAGGGAGGCGTCGCCGGTCGGATGGACCAGGACGCCGAGGTCGACCAGCGAGTAGCCCCGGCCCGTCGGGGTGCCCACCAGGCCCGACGCCTGCGAGCCTCCGAGGTCGTGGGGCTGGGCCGCTGGGCCGGTGGCATCGCCGAAGGCGTAGACGGTGCCGTCCGCCGTGGTCATCCAGTAGCCGCCGTTGCCGGCAACGGCGGCCATGCCCACCATCGGGGAGTCGATGCCGAGGTTGCCGGCCGAGCCGAAGTAGTCGGCACCGCCAAAGCTGAAGACGCCGCCGTCAGAGCCGAGCAGCCTGTAGCCACCGCCGTTGGCGGTGGCGGCCATACCCACGACGGGGCGCTCCAGGCGAGTGCCGCCGAGGGAGCCGTAGAAAGGCGCGCCCCCGAAGGCGTAGATCCCGCCGTCGGACCCGACCAGCCAGTACCCGCCAGTGGGATCGGCGGCGATGCCCACGACCGGCGCGTTCAGCGGTCCTGCCAGCGAGCCGTCGTCGGGGGCGTCGCCATAGGCCGTCACGTGGCCGAGCGCGTCGGTCAGCCAGTACCCCCGGCCGTCGGCTGTCGCGGTGTCGGTTCGGGCGGTGTCGGTTCAGGCGGCGGTGGCCGGGCCGCTCGGGGCGGCGGCCTCGACCGCCTCCAGGCGCACCTCGGCCCGGCGGCGGGCCGCCTGGGCCAGGGCCAGCTCGGGGTCGGCCTCCTCCTCGCCGGTGCCGGGCGCCCGTCCTCCCGAACCGGTGAGCTCGGCAAGTCTGGCATCGGCGGCGGCGAGGGCCGCCCGGGCCCGCTCGACATCGATGTCGGCGGCGGGCTCGGCCACCCCGACGAGAAGGGTCACCCGGGTCCCTCCGCCCTCGTCGCCCCCCTCGAGGCCCGACTCTCGGTCGCGGCCGACCTGCACGAAGCCGCCGTGCACGGCCACCCGCTCCACCTCGCCCCCGTCCCGGGACACCCGAACCACTCCGGGCTCGACCGTCCCGACCAGCGGGGCGTGCCCGGCCAGAAAGGTGATGTCCCCCTCGCGGGTGCGCAGGACCACCTCGGTGGCCGGCCCCTCGACCAGGACGCGCTCGGGAGTGACCAGCTCGACGGAGAGGACGTCGGAATCAGGCACGGCGGAGGCCGGTGCTCACTCGTTCTCCAGGGTGCGGGCCTTGGCCAGCACCGACTCGGCCCCGCCGACGTTGAGGAACGCCTGCTCGGGCACCTCGTCGAGCTCCCCGTCCACCAGCGCCTCGAAGGACTCGACCGTCTCGGCCACCGGGACGGTCACGCCCTTCAGCCCGGTGAACACCTCGCCCACGTTGAACGGCTGGGAGAGGAAGCGCTGGACCTTTCGGGCCCGGTTCACGGTCACCCGGTCCTCCTCCGAGAGCTCGTCGAGGCCGAGGATGGCGATGATGTCCTGGAGCTCCTTGTAGCGCTGGAGCACGCCCTGGACCCGACGGGCGACGGCGTAGTGGCGCTCGCCGACGATCTCGGGAGCGAGGATGTTCGAGGTGGACGACAGCGGGTCCACCGCCGGGTAGATGCCGAGCGAGGCGATGTCGCGCGACAGCTCGGTGGTGGCGTCGAGGTGGGTGAAGGTGGTGAAGGGGGCCGGGTCGGTGTAGTCGTCGGCGGGCACGTAGACGGCCTGCAGGGAGGTGATCGAGCGGCCGCGGGTCGAGGTGATCCGCTCTTGGAGCTGGCCCATCTCGTCGGCCAGGGTGGGCTGGTAGCCGACGGCGGAAGGCATCCGTCCGAGCAGGGTCGACACCTCGGACCCGGCCTGGACGAAGCGGAAGATGTTGTCGACGAAGAGGAGAACGTCCTGGTTCTTCACGTCGCGGAAGTACTCGGCCATGGTGAGGGCGGCGAGCGCCACCCGCAGGCGAACGCCCGGCGGCTCGTCCATCTGCCCGTAGACGAGCGCGGCCTTCTCGATGACGCCGGACTCCTGCATCTCGAGCCACAGGTCGGTGCCCTCGCGGGTCCGCTCCCCGACGCCGGCGAACACCGACACGCCGCCGTGGTTGGTCGCCACCCGGTTGATCATCTCCTGGATCAGCACCGTCTTCCCCACGCCGGCCCCGCCGAACAGGCCGATCTTGCCCCCCTGCACGTAGGGCTCGAGCAGGTCGATGACCTTGATCCCCGTCTCGAACATGACCGCCCGGGGCTCGAGGCTGTCGAAATCGGGGGCCGGCCGGTGGATCTCCCAGAGGTCCTCGGCCTCGCCGATCGAATCGGTGTCGAGCGGGCGCCCGAGCACGTTGAACACGTGACCGAGCACGGCGTCGCCGACCGGCACCCGTAGGCCGTGCCCGGGGTTGCGCACCTCGGCCCCCCGGGTGAGCCCGTCGGTCGGCCGGAGGCAGATGCAGCGCACCCGCCCGTCGCCGATCTGCTGGGCGACCTCGGCCACGATGAGGTCCTTCTGCCCGTCGAGCACCACGTCGACCTCGACCGCCGCGTTGATCTCGGGCAGCGCGTGCGGCGGGAACTCCACGTCGATGACCGGCCCGGCGATGGCGACCACCCGCCCGCTGGCGAGGGTGCGTTCCGGCGCGGGTCGGGGGGCGGTGGTGGTCATGGACGTTCTCCCTCGGGTTGGGCGGCCGGCGGTCGGGCAGACGGCCGGGCTGGTCGAACTGGTCGGGCTGGTCGAACTGGTGGGGCCGGTCGGGCTGGTCGGACTGGGCGGACTGGAGCCGACATGGTGCTCAGCACGGTGCCGCAGGCAGCCGGGCTGATCGGGGCGGGAACGGGACCGGGCACGGTCAGACCCCGGCCTCGACGGCGACGCCGTCCTCGTCGGCCCCGGCGGCCGCCCGGAGGGCTTCCGCACCGCCGACGATCTCCATGATCTCGGTGGTGATGGTGTCCTGGCGGGCGCGGTTCATGATCCGCGAGTACTTCTTGATGAGCTCGCCGGCGTTTTCGCTGGCCGCCGCCATGGCCCGCTGCCGGGCGGTGACCTCGGAGGCGGAGGCCTCGAGGAGGGCTCCGAAGATCTCGGTCTCGGCGGCGCGCGGCGCCAGGGTCTCGAGGAGGATGGCGGCGTCGGGCTCGAACTCGGTGTACCCCTGCGGCCCGGCGCTTTCGGGCTGGCCCGGCCGAGGGATGTCGGCCTCGTCCGGCCTCGGCCCGGTGTCGGCACGCGGGTCGACGAGCGGCAGCAGCTGGCGGACCTCGACCCGCTGGGACCCGGCCGAGACGAACCGGGTGGAGACCAGCAGCACCTGGTCGACCTCCCCCTGCACGAACGGGGTGAGCACCGTGGCGGCGACCTCGCGCCCGTCGGTGAACGTCGGTCGCTCGCTCATGCCGACGAACGAGCGCTCGACGGGCAGGCCGCGGAAACGGAAATAGCTCTGGGCCCGCTTCCCCACCGTGAACAGCCGTTGCTCGATGCCGGCGGCGGCGCCTTCGGCCAGCAGCCGCTCGGTGGCCCGGAGCACCGACGAGTTGTAGCCACCGCACAGGCCCCGGTCGGCCACCAGGGCGAGCACGGCCACCCGGCTCACCGACTCGGGGGTCCCGAGCAGGCGGCCGGCGGCGTCGGGGTCGCCGAGGGCGGTCTCGAGGACGATGCGGGCCATCCCCTGCTGGTAGGGGCGGGAGGCGGCGATCCGGTTCTGGGCCCGCACGATCTGGGACGCGGCGATGAGCTCCATGGCCTTGGTGATCTTCTTGGTCGACTCGATGCTCCGGATCCGGCGGCGCAGGATCCGTTCTTGACCACCGGCCACCGGTCAGCCCGCCTCGCCGGTGTCGAACCCGTCGGTGAACGCCCGCAGCGCCGTCTCCAACTTGTCGCCTTCGGGCAGGGCACCCGACGAGCGGATGGTCTCGAGCAGGTCGGAGTGGTTGGCCCGGAAGAAGGCCCGGAGCTCGGACTCGTAGCGCTGGACCTCGGAGACCGGGACCTCGTCCACGTACCCCTCGGAGCCGGCGAAGATCACGATCACCTGCTCCTCGACCGGCACGGGGGCGTTGAGGCCCTGCTTCAGCAGCTCGGTGAGGCGGTAGCCCCGGTCCAGCTGGGCCTGCGACACCTTGTCGAGCTCGGACCCGAAGGTGGCGAACGCCTCGAGCTCGCGGAACTGGGCGAGGTCCAGCTTGAGCGTCCCGGCGACCGATTTCATGGCCTTGATCTGCGCCGCGCTCCCGACCCGGCTGACCGACACGCCCACGTTGATGGCGGGGCGCACCCCGGCGTAGAACAGCTCGCTCTCGAGGAACACCTGGCCGTCGGTGATGGAGATCACGTTGGTCGGGATGTAGGCCGAGATGTCGCCCGCCTTGGTCTCGATGATCGGGAGGGCGGTGAGCGAGCCCCCGCCCGCCTCGTCGGAGAGCTTGGCGGCGCGCTCGAGCAGCCGGCTGTGCAGGTAGAAGACGTCGCCGGGGTAGGCCTCGCGGCCGGGCGGGCGGCGGAGCAGCAAGGAGAGCTGCCGGTAGGCCTCGGCCTGCTTGGAGAGGTCGTCGTAGACGATGAGGGCGTGCTCGCCGTTGTCCATCCAGTGCTGCCCGATGGCGCAGCCGGCATAGGGGGCGAGGTACTTGAACGGTGCCGGGTCCGAGGCGGCGGCCAGCACCACCACCGTGTAGTCGAGGGCGCCGTGGCGCTCGAAGGTGGCGACGGTCTGGGCCACCGAGGACGCCTTCTGGCCGATGGCGACGTAGATGCACTTCACCCCCTGGCCACCCTGGTTGAGGATGGTGTCGACGGCGACGGTGGTCTTGCCGGTCTTGCGGTCGCCGATGATCAGCTCGCGCTGGCCGCGGCCGATCGGGGTCATCGAGTCGATGGCCTTGATGCCGGTCTGCAGCGGCTCGCTCACCGGCTGGCGGCGCACGATGCCGGGCGCCTGCACCTCGAGCCGCCGCGTCTCGTCGGTGCCGATCGGGCCCTTGCCGTCGACGGGCTCGCCGAGGGCGTTGACCACCCGGCCGAGCAGGGCGTCCCCGACCCGCACCGACAGGATGCGCCCGGTGGCCTTGACCAGCTGCTCCTCTTCGAGGGAGGTGTCGTCGCCGAGGATGACGGCGCCGATGGTCTCCTCGTCGAGGTTGAGCGCCAGCCCTTCGGTACCGTCCTCGAACTCGAGGATCTCGTTGACCGCGGCTCCGGGCAGCCCGGTGATCCGGGCGATGCCGTCGCCGACCTCGACGATGCGGCCCACCTGTTCGGTCCCCACCTCGGGGGTGTAGGAGTCGACGTGCCGTCGCAGGGCGGCGGTGATCTCGTCGGCGTTGATGGTCAGCTCAGCCATCGGGGGATTCCCTTCCTTGTGGGGTTCGATAGGGGGCCGTGCCCGAGACGAGCAGGTTCTCCTTCAATTCGTCCAGCCGGTGCCGGGTGGTGCCGTCGACCAGCAGGTCGCCGACCTGGACCACCACCCCGCCGAGCAGCCGGGGGTCGATGGCCACCTGGAGCTCGACCGGGGCGCCGGTCAGCCGGCCGAGGGCCTCGCCCAGCTGCCGGCGGCGGCCCTCGTCCACCTCGTCGGCCGCCCGCACCCGGGCCACCCGCCAGCCGCGGGCCCGCGCCGTCTCCTCGACCAGCCCGTCGAGGGTGGCGACGAAGTCCCGGGCCCGGCCGCCCCGCACGGCGTAGGCCGGCCAACCGCCGGGTGGCCGGGAGGGCGCGGTCCTCCAAGCAGGTCGGCGAGCACCGCCTGGCGGAGATCGGCCGGGAGGTCCCGGTCACCCAACGCCCGCCGCAGGGCGGGGTTGGCCTCGACCGTCCGGGCGAAGCGGAACAGCTCGTCCTCGACGTCCTCGAGCTCGCCGGTCGGCATCGTCTCGAGCACGGCGGCGGCATAGCCCGACACCCGGTGACGCGAGCCCAGCCGCCCGAGGAGGGGCTCGGCCTCGGTCACGGCCTCGGGCGCCTCCGCCCCGTCGCCGTGGCGCGCCGCGTCGGCCTGTACCCGGTTGGCCAACCAGTGGAACGAGTTCACGACCTCGGCGGCCGGCACCACGGTGACCGCCTGGTGCACGAGCCGGCGCACCTCGGGCAGCACCTTGCCCTCCAACAGGTCGTCGAGGACCGCCCGCCGGGCCGGGACCGGCACCGACCCGTCGTTGACGGCCAGCGACAGCTCGGCGTGGCCGTCGACCAGCTCGGAGACAGCGGCCAGCTCGGCGCCGGCCCGCTCCAGCGTGCCGGCTTCGGCCAGCGACTCCTCGACGGCGGCCAGGTAACCCTGGAGGGCAGCGTTCACCGGCCACCGCCCGACAGCGCGGCGGTCCCGGACGTCTCGTCACGCACCGCGGCGATGGCTTCGTCGATGAGGTCCTGGTGGTCCGCGGCCCGCACCTCGCGTCCGACGATGCGCTCCGCTGCGTCCATGACGATCTCGCCCACCCGGGCGGTCACCTCCTCGACGGCGGCCTGCCGGGCGACGGCCATCTCCGCCTCGGCCGCCCGTGCCACCCGGTCGGCGGCCAGCTGGGCGTCACCCTCGGCGGCAGCCACGATCCGCTCGGCCGTGGCGGTGGCCTGGGAGACGATCTCGCGGGCGTGGGCCCGGGCCTGCTCCAGCTCTCGACGGCGCTCGGCGTCGGCCTCCTCGGCGTCGGCCTTGGCCCGGTCGGCCGCCTCGAGCTCGCTGCGGATCTGCTCCTGGCGCTCGGTCAGCACGTCGTTGAGGTAGGGCACCACCTTCCAGCCGATGAAGCCGAGCACCAGCAGGAACGCGATGAGCACGACGACGAAGGTCCCGTTGGGGATCAGGAAGTTGCTGGCGGCGATAGGCATGGCCGTCATCCTTGCGTGGTCGTGGCCGCGATGGCTACTTCTTGTAGAGCGAGAAGATGAACAGTGCGGTGAAGGCCAGGTTGATGAAGTAGGCGGCCTCGCACAGTCCGACGGTCAGGAACATGATGGTGGTCAGCCGGCCCTGGGCCTCCGGCTGGCGGGCCACCCCGGCGATGGTCTGGCTGCCGGCCAGCCCGTCACCGATGGCGGCCCCGACCGCGCCGCCGCCGAGCGCGAGGCCGCCGCCGACCATGGCGCCGGCGATCCGTACTGCGTCCGCCATCGAGGCGTTTGCCATGACTGCTTCTCCTTTGTCAGGGGGTTGGTGAGACGGTGGTCGTGCAGCTCGACGATCGCATCAGTGGGCCTCCTCGGAAGCCATGGCGGACTCGAAGTACACGATGGTCAGCAGGGCGAAGATGAAGGCCTGGATGGCCCCGATGGCCATGTCGAACAGCTTCCAGATGATGGTGCACGGGACCGAGAGCGATGCCGCCGACCGGGATCGGCCCCAGCTTCCAGATGACCAGGGCGGCGAGCAGGGAGAGCATGAGGCCGCCGGCGAACAGGTTGCCGAAGAGCCGCAGCGTCAGGGTCACCGGCCTGACGATCTCCTCGATCCCGTTCATGAACAGGTTGAGCGGGAAGAGCTTGATCGAGAACGGCTGCTTCACGAAGTGGCCGACGTAGCCGATCGACGCCGCGGGTGCGGATGGCGGCGATGTTGCTCATCACGAACACGTAGAGCGCCATGGCCAGGGGGAGGTTGATGTCGCTGGTCGGTGCCGGCAGGAACTCGTAGCGGCTGCCGATGCCGACCACCTCGAACAGGTTGCAGATGAAGATGAAGACGAAGATGGTGAGCGCGAGCGGGACCACCTTGGCCCCCCGGGGCCCGATCGAGTCGTCCACCTGCTTCTGGACGGCGGTCACCGCCATCTCCCATGCCAACTGGAACTTGCCGGGCACGCCGCTGGTGGCCCGGGCCCGCAGGATCGAACCGAGCAGCACCACGATCAGCCCGGCGATGACGGTGGCCCACACGATGTCGACGTTCACGGTGAGCGGGCCGAGCTTGGCCTGGGGGTGCTCGCCGACGGTGATGTCCGAGGCCAGCAGCGGGGTCACCAGGTGGGTCGCGAGGCTCACGGTCACCCCCGTCCCTCGGGCTCGTCAGCGGGGGTGGCGGGCGGGCGTCCCTCGCCCGGCGACATCGGGAGTGCCTCGCCCGGCACCAGCGGGCGCAGCTCGGCCGCCCGGAGGTTGTCGTCGACGACGTTGGCGTTGACCACGTCCTCGACCGAGGTCATCGGGCCCGGCCTTGGTCATCGACCGGGCCACGTTGGCCAGCAGGATCACCTGGAAGACGGCCAGACCGGCCAGCACCCCGAACCCGAGCCCGGCCGACACGAACAGCAGCCCGATGGTGACGACGGTGATGATCCCCATCCGCGAGAGGGTGTTGAGCGCAAGCGGGCGGCGGTGGTTGGCATCGGACCGGGTGCTGACCCTCGCCACCGAGTTCCCGATCATCCGGAAGTTGAGCGTGCCGAGGCCGAGGCCGACGCAGGCCCCGACGCCCACCAGCGGCTTTCCGAAGGAGATGCACGCCACCAGGGCCGCCACCCCGACCACCAGGGCTGCCGAAATGGTCCGACGGGCCACGTCGGGCACGCTCGGCAGCGAGAAATGGGCGAACACGACTTAGCCTATCCTGCGCGGCGGGCGGCCCGGACAGCCGGAACCGTGACGGGCTCACCCGTCACCCCGGAGCGGCTCAGAGGTAGCGGCGGACCCGGGCGACGGTCATCAGCACCGCCACCACCATCCCGAACAGCAGCCCGAGGAGGCCGAACCACGGGCTGGTGCCCGCCCACCGGTCCACCAGGTACCCGATGCCCCACCCCATGGCCAAGGCGACGGCCCAGGCCACACCGAGGGTCAGGAAGGCGAACGCCGCCGGCCCGAGCGGGGGCGGGTCCTCGGAGGAGGCTTCCTCCGCCGAATCGTCTGCCTCGGGATCGTCCATGGGCGGGCCGTGCCGCGTCAGGCAGTGGGGCGAGGAAGAGGAGCTTCACGGTTCGTTTCCGAGATCACGCAGTGAACCGGCACGCTGGGCCGGTGGTGCCGCCGCCCGGGGTGATCAGTCCGGAATGGCCGAGAGGCCTGCATGTCACGGCGGCAATCATCGCACCTCGGCCACCGGCGGCGGCAAAACGGCGGTGGCGTCGCTCAGCCGGCGCCGGGACGGGCCATCCGCGCCGGTGCGCCGTCGGGCGCGCCCCGGTCGAGCGGCGCGGCCGTCGCCACGTCGAGTCCGGGCTCGCCGCCCGGGCGGCCCTCGTCGAGGGCGTCGGGCGGGGGCTCCCCCTCGGGTCCGAGCCCGGTCTGTCTCCGCAGCGAGGGATGGAACAGGGTGTAGAGGATCACGCCGAGGGCCAGGGCGCCGAAGGGGATGAAGGCGTTCACGCTCGAGATGTAGAGCGGGAACAGGATGAACCCGGACAGCAGCACCGTCCACGCCCACAGGATGAGGACGCTGCGCCGGTGGCCGTGGCCCAGCCGCAGCAGCCGGTGGTGCAGATGGTTCTTGTCCGGCGTGGAGAACCCGGTCCGGTTGGCGGTGCGGCGGACGAAGGCGAAGGCCATGTCGACGATGGGCACGCCGAGGATGAAGAACGGGATGAACAGCGGTGCGAAGAAGAAGTAGGTCTGGCCGCTCCGCGCCGCGGTCGAGGTGATCCCGCCCACGGTTCCTGCCGTGCGACCGCCGATGAGCATGGTGGAGGCGGCCATCAGCAGGCCGAGCAGGAGCGCGCCGGCGTCGCCCATGAAGATCTTGGCCGGGTGGAAGTTGTGCGGGAGGAAGCCGAGGCAGATCCCGCAGGTGACCACCGCGATCAGCGGCCCGATGTTGTCGGTCGGCAGGTTGCCCAGGTACTGGAGGTGCAGGCCGTAGACGGCGAGGGCGCCCGAGGCGATGGCGACCACACCGGCGGCCAGCCCGTCGAGACCGTCGATCAGGTTGACGGCGTTGGTGATGGCGATCACCCACAAGGCGGTGAGCAGCGGGGTCCATTCGGGCGACAGCTGGACCAGGCCGGCGAGAGGGACCTTGAACTGGAACCAGGTGACACCGAGGAAGTAGAGGATGGTGGCGGCCAGCACCTGGCCGGCCACCTTGGCCGGGGCCGACATGTCGCGGAAGTCGTCGATGAGCCCGACGACGAAGATGGCGGCGGCGCCGAGCAGCAGGCCGAGGGGCTCCGAGGAGTCACGGAACAGGGGGGCGAGGGCCGGGATGGACGCGGCCACGGCGAAGGCGACCAGCATGGCCACGAACAGGGCCACTCCGCCCGGCCTGCCGGGGTGACCCGCTGGTGGACCTTGCGGTCGTCGGGCTGGGCCACGTACCCGATCTCGACGGCGATGCGGCGGGCCGGGAAGGTGAGCACCCAGGAGCTGGCCGCCGCCACCACCGCCAGGACGGCGTACCAGTTGAGCGGCGTCCCCGCGCTCAACCGGTCACGGGACGCCCCGGCTCACCGGCCGCCCAGGGCGGGATAGGGAGGGAACGCCCGGCACAGCTCGCCGACCTCGGCCCGCACGGCCCGCGACGACCCCTTCGTCGTCCGCGGTGCTCGCAGGGTCCGGCCGATGAGGCTCGCCGATGGCCCGCATCTCGGCGGGCCCCATGCCGGCGGTGGTCTGGGCGGCCGAGCCGAGCCGCAGGCCGGAGGTGACGAAGGCCGAGCGGGGGTCGTCGGGGATGGTGTTGCGGTTGCAGGTGATGCCGGCCCGGTCGAGGACCTCCTGGGCCACCTTGCCGGTGAGCTCGGCGTCGAAGGTGCGCAGGTCCACCAGCACCTGGTGGTTCTCGGTCCCCCCCGACACCAGGCGGAAGCCCGCCTCGACCAGCGCCTGCGCCGAGCGCGGCGGCGTTGGCCACCACGGCGGCGGCGTAGGTGCGGAAGGCTCGGGACGGGCGGCCTCGGCGAAGGCCACCGCCTTCGCCGCGATGACGTGCTCGAGCGGTCCGCCCTGGAGCCCGGGGAACACGGCGCTGTCGATCGGCTTGGCCAGCTCCGACGAGCAGAGGATGGCCCCGCCCCGGGGCCCCCGCAGCGTCTTGTGGGTGGTGAAGGTGACCACGTCGGCCACGCCCACCGGCGAGGGGTGGACCCCGCCGGCGATGAGCCCGGCGGGATGGGCGGCGTCGAACATGAACCGGGCGCCGACCGAGTCGGCGATCTCCCGGAAGGGCAACGGGTCGATGATCCGTGCATAGGCGGTGGAGCCGGCCACGATGAGCTGGGGCTGCTCGCGGCGGGCCACGTCGGCCACCTGGTCGAAGTCGATGACCTCCCCCGGCTTGTCCGGGTCGCCGGTGGCGGCCGAGACGCCGTAGGAGACGAAGCGCCAGATCTTGGAGGTGACGCTGGCCGGAGACCCGTGGGTGAGGTGTCCCCCGTGGTCGAGGCGCATGGCGAGGATGGTGTCGCCCGGCTCGAGCAGCGCCTGGTAGACGGCCAGGTTGGCCGAGGCACCGGCGTGGGGCTGCACGTTGGCGTGCTCGGCCCCGAACAGCGCCGTGGCCCGTCGCCGGGCCAGGTCCTCGACCTCGTCGATGATCTGGTTGCCGCCGTAGTAGCGACGGCCGGGGTAGCCCTCGGAGTACTTGTTGGTGAGCACCGAGCCCGAAGCGGCGAGCACGGCCGGGGAGGTGAAGTTCTCCGAGGCGATGAGCTGGAGGGTGGTGGACTGGCGCTCGGCCTCCTCGCCGAGCAGGCGGCGCACCTCGGGGTCGCCGGCGAGCCAGGCGTCGAACGGGGACGGAGCGGGACCGGTCACCGGGGCCACCCCTCGCGCTCGAGCTCGGCGAGCTCGTCGATGCGACGGGCGTGCCGACCTCCCTGGAACTCGGCCGCCAGGAAGGCGTCGACGGCGTCGACCGCCTCGGCCGGGCCGGTCGTGCGCCCGCCGAGGCAGATGACGTTGGCGTCGTTGTGGCGCCGGGCCAGGCGGGCGGTGGTCACGTCGTGCACCATGGCGGCCCGGACCCCGGGCACCTTGTTGGCGGCCATGCCGATGCCGATGCCGGTGCCGCAGACGCAGACCCCGCGGTCGGCCCGGCCCTCGGCCACGGCCCGGCCGACCGCCAGCGCCGTAGACCGGGATAGTCGACGGGGACGTCGGGCGACTCGGTCCCGAGGTCGACGACCTGGTGCCCGGCGTCGGCCAGGTGCTTGGCCACGAGGGTCTTCAGCCCGAACCCCGCATGATCGGCGCCCACCGCGATGCGCATGGCCCCGAGTGTAGTGAGGCAGCCGGCCCCGAGGTCGTGCTCAGCTGGCCGAAGGCTCGGCCGATACGGGTGGCGGGATGCCACGGTTGCGGTAGCGGAACTTGAAGGCACCGTAGGCGAACGGGCCGGCCAGCAACGGCAGCCAGTAGGACGCCAGGCGGTAGGCGAGGGTGGCGAGCACCGCCTCGACCCCGGTCAGCCCGGCCAGCACCAGCAGACCGCTGAGGCTGGCCTCGACGATGCCGAGCCCGCCCGGGGGTGATGGGCACCAGGCCGATCACCCCGGCCACGGCATAGGCGAGCAGGATCAGCGAGGCCCGCGGGTGGGCGCCGACGGCGCGGACCGCGAACAGGAGGCAGAGGTAGTCGAACAGGAGCCGGCCGGCCGACAGCAGGGTGGCCTGCCACCACTGCTGGCCGAGCACCGTCCGGATGAGGTTCCGCTGGTCGATGAGCCGGTCCCCGAGGCCCCCGATCGGCGGCCGCTTGCGCAAGAGCCGGTTGCGCAGGGCGCCGGCGACCTCGCCGGCCCAGCGCAGCGGTCGGTCGGTGGACATGAGCACGGCGCCGAACCCGACGAAGAGGACGAACCCGACGGCCCCGATGATGGCGGCTTCGGCCAGCCCCCGGCTGACCGGCGCGCCGAAGAGGACGGCGGGGAGGGCGAAGATCGGGAGCGCCAGCAGTCCGCCGATGCCGAGGAAGGAGAACACGGTGAGGCCGCCGACCGAGTCGGCCGAGTCCATCCCGCTGGTGGCGAGCATGCGGAACTGCACCGCCGCCCCGGCAGCGGCGCCGCCGGGCACGATCAGCGAGATCGAGTTGCCGGCGAGCTGGGCGGTGACCACCGGGAACCAGCGCTTGGTGCGGAGGGCGATGCGCTGCAGGGAGAAGGTGCAGGCGAAATGGGCCAGCTCGGCGACGAGCGCCGGGATGAACCACAGCAGGTTGAGGGTGGCCAGCCGCGGCCAGGCATGGAACACCGCCACCACCTCGGGGAGGACGAAGTAGAGCGCCACCCCGCCGATGACGATGCCGACGGTGCGCTTGATGGCCGCCTTCCAGGGGAAGGGCCGCTGCTGCTCCTCCTCGAACCGGACCTCGAAGGAGCGCCCCCCGCCGTCCCCGCCGGCGGACACCCTGGTCACCGCGTCATGCTCACCGGGGTCTTGCTCCTGCCATCACGCCGTCCACGGTAGTGGCCCGACCGTGGTCAGCTTCCCGGCCAGCCCGGCGACGGCGGCCACCACGATGCCGGCCCCGCGGAGGTCTCCCTGGAGACCGCTCTCCATCCGGTTCATCACGTAGCAGACGGTGAGCGCGGCATCGAGGTCGAGGACGATGAGCGAGCCGCCGTACCCGCCCCAGAAGCAGGCCCGCGGGCCGATCGGCATCATCTCGGTGCTCAGCCCGTAGCCCATGCCGAAGCGGACAGGGCATGCCGAGCACGAGGTCGGTCCCGTCGATCTGCTCCTCGAAGATCCGCTCGGTCCCCGGCGCCGACAGCAGGCGCACGCCGCGGGCCTCGCCACCGCCGGCCACGACCGACTGGATCGCGGCCACCGATCGGGCGTTGCCGTGACCGTTGGCCGCCGGGATCTCGGCCCGGCGCCACCACTCGTGGTGGGGCAGGCTGCCGTCGAGCGGCGGGTTGGAGAGGGTCCGGACGGCGATCGACGAGGGATCGAGCGAGCCGAAGTCGACGGCCGGCGGCGGGATGACCAGCGACACCCGTCCGTCCTCGGACTCGGGCAGGCCGATGAAGAAGTCGGCGCCCAGCGGCCCGGCGATCTCGCTGGCGAACCAGGTCCCGATGCTCACCCCGGTGATCCGGCGCACCACCTCGCCGATCAGGTAGCCCTGGGTCACGGCGTGGTAGCCCGAGGCCGTCCCCGGGCTCCCACCACGGCTGCTGGGCGGCCAGCAACGAGGTGCACCGCTCCCAGTCGGCGAGGTCGGACGGTTCGAGGTGCTCGGTCCACCCGGACAGGCCCGCGGTGTGGCTCATCAGGTGGCGGACCTCCACCGCCTCCTTGCCCCCGGCGGCGAACTCCGGCCAGTACCGGGCCACCGGGGCATGGAAGTCGAGCTCGCCGCGGTCGGCGAGCATGAGCGCGACGAGGAAGGTCATCGTCTTGGTCGTCGACCAGACGTTGGTGATGGTGTCCTGCTCCCAGGGGACCGAACCGGCCTCGTCGGCGTACCCGCCCCAGATGTCGACCACCGGCTCGCCGTCGGAGGAAGACGGCCACCGACGCCCCGACGTCGGTCCCGGCGTCGAGGCTCGACTCGAGCGCGGCGACCACCCCCTCGAAGCGCGGTTCCCACGAGCCCTTGATGTCTGCCACGGTCACGGACCTCCCTGGTAGCCGGTCGGCGGTGCCCGGTCGGGCGGTGACCGGTGCCACTGGTTCGCACGTCGAGGCACTGATCATTTCACGGCTCGATTCGCGGCGCCGCGAGCCCGGCGTCCTCGGCACCGGGCCGGTCGGAGGGGGCGGCGGCAGCCGTTAGCCTGGTGGGCCGTGAACGACGCCTCCTCCCCCCAGCTGACCCGCGACACCTACGAGCGGCTCCAGTCCGAGCTCGAGGACCTCACCACCCGGGGGCGGGTGGAGATCGCCGCCGCCATCGAGTCGGCCCGGGCCCTCGGCGACCTGTCGGAGAACGGCGACTACCACGCGGCCAAGGACAACCAGGGCAAGATGGAATCGCGCATCCGCCATCTCACGCGCCTGCTCAAGTCGGCCACCATCGTCGACGTCGACGCCGGTCGACGGCACCGTCGCCGCCGGCGCCCTCGTCACGCTCCAGCTACGAGGGAGAGGACGAGAGCGAGGCGGCGGAGTACTTCGTGGGGTCCATCGAGGAGCGCCACGCCGAGGCCACCGTCGTGTCCCCGGGCTCGCCGCTCGGCCAGGCGCTGCTCGGCCGGGTCGCCGGGGACGAGGTCGAGTACGCCTCCCCCGGGGGGCCCGTGCGGGTCCGGATCGTCAAGGTCGGGGCCTGACGGCCCGAGAGGCTCGAGCGAACCCGTGCCCCACAGCGAGACCGTGCCCCGAAGCGAGCCCGGGCCCCACAGGGGCCCGGATCCGGTGCCGGCGGTCCCCGCACCCTGTCAGAGAAGGTATGGGACAGCCACGTGGTGCACCGGGGGACCGGCGACGAGCCCGACGTCCTCTTCATCGACCTCCATCTCGTCCACGAGGTCACCTCGCCCCAGGCCTTCGACGGCCTGCGCCTGGCGGGGCGGGGGGTGCACCGTCCGGACCTGACCATCGCCACCGCCGACCACAACGTGCCCACCGCCGACATCGACAAGCCGGTGGCGGACCCCGTCTCGGCCACGCAGCTGGCCGTGCTGGCCCGGCAACTGCGCCGAGTTCGGGATCACCTGCTATCCCATGGGCCACGCCGACCAGGGGATCGTGCACATCATCGGACCCGAGCAGGGTCTCACCCAGCCGGGCATGACCATCGTCTGCGGCGACAGCCACACGTCCACCCACGGGGCCTTCGGGGCGCTGGCGTTCGGCATCGGCACGAGCGAGGTCGAGCACGTCCTCGCCACCCAGACGCTTCCCCAGCGCCGACCGGCGTCCATGGCGGTCACCGTCGAGGGGGCCCTTCCTCCCGGAGTGACGGCAAAGGACCTCGTGCTCGCCATCATCGGCCAGATCGGTACCGGTGGCGGGGCGGGACACGTCATCGAGTACCGGGGCGCGGCCATCGCCGGCCTCTCGATGGAGGGCCGGATGACGGTCTGCAACATGTCGATCGAAGCCGGGGCCCGGGCCGGCATGATCGCCCCCGACGACACCACGTTCGCCTACCTCGAGGGCCGCGACCACGCCCCCGAAGGGGCCGCCTGGGCCGAGGCGCTCGCCGAATGGGCCGTCCTCCCGACCGACGAGGGCGCCCGCTTCGACAAGGAGGTCGGGATCGATGCGGCGGGCCTGGTCCCCCATGTGACCTGGGGCACCAACCCGGCCCAGGTGGCCCGGATCGACGGGAGCGGTGCCCGACCCCGACGCCTTCAGCGACGCCAGCCGAGCGCGAGGCGGCGGCCCGTGCCCTCGAGTACATGGGCCTCGAGCGCGGCACTCCGATCACCGACATCCCGGTGGACACCGTCTTCATCGGGTCGTGCACCAACGCCCGCATCGAGGACCTCCGGGCGGCGGCGGAGGTCCTGCGGGGCCGTCGGGTCCGCTCCGGTGTGCGGGCCCTCGTCGTGCCCGGCTCGCACCGGGTGAAGGCGCAGGCCGAATCGGAAGGGCTCGACACGGTGTTCGAGGCCGCCGGGTTCGACTGGCGCGAGCCCGGTTGCTCGATGTGCCTGGCCATGAACCCCGACAAGCTCGCCCCCGGGGAACGGGCGGCCTCGACCTCGAACCGCAACTTCGAGGGCCGGCAGGGACGCGGCGGGCGGACCCATCTGGTGTCGCCGGCGGTGGCGGCGGCCACCGCCGTGGCCGGCCGGTTCACGGCCCCTGCCGAGCTCGACTGATGCGTCCGGTGCGGGTGGTCACCGGGCGGGCCGTCCCCCTCGACCGGTCCGACGTCGACACGGACCAGATCATCCCGTCCGACTGGCTCAAGCGGGTCGAGCGCACGGGCTTCGGCGCCGGCCTGTTCGCCGAATGGCGCGACGACCGGCAATTCGTGCTCAACCGCGAGGAGTTCGCCGGAGCCACCATCCTCGTCG
Organism: uncultured Acidimicrobiales bacterium; assembly: GCA_963764555.1. GTDB lineage: Bacteria > Actinomycetota > Acidimicrobiia > Acidimicrobiales > RAAP-2 > Bog-756. Next base: position 494,493 of record CAVXSW010000003.1, read on the forward strand.
CCGGACCCGACTTCGGAACCGGGTCCTCGAGGGAGCACGCGGTGTGGGCCCTGCAGGACTACGGGTTCGAGGCCGTCGTCTCGCCACGGTTCGGCGACATCTTCCGCAGCAACTGCACCAAGGCGGGACTGGTCCCCGTCGAGGTCGACCCCGCCGTCGGCCGGAGACTGCTCGACGCGGTGGCAGCCGATCCTTCCACGGAGGTCACCATCGACGTCGAGCGCGGGACGGTCGAAGCACCGTCGGCCGGCATCGAGGCCAGCTTCCCCCTCGACGAGTTCACCCGCATGCGTCTGGTCAACGGGTGGGACGACATCGGGCTCACGTTGCGCTACCAGGACGAAATCGAGCGCTTCGAGGCGACCCGACCTTCGTGGCTTCCGACCACCCGGTGAGCGCCCGGCGCCAAACCTTCGGCGCTCCCTGACGGCGGTCCCTCGGTCGTCAGCCGCCGGGGATCGAATCTACCGGGTCCCCGGCGCCGACTACCACGAGGGGCAGGGGGGCAGCCGACGTCGGGGGACCCGGTAGAGGATGAGTTGCGATCATCCCTCACTCTCGCAACTGCGAATGTGCCGCTCCTCGGCGCTCGGAGTCTGGTCGTGGAACAGGGCGCAACGCCAACGCGACCAACGGTACACGACCGGAACGCCGAGATCGCGTATCTCCGCGGAGAGCCGGGGCCGCCGTCCGCCGTGGCCCCTGGCATCGATCGGCACTCCGTGCCAGCGCAATTCAGTTCTCCCCCGGGCGGAGCCGCCGATCGGTTGCGATGCCATCGAAGACGATGGACATCTCCTCCTCCTGCTGGGCTCATGGTATGCCCGCGCCCTGCGGCGGTCAACGTAAATCTTGACGGTCGGCTCTCCCCCGAGCGCGTCGACGGCGGCCACGGAGCGTGACATTGACGGGCGCACGCGGGCGACAGTCGGCGGCCTCACCTACCGACGGCAGCCGCTCGCCCGCCGGCCGGATCGCCCGCCGGCCGGAGCACATCGCCGCCGGCCGGAGCACATCGCCGCCGGCCGGACCACATCGCCGCCGGCCGAACCACGCCCGCCGGCCGGACCACGGAGCGTGTCGGCGGGCCGCCGATGGCGATGGTCGCGGGCGGTCAGCCGGAGCTGCCGAAGAACGCCTCGGCGCGCCGCGCCATCTCGTCGGGGGGGACGTCCTCGATCTGCTGGCTCAGCATCCACTGGTGTCCGAACGGGTCCCGGAGCCTCCCGCCGCGTTCGCCGTAGAAGTGGTCGGCCAACGGATAGATCTCCTCCGCCCCGGCTGCGACCGCTCGCCCCCAAGCCGCATCTACGTCCGGCCAGTAGGTCGCCATGACCGCGGTGACCTTCCCGCCGAGGGCGCGAGGCGAACGGGACGGGGACCCGGCATCGCCGGAGTCCTCGGTGAGCATGACGACGGTGTCCCCGATCCGGACCTGGGCGTGGATGACCTCGCCGTCGGGACCGGTGAAGCGCTCCCCCACCTCGTCGGCACCGAAGGCCCGGGCGTAGAAGTCGATGGCGGCCGCCCCGTCGTCGACGACCAGCCTCGAGGTGACCGTGTGGAGGAACTCGGGGACCGGATCGACGGGCATCCCCACAGGCTATGGCGAACGAGCCGGAAGGGCCCGACGGTCAGGTTCGGGCAGGGGCCTCGCGCAACGGGATGAAGCCGCACGGGGCGTCCGTGCGGTGCACCAGATCGCCATCGACCTCCTCGAAGACGACGATCTGGCCGACACCGTGCTGGTCGACGAGGGGCACCACCATGCGGCCGGCCGGAGCGAGCTCGGCCACCCAGGCCTCGGAGAGCGCGCCCGCCCCGGTGGTCACGACGATCCGGTCGTAGGGAGCGCCCGGGGGATGGCCGTCCCGTCCGTCCCCGACCACCACCTCGACCTCGCCGTAGCCCGTGTCGGCGAGGGTCCGGGCCGCCCGCCGGGCCAGGTCGGGCTCCAGCTCGACGCTCACGACCGAGCCCTCCGGGCCGGCCAGCACCGACAGCAAGGCGGCGTTGTACCCCGTCCCCGTGCCGATCTCGAGGACCCGGTGGCCGTTGGCCACACCCGACCGCTCCAGCATGATGGCCACGATGGTGGGCTGGGACAGCGAGCTGAGAGGCACACCGCCGCGGCCGTGCTTGATCATCACCGCCTCGTCGAGGTAGGCGGCGGTCTCGTCGATCTGGGGCACGAAGCGGTGGCGGGGGACCGCCAGCATCGCCCTCTCGACCTCGGCGGAGACCACGGCGCCCGTCTGCCTCAGTCGCCGGACCATCTCCACCCGGGCCGCGCCCTCGTCGCCCATCGGGTCCATCATGCCCCCGATCGGGCGCCGCGATGGGAGCGACCAGGCACGACGGAGGGTGGGCCCCGGGGCCGGCCGGGGTCGGGTCCGGGGTCGCCCCCGGGGGCCCCGGGGTCGGCGGCTCACATCTGGCTCTCATGTTGGGTGTCTAGGGTGGCAGCATGGTGAGGACTGCCTGCAAGTGGCTGGTGCGCCTGGCCCTGATGGCGGCCCTGGCGTCTCTGGTGGCACGGATCATCGAATCGACGTCCCGCCAGAGCGGTCCAGAGGGGTTTCCGGTCATCGGGGGCGACACCTGGCCGCCGGTGCCGACCAACCCGGCCCGCCAGGGCTAGGACACAGGACGTCGGGACCGCCCCGGCCCCGTGCGCCGGGGCGGTGGGGCGACGCCCGGGCGGGGGAGGCTCAGGACTCGACGGTGTGCACGTCGCTGATGCCAGCAGCCCGGCGGAGCTCCTCCAGCGCCTCGGAGGGCACCTCCCGATCGGTGGACAGCACCATGAGGGCGGTGTTGCCGGAGGCGGACGGGCCGACGGCCATCGACGAGATCGACACGCCGGCCTGGCCGACGACGGTGCCGACCACACCGATCATGCCCGGCCGGTCGTCGTTGCGGACGACCACCATGTGCGGGGCGGGAGGCACCTCGACGGTGTGGTCGTCCATCATGACCAGCCGGGGTTCGGTACGCGGTCCGGTGAGGGTGCCCGCCACCGAGTGCCCGCCGCAGCGTGCCACGATCAGGTTCACGTACTCGTGGGCGGTGGCCGTCGAGGTCTCGCGGACCTCGAGGCCGCGGGTGGCGGCCAGCTGGGGCGCGTTGACGTAGGAGACCGGCTCGTCGGTCGAGGCGGCGAAGAGCCCCTTCAGCACGGACAGTCCGAGGATGCCGGTGCCGGCACCGGCCAGGCCGCCCTGGTACTCGATCTCCAGCCGGTCCGGCAGGCCGTCGTTGAGGCAGGAGAGGATCCGGCCGAGCTGCTCGGCCAGCCCCATGAAGGGGCGGACCGTCTCGGACACCTCGGTGGCCGCCACGTTGACGGCGAAGGGCACGAAGTCGCCGTTCAGGGCCAGGATGACCTGCTCGGCGATGGTCACGCCGGCCTTGTCCTGGGCCTCGACGGTCGAGGCTCCGAGGTGGGGGGCGACCACCACCGACGGGAGCTCGAACAGCGGGGACTCGGTGGTGGGCTCCTTGGCGAAGACGTCGAGCCCGGCACCCTGGACCTGCCCCGACCGGATCGCCTCGGCCAGCGCCTCCTCGTCCACGATGCCCCCCCGGGCGGTGTTGACGATCCGGAGACCGGGCTTGGCCTTGGCCAGCAGGTCCTTGCCGATCAGGCCGATGGTGTCGGCGTTCTTCGGTAGGTGGACGCTCACGAAGTCGGCTTGCGCCATCAGGGTCTCGAGGTCCATGAGCTGCACGCCCATGTGCCGGGCCCGGTCGGCCGAGACGAAGGGGTCGTAGGCGACCAGCCGCATGCCGAAGGCCAGTGCCCGCTGGGCCACGAGGGCTCCGACCCGGCCGAGTCCGACCACCCCGAGGGTCTTCCCGTGCAGCTCCACGCCCTCCCACTTGGACCGCTCCCACTTGCCGGCCACCAGCGCGGCATGGGCCTGGGGGATGTTGCGCGCCTGGGCCAGCAGGAGCGCCATGGCCTGCTCGGCGGCGGAGAGGATGTTCGACTGGGGAGCGTTGACCACCATCACGCCCCGCTCGGTCGCCGCCGCCACGTCGACGTTGTCGAGCCCGATGCCGGCCCGCCCCACCACGACGAGGTCGGTGCCGGCGGCGAGCACCTCGGCGGTCACCGTGGTGGCCGAGCGGATGACGAGGGCCTCGGCGCCGGGGACCGCCGCCACCAGCTCGTCGGGGGACAGACCGAGCTGCACATCGACCTCGTGGCCGGCCGCCGCCATGAGGTCGAGCCCCGCCTGGGCCAGCTTCTCGGTGACGAGCACCCTAGCCATCGGGCTCGCCTCCCCGGGCCCGGGCGGACCGCCCGGTGGCCCCACCGGGCGGGATCGCCCGTCGGGCGCGACCCACCGCTGACAGGCTCGGGTGCCTGGCGCTCACGCCGCGTCGCCGAAGAGCTTGGCCAGCCGCTGGACGCCCTCGACGAGGTCGTCGTCGCCCAGGGCGTAGGACATGCGGAAGTAGCCGGGGGCGCCGAAGGCCTCGCCGGGCACCACGGCCACCTTGGCCTCCTCGATGGCGAGCTCGGCCAGCTCGGCGCTCGACGCCGGCCGACGCCCGCGGATCTCGCGGCCCAACAGCCCCTCGACCGACGGGAACGCGTAGAACGCCCCCTCGGGCAGCAGGCACTCGACCCCTTCGATCTCGTCGAGCATGGTGTGGATGGTGCGCCGGCGACGGTCGAAGGCCCGGCGCATCGCCGCCACCGCCTCGAGGTCGCCCGACAAGGCGGCGAGCGCCGCCCGCTGGGAGACGTTGGCCACGTTGGACGTCTCGTGGGACTGGAGGTTGGTGGCCGCCGCCACCACGTCGGTCGGTCCGATCATCCATCCGACCCGCCAGCCGGTCATGGCGTAGGTCTTGGCCACCCCGTTGACCACGATGCACCGGTCGGCCAGCTCGGGCACCAGCACCGGCATCGAGTGGTGCTCGGCGTCGCCGTAGACCAGGTGCTCGTAGATCTCGTCGGTGACCACCCACAGCCCGTGCTCGAGCGCCCACCGGCCGATCGCCTCGATCTCGTGCGCGGGGATAGACGGCGCCGGTCGGGTTCGACGGGCGAGACGAACAGGAGGACCTTGGTCCGCGTCCGTCCGGGCCGCCTCGAGCTGCTCGACGGTGGCGCGGAACCCGCCGGCGGCGTCGGTGCCGACCACCACGGGGACGCCGCCGGCCAGGGCGATCGACTCGGGATAGGTCGTCCAGTAGGGGGCCGGCACGATCACCTCGTCGCCGGGGTCGCACAGGGCGGCGAAGGCGTTGGCGACGGCCTGCTTCCCGCCGTTGGTCACGAGCACCTGGGCGGCGGTCACCTCCAGGCCCGAGTCGCGCCTCGTCTTCGACAGCCACCGCCTCCCGCAGCTCGGGGAGCCCCGCCGTCGGCGTGTACTTGTGGGACCGGGGGTCGCGGCAGGCCGCCTCGGCCGCCGCCACGATGTGGTCGGGCGTGGCGAAGTCGGGCTCGCCGGCACCGAAGCCGATCACGCTCTCGCCGGCCGCCTGCAACGCCTTGGCCTTGGCGTCGACGGCGAGCGTGGCCGAGGGAGCGACGGCGGCGACCCGGTCCGAGATCCGTCCGGTCATGATGCCGACCGGCGGGGGCGGGCCGGCCGGGGGCGGAGTTCCTCGGTGCGCGGCCATGGTGCCATGATTCCATACGTGACCGATATCCCCGACATCCGCATTCCCGACCATCTGCTGCCCGGTGACGGCCGGTTCGGCTCGGGGCCGTCCAAGGTCCGCCCCGAGGCCGTGGCCGCCCTGGCCGCGTCGGCCGGAGGGTTCCTCGGGACCAGCCACCGGCAGAAGACGGTCAAGTCGGTGGTCGGGGAGCCTGCGGGAGGGGCTGGCTCACCTCTTCTCGCTGCCCGACGACTACGAGGTGGTCCTCGGGAACGGAGGGACCACCTCGTTCTGGGACGCGGCCACCTTCGGTCTGATCGACCGCAGGAGCCAGCACCTGACCTTCGGCGAGTTCTCCTCCAAGTTCGCGGCCGCCGCCGCCAGCGCGCCCCATCTCGACGAGCCCGAGGTCATCGCCTCGGAGCTCGGCACCCACCCGTTGCCCGAAGCCCGGGACGGGATCGACGTCTACGCGCTGACCCACAACGAGACGTCCACCGGCGTGATGATGCAGATCCGGCGTCCCGAGGGGGCGCCGGATCCGTCCGAGGGCGGCGGCCTGGTGGCCGTCGACGCCACCTCGGGGGCCGGCGGCCTGCGGGTCGACCCGCGCCAGTTCGACGCCTACTACTTCGCCCCGCAGAAGTGCTTCGGCTCCGACGGCGGACTGTGGATCGCTCTGCTCTCCCCCGCCGCCCGGGACCGGATCGCCGCCATCGCCGCCACCAGACGGTGGGTGCCCGCCTCGCTGGACCTCGCCATCGCCCTCGAGAACTCGAGGCTCGACCAGACCTACAACACCCCGGCACTGGCCACCCTGTTCCTCCTCGAGCACCAGGTGTCCTGGTTCAACGAGAACGGGGGCTCGGAGTTCGCCGCCGGCCGCTGCGACAAGTCGGCCGAGATCCTCTACACCTGGGCCGACAGCTCCGACTTCGCCACCCCGTTCGTCACCCGCGAGCAGGACCGGAGCCACGTGGTCGGAACCATCGACTTCGCCGACGCGGTCGACGCGTCGGCGGTGGCCGCCGTCCTGCGCGCCCACGGGATCGTCGACACCGAGCCCTACCGCAAGCTGGGACGCAACCAGCTCCGCATCGCCATGTTCCCGGCGATCGAGCCCGACGACGTGGCCGCCCTGTGCGCGTCGCATCAACTACGTGGTGGGGGCCCTGGCCGGCTGACGCCGGGGATCAGCCCCCGGAGACGTCCTGGATCTTCTGCCTCCCCGCCGTCACGAAGGGCATCATGGCTCGCAGCTCGGCGCCGACCTTCTCGATCGGATGGTCCAGCCCGGCCTGGCGCAGGGCCAGGAAGTTGGGACGGCCGGCGGCGTTCTCGGCCACCCACTCCTCGGCGAAGGAGCCGTCCCGGATCTCCGAGAGGATCCGGCCCATCTCGTCGCGCACCGCCTGGTTGATGACCCGGGGTCCGCGGGTCAGGTCGCCGTACTCGGCGGTGTCCGAGATCGAGAAGCGCATGCCGCTGATCCCCTGCTCGTACATGAGGTCGACGATCAGCTTGAGCTCGTGCAGGCACTCGAAGTAGGCCGACTCCGGCTGGTAGCCGGCGCCGACCAGCGTCTCGTAGCCCGCCTGGACCAGGGCGGTCAGCCCGCCGCAGAGCACGACCTGCTCGCCGAAGAGGTCGGTCTCGGTCTCTTCGGCGAAGGTGGTGTCGAGCACTCCGGCCCGGGTGGCGCCGATGGCATGGGCATAGGACAGGGCGAGCTCGTGCGCCTTCCCCGAGGGATCGGCCGCCACCGCCACCAGCGAAGGGACCCCTCCGCCTTCGGTGTAGGTGCGGCGCACCAGGTGCCCGGGGCCCTTGGGCGCCACCATGGCCACGTCCACGTCGGGCGGGGGCTCGATGAGGCCGAACCGGATGTTGAAGCCGTGGGCGAAGAAGAGGGCATCGCCGCCGCGGAGGTGGGGGAGGATGTCCGCCTCGTACACCGCGGCCTGCTCGGTGTCGGGCAGCAGGATCATGATCACGTCGGCCTCGGCCGCGGCCTCGGCCACCGAGAGCACCCGCAGCCCCGCCTCGGCCGCCTTCTGCCGGGAGGACGGACCCCGACCGCAGGCCGACCCGGACGTCGACCCCGCTCTCGGACAGGTTGAGGGCGTGGGCATGGCCCTGGGAGCCGTAGCCGATCACGGCCACCTTCCGGCCCCCGATGAGGCTCGGATCGGCGTCCTTCTCGTAGTAGAGCGTGGCCATGCCTTCAACCTGCCTTCTGGATGGAACCCGGGGCCGCCGACCGTGCCGAGGCCGGCCCGGACAGCCCGCCGGACCGGTCAAGCATAGGCAAGGCCACCCGGCCCGTCCGCTGCATGTCGACGATCCCGTAGCTGCGGATGAGGTCCTCGAAGTCGTCCAGCTTGGTCGGCGCCCCGGCCAGCATCACCGTGAGCCGGTCGCGGCCGACGTCGACGATCTTGCCCTCGAACACCCCGACCAGCTGGATCACCTGGCCGCGGGCCTCGGGCCCGGCCTCCACGGTGGCGAGCAGCAGCTCGCGCTCGCGGGAGATCGCCGGATCGAGCTCGGTGATGGACACCACCGGGACCAGCTTGTCGAGCTGCTCGATGATCTGCTCGAGCGGCGAGGACTCCACGTCCACCACGATGGTGATCCGACTGAACCGCTCGTCGTCCGAGGGGGCGACGGCCAGGGAGTAGATGTTGTACCCCCGGCGGGAGAACAGCCCGGCCACCCGGGCGAGGACACCCGACTTGTTCTCGACCAGCACGGTCAGGGTGTGATGGCGTTTGTCGGTTCCGTACACGGCGCTCACCGCTCCCCGGCCTGGGACGGGTCGACCACGATGTCGTCGTTGGACGACGCCGGCCGCCACCATCGGGAAGACCTTCTCGAAGGCGTCGACCCGGAAGTCGATCACGACCGGACGGTCGTCGATGTCGTTCGCCTTGTCGATGGCGACGGCGACCTCCTCGGGCGACTCGACCCGGATCCCGACACAGCCCATGGCCTCGGCCCAGCCCACGTAGTCGGGCAGGTCGGGCGACAGGTAGACCTCGGAGTACCGCTCCTCGTAGAACATCTCCTGCCATTGCCGGACCATCCCCAGATAGGCGTTGTTGAGGATGGCGACCTTGACCGGGATCCGCTCCGAGCTGGCCGTGACCAGCTCCTGGGCGGTCATCTGGAAGCAGCCGTCGCCGTCCACCGCCCACACCATCCGGTCGGGCCGGCCCGACCTTGGCCCCGATGGCGGCGGGCACGGCGAAGCCCATGGTGCCCGAGGCCGCCCGGAGTTGACCCAGGTGTAGGGGTAGTCGAACCGCCACCACTGCGAGGCGAACATCTGGTGCTGGCCGACGCCCGAGGCCACGATGGTGTCGTCGGGGGTGGCGTCGCGCAGCGTCTCGAGGACGAACTGGGGCTTGAGGGCGCCGGGGCCCGGCTGCTGGTCGTAGACGAGCGGGAAGCGCCGCTGCCACTCGCTCAGCTGGGCCCGCCACGGGCTCAACCGCTGCCGGGGGAAGGCGGCAGCCGGCGAGCCGTCGGTCGCCGGGCCCCCCGACACCGCGTCGGAGGGAGCGCCCCCCGGCCGGGCCCGGGTGGCGTCCGAGTGGCGGAGCCCGAGGGCACCGAGCGCCTCGAGCAGCTCGTCGATGACCAGACGGCAGTCGCCGGCGATGGCGACGTCGGCCCGTCGGACCTTGTTGAGCTCGGCCGGGTCGATGTCGACGTGGATCACCTTGGCGCCGGGGGCGAAGGCGTCCACTCGCCCGGTCACCCGGTCGTCGAAGCGGCTGCCGAGGGCGATGAGGAGGTCCGAGCGCTGCATGGCGGTGACCGCGGTGTAGTTGCCGTGCATGCCGGGCATGCCGAGGCACAGCGGGTGCGAATCGGGGAACGAGCCCCGGGCCATCAGCGTGGTGACCACCGGGATCCCGGTCCGCTCGGCCAGCTCCCGAAGAGACTCGGCGGCGCGCGCCTTCAAGATCCCGCCACCGGCGTAGATGACCGGGCGCTCGGCGGCGAGCAGCAGCTCGGCGGCCCGCCGGACCAGGGCCGGGTCGCCCTCGGTCACCGGGCGGTACCCGGGCAGGTCGAGATCGTCGGCGTCGGGCCAGTACCACTCCATCGGCCGGTTGGCCACGTCCTTCGGCAGGTCGATCAGGACCGGGCCCGGACGTCCGGTGGTGGCGACGTGGAAGGCCTCGGCCACCACCCGGGGGATGTCGGCGCCGTCGGTGATCAACCAGTTGTGCTTGGTGATCCCCATGGTGATGCCGGTGATGTCGCTCTCCTGGAAGGCGTCGGTCCCGATGGCGGTGGTCGCCACCTGGCCGGTCACGACCACCAGCGGGAATCGAGTCCATGTAGGCGTCCGCCAAGCGGGGTGACGATGTTGGTGGCGCCGGGACCGCTCGTCACCATGGCCACACCCGGCCGGCCGGTCACCTGGGCGTAGCCCTCGGCCATGTGGCCGGCACCCTGCTCGTGACGCACGAGGATGTGGCGGATCGAAGAGTCGAGGATCGGGTCGTAGACGGGCAGGATGGCGCCGCCGGGAAGGCCGAACATGACCTCCACCTGCTGCATCTCCAAGCTCTTGATCAGCGCTTGTGCTCCGGTGAGTTCCATGGTGGCTCCCTGTTCGGTGCTCGTCGGGTGTGTCGGGGTCGGTATCGGGGTCGGTGTCGGGGTCGGTATCGGGGTCGCTGGCGGTGGCCGGCGAGGTCGTGCTCGGACATGAAAACGACCTCCCGTCGGGGAGGTCGGAAAGCGCGCACGGCGGAAGGCGACGTGCGCGCTACAAGACGAGTACCAGGATGGCTCGGCGGGCGGACACGAGGCGTTGCATGATCGGACATTGTTACACGCACGGGGCCCCGCCGACAAGGACGGCCACGCGGGCAGGAGACCAGGGCGGGTCGTCGCCGGACCCGTGGGTCGGGCCCGCCGACCGGCCGCCGCTAGGGAGAGGGGGCCCTCCAGGTCCGGGTCTCGTGGCCGCCCGCTGCCACCACGAAGTACCCGACCTCGGTGATGTCCACGGCGAAGAGGTGGAAGTCGCCCTCGGGCCGCCAGCCGATGCGGGCCTCGAGGGCCGCGCCGTAGCGCTCGCGCCGGCCGGGATCGACGACGTCGACCGCCCGGCCGTAGACCTTCACGTCGCCCTCGGTCCCGGCCCGGTCCCGGACGATGCTGTGGACCACGCACCGGGGGTCGTGGAGCAGGTCGAGCGCCTTCTTCGACTGCCACATCATCCCGAGGCAGAGATCACCGTCGACGATCAGCGGTTCGACCGGGCTGATCCGCGGCCAGCCGTTGCGCCGGAGCGTGCCGACCAGCACCAGGCCCTCGCCGTCGATCCGCGCCTCGGCCAGCTCGGCGAAGGCGGGGTCCGCCTCCCCGAACTGCTGCCAGGTGGCCACCCGGTCCCGCCGGGCTCAGGCAGGGATGAGCGGCTCGGTGACCGCTCCTTTGTCGGCGCCGGTCACCAGCGAGGCGTACTTCGCCAGCACCCCGCTCGTGTAGCGGGGCTCGGGGTGCTTGAGATCGACCCGGCGGCGCTCGAGCTCCTGCGTCGTCCACCAGCAGGTCGATCGAACGGGCGGCGACGTCCACCACGATGCGGTCGCCGTCGGCGACCAGGGCGATCGGTCCGCCGTCGACGGCTTCGGGCGCCACGTGCCCGATGCAGAACCCGTGGGTGCCACCGGAGAACCGGCCGTCGGTCACCAGGGCGCAGTCGGCGCCGCGGCCGACTCCCTTCATGGCACCGGTGACCGCCAGCATCTCGCGCATCCCCGGACCGCCCTTCGGCCCTTCGTAGCGGATCACCACCACCGTGTCGGGCTGGATCGACCCGCCGAGGATGGCCTCCATGGCCGCGTCCTCTCCGTCGAAGACCCGGGCGCGCCCGTCGAACCCCATCTGGTCGATGCCCGCCACCTTGACCACCGCCCCGTCGGGGGCCAGCGAACCGCTGAGGACGGCGATGCCCCCCTGCGCATGGATCGGATCGCCGAGCGCATGGACCACCTCCCCGTCCGGGGAGGCGGGGCCCGAGCGCGGCGAGGTTGTCGGCCACCGTCCTGCCGGTGACGGTGATGCAGTCCCCGTGGAGCAGGCCGGCTCCGAGCAGCTCCGCCATGACCACCGGCACGCCGCCGATCCGGTCGAGATCGGACATGTGGTACTTCCCGTGCGGCTTGGTGTCGGCCAGGTGGGGGACCCGGGCGGCGACCCGGTTGAAGTCGTCGAGGCGGAGATCCACCCGCGCCTCGTTGGCGATGGCCAGCAGATGGAGCACGGCGTTGGTGGACCCCCCGAGCGCCATGGTGACGGCGATGGCGTTCTCGAACGCCTCCTTGGTCATCACGTCCCGGGGGCGGATGCCGGCCCGGAGCAGTGCCACCACCGCCTCGCCCGTGGCGAAGGCGGCGTCGTCGCGCCGCCGGTCGACGGCGGGAGCCGACGAGCTGCCGGGGAGAGCCATGCCGAGGGCCTCGGCCACCGAGGCCATGGTGTTGGCCGTGAACATCCCGGCACACGACCCCTCGGTCGGGCAGGCGTTGTGCTCGATGAGGCTCAGCTCCTCGTCGGAGAGCGCGTCCACGGCGTGGGCCCCGACCGCCTCGAACACCGAGGTGATGTCGAGGGCACGGTCTCCGGCCCGCCCCGGGAGGATCGGTCCCGCCGTAGAGGAAGACGCTCGGGAGGTTGAGCCGGGCGGCGGCCATGAGCATGCCGGGCAGGGACTTGTCGCACCCGGCGACGGTCACCAACCCGTCGAACCGCTCGGCGTGCATCATCGTCTCGACCGAGTCGGCGATCACCTCGCGGCTGACGAGTGAGGCACGCATCCCCTCGTGGCCCATCGAGATCCCGTCGGACACGGCGATGGTCACGAACTCGAGCGGGAACCCCCCGGCGTGGCGGACCCCGTCCTTGGCCCGGCGGGCCAGGCGGTCGAGGGGCAGGTTGCACGGGGTCACCTCGTTCCACGACGACGCCACCCCGATCTGGGGCTTGTCCCAGTCGTCGTCGGTCATCCCGACCGCCCGCAGCATCGCCCGGGCCGGAGCCCGGGTGGGGCCGTCGGTGACCTCGTGGCTGCGGGGTTTCAGGCCCACCAGTGGCTCTTCGGAGGGGTCGGGAGGGCGGGCGTCGGGCATGGCACGCATCGTAGGTGCCGACCGCGCGCCGATCCCCCGGGCCCGCCCGGCGACATCGATGCGGCGGGGCGACGGCGGAGCGGGCGGTGCCGGAATGTCGGCCCTCTCCCGGGGGCCCGACTGGTAGGATCAAATTGACAGAAGGTGTGCCACTATGTCACCGGGTGTGCCACTATGTGCCCGCCCGTAATGTCCCGCCCGGACCGCCGTCCTCACGAGCGAGGAGTGAGCCTTGGAAGTGCTCCGCACCCCGGACAGCCGTTTCGCCGACCTACCGGGTTTCGGCTTCGAGCCGCACTATGCCGACGTACCCGACCAGGACGGCGGGACCCTGCGCATGCACTACCTCGACGAAGGCGACCCGGAGGGGCCGGTCGTCCTGCTGCTCCACGGCGAGCCGTCGTGGTGCTACCTCTACCGCCACATGATCCCCGTCCTGGGCAAGGCCGGGCTGCGTGCCGTCGCCCCCGATCTGGTCGGGTTCGGCCGGTCGGACAAGCCCACGCCCCGGACCGAGTACACCTTCGCCCGCCACGTGGAATGGATGCGCGCCCTCGTGTTCGACGCCCTCTCGCTCACCGAGGTCACGCTGGTCTGCCAGGACTGGGGAGGGCTCATCGGTCTCCGGCTGGTCGCCGAGCACCCGACGCGGTTCGCCCGCGTCGTGGCGGCCAACACGTCCCTCCCGACCGGCGACCGACACCCCGGGGAGGCCTTTCTCGCCTGGCTGAAGTTCTCGCAGGAGGTCGAGACCTTCCCCGCCGGCGCCATCGTCAACTCGGGCTGTACCTCCGACCTCCCCCCCGACGTCGTCGCCGCCTACGACGCGCCGTTCCCCGACCAGACCTTTGCCGAGGGGGCGCGCCAGTTCCCGACCCTCGTCCCCATCTCCCCCGACGATCCGGCGGCGGCGGCCAACCGGGCGGCCTGGCAGTCGCTCGAGCGATTCGACAAGCCGTTCCTCACCGCCTTCAGCGACGGCGACCCGATCACCGCCGGGTCGGACCGGTACCTCCAGGAGCACATCCCCGGCGCCCGGGGGCAGCCCCACACCACGATCGCCGGCGGCGGGCATTTCCTGCAGGAGGATCGCGGGCCCGAGCTCGCCGCCGTGGTCGCCGACTTCGTCCGGACCACCTGAGAGATGGACCTCTACGTGGCGTTCCTCGGTGGCCCGATGCACGACGGAAGGATGGGCGAAGGCCACGAAGTCGTGACCCTCGTGGCGGAAAGCCCGGCCGAAGCCAAGGCCCGGGCCAGGTCCAAGTGGCAGGGGCTCGGCCGCGGCCACGTCGACGCCCTCCAGCGGATCGAGTCGGTCGACGGGTTTCGGGTCCACCTCGTGCCCGCCGCGGGCGAGGACCGCATCGAGCTGTTCGGCTACAACGACTGACGGGTTCCGCCCGGCCGGCGACTGCGATTGGAGGATACTGGCGCGGTGCCCGATCGCAACGTGCTCGGCGGCGAGCTCGAGCCCTGCAGCTCGGACCCCCTCACCGGTTTCTTCCGGGACGGGTGCTGCAGGACCGGCCCCGAAGACCACGGCAGCCACACCATCTGTGCGGTGGTCACCGCCGAGTTCCTCGAGCACCAGCGGAGCATCGGCAACGACCTCACCACCCCGTTGCCGCAATTCCGCTTCCCCGGGCTGGTCCCCGGTGACCGTTGGTGCGTGACCGCGGCCAACTGGCTACGGGCTCACCACGACGGGGCGGCCGCCTACGTCGTCCTGGCCTCGACTCACGAGCGGGCGCTGGAGGTGGTCCCGCTCGCCGCGCTCGAGGAGCACGCCGTCGACGTCCCCCCGGGGCCCGGCGACCTCATCACGTGACAGCTCAGGCGTACGTGGAAGACCACGCCGCTCGGTGGCCAGCATCGGTCAGCAGGCGGAGGCCCTCCCGGCCCGCCGACACCGCAGCCCGAGGGTGCACACCTGTCAGGCAGCGCGCTTGCGGAGCGCCTTCCTCAACACCGCCGCGTACCCGTCCAGCCCCTCGCGGTAGAGCCTGGCCTCGGGACCGGCAGCGATGCCCACCCGCTCGGGGATGACGCCCCAGACCGGCACCTTGGAGTCCGCCCACCACCGGATCGCCTCCTCGAGGTCGTTGGTGCCGAGTCGCGCCGCGGTGATGACCACGCCGTACGGGGTGCGCGGACCGACCAGTTCCAAGGTGGCGGCCACCCGCGAGTACTCGACCCCGCCCGCCCGGGTCGGAACGACCGCGGCGTGGGCCCGGTCCAGGGTGGCTCGCACGATCCGCTCGTCGCCGGGCGGTGTGTCGACGACGGTGATGCCACGGCTGCCGGACATGGCACGAGACACGGTCCGTTCGGAGGGCGCCTCGACCAGCTCGACGCCCTCGATGGGACGTTGCTCGAACCACTCCGCGGACGACGCCTGACGGTCGGCATCGACCAGGGTGACCGGATCCCAGCCGCGCTCGACGGCGGCGGCGGCCAGATAGATCGCAGTGGTCGTCTTGCCGACCCCACCTTTGACGTTGCTCACGACGATGTTCATCGGACCTCGTTCATCGGACCTCGTCCATCGGACCTCGTTGGTGGCCGGTGTACGGCGCTTCATCGGAAGACCGGACGCTGCAACGGTCGACCATAGCCGAGCTGTTTCGCGCCTGACCAGGGGAAACGTTCCTCCGCATCCCGGCCCGTGATGACGCCACGGTGGATCGCCGCCGGTTGGCGGCCGGTGCCCGGCCGACGCCCGAGGTTGACACCCTCCCGAGCCGGGGCGAGCATCGGCGGCCGTGGAGCGTCCCCCCACCGCCTTTGCGGCCGGCACGTCGGTCCGGGCGGTCGGCCCGGACGCCTACGAGGCGGAGCTCGACAGCGCCTGGAACCTCGATCCCCTTCCCCAGGGCGGCATCGTCGAGCGCGTTGGCGTTGCGGGCCATGGGTGACGTCCTCGACGACCCGGCCCAGACGCTGCGGACGCTGCACACGGCGTTCGTGGCCAAGGTGTCGGACGGACCGGTCTCCATCCGGGTCGAGGTCCTCCGCCGAGGGCGATCGATGTCCCACCTGCGCGCCGAGGTCGCCAACCCGGGTGCTCCACGGGGCCACGTGACCACGGCCATCTTCGGCGCGCCCCGCGAAGGGTTTGCCTTCACCGATCTCGCCCCGCCTGCCGGGACGCCCGCCCCCGACGAGTGCCCCTCGTTCCGGGACCCCCCGCCGGCGGGCGTCACGACGTTCGAACCCATGCGATTCTGGTCGGAGCGGGTCGAGGGCCGCGCCGCCATCGGCCACGCCCCCTGGGAGGACTACGTGCCCGATCGGGCCGAGCGGGCCTTCTGGTACCGGTTCGACGAGGCGCCGTGGCAGGACGACTGCTCCCTCGACCCGCTGGCCCTGGTGGTCCTGGCCGACACCATGCCGGGCGCGGTCGCCGAGATGGCGGGGCCCGGCCCCCGAACCTGGTTCGCCCCGAGCGTCGACCTCACCGTGCACCTCCTCGACGCCTGCCGGTCGGCCTGGGTGCTGGCCCACAACCGCGCCCGACATGCCGGTGACGGGTACGCGTCCGCCGACATGGCGCTGTGGGACTGCGGCGAGCGCGGCACCTCCGCACCCCGGTTGGTGGCCTACGCCACGCAGCTGTTCCTGTTCTCGTTCACGGGTCCCTGAGCACCGCCGGCGCCCGGCTGCCGGCCCGAGTCAGGGCCCGAGTCACGGCCCGCCCGAGTCAGGAGCCGGACGCCAGACCGGTGACGGGGCCCGACAGAGCCAGCCCGGTCAGCGCACCGAGGAATCCGGCGTCGCCATAGGCGTAGAGGCCCCCCGCCTGGTCGACGAGCCAGTAGCCGGCCCCGTCGGGGGTCGAGGTCATGCCGACGACGGGGGTGGATGCGGCGATGCCCTGTCCCGGCGCCGAACCCCAGTAGGTCGAGTCGCCGAAGCTGAACACTCCGCCGTCGGAGGCCACCAGCCAGTACCCGCCGCCGTCGGGGGTGGACGCCATGCCGACGACCGGCCGGTTGAGGTGGAGGTCCCCCGTCGAGCCGAAGAACCGGGCGTCCCCGAAGGTGAACACCCCGCCGTCGGAGGCCACCAGCCAGTAGCCCCGACCGTCGGGGGTGGACGCCATGCCGACGACCGGCCGGTTGAGGTGCAGGTCCCCCGTCGAGCCGAAGAACCGGGCGTCCCCGAAGCTGAACACCCCGCCGTCGGAGGCCACCAGCCAGTACCCGCCGCCGTCGGGGGTGGACGCCATGCCGACGACCGGCCGGTTGAGGTGGAGGTCCCCCGTCGAGCCGAAGAACCGGGCGTCCCCGAAGCTGAACACCCCGCCGTCGGAGGCCACCAGCCAGTAGCCCCGACCGTCGGGCGCAGCGGTCGTCCCGACGATCGGGGCGTTGAGGCGCACTCCACCCATCGAACCGAAGAACCGGGCGTTCCCGAGGGAGAACACCCCGCCGTCCGAGGCCGCCAGCCACAATCCCTGGTTTCCGGCCGCCGGCAGCTGGAGCTGCTCGACCAGCGTGGTGACGGTGGTGTTGTTGCCGAGATTGGAGATGGCGAACCCGGCGGCCTGGCAGAACGCGCCCCGGACACAGGCGAGGCCCGCCAGGTAGCCGAAGGAGGTGACGTTCGGACTGGGCTCGATCGACCACTGCGACCCGTTCCAGCTCTCGATGAAGGGGGTCGGTCCGTTGCTCTGGCCGTTGGCGAAGCCGTAGACGCCGGACGCCCAGCACCGTTCGGCGTCGAGGCAGGTCACACCGGTGAGCAACCCCGAGCTCGGCACCGGGCTCGGGCTCGGCGTCGTCGTCCAGGCTGAACCGTCCCAGTGCTCCACCAGGGTGGCCGCCGGATCCCCGGCCGCGTCCATGGTGGCGCCCACCGCCCAGCACTGCGACGGCGAACCGCAGGTCACCGCCGACAGGTAGCTCCCGAGCGGAGCGATGGCCTGCGGCACGTTCGCCACGGTCCACGACGCGCCGTCCCAATGCTCGGCGAAGCCCTCGTCACCGGCCACGTTGGGGAGCGTGTTGGGCAGGAAGCCGCTCTGCTCCTGGTTGGGCCCGGCGAAGCCCACCGCCCAGCAGTCCGACGACCCGGTGCAGCTGACCGAGTTGAACTGGTCGTAGGTCTGGCCCGAAGCCGGTGTCGGCACCGCGGACCACGTGATCCCGTCCCAGTGGTCCATGATCCCGTTGAGCGGATCGCTGTTGTCGGCGGCCACCGAGGTGCCGGCGGCCCAGCAATCGACCGTCGAGCTGCAGGAGACCGAGAAGAGGTAGCCGTTGATCGCCGGGGTGGGCGACAGGGACCAGGCCGATCCGTCCCAGTGCTCGGCCAGCGTCGAGGGCGGCCCGTTGGGACCACCGAGCTGTTGGCCACCCACGGCCCAGCAGTCCGAGGCCGTGACACAGGTGACGTTCCAGAGCAGCGACGCCGTCGACCCCGCCGGGGGGTCGACCGGGGTGACCGACCACGACCCGCCGTCCCAGTGGTCGGCGAGAAGGTGCGGCTCGCCGTTGTTGAGGTTGGAGAACGAACCGCCCACCGCCCAGCAGCTCCATGCATTCGGACAGGTGGTGCCGAGGAGCAGGTCGCTGCTGCCCGGCCCGGAACTGGCGCTCGAGACGATGTTCCACCCCGACGGCGCAGCCGGCGCAGCGGGGACGGCGACGACGCCCACCAGTGCCACGACCGCAGCGACGACGAGGGCATATGTGACATTCCGCCTGCCATTTCCTGCCATGGCCTTCTATCGTCTCCGGTGCCGGCCGCCTTGAGCCGCCTGGCCGAAAGCCCGAACGCCGGGGGTACCATCCACACGACCTCGATGCCACGCTCGCAATCCTCCGGTGACGCCATCCGCCTGGTGCTGGCCGACGTCGACGGCACCCTGGTGACGCCGGACAAGGGGCTCACCGATGCCGCCGTCGAGGCGGTGGACGCGCTGCATGAACGGGGCATCCTCTTCGCCATCACCAGCGGACGACCGCCACGGGGCATGGCCATGCTGGTCGGTCCCCTGCACCTGACCACACCGATCTCCGCCTTCAACGGCGGCGTCGTCGTCGAGCCGGACATGAGCATCATCGAGGAGCGGACGCTCGCCGCCGAGCTGGTGAGCCCTCTGCTCGACCTGCTCGATGCGTCTGCTCTTTCGACCTGGGTCTATCGCCGGCAGGACTGGTACGTGGTCGAGGCGGACGGTCCGCACGTGAAGCGGGAGGCGGCCACCGTGGCCTTCGAGCCGACCGTCGTCGGATCGTTGCGCGCCGCCACCGACGGGGTGGCGAAGGTCGTCGGGGTGAGCGACGATCGCCGGGCCATCGATGCTGCCACCACGGCGGTGCGGGAGCAGTTCGGTGACCACGTATCGGCGGCGCAGTCCCAGCCGTACTACCTCGACGTCACGCACCCCGACGCCAACAAGGGCAGCGTGGCCAAGTCCCTGGGAGCCCGGTTCGGGCTCGTCCCCGACGAGATCGCCACCATCGGCGACATGCCCAACGATGTGCTCATGTTCGCCCATTCGGGGTTGAGCATCGCCATGGGGAACGCCTCGGCCGCCGTGCAACGGGCCGCCCGGAGAGTGACGGGCACCAACTCGGAAGAGGGCTTCGCCCGGGCCATGGAACGGTTCGTCCTCCGCTCTGGATGACCCGGTGCCACCGGCCGGAGTGCCGGCCGGTGGGGATCGCCCCCGATCGGCGTCGGGGGTGCCGTTGCTCGCGCTGCTCGCCCTGGAGGTGCTGGCGCTGGAGGTCTCGCGCTGGAGGTGGCGCGATCAGGCAGGTGGTGGCGGGCTGGAGCCTGCCAGTGCCGCGTCCTGCGCGTCGATCTCCTTGCGGATGAGCCGTCTCTGGGCCCGGAGCAGCTTGTCGGCATCGGGCGGCGGCGTGGCGAGCTGGGCGCTCGAAGGCGGGAGGGAGCCTGGCGGGGACCCGGTGCAGATCGGATGGAAGCCGGCGGTCGTTCCGAGCGAAGTCGAAGGGAGCGCGGCCGGGCTCGAGAACGGGTTCTTCGGGGGGCGCAGCGCCGGGGGATGGGCAAACGGCGGTTTGGTCGAGGTGAAGTCGAAGAAATCGAGCATGTTGCGGGCGTTGGCATCGCGGTAGGTGAGAGCTGGCAGGTTCCACTTGGTCTCGACCAGCTTGAGGATCGAGGTGTGGTCGAAGGTCTGGTGCGACACGTAGTCCTTCTTCGACCACGCCGACACCACGCTGCAGGGGACCCGGAAGCCGGTGAAGTCGTAGGCACCCGGAACATCTCCGGGCTTCAGTTCGGGTGCCACGTTGTCCGGCTTGACGGCCGGCCGGGGCGGGACGTGGTCGTACCACCCCCCGTGTTCGTCGTAGGTCCAGATGAGCGCGGTCCGCTCCCAGGCCGGACCGCTCATCACCGCCTCGATGAACAGGGCGGCGTAGGCCTCGCCGACGCTGATGTCGCCGTTCTCCTCCGAGAAATTGACGTAGGGGTCCACGAGGCTGAAGGCAGGGAGGTTCCCGGAGGCGGCGTCGACGAAGAACTGGCTCAGGTGGACCGCTTTGGTCGGGTTGTCGAGGAAGACGGGCTCGAACAGCGCGCAGGTCGGTATGTCCGGGTAGTAGTCCTTCCAGGAGATGCCGTGCTCGTTGAGCCGGTCGAAGATGGTCCCGTTGGGTGCGTCGGTGCTCGAGATGCCCGACGAGTCGGTCCTGATGTTCCCCAATGCGGTGCCGGCGATGAGGAAGCGCCGATTCGGATAGGTCTGGGCCATCACCGAGCAGAAGTAGCGGTCCCCGATCGGGAACTTTTTGGCAAGGTCGTGATAGAAGGGCAGGTCGTTTCCTTTCCAGTAGCCCATGGCCGCACCGCTGCAGCCCTTCACGAAACCCATGTTGGTGCCGTTGTCCCAGCAGGTGTGTGACGCGTTCCATGACTGGGTGATGCCCGAGTCGTTCTCGCCGCAGGTGTCCGGATTGTGGAACGACCTGACGAAACCGCCGGCGGGATCGGGGTTGTAGTTGACCGGTTTGCCGTCGGCTCCCGGCGTCAATCCGTCTCCCCTCCCCAAGGTGCCGAGGTGATCGTCGAAAGAATGGTTCTCCATCATCAGGACGACGATGTGATCGATCTGGGGCAGGGTGTCGGTACCCGGCGGCAGATCGGGGAAGGGAAGGGTGCCGGGCGGAAGGTGGACACCGCCGGGACCGAGACCCTTGGCCGCCGCGGTGGCGGCATAGGCCTCGGAGCCCACGGCGGGAGCGACCGCCGCGGCCAGCCCGGCGGCGGCCGTGCCCACCATGAACGATCGCCGGGAGATCCTCGGTCCGCCGGCCGCTCCGCCCGGTTCGATCGGCTCCTCGATCATCTCCGTACCCTAATCCCGATCATCTCGTCCGACACCGTCGGACGATCCCGATCATCTCGTCCGACACCGTCGGACCCGCCGGCTTCACCCGCCCGGGCGCACCTGGAGGCATCGGCCGATGTCGAGGAGATGGTGCTCGCTCTCGTGAGCAACCTTGCGCGCGATGTCGATCGGTGTGACGTGGACATCGCCGAAGGTCGCGGATCGGCTCCATGCTTCCCCCTCGATCGACGCCAGCTTCCTCGCCATCCGTTCCGCATTGGCGGACAGGTCCTCGATGACGGTCGAGGGTCGCTGGGCGTTGTACGAGCCTTCGGCGGCAGCGCGGTCGGGCAGGTCGGGGTCCGGACCCGGGAGCTCCGGCTCGTCGTCCGTCAGAGTCCGATGAAGGCTCCATCCCCACACCGCGATGACATCGCGCACGTGGGCCGCGTATTCGAGGGCCGACCACGTCGTCGCACCCGGCCGGGTTCGAAGATCTGCGTCGCCGACTCCCCGACGTGTCAGGGCCGACCGGAAGCGGCCTCCGATCTTCCGGACGGTGTCGGCGGCATTATCCGGCACGACGGAGGAGGCACGGAACCCGCAGGCGGCACAGTCACCTTGCAGAGCCGGGGACCTGGCGGCCGTCTCGGAACCCTCTTCGTCGTCGCCCACCAAGTCATGGTACGGGCGGCAATCATGTCGGGACGGCAGTCGTGGCGAAGGCGCCCCCCGCAAGGTCGTGGGTCCCGGTGAGTCGGGCGACGCCACCCGTCGTCCCCGGGCCGCCGACGGTCGGGCCCGGGAGGATCAACAGGTCGAGGAATCCGGCGAGGTCCCCGGTCCGATCTCGGGGTCCTCGACGGTGCCGGCGGAGCTCGAGCGGAGGATGGCGCCCAGGTGTACGACGTACCACTCCCCTCGCCACGAGATCAGCGACGCGATGCCGAACGAGCGCGTCTGTCCGGCCAGTTCGTACACCACGCGGGAGTTGGCCACCTCGTAGTAGCCGACGCGGTTGTCGCACACCCCGGGGGGGACCCAGTGCCCGTACTGTTCGGGTACCTCGACCGCCACGAGCGCGGCCGTCCCGGCGCCGGGACCGAGGAGGGAGTGGGCGGCCCCGACGTCCGCGGCGAAGTCGGCGAGCAATCGGCCGGTGTAGTCCGACGCCGGATCGGCGATGTCCTTGAGCTGGAGATAGGCGCCCTCGGGGAAGAACGCCGGGCGTGCCGCGATGGCCGAGCCGGAGACCACCCCCTGCCACAACGCGGCCATGGCGGCCTGGAACTGCGCCGAGGTCGACGTCGGGAGCGTGGCCGTCTGAGGCTCGCTCCCGGCGTCGGTCGTCGAGGTCGGCGGGACGGTGGTCGGAGGGCTCGTCGTGGTGGTCACCGTGGCGGGGACGGAGGCGATCGTGCTCGCCACCGTGGCGACGGAGCGTCGGGTACTCGCCGGCCGATCGGACGATCCCGGGCCCGAGGGTCGAAGGGCGACCACGGCAGCGGCGACCGCCACCACCACGGCGGCACCGACACCGGCCCGGCGGAGCGATGGGCGCATCAGGACCGCACGGGGTCCATCCGGTGGCACCCCGCTGGGACACGGAGGTGGACGCCGGAGGCGAGAAGCCCGACGCCGCCGGTCGCGAACCGCCCCGGCTCGAGAGCCACCGGTGCCGGGTCCCGGTCGATGGAGGCGTCGACGGGCGGGCGGCCGACCGGGGCCCGCCGGCCGGGCCGTGCGACCGTGGCGGACCCGAGGACGCCACCCGCGGCGGCCACGAGAGCCCGACCGGGCGGTGCGGTCGGGCGCGCCAGTGGTCGCACCGGGCGAACCTACCAGGGTGGCTTTGGTGTCTCATCTGGTACCACGAGCCCATCGAAGCCGCCATCCTCCGGCGAGCGCGGACCGGTGCAGGGCTGTCCCTTGCGCGCCTTGGCCGGGCGATAGCCCCTCCGGTCCGGACGACGCCTTCACCCTGCCTCTGCGGGCGAGCCACGGCTATCCTGCATCGCATGGCAAGGATCTCGTTTCCCGAGCGCGGATACGGGGAGCACATCGACTGGGCGCTCCTGCGACCCGAGATGGCAGCCGGCATGGGGGCGCTGTCCGAAGCCGTCTACGGCAACACCCAGCTCTCCCTCCGCGAACGTGAGGCGGCCCGGTGGGTGATCGCGCTGGTCAACGACTGCGCGGTGTGCCAGGACACTCGTGCTCGCGACGGCGCCGCCGCCGGGGTGGACGAGCCGTTCTACGGTGAGGTGGCCGCCTGGCGCACCTCGGGTGTGCTCAGCGATCGGGAGCGGTTGGCCGCCGAGTTCGCCGAGCGGTTCGCGCTCAGCCACCAGACGATGGACGACGATCTGTGGGCACGACTCAAGGGCGCCTTCGCCGACGACGAGCTCGCCGACCTCACCATGTGCTGCGGAATGTTCCTCGGCCTCGGTCGGGTGATGGCGGTCGTCGGGGTGCGGGCCCCCGAGGACCGGATCCTGGTCTGAGCCCCGGTACGCCCGGGCCACACCGCGGCGTCGTTCTCGACCGGGGCTCACTGGCGGCGGGGTCGGACCGGGGCGCACCGAAGGTCCGGAGACGAGGTCGGGACGAGCGTCGCTAAGCTGACGGGGCCCGGCGCGCGTCCGACCGGGCCAGTGCACGCAGCGAGGTGCACACAGCGAGGTGCAGGCAGCGAGGTGCGCACAGCGAGGTGCAGGCAGCGCCGAGTAGCGGTCGAATTCCCCCGCCCGCTACGGTGAGCGCTCCGGCTGAGCCGGCACGGACGGGAGGCGACGACGGGAGTGGAGACGATGGCCAAGCAGATCCCGCTGGTCGACTACCTGGTGCTCGGCGAGCACCCGCACCTCGTCGCCCAGGAGTGCACCGCCTGTGGCGCACGCTTCTTCGACCGGCGCAACGCCTGCGCCAGTTGCGGGCGTACCGAGTTCCGGACCGTCGACGTCCCGACCACCGGTGAGGTCCGGGCGTTCACGATCGTGGCCTTCGCCGCCCCCGGCGTCCCCGTCCCCTACGTGGCCGCACTGATCGACTGCGAGGGGACGAGCGTGCGCGCCAACCTGATCAACGTCGAGCCCGATCCCGAGCACGTGACCCTGGGTATGAAGGTGCGACTCGCCACCCATCCCATCGGCACCGACGAGGAAGGCACCGAAGCGATCGGCTTCGGCTTCGAACCACTGGGAGGTTGAAGCATGGCGACTGACGACGTCTGGATCCTCGGCATCCACATGACCAAGTTCGGGAAGCATCCCGACCTGGACCTGGTGGACCTGGCCTCCGAAGCCGTCCTCGGCGCCCTGGACGACGCCGGTGTCGGGATGAAGGACGTCGGGGTGATCGGCGCCGGGAACCTGATGGCCGCCAACGCCGGGATCGGCCAGCAGCTGCAGAAGCAGCTCGGCCAGACCGGCATCCCGGTCTACAACGTGGCCAATGCCTGCGCCACCGGGGCCACCGCCCTGCGGGTGGCCTGCATGGCGGTCAAGGCGGGCGAGACCGAGGTGGGCCTGGCCTTCGGGGTGGAGAAGCTCTCGGGAGCCGGCCTGCTCTCGGGCGGCAGCCGCAAGTCCGACTCGAACACCTGGCAGCCGTCGGGGCGCTACGGCGCGGTCGCCCCGGTGGACGGGCGAATCGGCACCGAGACGATGCCGGGTGTCTTCGCCCAGATCGGGATGGAGTACGGCCATCGCTACGGCGGCACCAGCTTCGAGCTCTTCGCCCGGATCAGCGAGAAGAACCATGCCCACTCGACGCTCAACCCTCTGGCCGCCTACACCAAGAAGATGAGCCTCGAGGAGATCATGGGCGACGTGATGATCGCCTATCCGAACACCCGTCCCATGTGCTCGGCCAACTGCGACGGTGCCGCCGCCGCCGTCGTGGTGAGCGGGGCGAAGCTCGGGACCCTGTCGGCCGAGCAGCGCCGGCGCGCCGTCAAGATCTCGGCCTCGGTCCTCACCACCGACCCCTGGCAGGAGTCGTGCCAGGTGCTGCCCGACGTCAACACCCTCACCCGCAACGCCGCCGAGCAGGCCTACGAGCAGGCGGGCGTCGGGCCCGCCGATCTCGATCTGGTGGAGCTCCACGACTGCTTCGCCACCGCCGAGCTCGTCCACTACGACAACCTCGGGCTCTGCGAGACCGGTGGCGCCGTCGACTTCTTCGAGTCCGGTGCGACCTGGCGCGACGGGTCCACTCCGGTCAACGTGTCGGGCGGCCTCGAGTCCAAGGGCCACCCCATCGCCGCGACCGGGATCGCCAACGTCTGGGAGGTGGCCACCCATCTGCGGGGCGAGGCCGGTGATCGCCAGATCGACGGGGCGAGGGTCGGCCTCACCCATGTGATCGGGCTCGGGTCTGCCTGCGGGGTGCACATCCTCGAGAAGGCGGCGGCCTGACCGACCGGCGCGGAGCGCACCGGCGGTCGGTGGGCATCAGGAGGTCCGGCGCACCTCGGTGATCAGGTCGGAGAAGGCAGCTTCGCCCATCGACTGCCACATCTCCACGGCGGGAGGCGGCATGGCGGCCAGCATGTCCCGGCGTTGGACATCGGTCATGCCCTCGCGGATCAGCCCGAGGACCAGCCAGACCTTGTCCCCGGTGAAGTTGGCCATCCCGTGGGCCGGGAGGGCGCCCCACTCCTCGGCGGAGAGGTGCTCGCCGGCCAGGGGGAGGACGTGCTCCTCCTCGTCGTCGAGGTGGGACCCGAGGTTGTCGCCCAAGGCCTGCAGGGCGGCGACCGCTTTCACGCCGTCACCCTCTCCGGACCCACCACGACGTCAGGGTGTCGCGTGCCACCTCGAGCAGGGCGACGGCCTCGTCGTGCTGTGCCCGCATCCGCTCGATGAGCGGTTCCTGCTCCCGAGCGCGCTCGGCGAGGAGCGGGAAGACCAGCGCGTCCTCCCCCTCGTGGTGCACCTCGAGGAAGGCGAGCACGTTGGCGTAGTAGTCGGCGATCAGCTCGCGCCGGCCGGCGTCGCCGTCGACGCTGCCGAAGAGCTCGGGTGCCGAGGAGAAAGAGGAGCGGAACACCTGGTGGACGGCCACCATGTCGCTGGTGTCGGCTTTCGGTCCGGAGGCGTCGCTCATCACTTCTCCCTGGTCGTCGCGGCAGCGGGGATGCCGGAGCGGTCCGGCTGGCGCAGTGGCTCCCCCTCCGGGCCGCTACATTTTGGCGGCACGCTACTACCGGGAGAAGGCGCGATGGCTCTGGCACTGGAGGGACTCCGGGTCGTCGACGCCGACACCCATCTGACCGAGGCTCACGACCTGTGGACCAAACGGGCTCCCGCCGCCTACCGGGACCGGGTCCCCCACGTCGAGCCGGGCGCCGACGGGCGGCCGACCTGGATCGTGGACGACAACGAGCTCGGGTTCGCCGGCGGCGGCGGCGTCATCGCCCGCGACGGCAGCAAGGGACGGGCGGCCGAGGCCCTCTTCGAATGGACCCTCGACCGCATCCACGTGGCGGCCTACGACCCGGTGGCGCGCCTCGAGGTCATGGACGACTCGGGGATCTGGGCCCAGGTGACGTTCCCGAACGCCATCGGGCTCGGGGGCCAGGGCTTGTCGAGCAAGGTCGACGACGAGCGGCTGCGTCGGGTCTGCATCGAGATCTACAACGACGCCATGGCCGAGGTGCAACAGGAGTCGGGCAACCGCCTGCTGCCGATGCCGGTGCTCCCGGCCTGGGAGGTGGACGCGGCGGTACGCGAGGCCGAACGCGTCGCCGCCCTCGGACTGCGGGGCGTCAACCTCACCTCGGATCCCCAGGACCTCGGTGCCCCCGACCTCGCCAGCCGGGCCTGGGACCCGCTGTGGGAGGTGTGCGCCGCGCTCGGTCTGCCCGTCCACTTCCACATCGGCGCCAGCCTGACCACCATGACCTTCTTCGACAACTACCCCTGGGAGTCCCAGGCCGAGGACACCAAGCTCGCCATCGGCGGCGCGTTGCTCTTCGTCGGGAACGCCCGAGTGGTCACCAACGTCATCTTGTCCGGGATGCTCGACCGCCACCCGGCGCTGAAGGTGGTCTCGGTGGAGAGCGGGGTGGGCTGGATCCCCTTCATCCTGGACGCGCTCGACTACGAGATGTCCGAGAACGCCCCCGGCGAGCTCGAGAAGCTCTCGATGCTGCCCTCGGAGTACTTCAAGCGTCAGCTGTATGCCACCTTCTGGTTCGAGACACGCGACCTGCCCGCCCTGATCCACGCCGTCGGCGAGGACAACGTCCTGTTCGAGACCGACTTCCCGCACCCCACCTGCTTGTACCCCAAGCCGCTGGACACGGTCGCCGGCCCGATGTCGGTCCTCGCACCCGAGGTCCAGCGCAAGATCCTCGGCGAGAACGCCGCCCGCTTGTACCGCATCTGAGGGACGCCGGGCCGTCGGTCGCCCGGGCCGGGCCGGAGACGGACCGGCGCAGTCATCCGGCATCTTCGGCTCCCCGTCGGGGACGCCCGATCGGTCAGGGCTGGGCCGTCGGGGACGCCCGATCGGTCAGGGCTGGGCCGTCGGTGAGCCCGGCCAGGGCGGGTAGTTCGGCGTCCGGTCCGGCGGTGGCACCGTGTCGAACATGGTGACCGCGCCCGCACTCTGGAACATGGGCACCTCGGCGGTCGGGCCACCCGAAGCCGGATAGCGCCGGCCGCCGGCCACGTAGCGCATGAGCCCGGTGCCATCGACCCCCTCCTCGTCGGGCCCCTTGGCCGTGGCGTCGTACCAGACGAAGGTGTAGTCGGACGGCGTCGTGTAGGCCGGGAGCGGCGGTGCCCCCTGGTAGCCGTAGCTCGTCTCCGGGGTGGTCGGGCCGCCTCCGGTCGGTGGGTACCGGAACAGGCCTGCGGCATACGACGAGGCGTTCAGCCGGGGGCCGGCCAGCTCGAGTCCGGCGAAGAGCTGCTGGATGGACGGGAGGATCACCACCGCCGTCTGGGGCGCCGGCGGGGTCGTGCCGTAGTACCAGTCGTAGAGCTTGTAGGCGTCGCCGTCCTGGATCGGGGTGGGCACGGCGAGGTTCGAGATCCCGAAGGCGTGCGCCCATTCCTTCTGGTCGTAGAGGCGGCCGAGGGTCGACGAGTAGGTCAGCACCGTGCCGGTGATGACCCATTCGGGGTAGTAGCCGATGGCGGCACAGGCCTTGGTCAGGTAGATCGGCATGATCGGGTCGCCGGCGAAGAGCACCGTCGTCGCTCCGACGTTCTTCAGGTGCTCGGCCAGCGTGGCGGCCTCGGCCGGCAGATCGGTGAGATCGAGCAGGTAGCTCTCGTTGAGCGCGAAGGTCAGATGGCTCTTGGCGAACTCGCGGTCGAGCCGGGCGGTGGTCGACTCGAAGATGGGCGGGTTCTGGTCGTAGTGGACGAGGGCGAACACCCGGCGGTGGCGGCGGAACCCGGCCTCGCCGGCGTAGACGGCGTTGCGGTTCATGAGCTGGGTCACCACGTACCGGAACGCATCGTCGAGCACGGTGTCGCTGGTGGGGAGGACGCCCCAGAGGTAGGGCGCGTCCCGCTGGACCTCGGAATAGGGGGCCCCGACCGCGCACAGCACGCAGAGCACGTGCAGGCGGGCGAGCTCGTCCTGGTAGGCGGGGGTCTGGGCGGGACCGCCGATCGAGGCGAAGGCATGGATCTGCTGACCGACCCGGATGGCGTCGGCCCGGCCGGCGACGGCGTCGGTGCTGGTCCCGGTGGCGTCGTACGGCACCAGGTCCACGTGCCGTCCGTACAGCGTCACGATGCGGTTGAACATGGCCACGTAGTTCTCGGCGGTGGCCAGGTTGGTGGCCGGGTTGCCCTGCGCCCCCTCGAACTGGGCGGCCAGGTCGCCCGGGGGCGGGACGTAGTAGACGACGGTGATGGTCGAGGCCGTCACGCCCTGACCGGTCGCTCCGCCGTTCGAGCCGGCGAAGGTCGGCACGCACGGCGGCGCGTAGACCGAGGGCATCGACAGCCGCCCGGTGGTCGGGTCACAGCCGTCGGCCCAGTGGTAGTCGGAGGCCCGACCCGCTTTTCTGGCCGCCTGGTAGGTGACCGGCAGGCCGCTGACCGCTCCCCTCCCCGGGGACGATCCCCCGGGGCCCGGGGCCGGCGCCGGGGCGGTGCCGCTCCCGCCCGCCCGCGTGGTCGCCACCACGCCGGCCGCCACCAACGCGGCGACCACCACCAGAGCCGGTCCGAAGCGCCGCACCACCCCGATCCGCGGCCAGGGACGCGACCCGCCGGCCCCGCCGGCCGGACCCCGACCTCCGGGCGGTGCGGCGTTCATCGGGCGACCTCGCCCGGCCCGGGGGCGAACCGGACAGGACCGGCCGCGCCGGTGGCAGCCGGGCCCGATCGGCTCCGGGCCAGAGGTTCGGTGCCGAGGAACGACTCGACGACCTCGGGCCGGGCGAGCACCTCGCCCGGTTGCCCGGCGGCGAGGACACCACCCCGGTCGAGCACGACCAACCGATCGGCCAACGAGGCCACGAAGGCGATGTCGTGCTCCACCACCAGAAGGGTGGCACCGAGGGTGCGCCGGACCCGGTTCAGCAGCTCCCCCATCTGCTCCACCTCTCGCTGGGCGACGCCCGAGGAGGGCTCGTCGAGGAGCACGACCGAGGGTGCGTGGGCCACCACGCCGGCCAGGTCGACGAGCCGCCGGGTGCCGGTCGAGAGCTCGCCGACGAACGAGTCGGCGTAGTCGCCGAGCCCGAACAGCTCGATCAGCTCGTCCACCCGGGCGGCGAGCGCCGCCTCGGTATCGACCATCGCCGGCAGGCGGAGCACGGCGTTGAGCGGGTCTCCGGTGTCGACGAAGCGCTCGAGGGCGACGGCCAGGGTGTCGCGCACCGACAGCCCGCGGAAGAGCGTCGAGTCCTGGAAGGACCGGCCGAGGCCTCGGCGAGCGCGGGCGGCGGCCGACCGCGAGCTGATGTCGGTGCCCTCGAGCACGAGCTGGCCGCGGTCGGGCCGGGTGAACCCCGAGATCACGTCGAAGAGCGTGGTCTTGCCCGCGCCGTTCGGACCGATGATCCCCACCACGTCGCCGCGAGCGGCCTCGAGCGACACGTCGTCGAGCGCGCCGATGCCCCCGAACGTCACCGTCACCGAGATGACCTCGAGGGCGAGGTCGCGTCCCGCTCGGGCCGGATCGAGCCCGTCGACGATGGCGGCCACGGCGGGCTCGGCGGGCCCGCCGGCGGGCTCGCCGGCCACGGTGGGCACGGCGGCGGGCTCGGCGGGCGCGGCGGCGGGCTCGCCGGTCACGGTGGGCGCGGCCGTGGCGTCGGCGATGGCGTGGTGGAGGAAGATCGAGCGCAGGAGGTCCGGGCGGTCCCGCACTTCGGCGGCGGTTCCCGAGTAGCGGATGACGCCCGAGTCCATGACGTAGACGCGCTCGGCCACCGAGACGGCCACGTCGACCGATTGCTCGACCAACAGCACCGCCGTGCCGGCCGACCGCAGCGCCCGCACCGACTCGAGCAGCCGCTCGACCACGATGGGGGCGAGCCCGAGGGAGAGCTCGTCGACGAGCAGCAACCGGGGGGCGGAGAGCAAGGCCATGGCCAGGGCCAGCATCTGTTGCTGGCCGCCGGAGAGATCACCGGCCCGGTCGCCGCGGCGGCCGGCGAGGCCTTCGAACCGATCGAGCACCGAGGCGATCCGTTCCTCGAGCTGCCGCTCCCGCCGGTTCTGCCACGCAGCGGCGCGCAGGTTCTCCTCGACGGTGAGCGCCGGGAAGACGCCCTCCCCGCCCGGCATCTGGCCGATGCCCCACCGGGCGATCTCGTCGGGCGGTGCGTGGGTGATGTCCCGCCCGTCGAAGACCACCGCCCCGCGGTCCGCCTCGACGATCCCGCCGATGGCGCGCAGGAGAGTGGACTTGCCGGCTCCGTTCGTCCCGACCAGCGCCACGATCTCGCCCTCGGACAACGTGAGGCCGACACCGCGGAGGACCGGCACACCGTCGTAGGAGACCTCGAGATCGGCCACCGCCAGCAACGGCAGCTCACCGCGGGCCCGCGCCGCCCGCATCGCCTCCCTGGTGTGCATGGACAGCCACACGTCGCGCACGTCGGCATCGATGAGCGACCCCGCGCTCGCCACGATGAGGCCGCCGATCAGGAACACGGGTACCAGGACGAGCATCCCGTACCGGAACCCGACGGCGTCACCCACCGCGCCCACCAGCGGGATGACCACCAGGCCGGGCAGCACGAAGAGGGCCCCGACCGAGAACCCGATCGACCGGGCCCGGGCCGGGATGGCGAGGGACAGGGCGGCCAGCACCCCCGGGCCGACGACGGCCAGGGACGCCTCGATGGCGCTGTCGGCGAAGAAGGCCACCGGAACGTTCGGCGCCAGGGCGAAGAGGACCCCGAACGCCGACGCCAGCACGGCGGCCACGGCCAGCATGGCGAAGACCAGCCGGAGCTGGCGGGCGGCGAGCCGGGTCCCGACCACCGCCCCCACGACGAGCCCGCCGAGCACGAACACCTGCACGGGGGCGACGAGGAAGGCACGCTCGGACACCCCGAGGTGGAAGGTCTGCTCGTACTGGAGCGACGCCAGCGAGGTGAACCCGGCGACGGCGGCGGCGAGGAAGGGAAGGGCGAGGAAGATGCGCCGCAGCACGCCGATCTTCCACACCAGCCGCCAGGCCTCCCCGAACGAAGGCGGGGGATCCTCCGGGGCAGCGGCTCCCGGCGGGGCGGGGAGCGGACCCGGCGACGCCGCCTCGGCCTCGCCGAGCACCGATTCGGGCGACCCGGCGACCTCGCCGGCAGCCGAGCGCGTCCTCCTCGTGGCGGCCCCGCGGCGGCTCGCGGAGGCGGAGACCGACCACCACGACGACCGCGATCGGCACGGCGAACACGACGAAGGGCACCCGCCAGCTGAACGCATCGGTGAGACCGGCGCCGACGAGGACCCCGGACAGGGCGCCGAGCGAGAGGCCGGCCCGGTGGGCGGAGTAGACGCGGGGGCGGGTGTCGACCGGGTAGTAGTCGGCCAGGAGCGAGTTGTGGGTCGGAAAGATGACCGCCAGGCCGAGGTACACGCCGCACAGGGCGACGGCCATCACGGCGGTGGTCGGCGACAGACCCAGCGCTACCGAAAAGGCGGCGCCCACACCGGCGCCGACAAGTGCGATGGGGACCCGGGCCCGACGGTCGGCCAGCCAGGCCACCGGCACCGTGCCGAGCAGGGAGGCGGCGCCAGCCAGGGCGACGATGGACAGGATGGCGGCGTCCGACAGGTGGAAGGCGTCGCGCACGTTGGGGACGAGCACGTTGAACGCGCTCTGGGTGGCCTGGTCGAGCAACTGCAACGAGAAGAGCACTCCGAGCGGGAAGAGGGCGGCCCCGCCGGCCAGCGCCCGGCGCCCCCGCATCACCGCACCCCGCCGGCCCGGAGGCCGTGCCGGTGGGCGGCGACGGCGACCAGCCGGTCGCGTGCCCCGAGGACCAGGCTGGCGATCCCGCCGGGGAAGGCCAGCAACACGAGCAGCACCCCGACCGCCGAGGGGAACAACTGCCAGCTCGGCGGAAGGAACACCGCGCTCCCCTCGACCACCGCCGCGCCGCTGATCGCGCCGAGCACCGACCCAAGTCCGCCCACCGCGGTGGCGGTGAACACGGCCACGCTCGCCGTGGCGGTGAAGGGCGACTCGATGTACTGCTGGTTGACGAGGACCAGCAGTCCGCCGGCGACGCCGGCGATGCACCCCGACACGGCGAAGGCGTTCAGCTTGGCCCGGCGGACGTCGGCCCCGTACCCGGCCACCGCCAGCTCGTTGGTGCTCAGCGCCCGGAGCACCCGGCCGAACCGGCTCCGACGGAGACCGTGGAGGGCGGCGACGGCCAGGACCACCACGCCGAGGCAGGTGGCATAGACCGCCGGCTCGGTGGTGACCGGGACGCCGAAGACCCGTGGCGTGACGAGCTGCCCGCCCGGTATCCACGAGAACTCGGCGCGGTCGAGGAGGTACCCGGACACCGCCAGACCGAAGGCCAGGGTGGTGACCGCCACGAAGACGCCCTCCAGCCGCAGGGTCGGCAGGCCGACCACCAGTGCCACCGCCGCGCCGGCGGCGCCGGCCAGCAGCAGGGCGAGGCTCAGGTCCCAGTGCCAGTCGACCGTGGCCGCCGCCGTCGCCACCCCGCCGACGGCGGCGAAGGACATCTGGCCCAGGCTGACCTGTCCCGCCCAGCCGGTGAGGACGACCAGCGAGCAACCCACGACGGCCAGCGCCAGCAGGTCCGAGACCTCGAGCAGGCTTCCCGGCCCGAGCCACTGGGGCAAGGTGATCATGAAGGCCGCCAGCACGATCGCCCCGGCGCCGGCGCCGAGCCTCACCTCGGCCAGTCCCCGGAGCGCGGCAGGAAGGTCGCGGGTCCCCGAGGCCAGCACCCACTGGCCGCCCGCGCCGCGCGTCCCGGTCCCCGGCGCCCGCACGAGCTGGCGGAAGAACATCCCGAACAGCACGACGGCGGCGATGACGGCCAGCACGAGCGTGGGCCGGGCGGGCTGGTCCCAGGCCACCCCCTGTTCGAGGGTGCCGATGGCCACCGCGGCCAGGGCCACGACCGGCAAGTCGGTGAACCCGCCGAGGGCCAGGGCACCGAGGGCCGAGGCCAGGGCGGTCAGGCTGAAGGTGGGGTCGAGGGGAAGCCCGACGATGGCAGCTTTGAGGAAGACGCTGAGGTACGAGAGCACGCCGGCCACCACCCAGGTGATCGTCTGGAGCCGGTTGACCGGGATGCCGAGCATGGCGGCCCGGTCGCGCCGGTCGCCGGTCGCCCGGGTGGCGATCCCGATGTCGGTCCGCTTGAACCAGAGCGCCACCGCGCCGAGAGCCAGCACCGACACCACCACGGCGACGAGATCGTCGGCGGTGAAGAGGACCGGCGCAAGACGGAGGGAGAGGTGGAACGGAGCGTGCGCCGCGGCCGTGCTGATCGACGCCTCGCCCCAGATGTTCGGGATGAGCAGGCTGACGACGATGAGCAGCTGGGAGAGGCCGATGGTGGCGACGGTGAGCACCAGGCGCGGGGACCGGACGAAGCGCCGGACGACGACGGTCTCGGCCACCGCGGTGAGGACCACCACGCCGACCAGCCCGGTGGCCAGCCCGACGAAGTAGTCGACCCCGGACAGACCGACGAGGCCGAAGGCCAGCACGGCGGGGGCGCTCCCGAGGTCCCCCTGGGCGAAATTGACCACCCGGTTGAGGCGGTAGACGATGGCGAGCCCCACCGCCATGAGCGATCCCAACAGGCCGAGGACGACGCCCTGCACCCACACCCCCACCGGCATCGGGAACAGCAGCACCTGGGCGACGACCACCGCCGCCACCGGCGCGACGGTGGTCACGACGGTCGCCCCCCGCTCGACCGCCGGGACAGAGCCCAGGCGGCGGCCGACCGGTTCGGCCGTGAGAGTTCCGCTCATCTGGTCGTCCCCCTGGCTGGTTTCGCCTCGACGTGCCGTTCGGCGCTGAACGCTCCGCGCAGGTCTAGCACGCCGCCTTCCGTGGGAACGGTGCGGAAAGCGACCGGCGGCGGCCGGTGGCGGCGGCGCAGACCGGGATGGTGCGCCCGACACCTTGATCCGCGACACCGCACGGTCCACCATGGCGGAAGAGCACAACGACCGTCCCAAGGAGGGAGCGATGAACGCCAACGTCGGGGATCGGATCCTGGTCGGCGGGCGGCGGGTGGGCCAGCCCGATCGCAACTGCGAGGTGCTGGAGGTCCGCCGTTCGAACGGCGAGCCGCCCTATGTCGTCCGGTGGGACGACACCGGGCACGAGGACCTGTTCGTGCCGGGTCCCGACGCGTCGGTGGTGCGCGGCGGCAAACCCACGTCGGGCTGACGGGGCGCGACCGGCGCGACCGGCGCGACCGGCGCGACCGGCGCGACCAAACCCTTAGCCGGCCGCCCGCCCGTACCGGGTGACGTAGTCGGGCGGCCCGGACCCGGGTACCAGATCGGGGGCGTCGACCGGCCGGCCGGGGGTGGTCGAAAGGGGCAGCTCGCCGGCCCAGATCGGAAGGGCCAAGTCCACCTCGTCGTCGTTCGGCCCGCCGACGCGCACCTTGGCCGACGACTCGTCCAACGGGACTCGCACGACCCGGGTGGCCCGCAGCTCGGCATCGGTGGGCGGCCGGGCGTCGGCACCGCGACCGGGGACCAGGTGCTCGACCACCACGGCGAGCGCCCGCCGCTTCTCCGCCGGGTCGGTGACCTCCTCGCCCACCCCGTAGATCACGACCGACCGGTAGTTGATCGAGTGGTGGAAGGCCGAGCGGGCGAGCACCAGCCCGTCCACCAAGGTCACCGTGACGCAGACCGGCCCCGACCCCGCCGATCGGAGCATGGCGTTGGCCGGCGCCCCGTGGAGGTACAGCCGGTCGCCGTCGCGGCCGTAGGCGGTCGGGATGACGACCGGGCCGTCGGGTCCGGCGGCCCCGACGTGGCACACGATTCCCTCGTCGAGGATGTCCTCGATCACCTCGCGCCCGTACCGGCCGCGCTCGGGGAGCCGCCGGACCCGGACCCGGGGCGTGGCCGGTAGGCGGTCCGTCAGCTCGGACGCTGGGTCGTGGGATCCGCCGGGTTCGGGTGGTGCATGAGGAGCCATGGACTCGT
Source organism: uncultured Acidimicrobiales bacterium (assembly GCA_963764555.1). Classification (GTDB taxonomy): domain Bacteria; phylum Actinomycetota; class Acidimicrobiia; order Acidimicrobiales; family RAAP-2; genus Bog-756. The sequence goes on from CAVXSW010000003.1 coordinate 530,240, forward strand.
TCCGTTGGTGCATATGTTACAGTACAAACTGGTGATACAACCAGTACAACAGAACCGAGCCTATGCCATCGCCGGCCGCCGGGCCAGTGAGATCGCCGACAGCATCGAGACCGCCATCCGCCAGGGCGGCCTGCGACCGGGGGACGAGCTCCCGACGGTGCGGGGGCTGGCGACCGACCTCGGGATCAGCCCCTCCACGGTCGCCGGTGCCTACCGCGAGCTCCGCTGGCGGGGGTTGGCGGCCGGCTCGGGACGGCAGGGCACCCGGGTGCGGTCACGGCCGCCCCTCTCGGCCCACCTGCCGCTCGGGGTCCCCGACGGAGTCGTCGACCTGCGTTCGGGCGGTCCGGACCCAGCCCTCCTCCCCGAGCTGCCGGCGCGCCGGCACCCGAGCCGTCTCTACGGTGCGCCGGCGGTCTCGCCGGACCTGGGCCAGGTGGCCCGCGCCAGACTCGGCGAGGACGGGCTCGAGGTCTCCGATCTGGCGGTGGTCGGCAGGCGCGCTCGACGGCGTCGAGCGGGTCGTCGGGGCATGGCTCCGCCCGGGCGACCGCATCGCCGTCGAGGATCCCGGCTACACGGCCGCCCTCGACCTGCTCGTCGCGCTCGGGTTGGAGCTGGTGCCCGTGGCCCTCGACGAGCGAGGAGCCCGGCCGGACAAGTTGGAGGCGGCGTTGCGGGCCGGCGCCAGGGCGGCGCTCCTCACGCCCCGGGCTCAGAACCCGACCGGCGCGGCGTGGGACCCCGAGCGGGCTGGCGAGATCGGATCGGTGCTGGCCCGCCGTCCGGGGGTGCTCGTCATCGAGGACGACCACGCCGGCCCGGCCTCGGGCGCACCGGCGGTCACCTCGTGCCGCGGGCTCGAGCGGTGGGCGATCGTCCGCTCGGTGTCGAAGTGGCTGAGCCCCGACCTGCGGCTCGCCGTGCTGGCCGGCGATCCGGCGACGGTGGCCCGGGTCGAGGGCCGACAGGCTCTCGGCATGGGATGGGTGAGCTACCTCATCCAGGATGCGGTGGCCGAGCTGTGGGCCGACCCGGCGGTCACCGCAGGCTTGGACCGGGCGGCCGCCGTCTACGCCCACAGAGGTGCGGCCCTCCGCCGGGCCCTCTCCGCCGGCGGCTTGACCGCCACCGGCTCGTCCGGGCTCACCACCTGGGTGACGGTGGCCGACGAGGCCGGCGTGGTCGCCGGGCTGCTCGAGCAGGGGTGGGCGGTCAGCCCGGGCCAACGCTTCCGGATCGCGTCGACGCCGGGGATCCGGGTCGGATTCGCCGGCCTCCGTCCCGGGCAGGCCGGACCTTTCGCCGAGGCCGTGTCGGCCTGTGTGCACCAGCGACCGCGCCGGTCCGACTGAACCCCCCGGCGCGACCTCGCCGCCCGGACCACGCTCCGAGCTCCCAGTCAGTTAAGCAATCCCTTTGCTTTTTTTCGCCGCTCGCCGTATACTTAAGTTTGTGGTTAACCATTCCGGCCTCGACCAGGTCTTCCAGGCGCTCGCCGACCCCAGCCGGCGGTCCATCGTCGAGCGGCTGATCGCCGGCCCGGCCCCGGTCAGCGAGCTGGCCCGGCCCCTCTCCATGTCGCTGCCCGCCGTGCTGTCCCACATCCGGGTGCTCGATGCCTGCGGCATCGTCCGCTCCGAGAAGGTCGGCAGGGTGCGCACCTGCCACATCGAGCCCGAGCGGCTCCGACGGGCCGAGGAATGGCTCCACGGCCAGCGCACGGCGTGGGAGCAACGGCTCGACCACCTGAGCGACTACCTGATCGACCGGCACGACCCGCCACAAGAGAGGAAGCAGCCATGACCGACCACCCGACCCGCCCTACGGACGACGGTCCGTCCGACCGTTCGGTGACCCATGCCACCTTCACGCTCGAGCGCATCTATCCGGTTCCCGCCGCCGACCTGTTCGCCGCCTGGGCGGATCCCGCGGCCAAGGCCCGGTGGTTCGCCGGGCCGGACGCGGAACATCAGCTGGACTTCCGCGTCGGGGGACACGAGGTCGTCCGGGGACGTCACGACGGCGCCTGTTTGACCTTCGAGGCCGTCTACCGCGACATCGTGCCCGGGGAGCGGATCGTCTACAGCGCGACCCTCTCCTCGGACGACCGTGTCGCCACGGTCTCGCTCACCTCGGTGGAGCTCCACCCCCACCCGGACGGAAGCCGTCTCGTGCTGACCGAGCACGGTGCGTTCCTCGACGGTCTCGAGCAGCCGTCGTGGCGGGAACAGGGAACCCGCCACCAGCTCGGCTCGCTCGGCACCGAGCTGGCCGACCGGGCCTGACCCGAGCCGGTCGCTCGCCACCCCGGCATCCGGGGTGGCGGCGGGCTCAGCCCTCGATGGCGGCGGCGGCCAGTGCCCGCATCTCCGGTGGCACGAAGTTGTTCTCCGCGGTGGTGTCGGCCTCGACGAGCTCGACCATCCGCTCCACCACCTCGGCCGGGTCCATCTGCCCGCTGGTGACCAGGTCGCCGACCGAGCGGTAGAGCTCGGTGGCCGAGGGGTCCGCCGAGGATTCGTCGAACCACTCCCACATCGACTCGGCCATCCGGTCGTTGAACCCCGTCCGGTACGGGCCGGGGTTCAACAGGGTGACATCGATTCCGGACGGGGCGAGCTCGGCCCGCATGGCCTTGCCCATGGCCTCCAGCGCGTGCTTGGTCATCGAGTACGGGCCGAAGGTGGGGGCCGACACGACGCCGGCGATCGAGGACACGATGATGATCCGCCCGGCGCCCTTCCGGATCATCGCCTTCAGCACCTGCTGGGTGACGGCGAGGGTTCCGAAGACGTTCACCTCGAACAGCCGCCGGACCCGGTCGATCGGGACGTCGGCCATGGGGCCCGTCTGGCCGGCCCCGGCATTGTCGACGAGCACGTCGAGGTCCCAGCGCGAGACCCGTGTCACGTCGTCGCTCGTGATGTCGATCCGCTCGACGACCAGCCCCGGCACCTCGGCCCGCAGTGCGTCGGCCTGCTCGTCGGTCTCGGTGGTGGCGATCACCTTGTGGCCGCGTGCGGCCAGGGCGGTGGCGGCGAGCTTGCCGAATCCCGACCCGGCGCCCGTGATCATCACCGTCTTGGCCATGGCCATCACGATAGGGCAGGGACGCAGCGCCGGCCGTCGAGCGCGTCACCGGCGCCCTCGATCGCCGGGGTGGCGACCCCGTCATCCCGCCGCCGCACCCGGGGACACCCGGCCCGCCGTGGTGGGCGTGACAGTGGGGGCCGTGGTCGTCGGGGTCGGCGGTGTCGTCGCCGGAGTGGTCGCCGGAGTGGTGGTGGTGGTCGTGGACGGGGTGGTCGGCGGGACGGTCGTGGACGGGGAGGTCGGCGGCGTGGCGGTCGGCGGGACCGGTGCGCGACACCCGGATCCACCGGAGACCTGGGCGGAGGACGCGGTGGCGACCGTGGCGCCCTGGGGGTCGAGACCGGTCACATCGGCTCCGGCTGCGCTCGACCCGCCGGGAGCGGCCAGCACGGCGACGCCCGAGCTCGGCGCCATGGTGTCGCCCGGACCGCCTCCCGACCCGAACCGCACCGAGGCGATCCCGGTGCCGACCTGCACGGCGACCCACCCGACCGGGCCGCCCTCGGCGGCGCCGAAGGAACCGGCTCCGAGGACGGCGAGCGTGCCGGGGGCAGCCGGCGGAGTCGTGGGCCAGGCCGCGGTCGCCGTCGCCACCGCCCGGTCGGTCGACATCTCGATGATCAGGCCGGAACAGGACGGAGGCGCCACCGGAGGCGACCCCGCCGTCCCCGGTGTCGATCCGTCGGCAGGCGAGGTCTGCGGCGGCTCGACCATCGGCCGGGCGCACAGGGCGCCGGCGGGGCACGGGACCGGAGCCGGCACGGTGCCGGTCGGCGGGCAGGACCCCGTCGGCGCACAGCCCGGGCCGGCCGACCCGGTCAGGGCGTACACCCGGATGATCACCCCCGACGGGGTGGTCCGGGTGAACAGGGGCGCCAACGCGGTCTGGCCGACGATGGCAGGTCCGGCCCCGCCCGGTGCCGTCGACGCACCGGGTCCCGGCCGGAACGGACTCGCCTCCGAGCGCGCCGAGGTCGGGCTCGCCCCTCCTCCGGCCAGGCTGGCTCCCCCGGCCACGCCCGCCCCGGCGAGCACCACCGCCAGAGCCAGGCCGCCCGCTACCGCGCCGGTCCGACGTCGCCGGCGGACCGACCGGTGGATGAACCCGACGGGATCGGGCGCCACCTCGACCGCGGCGGCCCGGTCGGCGAGGTGCCGGCGGAGCCGCGCCTCCAATGGATCGCTCATGGCTGGATCACCTCTCGCAGATCGGCCAGCGCCCGATGGATGAGGGATCGAACCGTGGCCGGCCGGCAATGCAGGGCCCGGGCGATGTCGGCCTCGGGGAGGTCGCCGTAGTAGCGGAGGACGACGGCGGCGCGCTGGCGGGCCGGCAGCTCGGCCAGGGCGTCACCGAGCTCGTCGGCCCCGAGCTCGGCCTCCCCGGGGACGGGCGCCGGAAGGCGGCGGTCCCGGTCCAGGCGCCGATGGTGCGAGACACAGGCGTGGACCACGCTGCGTCGGACGTAGGGAAGCGGGTCGCGGACACCCGCCCAGCGACGGTGCAACCGGACGAAGCAGTCCTGGACGAGATCCGGCGCGTCGGCCGGCCCGCTGAGGAGCGTGGCCAGGCGGACGAGCGCGGCGAAGTGGTCGCTGTAGAAGTCGGTGAACGTGGTCCGCTCGTACCGGTCCGGCGGCGCGGATGACACGGCACGAAGCGGCTCACCGGCAACTCGGGGCCGGGACGGCGGGGGGCGATCGGGAACCGCCGCCGGGCCCGACCCTCGGCCCGCCTCGGCGACGCAACCCGCCTCACCCGTCACCGCTGCACCGTGCCGGTCACCATCGCGCCCATCACAATTGAGACGCACGAGCGATCCCTTCCGTTGCGAGAACCTTCGGCTCCCCTCGGCGGAAGGTTGAGCGTCACCACCAAAGGCGATCAAAGACCATGGCTTGGCTCGGTTGCTTGGCTCGGGTTCGGCTTGGCTCGGGTTCGGCTTGGCTCGGGTTCGGCTTGGCTCGGTTGGCGGCCCACTCGCCGCTCAGGGCTGGCCCGCGTGGTGGGAAGTCGTGATTCCGGCCCGACTGTTCAACGGCCCCGCCAACGCGGGGGCCTGCCTTCCGCCGCGGCGCGCCGGCCCTCCTCGGCGTCCTCGGTCGCCATCGTCACCAAGCGCATGGTCTCGCCGAAGCGGATGGCCTCGACCGACGGGAGGGTCCCAGTGCGAACGGCCATCTCCTTGCTCGCCCGGGCGGCCAACGGGGCGGCAGCGACCAGCCGTCCGGCCAGGGCCCGTGCCTCCTCCATCAGGCGGTCGTGGGGAACGACCCACCCGGCCAGACCGATCTCCTTGGCCCGCACCGCCCCGATCCGCTCGCCGGTGAGCAGGAGCTCCATGGCGTACTGCCAGTTGATCCTCTGCGGCAGCCGGATCGCACCGACGATGGCCGGGACCCCGATGAGCACCTCGGGGTACCCGAACTCGGCCCGATCGCTGGCGATCACGAAGTCACACCAGGTCACGAGCGTCAGCCCGTACCCGAGGCAGTACCCGTTGACCGCGGCGATCACCGGCTTGAAGATCTCCCAGCCGCTCTCGAACGAGTTCGCCGTCGGCTTCTCCCAGTAGGTGCCCCGGAAGTCGCCGGTCGACCCCGCTCCCTGGCGCAGGTCGGCGCCGGCGCAGAACGCCCGGCCGGCGCCGGTGACGATCCCCACCCAGGCATCCTCCTCGTCGCGGAACCGGCTGAAGGCGTCGTTGAGGGACCGGCGCATACCGGCGTCGATGGCGTTGAGGGAGTCGGGACGGTTGTAGGTGATGGTTGCGACGTGACCGTCGAGTTCATAGGTGACGAGCGAGCTCATCGGCCCAGCATGCCCCAGACCGGGTGCTGACCGGTTGTAGCCTGGGAGGATCGTCGACCGAGGGAAGGAGCGGGAATCGGGCGAGAGCGGGAATCGGCCGAGAGCGGAAAATCGGCCGAGCGCGGGAGGAGAGCCGTGGACACGACCGAAGGCGATCCGAGCTATGGACAGCCCGGAGCGCCGCAGTTCCCCGTCACCACCGCCCTCGAGTTCCCCGGGTGGAGGATCGAGCGAAGCCTCGGGATGGTCTTCGGCGTGGTGGTGCGGTCCATGGGGATGGCGAAAGGGATATCGGCGGGGTTCAAGGCGCTGGCCGGCGGTGAGGTCAAGCAGTACACCCGGCTGGTCGAGGACAGTCGACGGCACGCCATGGACCGCCTGATCGAGAACGCTCAGCTGGCCGGGGCGAATGCGATCGTGTCGATGCGGTTCGACTCCTCGGAGGTCGGCCAGTCCCTGACCGAGATCGTGGCCTACGGGACCGCCGTCGTCGTGGCTCAGGGCAGCTCGTAGCCGGCGATGGGCCCGAAGCCGGCGATGGGCTCGTAGCGGTCGATGGGTGCGGTGATCGGGGTCGTCGCCGTCCTGGTGGTGGGCGGGTTCGTCGTGGCGAGCCTGTTCGTCCGCCGCCACCGCGAATCCGACCGCCCGGGCGCCCGGTGGCAGCGCACCGATGAGGTGTTCAACGATCCTTCGACCAACCGGGTCATGCGGGTCTGGCTCGACGAGGGCGGCGAGCGGCACTACGTGGCCGAAGCGGAGCGACCGGCGACCTGAGCCCGACGGGGTAGCCCGGGACGTTGACCTTGCTCCGACCCTGTGGAAGTCTCACGCAGTGGCGCGGCTCGACGGAAGGGTGGCGGTCGTGGCGGGAGGCGCCGGCGGCATCGGCACGGCCACCTGCCTCCGCCTGGCGGAAGAAGGGGCAGCCGTCGTCGTCGGCGACCTCGACGCGCAAGGAGCTGCCGACGTCGCCGATCGCATCACGGCCGGCGGCGGACGTTCCCTCGCCGTCCACATGGACATCGCCGACGAAGGTTCGGTGGCCGACCTTCTCGAGCGCGCCGGCGCCCATTTCGGCGGCATCGATGCCGTACACGCCAATGCGGCCGACCTCTCCCCCGCCACGATCGGCGCCGACACCGACGTCGTCTCCATGGACATGGCCGCGTTCGACCACATCATGGAGGTGAACCTGCGCGGACACGTCTTGTGCACCCGCTACGCCGTCCCCGCCCTGCTGGACCGGGGCGGCGGCAGCCTGGTCTACACGGCATCCGCGGCGGCGTTCCTCGGCGAACCGGCCCGCCCCGGCTATGCCATCGCCAAGGCCGGTATCGGCGCACTGGTCCGCCACGTCGCCTCGCGCTGGGGCAGGGACAAGATCCGGGCCAATGCCCTCGCACCGGGCCTGGTCGTCACGCCGATGATCGCCGGCGCCGGGGCCGGGGAGGTGCTCGACCGCGCCCTGCGCCACGCCCGGAGCTGGCGGCTCGGCGACCCGGCCGACATCGCCGCCATGGTCGCCCACCTCGTGTCCGACGACGGGGAGTGGATCAACGGCCAGGTGATCAGCGTGGACGGCGGCACCGTGCTCCGCTGAGATCCCGGCCTGCCACCGAGCTTCCCGGACGGCCCGGATTCCGCGGGCTCCCGGGCCCTCCGGACGCCTACCGGCCCGGGGCGCTGGGGATCCCGTCCCGGTAGGGCCGGACGTCCATGCCCGGGTAGCGGCCGGCCACGTCGGCGAGGGTCTGGTCGTCCCAATAGGGGTCGCCGGGCCTCGGGAAGCCGAAGAGATCGCGCTCGCGGACGGTGCATTGGGGGATCAACTTGGCCCAGCGCTGGGGGGACTGCTTGGGCCACGCCATCTTGCCGCCCCATGTCGTGCCCCTGACCTGGTAGTCGGCCAGCAGGGAGAAGCGGGACGACCCGGTACCGGTCAGATCGGAGCCCCGATGCAAGATGTCGGTCCGGTAGACGAGCAGGCTGCCGGCCGGCGCCGTCGCCGCCACCTCCTGCGCGGCCAGGGCGCCGAACTCCAGGTAGAGAGGCGTGAAGGGGACGTCCCGGCCGGCGTCGTAGGGGACGATGCGGGTGGGGCCGTCGTCGGCGGTGACATCGGACAGGTAGATGAACGTGGTGAGCTGCTGGTACCGGCGTTCGGGTCGGGGCACCACGAGGCTGTGGCTGCCGAAGTCACGGTGCAGTGGTTGTTCGTAGTTGGCGGCGCCGGCGTACTTCGCCCACAACTCGACCTTGTAGAGATGGAGATCCGTGGTTCCGAGGTAGCGCTCGGCGGCGTCGACCAGATCCGGGTGGAACGCCAGGCGGTTGAGATCCCACGAGCGGTACGGGAACTCCTCGACCCCGGCGAACTGGTCCGCGCTCAGCCCGGGGTAGCGGGCGGGGTCTTCGAAGTACTCCGTCGGCTTCGGGAAATGGAGCCAGAGGGCGTCCCGGGCGGCCGCCAGCTCGTCGTCGGACAGAAAGCCTTCGATCAGGCAGAAGCCACGACGCTGCACCTCCTCGAGACTCTCGTCGGCGAGCCGCACCGGCGCGATCCTAAGCCGGCCTCACCCGGGCCGGCCCGGGACGGGATCGGGCGGCGGGGCGCGCCTACGCTGACCGGCGTGCGCGCCGTCCAATTCGACATGGCCGAGCCCGATTTCCCCGCCTCGCTGGTGGAGCTGCCCGAGCCCGACCTGCCCGACCCGAGCTGGGCCCGGGTGGCAGTGGGGAGCGGCGGGATCTGCGGGAGCGACCTGCATCTCTTCGCACGCAACGTCGGACCCTCGCCGACGCTCGCCTCCCTCGGCAGTCTCCCCTTCGTGCTCGGCCACGAGATCGCCGGCCGGATCGTCGAATCGGGTCCGCAGTGCCCGCTCGGGGTCGGGACCCCGGTGGCGGTCGACCCCTGCATCCCGTGCGCCGCCCGGGGAATCGACCCGCCCTGCGACAGCTGCTCCCGCGGGTGGACGTCCTCGTGCCTCAACCTCGACAGCGGCATCGTGAGCCGGGGTCGCTCCCTCGGGTACACCGCGGGTCTCGGGGGCGGATGGGCGGAACGGGTCCTGGCCCACGCCTCCATGCTCCACCCCCTCCCCGATTCGGTGCCCGAATCGGTGGCCTGCCTGCACGAGCCGGTCTCGATCGCGTGCCACGGCCTGTTGCGGGCTCCGCCGGCCGACGGTGCACCGGTGCTGGTGGTCGGCGCCGGCATCATCGGGCTGGCCTCGGTCGCCGCCTGCAAGGGCCTGTTCCCCGGGTGCCCGGTGTCCGTCCTGGCCCGGCATCCCCACCAGGCCGAAGCAGCCCGGCGTTGCGGCGCCGACCACGTCGTCCGGACCGTTCCCGACAACGCCCACTACGAGGAGCTCGCCGCCCTGGTGGGGGCGCGGGTGGTGGGCCACGGGAAGCACGTCATGCTGATGGGCGGCTTCCCCCACGTCGTCGAAGCCGTCGGCTCCCCCCAGTCGGTGACCGAAGCCCTTCGCACGGTGGCCCACCGGGGAACGGTGCTGTTGCTGGGGGCGGCCGGGATCAGCGAGGTGGACCTGACCCCCGTCTGGTACAAGGAGGCGGCACTGGTCGGCTCGATCGACCACGCCGTCGACCCGGGGTCCGCGCCCGGCTGCGCCGGCGGCGCCGATCGCCACTCCGTCGACCGGGCGCTCGACATCCTGGCCGAGGGGCTGCTCCCGGGCCCGGCGGTGATCACCCACCAATTCGGCCTGGAGGACTACCGCCAGGCCGTCGGTACGGCCCTCGACCGGGACCGTTCCGGAGCCATCAAGGTCGTCTTCCGTCCCGATGGGGCACCACCCGGCGGAGCCCCGGTCGCCGGGGGTGATCGGCCGTGAAGGGCCTCGAGGGACGGTGCTTCGTGGTGACCGGAGCGGCGTCGGGCATCGGCTGGGCCTGCGCCAGCCGGCTGGTGGCCGAAGGCGCCCGGGTCGTGGGAGGCGACATCGGCCCGTTGCCGGCGGGACGGTCGGACCCGTCGGGCTGGCCCACCTCCGAGGGAACCTGCACGTTCCACCCGGTCGACGTGGGCGACGAGAGCTCGGTGGCGGAATGGGTGGAGGCGGCCGTCCGCTTCGGGGGCCGCATCGACGGGGCGGTCAACGCCGCCGGAGTCGCCGGCGGGGGTCCGGTGCACCTCCTGCCGGCCGAGGAATGGGAGCGGGTCGTCCGGACCAACCTGACCGGGACGTTCCTGGTGGCGAAGCACGTCATCACCTCGATGCTGGCGCACCCGAGGACCGACGGTCCCCAGGGAGCCATCGTCACCGTGGCCAGCATCGAAGGGCTCGAGGGGACCGCCGGCGGCAGCGCCTATTGCGCATCCAAGGGGGGAACGGTCCTGCTGACCAAGAGCATGGCGATCGACTATGCGGGCTGCGGGATCCGGGTGAACGCGGTGTGCCCCGGATTCATCGACACCCCGATGACCCGGGGCGTCTTCGACGGCCCCGGCCTCGACCACGCCAGAGCGCTCGCCGTGGCCGAGCACAAGCTCCGCCGCATGGGCGAGCCCGAGGAGATCGCCGGAGCCGCCGCCTTCCTCCTGTCGGACGACGCGTCGTTCGTCACCGGCCACGCCTTGACGGTGGACGGCGGGTTCACCGCCGGCCGCGACCACGGTGTCACCGAGCTGCTGGGCCTTTCGGGCACGTGAACCGGAGCGCCGGTGGAACCCACCGGTACTCCGCCCGCTGCCGGTGGCAGGGGTCGACCGGTGCCGGGTACGACAGCTACAGCCGCACGCACCGCCTCGAAGCCGCGTCGGTCGCCCTCGACCTGTCGGCCGATGCCGCCTTCGGGGGTGACGCCGGTCTCTTGAACCCGGAGGTGCTCGTGGTGGCCGCCGCCGCCTCGTGCCAGCTGTTGAGCTTCCTCGCCGTCGCCGCCCGGTCCCGCATCGACGTGCAGCGGTACGAGGACGAGGCCTCGGGCGAGATGGACGGGGACGACTCGCCGGCACGGATCACCGCCGTCACCCTGCGTCCTCGGATCGAGGTGGGCCCGGGGACCGACGAGGGCCGGGTCCTGCGCTGCGTGGAGCGGGCCCACGAAGAGTGCTACATCGCCCATTCGCTGACGGCGGCGATCCGCATCGAGCCGACCGTCACCGTCCAGGCCGGGGAGAGCTGACCGGGTGGGTGCCCGCCCCCGCCGGACGTCAGAAGAGACCGGAGCCGGGCCCGCCCCCGATCGTCACACCACGGACAGCCCATGCCACTCTTCGTGAGACATGCGGTGCTCGACGGGAACGACGTCGACCTGGTCTGCGACGGAGGAACCATCGCGGCCATCGGCCGGTCGGTCGAACCGCCGGTAGATGCCCGGGTCATCGAGGCGCGTGGCATGGCGGTCGAGCCGGGTCTCGTCAATGCCCACACCCACGCGGCGATGACGCTGCTCCGGGGATATGGCAGTGACGTGCAGCTCCACGAGTGGTTGCACGATTGGATCTTCCCCGTCGAGGCTGGCCTCACCGAGGAGGACGTCTACTGGGGGACCCGGCTGGCCATCGTCGAGATGCTGCGGTCCGGAACGGTCCACTTCTTCGACATGTACCCGCATTCGGCCGCCACCGCCCGCGCCGTGGTCGACGGCGGGATCCGGGCGACCATCGGCGAAGCGATCTTCGGAGGTGACGACCCCGAGGGGCTCGAGCGTGTCCTCGGTGACGCCGAAGAGGCGACCGAGACGCTCAGGCGGTGCGGTGACCGCGTGAAGGCGGCGCTCGCCCCACACTCCATCTCTCTGACCGGTGAACCGGCTCTCGCCTGGATCGCCCGGTACTCCGGGGAGCACCAGCTGCCCGTCCATCTCCACTTCTGCGAGACCGTCCGCGAGGTAGAGGAGTGGTCGGCGAGCCGGCGAGAGCGCCCCGTCGACTACCTGGCCCGTCTCGGCCTGCTTCATGAGCGCACCCTGCTGGCCCACGCGTGCGTGCTCGACGCCGACGACTTCACGTCGATCGCCGCCGCCGGAGCGACCGTGGTCACCAACCCGGTGTCCAACGCCAAGCTGGCGGGTCCCCCTTTTCCGTACCCCGCGGCCCGGGCCGCCGGTGTCCGGATCGGGATCGGGACCGACGGGGCGGCGTCGAACAACAGCCTCGACCTCCTATCGGACCTCAAGACGTTCAGCCTGATCCAAAAGCAGCTCGCATCCGATCCTGCTGTGCTGCCCGCGGCCGAGGCCCTGGCCATCGCCCGGGGACAGCGATCGCCGTTGCTGGGCGGTGGCCCGATCGAGGTCGGAGGTCCGGCGGACTTCGTCCTCATCGACACGACACTGCCCGAAATGGTCCCGGGCGGCATCACCGACAATCTCGTCTATGGCGCCAGCGGCTCGGTGGTCGACACGGTCGTGGTCGACGGCGTCGCCGTCATGCAGGGGCGACGGGTCGAGGGCCAGGACGACATCGTCGGGGCGGTACGCGACCGCGCCGCCCGGCTACGGCAGACAGCCTGAAGCCGGGGAGCTCTCACGCCCCTTCGGTGGACCGGCCCGATCGGAGCGAGGGCGTCGGTCGACCGGGTGGGATCGGGCCGAAGATCGGATGCTGTCCGAACCAGCCGGGGAACCGCCGGGTCAGGCGGGACGGGCCCCGCAGGATGATGCGGCCGTCGGCCAGGGCGTCGGAGATGCGTGCGTCACCCATCCACACCCGGGTGAGCGCGGCCAGATCCGCTTCGACCGTCATGTCGACGTCCCTCCCCGGATCCGCCAGGCACAGGTCGACCTCGGTCGTATCGTCCACCAGCCAGTAGTACCGGCGCCGGGCCGGTCGGGAGGGGAAGACGAACTGGATGGTGACCGGTGCCGTCCCCATCCCTCCGGGTGCGAGGTTCCGACGGACGTCCCACAGCAGGAGGCCGGGATCGAGGTCGTCGGGGCCGTAGTCGGTGCGGACCCAGCGCTGGCCCCACTCGCCGAGGCCCTGGACCACCGGGAGGAGCTCCCGTCCGGCGTCGGTCAGCCGGTAGGCGACGCTGCGGTCTGCCTCCTCGCGCTCGAACGATCCCGGCTCGCTCCAGGTCCTTGAGGCGTTTGGAGAGGAGGGCGGGAGAGCAGGCAGGAACCCCCCGGCGGAGCTCGTTGAACCGGGTGCTGCCGACCAACAGCTCTCTGAGGATGAGCGGGGTCCAGCGCTGGCAGACCACCTCGGCCGCCTTGGACACCGGGCAGAACTGACCGTATCCCTCCACCGGCCTCGACCCTATCCCCCGCGCTTCAGATCTTGTACTTGCCGGCCTCGGGTGGGAGCAGGACGATGAGCGTGACACACCCGCCCGAGTGAGGAGGACACGATGTCCGTGGTCGACGACCCGGCCGACGCCGGACTCAAGGAACGGCACCGAGCGATGTGGACCCTCGGCGACTACCCGGCGGTGGCCGACGACGTGATCCCCGACCTCGGAGCGCTGCTCGTGGAGGCGTGCGGCGTCCGGTCCGGTGACACGGTCCTGGACGTGGCCTGTGGTTCGGGCAATGCCGCCATCCCCGCCGCCCGGCGCGGCGCCAGGGTGACCGCCTGCGACCTCACGCCGGCGCTGCTCGATGCGGGTCGCCGGCGTGCGACCCTCGAGGGCGTCGAGGTCCGCTGGAGAGAGGCGGATGCCGAATCGCTGCCGTTCGCGGACGGCGAATTCGACGTCGTGGTCTCGTGCGTGGGCGTCATGTTCGCCCCCCATCACCAGACGAGCGCCGACGAGCTGGTACGAGTCTGCCGGCCCGGGGGGACGATCGGCTTGATCAACTGGACCCCCGAGGGCTTCGTCGGCCAGATGTTCGCGACCATGAAGCCCTACACGCCCGCTCCCCCTCCGGGGGCCCAGCCTCCTCCTCGGTGGGGCGACGAGGGCTATGTACGGAGCCTCCTCGGCGACCGGGTCACCGGCATCACGAGCTCCCGCAAGGTCGTGACCGTCGACCGGTTCGACGCTCCGGCCGCATTTCGTGACTACTTCAAGGCCAACTACGGACCGACGGTCGCCGCCTACCGGGGCCTCGCCGACGATCACCAACGGGCGGCGGCGCTCGACCGAGACCTCGACGAGCTCGCCGGGCGCTACGACCGGGGCACGGACACCGCGGTGATGGACTGGGAGTACCTGCTCCTCACGGCGAGGAAGCTCGGCTGATCCGGACCAGCCCGGGGTCCCGGCCCGGGGTCCCGTCCCGGGGACGGAGCAGCACGAGGTTCGATGCGTTCTTCCGACGGCGACCCGTCAGGGCGTTCCGCCTCGGTACTCGCTGTCGGACACGTGTTCTCCCCAATGAGCTTCGCCCTCGGTCATCGACAGATGCACCATGAAGTGATCAGGCGCCGCGCCGTGCCAATGCTCCTCCCCGTCGGGCGTGTACACGATGTCGCCGGGGCCGATGTCGACGACCGGTTCGCCCCGCGACTGCACGCGTCCTCTCCCTTCGGTGACGTAGAGCGTCTGGCCGAGGACGTGGCTGTGCCAGGCCGTCCGGGCGGCTGGCGTGAAGCGCACTGCGCTGACGTTGAGGCGGGACGGTGGTTCCCCGCTCGCAATGGCATCTATCCAGACCGCGCCGGTGAACCATTCCTTCGGTCCCTGCATCGACGGGGCCTTCGGGACGATCTCCATGATCAACCTCCTGTCTTCGGAGCTCACGGCGGGTCGGCCTCGACGGGCGGGGACCCGGTTCGCCATGCAGGCTACCGACACCGTCGGTGGCATCCCGGGTCGGTCGGGCAGCCCGGCGGTCGGGCGGAGCTCGGCGGTCGGTCCGGGCGGTGGGGGGACCTACTCCATGGGCCGCGTGGCGATCCCCGCCGGATCCCGTCCGGCGAGCAGCCAGCCGATGAGCGTGGCGGCGACCGGCATGACCACCACGAGCAGGAACAGGTTGGCCCACGGGATGTGGTCGACGATGTCCGACAGCCCGCCCTCGATGGCGTTCGAGTGGAACCAGCCGACCAACCCGACGTAGGCGGCCACCGTCCCGAGCAACGCGCCCAGGAAGCCGAGGCCACCGGCGGTCACCGCGGTCAGGCTGCGCCGCGTGCGGGAGCTGGCACCGGCCGCCGTCAGCGTGCGGAGCTCGCTCGCCGTCTCGCTGCGGATGAGGCCCACGCTCATGGCAAGGATGCCGAGGGCGAGCGCGATGCCGAACACGGTCGCCCAGTTGACGATCTCGGCCGAGGTCGGCTCGTCGTTCTTCGACTCGACGCTCAGGTCGGTGGTGGCTGCCGCAGCCTGGGCCGCGGTGACCTGTGCGGAGCTGATCGGGCTGTCGGTCCGGAGCATCCAGCCGTCGAGGCTGCTGGCGCTCGCGACGTGCAACCGGTTCAACGCACCCTCGGTGATCACGGTGTTGGGATCCTCGGTGCCCGTGGGGAGCTGACTCTGTTGTCGGATCAGCGGGTGGACGAGACACGAGCCGGGATCACAGGTCTCCGGAACACCGCTGCCATCCGGTCCGCCCGAACCGGGGCCGACCGCCAGGCCGCCCTTGCCACCGCCACCGTAGGCCAACTCCACACCCGATCCGGAGAGACCGGGGCGCGACGTGAGGATGTCGACGTCGGATGGAATGGACGCCGGGTCGATGCCGTAGGCCCGCAGCAATGCCGGCGTCGCCACGTAGATCGCTCCGTTCCACTGCCGGCCCGACGGGCTGGGGTTCTCCAGGTTGACCGCCGGAACCTCCAGCTCCACCACCGATCCGGCACCGATGGAGGCGGCGATGGCGTGGACCGTGTTCTGCTGGGACTGGACGCTCGGTGTCGTCGACGTCGTTCCACCGGAACCGGATCCGGAACCGCTGCCGAACGGGGAGTTCTCGCCACTCGGGCTCCACACGGCGAGCTCGTTGGACGCCAGGTTCGGCCCGACGTAGTCGAAGGCGTTGGCGTAGCGGGCGACGGCGACCGCGCAGATGATCACGGCGATCATCACGCCGATGCTGATCGCCGACAGCGCCGATCCCGACCGGGCCCGGTAGCGCGACAGGTCACGCAGCGGGAGACGCACCGAGATGGGCGAACGCCTCCCGACCCGGGCCAGCAGGGCCAGGAAGAACGGCGCCACGAGGATGATCCCGACCACCAGCGCGATGAAACCCGGCACCAACCACTTCACCCCGCTTGCTCCGTGGGCCGCCCCCGAAAGGGAGAAGAAGACAAATCCTGTGGCGAGAGCGACCAGGCCGGGAATCAACGAGCGGTGGATCTGGCGGGGCGGTGCCGGGCGTCCGGCCAGGGCGGCGACGACCGGGACGCGGGTGATGGCCCGGGCCGGATAGCTCGCGGCGAGGAACGTGGCGACCACGGCGAGCGCCATCGCCGGCCCGATCACGTTCCACGGCAGGGCGAACATCGGGATGACGTGGTGGGCGCTCTGTTCGTTGTGCGGGCGGTAGCCCAGCCACAGTCCCAGACCGAGCGCGGTGCCGGCCAGGGCGCCCACGGCGCCGACCACGAGGCCGTTGGCCTCCAACACCAGTCGGACGTTGCGGTCGGTCGCCCCCATCGACTCGAGCATCCCCAACGAACGCATCCGGCGCTGCGCCAGCACCGTGAAGCCGCCGATCGAGACCAGCGCGATGAGCAGCATCCCGACGGTCGCCAGTGCCAGCACGAGGGTCTCGGGGTTGATCAGGTTGTTGTTGCCGGATCGGCCGGGCGTGGACACGTTGGGCCCGATCCGGCCCGGATCCAGGCCCGGCGCGTCGAAGAGCACTTCCGCCGTGCTCGGGTGTGTCACCTGGCCCGGTGGGACCAGCGCGAACTCGTCGAGCAGGCTCTGGGGGTTCTGGACGAGGCCGACCACCGTCTTGCCGTATCGGGACCAGGTGTCACCGACCGCCAGGCCGAGCTCGGACGCCAGGCCCGGCGTGAGGGCGGTCTGGTCCGGCCCGGTCGGGTAGCGGCCCGAGAGCAGCTGCAGCATCGGGCCGCCGTAGGGGCCGTGCGGGTCCTGCGAACGCAGCTGGTACGTCTGGGTGCTTCCGGGGACACCGACCGTCTGGTTCTCGATGACCTGAACCGCGCCGAAGCGGTGCTCGAGCGCGGCGGCCTGCGCCGCCAGATCTGTGAGCTCGCCAGCTCTGGCGTTTGGCGCGTTTGTGCCCGGCGCGTCTGAACACCGCCAGGTCGTCGGCCGTGCCGAATCCCGCAGTGGCCGGCGGTGGCGTGTTGACGGCGACGGCCGAGCCGACGACGACGGCGGCCACGGCGACGGTGATCAACAGGAGAATGAGCACCTGCTGTCTCCACTCCCGCCTGAAGAGCCGCCAAGCCCAGCGGATCATGGCCCGGCGGGCCGGGACGCCGCCGGTGGTCGGGCCCCGGCCGGCCTGGGCGGCCGGCGGTGCGAGTGAGCTGACGCTCATGGCTTCGGGAGGTCAGCGAGGAGCACCTCGGGGCCGTCGGCGGGGTGCGTCTGGTCGACGACCCGGCCGTCTCGCAGGAACACCACGCGGTCGGCCCACGAGGCGAGCTGCGCGTCGTGGGTCACCACGACGGCGGCCAGACCGCGGTGGCAAGCCGCCAGGATCAGGCGCATGACCGATTCCGCGCTGGTCGAGTCGAGCGCGCCGGAGGGCTCGTCGGCCAGGAGGAGCTGTCGGCCTCCCACAACGGCCCGGGCGATGGCGACCCGCTGGCGCTCGCCCCCCGAGAGCTGATCGGGGTAGTGGGACGCCCGGTCCGCCAGACCGAACTCCTCGAGCGACTCGAGGGCGGCCGACTGGGCCTTCCGGGCCGGTACTCCGTCCAGCTCGAGCGGCAGGGCCACGTTCTCGGTCGCACTGAGGCCGGCCAGCAGGTTGTAGTCCTGGAACACGTACCCGATGGACTGGCGGCGCAAGCGGGCCTTGCCGTTGCGCGACAGCGAGGACAGGGCGCGACCACCGACGTAGACCTCACCGTCGGTGGGGTCCTCGAGGCTGCCGGCGATGGTCAGCAGCGTGCTCTTGCCCGAGCCGCTCGCGCCCATCACCGCCACGAGAGATCCGGCCTCGACGGAGAGATCGACCCGCCAGAGGGCCTGCACTTGTGCCGCCCCTTCTCCGTAGGTCTTGGAGATGTCGCGCAGGTCGAGATAGCTCATCGGGGGGCTCCCGACGTGCGCCGGGCCTTCGGGAGGGGGAACGAGTGCGGGACGGGCGCGTCCACGCCCGCAGCCGCTCGCTTCATCCGGCCGTCAGCCGTGTCCAGCCACCTGATCAGCGAGTCGAGCCGGAACAGCTCGGCATCGACGACCAGTGCGAAATGGAGATCGAGGCGGGACTCGTCCTCTTTCAGTCGGGTCCACCGCTGCATCAGCTCGACCAGGTAGCGGCGGTGCACCTGTACCACCTCGTGCACCTCCACCCCCGGAAGCTCGAACGCGACCAGCACCTTGATGACCAGCTCGTCGCGGGGCGGTGAGGAGAAGTCCGGCGGGGTGCGCAGCCATGCCGACAGCTCGGCTTCACCGTCCACGGTGATGTGGAACCCTTTTTGGGGACCGTCGTCGCCGGTGTTGTCGGACTCCACCAGCCCGTCGCGCTCCAGGCGCTGGAGCGTCGTGTACACCTGCCCGACGTTGAGCGGCCACACCTCGCCCGTGCGGGACTCGAATTCCTGACGCAGCTGCAGCCCGTACTTGGGACCCTCGCTGAGCAGGGCCAACAGGGCGTGGCGGATGCTCATCGGCCCGTAACATGGAGTAGCATACTGAGTATCCTACTGAGCAAGGCCCGGGAAGGCAAGAGGGCCTGACCGCTCGTCGACCGCAGTCGACCCGGTTCAGGGTCGGTTCGGCGCCTGATCGGGGACCCGGTGCGTTGGGCTCCTGCCCGTGTGGACACGAGTCCGCTGACCGCCGGCGTCGGACATTGCGACTCCCGAGCGGCGGATGAGGTGGCCGACCGGACCGGCTACTCGCCGATCACCTCGATGGCGTACTCGGGGCAGTTGGCGATGGCCAACCTGGCCTTGTCTGCGAGCTCCGGCGGGACCTCGTCGACGGTCACGGTCGACTGGCCGTAGTCGTCCACTTCGAAGAGCTCGGGGGCCAGGCCGTAGCAACGGGCGTGCCCCTGGCATTTGTCCGGATCGACCCGGATCTTCATGGGAACACGACTGGCAGGGTACGTGGGCCGCGCACCTGACCACCCGCCCAGGTGATCTCCTCGCCCTCGGCGAGTGAGAACTCGGGGATACGGACCAGCCACTCCTCGAGCGCCACCGACAGCTCCATGCGGGCCAGGTTCGACCCGGCACAGCGGTGGATGCCCGAGCCGAACGCGATGTGGCGGTTGTGCGCCCGGTCCAGCTGGACGACCTCGGGGTGCTCGAACGCCTCAGGATCGCGGTTGGCGGCCGGGAAGTTCATCAGCACCTTGTCCCCCTTCTTCATGGGGCACCCGGCATAGTCGATGTCCTCGGTCACCTCGCGGGCCATGGTCACCGGCGAGTACGCCCGCAACAGCTCCTCGACGGCGGTGGGCATGAGGGCGGGATCGGCTACCAGCCGTTTGCGATCCTCGGCATGCGCGGCCAGGTGCCACAGGGAAGAGCCGATGGCGCTCCACGTGGTGTCGACACCGGCGATGAGGACGAGAGCGGCCATACCCAGGACGATGCCGTCGTCCACCGGCTGCCCCTCCACCTCGGTGTGCAGCAGCTCGCTCAACAGATCGTCCCCGGGGTTTTCCTTCCGGTACGAGAGCTGCTCGACGAAGTAGTACAGGAGGCCTTCCACGCCGCGTTGGCGGCGCTCCGCGTCGTCGGCGAACTCGAGGACGTCGCGCACCCACTCGGTGAAGGTGTCGGCCAGGTCCGTCGAGACCCCGAGAATGCGGGCGATCACCCGGACGGGGATCTGCTGGGCATAGTCCGCCGCTGCATCCGCGTGCCCCCGGTCGGAAAAGCCGTCGAGCAGCGATCGGCAGAGGTCGCGGGTCAGCGGCACGTAGGAGTCCACGCGCTTGTGGGAGAACCACGGCAGCAGGAGGCGACGCGTCCAGGTATGGAGGGGCGGGTCGGCGGAGATCGGAGGCAGGCCGTACTCGAGGTTCGGTCCTTCGAAGTTGGCGTTCGGATCCTCGTCCTCGTCGGCGGGGATGACCGCAACCTTCAGCGAGCTGAAGTGCTCGATGTCATGGGCGATCGCCGTCACGTCCTCGTAGCGCAACGGCATCCAACTGCTCTTGCGCCGGTCGGTGTGCGGGATCGGGCAGGTCCGGCGCAGCTCGTCCCAGATGCTGAACGGATCAGTCAAGTACGCCGAGTCCATGACGTCGAAGTCGGTCGTCCAGTCGGTGACGGGTGCAACGTGTGCCATCGGGCAGCCCCCTTGGTGCGCTACTGCGTGTCGGCGTCGCCGCGGTGTGCTCTTCGACCCACGGTCATACTACTGCCGGAGCTCAGATGGGGTCATGGCGTCGCCCGGCCCCCGGGCGACAGGCCGAATCTCTGGTCGTAGAACGCGAACTGTTCGGAGATCGAGGTCAGGTCCAGCCCAAAGTTCTCCGGCGCGTAGCTCTTCGGTGTCGAGCGGCTCTTCGAGTTCTGGGCCCACCAGGCTTGCATGCGTCGGCGAGCCTCATCGCTCAAATCGTCACCCAGTTCGGCGTAAAGCCGTGTGACCTGCCCAATCGGGTCGCGCTGCACGGCGTCGAAGGCGAGATCGAAGAACCGGTTCTCGTTGCCGCGGTCGCGAAAGCCGATCAGTCGCTCCAGGGCGATACGCCACACCTCGGTGGTGTGGGCGCCGATGGCGGCGGGTTGGGGGCGTTCGGTGAGGATCGTGGAAAGGGTGCTGTAGAGCGCGCAGAGCGACGGCAAGACCTTGCCCACGTCGCGATGGGTCATCACGAACCTGGCATCGGGGTAGACGGTGTCCAGGGCTTCGATCGACAGCATGTGAGCGGGAGTCTTGAGCCACCATCGGTCGGGGGGACAGCGCCATTGCAACAGTTTGAGCACCCGTTGGTGGTACCGGTAGGCCGGCTCCATGTCGCAATGCAAGAGCCACTCGGTGTAGCTGGGGATCAACGACATCCCCTCGAAGATGAGCGACCGAAATTCGAAGGCCATGGGCACCAGGCATTCCTGGGGACCGTCTGCAGCTGTCGGCAACATCCCTTCGAAGCCGGTGAACATCTCGTTGGTGAAGTCGATACCGGCCTGAGCTTCGGCAATGCGCGGGTCGGTATGCTCCGTCGCCGTTTCCGGCGGCGGACACGGATCGCTGGCTTCCCAGACACGGAGTGAACGCCGGTCGGGGTCCTGGGCCAGAAGAAAGCTCAGCGCAGTGGATCCGGTGCGAGGAAGGCCCAGCCCGAACAGGGGGGCCACGATCTGTTCATCGTCGATCTCGGGATGTTCGGAGTAGCACTGTTCGACGCGGAGCCGGTTGACCAGATACCCGACGATCTGGTCGATCATGGCGCCGGCGCCCAACTCGTTGAGCGCCGCTTCGTCGTTCAACGAACGGACGAGGACTTCCAGTCCTTCGCGCCAGGTCTCGCCGCCGAAGTCATCCGATCCCGCCCGTTCGCACGCGGTGGCGACTAGCTGATCGGCATCCAAGAGGCGCTCCGGTCTGGTGATCGGGTCGGCAGCACACCACCGCGGGCCGCTCGACGACGATGGCCGGTACAGCTCACCGAGGGAACCGTCTGCTGACCGCCCGGCGTCGCATCTGGATGACCTCGGCCCGTTCATCGGGCGACACCCGACGGGTGTCGCCGGGCAAGCTCCCCTCCAGATCATCGAACCGGACCACGTCCACCGTCGGAACCGGGGCCGTCGCCGTGCGGACGCATCGCAGGATGACGGCACCGCTACTGTGCCCGGCCGTGTCCAGCCAATTGGCGACTCCGGGATCTCGATGGGCGACCACCACCCGCACCATCCCGTCGTCGTCCACCTCCGCCTGGTGGCCATTGAGGCTCGACTGGCGATTGCCGTAGTCGATCGTCTCCCACCATGCATTGCCCAGCGAGAAGCTCCAGTACAGGCCCTCGGGCGGCTCCACCTCGATGATGAGGGCCTCGTCGTGGCCCAGTCTCCACGAGCCGATGACCGGTCGGTTCTCGGCGGCGGCACCCATCGACGCGCCGTCCATGGGAGGCAGGAACGAATTGGCCGCTTCGGGCACGGACAAGTTGAGGAAGAACCTGAGGTTCTCCTCGAGGAAGTCCCCCAGCGCGATGAGCTGGCGGGCCAGAGGCGCGCGTGGATCGCCGGCAGAGTCGATGACGGCGGGTACCTTGCCGGACAGCGGTTCGATCGACAGATCGGCGGCGACCTCGTGCTCCCAGTCGTAGAAGAAATGCCGCACGACGAGCATCGTGGCGTTCTCCTCGAGCGGTACCCAATTGCCTTGGTGGGGTTCGGTCGAGAGGATCAGCTCGAACTCGCCGTCGGGTCCCAACTCGAAGTCGTCGAGCAGGGCGTTGAAGGTCGAAGCCATCCCGGACATGATCTGGAGCCCGACGTAGCGTGCCGATCCTCGCTTCCCCCAGAGCCGGTAGGTCTCGTTCCCCCTGAGCGCCGAACCGACGTAGATGCAGTCGGGGCACTCCATGCCCCATTTGAAGGCGGCATCCATGGTCGACGGCTTGACCGCTGGCACCGTGTCCAGACCCCGCCGCAGCAGCTCGTCGATTCCGACGCCCAGCAGGACGAGGAGATGACGGAAGCCCGACGTCATGTCCACGGGCTCCCGTGGTACCGAGTCGGACCGCACCACCTCACTGGCCCGGTTCATCGCCTCGAGAAGGTGGTTCCACGCTGAGCCGGACTCGAGATCATGACTCGTCGCGGTGCCAGCCGTCGCTGCCTCGCTCACATAGAACGGAAGCCATGCCGGATTGGTGAACTCACTCATGCGTGCCTCGAGCGTCGCGGTGTCGTCATTCACAGCTTCTCCCATCGCGACCAGCATTGCGAGTCGCTTGCACCGGTACGGGCCGCCTCAGGGTCCGACCAGGTCCCCCTGTGGCGCTATCACGACGCCGAACCGGGAGGCGCTGGTCGCCGAGCTCCAGAGCTGCGGCGAGAGGCAAAGCGTCCAGGGCGGCAGCTCGCCCTCCGGGAAGCGGCACGCATCGCGACGTCGTCGATAGCCCTGGCGAGAGCGGCGTCGGTGAGCGGATGATGGCGCACGCCAGCTCGCGACGGACCAGGAGACGGACCACGTCGAGGCCGGTGCCTGTCCTCCCTTGGCTACCGAGGAACCGTGGTCACCGGGCAGCGGAGCCCTGGAGCTCGACCGAGCCTGACGTCGGCGGTAAGCAGCGCGCAGTCGAGTGATTCAGCCAATGCAACATACGAAGCGTCGTAGGCCGAGAGGTTCTCCCGGAGCTCCCATACGCGCTCCAACAGATGCAAGACGGCATAGCGCGACATGCCAAGTCGACGCCACCGGTCGAGCGCCGTCCAGGCATCGCCGGGCTCGATCCGCGACGTAGCGACCCCGCGGCGAAGCGCGTTGGCGACCTCGGGGTCGATCAGGTGAGGAACGTGCACCTGCTCCTCTGCCAGGACCCGGCGAGCAGGGCCGGCGTTCACCAGCGCGGAGACTGCCGCCGACGCATCGACGACGATCACCGCTCAGCGCGCCCCGCATCCACGTCGCCGACAACTGTGGCTGGGTCGATGTCAAGGTCCGGCAAGGTGCCAAGCAGCACCGGGTTGTCCACCCGCCGCGAAACGTCCTCGAGCTCCCTCACCGCCACCGCCGCGAGGGACATCCGCTCACGGGTGGCCAGCCGTTCCAGTCGCTCGACAACTTCCTCGGGCACGTTGCGAAGGTAGAGCGTCCTCATTGTCGCATAATGCTATCATATTCGTGGCGTTCTGCGGAAACGACGGCTAGCTGCCATCGGTGGGGGGCCGGCCGTTCCAGGCAGATTGGGGGGCAGGGAAGGAACTCGCATGGAACCTCGCCAAATCTGCGAGAACCTGGCCACCCACATGGCGTAGCGCGCTGTAGCTCTGAGTGCTACAATGCCTGGGTGCCCAAGACCATTGCCCAACGCGAGCTGCGCAACGACAACGCGAAGGTGATCGACGCCGTCACGTCCGGGGAGACCTTCGTCGTCACCCGCAACGGCGTCCCAGTGGCCGAGCTGCGGCCGATCCATCGAGACCGGCGGACCTTCGTGCCAAAGGCCGATCTCATGGCAGTCGCAGCTTCGGGGCCCCACATCGATTTCGAGCAATTCAGATCCGACCTCGATCGCGTCGCCGACCAGAACCTGTAAGTGTCGACTGGCCTGCTGGACACCTCCGTAGTCATCAATTGGGACGATCCCGATGTCAGCGTGGCACTGCCCGACGATGCCGCGATCTGCGCGATCACCCTCGCCGAACTGACTGCGGGTCCCCATCTCGCGTCGACGGGCACCGAGTCTGCGCGCCGGCAAGCTCGACTGCAGCAGGTCGAGGCGACGTTCGAACCGATTCCCTTCGACGTCACAGCCGCGCGTAGCTACGGTCAGCTCGTCGCCGCTGTCATCGAGACGGGCCGGTCCCATCGGCGCCGGATCGCCGACCTGCTCATCGCGGCGACCGCCCATGCCAATGGGCTGGCGCTTTACACTCGGAATCCCGACGACTTCAGCGGGCTCGGGAGTCTGATCGAGGTCATCGGCGTCTGAGCCACGAGCCGCCGGCCGGGCCGTTGGCGGCGCCTATGGGCGTGGCACTTCACTGCCGTCAGGGATCATCGGCGGCGGTAAACGTCGGCTCGATGCTCGATCCGGACCACATGGACGACGGAGTCGTCGTTGACCAGCCGGTAGGTGATCCGGTACGCCCCACGCCGCGCCGAGAAGTAGCCGGTCAGCTCGCGGCCAAGCGGCTTGCCGACCCGATGTGGGTCTTCACGGAGCGGTCCGTCGCAGAATTCCCACACTGCGAGGGCGATCGCCAGCGGCAGATCTCGTTCGAGGGCACGGCGAGCGCTACCGGACAGAAGCAGGTCGTAGCGGCCACTCACGCAGCCCCGTTCTCGCGGCGTCGACGCTCCTCGATCAGGCGGCGCATCTCGTCGCCGGTGGTGAAGTCCCCGCGGGCGTACGCTGCTTCCGCCTCGCGTATGTCGGCCAAGGCCTCTGGGTCCGAGAGGATGTCAAGGGTCTCCTCCAATGAGGCCAGGTCCTCGGGCGAGACCAGCACTGCGGCCGGGTGGCCGTGCTTGGTGATGGTGACCCGCGCGTGGGTCTTCTCCACGTCGGC
The DNA here is from genome assembly GCA_963764555.1 of uncultured Acidimicrobiales bacterium. Classification (GTDB taxonomy): domain Bacteria; phylum Actinomycetota; class Acidimicrobiia; order Acidimicrobiales; family RAAP-2; genus Bog-756. The sequence continues at coordinate 555,379 of CAVXSW010000003.1, forward strand.
AACCACCTCCGAGAGCCGGTTCCGGGCGTCGGCGAGAGGCAGTTCTTCCATAGCCATAAGTATAGGCAGATCCCCCGGGAATTCGCCGAGGGCGTTCCGGAAGACCGGTCAGTGGCAGTGAGTCGGAGGCGGTGCTGGGCCTGCTTTGGCTGCTCCGAGATCGTCTGAGTACCCGGTTTCGAGGCGTGGCCACTGCGAGGTGGGACGACCGCCGGGCCAGACCCGCAGGGGTGGCCACTCCGGAGCCCCGCCCAGGGTCCGCGTCGCATGCCCGCGCCGCGGCCAGCCCCCTGGCGAGTCCTCCCATTCCTCCTGCCTGCCGAACACGGTGAGGTCCATGAGCGCGTAGCTGTAGTCCAGCACCTCGGCTCCACGGCGCTTGGTCCAGTACGTCTCGAAGACCCGGTCGCCGTCCCGCAGGTAGCACACCAGGTGGAACAGACCGTGCTCTCGCCCGACAAGAAGCGCGTCCAGCGAGGGCTGGGCCGAGTACCACGGCATGTCCCAGCCCATGAAGGCGCGATATCGGAGGCTTTCGTCGTATGACCTCTGCGCATCGCCAGGGCCGTAGGCGGTGTTCCGCCCCTGGCACAGCACGGCGAAGGTGATGTCGCGGGAGTGCAGGTAGGCAAGCTCGCCGACGTGGCTCATCACCCATGTGCAGCCTTCGCACTGCTCGGCCGCAGGTCGGCCCGGCCACCACATGAAGTAGTAGGCAATGAGCTGACGCCGTCCTTCGAACGCGTCGAGCAACGTCACTGGGCCGTGCGGCCCCAGCAGCGGGCTGTCTGCGGCGACCTCGACCATCGGAAGCCGGCGGCGGGCGGCGGCGATCGCGTCCCCTTCACGGGTGTGCGCCTTCTCCCTCGCCCGCAGCGCCTCCAGTTGCTCGTCGAATTTCTGGCGGTCGACCACCGCCGGTAGCGATCTGCTCACATCCTGGGACATCGGCACCTTCCCTGATCGGCTCCGAGCGGCTACGGGCCGGCCCCGAGCACGCTAGCGACGACTTTGCGGCCGCTCACAGCAGAATCTCGCGACCCTGAACTTCATCCGCGAACTCGCGGCAGGCAGGCAAGACACCGGTTTCGTACAAAGGCACTGGTTCGTACAGTCGCCGACACGCCGGCGACGATCAGGGCCTTCCGCCGGGCGGTATCACCCGGCGCCCCCGTCGGCCGAGCGCGCTCCTTTCTCTTTGAGCCAGGTGATGACATTCTCCTGTCGAGTGCCGAGTCCGCCTGCGGCGTCGAGTGGAGTGCCGTGGGCGTAGTCGGGCTCCCAGTTCAGATCGGCTCCGGCCGCGAGAAGGCGCTCGGCGGCCCGGCGTTGCCCGCCCGCGCAGGCGTGCCAGAAACCCTGGGAGATGTCCTCGACTGCCGGGTTGGCGGCGAGTAGCTCCTCGAGGCGGTCCATGAGGCCGAGTGCGCCGACGTGCCAGAGCTTGTCGACCCGAGCGCCGCGGGCCACGAGGAGGCGGGCGACGTGCCAGCAGGCGTAGCCGACGGCGTTGTCAAGGGGCGTGCCGATCGACCCGTCCGGGACCTCGATGTCGGCCCCGCCGTCGATCAGCGCGGCGGCGACATCAGCGTCGTCGCTGCTGGCCGCCCAGTGCAGGGGGGTTTCCGAGCGGGGCTGCGGGTCCCGGTCGTTCGGATCAGCTCCCGCCGCGATGAGCAGCCGGACGATCTCGGGACCGTTGGGGAAGTAGCCGGGCCAGTCGCAGACCACGTGCAAGGCCGTCCGGGACTTGAATGGGCCGCCCAATGCGCCCCGGGCAAGGGCGGGTGACGCGATGAGCAGGCGACGCACAACGTCGACGTCGCCGGTGCGGATGGCTAAGACCAGTTCCGCCGCCAGGTCACGTTCGGGTGCGGCCACGTTCCCTCTCGCCAGCAGGTTCACTCCGTAATGATGAGCGGCTGCCATGCAGCTTGACCTCGATGAGCTGCCTGATCAGGTCCCGGGGTAGCGGATCGTTGATCGGGAAGTGCAAGGAACTCCTGGTCTGGGAGTACTTGCCCGTCTTGTCGCTCAGCGCCGGGAGAACAGTGCCGCTGTGGGGCAGATAGCTGAGATGAGACTTGAACGCCGCCAGTCCGGCCACCACCGTCCCGCCAACCTTGAACGCGGGCACGCCGTAGGACAGGCCTTGTTCGGCGTCGGGGAGGAGCTCGAGAATCCGTCGCCGCATCTCCTCCAGCGTGGCGCGCTTGGGCTCATCCAGGTCCGCAAGGTAACGGTCGACGTCGTCGATGCTCACAATCAGTCTTCTGCTCGGTGCTACTGAACGACCATGAGCGTGTTGCCCTCGGGGTCGCGCAACCAGAACATCGGCGGTACCGGATCACCCATCCGGCTGACCTCAGCATCGACGTCGACTCCCGCTTGGCGGAGTTGCGCATGGTAGGCGTCGATATCGTCGGTCTGCAGGCTTATCCCGGTCTCCCGCTTACCGACCGCGCCCTCATCGGGAGGAGGAGCGAGGGCGATCGTGGTCGACTCGTCGCCGAGGCCGACCTCAATCCAGTGGTAGCCGTTGCCGAAAGGCACGTCGACCCGCTTTTCGAAGCCCAGCTTGGTGACGTAGAAGTCGACGGCGCTGTCTTGGTCGGCAACCGGGATGATCACCGTGGCGATCTTGTTCGCTCGGGTCGTGCTCGCTGACATGGGTCCTCCCTGTGGCTAGGTTCCTTCACCCGTATACCCGAATAGACGACACGTTGATCCGAAAGTCATCGCCGATCCGCTCTCGCCGAGGTCTGCCTGAATCACCGGCCGGCCGGGTCGGAGGTTGCCGCCCGACTCTTGCCTGTCGCCGGCGAAGATGAAGGAGTGGCCGACTTCGAGGTGAAGGAACTCGGCTGGCAGGTGACGTCGGCACTCAGCCGAGTTCTTGAGCAACCCCCAATGAGAAGTCCGCCGGGCCCGCGGATATCGCAGAGCCGATACGAGTCTTCGAACTGCATTACTTCGGCACTGACAAGCTGCGCGCCATGATCGCGGTGCCACGCGAGCGCGTCATCGATGTCGTCGACCGCGGACATGACCGATAGATAGCCGAGAACCGCGATCTATCGAGACACCCGATCAGGCCCGGCGGACGATGGGGACGCAGACACCAGCTCGGCGAGGTGGGCGAGAGAGTTACCCAAATGCTCCGGAGGGAACGGCGGGAATCCGATGTGCTCCCGGATCGGGTCCGAGACGGCGGACCAGTCGTAGGACAGCGTGACAGTGGTGCTCGTAGGACTGGCGAGAGTGAGGTCGTAGCGCCAGATCCAGCCAGGGAAAGTCACGGTACCGTCGGCGGCCTCATTCCCCGGCTCCCAAGCAATGGTGCGCGGCGGGTCGAACACCCGAACCCGGTTGGCCATCTGATAGTTGCCGTCGGGGTGGTTCGGGTGGTACATGGACATCCGGAAAATTTGGCCGGCGGCGGTCAACGGATTGCTGTCGAGGGCGTCGCCGACCCAGCCGGTGCCATCAATTGCAGCGTGGTTCGCCGGATCGACAAGGACGGCGAAGATGGCTTCACCCGGGGCGTTGATATCCAAGGTCGCGCTGACACAGTCGTCGGCCACCGAACTACTTACCTCCCAAGTCGACTTGCCCTGTCACGGTCCGAAGTTCGCCGACCCTGGGCGGCCCCGCCAGAATCGTCGGGACGTACTCGAGCAGTTGTATTCGCCCATCGAACGTGCGGCTGCCGATCATGTCGAGCCCGATGTCGGGATAGCCATCGTAGATCCGTTCCCGCCCGGTGTTTCCGGTGATCACCGGAAAGACAACCACCCGAAAGCGATCCACCAGACCCGCCTTGAGCAGTGAACGGCACAGACTCAGGCTGCCGATCGTGCGCATCCCGTCCGGCTCCCGGACCTTCATCTCTCGCACCGCTTCAACGGCGTCACCGGTGACGAGCCGCGTGTTCGCCCACGCCAGAGGCTCCCGCAACGTCTTGGAGAAGACGACCTTGGACATGCCAGCCAGAAGCTCGGTCCCCGGCTCGCCCGCGGCGGCGAAGCCCGACATGAGCCGATAGGTGGTGGCGCCCATCAACACGTTGTAGCCAGCCTCGGGGGACTCCCCGAGCCATGCCAGATACTCGGCGCCTTCCAGTCCCCACCAACCCGGCCAGCCCTCAGCGGCCGCATAGCCGTCCAGCGAAGTGATGAAGTCGATCAGAAGTTCCGGCATCGCCGTGTCCTTATCACGTCGCTCCGACCGCTACGCCGGCTCCGCATGGAATTCTACCTCGCCTGCTCGTAGCCGCCTGTCGGCGGATCAGGATCAGGGCCGTAGACCAGGTACATCACACCGGTTGCGAACGGCTGCGAGGAAAGCAGGCGGAGAGGGACCTGTGAACTGTCGTCCTCGAAGAGGCGCAATCCCGTACCGGCCAACACCGGATGGACGAAAAGATGCAACTCGTCGAGCAGCCCTGCCACTAGCAGCTGGCGCACGATCGAGACCGACCCGCTCAGCGCGATCCGTCGGATGGCCGGGTCGGCCCTGAGACGGGTCACTTCCTCGATGAGGGAGCCCTGGAGCTGTTCGGAGTTGCGCCATACGAGCTGGAGAGGCCGCCGCGAGACGACGATCTTGCGCATGTCGCCGAGGTGCTTGGCCATGGCGGCGTCCGCCTCGCCGGCAGCCTCACGGGCGGGCCAGGCGCCGCCGAAGCTGTCGTAGGTGACCCGGCCGAACAGCATCATATCGGCGTCGTGGGTTCCTTCGACGGCGTTGCCCATCTCGTCGTTGAAGTACGGAAAGTGCCACGAGCCGACCATCGGATCGACGACCCCATCGAGGGCCATGAACATGCTGGAAGTGATGGTCGCCATCAAAGTCTCCTCGATTCAAGAACGCGGATCTCTTGGCGATCAGACGGGGCACGCAGGCGGAAGTCATCGCGGCGATTGACTCCGTCGGGGCGAACCACGCGTGAAGGGATGCATGCGACGTTTGCGAATCCTCGCCGCGGGTCTGCCCCTCACCGGTGGCGAACCCGTCGAGCGAGATCGAGAAGTTGTGGACGCGGACGCGCGAGATAGCTGCTCCTTCGGGTGAAGGGTGGTCGGTCAGACCGGTTGACCTGCCCCGCGGTGAGATTGCATCGGCCGTGGATTCAGGCGACTCGGAGGCTGCGTGGACGAGATGAAATGGCGTGGCGGTAAGTGGCTAGCGGCATCGGCGATGAGTTTTTGGTCACCCTGCCGTCGGAGATGTCGATGGCTACCTACATTTTGATCCCTGGGGCCGGCGGCGACTCGTTTTACTGGCACTACGTCGCGCCGGAGCTCGAAGCTGCCGGTCACGAAGTCGTGGCTCCCGACCTGCCGGCCGCCGACGACTCGGCTGGACTGGCCGAGTACGCCGATGTGGTGATGGCCGCGATCGGCGACCGTACGAATGACCTCATCGTGGTGGCGCAGTCCATGGGCGGATTTGTGGCCCCGCTCCTGTGTGATCGGTGCCCCGTACGCCTGATCATCCTGCTGAACGCCATGGTGCCCGCCCCAGGGGAGTCGCCCGGCGCCTGGTGGGCTAACACCGGTTCCGGCGAAGCCCGCCGGGCCGCCGCCGAGCGCGACGGACGGTCGCTCGACAGCGAGTTCGACGTCGTCTCGGAGTTCTTCCACGACGTCCCCGAAGATGTGCGGGCCGAGGTGTTAGCCCGGGGTGAGCCTCGACAGTCCGACACACCGTTCCAGAAGCCATGGCCGCTTGCGGGGTGGCCGGACGTGGCGACCAAGGCCATCATCTGCCGGCATGACCGCTTTTTCCCTGCCGACTTCCAGCGCCGGGTGCTCCGAGAGCGACTTGGGATCACTGCCGAGGAGATGGATGGGGGCCATTGCGCGGCCTGGAGCCGACCGATCGAGCTGGCTTCGCGGCTCGATCGCCTTCGCTCCTTCCCGCCGGGTGAAGGCGAAGGATCTCTGGAAGTCAGCTGGCCAACATCTGGCGACGCGCCAGATGACAGCGGATCGGTCGGGGCCCGGTAAACCGACGGAGCCCTACGCGGTTCGGCGACCGAACCCGGCACCGCAATGAGCATGCGAGAGAAACTTCGACGACTTCCGAGGGTGGTTGGACGCCTCGTCGACCTCCGCTTGCTCCACCGACTTGCGCACCGCCGACTCCGTCAGGTCGAAGTCCCGGGCCACCTGGCCGATCGTGCGGCCGCGGGCACGATCGACGATGTCCGCCTTGAACTCCGGGGTGAACGACTGCGGGTGCGGGGCTTCTTCCGCTCCATGGTCTCCACATGATGGGCATCCTTTTCCGGTGCTGCGCATCCGACGGTGGATGTCCGTCAAACCGGGGAGACGCCCACTACGGTGGCATGCCCCTTAGCCCGGACCATTCGTCTGTCCCCCCAATCGTGGACTCATACAGGCACGCGAAGGTCAATCCCTACCGTTCGGTCCGCCGAGTCGCCGAGGTTCAATACGCACCCATCGGCTGGACGACATCGCCAACCACGCAGAGATCCTCGGACTCCGAGTCCCTACTCAGAGGCACAAGGATGACAATCTCAGCGCCCCACCTTGCCAGGCCAGCCAGGCTCCTCCTACGATTCGCGGCCGGGTCCCAACGTAAGGAGCGGTGCTGCTTGTCGGTTTCTTCGTCGACTGCAACACGCTCGAGCAGATGATGTCCGCTGCCCACCGGGTGCCGGTCGTGGTATTGGCGATCGTGGCGTTGGGCGCTGCCGCTTCGGGCTGTGGGTCCGCGGGCCAGACGGGCCCTGCCCCCGCCGGCAGCCAGGCACCGGCGGCACTCGGCCCTGGTGCACGCGAGACCGTCCGCTACTGCAACGGCCAGTCGATGCTGCTCACGGCACCGGCATCCGGGGGCTCGAGGCCGGCCGTCCTCTTCGTCCACGGCGGCGATTGGATGGGCGGCAGCCTCAATGAGTCGGGGTTCATCGACCGCCTCCGCCCCGCCCTCAATCATGTCGGTTTCGTTGTCGCCGCGATCGACTACCGGCTCGCGCCGAGGTACAAGGCGCCGGCCCAGGTGGAAGACACAGCCTGCGCGGTACGGTACTTGCGAGCCTGGGCCCACACCCTCGGCATCGACCCCCATCACATCGGCGCGTGGGGCGACAGCGCCGGGGGCCAACTCGTGGCCCTGGTGGCGACAGCTCCTCGGTCCGCGGGGTTCTTCACCGGCCCCTATCAACACCAGTCAAATCGGCTGCAGGCGGTCGTCGACATGTACGGGATTGTTGACCTGCCAGCCGAGGTCAGCTATGTGCGGTCGCTCCCAGGCGGAGCCAAGGTCGCTGCATCCCAGATCGCCCGAATCATCGGCTCCTCATCCCCGACGGACGAGCGCAAGGACCTGGTACGGCTAAGTCCAACGACCTACGTCAGCCCCGGCGACCCACCGTTCCTGATCCTCCAGGGCACCGCGGACACCATTGCGCCGCCCTCACAATCCCAACACCTCGCCACAAAACTGCAGGAGGCCGGCGTACCAGTGCAGCTCGTGCTCGTCGTCGGCGGTCAGCACGGGCTCGAGACGCCCGGTGAGAGCCCGAGCGAACCGCAGCTCGTAAGCCAGGTCGTAGCCTGGTTCTCAGGGATACTCACAAGCGCACGTCATTCCGGGCCGTAGCCGAGACAACCGCGCCAACAGCTTCGATTTGCGCCCCGGACCGAGCCGTCCAACGCCAGTCCGCGGTAGCGCCCGAACAGTGTGACCGTCAGCGTCCATTGCGACGCCGATCGGTTCAGCGGAGAGTTGCCGGACCGGGGGTTGGATCGCACCGCCTCCGCTGCGTGAGCTTCGAGACCTTTTGGGCGAACCTTCCCTTCGCAGCTACTGCAGGGGGCGTCGTCGCCCGGGGATGCTGGCTCCATCCCGACCTAGCCCTTGGTTTCCGTAGGTATAGAGCCGCTCATATAGGCGGCCTCGACCGCGCTCAGATCCTCACGTAGATCGCTCGCCGACCCGGAGAGGGCGACCCTGTCATGCACCATCACAATCGCTTCGTCGGCCACCCCCCGGCCTGGGATGCTATCAATCTTATGCATCAGTAAGTGCTAGCATAAATAGATGACATCGAGAACGACCTTCACGCTGGACGAGGAGTTAGCCGAGCGGGCTCGGGAACTCGGCATCAACATTTCGGCTGCTGCTCGTCAAGGAGTCACCGATGCCGTACGTGCCGCCTTGGCGCGAGCTGACCGGGACGCCTACCTGAGACAACCGGAACGTGCCGACACTTTCTGGACCGAGGCTGAAGCATGGGGTAAGCCTTGAAACGCGGCGAGGTATGGTTGGCCAAAGTTGGTCAGAAGAAGCGTCCCGTTCTGCTGTTGACCCGATCCGAGGTACTCGACGCGCGCAGCCTCGTGACGGTGGCCGAAGTCACCACCTCCATCCGTGGGCTCGCTGCGGAAGTCGGCATCGACCACGTCGAAGTCGGACTGGACAGGCCGTCGGTCATCAATTGTGACGGTCTCCACACCGTCGTCCAGGCATCGCTCACCGGTCCTGTCGGACACGTCGGCGACGACACCATGCGAAGGGTCTGCTCAGCGGCCAGTTACGCGCTCGGCTGCTGACTGGTGACAGTTCGAATACTGAGATCTGGTCTCCTCCGGGTGCGCCGTGATGACTCGTATTCAAACTTCTGAATCTGAGCCGAAGTGCGGATACGGCGATGTGGTGGAGTGACATCGTGAGCCTTCGAGACGGGTTTGATCACTCCGAACGGTTCCCATCTGTCATGTGAGCTGGCTTCGGCCTTCTAGCCGATGATGCGTTCGGCCTCCAGTCGTAGTCGGGAGGACCCAGCACGGATAGATTTTCGGCACGATCCTGCGCCCGTGTCGGGGAATCCTCCCCTCCAAGAATCCCCCGACACGGTTCGGGCGATCAATGCAGGGCCGGCTCCAGGTGCTCCGTCTCCGACAGGTGCTCCTGGCCGTTGACCGAGGTCAAAGCAGATTTACGTAGCGGACCCGGCTACCTCGCATTCACGAGCTACGACCTCGTTCGCTCAGGGTCGGCGAGAGCTCCACCGGGTTGCAGTCGCTTGCGGTACCAGAGGGCGTCCGTTCCTGACGGGAAATCCTCGACGCGACACAACAGTTCGTAGCCGTTCCGTTCATAGAGCGTTCGGGCTTGAAACTCGTATGTGAAGTGGACGGTCTGGCTGCATCCGCGAGCCGCCGCCTCGGCTTCGGCAGCGGCGATGAGTCGAGTCGCGAGGCCGCCACCTCGGAGACTTGGGTCCACCCAGAGGTTCTGCAGCTCGCAGCAGTCGCCCCAGGTCCACCCGCTAATGCCGGCTACGACCGTGCCGGAGTCGCGGACGAAGATCGCCAAGTCCATTTCGTCTCCGAGCCCCATGGCGGCAGACGCCTCACGACGGATCTCCATCTCGAGGAACTGGATTTCAAGTGGACTCGGATGGCTCTCGACGTGGAACTCCACGGTGGCTGGCTTGTCAGCCGTCGACCATCTGCTCGATCAGCGAGATGTCGTCGAAGTACGTCCGGTATGACCTGATCTTCCCTCCTCGGAAGTCGGCCACTGTGACGCCGGCCAACTGGACATGCCGTCCGGTCGGCTCCAACTCGGCACCTTCGTCGAGGACCAGAGGTCCTGTGTGATCAGCTTCGATGACCCATTCGGCATACGCCTTGTTGCCCACTTCATCGAGTCCTCGGAGCAGAATGACGACGTTGGAGAAAGCGACTTCACGGAGGGCTGCGAGGGCTGCGAGGGCCGTCAGCCCCGAAACTGACGCATACGGCGACCAACCTACGACATCGTCGGTGAATAGGGTGCCCAAATCAACCGATGCGCCACCAACCTCGGCCTCGAGCGCCTTCAGCAGCACGTCTTTTCGAGATTCACTCATTTCATTTCCCCTCAGGACCCGAGGACCTTCGCCTTGGCGGACGCGAACTCCTCGTCTGTCAGCGCGCCCGAGGAGTGGAGCTGCGCGAGATGCTCAATCTGGTCCGCCGCGTCTGCTGGTGGTGGCACATATTGGCCCTGGCTATCGCTGATAGGCGCCTGTTCGGCCTGCTGTTGTCTGTTGCGGTGGTGGGCTATCGCCCCGCCCGCTATCGCTCCAGCAACGAGTCCTCGACGTCGTGTCCGTCGCCTCATGCCCATAGGAACTCCCTTTTCGATCTCTTGTCTGACCGCGACGAATTTGCCTGCCTGGCGAAGATCCTGATACTAGCCCCGATCGTCCACGCGACCGCTTGTACTGGTAGGCGCGTATACGCGTACGTGCCCCTCTGGCAGGGGAACTGAGGCTGTTCGAATCATTTCATCCGACTCGACGGTGCACCGGATCTTCCACGAGACACGTGGGCGCGATCACCGGTGCGCTGGCAGAAGTGCGCAAGGAGGTATGGCGGCGGAGTGCGGCGACCAAGGGCACCGCCCCGATCTACCTCGACATCGACGCCTCGCTCATCCATCCACTCGGAGAACAAGGAGGAGACCGGCCCCAACTACAAGGGTGGATTCGGCTTCCATCCCCTGTTCTGCTTCGCCGATTGCACGGGCGAGGTGCTCTCCGGCCTGCTCCGTCCGGGAAACGCCGGGGCGAACACGGTGAGCGACGACGTGACGGTGCTCGACGATGCCATCGCCCAGCTGCCGCCCGAGATCGCCGCCGGTCACCGCCCAAGTGACGATCCCTCCCTCGTCGAGCGCACGGTCGTGGTGCGTGGCGACTCCGGCGGCCTGCTCGCAGCGATTCGTCGGCGCCTGCCGGGCAAGAAACGTCGGGTTCTCCGTGGTCTGTCGCTCCAACGCCCAGATCCACCAGGCGATCTTCGATCTCTTGGGGTTCGAGGACCTCTGGCACCAGGCGATCCAACAGGACGGGAAGGAGCGCCAAGGCGCGGCAGGACAGAGAGGACGTAGAGTTCAGAAGGTGTTCCCTGAAAACCCTGGGTACGCAGACGATGGGACTGCCTCCAGCGGCCCATCGGTGGTAATCCTTCTGCCATCTTCGAAGTTTCGGGCGGCGGACCGTATTCGTTGACTCCACCGAAGGTCGAGGTCTGCAGGTTCGACCGACCTCGCGCTCGGGCTATTCAGCCTGGCCACCATTCACCGACCCGAACGGAATGCTGACGTGAAGCTGCGCCTGGGAATCACACTGTGGGTGTTGTCCTGGGTGCCCTATGGATTGATCCTCGGGCTCTCTGGCCCGTGGCTTACCGTCGCTTGGATCGTGGAAGTACTGCTTGGCGTCACTGGGCTCGCAATCGCGGGATCCGAGTTCGCTGAGGCCGTCAAACTCAGAGGCTGGAAAGGCGCTCCCGCTGTTGCTTGGCACACGATGCTCCACGGTCGGGACATCGACGCAAGCGACTGATCAGCCGAGCCGGCGCGCTAGAACGCCGGTTGGCAAGCGCGGTGGAATGTCGACCGCTCTGTTGCGTCGCCGTCTAGTCCGAACGAACCGTGCGTCTACCAGTTTAAGGACTGTGTGCGACACGACTGCCCAGACTGCTCCGCGCGCGGATCGAGGGTGTACTCGCATGCTCAGGCATGTTTCCGATCAGGCTGCGGGCGAACGATCCATACCGGGCTGTCAACGGCGACGCCGAGAGCCCATGAGCGAGGACACTCAAGGTGATCGTCACCGTGACCACTGAAAGGACATGGGCAGCTTCGGCTGGAGCGAGGCTGTCGTATGCGATCAGACCAAACACCACTGACGCCAGTCCTCGTGGCCCGAACCATCCGACAAACCCCACGGTGAATCGGTTGAGCCCCGAGCCCAGGAGCGACAGGGCCACGGGCACCATCCGCACCACCGTCAGGGCGAGGAGCGCGAACAGATAGTCCGGCCAGGTCGAGTGGGTGAAGCCGGGGACAACCATTGCCGCACCGAAGATGAGCCAAACCACCAAACAGAGCAATCCGCCGGTCTCCTCCGTAAACGCCAGCGTGGATTCGAGGTCGGAGCGCACCACGCTGCCGAAGGCCATTCCCCCAATGAACGCGGCGATGAAGCCGTTACCGTGTGCCTCGATCGCCGAGCTATAGGCGAAGAATGCCAGCCCCAGCGCGGCCAGCGGACGGAATCCCGGTGCGCTCCACCTTTCCTCTGCGGCATGGGTCAGCACCCACCCACCGACCAGTCCGACACCACCGCCGATCCCAACGCCGATCAGGAGGTCACCAACGGCAGTGAGCACAGACATCGAGTGGGTGACTTCGGTGAAGACCGCACCAGCCAGGAAGAGGTTGACGAAGGGGGTAGCGATTCCGTCGTTGAGCCCACTCTCGATGTTCAGGAGGCGCTGGATCCGGTTCGGTATCCGCGTATCGCCCATGATCGAAGCACCCAGTGCGGCATCTGTTGGCGCGACGATTGAGCCGATGGTCGCGGCCACCCACCAGGAATCACCTGGAATGACTGCGAATGCCGTAGCCGTGCCAACCCCGATCGTAAGCGGCAAGCCGAAAGCCAGAAGTCTGACAGGCAGGCCGATGTCGCGCCGGAGCTCAGTGATGTTGACACGTGAGGCATCGGTGAACAGCACCAGCGCGAGGGTGACCTCGGCGAGCGAACGGACCGTCGATGAGTGTGGGTTGAAGCGGATGATTGCCAGCGGGCCGTGGGTCACGACCAACCCCATCACCAAGAGGGCGATCGGTGCACTGATGTAGAGCCGTTCGAGTCGGGCCGAGAAGACCGACCAGAGGACGATGCAGGCCGCGGCCGTCGCGAATGCCGCGGTGTCCAAGTTGTGGATCATGGTGATTGCGGCCTTGCTCCTCCGTGGCCGTCTCCAACCCATGGTCGTTCCACATGCGTCCGATCATCGGTCTCAGATGCGCGACCACTGCGCCTTCGGTTCACTCCGGCGGCGGCCCCAGCGCCGATCGGTACCGATCGGAGGGTGGGGATAGGATCCACCTCATAGACCCCGAGTGGCCGGCTGATCTGATGTCCATCGCTACCGTTCCTCACGGACCACGAGAACCGGACACGTAGCATTCGACACGCAGTGATCACTCACCGACCCGAGCAGCATGCCGACGAACTCCCCGTGGCCGCGGCTTCTGACAACGAGAAGGTCCGCCCCACGAGAGGCTCGGTCAACACCGGGTGACCCTCGACAATCCGTGATTCGATGATCACATCGGGGTACTCCTGACGAATCGGTTCTGATAACCGATTCCATCGTGGATTCCGCATCGGCATTCGGGTCATAGGGAAGCGGCATGGGGTGGGTGCGTTCCATCCCACCGCGACAGGCAAGTGCCAAGTCACGACCAGTGGGGATGCATGCATCAGTTCCGCCTGGTGGATTGCCCAACTGAGCGCTGGGATCGAGGAACTCGACCCGCGACGCCGACGACGATCTGATGAGCTGGTGAACCTGTGTTAGCCATGGCATCCCATCCTCCTTGGACGTCGACGTAGCCGGCGGAATGGTGATCACTGGCACTCGCCACTGATTCTCGAGACTTGTTGAGCGGGTGTCGTATTGTGCCGCGGCAGTCTGGCTCTGCGGATCTCAGGCGCCCGAGATGCCGAATCGGGGTGGAAGGCGGCGCACGCCACCCTCAGCCTACGGCCACTCTGAGGCGTTCGACGGATTGCTCGCCCGTGCGTATCGTTCCTGACGGGCGGCTTGCCGCAAGCGAGCCGCGAGTTGACGTTCGGACCTCCCAAACGGCTGAAGGGGGACAGACGAGCCTGGCGTGAGCGACAGGCGGGGACCAGGCAAGAAGCGAACACGGTGTCCAGCTCTCGAGCCAATGACGGATGAGCGAGGATAGATGGAAGGGAGCGCGGGTGGACACAACGGGCGAGATGCGTGACCCCGTGGCCGCAACCGACGACGAGCTGTGGTACTCGTTCGACGCCCACGACATCGCCGGCCGTTTGACTGTCGATGTCGAGACGGGGCTCACCAGCCGGGAGGCGGCGGCCCGACTCGAACGAGATGGTCCCAATTCGTTGCCTGTCGAGACGCCACCCTCGCTCCTCCACCGCCTACTCAGCGAGTACACGAGTTTCATGCAGCTGATCCTGGTCGGCGCGTCGGTCGTGTCGCTGGTGATCAAGCAATGGAGCACCGCCATCGTGCTGATCGTGATCTCCCTCTTCAATGCTCTGGTCGGATTGCGTCAAGCAGGGAAGGCCGAAAGCGCCATGAACGCACTGCAGTCGATGATGAAGTCGACAGCGCGGGTTCGTCGCGACGGGACAGAGGCGGTCATTCCCGCGGAGGAGGTAGTCGTCGGTGACATCATCCTCGTCTCGGCGGGTGACGAGGTTCCGGCTGATGGGCGGATCTGCAGCGCGAGCGCACTGCAGATCGACGAGTCGGCGTTGACAGGGGAGAGCATCCCGTCCGCGAAGGAGGTGGGGACTCTCTCCGGTGACCTCGGGCCGGGGGAACAGTCGAACATGGCGTTCATGCACACCCCCGTCACCCACGGAAGCGGGGTCGTGATCGTGACCGGGGCGGGAAGCAACTCGCAGGTCGGCAAGATCGCTCACATGCTGTCAGCCACCGCCCAGGAACAGACGCCGCTCACAAAGCAGATGAACACCCTGACCCTTTGGATCGTGACGCGGCAGGCATCACGATGCTGGTGATGTTCGCGCTGGGTCTCAGCCGGGGGCTGTCCTGGACCACACTCTTCGACACCGCCGTGGCCTTGGCGATCGCCGCCATTCCACTCGCGCTGCCGATGGTTGTTCAAGTCGTGCTCTCGCTCGGCAGCGTCGAATTGGCCAACAAGAAGGCAATCGTCAAGGACCTCCCCTCGGTCGAGACGCTCGGATTCACCTCGGCGATCAACTCGGACAAGACCGGGACGCTCACCATGAACCAGATGACGGCGGTCGAGGTCGTTGACCCGACCGACAGGTACGAGATCAGCGGGACCGGCTACAGCCTCGAAGGAAGGGTCAACCATCCCGCAGGGAAGACAGACACGATTGACCATGCGATCCTCCCTTACGTGATCGCCAACGACGCGAACCTGGTTGACGGTCGGGTGGTCGGCGATCCGACGGAGGGAGCACTGCTTGTTTTGGCCCACAAGGCAGGCATGTCGATCGATGCGACGCGTGAGGGATACCCCCGCCTTGCCACGCTACCGTTCGACCCGGGCTACAAGTTGATGGCCACGTTCAATCGGACCAAGAACGCGTCCGGCAGCGAGATCGTGCGTTGCTTCGTGAAGGGTGCGGCGCCGGCAGTCATGGCCCTGGCGGCAACCGCGCTCGCCAACGGAGAAAGCATCGCCTGGGACGAAACGCTCAGGGCGGCGGCCGATCGCCACGCGACGCGCATGGGTGAGGCGGGTCTCCGGGTGATGGCGGGCGCTTTTCGGGATCTGGACGCTGCTGCGTTCGACCCGGACCGGGACCTGCTCTCATACGTCCAGGACCTGCAGATGACCAGCCTGGTCGGGATGGTCGACCCACCCCGGGAGGAGTCGAAGGCCGCCGTAGCCAACGCCAAGGCGGCGCACATCCGGGTTCGGATGGTGACGGGTGACGACGTGGTCACGGGGGCCGCCATCGCCCGGCGCCTCGACATACCGGGCGACGCGATCCTCGGGGCCGAGTTCGCCGCCCTTTCCGACCTGGAGCGACTCGACAAGATCGACGAGATCGGCGTCGTTGGGCGAGTGGCTCCCGAGCACAAGGTGCTGCTCGCCGAGACGCTCAAGAAGAAGGGCCACGTCGTCGCCATGACCGGTGACGGCGTGAATGACGCCCCCGCCATCAAGGCGGCGGACATCGGTGTTGCCATGGGGAGCGGTACGGAGGTGGCGAAGAATGCCGGCCGCATGGTGCTCTCCGACGACAACTTCTCCACCATCGTCTACGCGGTCGAACAGGGACGAAAGCTGTACGACAATTTGAACAAGTACATCCGGTTCGTCCTGCTCGAGCTCGTCGCGTTCGTCCTTACCTTTTTGGGCGCGACGTTGTTCAACATCGTGGGTGGCGAACCGTTCACGCCTCCCCAGATCCTGTGGATCAATTTCCTGGTCAACGCCCCGTTCGGTGTCGCCCTCGGGTTCGATGAGGAGAGCCCGGGCCTGATGCAACGAAGGCCCCACGCCCCGGGGAGAATCGATTCTCACCCCCGGAGTCATGATCACCTGTGGACTGGTCGGGCTGTTCGTCGCCAGCGCGAACCTCGGGATGATCCTGGTCGGCACCAACCTCTTGGACAGCACGGTCAAGGGCCAGTCGATCGGCCTGGTCGCTTTCTCCTTGATGTTGGTGGTCGCGGCCTTTGAGGCGCGCAGCGAGACGGACTCGGTCTTCTCCGTCGACTCCTTCAACAGCCCGAGGATGAACCTCATTGCGTTCGCCGAGGTTGCCGGCGCATTTCTCGTCACCCAAGCGGATTTCCTGCAGCGGTTGCTTGGCACCACCCAGTTGACGGCGGGCCAATGGGGACTGGGCCTTCTCATGGCCCTCGCGGTGCTGCTCAGCTGGGAGGCGGGCAAGTGGATCGCACGTCGACGAGGGGCGCTCGGGGGGACGGCCCCGGAGCCAAGTTCAATCTAGAGGGGATGACCGATATGGCGAAGAAGAAGCACACCGCAGGGTCGGACCAGGCAGCCGGGTATTCGCCGGAGGGACACGCTGAGGAACGCACGGAGGGCGCGCCTGGGAAGATGAAGACGAAGGAGTACGAAGGACACATGAGGTCCCTCCACGCCGAGCTGGTGGCCATGCAGGAGTGGGTCAAGAAGTCTGGGGCGAAGATCTGCATCGTCTTCGAGGGCAGGGACACCGCCGGAAAAGGGGGCACGATCAAGAGGATCACCGAGCGCGTCAGCCCACGAGTGTTCCGCGTCGTGGCCCTCCCGACCCCCACCGAGCGTGAGCGCTCTCAGATGTACATTCAGCGGTACATTCCCCATCTCCCCGCGGCAGGGGAGGTCGTGATCTTCGACCGCAGCTGGTACAACCGGGCGGGTGTCGAACCGGTCATGGGCTACTGCACGCCCAAGGAGTCGCGACGCTTCCTCGACCAGGTCCCGAACGCCGAGAAGGCCATGGTCGAGTCGGGGATCGTCCTGCTCAAGTATTGGCTCGAGGTCAGTGCCGACGAGCAGACCCGCCGGCTGGAGAGCCGTATCCACGATCCCCGCAAGATCTGGAAGCTGTCCAACATGGACTTGAAGTCTTACAGCCGGTGGGACGACTACTCCAGAGCGAGGGACGTCATGTTCGCCTCCACCGACACCGCCTGGGCGCCGTGGTTCATCGCACACACCGATGACAAGAAGCGGGGACGGCTGAACGTCATCAGCCATCTCCTCAGCCAGGTCGATTACGAGTCGCTCAAGCCGACTGCCGTCAGCTTGCCAAAGCGAACGGTCTCAAGCGACCAGATCGATTCGCATCTGCCTCTGCGTTACATACCGACCCCGTTCTGATTGCGGATGACTGCTCGAAGGTAGTTACCCGCGGGGAGACGCTGCGGGAGATGCGGGCGTGGTAGGCGAGGAGAGCAGGACCACCCGTTCGAGCAGCGCGACAAGTCCGCCGACAGCGCACCCGATACCGATGCCGGCGACGACGTCGAGCGGGTAGTGCACGCCCAGGTAGATCCGAGACCATCCGAGCACGATGGCATAGGTGATCGCCGCGACGGCCCCCCAACGCGAGAGGAATGCCACCAGTGCGACAGTTACTGCCAGCGCCACGGCGGCGTGGCTCGAAGGGAAGCTGGAGCCGTGCGCCGGCTGCTGACGGAGGACGGCGTCGCTAACGACCGTGTACGGCCGGGGACGGCCTGCGGCGTGCTTGGCCAGGTTTGCCAGGGCCCAGGCGATCCCCGCGGCGCCGGCACTGAAGGCGATCGACCACAGGGTCCGCGTCCGAACCGAGCTATAGACCGCGGCGATCACCGCCGCCACGGCAATGCCGGCCGGCAGGAACAGCTTGGTGATCGGTGTCAGCCAGGCCGCGAGTTCCGGGCTGACGGCGTTGAGAGCCCGAAACGCCTGTGTGTCCCAAGCGGGTGCGCCGCCATGCACGAGTAGCGCGGCACCGGCGAAGAGGGCGACGCCGATCGCGGCCACCGATAGTGCGGTCCGGGCGGTCCACACATGGAGGCGCTCGACCGGTCTCGCTAGCAGGAAATGGCTCACGCTCACTACCTTGCGTATCGTACGCTGGTGGTGCGAGGTCGAGCGGGGCCGGCGAAGTCGGTGACGGCGTGAGCCTCGATTGGGTGGCGACACGTGTTCCCGGTCTGGAGCTGATCCGCACGTACGAGCGCCGTTGGCTGCCCAAGGACCTCGTCGCCGGCCTTGTGCTGACCGCCCTCCTCGTCCCGCAGGGGATGGCATATGCCGAGCTGGCCGGACTGCCGGCCATCACCGGCCTCTACACCACCATCCTCTGCCTTGCGGGCTACGCCGCATTGGGACCATCCCGGATCCTCGTGCTCGGACCCGACTCCTCACTCGGACCGATGATCGCTGCCACGATCATTCCCCTGGTCGGAGCCGGTGGCAGTCCCGAGCGAGCCATCGCACTGGCCTCGATGCTCGCCATACTGGTCGGTGTGATCATGGTCCTGGCCGGGCTGGCCAGGCTGGGATTCGTGGCCGACCTGCTCTCGAAGCCGACCCAGATCGGGTACATGACCGGGCTTGCCCTGACCATCGTCGTGGGCCAGCTCCCGAAGCTCTTCGGGTTTTCGGTCAGCTCCGACAACCTCATCGGGGATATCCGGGGATTTGTTCACGGTGTCACGTCCGACGAGACGGTCGTCGCCGCGCTGCTCGTCGGCTTGTCCGGCCTAGTCGTGATCATCGTGCTCCAACGGTGGCTGCCGAAGGTGCCCGGGGTGCTGGCTGCCGTGGTCCTGTCGATAGGTGCCGCCGTGGCGTTCGATCTCCAGAGTCGGGGCGTCTCGCTGGTAGGAACCCTGTCGAAGGGTTTCCCGCCCTTCAGCATCCCAAGCGTCTCGATCTCGGACTTCCCCCTCCTCGTCGGTGGCGCGTTCGGCATCGCCCTCGTGGCTCTCACCGACACCATCTCCACCGCCTCGGCCTTTGCGGCACGCAGCGGCGAAGAGGTCCGGGCGAACCAGGAGATGATCGGGATCGGCGGTGCCAACATCGCGGCCGGGCTGTTCCAGGGATTCGCCGTGAGCACGAGTGGGTCCCGGACCGCGGTCGCCGAGCAGTCGGGGGCGGAGACCCAGGTAGCAGGACTCGTAGGCGCCGGTGCCATCGTCGTGATGCTGCTCGCCGTGCCGGGGTTGCTTCGTAACCTCCCTCAGCCCACCCTGGCGGCGGTGGTGATCGCGGCCGCCCTTTCGCTGGCGGATGTGGCCGGGATGCGACGACTCTGGTCGATCCGCCGGACCGAGTTCGCCCTCTCCATAGCAGCCTTCCTCGGCGTCGCCCTCCTCGGCGTGCTGCCTGGCATCGCCCTGGCTGTCCTCCTGTCCATCCTCAACGTCTTCCGGCGGGCTTGGTGGCCGTACAGCACGACACTCGGGCAGGTCGATCTGCTTCCCGGGTACCACGACACCAGCATGCACCACGGGGCAAGCACGATCGAGGGTCTGAAGATCCTTCGCTTCGATGCGCCGCTACTGTTTGCCAACGCGCGATCCTTTCGTGAGCAGATCCGGGCGCTGGCCGCCGAGGATCCAGCGCCTCGTTGGATCGTGGTGGCGGCCGAGCCGATCACAGACGTCGACACGACGGCAGCCGACATGCTTGAGGAGCTGGACGAGAACCTCAACCGACGAGGGATCTCCTTGGTGTTCGCCGAGCTGAAGGACCCCGTCCGGGAGAAGGTCCAACGGTACGAGCTCACCCGGACGATCGATCCTGGCCACTTCTATCCGACCATCGAGTCGGCAGTGGAGGCCTTCGCCCGGTCAACGCATGATGGCGACAGCCGCCGCCCATCACTCGAGAAGAGGGACTGAGACATGGGCCTGTACCAGACACCGCGTCAGATGACTCGCCGCTGTCCGCGCGCTCGCACCCTGATCTTCGTGGCCGGCGGTCGACAACTCGGGCGCAGGTTGATGGCGTTGCCCATTCCGGCAGCAAGGGGCGAAGAGGATGCTGAGGAACCTCCCGGCCGCTCAGGGTCATCGGCGGCCCTCCTCCCCCTCCGGCGTCACCCGGGACCTGGCCTCAACAGCCTCGCACCGGTCGTCGCCCCGGTGGGCCACCGCCGGGTCCGGTGGGCCTGCCGACGGCGTTACGCTCGTGACATCGGCGCTCCGGGTCACCGAACAGCCCGTCATGGCCGACGGCGCCGACCCATGATGAGACCGCCGGGACGATTTGCGAAAGGGGGTTTCGGTCGATGACGGACACGCCGTCTCCACTCCACTCAGGCGCCCCGGCGCGACCTACCGAATCGGGCAGGCGGGCCGGCGCCGGGGTGTCTGGCCGTGCCCGGCTCATGGCGGTCGTTTCCCTCGTAGCCATGTGCGGCCTGGTGGCCGCGGTCATCGCCTTCCTGCTCCGGAACGCCGGCTACGTCCTCCTCGGACTGGCCGGTGCTGCCATCTCGGTCGGCGGCGCGTGGTGGTTCCTGACCGGCCGGAGATACCGACGGGCGGTCGGGGCAGCCGGGTTGGCCGCTGGCATCGGCGTGGTGGCCGCCGCCCTCGTGTGGGCGGGCATCGCCGGAGAACAAGTGCTCGTTCGGTTGATCGTCGTCGCGTGTGTAGTGGCCGTCGGTGTGTCGGCCGGACGGGCCGCGCTGCTTGGAACCATTCGCACCACGGCGGCCATGCCATTCCGGCGGCGGTCGCCTCCGTCGCGCCCGGTGCTCATCTGCAACCCGTGGTCCGGCGGCGGCAAGGTCGAGAAGTTCGGGCTGGTCGATCTGGCGAAGTCGCTGGGAGTCGAGACGGTGCTCCTGGACCGGGGTCTCGACCTCGAGCAGCTCGCCCGGGACGCCATCGAGCGGGGGGCCGATTGCCTGGGCATGGCGGGCGGTGACGGCTCGCAGGCGCTCGTGGCGTCGATCGCAATCGAGCACGATCTCCCGTTCGTGTGCGTCTCGGCCG
This sequence comes from uncultured Acidimicrobiales bacterium, assembly GCA_963764555.1. GTDB lineage: Bacteria > Actinomycetota > Acidimicrobiia > Acidimicrobiales > RAAP-2 > Bog-756. The sequence continues at coordinate 576,435 of CAVXSW010000003.1, forward strand.
GCACCCGGAACCACTTCGCTCTCGACCTCGGCCTCGACCGCGACGACCCACGGAAGAGCATGTACTCGTTCCGGGACGGCCTGGAGCGGCGGGTCGATTTCGCAACGGTGAACGGCCGCCTCTTCGTCAACAACGTGTCGCTCGGGGTCTATGCCACCATCGTCCAGCAGGAGGGGTACCGAGAGGCGAAGCTCGACACGTCGACGACCCTGCTGCCAGACCTGCTGGGACAGACGGACAAACCGTTCGACTTGCAGTTCACGGCTCCGAATGGCTCGGAGGTCGACGGATCGCTCGTCATCCAGGTCTCGAACAATCCCTACGTGCTCGGCCCCTCCCTCGATGTCTCAAAGCGCATGCGCCTCGACAGCGGACAGCTCGGGGTGTTCGCGGTGACCGCCGGCTCGGGGACCGAAGCGGCGGCCGTCGTCACCGCCATGCTGGCGGCGCGGCAGGGGCGGAGTCGCCACGCCTACCGCTTCGCGGCCAAGCGGTTCGAGGTCCGCTCGCGATCGGGGCACGCCTTCGTCGGTGTCGACGGCGAAGCCCTCGAGCTGGCCACACCGCTCGACTTCACCATCCACCCGATGGGCCTGCGCCTCCTGGTCCCGGAGGGCAACCTCGAGCAGGCGACACGCCGACTTGCCCGGGAGGTGCATCTCGGCGACCTGGTCGGTATAGCCAGCGGCCGAGCCGGCCTTTGATCGACGTCACTGCGCTCTTTGTTGGTGGCCCCGAGGACCGAGGGCGCAAAAGGGCGCAAAGTCGCTAACCGGCTATCGATCTTCTAGTGGCCGGAGCCGCCATGCTTGCTGGAGCGGTTCGTATGAGAATCGTTACCGCGGCGCACATGCCGGCGAAGGCGAGAGCGGCCAGTGTGATCCTGACCGCACTGGGTGTGAAGTATTCCTCGAAGATCCACACGCTGAATGCAATGCTGACGATGGGGTCGACGATGACCAAGAACGGTTGCGAGGTACTCAGGGGACCCACATGGAGAGCCGCTTGGTTGAGGATCTCAGCGCCGAGTCCGCTAGCGGCCAGGGCGTAGACGGGCCAGTGGGTGAACATCCCAGCGATCCCGTACTGGGCGAGAGTCTGGGTCATGGTCTTGATGAACGTGGCGACCAGGGCCCACATGATGGCCGTCGATGACCCCAGTAGAGCGGCCCGACGTACCGGTGACCCCCTCATGCCGAGTATGGCCAGCACCGTGGCCGCACCGACGGTCACCGCGGTTGCCACGACCCACGCGTGGCTGGATGGGAAGTCGTTACCCCCTTGAGGCTCGGACATGGCCACGAAGAGAGTGAGCATCACGCAGGTCAGGCCGGCTGCCCACCAGGTGATTGCCCGAATGGCCTGGTGGACCACCACGCGCCGCAAGACCAGTACGAAGACCAGTTCCGTGACCAGCAACGGTTGCACCACCGACATCTCGCCTCGATGCAAGGAGACTGCCTGGAATACGAAGGCTCCGGCGAGCGCCACCCAACCCAGCAGCCAGAGCGGGCTCGAAAAGAGGTAGACCACCAGTCGCCACCCCTTGGACCTCTTCGGATCGCTGATGCTGGCGATGTGTTGGGTCGTGACGTTGACGGCGTTGGAGAGGGCCGCCAGCAGGGCGAAGACGATCGTCATGGGCGCGGTGGGAGGTTTCCGTCGCCACGCTCTCGTCCTGGCTCCTGGGCGTCGGTCGTGGGGATCTGATCGAATCTCGGCAATCCTTCGGACGCTTGGGGTGGCTTGGCCCCGGCCAGCAGGATGATTCCCACTAGCGCCACGCCGAGGCCGACCAGAGCGGGGGCCATCCGGGCTCCGCCCGAGGAAAGACTCTCGCCGAACACGGTCGCACCGAATGCCACACTGCCGAACAAGGTCACGGCGTTACTTGACGCCATGGCCGGGGCCAGGACGCCAGTCTTGAGTGCTGACTGCTGGAGGACGAAGCCGACCACGGCCGAGGCGATGAGCACATAGATCGTCCAGCTCGTGAGGACAGCTTCGAGGCCCTGACCGACAACGGTGACGAAAACCTTCGTGACGGACGCTTGCAGGGCGAAGGCCACGCCTGCCGCGGAGCCAAGCAACAGGGCGTTGGTCGCCCCGCGACGACGGTGTCCGGTGCGGCCCAGGACAGTGATCAGTATGACCGCAGTGAGGCCCGCTGACCACCACGCTGACGCCGGTGGCGTAGACGTCCCCCCTGTCGGGGAACCGGCGGACAGGAACAAGACGATGCCTGCCACCATTGCAGCCGCCCCCAGCCACACCCGACCGCTGACCTCCTGGCTGGTGACGCGGGCACCGAGCGGCAGGGCGATCACCAGGCTCATCGTCGTGAGCGACTGCACGACGATGAGCGAGCCAGTGTCGAGGGCGACAGCCTGCAGTACCCAGCCGCACATCTGCACTCCGCCGCCAGCCAACCACACCGGACGGCGGAGGATCTGGATGAGAAAGCGCGGGTCGTCGCCGCCGGACGGCGTCTCGAGTGTGCCCTTCTGCTGGAGAACGTTGCCGAGGGCGAAGGCGAAGGCAGCCAGCACCGCCAGAACGTTGGCCTGCACCAGCTAGGCCCTAGACCGATTCATCGGAACAAACGGGATACTCCAACTCAATCTGACGCGAACGAGGCCGCTTATCCGCATCCTGTGCTGGTGATCCTTCGTTCCGACGACGCCCATCCGTCATTGCCGCATCGATCTCCATTCTCGGCTTACGGAGTCTCTGTTTGCGCCTCGATGAGTTGGGACACTGCGTCGATCAGGGCCAGGTGGGTGAATGCCTGGGGGAAGTTTCCGAGGTGCTCCCCGGTGCCGGCATCGATCTCTTCGGCATAGAGATGCAACGGCCCGGCGAACGAGAGCAGCTTCTTGCAAAGTGCCTGAGCCCGATCGACCTCGCCGATCATCGCCAACGCCGAGACGAGCCACCATGAACAGATGGTGAAGGTGCCCTCTTTGCCCTCGAACCCAGTGTCGGTGTTGTCGACCTTGTAACGAAGGACCAGCCCGTCCTCGGTCAGCTCGTCGGCGATGGCCAAGACGGTCGCCTTCACGCGCTGGTCGTCGGGCGGCAGGAACCCCATGATGGGAATGAGAAGGAGCGAGGCATCCAACTCGGCGTTCTCGTACGCCTGCCTGAACCTGCCGCGTTCGTCGACACCCTTTGTCAGGATGTTGTCTTTCAGGTCATCAGCTCCTTGACGCCAGCGGACAGCCCGTTCGGTGTCTCCTCGCCAATGCGCCAGATCGGCCCCTCGGTCAGCCGCAACCCAACAGAGGACGGCCGATGCGGTGAAGTGTTGAGGATCGCCGCGGATCTCCCAGATGCCCTGATCGGCGTCACCACTGTGTGCTAACGCGTCCTCTACCAGTCCGGCGAGACCCTCCCACACAGGTGGAGCAATCTGAGCGGCACCCAGCTTCATGTGCTGGTCAACCCCATCCAAGAGCATCCCCCACACGTCGTTCTGGTGCTGATTCCACGCACCATTGCCGACCCGGACCGGGCCTGCGCCGTCGTACCCTGACAAGTGATCCAGTGTCGTCTCGGTGAGATCTTTTTCGCCGTCGATGCCGTACATGATCTGCAGCTCGAATGGCTGATCGAGCCGTCCCTGGCTTATGGAATCGAGCACAAAGGCGAAGTACTGAATGGCTTCCCAGTCGAATCCCAGGCGATAGAGCGCTCGCAACATGAATCCGGTGTCTCTGATCCACGTGTAGCGGTAATCCCAATTCCGGGCGCCACCTGGAGTTTCGGGAAGGGACGTGGTCGAAGCGGCCATGATCGCTCCGGTGGGCGCATAGCTCAGCCCCTTCAAGGTCAGCGCGCTGCGTTCGATGTAGGGCCTCCATGGGTGATCGGGGAACGTTCCGGTGGCAAGCCAGTCACGCCAGTACGCCACGGTGGACGTGACGTCTCGGTCGGCTTCCTCCTGGCTAGTCGGGGGAGATCCTCCCCAGGACAGAGCGATGAAGCTCCGATCACCTTCGGCAAGGCTGGTACGCCCCAAGCAACGGGCTCCCGCAATTCCTAGCCGGAGACTGCTCACTAGTGAAAGCCTCAGATCTTGATCTGGTGCTTTCGCGCTGAACCGATCCGTAGGTGTCTCCGTCGTACTCCCAATGCCCGGTCGAGACGCCATAGTCAAACAGTGGAATACAGGTGACGTCGATCTCCACTCTGCCGGAAATGCAGCTCGCCCTTCGAAGTAAGACCCCCGCGGCCGTTGAGTCGGTCGGCGCCCGTCTATAGCCCGAGCGACGTGTCTGATCGCTCACCTTTCGGATCACCAACAAGTCCTCGACAACCAGCCATCCCGTAGAGGTGTGCCAGGTCGTCTCCACCACCACTGTGCCGGGCACGTAACGTCGGTCGTGGGGGACCGTGGTGTTTGACGGTCCGAACCGAAACGACCCTGCGGAACGATCGAGCAGGGCACCGAACACGCTCGGTGAGTCTGGTCGAGGCAAGCAGAGCCATTCAACCGAACCGTCGGGGGCGATGAGGCAGTTGTCCTCACAATCAGATAGGAAGGCATACTCTGCGATAGGAGGAAAACCGTTCATCGTTGACGCTCGTTTCTCTCAGGGACCGAGGCGAAGACTGGTATTGACTCCACCCTTGCCTCTCTCAACACTTGCAGCCCGTGTGGCTGTCGATCCAGTGCATCAGCAGACTGCCTACGCAACGACGCATGGCGGGCATCGGGGATGCTCCTCTACTTGGCGGCCTCTCCTTTCGCGCCTTCCGCCATGGCCTTCTGGCCAGCGTATCTCTAGGCTCGGACCCCTGGTCCGATTCATGGTCGATTCGATCTTCGGCTGCATGTCGGAGATCGCCACGACGACCAGTCCCGCCGGACCGTTGTCCAGCCCTTCTCCCGAATTCTTTGAGATCACTACGGCTCGTGCCTGATCCCGCTTGACCGGCCAATGCTCCGAGGAACGCACCCCCGCTACCTGTAGCGAGGAGCAAGCCCCATGCGATCGTCAGCCGTAGAAAGAGGAGAATGACCAGCCGTCGGCCAGATCGACACCACCTCCGAGCAACCCACCAATCCGACTGGGTGTCTCGGGCTTCTTGACGATCTTGACCTTGCCATCGGGCTTGCACACCAGTAGAGGGGCATAGCCATCGATAAGGCCAGTGGCCGTCCTGGGTCTGATGGAGGCTCGGCTTGACCACGTTCAGCGACAAGTCGACAGGTACCTCGCCGTCGATGCGTGCGAGGAACTTCTTGAACTCGGCGGCCCGGTGCCGGCGGTGCAGGGAGCCGATGACCTGCCCCGTTGCCTTGTCGAGGGCTGCGAACAGGCTCGTGGTCCCGTGGCGGACGTAGTCGTGGGAGCGGCGCGGGGGTCCCCGACATCATGGGCAGAATGGGCTGGAAGCGGTTGAGAGCCTCGATCTGGCTCTTCTCGTCCGCGCATGGAATCTGGCCTTCAAACCCAAATTGCGATGAGGAGGCCAACCGATGGATCATGCAGGCGATTCGGGACTGTCCAGGGTGTAGCTCAGCAGAGGTTCCATCCCTTTGTCCTGCGGCTCGGCATGTCTGAATCGGAGGAGTTCAGCTGGCGCTGTCGGCTCTGCCAGTACGAATGGGCTGACACCTATCTATTCAAGGGACCAGATGGTGCTCGACCACATTCTGGTTTGAGCCATTCCACGCAGAAATGGTGACATGAGGGACTGATGGCTGGCATTGGTACAGCAACCCGAAATCGGTGGCATCTCGTCCCCATCGTGGGATGGCTCCGATCGTACGATCGCCGCTGGCTGCGCGGGGATCTCATCGCAGGTATCGCCGTCGCCGCCCTCATTGTTCCGAAGAATCTCGGCTATGCGGGAATCGCTGGTATCCCGTTGCAGAATGGTCTCTACGCCGCAGCAGCTGGGGCGATCCTCTACGCAGTGTTCGGGACCAGTCGTCAAATCTCGACAGGGCCGAGTTCAGGATTGGCCGCCGTGGCGGCGAGCGCCGTTGTGGCGGCGAAGCTCACCGGGACCACGAACCTAGCGATGTTCGTAGCAACGATCACTCTTGCATCCGGAGTACTGTTTCTGCTTCTCGCCGTATTCAAGATGGGATGGATCGCACAGTTCTTGTCCCGAGCCGTCGTGACGGGGTTCCTATTTGGTGCGGCCATTGATGTTGTCATCGGGGAACTCCCCAAGCTGACTGGGACTGACACCTCAGGCTCAAATTCCATCCAAGAGCTGCGGTCGTGGTTCGCTTCTATTGGCGACGTCAGCTTGACGACCCTGCTCGTCGGAGCGGTTTCCCTCTTGGTCGTCTTCGGGCTTCGGGCGATCGCACCTCGAATCCCTGGTGCGCTGGTACTAGTCGTCGGGGGCCTCTTGGCCTCAAAGATCTTCGACCTCGGTGCCCACGGTGTCGCCCTGGTTGGCCATGTGCCCCGGGGGCTGCCGACTCCTGCGCTCCCAAGTTGGCACCTGATCACAGACCATGCGGGCACGATCACCCTAGCTGCGGTGGCCTTGGTGCTTATCGGGTTCTCGCAGACCGCTGGCGATTCCAGGTCCTTCGCCGCCAAACACCACTACCGCATCGACATCAACCAGGAATCGGTAGCTCAAGGAATGGCGAACGTCGGTGCCGGCCTGTTCCAGGGGATGCCGGTCTCCACGAGCCTATCGGCGAGCTCCCTCAACGATCACTCGGGTGCTCGCACGGGCCTCGCCTCGCTCACGTCGGGGGTCATTGTCCTCCTTACCCTCCTTGTGCTCGCACCATTGTTTTCGTCATTGCCCAAGCCGGTATTGGCTGCATTGATCATCGAAGCCGTAGTCATGGGAATGATGGACGTGCCTGAGATGCGCCGCCTAGCCAAGGTGCAGCGCTTTGACTTTTTCATCGCGATCGCAGCCGTCGTGGGTACGCTCCTTTTCGGTGTTCTTGCTGGCGTGATGATCGGGATTGGGCTCTCGCTTCTGTGGCTGATCTCGGTTGCAACACGTCCTTCAATGCCGGTGCTGGGTAGACAGTCAGGTACGCAGGTCTTTCGGGAGCTCGACGAGTATCCAGCCGATGAGCAGTTCCAAGGGGTCGTTATCCTTCGTCTGGATGGTGGCTTGTTCTTCGCCACGTCCGATGCACTTGAAGACCGAGTCCGTGAAGTAGTCATGTCGGCACCGGATGTCGCCGGGATCGTGCTCGACTGCGAGGGAATCGATTTCATCGACTCGCAGGGTTCGGCGAAGATGCGGGAGATCTTCGAACTCACGAAGAACGCCGGTGTGACGGTGCACCTCGCCCGAGTGAAGCCGAGCGTATTCGAGCTACTCAGCCGTGACGGGGTTATCGACCTCATCGGCGAAGATAGGATCCACGGAAACGTGTTCCGAGCGGTCGAAGCGCAGATCAGCACGCAAGAAGCGACCCCGAGTACCGGATCGTGAACGACGAAAGCACTTGAGGGCGAGCGGCGTAGCTATATGGCACCATCGCAAAATCTGACCGAGGTACCGTCGCTACGGCGGATGCTGATTCCATTGGCACTGGCGCAGTTCATCTGCAGCTTCGCCGGGTCGAACATGAACGTGATGATCAACAGCATCAGCCACGACCTGAACACCACGGTCCAGGGTGTTCAGGTGGCGATCACCCTGTTCCTTCTCGTGATGGCAGCCCTCATGATTCCTGGAGGCAAGCTGACTGATCGCTGGGGCCGCAAACGCTGCTTTACACTGGGGCTCTCGATCTATGCCGTCGGTGCACTGCTGAGTGCAGTCTCTCCGAACCTTGGCGTCCTGATCCTGGGCAACTCGATTCTCGAGGGTGTCGGCACCGCCCTATTGATCCCGCCCGTCTACATCCTTACGACGATGCTGTTCGGTGATCTGAAGTCGCGAGCCCAGGCCTTCGGAGTGATCAGTGGGATGGGTGGAGTTGGCGCTGCCATGGGTCCGTTGATCGGAGGTCTCATCACAACGGCGATCAGCTGGCGAGCGGCCTTTGTCTTTCAAGCCGTCGTCGTTGGGGTCATCGTGGTCCTCAGCCGCCGCATCAAGGATCCGGTGTCGCCAGATCCCACCCGCCCCTTCGACACCGTTGGTGCCATTCTGTCCGCAGTCGGCCTTGTTGTCCTGGTGATGGGGATCCTGGCGGCCGATCAGAACGTCGCACTCACAGCGGTCCTTCTCGCTGCGGGGTCGCTAACCATCGGAGGGTTCTTAGTTTGGATCCGCACTCGTGAACGTGATGGCAAGGAACCATTGCTGTCAACGAAGCTCTTCCGGAATCGCACGTCGAATCTTGGTCTCGTCACACAGAACGTGCAGTGGCTGGTGCTCATGGGAACGTCGTTCGTCGTTTCTGCCTACCTCCAAGTGATCAGGGGTTACAACGCAATCCAAACAGGGGTGATCTTCACGGCGGCCACTCTCGGCATCCTCGCGTCGTCGCTCGCAGCCGGTCCTCTCGCCAAGCGATTCCAGCAGCGGTCGCTCATTCTCACCGGATTCGTGACCACGATCGCCGGCATCGGCTTTCTCCTCGGGATCGTGAAACATTCGCCCAGTGCCTGGGCATTTGCCCCCGGACTCTTGCTCATCGGATCGGGTCTTGGTCTTATGTTGACCCCGTCGGTGAACATCGTGCAATCCGCGTTTCCAGAGCAACGTCAGGGAGAGATCTCTGGCCTCTCTCGCAGCGTTTCCAATCTGGGGTCATCACTCGGCACGGCGATCGCCGGCACAATTCTGGTCTCCGGACTGACTACGCCTACCAAGTCGTACGCCCTCGCCATGATCGCGGTGGCGATCATTGGTTTCGTCGGGTTGGGGGCGACGGCATTCATTCGAAAGCAGGATCTCGCGCAAGATGCCCCGTGACCCATTCAATGGGGTCGACGGCAACGTCGCGTCGGCGCTGGCGAATCTGGCTGCGGCCGAGCGCAGCGCGGTTATCAATGAACGCGGGCCGGCGGACCATTCCCTGATCACTCCTCCCTATCGCTCCTCCGCCATTATCCTTTACTCATTGGCGCGATGATGGACGCGTGACGGTCGGCCTTCCTGGCGGCAACGAAGAGCACCCATCGGTAAGCGGGCCCGTTCCTGTGAACGAGCCCGTCCAACCCGCTACCGGAGCGCACGACTTGAGAGTTGCCGCCACGCAGCTCAAGCGGCGTCGGTTGTTTGACCGAACTCGGGCTCTGGTGCACGCCATCGAAGGCGGCGACGATCCGCGAGTCGAGGAAGCGGTACTCGAACTCAGCCGGTCCCGACGCCTGTTCGCCCCCCTGGCCTTCGTGGTTGGAGCTTTCGTCATGTTGTATCAGGGTGTCAAGGTACTCCTTTCCAACTGGCGATTGACCCTGGTGGAGATTCTCCCGGCCATGTGGATCTGGCTGGCCATGCTGGATTTCAAAGTGCACCTCCTGCGTGGCAAGTCATTCATTGTGCTGCGAGGCCCAATTCTCATTCCGCTCATTCTGGCCATCGCGGCAATCACCGCCGTCAGCTTCTTCCTGAACGCGGTCTTTGCCTTCGCTGTCGCCCTGCCGGGTTCGCCCGAGATCGGGCGGGCGTTCGTTGAAGCCCGCCCTCACCTCCGAGTCATCCTCGGGTGGGGGCTGGTCATCGGCCTCGGCCTCGGAGTCTCAACCACCGTTTTTCCCCGTTGGGGCCACTGGTGGTTCGCGGTGTCGCTCAGCATCGTCATCGGTCTGATGATGATCGCCTACGTCTCGGTCCCGTCGCGGCTTCTCGGCCTAAAGACAGCCCAATCCCGACGCGACCAGGTCTCGGCCACGGTCATCGGCGGAAGCATTGGGGCGGTCATATGTACCCCCCCTTATGTCCTGGGCCGGATCGGCGTCCTCATGCTCGGCTCACATGTCCTCTTCGTCCCGGGCATCATCGTGCTCGTCTTTGGCATCACCCTGCAGGCCGGGGCGAGCGGCGCGGTCAAGGCGCTCAAGATGAGCGCCAAACTGCTTACCGGTCAGTCCCGAGAAGTCTGAGGCGCGTGTGCGGCCCATCTCATCCGGATCCTGTGAGCAGGGGCCTCAGAGAGTGGGCGTGTTGCCGAACATGTCATCCGACATGGTTGTCTGATCGGGCGAGCGGTATGGGCGATGCTGGCTGGAGTGCTCGATGTATCTCGGAAGATCAGCATGCGATCGAGACACTCCCGCGGATCGTCCCGACGAAGCGCTCAGCGAAGGCGGTCGTCGGGGGCGCACGGGGTGCGCGAATGATTCTGTTCCGGTTCGGAGCGCGGAAGACTTCGTCGAAACTGGACGTGAACTTGGCATCTCGCTCCCGTACCAGGCATCTAACCTGACGAACCCGCTCGGCGAGCTCACGGTCAGGTTCCTTGGCTGAGCACCCAACAACTTCTAGGAAGACTCACGTCGCGCTCTGGGCGTCATGGGGAGACATCCTTCAACCGCGATACCTGGGCGATGACGGGCCGGTGACGCCTGGCCGGCAGCGATAGATCGCCCCGCCGAACGGCTCGGCGAGACGGTCTTGCGGCTCGAGGTCGAACCACGAAGTCGTGATGTAGAGATCTCCACCGTCGACTCCTCCGAAGGTGACGGACGTGGGGTTTGATGTGGGGAGCTCAAGGACGGCGTCGATGTCGGCCTCTTTGTCGTAACGGTGGACCGCGCCGGCCCGCCCGAGCGCGACCCACAACATGCCGTCATCATCGACCGTCATGCCGTCGGGCCACACGCCGTCGTCGCCGAAATCGAGGAACCGCCGCCGACTCCCCAATCGCCCAGTCGTCGGGTCGAAGTCAAAGACGTCCACGATCCCGAGGGCGGTGTCCGCCAGGTACAGCCGGCCGCCGGCGTCATCAAAGGCGGGCCCGTTGGAGATGGTGAGACCGTCGACCACACAGGTCGCGGTCTCGCCCTCCACCCGGTACAGGGCGGAAATTGCCCGGGCGTTTGTCGAAGGCCATCGTTCCCACCCACACCCGGCCGCTCGTGTCGACCTTGGCGTCGTTGGCCCGGTTCTCAGGTCTGTCGGCTTCGATGGAGACGCACGCTGCCATGGATCCTGTCGCCCGGTCGAGGACCGCGAGCCCAGCCGGGGTCGCCACGACCGGGTCGCCGGCGGTGTCGATGACCACGCCGCCGGCCTGTCCGTGCGTGGGCCACGAGCTCGCGCCGCCAGAGGTCGGATCGAGACAGTGCACGCGCTCTCCGGTGATGTCTACCCACCAGAGGCGGGCGCTGACGGCGTCCCAGATTGGACCCTCGGCATGCTCTGCCCGCAGGTTGAGTGCCACCTCGACATCGAGGTCACCCATTGGACCCTCCTCCGGTCGGCTGACTCTCGGGCAATCCGCCAAGACTACCGGCCGTCAATCGGCATGGCGCGTGACGTGGCAAAGATCCAATCCACTTGCAACGAACAATTTTGAGACTCTGTGGGGCTTCCTCGAGGACGGCAGCCAACCGGAGTGCTTCGGGATGTCGCCCGCAGCAGCTACGGTCCAGTGTTTCAATGTGCCGCGCCAGATATCGCTATACCCTGTTGTCGCCACTCCCACAGACAGCGAGCACTGGCTCTCGCTCCAGCTACCACTGCCGAGTTCTCACGTCCAAAGACGTGCGTCTGGACGAACCTCCGATTCTTCAGTAGGAGCCGCGTCTCGTCCACCGAGACGGCAGCTTGGCCGGGACAGGTCATCGTAGTTTCCGCCAGACGGCACCTTGACGGAGCAAAATGTGGTCAGAACTGCGGCATGGAGACAAGTCTCAGAACGGCACGAAGATAAGTCGAAATGCTAGGAAAGCGCCCTTCAGGGGGCTATTGGTCCGGTCCAAGATAACTCCAGACCGGGGGAAAGCGGCCAATCCCGAGTTCCGAGCAAATCTTCTGGGCGGCCATGCGTGATGCCTTCCGTGAAGGTGGGAAAGGCGAAGGGCAGTTCAGCGACTTGTTCGACGGTCATGCCGGCAGTCATGCAGGCGACGACAACCTGGATGATTTCGGCGGAATACTCTCCCAGCACGTGCGCACCGAGGATCGTCTTGTCGCGTCGGTCGGCGATGAGCTTGCAGAATCCTTCCTCGTGGCCGTCCGCGACCGGGCGGAGCAGGTCGTCGTAGTGCGCAATCCCCACGACGATGTCGTGGTCGCGGGCCGCTGCCGGCTCGGTAAGGCCGACCCCGCCATACTCGGGGTCGGTGAAGCTGGCGCTGGGCACCACGTCGTAGCTGACCTGGCGGGTCGGGCCCATGAGGGCGTTCTGGGCGGCGACGCGCCCTTCGAGGCGGGCTACTTGGACCAGCATGGATCGTCCGTTGACGTCGCCTGGAGCGAAGATGTGATCGACTTCGGTGCGCAGGTAGGCGTCGACCGGGATTCCCTGTGGTTGGGCCGGATGCCGGCGGCCTCGAGGCCCAAGTGCTCGATGTTGGGCGGCCATCCGACGGCGAAAAACACAGCGTCGACGACTGTTTCTGCTCCCTGGGACGAGCTGGTGTGTTCGACCACGAGCTGGTCTTGTTGAGATCGTATGGAGTTCACCACGGTGTTGGTGTGCGTTTCGATGCCCTGGCGCTGGAACGCTCGCTCCAGTTCAACCGAGATGCTGACGGGTCGGCGTGCGGCACGATTGCTGGACTGGCTTCGAACAGGCTGACTCGGGTGCCGAGATCGGCCGAGGATGGAGGCGATCTGACATCCGGTGTCGGCCGCGCCGACGACGGCCGCGGCCGCGGGTAGGGCGTGACAGGCCCTGCAGGTCACTGTAGGTAAGGGCCAGTTCGCTTCCCGGGATGGCCAGGCGTCCGGCATGTCCTCCGACGGCCAGGATGATGCGCTCGGCCCGCCAGGCGCGACCGTCACCGGCGGTGAGCGTGTAGGGATCGGTGAAATGGACGGGGCCAAGATGCTCGACAAGGTCGATGCCGTGGCGGCGCAGCTGGTCGGCCAGATGCTTCTTCTCGAAGGCGTGGCGAGCCACCCGATCGCTGTTGGCCAGGATCGCTTCGAGATTGGGCTCGCGGAGGAGGTCCTTCGAGCCCGAAGGTTGACCACGACGACCAGTCGCGGGCCAGTCTGGCCGAGCGGGCCAGGGTGCGCACCGGTCCGGGTCCCCGGTTGAGGTTGGTGCCGCCGACCTGGTCGGCCTCGAGCAAGGTGACCTCGCGCGCCCAGCTGGCGTGCCTGCACGGCGGCGGTGACCCCGGCAGGGCCACCGCCGACTACCAGCAGATCAGCTTCGCTGGTCATGTCAGGCGGGTGTCTGTTGACGACGGGCACGTGACCGCCAAGACACGGTTGGGGTGAGCGATGATGTGGTGTAGTTGGGCCTGACCCGGCGGGCGGCCTTCATGGTGTGTGCTCTCTGGCCGGCGAGTGTGGTTCGTTGGCCGTACGAGCCGGCGCCCATCTGGGCTCTATGTTGTCGTCATCGCTCAGTAGTCGGGATCCTGGAAGGTGGGTTCGCGGCCTTCGTTGAAGGCGCCGATACCTTCAGTCCGGTCCGGGTGGACAGCTGAGCGCCAGTGGGCGCTCCATCATGATGGTGATGGCTTGCTCGAGGGGCTCACCTTGGCCGGTGCGGGCCGCCCATTTGACCGCCTGGACAGCGGTTGGTGAGTTGCTGGCGATCTTCTCGGCGATTCGCTGGGCTGCGTCCATGAGCGTGGCTTGGGGATGGATCTCGTTCACCATGCCTAGCCGGTAGGCCTCTTGGGCGGTGATCGGATCGCCGGTGAGCAGCATCTGCATGGCCCTTCCCGGTGGCAAGAGCCGCGGCAAGAGCGCCGGGGACCCGCCGCCGGCAGCCAGGCCGATCATGGCTTCTGGTTGGCCGAAGGTGGCGTTCTCGGAGGCGATGATGAAGTCGGTGCTTTGGGCCAGTTCGGAGCCGCCGCCGTACGCGGCGCCGTTCACGGCCGCGAAGATCGGCTTTCGCAGCTGGCGGACGGTGTAGAGGGTGCGGTCAAAGTCTTGCCTTTGCCGCAGCCAGTCCTGCTTGGTCATCGCCTTGCGCTGGCGGAGGTCGCTGCCGACGGAGAATGCTCGGTTCCCGGCTCCGGTCAGGATCGACGACCCGCACTTCGGTGCGAATGGCGATGCTCTCGACGATTTCGGTCAGGAGCGCGCCCATTTCGGTGGTGATGGCGTTGTCCGCAGCCGGGCGGTTGAGGGTGATGACCGCTATCCGTCCGTCTTGGAGGTAGTCGACCGTCACCGGGTGGTCCGGCTCGGCCAGGTCGCCGTCGGGTGGCCGGAAGCCCATGGCGGCCCACCGGTCGGCGCTGGTCGGCTGTGTGGTCACGTGTCTGCTCCTTGATCGGATCGAATGCTAGGTGTCGAGGGCGGCGAGCCAGTCGAGGGCCCGCAACCCGGGAGCGAAGCAGTACTCGCCGCCCGCGTGTCACGACCAGCGGGGGCATGCCCTGCAGCCGGCGGCGGATGGGTCGCTGAGGGATGGTGAAGCGGCCGCTGCCGCCGCCGGGCGAGCCGACCAGGGGATCCTTTTCCTCGGGGGCGCCGATGAAGATGCCGTCGTTGAGCCATTGGGTTTTCACGAACTCGAACTGGCGGTTCAGGTGGGTGCCGGCGAAGACGAAAACGATGCCCCGATCGGCTCCGTCGTCCTCAAGGACACCATCGGGGAGCGGCGGCCCGTAGCTCGTGCCTCGGCGGATCATGCGGTGGAGCCGGACGTTCACGTTTCCGTCGCGGTCCAGGGCGTCACGGGGGTTGGCGCGCCGGGCGTGGGCCCCGGCCGGGCAGCGGAAGCCGCCCGGGTCGTCCGCGTAGAGGAACCGGTTGTTTCGCTGCGGGTCGGCACCGAGCTCAGGGTCGTCGTGATCGGGGCACAGTGCCAGAGGGGCGCCACTTTGCCAGCGGCCCACCATCTTGGCGCCCAATCGCTTCTCCTCGTCCCGGTTTGAGGCGCTGGCCCGCAAGTACTGACGGTAAGCGGCCACCCGGGTGTGGAGCTTTCGAAAGGCGATGTAGGTCCCGTTCCGACCGAGCATTTCCGGGACGGGCATCGGCGGCAGGGCGCCGGTTTCGTCGGGGTAGCCGAGGATGAACTCGCCAGCTCTTGATGGGCGCCTCGAGGGGGTTGGTGCCCGGGATGCCACTGCCCTCGATGGCCGGCTGGCCGATCCCGTCTTTGAACCCGAACGACGTGCGCCCGGTCGGCAGCTGGTAGCAGTCCTGACGCCAGATGACTTCGACGCCGTGTAGCTGCTCGTAGGTGCGGCGGGCTCCGTCGAGCGATCGCCTCCAGTCGCTCGGCGTCGGGGGAGAGGACTGGCGATGGCCACATGGACGTCGGGCGTGCCCAGCGGCCGCTCCCATCGCTCCGGGCTGCTCTCTCCCACATCGCCCAACTCGCCGGCGCGAGCTGCCATGCCCTGGCGGAACTCCGGAGCGAAGCTGTCCAGCGAGTCTGGGGGAACGCCGAGCGCCCTCAGCCCTTGGTAGCGTGAGCGCCACCGTGATCCCTGTCTCCGCCGACCCGCTGAGCGGCGACGGCTGAGCGGCGCCGACCAGCGGATGCAACCGTCGCAGCAACTCCCGGCCAGCCCGGCGGTCGTCGATGCGCGCCAGCAGATAGGTCGCCACGTAGGGGGACGGGCGGGCACGGATAGCCCCGTACTGGATGTCGTCGAGCTCCAGCTCGACGGCGGTGTCGGACGTGCCCTGGACTCATCTGCTCCCTGCCTCAGTGCCGGTGAGGGAGGTCGGGGAGGATCCGGATTTGGGGCCGCCAGGTACGGAAAGACCTGCCATGGCCGGCCTGGTTGCCCGGTCGACACCGTCTCGGATCGGGGGACCGTTGCCACCGTTCACCCATAGCGTGAACAGCTTGTCCATCACGTCGTCGTTGAGGCTGCGGCCCCCGCAGGTCTGATAGGGGCGCCCTGCCCGGCTCGCCATCTCGATCTCGAGGAATGAGCCGTGCTCGGCGTACGGTCGGAAAGGATCGACGGCAAGAAAGTCGGCCAGCACCAGGTCGGTCAGGGGATGGTCGCCGTTCTCGTCGGTAGGCCAGTCCACTTTCCCGTCCAGGCTGTCCCAGAATCCCGAGATTGGCGTTCAGCCGGGCCCGGTAGGCCCCCAGGTAGGTGTCGGCCAGCCGGAAGGCGTCTTCGGAGTTGTACAGGTCGCGTATTTCCAGGTCCCGATTCACTCGGTCGAACTGCTTCGGGGCCAGCAGCAGGTTCTTGACCTCCGGCCGGCCGGTGCGCTCGAGGCGAACCGCTAGCTTTCCTCGGGCCAGCGTCTCCCCGACCACCGCCACCGGATCTACGCCACCGAGGACTCTGGCGCAGTCGATCTCGACGACGATGCTGAGCACGTTCTTGCCGTCCAGGTAGATCGAGCTCGCCTCTTGGAAGGCGAGCTGGCCGGTTTCGATCGTCTTGAGCGCCGCCGGGGCGTCCATGATGAACGGATCCCAACGCGCTCCGGCGAAGATCGCACCCCGTCTTGTTCGGATGCCTCACCCACCCTGACGGGAACGGTCTCACCGCCGGGAATGCGACAGTCGCCTTCCTGCTCGATCGCCCGCACCGCGCGATGCTCGGTGCCGCGAACGTGCAGTCAAGGATGAACTCCTCGTCGCTCAACCGCGAACGGCACCTGGCTCGCGGTCTCCCGCATGGTCAGGGGACGAAGCCGGAAACGGTAGATGAGGGCGTCCGAGAACGCGTCGCTGGTCTCGGCGAAGGGCCGGGTGTTCAGCACCAGCGACAGATGTCCTGGGCGCTCCGGGCTGGCGAACGCGTAGAAATCGGTGATGTCCGCGGCGGGCTCGCGCCAGCGCCCGTGGCCCTGAGATGTGATCCGACACCCGTGCTCGCTCCTGACGCCGCTCCAGACCGGCCGCAGGAATCTAGTCGGCGGCCTCGTCCAGCAACGGCTTCAACGCCGGATGCTGCAGCGGCTTCGGCCGCGTCAGGATTGTCAAGCACCTGCTGGAACGCCCGGTTGGTCCGTTCCGCCTTGCGGATCTCCTTCACCGTCCCGGGGTAGTTTCGGGCGTAGGCCGCGGCCGTGACCTGGGCACCCAGGATGAACGCCTTCAAGGTCGCCACATCGGGAGCCCCGTCGTAGCCGTCCACGTGACGGAACACGGCGTCGAAAAGCGACAGCGGCTTCGAGGCGAAATCCTCCATATAGGCGTCCCACGTGCCGTCGAAGCTGGTGGCGAACAGCAGCCGGGTGTCATCGTCGAACATCACGAACCTGGCCTCGTGGATGCTGGCCACGGGCAGGTCGTAGTCGCCGGGTCGGTAGCCAGGGGCATCGTTCAGTGCCCGCAGCGCCCGGCGCAGATCGTCGGCATGATCTGGCTTGACCCGAAAAAACAGGCTGAACTCGCTGGTCGAGCCCACCCGTAAGCCCGGTCGTTGCGTCTCGGCTGTCGGTTCTTGCACCCGAAGCGTCCTCTCGCTCAGTCATTCTTAGCTCCGCGACGACTCTATGTCGTCCCGGCTGTCCCCGCGATCCCCTCGCTTGCCCTGATCTGAGGCGAGCATCGCCAGCAGGGGCGGGCGGGGAGCGAACTCGGAGGACGCGAAAGGCGCTCAGTTGGGCGTCGCGGCCGCTAAGGACCGGCGGCCGGCTCCCACAGCCCCCGGCGTGTACGGGTTGCGTACTGCGTCCACCCGGCGAAGGCCTATAGCAAGCAAGTTTGAGCCGGTTTAGCCAAAACCGATAAAGAGGTCGAGGCCCCCGGTGAGCGCCCCAGGGCACCGGTCGGGCGGGTGGGGCCGGACTCGGTGAGTGAGCGGTACAGCTGGCCCGGGCTTGGGGTCGGGTCGAGGTCCAGCTCCAGTAGACGGCGCTGGAGGAGCCGCCAGGTGGACCCGACAGCCTCGATCCGGCCCTGGCCAGCCTGGGCGACCATGAACCGGCGGTAGGGCTCCTCGGCGTAACGGTCCAGGTCGACCACCTGCTCCAGACGGCCTCGGCGGCGAGGAGGTGGCCGAGGCGCTCTTCGAACTCGGCCAGGCGCAGGTGGGCGTCGACGGCCCGGCGGTGGAGGTCCTCCCGGGCCGGCTCGACCCAGAGCCAGCCGGCCCCATGGACGAGATTCCCGCACGCGGCGGTGTCCACCGCCTGTTGGACCATTGGTCACTATCCGGGAAGTAGCAGGACGATTCCTCAACGATCGTAGATTTCCCGCCGATGGCCGATGGCGACAACGACTACCAAGAGCACGTCATCCGCGACGGTGTAGATGATGCGGTAGTCACCGACTCGAACTCGAAACCCTGGTCTGCCGCGCAACCTTCGCGAGGCTGGAGGCCGCGGATCCTGCGCAAGAAGCGTGATGGCTCCTTGGATACGAGGCTGGATTTCTGGATCGAGCTTGCGGAGCGCACGGACGGCAGCAGGTCGCAGCTCAACGCGGTATTGGCTCACGTGAAGCCAAGGTCGGCCTTGACTTGCTCCCAGGGGATGTTCTCCCCGTCCTCCGCCATTGCTTCATCGAAGGCGGCCACGTCTTCAATGTCCTCAAGTGCCTGCATGAGCTCTCGGTAACGGTCCGGACTGATGAGGACCGCTGCTGGGCTGCCATAGCGCTCCAGAACCACGGCCTCGTTACGGGCCGTCTCCACCGCTTCAGCCAATCTCTCTCTTGCTTCACTTACGGCCATCGTCGCCATGGGATCATTGTACAACTTTTATTAGAGTGTTGTACAGCACGCATCTCTGAAAGAGCGTGGTCGCCGGTAGCCCAGATCGGATTCTGTCTGCGCCAGCCGCACACTGAACCGTTGGGCGGGTCGGGTCAAGGATCCTGGTGAGCGCCGCGGATGAGGATTCTGGCACCCACAGAGATGCAGTGATGCAGAAGACCGTCGCCCAGGCGTCGGGCGACCGTTAGTCGGAGGCTTGAGCCCGCAAGCCGTCGCAGACGATCCCGAGGAGGTCGAGTGCGGGCGCGTCGCCTGTTTGCCCCGCGGCGTGGCACGTCGCACCGACCAGACTGACGATTGCGGCCGGCGTAACGTCAGCACGGACCGCCCCAACGTCCTGGGCCCGGCGCAACAAGACCCCGACCGCCTCGCGCAGCTCCTCCTTGACCGGGGCGGCCGCCTCTTCGAAGTCCAATCCCGCACCCATGACGGCGACGATGAGGTCGCGCTTGGACGCTCCGAGCTCGACGAAGTGCTCGAGGAAACCGAAGAATGCAGCGGCTGGGTCCTGGGCGTCGGCCTGGGCTCGTGCGTCGTCGGTGAGGGCGCGCAAACGATCGAGAAGGATCGCCTCGCAGAGTTTCTCCTTGGTCGGGAAGTGCCGGTAGAGCGTGCCCACGCCGACACCCGCCTTCTCGGCGATCAGGTCGACAGGGGCCTCGATGCCTTCGGCGGCGAACACCACCTCGGCAGCCTCGAGGACCCGGCCCCGGTTGCGCAGCGCGTCCGCCCGCAGCGGTCGCTCCTCGGTCGGCTCGTCACAGCCTCCCGCTATCTTCGGATTCGGGCCCACGGATCTCACTTCCTCCACGGTTGACAAACGGAACCTAGGTTCCGTATAGTGTAAGTGGAACCAGAACTCCGATTCCGATTGTAGGCCGTTCCGGGCGCCGAATCCAGCCTCTTCCTGAAAGTTGGAGGGGAAAGGTCACACGGCGGGGCCGGATCGGGTCTGGAACCGAACGTCCACAAGGACCACCGACTGCCAGGAGACGGAGACCCAAAATGACCTCGACCCTCGACCGCACCGACCGGGAGCCGGACGCCGCCGCTGACGACAGCACTGGCGCTTCGGGCGACCCCAAGCGCTTCCGCGCTCTCGGCATCATCGCCGTCGCCCAGCTGATGGTGGTGCTCGACGCCTCTGTCGTCATCATCGCGTTGCCCTCGGCGCAGCGGGCCCTGCACATCTCGACGGCCAACCGCCAGTGGATGCTGACGGCGTACACGCTCGCCTTCGCCGGCCTGCTGCTGCTGGGCGGGCGCATCGCTGACTACTTCGGCCGTAAGCGCATGTTCATCGTGGGCCTGCTCGGCTTCGCCGCGGCCTCGGCACTCGGCGGCCTGGCCCAGAACGCGGCCATGCTCTTCAGCGCCCGCGCGCTGCAGGGTGCCTTCGCCGCCGTCATGGCACCGGCCGCGCTGTCGTTGCTGACCGTGGCCTTCACCGAGCCGAAGGAGCGAGCCCGCGCCTTCGCCGTCTACGGCGGGATCTCCGGCGGTGGCGCGGCGATCGGGCTCATCCTCGGTGGCGCGCTAACCCAGTACGCCTCGTGGCGCTGGACTCTGCTGATCAACGTGCCTTTCGCCATCCTCGCGGCGTTCGCCGCGACGCGGGTGGTGAGCGAGAGTCGCAGTCCGGCCAACCACGGCTACGACCTGCCCGGCGCGGCGACCGTGACCGGCGGCCTGCTCGCCCTCGTCTACGGCTTCACCAAGGCCGGCACCGACGGTTGGAGCTCTTCGACCGCCGTGGCGTTCTTCGCCGCCGCCGGCGTGCTGCTGGTGTCGTTCGTGGCGATCGAGCTGCGCGCCGAGCACCCGCTCCTCCCCATGCGCGTCGTCTTGCACCGGGACCGAGGGGGGTCGTTCCTCGCCTCGCTGCTCATCGGGACGGGCATGTTCGGCACGTTCCTGTCACTGACGTACTACTTCCAGAACACGCTGCACTACTCGGCCCTCAAGAGCGGGTTCGCCTTCCTGCCGTTCTCGCTTGGGATCATCACGGGAGCGACGTTGGCGAGCCGCTTCCTACCCCGCATCGGCCCCCGACTGGTCATGGGTACCGGCCTCGTGTTCGCGGCCGGCGGGCTGTTCCTCTTCAGCACGCTCGACGTGCACTCGACCTACGTGTCGGTCGTGCTGCCGGCCGAGCTCATCGTGAGCGTCGGCATGGGCCTGGCCTTCGTGTCGCTCAGCAGCACCGCCCTCATCGGCGTGCGCCCCGAGGACGCTGGCGTGGCCAGCGCTCTGGTGAACTCGACGCAGCAGACGGGAGGCTCCATGGGCGCCGCGCTCATCAACACCATCGCCACGACGGCGACCGCGTCGTACCTCGTGGCGCACGGGCACTCGCCGGCGGCGCGCGAGGCCGGGTACATCCACGGCTACACCACGGCGTTCACGTTCAGCGGCATCGTGCTAGCGGCGGCGGCCATGGCGGCCTTCGGCCTCATCCGCCGGGCGCGCAACCAGGAGCAGACGGTCGGCGCGCTCGATGAGGAAGTGCTCATGGACGAAACCGAGGCCGTCGCCCTGGCCGGCGCCGAGCGTGTAGCGCAACGTGGTTCGCATCGTCGTCCTCCGCCCCTCACATTTCTCCCGCCCCTGCCAAACAAGACCCACAGCCGCACCGGCGCCCTCGGTACCGGCGCGGCTCTGCGTGGTCCCAGTCGGCCAACAGGCTTCGGAGCGCGGCGCGGTGAGCAGGGTGAGCGCCTGGTCGAGCACGGCGTGGGGCCGGCCTAGGGTGTGGGATGCCGAAATCCGATTTCCTTCGTGAGCAGGATCCACGGAGGACGCCGGCATAGCGGTCTGAGAGTCCAAGGGCTACGGCTCGATCGCGCGAGTGCAATCTGTCATCTGTCCTGACAATCGCAATTATGCATCGATAAGGTCGCGGCAGCTGGCCCTCAGATCGCCGATTACGGGAAACCAGATTCCCCTCTGGCCACTCATCGCGCCTTTCTGGTGCGGCGCTCGTTTGAATCATCCACAGAGAGCGCTCGCTGGAGTTAATGCGCCCACCCGGCACTTCGAGGGCGCAGTTCGGGCGGGGGGATGGGTTATTGGGCGACTCGGCTTATATCCCCCTCGCGAAGCAGCAGAGGTTCGCGGTCCCCCCGACTACGACTGGAGGGCCGAACGCATCATCGGCTAGAAAGCCCAAGCCGGCTCACACACGACAGAGAGCAGCCGTTCGGAGTGATCAAACCCGTCTCTGCCCTCTGAGGGTATCTGCACGCATGAGCAGGGTCGCCAATCCATCACCCTCCAGGTGGTCAAGCGCGGCGAAACGTCCGGCCAAGGTGAGGACCACCGCCTCGATAGGTCCGGTGACATCCAGGCCGTCGCCGGCTGACCAATCGGCGTCGGTCGCGAGGGCTCGAATGCCGTGAAATAGCTTCGGACCAGGAAAGAAACGGTTGCTCCAGAGATCATCGGCGACGGAGACCATTCGGCCAATGGGTATGCGGCGGAGTTGATCAAGTGGGCGGCGGATGTCCGCTTGGTGAATGACTATGTCTTCGAGCATGGACAGTGATGACAGGCCGGGCAGATGCGTGCGCGCTCGAACCACACCTCGGAAGTCCTCGAGAAGCTTCGCAATGGGGGCCGCTCCTCGTTGTCGGGCGTCCTTGGCGAGGTAGCGGTTGATTCGGAACCCTGATGTGATGAACCCCCAGGCAGCCTGAGTAACCGTCATGTGGGTCTCGCTAACCATGTGTCCGACGACGTCTCGGACGCGCCATTCGGCGCAGAGCGAAGGGGCATCCCATTGTTCGGGTGTGAGTGTCTCGAGGAGCTCCAACAGAGCTTGGCGCTCCTGATGCACGTCGGGCCAGACATCGGTCACGGTTGCCATGAACCGTCCTTTCGTGAGGTGCTTCGATCAGGTCTCGACATGGTGGGAAACGAACCCTTTGGTGAAGAGCCAGATTGGCAGGATCAACTCGAAGAGACCGCCGATGACCAGCGCCAACATCCCTGCGCCGTGCGTCACGTTGATGACGCTGAACATGGCCAAAACGCTTCCCAGCAAGAAGACGGGATAGCCGAGGAAGCCCAGCATGGAGAGGTTCCTTGGCACGATCCTCGAAGTCAACAGGGCAGACGAGAGGACGAGGCCTGCAACGCCAGATACCGCGTAGACCGCAAGCACATACGCATTCCACTCCGCGTGGTTCGTCAGGAAGTACACGCCCACTGCCACAAGTGTGAGGCACTCCGTCACCCTCAGCGCCAGGTAGGCCCGCGCTCGAAGTGGTGCCGACGGTGTGAGTATCCGCCGCATGGAAGCGCCGTTGGCTGCGACGGCGAGGCCACAGCACACCAGAAGGACCACGCCGACGATGAGGGCAGTGTGGGCGGTCGCGCTCGAGAAGTACGAGCGGATGAGCGCGTTACCGATCGCGAAGGTGGAGGTGGCAGTGAGGAAGCACAGTCCGACGAGGACTGAGGTCTTGCTGACGGACGTCGTGGTCGGTGTCGGAGCGCCCCTGGTCGGCCAAGACGTGGTAGGTGCCTGATGCATCGATCGGTCCAGTTTCGCCGTCTTCATGGCCTCGCTCCGATGGTCAGGGCCGGCTCCAGGTGCTCCGTCTCCAGGTGCTCCGTCTCGGACAGATCCACCGCCGGAACGGCCGTTACCCCGGCGGTGGCGCGCTCGGTCCGGATGTCGAGCACGAGCAGACTCAGGTTCGACACGACCGCCGCACCGATGATCGTCGTGATCAACGCGATGCCCCCGCTGGTGACGTGGAAACCGAGTTCGGCTCCGACCACCGCACCGACACCAGCGGCACCGATGCCCTTGGCCCGCATCGCCTTCAGTGTGTCGGAGCGGACCCAGCCGGCGAAGACCCCGAGCCAGATCGGCACCGCGATCGAGACCACTGCCAACAGCTGGTCGTCGAGCGGCAGGCCCGGCCAGAACCGCAGCACCAACAGCGCCCCCAGGCACCATCCGCCGAGTCCGAACACGATCGGACCGGCGGAGCGGATCCATGCGCCCGTCTTGCGGCCGGTACCGCCTCGGCGGCGGATCCGAATCGCCAACACCACGAGCCAGATCACTGCCACCAAGGCCAAGCCGACCAGTGTCCCAAGGATGTCCTTGGCAATCCCTGTCTGCGGCTGCGATGTCGTGAAGCTGACCTTGTTCGGGGTGTAGCGGGACGTGTCGACCTGGCCGCTGTCGTAGAACGTGGTCAGCAGCTGTGTGCTGGCTTTCGGCTCGTAGTACCAGAAGTCTTCCGAGTGCCCGAGCCCGGACAAGATGACCTGATGCCCGTTGGAAAGGTGCGGCAACAGCTCCTTGGTGGCGTTCTGGGCCGGTGTTTCGAAGTCGAGCGTGCCGCCGATGAGCAGCGTCGGGACGCTCGAGTTCTGCACACTGGTGTACTGGTCCTCACCCGGGTTGGCCGGCCAGGCGTGTGCAAGGCCTCCTGCCCCCCACAGGAAGTCCCCCAGGGGATTTCCGATGATCGAGCCCCGGTCCGCGCCGGAGCTTAAGTAGCGCTCGACAGGATGCGCATCGGCCATCCCGATGGCCGCAAACTCGCCCCAGGTGAACGACGTGGGGAGGGCGAGATTGGCCATCGCCGAGAGGAACCACAGGCCGCTCGGGTCGCCTTGCGCGGCGGAGATCCACGAGTCGAGGGTCACCGGGCCACCCAGTGGCGAAAGTACCGTGGTCTCATCCGTGAGCCCGAGGAACGTCCCGACCAGCACGTTGCCGGGCTCGATCGGCAGGGAGAACCAACTGCTCGGCATGTCTGCCACTGTGTGCTGCATGCTCGCGACAAGGTTCTTGGTGCGGGCGGCGCAGGAAGGCTGCTTCGCGCACAACGCCGAGTAACGCTCGATCCCCTGATCGATCTCGGCTCCGCTGTATATGAAGTTCCCAGGCGGGTTGACCCCGACCATCACCGAGCGGTCGACGTTCTTTGGGTACATCCACGAGTAGATCATCGCGAGGCGGGTGCCGGCGCTGTCGCTGAGCAGGTCGATGCGCTTGTAGCCGAGCGCGACGCGAGCGGCTTCGATGTCGCCGGCCTGCTCCTCCATTGTGTAGCCGGCGAGGTCTACGCCGCTTCGCTCAAGCCGCTTCGCGCACGAGGTGAAGGCCTCGGAGTACGCGCTCAGCGACGCTTTGGTGAGGTAATCAGAGTTCTCCAGCGCCGCCGTCACCTCGGGACAGTTCAGCACCGAAGAGCCGTCCACGCCGCGGTAGCCGACCATGACGACATCGTGCTGGGCGGCCAGTCGGTTCGCTTGGGGGAACGTCATGTTGGTGATGCCCGGGCCGCCGTTCAGATGGAAGATTGGCTCCAACGGGTGCAATGAGCGAGCCAGAATCCGGGTTATTGGCAGCGCGATCAGGCGCGACCGGGGGTCTGCCCGGTTCTCGGGCACGACGAGCGTTCCGCAGTCGGCGCGCATCGCACCCTTCTCGGCCGCATAGGTGCACGGGTGCATGGTCAGCTGGCCGGCGTGCGCCCCCTGCGGGACCGAGACCGCGGCGTCGCCGGGTGCGAACCCGATGTACGTCAGACCGAGCAACAACACCCCGATGACCAGTAGGGCAACGATTCGTGCCCAGGTGAATGCCTTTGTCCTTTGGGCCGGCGGTACTGGTTGGTCGACTGCCACGGTCTTGCCGTCGCGCTTGGTCTGGTTTTTCTCGATCATTGTTCTTCCTTTCGTCGACCCTCGTTGTGCCATATGGCGAAGTTAAGGTGCGATCGCGAGATCGGCATCGTCGGGAGGCTGTGTTGGCGTTCCTACCAGCCGACGATTTCGACTCCTACGTAGGTAGGAGGCGGGAGCGGAGGGAGCGGAGTACGTTCAGCGGGTGAGCCGAATCGGACACTTCACCCGCACGTACTGGTTCGACCTGCTGATCGCGCTGGTGGCGATCCTGGCGATCGTTGACGTGGCGCTCGGACGCGGCTCGCCCGGAGCTCCGACAACGACGCTGTGGTTCTGCGTTCCCGCGCTCGTGATCCTGGTGCTACCGCTTTTCGCGCGGCGACGGTTTCCGTTTGCCGGACCGGCGGCGTACTGGCTTTTGGCCGCGGCAATCTCGTTCGTCGACCCGCTGTTGATCCCGTACCCCGACGCCCTCTTCCTGATTGGGCTGGTGGCTGCATTCCTGCTCGGGAACCTTCGGGACCTCCGGCGGGCCGGCCTCGGACTGGTGATCGTGGTCGGCGCTGCGGTGACCCTCGTCTCCAACATCCCCGGAGTCTCGGTCGACCAGCTCGTCTTCATTCCCGTCGACTTCGCCGTCGCCTGGGTTGCAGGCTTTGCCGTCCGCGCCCGGGCCGAGCAGGCCGAGGTGGCGGAGTCACATGCGACCCAGGCCGAGCAGGAGCGCGATGCAGCGACACGGGTCGCCGTGGCCGAGGAGCGGGCGCGGATCGCGCGTGAGCTGCACGACATCGTCGCGCACGCCGTCAGCGTGATGGTGCTCCAAGTCGGCGCTGTCAGGCACCAGCTCCCCGACACGATGGCCGAGGATCGCGATGCCCTCAGGAGTGTCGAGCAGGCCGGGCGCGGCGCGCTGGCCGAGATGCGCCGTCTGCTCAGTGTTATGCGCCGTGAGGGCGATGGCATCGAGCTCGCCCCTCAGCCCGGCCTCGACGGCCTCCACTCATTGGTGGAAGAGATCGGCCGCGCCGGGCTTCCGGTCGAGCTGCACCTCGAAGGGGAGCGTGTGCCGCTCCCGCCAGGGGTCGACCTCTCTGCGTATCGGATTGTGCAGGAGGGTCTCACCAACGCGCTCAAGCACGCCCGTGCCAGCCACGCGGAGGTCACCGTCCGGTTTGGGCCCGACGAGGTCGGGATCGAAGTAAGCGACGACGGCACCGGCGCGACGCCGAGCGACGGCTACGGGCACGGACTGATCGGCATCCGCGAGCGTGTCAGACTCTACGGGGGCGAAATGACCGCAGGCACGACAAACGGCGGCGGCTTCACGCTCAGCACCCGCCTCCCACTCACCCCAGACCGACGATGACGATCCGAGTCCTCATCGCCGACGACCAGTCCATGGTCCGCGCCGGCTTCCGCATGCTGCTCGCCGGCGAACAAGACATGGACGTCGTGGCCGAAGCAAGCAACGGACTGGAAGCGGTGGCCATGGCGGCGCGGCTTGACCCGACCGTCATCCTGATGGACATCCGCATGCCAGAGCTCGACGGGCTCCAGGCCACCCGCCGGATCCTTGCCGCCGACAACACCGCGCGGATCCTGATTCTCACCACCTTCGGACTCGACGAATACGTCTACGAAGCACTCAGCGCCGGCGCGAGCGGGTTCGTGCTCAAAGACGACCCCCCTGAACAGCTGATCGAAGCGGTCCGCACCGTCGCCGCTGGAGACGCGCTCCTCTCACCTGCGATCACCAAACGCGTGATCAAGCAATTCACTCGCATCCCTCACCACGTGCCGCCGAAGGAACTCGACGAACTCACCGCCGCGAGCAAGGCATCCTTCGGCTCATCGCCCGCGGCCTGTCCAATGCAGAGATCGGCGCGGAGCTCTACATCAGCGAGACGACCGTCAAGACCCACGTCACGCACATCCTCCAGAAACTCGGCCTCCGCGACCGCGTCCAAGTCGTCGTGCTCGCATACCAGACCGGATTCGTAACGTGAGCCCTGGTCGAATGGCTCACCATCGGATGAGATTTGCCCAGTCTGTGGCACTCACTTTGGCTTCGACGATGTTGCAGGTGGTGACCCAGCGGAACGATTGCCGATGGCCAATGTTCGGTACAGGCGTCCTTCTCGGCGCCAGCGAATGTGGTACTCCGGACAAGGAACAGCTACCCGTGGGCCTTCGGAACCGCGCTTTCGCGCCTCAGCAAGATCACACTGCTTATCAGGACGAAGAGCAGCAACAATACGAATCCGATGCCATCGAGAACCAGGCCGAATGACGCAATCACGCCCCCGAGGCCGAAGGCCTGAAGAAAGAGCAGGCCCGCGATGAGCATCGCGACCCACGCAAGCCACCTCGGCAAGACCGCACTTCTGAAGATGAGTACCCCTGCTGCGAAGCCAAAGAGGCTTCCGAAAATGTCTGCCACGCTGTCCAACGCATAGGTCATCAGGTACAGCGTGTAGGAGATGCCGTGGTCATGTTGAGCTCCGAACGACGCGAGTTTCCCGTCGAGCAAGCCGTAGATCCCAACGTCGCTGACGGCATGGAGGGCGACAAAGAGCACGCCGCCAACCAGCAGCAACGAGCCGAGGGCCCGCGACCCTTCGGCGTTCCTGCGCAGAAGGAGGTCATAGAGCTTCCACAGGTAGATCGGGAACATGGCGGCATAGACAACACACAGGCCTTCGACTATTAGCAGCGTCGTCCTATGGTCGCCCAGCTCGCTCGCGATCTTCGCAGCCGAATCGTTCTGATTGATCCCGACCCCGAGCCCGACCGCGGACTCCGCAACGACTGCGAGTACGTAGAGGATCCCCGCCACCCACGCATAACGTTCCCAGGCAGGTAGAGCCCGGCTCGCGGGCTGTGTCGTACCGTCATCAACGAGGCTCGTTGCCATGACCTGACGTCGTCCTCCCTTGGCGGCGTCGTGCCAAGGCGTCGTCAATGACGTGATCCCTGTCGTCAGGGTCCCTGGGAAAAATTGTACACCCTTCATTCACTTCATGCCTGGACGACGGCGCAACACGACACAGTTGGCAATTGGGCCAGTGCCGATAACGCGGGCTGGTTCAGGGCTTCCGGCTATCCCCGATCGCCTTGCGACGCGGTACTGCCGTTCTACGGCGAACCGTCAGTATTCATGCTCGTGAAAGGGGGCGTTCCTCGCCGTCAGCCAGTAGGACAACCTTCGGACGGAGACTGTTGCCGGACGTCATATTCACCATCGTGCCATCGGTGGTGTCGGCTAGCTTCAGCGTTCCGCCCAGTAGGGGCATAGCGCCCGAGTCCACCTGCTTGCCGTCGATGAGCAGCTCGCACTTCGTGGTCCAGTGCGTCACGACCTCAATTTGCCTGCCATTGTCGTCAACCAAATATCGTGCCATTCCAACATCTCCATTCGTTTGTAGGAAACCTTCATCGTGACCGTCTTGCGGCGAGGTGAGCTTGTAAGCGACTCTCGACGGCCCACCCGTTTCACGCGACCGATGATGACGAGTACCGCTTTTCGCAGGTTCTCGAACCTGGCTCGCATAGGACCCTCCCTTGCCGGACACCTGCGTCAAGGGCGCCGGCCCGAGAGGTCCAGAAGGCGTACTTGAAGTGGGGCATTCTGAGCAACCTCCCCGCTTGGACCGGGACCGAACACACCGGTCTGTGTAATGAACGGTGCCATGGGCGATAGCTGGCACGGTTCACCAGCCAAGCGTCGAGGCTGGCGGTGGTGATCTCGCAGGTGGTGCGCCGGCCGGGGAGCTCTTCGAGGACGCCTTGACGGACGAGGTCGACGATGGCTCGTCGGCCGAGCCCGGTGAAGCGGACGACCTCCGCGAAGGGAACGGTGGCGACCGGCCGGGCTTTTCGGCGCTTCACCTCGTTCCGGGCGAGCCAGCACGCCTGAACCGAGGCCCGCGTGACGAACCGAGCGCCGCTGGTGTCAGTCTCGGGGTCGAGCTCGAGGTCGCCATTGATGGCGAGAAGCCGGACGGTGCTGAAGGTGAGCTTGAGCTGACGGGCAGCGGCAGGCAGTTTCATGGAACGGCGGTGCAGTACCCGGACTCGGGCGTGCTCGGCTCGCAGGCCGTCGGCCTGCTCGTTGGTCAGGCTGAACTCCCGGCTGGTGGGGTGCTGCTCGATGCTGAGGCCGAGGTGGCGAGCGCTGCGGTAGATCTCGTCGTAGCGGATGCCGAGCTGCTCGGCGAGGGCAGGGAGGCGGATCACTCCGGCCATCTGGTCGCGGTGGGCCCAGACGTCGCTCATCCTGCTGTAGCGCCGTGGTACGCCGTCGCCGTCGGGCAAGTCGACGCTCGGGATAGTGCCGTCGGTCATCCAGCGCCGGGCGGTGGTGGGCACGATGCCAAGTTCCTCGGCGACTCGTTTGGCGTCCCACAGAGGGTCGTCGGGGTCGCCGGGTTCGACCTGCCAACCGGCGTCGGCCAGGACGCTGGTCACGTGGTCGGCTCGGGCGAAGATCGGGTTGGCCGACCCCCAATGATGGTCCGGGTGGTCGGGGTAAGCAGGCTGGTGATGTGGCAGGTTATGTTTTCGTCGAGGATGGCGGCGACCTTGGTCAGGGGGGCGACGTGGGGGTGGTCGAGGGTGTAGACCCGCCCGAATACGTCGTCGCCGGCCCGGTGCCCCATAAATCGACGGCGCACGCTGTCCTCGATGAACTCCGCAACCGAGACGTCGGCCAGGCTCTTTTGCGCAGGGTCCCTCGAGGTGTAGAGACCGAGGTAGACGTCGGGGTAGGTAAGTCCGACGATGGGCACCCCCGGTCCCGCGGCCTGGCGTAGACCGGTCAGGAGCGTGTTCAGGTTGGCCTCGATGCCGGGCAGCGCCTGCGTTACGCAGGGGATAAAGGTGGCGGCGGCGGTACATCCGAGGAGGTCGTTGCCGGCGATGGACACCGTGATGAGTCCGACCTCGCCGCGGTGTCGGGCGATGAACCGATCTGCAGCCGCGGCCTGGGTCCGTGTCGGGTAGGACACGGCGTCGGGCCCGGGGCGGGGACCGGACACCCGACCTGCTGGACAATGCTGGTCGTGGTGGCACCGTCGCAAGCGAAGTTCCGCAGGATGAAGTGATATCCCCGAGCCCGGGCCAGGTTACCACCTGATAGGCGAACCCGTGGGTGTCCCGATGCGCCATTGCGGCCGCCACGGGCTGGTATCCGGCGGCGTACGAATCGCCGACCGAGATGTCGTAGTCCAACGTCGACTTGGACACAGCCGCGGCGGCCGGAGTGACGGTCGAGGCGGCGATGCCTCCGATGATGCAGGCGAGAAAGAGAAGGGCAACCGCGCCCCCTCGGACAGCACCCGCTCGACTCATCACTTGTGCAGAGTCAGGACGGCGTCGCTGTTATTGCTGCTCCCGATGGTGGTGCTGGAATATGTCCCGGAGTATCCCGCGTAGTTGCCGGTTCCGCCGTCGATTGCGAGGGTGCCCGAATTCGCCAGGTTCACGGTGAGATTGTCCGCATAGATCAAGGAGCCGTCCGCGCTGGCGAATTCGGTGAAGCAGTCGGCGGTGGCAGGTGCGGACACGACGTTGCAGTAGAGATGATCGGTCGCCGACCAGTGCTTGGCGTGGTGCGAGTGGTTGCCCACGTAGTCGACGTCGTCCTCTCGCACATGTCCGCCGACGGGCGGGTAGCCCTGGATAACCTGATCGGACGCGTTGTAGAAGGTCAGGGTCGTCTCCTTTTGGAAGAAGTGCAGCATTGTTGGGGAAGTCGAGGCAGCGGCGGCTCCGCTGCTCAGTGCGAGCGCACCGAGCAGGATCGTGCTGGCAGCACAGCCGGACACCGCCCTCCGCATCGGGCACCCCCGCCTGGATCGGCTCGGTGGTTTCCGGTCAGTCATTACCGCAATGAGAAATTTGCGCATCTTCATCCTTTCGCGAACCGTCCGAAGTTCTTACGTTGCAGCACAAACGATCAAGGGGTGATTCTCGGCTTTCTCGACGTGACGAGAACCACGACGCTGGTGAGGAGAAGCCAGAGGCCGACGATGGGCAGGCCGAGCATCGGGATGGCGAACGACGCCACAGCTAGGACGAGTCCGACATAAGCGAGCCAGCTCGGCAGTGCCCGACTCCGCAGTATGGCGAGACTGGTGGCGCCCAGCAACAACGCCGTCGCGCCGCCGGCGATGCCGTCCACGTCCTGAAGGAAGATGTTCAGCGTCTGCAGCACGCTCGGATCGGCGTGCTTGGCGACATCTGCCATGGCGAAGGCCGCTCCTGCACTGAACATTCCTCCCACCAGGAAGAGGAGTCCCCCGGCGAACCCCAGATTGGCCAGGCGTCGGCCCGCATCGTCGGGAGCAACGACGTCTCGGACATACCAGAGCAGCGCTCCTGCGATGAGCACCGCTAAGGAGATCAGATAGGCACTCAGATACAGACCGCCTCGGTTCTGATGCGCGAAAGTGGCCACCTTGGCCGCCTGGCGGTGGTGTCTGGACCGTTTGGCGTGGCGAAGACGGTGGCCAGGAGCACGACGACGAAGGCAAGTCCCCCCACTCCCACCCAACGCCGTAGGCGCAGATCGCTCGCTTCTGCTTCGCGAGAATCTCCGCTACGGAGCCTCGGCGTGGTCATTCGCACATCACTCATCGGATCGTCTCCTTTTCTTTTGACGGGTGGCTCGTTCGGCCCACCGAGGGATTCGGGCGTCGAGCCAACCGGGTTGCGGGCCCAGAACTCGAGACAAACCTCGGTATCGAGGTCGACGGTCCACAAGCGATCGCCCTTGCCGTCTACATCGACACGGGTGACATAGACCGCCAAGTTTTCAAACGTGTCGCCTCGCGGGCTAACGCCACTCTCCTCGATCAAGCTGATGACAACCCGCTCGTCGGCATAGAGACAGCGACCACGCTGTCGAAACGTGCCGTTGAAGAAGGTCGAGAATTCGAGCAATAGATCGGCGAAGTCATCTCGGCCTTCCGCATAACTCCAGGGCCCGGCGCCGGGACCGTTCTTCACGATGATGTTCTCAGCGAAGGAGTCGAAGACCGGACCGTAGTCACCAGCGTCGGCGGCATCCAACATCTCTTGGACAGAGGCACGATCCAAGCTGGTCATGGCTGTTCCTCTCTGGCGGATCGCGAATGGCGACACTTCGATGGTAAGGATTGGGACTCGAGGACATCTCAGTAGCGGCTACTGACTTTGGTTTAAGCCGGCTCGACGCAGGCAAGCGTCAAGGAGTGGCCTAGAACGCGTAGTGTGACTCGACAAGAACCCGTCACAACGGACCTGGCCAGGATCGCTGCCCTGAGGGCGGCGAACCCGGATCCGTATCTGGGAGCTCGATCTGCTTCTTCGATCGCTGTTCGGCTGCCAGTTTCTGTCGACCAATCTCGATAAGGGTCGACACGCCCGCAGGATCGATCCCGAGACATTCGCCGATGAGATCCTCGTCGGCGCCCAACTCCTGCAAACGCAGCCCGATTCGATAGGCCTTGGGCAGGTCGTCGAGCTCCGGAGACTCCATCGCTCCAGCGTGCATGAGAGCGGGCTGGGGACCCTCAGTACCAGGTACTGAAATTTGCGACCAGATCAGCCAAGATACGGGCTATGGACAGGTGGCCAATGGTCGGACGAGCAGAGGAGCAGCGTTTCATATCCGACTCCATCTCGAACCCGGATCGAACTGGTGTCCTGGTGGCTGGGCAGGCGGGCGTCGGAAAAACGTGTTTGGTTCATGAGGTCCTGAATGCGACGCACGGCCACTATGTCCAATGGATAACAGCATCGGAGTCCCTGCGCCCACTTCCCTTTGGCGCCTTGGCTGAGCTCCTCCCCAGCAATCTGCCCGTCGTCGGTCAAATGGACCTGCTGGCTGTTCTCGGTCAGGCCCTGCTGCGCCGGGCCGAGGACCGACCAATCGTCTTGGCGGTGGACGACGTGCACCTACTCGATGGCCTCTCGGCGGGGTTCATCGACTACATCGCAATCAGGGGCTCGGCGACCGTCATTCTGACCCTTCGCAGCGGTTCTCCTGTTCCAGATGCATTGGGCAGGATCTGCCGAGGTGATCTTCCAAGGCTCGAACTGCAGGCGTTGTCGAAAGTCGAGATCAGACAAACGTTGGAGCGAACACTTGATGGCGTCGTAGAGACCGTCTCCATGGAGCGAATCTGGGAGTTACCCCCGGTAATGTTCTCTTTGCCAGAGAGCTCATTGCCGATGTGCTCGAAGCAGGCGAGCTTCGGCGATTGCATGGTGTGTGGCGATGGGCCGGTGGAGTTGGGCCGGCGCCGCGCCTCAGAGGCGGTTGCAGCCCGCCTTGAGGGTCTCACAGACGATGGACGCCGATTTGTGGAACTACTGTCGGTCGGGGAGCCTCTTGACCTCGTGACCGCCGAGGAGCTGACGGCCGACGGAGTCCTCCTCGAACTCGAGCGGCGAGGATTGATCCTGTCGGCGACGAAGATCCCCGAGTATTCGTTTCAGTCATCCGCTATTCGGAGAGGTCCTTCGAGCTGAGATGCCCTCGCTTCTACGCCGCCAGATCACCCAGCAGCTCACCCGAGTTCTGCGCAGAGAAATGGATCGCACCCCGACGGGATTCCTCAAGTTGGCTGTCCTGTCGCAGGAATCAGGCCAAAAGGTGGATGGTACCCGTCCTCGCCGACGCGGGCCGAAGAAGCGAATAGCTTGTCGGATCATCTGTTGGCCGAGAAGCTTGCCAAGGACTCGCTGGGCCAGCAAAGAACTTTTCTGGCCCAGCTCGAGCTCGGATGGTCGCTTCTGAGCCAGAATCGTGCTGACGAAGCGGCGGACCTCTTGGCGGCTCTGGTCGGCAGTGAACCCGACGACAGCGCTCGGTAACGCTTGGCCGATGGCTTGTCGCTCGCCATGGGGCATGGTCTGGGTCGGGTCGATGACGCTCTGGCGCTCATGTCTGAAATCGAACGCTCAGCCGTCGGCCTCACGACGCGTGTGTTTATTCGATGTCATCGGGCCAACCTGCATGCGTTCGTCTGCCAATACG
>CAVXSW010000004.1:0-39669 GCA_963764555.1 uncultured Acidimicrobiales bacterium
TACCGGGCGGGCTCACCGCCCGAGCGCTCGCCCTGCGTCCTTTGCCCTGGCTCGGCCGGATCTCCTACGGCCTCTACCTCTGGCACTTCCCCTTGTTCCTCTACCTGTCGCCGGGACGGACCGGCCTCGGCGGAGCCGCCCTGGCCACCTTGCGGGTGGGCGCCACCGTGGCCGTCTCGGCGGTCAGCTTCTACGCCGTCGAGCGCCCCGTCCTCGAGCAGCGCCTTTGGCGGTCGGCCCGCGCCCTGGTCCCGGCCGGAGCCAACTCGCTGGCGGTGACCGGGGCGATCCTGGCCGGCACCGTAGCACCGAGCACGACGGCGGCGCCCCCGGTCGTCCACTACCGGGCCATCTCCCCGGGTGCAGCCAGCGGCCCCGGCACACGTCCCGTCCCGGGTGGTGGTGCTCGGCAACTCGACGGCCCTCACCCTGTACTCGCCCTGCAGGCGACCGCCCCGGCCGGCACCCGGGTGTCCGAGGAGGCGCTGTTCGGGTGCGGACTGCCCATCGGCAGCAACATCTCGGGCAACACGCCCATCCCGGGCTCGACCTGCCCGCCGCCTGCAACGAGGCCACTCCATCCGACCAGCAGTGGCCGGCGCTCGACGAGCAGGCAGTGGCGGGGACCGGCCCGGGCGACGTGGTCGTCTATTTGGGCGGGCACAACGACATCCAGGACATCCTCCAGCACGGCACCTGGTCCAACATCCTCTCGACACGGTTCCGCCAGGTCGAACGGTCGGCGCTGGCCGCCGTGGCGTCGATTGCCACCGGCCACGGCGCCCGACTCGACCTGTTGACCATGCCGTGTCTCGACACCGCCGCCCCGCCCGGCGGCCCCCCGGGACCGCCGGAGCAGACCCACCGGCGGGTCCTCTTCAACCGGATGCTCACTTCGCTGGCCGCGTCGCGCCGGGCAACGGTGAGCCTGGTCGACTACGGCGCCATGCTCTGCCCCCACGGCCGGTTCACCGAGGAGGTCGACGGGGTCCAGGTCCGGTCGCCTGACGGCGTGCACACCCCGGCGTACGCTCCGAACAACCCCTACGCCGGCAATTCGCCGGCCGACGTGGCGGGACGGTTCTACAGCTGGCTGGCCGCCCGGCTGTGGCCGCGGATCGTGGCCACGAGCGTCCCCCCGGGCACCTGAGAGACCAGCAACTACCAGATGGTGACCGCCCGCGGGTGGCGGTGGGATCGGAGCCGCCTGTCCTTGGTGACCAGCTGGAGCCCGTGCTCGACGGCGGTCGCATAGATCGAGCGGTCGGCGGGGTCACCGGGGAACGACGGCGGCAGTCCAGCGGCGGCGTCGGCGATGGCCGGTGTGGTGGTGATCGTCCTCAGGTCTTCGGCCAACCCGTCGAGCCACGACCGGATCGGCACGCTGAGGCGGATGCGATCGTGACGGGCCAGCCAGGCCAGCTCGAACCAGCTGATCGAGCTGACCGCCAGGCCGTCGGTTGCGCTCGATCGCCCGGACCGCAGTACGACTCAGCCGGTTGGCTCGGCCGACCACCATTGCACCACGTGGGAGTCGAGAACCACAGTGGTCATGGGAGGTCCCAAGCCGCCCCGGTGCTGAACAGCTCCTCGTCGCTGGCCGAGGACAGGGCCACCTCCCGAACCGGCCCCGCAGCGTGTGGGTGCCGTGGGCCGGCGAGCCGCGCCACGGTCCGGCCGTGTTTGGTGATCTCAACCTCGTCCCCCGCGGCGACCTCCTCCAAAAGGCCGAGGATCCGGGCCTTCGCCTCGGTGGCGGTCATTTTTCTGATCATATAGTCATAATACACCGGTCGGTCGCCTGCCAGTGGCCGGTCGGGACGGGTTCTGGCAACCGGTATCCCTCCGGCCGGGAGCTCCGGTTCGGCGACGTCCGGGTCTGGGTCCTGGGGCGACCCGGGGCTTGCACGAGGCACGAGAATCGGCCGAGACCGAGGCGCTGGCTCCCCGGCGAGACCGAGGCGCTCGGCTGCGGGCCGCTGCCCGCTCCCTAACATGCACGGGTGCAGCCCGGCCACCGTCGCCACCGTCTTCGGGCTCATCTTCGTGGCCGAGCTGCCCGACAAAACGATGATCGCCACCCTGATCATGGGGAGCCGGTACCGGCCGCTGCTGGTATGGCTCGGGGCAACCGCCGGGCCTTCGGTCTGCACGCCGGGATTGGCCGTCGGGGTCGGACAGGGTGCATCCGCCTCCTCCCCCACCGCTGGATCGAGGCAGTCACCGCCTTCCTGTTCGCCGCCGGCGCCGCCTACCTGCTCCTCGTCCCCGGAGCGCACGGCCGAGGAGGAAGGGGAGGCCGAGGCCGAGGCGGCCGGTGCCCGCACCACCCAGCGCAGGGGTGGCTCGGGACGGCCTTCGCCGTCATCTTCGTGGGGGAGTTCGGCGATCTCACCCAGATCCTCACCGCCAACCTGGCGGCCAAGTACCACGACGCCCTCTCGGTGTTCGTCGGCGCCTTCTGTGCCCTGGCGGCAGTGGCGGCGCTCGGCGCCTTCGCCGGGCGGGCGCTGCTCCGGTTCGTGCCGCTCGGGGTGATCCGCAAGGCAGGAGGTGTGCTTCTGGCCGGCTTCGCGATCTACTCGCTGGTGAGCCTGGTGCAGAGCTGAAGGTCCGCCCAGCGGCAAAATCGGAAGTCAGGCGCATACGGGGTGTCGTCGGAATAATCTAATCTTTCGCGGGCCTTTTCGGTCCGGGTAGCCGGGCCGACCGCGTCGATGAGAGCGGGACGGGGGGACGATCGTGCCAGCCGGTCAGAGACTGTGCGCCCGGCCGCCGGACGCGGTCGTGAGGAAACACATGGACGATGAGCGGGCGTCCCGGCACGGTGTCGCGTGAGGCGGGTGGGCCCCTGGCCACCAACCGGGCCCGGTGGCAGGAAGTGATCGGGTGAGCGGTACCCTCACCACCGAGTCCGGCGCACCGCCCCTCGGCCACCGCGGACCTGGCGGTCGAGAGCCGCCCCGGCCGGGCACGCCGTTCCCGCCGTCGTCCGTTCGGCGACCGGCGTCGCTCACCGTCGCCGTGCTGGTCGGCGGTGGGGTGGCGGCGCTCGCCGTTCCTCTGGGTGCTGTGGGACCTGTGGTCGGGCTCGGTGAACCCGCTGCGAAGCGTTCCCTACGACTACTTCTACGACCTGCAGGCCAGGGCCATGTTCCACGGTCACCTCTACCTTCCCAACGGGAAGATGGGCATCGAGGCGTTCGTGCACAACGGCCACGACTACACCTATTTCGGTATCTTCCCATCGCTGATCCGCATGCCCATCCTGCTGGTGACCGAGCAGCCTCGACGGGCAGATGACTGCGCCGTCAATCCTGGTGGCATGGATGCTGACCGGCCCTCTTCAGTTCATTGATGCTCTGGCGGCTCCGCATCCTCATCGCGGGGAGGCGCATGGTCGGGCGGGCCGAGGCGGCATCGTACGGGTCCTCATGGCCACCATCATGGGCGGCTCGGTGGTCCTCTACCTGGCGGCAACTCCCTTCGTCTACAGCGAGGATTTTGCCTGGAGCGTTCCACTCACCGTCGGCAGTCTGTTCGCCCTGCTCGGCGTGCTGGAGCGGC
Organism: uncultured Acidimicrobiales bacterium; assembly: GCA_963764555.1. GTDB lineage: Bacteria > Actinomycetota > Acidimicrobiia > Acidimicrobiales > RAAP-2 > Bog-756. Next base: position 3,568 of record CAVXSW010000004.1, read on the forward strand.
CGTCGAGAGGTCGGGTCGTCGCCAGCGGCGTGCTCATCCTGTGCGCCAATCTCGACCGAACCCCGCCCGGCTGGGCCTGCGTCATCGCGGCCTCGCTGGTCGGCGGCATGGTTCGCCCTGGGCGGGCGGGAGCGTCCAACCGGCGTTGGGCCCTCCCGATGGTGGCCGTCGGCATCGTGCCGTTCGTCGTCAGCTGTGCCGTCACCTACGCCAAGTTCGGCATCCCCGTCGGCCTGCCCATGGCGGACCAGGTCTGGGCCACCGTCAATGCCCACCGCCGCTACTTCCTGGCCGCCAACGGCGGCAAGGCCTTCAGCTTCGGCTTCCTCCCCAGCACGCTGTGGGCCTACCTCCAGCCCTTCGGCATCCGCGTCGGTGGCCTCTTCCCGTTCATCACCCCCCCGACGCACCCGCGCGGCTGGCTCGACGGTGCCGTGCTCGACCAGAGCTACCCACTGCCAGCTTTCCGGCCACCACGCCCCTGCTTTTCCTCCTCGGCTGCTGGGGCGCGGTGACCGCCTTCCGGCCGCAAGCGCGTCGGGCAGGTGCGGCTCACCCGGATCATCCTGTTCGTGGCCGCGCCGCCGGCGCAGGCGGCGTCCTGCTGTGGGGATACATCTCCCAGCGCTACCTGGCCGATCTGATGCCATTTTTCATCATCGGCCGGCGGCATCGGCCTGATCGACGTGTGGCGCCGGCTGGCGGACGGCGACCCGACGCGACAGGAGCTTCGCCCTCGGCGGCATCGCCGTGTTCGCGGTCTACTGCGTCGCGGCCAACGTGGCCATCGCGATCTTCCCGTCGCCCAGTGGACGGCCGACCCAGAGCGCCCGGTTCCTCTCCGTGCAGAAGTCCCTCGAGCATCGGCTCCCTGGCCGCCAGCGTGCGCCGGGGGTCGGCGCTCCCTACTGGGCACCGGCGGGGCAGCTCTTCGCCGGCAACTGCTCGGGCCTCTACCTGTCGACCGGCGACGACATGAAGGACGTTCCCGGACAACAGATCGAACACTACAACTGGATGCCGGTAGAGCAACCGTCTGCGTTCACCCACGACGATCTGGTTCACCTTCAATCGGCCGGTGCAGCATTTCACCCGGCCGGTTACCACTCATGACCTACGGAAGAGCCAGCTGGTGCTGGAACCCGCGAGCTCGGTCGCCAAGGTACGCTGCGGGTGCAGCTTGAGAACTCGGGAACTTCGATCAACTGGCCGCGCTTTCGGTGGAAGTCGCTCAGCAGCCGATCTCAAACTCCACGAGAGTTTGAGCTTCACCGTCACGACCGATCCCAACCTCAAGTCGATGTTCGCCGAGTGGTACGGATGAAACCATGATCAACCACTACATGGCGGACCGGCCCTGCCGTCGTGCAGACCACCTGCACCCCACCGGGCGCGCCGCTCCCCGTGGTCACCGTGGCCGAGTACCCGCTCAGCCACGCTCGATGAGCTATGCCGGAGCCTGAGCAAGAGCCTGACGACGTCTGACGGCACGGCTGACCGAGCCCGTCCGGTGCACGGCCAGCAGCGGGGTCGTTCTCCTGTGTCGTCGACGAGCATCCGCGTTTCCATCTCGACGCGTTGCGCTGGTACGCCGCCCTGACCGCGTCGCCGGGGTCGAACCCGGCTGATCTAGTCGTCCACGCTGTCGGGTCCGAGTCTTCGGAGGTCCTCGGATTCCTGGTCGCCAGGGGGGTCAGGGTGCGGAGCGTCGGCCGCTTCGACCGCTCGTTCGCCCCACTGCAACAAGATCTCCGGGGCCCTCCGGCTGGCCGAGGACCCGGTGAGGGGATGGCCGTTCTCTGCGACACCGACATGGCGGTGCTCGAGGATCCTCGCCGGCTGGACCTGCCGCCCGGGCCGTGGCCGGCAAGCTGGTGGACGCACCTGTCCCCCCGCTCGAGGTGATCCGCAGCATCTTCGCCGCTGCCGGGCTCGACCGCCACCGTAGAAGGTACCGCTGCCCTGGGGTGACGATTGGACCGTGGCGGGCAACAACAACGGCGGCCTCTACCTGATCCCCGGGCCCCTGTTGCCCGGGTGGCGACGGCGTGGGCCCACTGGGCCGGCTGGCTCCTCGATCGGTCCGGCTGCTCGAGGAGTGGACGGTCTACGTCGATCAGGTGGCGATGGCGTTAGCCCTGGCGACGAGGGCATCGGCTCGGCCCCTCTCGACGTGCGCTGGAACACGCCCACCCACGACTCCGAGCAGGATCCCATCGACCCTCCCGAGCCGGCCGTCATCCATTACCACCAAGAGGTCGACCGCCGAGGGCCGGGTCCGGATGACCGGGACGCGTCGATCGACGGCCGGATCGAGCGTCAACGGCGCCATCGGCGAGGTCTGGAACCAGGCGTCACCCCAGGAGACCTTCTGGCGGTGGCACCACCCGTCCGACCCCGGCAGGTGGCCGGCCGGCGTCGAGCTCGCAGGCCGGGACATCGGAGCGCGACGGGCGCTGCTGCACGCCTCGCTCATTGCTCCGACCCTCCTCGGTGCTGGATGTCGGGATGCGGCGAAGGCGATCCGACCGATGGCCTGCGCCTGCGCGACTACACCGGCATCGAGCGGTCGCCGGAGCGGATCGGGCGGGCCGCCGAGCGACGTCCCGACGGCGAGTACCTGGTGGGCTAACTGGCCGACCATCCGTGCCGGGCAGACCTCACCCTCAGCCTCCACGTCCTGATCCACGAACCGGATCTCGACACCTACTGCCGGCAACTCGGCCCTGTGGCGATCGGCCCGCCAGGCGCTGGTGGTCTCGGGCTACGAGACGCCGCCGAGCCCAGTGCGCCCATCGCGCCACTTCCACGAGCCGCTCTCGGTCACCTTCGGCAGGTGGCGCCCGAAGCCGAGATCTACCCGGTGCCAGCCGATCAGGGCGTGACCACCTTCGTCGTCCTCCGGCCTCCGGCCGACCGCCACCCGACGGGACTTCGGCCGGCCACCCTGACGCCGTTGGTCGGCCGCCACCCCGATCCGCTCGGGCTCCTGGCCATCCGGCTGCACGCCCGGCGTACCACCGGCTTCTATCCCGACCACGCCCCACGACTGTGGGAGTACCCGGTGGTCGCCCGCCTGGTCGCGGACGCGCTGACCCCCGGGAGCAGCATCGTCGACGTGGGCGCCGGGGTCGTCCCCTTCGCTCCTTACCTCACCAGCCGGGGTTATCTCGTCGACACGGTCGACCCGTCCGACCTCCGGCGGACCTGGCCGCCACCGCCGACTGGAACGAGTGGGACTTCCTCGACTATGCCGCGGCCGGGCTCGCCGCCCGGTCGTGGAACACGACGCTCGACCGACTGCCCTGCCGGCCACCCGTTCGACGCGGTCGTGTCGGTCAGCGTCATCGAGCACCTTCCGGCAGCGACGCGTCGCCGGCTGCTCGCCGAGATGGCGACACGGGTCCGCCCGCGACGGTCTGGTGGCGCTCACCATCGATCTGGTCCGCGGCCGCGACGACCTCTGGAACCGCAGCCTCGGGGTCGAGGTCGAGGACCCGGCCCGCCACGGCACGTTCGGTGCCGTGATCGCCGAGGCGGCGTCGGTGGGCCTCACCCCCTTCCGGCGGGAGGTCGTGCGCCACTGGGGCGACACGCGGGTCGACATCGGCCTGTTGGCGATGCGACGGACCCGCCTCCCCGTGGCGGCCGCGGTGCGCGGCAGCCGACAGGTGGTGAGAAAGCTGCTTCCGTGGAAGCGCTGAGCCGAATCGGCTCGCCGGGCGCCGCCGGAACGGCGACCGCGTCCCCCGGGAGCGCCGCCCTCGACGGGCGCTTCCTCCCTTCCGGCGACGAAGCCGGCACGGCACCGGACGACCGCCGGTTCCGGCCGGACGTGGAGGGGCTACGCGCCGTCGCCGTCCTGCTCGTCGTACTGTTCCACGCCGGCATCGCCCACCTGGCCGGTGGGTACGTGGGGGTCGACGTGTTCTTCGTCATCTCGGGGTTCGTGATCACCGGCCTGCTACTGCGAGAGCGGCGACGACACCGGACGGACCTCGATCCTGAGCTTCTACGCCCGACGCTGCCGCCGGATTTGCCGGCCGCCACCCTGGTCATCGTGGTGACCGTCGTCGCCACCTACGTGCTGCTCGGGGTGGTCTCGGGCAACAACGCGGCCGACGACGGCCGCTGGGCAGCCGTCTTCCTCGCCAACTTCCACTTCGAAGCGATCGGTACCAACTACCTCTCGAGCTTCCGGCTCCCTCTCCCTCCAGAACTACTGGTCGCTGTCGGTCGAGGAGCAGTTCTACATCGTCTATCCCACTCTCTTCCTCCTGATCGCCAGGATCAAGGTCCGCGGCGCCCGAAACAGGGTTCCCCTGGCGGCCGCGCTCGGCGTCATCATCGTGCTCTCCTACTGGCTCTCGATCGCCCAGACCGCCTCGCACCCCGCCGTCGCCTACTTCTCGCCCGTCACCCGGGCGTGCGAGCTCGCCCTCGGCGGGCTGGTCGCCGTGAGCACCTCGTGGCTGAGGCGGCTCCCGACCCGGGAAGCCGCCTGGCTCACCTGGATCGGTCTGGCCGCCATCGTCTTTTCGGCCGTGGTCTTCAACGCTCAGACGGCCTACCCCGGCGCTCTGGTAGCGGTCCCGATCCTCGGCTCCGCTGCCGTCATAGCCGGCGGCGTATCGGAGCCGGCCCGCGGCGCCGAGACGTTCCTCGCCCTCCGGCCCTGCGCCTGGCTCGGCCGACGTTCCTACTCGCTCTACCTCTGGCACTGGCCGATCCTGATCCTTGCGGCTGAGCAGGCGGGGAGGTCCTCCCTGCCGATCGGGCAGAGCCTCGCGCTCGTGGCGGGCTCGATCGTCGTCGCATCAGCGAGCTACCGGGTGGTCGAGAACCCCATCCGCCACTGGCGGGACCGCTCGCCACTGAGTGTGGCCCTCGGCATCGGCACCGTCCGCGACCACCTTCTGGTTGCTTTCCCTGGTCATCGTCGGCAATACGGGCGGACCGGTCCACTATGCCGTGCATCCCGCCACCTCGCGGGCGGTACAGGAACAGGTGGACCGGGCGACGCGGATCGCCACCCTCCCGACCAACCTCGAGCCGTCGTTGGCCCGGGCGCCAAAGGACTACGGGGGGTGGCAGATTCCGCGCTGGTGCGCTGCCACCGAGGCGCAGGCGAGCGAAGGCCTGTGCAACTTCGGTGACCCGCACGGCGGCCCTCTCATGGTCGCCTACGGCGACTCCCACGCCGTCATGTGGCTGCCTGCCCTCGCCGAGATCGCCTCGGCCGCGCACTGGCGGTTGATCGTGCTCGGCAAGCCCTACTGCCCGGCCGAGATGGTCGGGGTCCTCAGCCCGAAGGGGTTGAGCGCGGCCGGTGGGCGTTACCGCGCCTGTGACCAGTGGCACCAGTGGGCGGTATCGACGATCAACCGGCTCCGTCCCAGCCTGGTGATCATCGCCCAGGAGAACTACTACTCTCCCGCCACGCCCGCCTCGGGGTCGGGGGCCTTCACACCGGATGCCTGGCGGGCCGGTCTTTTCAAGCTGGTCGAGGCCCTCGACCTACCGAGGAGCAACATCGCCTTCTTGGGCAACCTTCCCGTCTTGACCCAGTCGGGCCCGGACTGTCTCGCGACCCATACCGACGACGTGCAGGCCTGTTCGGTGTCGACCAAGACCGCGTTCTTCGCGCTGGACACGGTGGAACAGGAATCGGCGCGCGAGCTCGGTATCCGCTACGTCGACGTGACCCACTGGTTCTGCTCGTCCAGGTGCACGGCAGTCATCGGGCACTTCGACGTGTATGTCGACCGATTCCACGTGTCCGGTACGTACACGAGGTACCTCGAGGACGTCCTGGGGCAGTCCCTCGGACTCTTCCCGACTCCTGGGAATTGACGGAGCGGACTGAGCCCGCCCCCTCCGCGCCCCCGAGTCAGTTGTCGACGGTCACGGTCACCGCGGCGCTCGTCGTGGACCCGCCGAGGCCCGAGGCGATGCTCGCCACCGTGTAGGTGCCATTGGGCACCTCCTTCGTGTCCCAGTAGGCGATCCACCCGTATGAGAACGGACCTCCCCCCACCGTCAAGGTCCGATCGCCGCCGGTGATACGGAATGTGATCTTTCCGACGCCGAACGGGAAGGATGCGGCGGCACCGAGCAGCTCCGTTCCGTGCATGAGCGCCCCGGCCGACGGAAATGCGAGCTGGGTGGAGGGAGGGGGGGCAGAGAACATTGAGCCAGCCGTAGCCGGCGCCGTGCGTAAACGCTGCTCCACGTGGTACCAGGCGGTCGCGCCATCGACATGGACCGGAGCCCCGAGGGCAGCGGCCAGAACCTTCTGCACCATGTCGGGTTGCTGGCCGACCGGGAGCATGACGACGGTCCCGACATGGTGCCGGGCGACGAAGGTCCGTATGTCCGCCGTCACGTTGCCGGCCGTGAGATCGGCCAACTGGCCCGGGTCGGTGAAGACGCCGTAGAAGGCGAGGTCGAAGAGGGCATGGACCGACGGGGGTCCGAGCGGTGAGGGGCCAGGCGTACCGTTCCGGCCACCATTCGGCCTCCATCCGTAGCTCCCGATCACTTTGAAGGGCATGCCCGCCACTGCCTGGCCGAGCAGCGCCGCATTGATGTCCTGGTACCGAGGCGAGGGCGACCATCCCCCGTACACGCCGGGGAACTTGGGGGCGTCCGAATAGGGATAGGTCAACACGATGCTTCCGGGCGGGATGTTCCGGGTCGCGCTCGCTGAGCTGAAGAAGGACTCGGCGTCCGTCGCTGACTCCGCCTGGCGCGTCGTCGGCAGCAGTGGCAACGCGACGACAAGGGCAACCGCGATCGAACGCGGTCGAGGCGATGGCCGGTCGCCAGGACGACGAGAACCCTCGCAGCCACTCCGACGTTCGGACGGCTCGGTAGAGCGCATCGAGACCGATGGCGACCAACGCCGCACTGAAGAGCGCGGTGAACAGGGAGAACCTGACTGCCAGCAGTCCGTCGGTCAGGGGGAGGTGGGCGAGCACGATAAAAGGCAGCGGGACGTGGGTGTCGTGGTTTCCCACGTAGAGGACCGAACCGAGCGAGAGCAGGAACGAGATCGCGGCCATGATTCCGGCCATCACGACCGGGCCCCGCTTGCGCAATAGAACGACCGTAGCGACGGCCGTGACGCAAATGGGTAGGCCCAGGTACATCAGGAACCCATGGAGGAGGTTCTCGTCTGCGTAATTGCGCAAGGGGGAGGTGGCGAACCGTTGCATGAAGCCCGGCACCGACCGCGGCAAGCGCGTCACCGTGCAGCTTGGCAAGCAGCTCCGGCGGGTCGGGCACACCGGAGATGTGCTGCGGACCGAGCAGCGTGAATGCGACAGGTACCATCAGAAGCGTGCCGCCGACCACGACGGCGCTGGCCACGGCCCGCTTCAGGTAGGGCAATTTGACCGCGAGCTTCCTCCGGTTGGCCACCAGGTAGGTGACCGAAGCCAGGACGCCGACCAGCACCGTGCTGGCGAAGACCTCGCTGAAGATGAGGAACTGGACGGTACCGAGGACGCCGAGGGCCGCACCGGTCAACACCGGTTTCCAATGCTGGCGCTCCAGCGCCTCGTGTAGCAGCAAGAAGACGACCGGTGGTAGCGGTGCGAAGGCGAGGAACAAATCGGAGCCGGCGTTACCCACCAGGTAGGTGGAGAATCCGTACAACAGCCCACCGACGAACGCAGCAGGCCAGAAGCTGATCCAGCGGCGGAGCACCAGACACATCGAGAGTGCCGACACGAAAAGCGCCACCCTCGTCAGGACGTTCCAGGTGGCGACCGGTCCAAAGAAGGCGGTGATCGGCGCCGCCAGCACGCCGAGTGGCGTCATCGACGCGTTCACGCCGGCGTTCATGCCGATCGGCGCGTTGAGCCAATTTCGAGAAAAGCAGGTTGTGGCCGTGAGCTATGGCATATTCCGCCCAGTCCAACCACCAGATCTGGATGATCTGGTCCGCAGCGCGGGGACCGGTCATGTGTCCTACGTCGAACGGGTTTGTCGGCCCGAAGTACGCGACTACCAGGCCGAAGTACGCCGCTGCACAGACGAACCCCGGCCACCAGCGTCTCCGAGCCGTGCCATCGTCCCCGGTCGGCGGGCCGGTGCCGGACGGAACGGGCAAGCCAGCCGTGCCGACGTCCGACTCCCGGCCCGTGCTCTGCAATGTGGTCATGGATCACCGATGCCTCTCGGCCGAATCGTTCGACGTGATGAACCGGAACCTGGCGCACCGTTGGCACCGTCATCGGCGGATGCCCCGCATCTCTTGCTCCAGCCCACCCGGGCGCCAGGTTAGTGGTGGCCCGAAGTCGGGCACAGGCGGCCCAGCGGGGCTTCGACCAGCTCCTAGCACCGTTCGATCGGGCATGGCCTCGTTCAAGTGGCCTGGCCAGCCCGACGAGGACATATCGTTTACCCGTGTCAGCTCAACAGCCGATCCGCTCCGGGGGCGAGCCCGCAGCCGAGGTTCACACTGCCGGGCCCTGGCTTCTCGTCGTCGGCATGCACCGGAGCGGGACGTCCACGGTCACCGGAGCGCTGACGGCGCTGGGGTTCAACATGACCCGTCCCGACGACCTGATGCAGGGCCACCCCAGCAACCCCGAGCACTGGGAGAGCCTGACCGCGTACCGGATCAACGAGGAACTGCTCGCTCGGCTGGGCGGGAGCTGGCACGCTCCTCCCGACCTGGTCATGGGCTGGGACCGGGACCCGGAGATCGCCGCCGGAGTCGATCCGGCGACACTGCTGGCCGAGGCCTACACCGAACCGGGAGCGTCAGTGTGGAAGGACCCGCGGATGTGCCTTCTCCTTCCGTTCTGGCGACGCCACCTTCCCCCGCCGCTGGCCGCCGTTCTGGTTTGGCGCCCACCCCTCGAAGTAGCCCGATCCCTCAACCGCCGCAACCACATCCCGATAGCCGACGGAGTGGCTCTCTGGGAGCGCTACAACCGCTCAGCCCTGACCGGCCTCGTCGGACTCGAGACAATGGTCGTCGAGTACGAGCAAGTGGTTGACGATCCTGCGAAATTCGTCACATCACTCGTCCGATGGATCGACGGCCTCGACGGATTCGACCAACCTTCAGGCGGATGGAAGGTCGATGCCGCACTGTCCATGATCTCCGCCGAGCTCCGTCACCAGAACGCGCAGGGCGATGTCCACGACGCCAGCATGCTGTTGGCAGAACAACGGAAGCTGGCCGACTACCTGAAGGGGTTGGGCGGGGCCCACGGGCCGTTGCACGTGGACCTGCCGGTCGAGGAATCTCCCTGGACCAGTGCCCTCATCGCCCGCCGGCGAGCCACTGGCTCGCTCCAAGGGTGGCTGGGGTCCCTCCGCGCCCGGCAGGAAGAGGCCGACCACCAGCTGGTGGGGTTGACAGCCTGCCTCTCTCACGAGCGGAATCGGTTCGAGAAGGCGTCCGGCGACCTCGAGAAGTGCCAGGCCGACCTCGCCGGCTCGCTTGTGCTACTCGACCGGGTGTACCGCTCGACGAGCTGGCGGGTCACCCGACCGTTGCGTTCCGTCGCGGGATTCGTCGCACATCGACGCCGGTCACGGGCAGCTAGAATGGCCGCCGCTCCGGTGCGCCCGACCCATCAAGACCGCAGGACGTGACATGCTCGCACGACGGGAACTCCCCCTCGACTTCTGGCGCTTCAACCACACCTGGGGAGCGCCGGACGGGCGGAAGAAGGCACTGACCCAGCAGCTGCACCGGCTGCCCCCTTCGGCAAAGAAGGCAATCGAGCACGATCCCCGCTACCGGCGAGCGCTCGGGCCCTTCGCCTTCCAACCGAACACCTCGACCCGGTCGTACGAGTACCCGTGGGCATACCATCAACTCGCCGATCTCGGCGCCTCGCGGATCCTTGAGATCGGGGGAGCGCTGTCCGGTCTCCAGTTCGTCCTGGCCAAAGACGGTCACGACGTGCACAACGTGGATCCCTTCTTCGACTACGGCAGCGGAGAGTACGAAGTCGAACCCATCGCCGAGCACGCCGAGCTCAACCGAGTGTTCGGGACCGATGTCGTCCTCCACCGCACGACGCTCCCAGATGCCGACTTGTCCGGCAGCTTCTCGGCGGTCCTGTGCATTTCCACCATCGAGCACCTGAAGACCGAGGACATCGAGGCCACTCTGCTCGCAGCCAAGAAGTTCCTCGAGCCCGGCGGGCTCGTGATCCTCACAGTTGACCTCTTCTTGAACCTCTCGCCGTTCTGTTCGCGGACCTCGAACGTATGGGGAACCAATGCGTCAATCGCCTGGATGGACGAGATCCTGGGATACGAAATGGTCTTCGGGGACCGGTCCGAGCTCAACGGTTACCCGCAATTCTCCACGGAGCACATCCTCAGCCAGCTGGAGAACTTCGCCATCGGAGTCCACTACCCAAACCTTGCACAGCTGGTGACGTTCCGGGCGCCGGGCAATTCGTGATCAACCCTCTGCACCGCCTTTAAGGTCGACAGGGCGATGTCGGAATCGAACCTCGAACCTGTGGTCCAACGGGGATCCGAAGTGCCCGTCTCCCCGGTCGTGTCGGCCTGCGTGCTCGTCCTCGCCGATGCCTCCATGGCGCTCCGTTGCCTCGACTCGATTCGAAAGGCGGCGCCACCCGGTCAGGTCGAGACCGTCGTGATCGCCAACGGGACGGCGCCCGAAGCTCGGCGGGCGCTCGACGACCTGCCGGACATCACCTTGGTCCGGAGCCGCACCAACCTCGGGTTCGGCGGCGGCAACAACCTGGCCGCCACCATAAGCCGGGGTCAGTTCCTCCTGTTCGTGAACGACGACAGCGTCCTCGCCGAGGACTATGTCGATCGGCTCCTCATCACCGCCCGAGCGGACGATGCCATCGGCGCCGTGGCGGGAAAGATCGTCTCCGGCAACGGGGAGCTGCAGGAGACGGGATCGGTGCTGTGGAGCGACGGGTGGGCCGAGCACATCGGCCGGGGTTGGCGCGGCGAACCGTCCCCCTTCTGCTACGTGCGCGACGTCGACTACGCTTCGGCCAACGGGCTGCTGGTCCGGCGGGCGGCCTGGGAGGCCGTGGGGGGCTTTGACGAGCGCTACTTTCCCGCGTACTACGAAGACGTCGACTTCTGTCTGGCCCTGCATCAATTGGGCTACCGGGTCGTCTACGAACCCCGGGCCGAGCTCAACCACCTCGAGAGCCAGAGCACCTCCGAGGCCTTCCGCGGGTTCCTGCTCACCCGAAACCGGCGCAAACTCGTCGAGAAGTGGCGCGACCAACTTGCCAGGTTCGCCGACCGGCCGCCCGACGGCGACGAGGTGGCGCTGGCGGCGGCCATCCAGCGGGCCAACGGTTCTGCGCCCCGCCTGCTCGTGCTCGCGCCCGGTGGGATTTTGGAGCACGGCGATGCCTGGTTGGACCAGATCGAGGAGCTCGCCCGGTCCGGCTGGTCCATGACCGTCTTGTTGGCGCCCGAAACATCCGATGCCCAGCTCGTGCAGCTTTCGCACGAACACCCGGAGCTTCCCGACCTCGGCGTCGATGTGCGGCACGGGACGCTCGAGAGACTGGCTGACACCGTCGGAACCGAATTCGAGGCGGCACTCGTGCCCGCTGGTCACCGAGCGTCCTTGGTGACGCTGTTCCGACGTGACGGGTCCCCGGTGCCGGTGCTCGCCGTCGACGACGGAGCTCGATCCGACCCCGATGAACCGATCACCGAGTCTGTGTTGCGAACCGCCCGCCGAGTGCCGTCGGAATCGAACCGGCAGAAGGTCTCGCGTTACGCTGACGGAGTGCGGCGAGGTGAGGCAGGGGACGAGCGCAGGGCCGGGCCCGGCGGGGCCGGGGCAGGCCCGACTGGATCCCGACCCACACCAGAGGAGTTCGGCGACCCGGTCGAACAGGCCCGACTCGAGCTCGATGCGGCCAAGGCCGAGGCGGGAGTCACGAAGGAGTTCGTCGAGGCACTCGAGGCGGAGCTCACGAGAACCCGTGCCGCATTGGACAAGACAGCTGCGGCCTTGGACCAGACCTCGGCGGCGCTGGATGATACGAACAGCGCCCTCCAACGCACCCAATCGGCGCTCGACGCCACCAACGACGCGCTCGATCAGACCCAAGCTGCGCGGGACGAGACGGCCGAGCAGCTCGCAGCCAAAGTGGCCTACATCAACTCCTTGCCCTCGGTACGCCTGAAGGCCTGGGCCACCGAGCTCCATCACCGGACGACCCGATGACCGAATCGGCTGTCGAGACACTGGCGACCCCCGCCACACCTACGAAGGGCACGGGCCGTTGAGGATCCTCATCGTCAGCGAGGATTTCCCGTGGCCGACCAACGGAGGCGGGCTCATCCGTCTGTCGAAGGCCATCGAAGCGGTCTCCAGTCTGGGCGACACCGACCTGTTCTCGCTCTACGATCCCAACCGGACCGATCCCCACCTCCCCGGGCACGTCGACGTCCAGAGGCTCGAGACCGTGTGTTATCCGGGGACCCCGCGGGAACGGCGATGGCGCGCCGCCTGGCTGGCGTGCCGGGGCGTGCCGATGGAAGTGACCATGCGGAGCTTCGATCCTGTCCCCGCGCCAGCTTCGAACGCTGGGTCGCCGACCGCTACGACGTGGTATGGTTCAGCACGGCCGCAACCTACTCGTGGATGGGTCGGCCGCGCCTCGGCCCGACCATCGTCGACCTCATGGACCTCGAGGACGTGAAAGCGGGCCAACGTGCCCAGCTCCTTCGCGGGAGGCGGGCCGGGCGCTCGTGGTCGGCGATGGCCCGAGACCTCGGGGCGTCGCTGGAGGCCCAGCTCAATGCACGCGACTGGCGAGCCTTCCAGAAATCCGTCGCCTCGTCGGTGGAACGGGTGATCCTCTGCAGCGACGTCGACGTCAAGCGGTCGGGCATCACCAACGCCGCCGTCGTTCCCAACACATTCGCCCGGCCCGAGCAGAGCGTTGGACGGGGGCGGATCGGGTCACCTCCAGTGATCCTGCTCCAGGGGAGCCTCCACTACGGGCCCAACATGGACGCCGTTGATTGGCTGGCCGACCATGTCGCGCCGACGGCTCTGGGAGCGCCTCCCCGACGTGCAGATCCGGCTGGTGGGAACCAAGAGCCCCGGGGTGGAGCGCCGTCACCGGCCGCCGGCGATCACCGTGACCGGACGTGTCCCCGATATGGAGCCCGAGCTCGCCCGTGCCGACATCGCCATCGTGCTGCTCCGGATCGGGAGCGGGACCCGGCTGAAGATCCTCGAGTCCTTCGCCCACCGCATTCCGGTCGTATCCACCACGGTTGGGGCGGACGGACTCGACGTCCGTAACGGCGTCCACCTTTTGCTGGCCGACCACCCGAATCCTTCGCCGCCGCATGTCACCGCCTGCTCACCGACGAGGCGCTCCGCAAACGGCTGGCGGACGTGGCCCAGGAGTTGTACCTCAGTCTGTACGAGTGGTCGGCGGCGAGGGAACGTATAGAGGACCTGGCCCAGGAAGTCGCCGGCATGCGGGCGCGTCGGTGACCGCCGACCAGCCCACCGACCGGCGCAGTATCCGACGCGAGGAGCTCCTCTCCCGAGCACGACGGACTGCGGGGTTTATGCCCGACGACGAAGGCCAGGCGCTCTACCTTGCGGCCCTGCGGGCCGGCAGCTCGGTCGATGACGCGACGATGGTCGAGATCGGGGCCTGGTGCGGGAAGTCGACCGTCTACCTCGGGGCCGCAGCCGAGGAGACCGATTCGGTGTTGTTCAGTGTCGACCACCATCGAGGTTCGGAGGAGAACCAGCCCGGCTGGGAACACCATGATCCCTCGCTGGTCGATCCGGGAACCGGCAGGATCGACACCCTTCCGCGCTGGCGGGACACGGTCGCCGCTGCGGGCCTGGAATCTTCGGTGGTCGGTCTGGTGGGCGACGCACCCACCATCGCTACACGGTGGTCGACACCCTTGGCCCTGTGCTTCATCGACGGCGGTCACGGCGAGCGACCGGCCTGGGCCGACTACCGCGGGTGGTCCCCCTGGGTAGTGCGCAACGGTTGGTTGGCCATCCACGATGTCTTTCCCGACCCGTCGGACGGCGGTCGGCCGCCCTACGACATCTGGCGGGCCGCGGTTAGTTCGGGCAGCTACGTGGAGGATGGCGAGTGCGGCTCGCTGCGAGTGCTGCGCAAGCTCTGATCGCTGGCGCCGCTGTGCTCGCACAGTCCCTCCGCTACGGAATGGTCCGTGGCTGAGTGGCCGTCGGGTGTTTCAGCCTGGCCGGCCACCTCCTCAGCGTCGGGTCGCACTCGTTTTCGCGCCTTCGCCCTTCCTCGCCTTCCCCGCTCCTGCCGGACCAGCTCACGTCGTCAGGAGGAATGGGACGCCTCCCAAGGGCTGGACGACCTGGCTAGCATCAGCCATCGACGCCGGCCTCGTTCGGCGGACGAGGTGGAAAGACGGTAGATGCCAGCCTTGGACCAGATGGTCGCACACCGTGTTGAAGAACTTCCAGCGTGTCCGTCGCCCCCGAGTCTGGCTGACCGTACTCGGCTTTACGGCACTCGCAGTGCCGGTCGTCGTCTATTTCTCGTTCATCCATCGGTACGCGATGAACGTCATTTACTTCGACCAATGGCAGGACATCTATCTGATCGCGCACCGCTCTCACATCTGGGACCAGCGCAACGAGAACCGGGTCCTGTTTCCCGATCTCCTCGTATTGGTCCTGGGCGCGACGACACACTTCAACGTCGTGATTGAGGAGTATTTGAACGGGCTCATGCTCGTCGTCACGACGACCATGTTCATCTGGGCGCACCGACGTCGCTCGCCGACGACCCCATGGCTCTACTACGTTCCCGTCGCCTTGGTCATGTTCTCGCTCGTCCAGGCCGGGTCGACACTCTGGGGAGTCAACATGCCCTGGTACTTGACCGTGACCTCGATGGCCGTCTCGCTGTTCTTCCTCGATCGTCGGGAATTGACGGGCCTCGTGCTGACCCTGGCGATCGCCGCCGCAGTGGTCGGCAGCTACTCGTCGTTCGAGGGCCTGCTGATCTGGCCGGCCGGGCTGGTGCTCTTCTGGCACCGTCGGCGACCCCGCGGGTTCGTCCTGATCTGGATCGCATCTGCCCTCGCCACGACCGCCATCTACTTCAACGACTTCAACTTCTCGCAAACATATTCCTCCCAATCAGGTGCGCTGAGTCACTCTCTCCAGACGGTCAAATTGTTCTTCTTTCTGCTCGGTGACGTCGTCGGTGGCCGAAGCTATGACGCTGTCGGAAATCCCATACCAGGCGCGGTCCACATCAGCACTGGGCTGGTCGTCGCCATCGGGGTGGTGATCTTCTCAGTAGCGCTATGGGTGCTGGTCGTCTACGGCATCCGCCGCGACGACACTGGACCCAGCCCGTTCGGGGTGGCGGTACTGTGCTTCGCGCTGCTCATCGTCGCCGCCATCGCCTACGGGCGCTCCTCGCCCGGTTTCGTGCTGTCAGGCGGCGCCAGCCGGTACGCCACGTTGACGCTCCTGGTCCCTGCAGGGATCCTTCTCGCCGTGCTTCGACGGCCGCCACCGCTCCGCCGGTTCGTGGTGAAGACCGGGGTTCCAGTCTCACAGAGGGTCGACGGCGATCGTGCCGCCTCGACTGTAGACGTTGGGACCTCGACTCCTGTGTCGATACGGCGCTCGGGAGAGGCCGTGGCCAGGGCAGTGGTGGGAATCACCATCTGCCTGCTCGTCGTGCTGGGCACCTGGACCGGTTGGGCCTTCGGCAGGTACTACCTCAGGCAGGAGAGAACCATGGCCGATGTCACGGCCAATCTCGACAAGGCATGTGACTCGATCGTAAGTGACACCTTGTTCGACTCTGGCGCCAAGTGGGTGCGGAAGTGGGCACCGATCGCGGAGGCTCGTCGGCTCAGCATCTTCGACACCGGATTGATCGCACAGTACCGCCACGAGGGCCTCCGGAGCTCCCTGAGCTCGATTCGTGTGACCGTGGCGAGCCCAAAACCTGATGCCGTCGTTTCAGGAGCCATCTTCGTCGGCGCTTCCACGCTTCCGAGCGTGTGCGGCGTGGCCTCTGTCAGATTCCTGGTAAGCGGCGGAGGCATACGCCACAAACTGGTTGCAAGCGGAGAAAGCACATCCGTCGGGTGGCTCGCCGGATGGGTGACCACTGACGTCCCCAACGGGAAGTACCAGTTTTACAGTGTCGCTACCGGAACCACAGGTACGGCCGGCTCCAGTTCTCCTGTCTCTGTCACGGTCGAGAACTGAAGGGACACCAAGTCCCGGATCGAACAGAAGCCGGCCGACGCGGCCATGTAGTCCCGAGTGCAGGCAGATCGCGGAATGGCGATATCGGCCACAAGCTCGGTGAGCCCCTCCGGCGCTGGTCGGAGACACCCCGCATCGGTGGTGCGCATCCGGGCATCGTCGGCAACGATCAATTCCGGGCCGGAGAGACCTAGCACGTCAAAGCCAGCACCCACTCGACCGTCTCGGCGGGCATTCACCGATTTGCCGGTCGACCCGCTCCGAACCCGCCCCGGCATGACGAAGCCCGACGACGACTCCTCGATGCCGTGTCGGGCGGTACGCCCGGTGCATCGGGCATCGGGCATCTATGGAGGTCCGGATCAACGCAGCGACTGGCGCAGCACGAATCCTCCGCGGAGTCCTCGGGGTTGGAACGAATAAAGGCCCGTCGCCTCGGGTTAAGCCAGGTCGATCGAATGAGCCCGCCAGCTCGCTCCCCACCCGTGGCACACGCTCGTCGACTCCGTCCGTCGCCGGTGGCTCCCCGGCGGAGGAGCCGTCCAAGACTGCGCCCGTCCGGAGGTCACGCCGGCGCCGGAGGCGCTGGACGAGCCAGAACGCTCCGATAGCAGCCAGAACGGCGGATGAAGGCTCAGCCACGGCGCAGTACCGGTTGCTGGCGAACGCGAGCCGCAGCGGTGAGCATGGCGGCCCCGATCAGCACTCCGTCGAGCTGACTGCTCGGCGAACGTAGGTGGTGGGCGCATAGGCCCCGGCAAGGGTGGTGGCCGTGTCGGTCGAGAGCGTCGCCGCACCCAGTTGGAGGTCATTGCGGATGACCCACGGTCCGACAACGAGCGCGTCGCCGGCCAGCAGGAACACCGCCAGCCGAGCCGTTCGGTCTGCGGACGTCCGGCGAAGACCAGAACCTCGGGACCCCGAGCGGGAGGCGGGGGACAGCGCCTCGCTCCGGGTGGCTGTGGCGATCCCGATCGCCAACCCCTGACCGCGAACCTCCATGGGCTCGCCCGGTCGATGCATCGGAGCGCGGCCCGGAGGACCAGTGGTACGACGACGAGGTAGACGCTCTCCCTCAGGACCTTGCCACTCGGCTGGACGAGAACGGGATCACCGCGGCAATGCCGCCGCGATCAGACCGACTTCCTCGGCTGGCGACGAACGCCAGGGCGATGCGGTGGCCGTCGGGCGACGAGACGTCGATGAGGTCAAGAACCGCGAGAAGGATGGGGAACATCGGCGAATGCGATGTCCTGCCTCCCCCTGCCACCCGACGTGCGGCCACGCCGTCGGATTTCTGCGAGCGTAGTGGAGCGACGATGCCACCGGGCAGGCCGCTCCCCAGCCGGTCAGCGCGGTGGAAGCTGCTCGGGAGTGGGCAGTGCCGGCTCCAGCGGCGCCTCCGGTGCGGGCTCGGTAAGGTCGAGGTGGCTCGGGAGCCCCTCGCCGCGGAAGATGCCCGACGCCGCGGTGGTCCGGCTGAGGGCGTCGGCCGCCAGGATCATCGCCCCTGCCGTGTACGAGGACCGCTCGAGCGGCGGGTAGGTCACCTCTTCGGGAAAGACCATCCCGTCCAGTAGGACCCATCCTCGTTGCGCAGGTCCTGAGCCCAGCTGAACAGCTCCATCGCAGGCCCGGTCAGGCCCAGCACATCGAGAGCGAGCACGCACTCAGCCGTTTCTGCGGCGGTCACCCACTCGCCGGTCGACACACAGCGCACACCTCGCCCGGGCATGACGAAGACCGACCACGACTCCTCGATGCGGCGCCGGGCGGCCTCGCCGGTGAGCGCACCCGCCAGCACCGGGTAGTACCAGTCCATGGCGAACTCCTCCTTCGGGGCGAAGGCGGACGGCTCGTGGGCCACGGCGTGGGCCAGTCGGCCGGCGGCGAGCTCCCAGTCGGGGCGCTCGTAGTCGAGATGCTCGGCGCAGGCGATGGCGCACCGCAGGCTGTGGTAGATGGACGACGACCCGGTGAGCAAGGCGTACTCCTCGAGGAAACCCGAGGGGTCGAGTGACCAGCGGATCGAGCCGTCGAGGCGCGGCCACCGCAGCACGAAGTCGATGCCCCGCTCGAGGGTGGGCCACAGCTTCTCGAGGGCGTCGAGATCGCCGGTCGAGACATAGCGGTGCCAGGCGCCGGTGGCCAGATAGGCACACACGTTGGTATCGAGGCGGGCGTCCTCGATGCCGGTCGCCAGGTAGTAGTTGAACCAGCTGCCATCGGGGAGCTGGGTGTCGACGAGCCACCGGTAGGCCCGGTCCGCCTCGGCGTCGAACCCCGCCGCGGTGAGGGCCATGGCCGCCTCGACGTGGTTCCAGGGGTCGCAGTGCCCACCTGGATACCACTCGATCATCCCGTCGGGCCGCTGCAGTGCGGCGATGGACCGGGCGGTGGCGAGCACCTGGGCGGCGGTCATCACGCCCGGCACCTCCGGGATGGGCCTCACGCCGCGGCCTCGGCGCCGGCGGGTCCCCGGTCGCTGGCGGGGCCGGGGACGTCGTCCACGGAGGCGGTGGCGCCGGTGTGGCGCGGCCGACCCGCCGGCTTCACCAGGTAGACCACCAGGCTCTTGCCCACCAGGGGGTTGAGGAGGCGGTCGGCGTACCGGGTGATCCTCGGAGCCTTCTCGATGTCCCAGACCAGCAAGCGGTGATAGGCGGCAGACGACGGGGTGACGGTCGTTGGTCGGACCGACCAGGCAGCGCAGCCACCAGTAGGGGGCGTGGAGCCCATGGGCATGGTGACTGCCGGTAGCCACCAGGCCGGCCGGTGGAGCCTGCCACCAGCTGGCGCCGGCGGTAGATGCGCACGTGGCCGCCGGGCACGTCGTGGTAGTCGTCGGAGAGGGCCCAGTTGACGAACTCCGGACCACAACGGGGCACGGTGGCGGCCATCGTGCCTCCCGGACGCAGGACCCGGGCCAGCTCGCCCATGGCCCGCTCGTCGTCGGGGATGTGCTCGAGGACCTCGGAGGCGATGACCCGGTCGAAGGCTCCGTCCGCGAAGGGCAGCGCCAGGGCGTCACCCCGGACCGCACCGATCCGGGCCGCGCCGGATCGAGCTCCCCCGCCTCGGCCATGGCCCCGAACGTGTCGGTCACCTGGCGGACCTCGTCGGCGCCGGCGTCGTAGGCCACGACCTCGGCGCCGAGGCGCGCCGCCTGGTACGCGTGGCGCCCGAACCCGCAGCCGAGGTCGAGCAGCTGGTCGCCGGGGCGGACCCCGAGCGCGGTCGTAGTCGACGGTCAGCACGGCCGCCCCCCGGCCGAGGCCAGGTCGTCGAGCAGGGCCCGGTACTGGGCGGCGGTGCCCGACGCGGTCACCTGCCAGGTGAACCGGCCGAGCACCCGTTTCCGGCCCGCCGCGCCCGAGCCGACGCCGCAGATCGTCGTCGTCGAGGAGCCGGGCGATGGCCGCGGCCAGGGCGCCCGGGTCGTCGGGCGGGACGAGCAGACCCGGTGTCCCCGTCGTCGCCGACGACCTCGGGGAGGGCGCCGCCGGTTGTGGCGACCAGGGCGACCCCGCAGGCCATGGCCTCGATGGCCGGCAGCGAGAAGCCCTCGTACAGCGACGGGACCACCGCCACCTGGGCGGCGGCGTAGTTGCGGGCGAGCTCCTCGTCGGTGATGCCCGACACGAACCGCACCACCGGGGTGAGATCGAGCCGTTCGATGGCTTTCGCCACCCGCCCCTCGGGCCGCGGCTTGCCGATGACCACCAGCTCGACGTCCCGTTCGGTTCGGAGCTTCGCCACCGCCTCGAGGAGCGGGACCAGCCCCTTCATGGGCACGTCGGACGAAGAGGTGACCATGACCCGCCCGGGCACGGCCTCCACCTCGTCCCGCGGCCGGAACACGGTGTGGTCGACGCCGACCGGCACCACCGTCATCCGGTCGTACACCACCTTCATGTGGGCGGCGATGTCGGTCCGCGACGACTCGGAGACCGTCACCACCCGCGGCAGGGCCCGGGCCACCCGCTCCTGCATGCGCAAGAACCCGAACCACCGGAGCTGGGTGAAGTACTGCCACGGGTTGGAGGCGTGGCTGAGCGCCAGCTGGCGGTCGACGGTGATCGGGTGGTGAAGCGTCGCGAGCAGCGGCCAGCCGTCCTCGATCATTCCGAGTATCCCGTTGCCGAGGCACTGGTTGTCGTGGACGAGGTCGAATTCGCCGCGACGGGACGCCAGCAGGCGTCGTGCCCGCAGGCTAAACGTCCACGGCTCGGGGAACCCGGCCGTGCACATGACGGCGAATTCGAGCGCGGCGACGGAGGCGGGGTGGCAGTTCCCGAACTCGCGTGGCCGCGGGACCCGGAACGGGTCGGGCTCGCGGTAGAGGTCGAGGCTGGGCACCGGGGTGAACCCGACCCCTTCGTCCACTTCGGGCCAGGGCTGCCCGGCGAAGACCTCCACCGAGTGGCCGAGGGCCATGAGCTCGCGGGTGAGGTGCCGGGTGTAGACGCCCTGGCCCCCGCAGCGCGGGTTGCCCCGGTAGACGAGGAACGCGATCCGCAGCCCCCCAGGTGACGGCGGCGCCGGAGCGATCCGCTCGGGCACGGGCGGAGGGGTGGAGGGGCCCCGGACCCTGTGCCGCCTCAGCCCGAAGCTAGGCATGGACGACCGAGGCGTACGGGCACATGGAATGCAGATCTTCCCCCGGCCAGGGCGACCGGCGCAACCCCGGGCCGTCGGGCGTCCCGAGTGGCGCCGGCGGCTCACAGGGAGATGCCCAGCCATCCGAGGACGGTCAACAGGACCAAAAAGGAGGCGAACCCGCCGACCGCCACCACCGTGACCAACCCGATGGTCCGTGCCACCCGCCGTTGGCCGCCGCCCCGAGGAGGGCGCGACGGTTGGCGAGGACCAGCACGAACGCCAGGGTGATGGGGGTGACCACACCCTCGAGCACCTGCGTGTTGACGATGAGCGGGAAGAGATCGCCGGGGACGAGCACCACCGCGGCACCGATGACCAGCTGGGCGGTGAACAGACCCAGGAACAGCGGAGCCTGTCGGAAGCTCCGCGACACCGAACGCTCGACCCCCACCGCCTCGGCAACGGCGTACGAGGTCGACAACGGAACCACCGCCGCGGCCAGCGCCGATGCCCCCAGGAATCCGATGGCGAAGAGATCCTCGGCGAAGCGGCCGGCGAACGGCTCCAGCGCCTTGGCCGCGTCGGCGGCCGAGTTCAGCGCCCCGGTCCCGCCGATCACCGAGGCGGTGGCGATGATGATGCACATGGAGATGATCATGGCCAACACCGCCCCGCTCACCGCGTCGACCCGCTCGTACCGGTACTCGTCCGGTCCGATCCCGCGGTCCACCACGGCACCGGCCGTGTAGAGCTGGATGTATGGCGTGATCGTGGTACCGATGAGGGCGACGATCACCAGCACGAAGGCCTTGGACGCGATGGCGTGGGGGACGAAGGCGTTGGCAGCCACGTGCTTCCAGTTGGGATGCCCGAGGAACATGGCGATGGGATAGGAGACGAACGCCAGGGTCAGCAGGAGGAAGACCCGCTCGGCATAGCTGTAGGAACCGACGATGACCAGCAGCCAGATGGACAGGGCGGCGATCGGGACGGTGATGTACCGGGACACGCCGAAGAGCTCGAAGGCGGTGCCGATGCCGGCGAACTCGGTGACCACCAGGCCGATGTTGGCCACGGCGAAGGCCAGGACGGCGAAGGCCGACAGGCGCAGGGAGAACTGCTCGCGGATGAGCGCGGCGAGGCCCTTGCCGGTGTGGCACGCCAGTCGGGCGACCATCTCCTGGATGCAGACGTACCCGATGCCGACCAGGACGATGAAGAAGAGCGGACGGTAGGAGAATTGGGCGCCGGCCGAGGCGTAGGTGGCCACGCCTCCGGCGTCGTTGCCGGCGTTGGCGGCGATCAGCCCGGGCCCGGCGGCGGCGAGATAGACCAGGAAGACACGGCGGCGGCGACCTGGCGAGCCCCCGACCGGCGCCGCGTCCCCGGTCGCCCTGGTCATCGTCTCCATGGTCACCGGATCAGCACCGTCATTGGAGCAACCGCGGGAAGTGGATCCTCCCCTTTTCGGGCAGCAGGGCGTCGAGGACGTCGTCGGCCAGGATCCGGCCGACGGGCCGACCGTCGTCGACCACCACGACGGACATGCGCCGGGCCTCGATCAGCCGCTCGGCGACCTCGTCCACGGGGGCGTGGAGGCCGACCGTCACCGGCTCGGCGTCCCCGACCAGGTCGCCGAGCACCGCATCGCCCGGGTTGACCAGCAGCTGCAGCAGCGGGAGATCCCAGACCATCTGCCCGTGATCGTCCACCAGGGCGACGGCGTCGAGCTCCTCGGGGCAGGCATCGTGGTCGGACAGGCGCGCCGACAGGGAGGCCACCGTCTCGTCGGTGCCCGCCACCACGAAGGCGGTCGTCATGAAGCCGCCGGCTTCGTCCTCGGGGTAACCGAGCAGCCGCACCAGCTCGGCGGCCTTGTCGGCGGCCATGGCACCCAGCACCTCGCCGCGCTCCTCGCTGGTCAGATCGCGCAGGGCGTCGACCGCCTCGTCGGGCTCCATCTCGCCGAGCAGCTCGGCGGCCCGTGCCGGCCCGGACTCACGCAGCAGCGAGACGAGCTCGTTCGGGTCCATCTCCTCCAGCGCGTCGGCGGCCTCCTCGGGGGGCAGGGAGTCGAGCAGCCGTTGCCGCTCGGGACGCATCAGGTCCTCGAGCAGGTCAGCCAGCTCCCCCGGGCGCAGCCGCTCGAGGCCCTCGTTGGTGGTGCGCAGCCGGACCTCGGGGGCCTCTCCCCGCTCGGTCTCCCCGAAGGGCTGGATGGCCCCCCAGTCGATGACCCGGTCGGGCGTCGGCCGGTGGCGCCACCGGGCCGGTCCGAGGCGCCGCACCAAGCTCTGAGCGGACACGTCCACCCCGACGAGGCTGAACCGGCCGTAGAGGGGCGCCAGGTACAGATCGGCGGCCCGGATGACCTGGACGCCGTCCACGTCCACCAGCTGGCGGTCGAGCACCTGGGCGGCCAGGGTCACCTCGCCCGGCCGCGGGGCGAAGTCGTTGAGGTCGAGCCGGGCCGTCCGGAGCCGCACCGAGGTGTGCTCGATGGTGTCGATGGTGTCGGCGGCGACCCAGGCCAGCCGGCGCCCGACCCGGACGACCAGGCCGGTGACGGGAGGATAGGTCTCCTCGCCGGTCCAGCGGCACACCACGTCGACCAATCGGCCGATTTCGGCGCCGCCCTGGTTGCGCACGGGCCGGCCCACCACCCCGGCCAGCGAGATGATCGCATCGCGCACGGCGCGGTTGGCCAACAGGCGCTGGCGGCGGGGACGAAGCCGGGGGCGCACCGAGTGCCCGCGGCCGCCCGATCGCGGCCCGGGCGCGCCGGGGCGCGGGCGGCCGCCGCATCACCATCGGGCGGGTCGTGGTGCACGCGCGAGGGCAGCGTGGGAAGTCCTTGGAAGAGTCGGGCCATGGGCACCTCGATGCGGACGGCGCGCCGGGTGGCGCGAGGACTGGGACGGTCGAGCGCCCTCCTCGCCGATGCGGGCGGCTACCCCGGTCGGGACGGCCGGCGTGGCCGAGCCGGGCTCGGGCCGGGCCGGTTCAGGCCGTGGCGGCGGGAGGACATGGTCTCGTTCGGCGCGGACTGGGGGGCTCTCCACGCTTCATCGGCCACACCTCCCTTCCGTTCGTCGCTGGTCATGACGGCCACCGCCACCACGAAACCGCCCGTCGGGGCCCGGCCAGTCTATCGGTCGAAGGCCAGCTCGGGCAGGGGAACGACGACCGACGGGGTCGAGGCCGAGTTGTCCACCGTGACCGTGATGCCGTGGCTCGTCCCGCTCACTTCACCGCCATAGGACGCGACGCACTGGAGGGTATAGGTGCCGTTGGGCACGGTCGTGGTGTCCCAGTTGGCGAGCCAGCCCCACTCGGTCGGTTGGCGGTGGCGATGACCGAGTGGTTGAACGAGCCCCCGCTGATCTCGTACTGGACCTGGGTCACCCCGGGCGACACGCCGGCGTCGAGCACTTCGGTGCCGGAGAGGACGGCGCTGCTCGACGGGATCACGACGGCGGTCGTCGGCGGCGGCAGGGCCCAGGCGTAGAGGTCGCCTCCGGGATTGAAGATGAGGCCGTTGTCGGTGGCGTAGATCTTGCCGTTGGCAATGGCGGGAGGGCCGGTCACGGGATTGGTGGTCGGCCCGGTCCACAAGGGATTGCACACCTTGGGAGTACCCGAGCAGTTGGTGGCACCGCCCGCGTCAAAGGCCTGAACGCCGGGGCCGCCGTTGAACAGGCCGATGAACACCAGTCCATTGGCGACCGAAGGCGGCGAGGCGACCGAGACGTCGTACGTCCACAGCGACGTGCACACCTTCGGCGTTCCGGAGCAGTTGGTCACGCCGTTGGCATCGAAGGCCACGAGAGCACCTTGGACTCCGGACGAGGCGTACAAGATGCCGTTGGCCACCGCTAGGGAGGGGACGAAGGCACCGCCAAACGCCGCAGTCCACAGAGGATGGCAGGTGGTGGGCGAACCGGAGCAGTTGGTGCCGCCATCCGCGTCGAACGCATAGAGGTTGGTTGCGCTCTCGTAGTAGACGACACCATTCGACACGGTGGGTGCTCCCGGGCTGACGTTGTCGTTGTATGTGCCGCCGCCGCCCGTCCACAACGGATTGCAGGTCACAGGCGTGCCCGAGCAGTTGGTGGTGCCGTTGGCGGAAAAGGCGTAGAGCATTCCGTCTTCGCCGGTGGCGTAGACGACTCCGTTGGCGACGGCCGGAGTGGAGAATCCGACGTTGGAGCTGCTCGTCCAAAGGGGCTGGCACCGCTTCGGCGTGCCCGAGCAGTTGGTGACCCCATGGGCATCGAACGCCTCGACCCGGCCACCGTTCAGGGTCCCGTCACTACCGATGTAGACGATGTCGCCGGCCACCACCACCGAGGAGCTCCCCCGGGCGTAGTGGGAGCGGTCCAGAGCGGCTGGCACACCTTTGGATTCCCCGAGCAGTTCGTGGCGCCAGCGGCGTCGAAGGCGGAGAGGGTTGCGCCGTCCGACGAGACGATGTAGACGACGCCGTTGGCCACGGCAGGTGCTGAAGTCCCGCCATTGCCGGGTGTTGAGCCGGTCCACAGCGGGCTGCACTGGTTGGGCGTCCCCGAGCAGTTGCTGGCCCCGTTGGCGTCGTACGCATCCAGGTTGCCGTTGGTTTCACCGACGTAGACGACGCCGTTGCTCTCGATGGGATAGCCGAAGGCGTCTTTGTTGATGTTGCGATTGGTGAAGAGCTGCTGGAGGGTGGAGACGTTGGCGCCGTTGACGGCTTGGTCCGGCGAGGAACCTGTCAGGGCGGCGTCGTATCCGAACATCGGCCAGTCACAGCCGGCGAACACCAGTGCGACTATGGGCAGCGTCGCCAGAGCCGAGAGCCTTCGAAACCTGCCGCAGAGTCCCATCCTGCCTCCCTCACCGTCGATCGGCCGCCGCCATGATTCAGGCCAACCGATGCCCGAGGACTGATCGATTGTACCTGGGCACGCTGGTGCGAACCAGTGACAGACTCGCGCGCTGGCGCGGATCGTCCGACCGGGCGGGTCGGGCCGCTCGGTAGGGTCGGGGCATGGATTTGAGCTATCCCCCCGAGGCCGAGGCGTTCCGGGCCGAGATCCGCCGGTGGCTCGCCGACAACCTGCCCGAGCACTGGGGAGAGCCGGGGTTCGCCATGACCCCCGAGGAGAAGAAGGCCTTCAACCGCGAGTGGACCAAGAAGCTGCACGGCGGCGGTTGGATCTGCGCCTCGTGGCCGAAGGAATACGGCGGCAAGGGCCTCTCGCTCATGGAATCGGTCGCGCTCAACGAGGAGTTTGCCCGGGCGGGCGCCCCCTTGCGCGCCGACTTCTTCGGGGACACCCTGGTCGGGCCCACCATCCTGCAATGGGGCAGCGAGGAGCAGAAGCGCCGGTTCATCCCGGGGATCCTCGACGGCACCATCTCATGGTGCCAGGGGTTCTCCGAGCCTGATGCCGGCAGCGATCTCGCCTCGCTCAAGACGCGGGCCGAGCTCGACGGCGACGAGTGGGTGATCAACGGACAGAAGGTGTGGACCACCCAGGCCCAGTTCGCCGACTACATCTTCCTGCTCGCCCGCACCGACCCCGACGCCGGCAAGCACGCCGGCATCTCCTACCTGCTGGTGCCCATGAAGCAGGACGGGATCGAGGTTCGTCCCATCGAGCAGGTCGACGGGAGCGCCGACTTCAACGAGATCTTCTTCACGAACGCCCGGTGCCCGCGAGGCAACGTGGTGGGCGGGGAGAACAACGGCTGGAAGGTGGCCATGACCACCCTGGGGTTCGAGCGCGGCTCCTCGGCCACCACCGGGTACCGCCGGTTCCACCGGGAGCTCGACACCATCATCGCCACCGCCCGCCGACGCGGCCGCACCGGCGACCCGCTCGTCCGCCAGCGCCTGGCCCGGGCCTGGACCGATGTCAAGATCATGCAGATCAACGGCTACCGCTCGCTCACCGACGCGCTGCACGGCACCCACCACGCCGCCGCCCTCGGGGCCTGCAACAAGATGTTCTGGTCCGAGGCCCACCAACGGACCATGGAGCTGGCCCTCGACATCCTCGGCCTGGACGCCCAGGTCCTCACCGGTTCCCCTGACGACACGGTCGACGTGCGGCTCCGCCGGGGCCGGGCCGACTACCCGGTCAGCGATCTGCAGGCCTCGTTCTTTTTCTCGAGGTCGGAGACCATCTGGGGCGGCACGGCCGAGATCCAGCGCAACATCGTCGGCGAGCGGGTGCTGGGCCTGCCCAAGGAGCCCAAGCCGGCTCCGGCCGCCTGAAGGGGGGCCGGAGGGCCGGGCGCGCGATCCGGCTGTGCCGCGATGGGTGCCGCCCTGGTGTGGCCCGACGGGGATTGCCCATGACCCTTCCGTCGGCACGTTCCGCGGCGACTCGGGCGGGCGTGGCCGGGCTTCGGCCAGTATCTGCGCAGTGACCATCTCGGATATGGGTCCTCCGCCGACTTCTCGAGCAGCTGCCGGGGAGAACCGACAGAAGCGATGGACGTTCTTGTTGCTCTTGTTTTTTCCCTTTGTCTACGCGGGCGTCAGCCAGCTGCTCGGCCAAGATGTCGATTTTGACCTGCAGAACTACCACTACTTCGATTCCTACTGGGTGCTCGTAAATCACATGCGAGACGTGACCCCGGCACAACTGCAAACCTACTTGAGCCCCCTCCTTGACGTTCCCTTCTACTTTGCCACCCAGCACTTCCCACCACGTCTTACGGGATCGCTGCTGGCAGCCATTCAGGGCACGGCCTTCCCACTTCTCTACCTGATCAACCGCCACTTCACAGCACGGCGCCTGGTTGCCTTGGCCTTGGCCGGACTCGGAATGTTCACGGCCGGAGCTCTCTCGGAAGTGGGCACCATCTTCGGAGACACTCTCCTAGCGCCTCTCTTCTTCGCAGCGATCCTTCTCGGTCTGCACTCGTTGGATGTCATGCCTTCCGATACGGGGAACCGGGTCACTCCGGCTTGGAAGATCGTCGCCGCCGGTGGCCTTGCAGGGCTCGCTGCCGGCCTCAAGCTCGCCGAGTTGCCCATTGCCCTGGGGATAGCCATTTCATTCCCCTTGGTCTCCGGAACTCTTCCGCAGCGAATTCACAAAGCAGTGTGGGCGAGCGTTCCCTTGATTGTCGGCGTACTGCTGTCGTATGGATGGTGGGGATATGAGTTGACGAGTCGGTACGGAAATCCAATCCTTCCCTATATGAATCAAATCTTCCATTCTCCTTACGCGCCGTCATCTCCGAACAACGGAACGACACTCAACATCGTGGACCTCCTCTTCTATCCAATAGTGTGGATATTCCACCCTGTCCGCGTAGCCGGAGAGTCGTTTCTCGAGCTCTCTTTGCCAATGGCGCAGGTCCTTCTCATCGTTCTGCTGACGATTACATTGGGCCAAACAGTGGTTCGACGTCGCCCAACGAATATGTTCGACAGCGATAAGCAACGCTATCTCATCTTGGTAGCGGTGGTCTCTTACGCCTTTTGGACCCTTGTGTTTAGCCAGTACAGATTTTTGATTCCATTGGAGATGCTTTCCTTCACTCTGATCCTTGTCTGTCTCCAAGCGATCGGGGCGAAGCTGGGGTGGAAACCAATCGTCAGTGCTGGGATGATCGTGGCTCGCGCTCGTCTGCATCGGCTTCGAAAGACCACTGAACTGGGGTCGATCGGCATGGTCAGCGACATATTTCAGGGCGGCAATTCCGAAGACGCTTCTACGACAACGAGCGGCATTCCTGATGTTGGGAACCAATCCTGATGCCTATGTCGTACCCTCTTTTCCCCGATACGATTATTTCGCCCAGGTCGAAGGAAACCTTCCTCCCACCCCCTACGTAAGGAGCTTGATCGCCAAAGATGCTTCGGCCTTCCAACACGTGTTCACCATCTGGGAAGACCCGGCTTCGTCGACAGGCTCGGCCTTTTCCTACGCCGCTCAGGCGCAGCTTGATAAGTACGGGTTCCAAATCGACTGGAACTCTTGTAACCGATTTCCCGCCAGCGTCGGAGCGTTGCCAGAAACGTTTCATGCGTGCCGACTCACGAAAGTGTCCCTATCCGAACTGCCGCCGATCACGCTGGTCGTGAGACCTGCCAACGGTGCTCAGCTTGCGGGTCGCCAGTACCT
The DNA here is from genome assembly GCA_963764555.1 of uncultured Acidimicrobiales bacterium. Lineage (GTDB taxonomy): Bacteria > Actinomycetota > Acidimicrobiia > Acidimicrobiales > RAAP-2 > Bog-756. The sequence goes on from CAVXSW010000004.1 coordinate 32,542, forward strand.
TGCCGCAAGCGCATCCGCTCCCGTTGGTCTGCGCAAGGTGGAGTTCTCCATCATCGGACAGGGCCGAGCAATCGAGAGCGGAGCGATTTTCGCCCTCTATGGATGGCTAGGAGTTTGGAATACCAGGTCAGTGCCAAATGGCAGGTACACCGTGCAGAGTGTCGCTTATGCCACAAATGGCCTGGTCAAGGTGAGCCCCGGAGTCGTCGTTGAGGTAAAGAACTGAAGTGGAACTCATCCTCACGACGGGGCGGCTGGTGGACGGCGACCCGTGCCCGGGAGCCGGAGCGCCTGACCACGAGCGTCGAAGTCGGGCAGACAGACAGAACAAGCGAGAGGTCACTCAAAACTTCCGACGTCGATCTTCATACTCAGGGAAATCGCCATGGGGGTCGACTCAGGCTGCGTCGGTCGCCACCCGCCCGACGGCCCGGGCCTCCTCGGCCCCGGCGCCCGCATCGGACTGATCGGACCGCCGCTGGCCGGCCTGGTGCCGCCACATCAGGACGCCGGCGGCGACCACCGTGGCCGCCGCCCCGGTGAGCAGGGCCACCCTCGGGTTGGTACCACTCGGCGATGGCGCCGACCAGCGGGGCACCGATCGGCGTGGTGCCGAGGAAGGCCATGGCGTAGAGGGACATCACCCGGCCCCGCATGGCCGGCTCCGCAGCCGAGCTGCAGGGTGGCGTTGGCCGTGGCGATGAAGCCGATCGAGGCCGCCCCCATCGCCACGATGAGCACCGATGCCGCCACCAGGGTCGGGGCCATCGCCACCGCGGCCATCAGCCCGCCGAAAACGAGGGCCAGGCCCTGGAGCAGGCGCGGGGTGGGCGGGCCCGGTGGGCGGCCACCAGCCCGCCGGCCACCGCGCCGACGGCCATGCACGAGGTGAGCAGTGAGTAGGTGCCGGCGCCGCCGTGGAAGGTGCCCTTGGCCAGCAGGGCCAGGGTGACCGTGAAGTTGTAGGCGAAGCAGCCCGATCAGCGACGATGGCGAGCAGCGTGTTGCGCAGAGCGGGCGTCCGCCAGACGTAGCGGAGCCCCTCGCGGACCTGGCCCCGGGCCCGCGAGGCACCGCTCGGTCGGGTGCAGCTCCGCGGTCCGCATCATCGACAGGCCGATGACGACGGCCACATACGAGGCGGCGTTGACGAAGAAGCAGATCGCCGAGCCCGAAGACGGTGATGACCAGCCCGCCGATGGCCGGGCCCGACCACCCGCGAGGCGTTCATGACCACGGCAGTTGAGGCTCACCGCATTGGGCAGGTCGTCGCGGCCGACCATCTCCATCATGAAGGTCTGCCGGGCCGGGTTGTCGAACAGGTTGACCACGCCGAGCAGGGTGGCGAGCAGGTAGACCTGCCACAGCCGGACGTGGTGGCTCACCACCAGCAGCCCGAGGACCAGCGCCAGCAGCCCGCCGCCGAGCTGGGTCATGAAGAGCAGCTTGCCGCTTGTCGACCCGGTCGGCGACCAGGCCGCCGAAGGGTCCGAGCAGCAGCATGGGCAGGAACTGCAGACCGACGACGATGCCGAGGTCGACCCCGCTGCCGGTCGAGGTGCAGCACCAGCCAGGCCTGGGCCACCGACTGCATCCAGGTGCCCGAGACCGAGATGAGCTGGGCGGTGAAGTAGAGCCGGTAGTTGCGGGTGCGCAGCGAATGGAAGGTCCGGCGCCCGGCAGCCCGCAGCGCGCTCACGGTCCTCGAGCGAGACGAGCCGCTCGAGGAGCCCGGTCAGGTCGGGCAGCGCCCGGCGGTCGGCAGCCGGTAGCAGGAGTAGCTGGGAGGCCAGGTAGGCGGTCTTGCGCGAGCGGCTCTGGCGGAGAACGGTACGTCCCTTGGCGGTGAGGTCGACCCGGGACCGGCGCCGATCCCCGGGATCGGACAGCCGGGAGACGTAGCCCATCTGCTCGAGCGCCGCGACGACCCGGGTCATCGAGGGAGGTCGCACCGACTCGTGGGCGGCCAGCTCGCCGAGGGTCGGCGTCCGAAGTCGGTCGATACTGGCCAGCGCCGAGGCCTGGGACTGGGACAGTCCCCCGGCAGAGTGCTGCCGCAGCCGGCGGTGGAGCCGGGTCACCGCCGCCCGCAGCCGGGCGGCCACCTCGCCGTCGGTGGCGGGCACCTCGGGCCGGGCCGGGCCCGGATCCGCCGAGCCGGTCGGGCCGGGGCCGGCGGCCGGTGGAGCGGTGACGGACGGGGGAACCATGCGCCTCATATTAGTTAGTTTTGCTACCTAATGGAACCGTCGCCTGGCCCGGGGTCCGGCACTCGTTCCTCAGCCGGTGCCGGCCAGGCTGGCGAGCCCGGGGAGCAGGCGCCGCGCCAGCAGGGGTCCGGCGGCCACCGTGGTGTGGACACCGTCCTGTTGGCGCACGACCTGGCCCCCGATGGTCCAGGTGAATCGCCCGCCCGGGTCGAGCACGGCGTGGAGCGGGAGCACCCGTACCTCCTCCGGGAACCGGGCGGCCACCGTCCCGATGATGGCGTTGAGCCGGTCGACCCGAGCGGGATCGTCCTGGGGCCACGGGGTGCCGTCGGGTTGCTCGCCGGTGTGGAAGTACGGCGCGGTGAACAGGGCGACCTTGGCCCCGGTCGAGCCGAGGACGGTGACGGCCCGCTCCAGCTGGGCCTGCTCGTAGGCGTCGAAGGCGGGATCCCCGAGATGCTGCCAGCGTCCCCGGAACCAGCGGTCGACGACCTCCCAGAAGCCGATCACCAGCCCGACCACCTGGGGGTGGAGCTGGGCCACGTCGTCGGCCCACCAGGTGGGCCAGGTGGCACAGTTGGGGAAGGGGTCCCCCACCTCCCCGTGGTCGTCGAGCGGCAGGGCGAGCGCCACCCCGCAGCCGGTGTGGGAGCGACCGCCGAGATCGATGCCGTAGGCGGCGGCGTAGGGCGCCATGCCGACCGCCACCGTCAAGGCGAGCGAGTCCCCGACGATCAGGACCCGGGTCCGGTTGCCGGCGCCGGCGAAGCTGGCGATCCGCACGGCCCGCCAGCGTGCTGCCTGTGCCGGTCCGCCGGTGAGGCCCGGTGCCGCCACCGGGGGGTCCCCCGAGGTGGCGCCGAACACCACGGCGACGGCCACGGCGACCGTGGCGGCCGTCGGGAGCGCCGCCCGGAGGCTCCGCCAGAAGGAGCCCTCGAGCACCGGTCGTTCGATCAGGACCCAGCTGGCCGAGGCGAGCAACAGCGTGGTAGCCGTCCGCGCCGCGAACAGCGGGAAGCCTCCCAACCCCGTTCGGCCGTGGTCGAGGAAGACCCCGACCGGGAAGTGCCAGAGGTAGACGCCGTACGAGATGGTGCCGAGCGCCACGGCTGGCCTGAGCGAAAGCACACGACCGAGAGGACCCGACGGAACGGCGACCACCGACACCACGAGCACGGCCGAGCACAGGCCGGCGATGGCGATGCCGCCCCGGTAGGTGAGGGACGAGCTCCCCTCGAGGCGCCAGGACAGGAGCAGGAGACCGGCCGCTCCGGCCACACCGGCGAGGCCGAGAACGGCCCGTCCTCGAGCCGAGTGGGCGATCGGGTCCATGCCGGACTCGCCCCGGGCCTGCTGGACGAGGGTCAGGAGGCAGGCCACCGTCGCCCCGATCATCACCGACTCGGCGTGGGTGTCCGTTCCGAAGTAGAGCGGGGTCACCGACCCGGCGGGACGGTACCGCACGGCCATATCGACCGCCGAGCCGATCGCTCCGGCCGCCGAGACGCACAGAACCGCCACCGTCCTCCGCCGCCGGGTCCGGGCGCGACAGCACACCAGGACGACCAGCGGCCAGACCAGATAGAACTGCTCCTCCACGGCGAGGGACCACGTATGGACGAGGGGTGAGACCGGAGCGGCAGCGGCGAAGTAGTGGCCCGAAGAGCTGATCTGCCACCAATTGGAGAAGTAGAACAGGGCAGAGAGGGCGTCCATCCGGAAGTCGGAGAAGTGCCCGGGTGGCTCGAGAGTCCTGACGGCGATGGTCACGGCCACCACCACGACAACGAGAGCCGGAAGCAGACGACGTGCCCGCCGCAGCCAGAAGGAGGGCGGGTCGACGTGGCCGTGCCGGTCGTGATCGCCGAGCAGCAGGCCGGTGATGAGGAAGCCGGAGAGCACGAAGAACACGTCGACTCCGAGGAAGCCCCCGTCGAGGTCGGGCACGCCGAAGTGGAAGCCGAGCACCAACAGCACGGCGAGGGCACGCAACCCGTCGAGACCGGACAGGCGGCGGTCTCCGGTGGCCGACGTCTGCCGCCGGCCCGCCACGGAGCCGGACGTCCCCGGCCCGCCACCGGTCGTGACGGGCGCGACCGTGCCGCGCAGCGGGATGGTGACCATGGCGAGTGCTGTCCGCACGTTAGCCGAGAGCCCCGTGCCGACCCGGAGCCGGGGCCGGTCCTCCACGGGTGTCCCCACCGCTACATTTCGTCCATGGGAGCGACGGTCGGCCGGGGGGGCCGCCATGCGATGGCCGCGGTCGTGTACCTGGCGCTCGCCGTCGGACTGTGGTCAGGCGTCTGGTTCCGGCACCCGACGGGCAGCGCGACCTGTGGGTGCGGCGACACCTCGATGCTCACCTGGGCGATGTCCTGGCCGGCCTACGCCCTGACGCATGGACAGTCCCTGCTCTTCAGCACGCGGATCCCCTATCCCTACGGCATGAACCTGCTCGCCAACACCTCGGTGCTGGCGCTCGGCGTGCCACTGGCGCCCGTGACACTCCTCTTCGGCCCGGTGGCCGCGGCTCAACGTGGCGGCCACGCTGGCCCCGGTCGTGAGCGCACTCGCGGCGCGGGCGGTGGCCCTGCGGTGGACGACCTGGCCACCGGCGGCGTTGGTGGCCGGGCTGGCCTACGGGTTCTCGCCCTATGTGCTCGAGGGCCTCACCCTCGAGCACATCGACTGGGTGACGCTGGCGATCCCGCCGCTCGTCCTCCTCTGCCTGGACGAGATCCTGGTCACCCAGCGTCGTCGGGCGTGGGTCGCCGGAGCCTCACTCGGCGCCCTCGGCGCCGTTCAGTTCTTCCTCAGCCCCGAGGTGCTGGTCATGGTGGCGCTCGCCGCCGGGATCGGGACCGCCGTCCTCGTTCTCGGCGCGCTGGTCGTCGATCGTGGCACCGTGGGCCGGCGCTGGCGGCACGCCGCGGTGGGGATGGCCACGGCGGCCGTGACCGCCGGGGCACTGCTCGCCTATCCGGTGTGGTACGCCCTGGCCGGCCCCCGGCACCTGCCCGGGAAGGTCTGGCCCGATCAGCAGCTCTTCGGCAACTCGTGGCAGTCCGTGCTGTTGCCGGCGGGGCCCCATGACCGCGGTCCGAATTCCATCCTCGAGGCGTACGGGTCGTTCGGACCCCATCCGCTGTTGCGGGGCTACCTCGGCATCGCCCTGGCGTGCGTCCTCGTCGCCGGCCTCGTCCGGTTCCGTACCGAGATCCGACTCTGGTTCCTCGTCTCGCTGCTGGTCATTTTCGAAGCCCTGGCGCTTGGCGCCTCCGCTGGGCCGTGGCGGCTGTTCGAGAACGTCCCGGTCGTCGAGAACGTGGTACCCGGCCGGCTCCCGGCGGTGGCCGACCTGTTCGCCGCGCTGGCGCTGGGGCTGGTGGTCGACCGCGCCCGCGCCCGTGGCCGTGGCGCGCCGCTTCCGGGGCGCCCGGCGGCGCTGGGTCGGAGCCGCCGTGGGCCTCGGCCTCGCCGTCGTCGCCCTCGCGCCGGTCGCCTGGTACGACGGTCGGCCGTTGACCGTGCGGCCTGTCGAGGTGCCGGCGTGGTTCACCGCCGCCGGCAGCCGTCTTCCGCCCTCGGCCGTGTTGCTGACCTACCCGTACCCGTCGTCCGGGCTCCAGGCGCCGATGACCTGGCAGGCGCTCGACGGCCTGCGGTTCGCGGCTGGTCGGCGGCGGCGGAGTCACCCTGGCGTCGTCGTCCCGGCCGACCGCCGACCAGCGCAACGACGAGGCGGCCGCCACCGACCTGGCGTCCCTCTCGTATGGCTGGCTGCCGACCCCTCCGGCGACGGCCCGGGAGCTCGACCGTCTGCGTCGGGCGCTGGCCGATTGGGGGGTGACGACGGTGGTCGTGCCGTCCGAAGACGGGACGCCGCCGGCGCTGCGGGCCCGGTCGGTGCCCGAGGCCGTCGCCACCTTCACCGCCGTGCTCGGCGCCGCGCCGATCCGCCAGGACGACGCCTGGGTGTGGTCGGTCGGGGCCGCCGCCGCCGGTCCCCTCCGCGTCCCGGCCGATGCCACGGCCCGCTGCGGCTCGTCGCCCGCCGCCGCGGCCGACCCGGGCCTCGCCGCCCGATGCGTGCAAGCCTCGGCCGCCGGCGGCGTGGCGACGTCCGGCCGGCCTGAGACATGACCGTCCCACCCCACGCCGTCACGAGGCCGGGTCGGACTCCGCCGGAGGGGACGACCACCACTGCACCGGAGGAGCCAACCGATCCGCCCGACCGACCGGCTTCCCGACGCATCGGGTGGTGGCGAGCCCATCTGGTGGTGCTGGTGGTGGCCTATGCACTCAGCCGCATCTTGGCGGCAGCGATCGGAGTGCGCTACGACGACAGCGTCCTCAGCGGTACCCGGGTCACCGACATGTGGCAGCTCCTCGACGTCCGGATCCTGCGGGGCGATCTCGTCGAGGGTGTCTGGCACCTCAACATGCAGCCACCCCTTCTCAACCTGGAGGCGGGCCTGTTCTTGAAGCTCCCCGGGGAGCTCGGCGGCCGACCGAGGTGGCCGTCGCCGTTGTGCTCGGACTCGTGCTGGTGCTCACCACCTACCTGCTGCTCGTCGAGCTGCACGTGCCGCCCCGGGTCTCCCTGGCGGTGACCCTGGTGGGGGTCGTGGCCTCGCCCGCCTTCCTGCTCTACGAGAACTGGTTCGACGACGCCTACCCGACGGCCGCCCTCATGACCGTGGCGGCATGGTGCCTAGCGGGTATCTCCGCACCCGCCGATCGGGCTTCGGCGTCGGGCTCTTCGCCGCCTACGCGGCGATCGTGCTGCTCGACAGCTCGTACCAGTTCGCGTGGTGGCTCGGGGTGCTCGCCCTGGTGCTGGTGGTCCTCCGCCACCGCTGGCGGCAGGCGGCGGTGGTCGCGGCGGTGCCGCTGCTGATCGTGGCTACCTGGT
>CAVXSW010000005.1:0-1103086 GCA_963764555.1 uncultured Acidimicrobiales bacterium
GTGGGCATGGTCCGAAGCAAGGCAGGTGGCCTGCATTGGCTATGGCGTGTCCATTACGGAAAACACGCGCCATTCGTCCGGAACACCCTTCAAGTTGTGCCAGCCTCGATCGGCGAATGTGATTCCCGAACCAAAAACGAGGCTCTTGACGGTTTCACTGACCAAGACTCTCGCTGGCACCCGCCAGAGCCGCAATGCGGGCTCCGATGTGCACGGCGAGACCAGCGATCGAATCTGTCGCCGTTCGACTTCGCCGGTGTGAAGACCAGCGCGGATTTGTATTCCGAGTTCAGCCACGGCATCCCGGATAGAACATGCGCAACGAACAGCCCGGCTGGTCGATCGAAGGTCGCCAAAAAGCCATCGCCGGCCGTGTCAATCTCGACTCCTCCGAATTTGCCGAAGGGATCTTCGAACCTCTTGATGATGGCTGTCGAGGGCGTAGCGCCACTGACGATCCCCCGCTCTCTCAGCAGTAGCGGTCGACCCGACAATGTCTGTGAACAGAACCTGTGGACAATGTTCGGTCCGGATCGACAATGCTACGTGATCCGGTCAAGAACTCTTCGATCTCCCCTATGACAGAGCCCTGATCCCCAAAGAACGGAAGCAGATCGGCACCAGGGGACGGTAACAAACCGGGCACTTCGAACCAGGGACGCCGTTTCACGAACAGCGTCGAGGTTGATCAGGGCGGCATCACGGCGTTCTAGAAACAGAGTGGGTGCTTGCACTGCAGGGAGCACCAGCCGAAGATCGATTTCGGCGCCCCACTCGAGATGTCTCGCCGCATCGTTCGGTGTTGCCGACATGCTTTCCCATCGACGCCACCATGCCTGCACCCGTGCATCTTGGGCATGATCGGGTGCCACCATCGGGAGGAAATGGCCCTGACCCCAACCATCTTCGACTGCTTTCCAGGCAGCCTCCAACACTTGAGGATCTGCCACAATCGAATCTGTGTCGGGGGCTATTGACACTGCTGAAAGCACCAAAAAAGAGACGCGGTGTGGCCTGGTGGAAGCAAACATCGTTGCAATCGCCGCCCCGTCGCCCCATCCGATCAACACCGCGGCCTTGGAGTCCACCGCATTCATCACAGCCTCGATGTCCTCAGCGTGCTCTTCTAGGGTGATGCCCGCCGGGACCCGGTCAGAAAGACCACATCCTCGCTTGTCGAAGACGATGAGCCGACCTATCTTCGCCAGAGAATCAAGAAACGAGGCTAGTTCTGGAAGTTCCCACATCACGTCCAGGTTCGTGACCCAGCCCATCGTCATCACGAGATCAAGCGGGCCTTCTCCGACCACCTGATAAGCGATGTCAACATCGCCTGCTTTAGCAAATCTCGTTTCAGGTTGCGCGCATCACTGCCATTATGGCGGAACAGACCGAGCCAGGCGAAAGCTAACAAATCAAACCCGTCGATCGACTTCACAGACCTTTGCAGAATCGCCAATCCTCACGCTTGCTGGCAACGCCGTGGCAGAGTACCAATGGAGAACGGCAAGTCGAGAGAGGCACGATGAACAAGGGCCACATGGAGTTCTGCACCAGCGCCGACTGGCGGGAGATCCTCGAAAAGCTCATCCTCCCGGGCGTCATTGATCGAGTGGACCTCGGTCCTCAGGTGGTCGAGGTCGGACCAGGACCGGGTTTCACCACCGATGTTCTGCGCCGTTTCGCAGAGCACGTGACCGCTATCGAAATCGATCCGACTCTGGTCGACCAGCTCCGTAACCGTCTTTCGGACACAACGTGTCACGGACTCAAAGCGGAACTAGGATCTTCGTCGCTCGCGAGTTCGGGTGGTCTGTTTGGCCAGGAGAAGTCGACATCGGCCAAGTCGACATCGGCTCAGACCTCCGTGCGGCTGCGCTCGACGTATCTCGTCACAGACCATCGGAGTCAACAGGGCTGAGCAGTCTCCTCGGTCGATCGCTGCTCCAGCTCCGTGAACCGACTTTCAGATTGTGAAATCCAGCCCGCAGCCACGACCTCTGCAAATGAATCGTAAGGCTCCTGATCCGACAACCGCCCCTGACCAGAGATTTTTGACCGGTGGTCTTGAAAGGGTGTCATAGGGCGAAACCATTCGCCCAGGTAAACGGGGCTCCCGATGCTTCTCCCGCCGCCGAACTCCGTCGTGAGTCGCGGTCCCCACTACAGCTAGCACCGTCTCAGGCAACGTTTGCCCCGTTATTGAGGAGTGACGTCGAGCCGTCGCCTCAAGGAACCGCGTTTTGCAAGGAGGGAGACTCAGCCAGCCGTTGGTGAACGAGGGCCAGGTCACCCAAAAAGACGGCGGTAAAGACGACCTTGCGGGCGCCACGGCCGAGCAAATACGCACAGACCTGGTCCGACAGCTAGGCCTGCTTCCCGACAAGGGGCGCCACTTGCTCGATAGCTCAGGCTCGTCTGGAGGCTCTGTTCGCTTCGTTCCAGCCGTAACCAGGTCAGCCGTCAGGAGGAGGCGCTATGCAAAAGGCGATTAAGGGAAACGGAGGGCGAAAGCCCCCGAAGCCATCGGCAGGCCACTCCGACATCAACGACTGGACCAAGCGCCAAATGCCGCATCTCCAGCCCATCGTCAAGGGGTAAGTTGATCCGAACGACGATCCCGGACCTTCAGTACGCCGTCAAGTGGAAGAGGCCTTTACTACGGCCTACCGGCACGCGGACGGATCATCGAACTGGCCCCTAACGACGTTTCCGTGAATGTCGTCTTTCTCGGCGGTGCCGACTTCAAGTCCCCGCCCCCACTCGCGATGACCGACCGCACCCGCTTCGTAAAGGTCACCACCCTTGAAGAGATACGGCGACCGGAGCTGCACAACTGAATCGAGCAAGCGGGACGCACCCCAGGTTGGCAGTGAAGGCCCCGCTCTCGGCGGTGGGCGCGGTTGTTCGGCCCGGAATGCTGCCATTCAGTCGTGCAGCTGGGGCGTGTAGGCGATGCCGATAATTGCGCCCTCGGGTGACTGAAGCCGGGCAACGGTCTGCCCCCATGGTTCCTCCCGGGCTTCGTGCAGCAGATCATGTCCGGCGTCGACGAGTTCACGTGCTGCAAGAGCCACAGCGTCCGCCTGCTGGGTACATCGAACTCGATGCTGGCCTGCGGAACCGGCCGCTCCGCCGGCCATCGGTCGGCGCCGAAGCAGGCTTGTAACCCGAATGCACAGAACTCAGAGTGCTCCCGAGCGAGGGTTCGTTAATGCTCGTTCTTGTACGCGAAGTACGAACCATGAATGGTGCCGGCCAACTTCGACTTCTGCCTCGCAAACTTGAATTGCGAAGCAAGCTCAGCGGGTACTTCCATCCCTTCGGAGAGCTTGAACCCGGCAGCCCGCTTCTCGGGGCCGTCGACGGCGTACATCACGTTGATCGACAGACCACTCTCGTAGAAGACGTAGGGCGATCCGGATGTTCTCGACCTGGAAGTCCGTCGCCTCGAGGGGTCGGGAAGAGATGACGATGTCGCGTTCTCCCTTGAGGATCCGATGCACCCAATCGATGGTCGTCTTGGCGTCGCTCGCAGGCTCCACCGTGAAGTCGTGGTCGTACTTGTTCTTGAAGTAGCGGGCCTCGTGCGCTCGCAGGCCAGCAAGCGCGGCCGCCACCGGCGGTGACTCCAGACCGACGGTCGAGACGGTCTTGAAGTCCACGGTGTAGGGCATGAGTCGACTCCTGTCAGCCGGCGAGATGCTTGTCGAGTGCGTCGAGCTGCGAGAATGGTGGCGGGGGCAAAAGCTGAACTTCCGACCACTCGTTATGAGCCGAACGATCGGGTTGTGTCGGCTCCAGCACGGCCACTCGGTCGAGATCAGCCCGACCACTCCAGTCGGCTGGGTGGCTGCCGTGGTACTTCGAGGACCCGCCAACAGCGCGCCGGAGGCCATCCTCGGATCGTTCGCTTCCATTTACAACGCCTACCAGTGGGCAATCATCATCCTCGCCCGGAGGGCTACTGCGTCGCACAAGCCCTCGTCACCCCGCGGACAAGTTCGAGGGTGACACGACCCTGCGTTGACTCACTCGTCAGCCCTCAGCGCATTGTCTCGTCCATCTCGCCGGCTCTTGATCGAGTAGGGCAGCTGCAACGGGCTGCGTAGTGCAGCGCACGGTGCCGCCAGACCAACCAGCGACTAAGGGGTCACAACTCCAGCGTGCTGGCGGGATGGCGCCGGCCCACCTGCCTAACGCTGCGTACGGCAATTTTGATCACCCGTCCATAAAAACGTCTATAAACCCTGTGGGTAAGTAGGCGCGGGAGCGCGAAAGTCCAGCAAAAATCTGGGCTTTCAGGGGATCCGACCAAATATATGGTGGAGGTGAGCGGACTCGAACCGCCGGCCTCTACATTGCGAACGTAGCGCTCTACCAGCTGAGCTACACCCCCGGCGCTCTCGACATTAGACGTTCACGCTGGCTCGCCGGAAGGTCATCCAGCCTCCTACGGCGGGCTTGCCCCGATCGACCGGCGGACCGGCGTGCGCCCCGAGTGCGGGGGTGGTCGAGGTGCTCGACGGAGCGGTGGTCGTGGTCGTGGTCGTGGTGGAGGTCGTGGTCGAGCTCGGCGGGGTCGACGTGGACGTCGGCGGAGGCGCGGTCGTGGTGGTCGAGCTGGGCGGGGGTGCCGCACTCTGACCCGGGGGCATCGGGAAGGTCCACATCGCTGCGGCGCAATAGCTCCCGGTGTCGGCGACGACCACATCCACGCCCGGCAGCGCCGAAAACGTCCAGACGTTGATCGGTGGCCCGGTCTGGAGGCAGGCGAGCGCCGGATCGTCGGTATGGAAGCCGGTCAGCGCCCCGAGGTACTGGACGGCACCGAACGACGCCGGCGGCGCCACCGCAGTGAGTGCCACACCGGCTCCGTTCCAGAGGCCGGTCGAGGTGAAGCCCGAGCCGGCCGGGGCGGGCGTCGACGCCGTCGGCCCGCTCTGGAGATCCTTGACGGCCGGCGCGTTGCCGAGCAGGGCGGCGAGCATGGCGGGGTTGTTGCCGTCCATGCCCAGCGCCCAGATACCCAGCCCGGCGATGTGGTAGTTGGCGGCGAGCTGGGCCTTGAGCGCCAGCGACGTCGGGTCGTCGAAGAACGTCTCGTGCCATTGCGACCCGACCTGGTACGACGTCCACGGCGTCTGGGTGGTGGGGTCCCAGTAGGTCGGGTGGCCCGATGCCAGTATCTGCCCGGCGCTGAGCGGGGACTCGCCCCCGGTCGGTTGGGCGTTCCTCGTGCCGTCCGACGTCGGCCAGTCGTAGCCGTAGTAGGGAACCCCGAGGATCACCTTCTGCGGGGGGACCACAGCCGTGAACTGCTGGAGGGCCTCGGTGTCGTTGAACCCCCCGCCGGTCAGCGGGGCGGTCGCGCTCGGCGTGCGCCGGTCGTTCATGTCGTAGGCCATGACGAAGAAGCCGTCAAGGCACGGCGCCAGCGCGGCGACGTCGTAGAACCCCGCGGTGTCGCCCGCCGCGCTGGCATAGGTGGCCATGGTCACCTGCCAGTGGGGATTCGCCGCATGAAGCGCCCGCGACACCGAGGTGATGAGCGAGGTCAGACCCTGGCGGTCGCCACTGCCCTCCCCCTCGAAGTCGAAGTTCGACCCCGTCGAGGTTCTTGGCCGACACCGCAGCGACCAGGGCGGAGGACAGGCGGCCCGGGGCGTTCGGGTCCGAGGTGATGGCGTTGAGCGAGCTCTGGCTGAAGCAGGTCACCGTGAGGACCACCCGGGCGCCGGCGGCATGGGCCCGCGAGACCAGGTTCACCAGGTCCTGGCTCTGGTATCCGTTCCAACCGGCCCCGCTCTGGTTCAGCGTCCCGTCCGCGTTGGCGTCCACGCTGAAGTACGCCAGGGTGGTGAGGTCCTGGACGTCGAACCCCGCCGACTGAGGCAGCGTCCAGTAGGGGGCGTAGCCGAATATCTCATGCGACTGGAGCGGCGGCGACGCCGACAGCGAAGGCGGTGCCGGAGCAGGTGCTGAGGTCGCCACCGGCAGGTTGACGTTCGGATGGGTACCGAACGCCTGGAGGGCGTTGCCGCCGTCGTTGGGCCGGTGTGGGAGGGCGCCCCCCGCCAAGGACCCGAAGGACGAGCTCGTGCTGCCGGCGAGCAGCACCAGCGCCACCAGACCCACCGCCAGCGGCCCGACGCGCCGGCGCCCGAGGCCGTGCTGTGGGTCGCTCCGGTCACCACGCAGTCTCCCGGTCCAGCCGGCGACGACCACTGCCGCCCGTGTGAGGACGCCCTGCCCTCCGGTCCTCTCCCTTCCGCCACGCCGGAGGTCGACCAGCTCGACGAACGGGTCGAGGTCCGACGGCGCAACATCGAAACGAACCGGGCTCTGGTCACCGAACCGGCCGTCCTCGCGCAACCCGATCTCGAGGACAGCGCGACGGGCCGGATCCGTCGGGCGCCGGGGCGGCGCCGATCCGGGTCATCTCCGACCAGGGCAACAGCGATGGCACCCTCGGGCTCGACGGATCGGTGGGGGCCACGATCAGTCCGAGATCGGTGATGCGCAATTCCACCGACGGCGGGCACCGACCGCCGCCCTCGGCCGATTCTGCGTCCTGACCGTCGACGACGGGCTCGGCGCGCAAGGCGGTGGGAGGGCGATCGGAGCCGGCGTGAGGAGACGAGCGGCGTTCGGATCTCATGGGATTCGATGCGGATGCGGCGGGATTTGGCCCGAGCAGCGACATCAGCCTGCCGCCCGTTGGGTGCCCACGCTACCACCCGGTCCCCGATTCGGGCCATGGCGCGCGGGCGGATTTTCTCCGGTTCGAGCTGCGGTCGGCCCCACGGATGAGACGTGACTCCGGCCCGGCACCCGTCGTGGAGCCGGACCTAAAGGATCGCCGGGAACCTTCCGACAATTGGGCAGCGGCCGTTTGTCTCTCCATGCCACGGATCGGTCACCATGTCGTCGCCAGCCCGTCTTCACACGCCCGGATGATCCGATGATCTTCGTCGAAGGATTCCGCCTGCTCTTCGTCCTGGCCGGTTCGGCGGCCGGGTTCGAGATCGGACGCAACGTCAGCTCGAGCCCTCGGGCCTCGGTGGTCGGGCTGCTGCTCGGCGCCGCCGCCAGCTATGTCCTCGGCGGCGTCGGCGGCCGCCTGCTCGACAAGGGTCTCCAACAAGCGGTCTTCCTGTTCCGCAACACGCCGCCGGGCGAGGTCTTCGCCGCCTCGATCATCTCGACCACCGGGATGCTGCTGGGACTGGTGGTGGGCTTGCCCTTCATGGTGATCTTCCGCTCCAACTTCGCTTTGTTCGCCACCGCCTTCGCTTCGTGGATCCTCGCCACCGCGGGATGGAGGCTCGGATCGATCAAGGGCCGGCAGATCGTGGCGGCGGCCGGCCTGTCGAGGATCCTGGCGCCACAGCCGGGCCCGCCGCAGGGCCACGCCCTGCTGGTGGACAGGTCGGCGCTCATGGACCGCTTCCTGCTCGAGCTGGGCCGCGGCGGCCTGCTGCCCGGGGGCCTGGTCATCCCCCAGTTCGTCGTCGACCACGTCCAGGCCGTGGCCGAGGCGCCCGACCCGGTGAGCTCGCGCCGGGCGCGGCGGGGGCTCGAGTCGGTGGAGGCGCTGCGGGAGATGGGCGTCCCGGTCCACGTCGCCCGCGACGAGGTTCCCGAGGTCGACGATCCCACCACCAAGCTGCTGACCGTGGGCCGTCGGGTCGGCCTGCGCATCGCCACCTGCTCCTCGAAGGTCGTCGACGAGGCGACCCGGTGGGAGCTGGCCGTCGTCGACCTGCGGGAGGTGGCCACCCGGCTCAACCCCGACCACCTGCCCGGCGAGCGGCTCCATGTCGACCTGGTCCGACGAGGGCGCCAGCCCCGGCAGGCGGTCGGCTACCTCCCCGACGGCGACATGGTCGTGGTCAACGACGCCACCCACCTGGTCGACCGGGGCACGGTGGGGGTGACCGTCCTGTCGACCCGGCCCACCAGCCAGGGGATGATGGTCTTCGCCAAGCTGGCGGCAGAGCCCGGCATCGATCGGGAGGAGCTCGGAGCCCGCTCCTGACAACGGTTGCCGCTCGTCGGTCGGGTCAGGCTTCTTTCACCGCGGCGACCAGCTTGGTCAGCGTGTCCTTGGCGTCGCCGAACAACAAGGTGGTCTTCTCGTCGAACAGCAGCTCGTTGTCGATGCCGGCGAAGCCAGGCCTCATCGAGCGCTTCAGGAACACGATGTTGTCGGCCTCGTCGGCATTGATGATCGGCATGCCGTAGATCGGGCTGCCCGCCGTGTTCTTCGCCGCAGGGTTCACGGTGTCGTTGGCCCCGACCACCAGCGCCACGTCCGCCGTCCCCATCTCCGGGTTCGCCTCGTCCATCTCCTTGAGCTCGTCGTAGGGGACGTTCGCCTCGGCCAGCAGCACGTTCATGTGACCGGGCATCCTGCCCGCCACGGGATGGATGGCGTAGAACACCTCGACGCCCCGCTCCATCAACAGGTCGGCGAGCTCGCGCGCCGCGTGCTGGGCCTGGGCCACGGCCAGCCCGTACCCCGGGATGATGACCACCTTGCGGGCGTAGGCCAGCAGGACGCCGATGTCCTCGGGCGTGCCGGCCTTGACCGGCCGGCTCTCGCCGGCTCCGTCGGCGCCGCCGGCGGCGGTCACCACCGAGCCGAAGGCGCTGAAGAGGATGTTCGGGAGCGACCGGCCCATGGCCTTGCTCATCAGGCGGGTGAGCAGGATGCCCGAGGCGCCCACCAGCGTCCCGGCGATGATCAGCAGGTTGTTGTCGAGGGTGAAGCCCGAGGCCGCCACGGCGAGGCCGGTGAACGAGTTGAGCAGGGAGATGAGCACCGGGACGTCGGCCCCGCCGATGGGCAGGACGAAGATGACGCCGAGCACCAGCGAGAGCAGTGCGGTGGCGGCGAGCAGGGGGACGCTGCCGGTGGCGAGCGTGCCCGACGGCCAGCCCGAGGACGGCCAGCCCGACGATGCCGTTGATGACCTGCTGGGCGGGATAGGTGACCGGGCGCCCGGTCATCAGCTCCTGCAGCTTGGCGAAGGCGATGGCGCTGCCGGAGAACGACACGCACCCCACCAGCACGCCGAACAGCACCTCGACGATGCGGTAGAGGGCCGGCTTGCCGGGTGCCTCGATGACGAACACCACGATCGAGATCAGCGCCGCCGCCCCACCGCCGACCCCGTTGAAGATGGCCACCATCTGGGGCATCGCCGTCATCTTGACCAGGCGGGCGGCCGGGACGGCAATGGCGGCGCCGATGGCCATGGCCACCAGGGTGAGCGCCAGGTTGAGGGTGTGGGCGCGCACCGACGGGTGGGCGAAGGTGAAGCCCACGGCCAGTGCCGCCGCCGCCGCCGCGAGCAGGTTGCCGTTGCGAGCGTGCCGCGGTGAGCTCAGCCCCTTGAGGGCGACGATGAAGCCGATGGCGGCGATCAGGTAGACGAGGTCGATGCCGGTCTGCGAGGCTCATCCGGCGGGCGCTCCGGACGCGCCGTCCCTGACGGGCGTCCTCGGTAGCCCGATCGGCGCCGGCTTGGCCTTGAACATCTCGAGCATGCGGTCGGTGACCACGAAGCCGCCGACGATGTTGAGGGTGGCAAGGACCACAGCGAGGAAGGCGAGGGTGATCTGGACGGCGCCGTGGGCCTCGCCCATGATCAGGATGGCGCCGACCAGCACGATGCCGTGGATGGCGTTGCTTCCCGACATGAGCGGGGTGTGCAGGATGCTCGGCACCCGCCCGATGACCTCGTTGCCGACGAACGCCGCCAGGACGAAGATGGTGAGGAACCCACGATCCCGGTGCTCATGAGCTGACCTCGGGTCCGGCCCCGGTCGGCGTGCCTCCGCCGGATCGCGCCGACCTGGCCGGGCACGACCGTGGCCGCGGCGAGCGGCGGCGGCCGGCCCCGGGGCGGGAAGGCCGAGGGCCTCGGCCGTCGGGCCGTGCACGACCTGCCCCTCCCGGACCACACAGGTGCCGACCACGATCTCGTCGTCGAAGTCGGGAGCGAGCTCCCCGTCGCGGACCAGCAGGTCGAGGAAGTTGGCGATGTTGCGGGCATAGAGGAAGCTGGCGTGGGTCGGCATGCCGGCCGGCGGGTTGGTCAGCCCGACCACGGTGACCCCGTCGACGTGCACGTCCTCCCCGGCCACCGACATCTCGCAGTTGCCACCGGAGTCGGCCGCCATGTCCACGATCACCGCACCGTCGGACATCCCGGCCACCATGGCCGCGGTGACGAGGACCGGAGCCTTGCGGCCGGGGATCTGGGCCGTCGTGATCACCACGTCGGAGGCGGCGACCTCGGCCGCCAGCAGCTCCTGCTGCCGGGCCAGGTACTCGGCGGACTGCTCCCGGGCGTACCCGCCGGCACCCGTCTTGCGACTCGAGCTCGAGCTCGACGAACTTCGCCCCGAGGCTCTGCACCTCTTCTTTGGCCGCGGCCCGGACGTCGTAGGCGCGCACCACGGCACCCAGCCGCCGGGCGGTGGCGATGGCCTGCAGGCCGGCGACGCCCGCCCCCATCACCAGCACCTTGGCCGGCGGAACGGTGCCCGGCCGCCGTCATGAACATGGGGAAGAACTTGGCCAGGTGCTCGGCGGCCGCAAGCCCCGCCCGGTAGCCCGCCACGGTGGCCTGCGAGGACAGGGCGTCCATGGACTGCGCCCGGCTGATGCGCGGAAGGAGGTCGAGGCTGTAGGCCGTGGCGCCCCTGGCGGCCAGGGCGCGCACGGTGTCGAGCTCGGCAGCGGGCTGCAGGAAGCTGACGAGGGAGACCCCGTCGGGCAGCTCGGATGCCTCCTCGGGTGTCGGTGGCTGCACCCGGGCGACCAGGGAGGCGCCGGCGAGGGCCGAGGCGGCATCGGGGGCGACCGTCGCACCGGCGCCGCGGTACTGCGTCGTCGGGGAACCGGGCGGCGGCGCCGGCTCCGCTCTCGACCACCACCTCGACGCCTTTGGAGGCCAGCTCTGGCCGCCACCTCGGGAACCATGGCCACCCGGGTCTCACCCGGGCGCGACTCTCCGAGCACCGCGAGCTTCACGGCCAGAGGTATACAGGCAATTCGGGCAGGCCGACCACTTCGTACGCCTGGACCGACGGTGCCCGTGGCCGCCGGCGCCCGGTACCGACCGGTTCAGGCGGAACGCGGCGAGCGGTTCTTCAGCCGCTTGCGGCCGGCACGCAAGCCCGGGGCCGGCACCAGAGGAAGGTCGTCCTCCGAGTCCAGATCGTCGGGCGCCAGATCGTCGGCGCGCCGAGGTCATCGGGCGCCAGATCGTCGGGAACCGGATCGTCGTCTCCGAATCCGGTCGGCGCCGGTCCCGCGTCCTCCGGTCGCCGGTCGCCGCCCCGGGGACGCCGGGAGAGTCCTCCGCACCGCCGCCGGTCACCTCGGGGCGTTGGTCGGTGCCCGACATCCGATCTCGGGCGTCCACCTCCGAGCGGTCCCGGTGCGGCCGAGCGACGGGCGGCGCGGCCCCGGAGGCGACGGCCGGCCCGGCTCCGGGCGGGCTGCCGACGGCCTCTTCGACCGTCGTCCCGTCGACCCGGCGCAGCAGGGTCCGCTCGCTGGTCCGCGAGAAGTGGGGCACCTCGTCACCGCCGCGCCAGCTCGGCGGCGTCCTCGACCGACATCGGCCGGGCGAAGAAGAACCCCTGGGCGGCGTCCGCCTCGAACGACCGCACGATCTCGACCTGGGCGGCGGTCTCGACTTGTTCGACGAGCGCCGACATGCCGAGCGAGTGGGCCATGTGGATGACCGTCTCGACGACCAGCCGGTTGATGCCCTGGGTGGACTCGAGGCCGGCGATGAACGAGCCGTCGATCTTGACCGTCGCTGATCGAGTGCCGCCGGAACGGCTCGAACGACGACCAGTTGGTCCCGACGTCGTCCACCGACAGCTGCACGCCCATTCCGCGACAGGTCCTTCAGGTCCTCGGAGGCCGACCGAGTCGACGATGGCGTCCTCGGTCACCTCGAGGGTGAGCTGGCCGCTCGGGAACCCGGTGCTGCTCGAGGGCGTCCTCCACTGCCTCGGGACACCTCGCCGCGGCGCAGCTGGTGGATGGTGCAGTTGACCCCGAGCTGGATGCTCGGCGACCACGTTCCGGCCTGGCGGCAGGCCTCCATCAGCACCCAGCGGGTCAGCGCCAGGATGTCGCCGCTCGCCTCGGCCTGGGGGATGAGCTCGGCCGGGGAGATCACGCCGTCGGTCGGGTGCTGCCAGCGGACCAGCGCCTCCATCCCGAGCAGCCGCCCGCTGGCGAGGTCGACGACCGGAAGGAACTCGAGGAAGGGCGCCCCGGCGAGCGAGAAGGTGACGACTCGGTCATCCGGTCTCGGCGGCGTGGCATCGACCGCGCCCTGGCCTCGGCGACTTGAGCAGGTCCGGACGCGGACGGCGGCCACACGTGGCGGCATCGACCGCACCCGGTCCGCCACTTGAGCGCGTTCGCGCCTGCTCGGGCCGATCGACCGTGCCGCGACGGATCGTCGCCGCCGAGGGCCGACGACTCGGTGCCTCCGTGAGCTCGACCTGCTCCACGGCCGTGCTCTGAGCGGCCGAGGAACGCCGGCCCTCGCCCCCGCCGTGGGCCACCAGGTTCGCGCCGGTCACGTACCCGGCCAGCGGCGAGGCCAGGAAGAGGCACAGCCCGGCGATGTCCGCCGGGCGTGGCGAACCGGCCGAGGGGCACGGTGCGCCGCCACCTCGGCCATGCCCTCGGGTCCCCCGTAGTGGTCCTCGGCCGCCTCGGTGGCCACCAGCCCGGCGCTCACGCAGTTGACCCGCACCTTCGGCGCCCACTCGACGGCGAGGGTCTGGGTGAGGCTGACGAGGCCCGGCCTTCGCCGCGCCGTAGGCGGCCGTCCCCGGCGAGGGCCGCAGCCCGCTGACCGATCCGATGTTGACGATGGACCCGCCCTCGGCCTGGCGCTGCATGACGGCGTTCGCCGCCTGGGCGCAGTACATGGGGGCGAGCAGGTTGAGCGCCACGATCGAGGCGAGAAGCGCGGGGAGAGCGGTCGCCGCGTCGGCCTGCGGGTGAGCCGCCGGCGTTGTTGACCAGGACGTCGAGGCGGCCGAACCGGTCGACGGCGGCGTCGATGACGCGACGCCGCCTGCTCGGCCTCCCGGAGGTCGGCCGCCACGAACACCGCCCGGCGGCGCTCGCCGTCGCGTGCGTCGGCTGCGGGGAGGTCCTCCGTAGTCGACGGCGGTTCCGACCGCAGACCACCACGTCGGCGCCGGCGAGCGAGGAACGCCTCGGCGATCGCCCGGCCGATCCCCCGCGCCGCCTCCGGTGACCACCGCCACCCGGCCGGTGAAGTCGACGGCGTCCCGGCGGACCGGCGGTCGAGTTCGAACGTGGCCACAGCTGCCTCCCCGGTTCCGACTGGTACTGTCCTGACGCTGTATCAGATCACGGCGGCAGGCGCTGCCGCGCGCCGCACGTGCCCGGTGCCGGTGCCCGCGCGGCCGCGGCACCCGGTCCTCGGTCTCCGAGCATCCCGGAGCAGGTCATGCCCATCAGGTCCGACCAGAAGCCAGCCCGGCATCGGCGAGGTGGTCATCGACCACCCGCCGGTCAACGCCCTCGACGTCGCCGGGTGGTTCGACCTGGCCGATGCGGTGCTCGACCGCCGGTCGGGTCCCCGACAACCGGGTGGTCGTCCTCCGGGCCGAGGGGCGGGGCTTCTGCGCCGGCGTCGACATCAAGGAGATCCAGGCCCGAGGGCGACGCGCGCCCTCATCGGGGCCAACCGGGGCTGCTTCGCCGCCTTCGCCGCCGTCTACGAGTGCGAGGTGCCGGTCGATCGCCGCCGTCCACGGCTTCTGCCTGGGCGGCGGCATCGGGCTCGCCGGCAACGCCGACATCGTGGTGGCCTCCGAGGACGCCACCTTCGGCCTGCCCGAGGTCGACCGGGGAGCGCTCGGCGCCGCCACCCACCTGTCGCGGCTGGTTCCCCAGCACCGGATGCGCTCGATGGTCTACACGGCCCGCCCGGCGACCGCCGCCGAGCTGCACGGCTACGGCTCGGTGCTCCGGGTGGTGCCCGATCGACCGAGCTGGTCGACGGCGGCCTACGAGGTGGCCGCCGACATCGCCGCCAAGAGCCCGACCATCATCCGTCGGGCCAAGGAGTCGCTCAACGGCATCGACCCGGTCGACGTGCGTGCGCAGCTACCGCTTCGAACAGGGGTTCACCTACGAGCTCCACGTGGCGGGGGTGGCCGACGAGCAGCGGGCGGCCTTCGTCGAGAAGCGCGAGGCCGACACCGCCGACGAGTCCGAGCCGGCGGCCTGCATGGCTGACAAGCGGATGACCCTCGACGAGCTGGTCGGGGAGCTGCGCAGCGGGATGACCATCGGCGATCGGCGGATGGGGGTCGCGGCGCAAGCCCATGGCCGCGGTCCGGGCCATCCTGCGCTCGGGACCTCGCCGACCTCACCGTCGTCTCCTACGGCGGCCCCGACGTCGGCCTGCTGTGCGCGGCCGGCAAGGTGGCGCAAGGTGGTGTTCCCCTTCGTCACCCTCGACTCGATCGCCACCGACCCCCACTTCCGGGCGGCCCGGCAGGCGGGGCCGATCGAGACCATGGAGATCGACGAGGGCATGTTCTACCTGGGGCTGTCGGCGGCCTCCCAGCGCCTGCCGTTCCTCCCCACCCGGGCCGGGCTGGGCTCGGACGTCCTCGGGATGAACCCGGCGCTGCGCACGGTCGTCTCGCCCTACGACGACGGCGAGGAGCTGGTGGCCGTGCCGGCCCTCCGGCTCGATGCCGCCATCGTCCACGTCAACCGGGCCGACGCCCGCGGGTCGGGGCAGATCCTCGGTCCCGACCCGTTCTTCGACGAGCTGTTCCTCGGCGCCGCCGACCGCCGCTACGTCACCGCCGAGCGCATCGTCGGCACCGAGCGCGTTCGCCGTCGGAGGGGCCGCTCCAGACCATGTGCATCAGCCGGCTGCTGACCGACGGGGTGGTCGAGACGCCGCGGGGCGCCCACTTCACCGCCTGCGTGCCCGACTACCCCCGCGACGAGGCGCTTCCAGCGTGACTACGTGACCGCCGCCGCCGACCCGCGGCGTGGGCCGCGCTTCGCCGAGCAGTTACCTCGAGTCGGAGAGGCCGCCTACCAGTCCGCCGTGGACGGGACGGCCGGGCGATCGGAGACCGGGGCGACCGGGTGAGCGGAGACCGGGGCGGCGCCACGCGGGCCGAGGTCTGCGCCGTCGCCTGCGCCGAGGTCTTCCGCGGGGACGGCGAGGTGATGGCGAGCGCCTTCGGCACCGCGCCGTCGCTCGGGATGCGCGCTGGCCCGGCTCACCTTCGCGCCCGACCTGGTCCTGACCGACGGGGACGCCGCGCTGGTGGCCGGGGCGCCCGCCGCTCGGGCCGCTGCCCGCTCGGCACGGTGCTCGAGTCCCACATGCCCTACCGCAGGGTCTTCGAGGTGGTGTGGTCGGGGCGGCGCAACCTGATCATGATGGCCTCGCAGATCGACCGGACCGGCAACCAGAACATCAGCGCCATCGGCGACTGGGCCCACCCGACGGCCCAGCTGGTCGGCGTCCGGGGGGCCCCCGGCAACACGGTGAACCACCCGACCAGCTATTGGGTGCCGCAGCCACAGCACCCGCTCGTTCGTGGAGCGAGGTCGACGTGGTGTCGGGCGTGGGCTACGCCCGGGCTGAGGCGGCCGGCCCCTCGGCCATGCGCTTCCACGAGATCCGCCGAGTGGTCTCCAACCTCGGCGTGTTCGACTTCGAGACGCCCGACCGCACCATGCGGGTCCGGTCGGTGCACCCCGGGGTCGCCCTCGAGGAGGTCGTCGCCGCCACCGGCTTCGAGCTCGTCGTCCCGCCTGCGGTCCCCGAGACCCGGTCGCCCACGCCCGAGGAGCTCGACCTCATCCGGACGGTGCTCGACCCCGGCGCCGAGCCGCGACCGCGAGGTCGCGCCGTGAACATGCCCGGCGCCGGTCCGACCGGGCAAGCGGAGAGACCGGGGCGGCGGGGCGCCCGGGCCCACCCGGCTCTGCGAACCCGGCTTCTGCGAGCTGGTCGGCGTCCGGTACCCGATCGTGCAGACCGGGATGGGCTGGGTGGCCGGTCCGCGGCTGGTGGCGGCCACCGCCGAGGCGGGAGGGCTCGGGATCCTGGCCTCGGCCACCATGACCGTCGACGAGCTGGCGGACCGCCATCGCCGAGGTCCGGGCCCGGACCGACCGGCCCTTCGGCGTCAACATGCGGACCGACGCGGCCGACGTGGGCGAGCGGGTGGCGCTCATGATCGACCACGGGGTCAAGGTGGCGAGCTTCGCCCAGGCACCCGGACCAGGCGCTGGTCGACCGCTGCCGGCAGGCCGGGCTGGTGGTCATGCCGACCGTCGGCGCCCGCCGTCACGCCGAGAAGGTGGCCGACTGGGGCGTCGACGCCGTCATCGCCCAGGGCGGCGAGGGCGGCGGCCACACCGGACCGGTCCCGACCTCGCTGCTGACCCCGGCCGTGGTCGACGCCGTCGGCGACACGGGTGGCCGTCGTGGCCGCCGGGGGCTTCTTCGACGGCCGCGGGCTGGTCGCCGCACTGGCCTACGGCGCCGACGGTATCGCCATGGGCACCCGCTTCCTCCTCACCCGGGAGAGCCGGGTGCCCGACGCGGTCAAGGCCATCTACCTCGGCACCCCGGTGACCGGGACGGTGGTGTCGACGGCGGTCGACGGAGCGCCCCAGCGGGTCATCCGCACCGATCTGGTCGACCGCCTCGAGCGGGCCGGGCTGGTTGCGCACCATGCCGCGGGCGCTCGCCAACGCCTTCGCCTTCCGCCGCCAGACCGGGATGTCGCTTCCCGCCCTCTTCCGCGAGGGCCGGGCCATGAAGCACGGCAGCGACCTCACCTGGCCCCAGGTGGTGATGGCGGCCAACGCCCCCATGATGACCAAGGCCGCCCTGGTCGAGGGGCGGACCGATGTCGGCGTCCTGCCCACCGGCCAGGTGGTCGGCGAGATCGACGAGCTGCCCGACCGTCGCCGAGCTGATCGGAGCGCATCGTGGTCGAGGCCACCGCGGTATTGGACGGTTTCGAGGCCTCCGCTCCACGCTCAACGGGAGCTCGCTGAACCTCGGGTTGGGAGCGGCCGCCCACCGGCTTGTCCGGCAAATAACCGAGCAGCCACGGCCGGGTATACAAGACCCTCCCGGAGGTCGGCGACCGGGGCGCGACCGCCCGCCGCCGTCCGGGCCGCCCGGTACGCTGGGTCGGGAGAAATTGGCCATTGTGTGGCCTTCCGGGGTGCGCCATAATCTGGCCTGCCGTCGGTGTCGGATTCCGCCGGCCATCCATCTATGAAGGCTGGAGATCCCGCCCTCATTTGCTGCGTCGAGGAGGCCTGATGTCGAGCGCCGATCAGTCGTCCTCCGGCGATCAGGCCCCAAACAGGCGGGCCGGCAATGCCCGCATGGCCATCGTGGGAGCCGGTGCGGTCACCGGCTATGGGTGGGGCCGAAAGCGGATCTGGGACGGGTTCCTGCTGGGCGAGAGCGCCGTCAAGCCGACCCCGGAGATGGCGGAGTTCCTCGACGGTCCTCCCTACCTCGCCACCATCACCGGTTCCGGCGACATCCGGGACGGTCAGAGCCGGTTCAGCCAGGCCCTGCGGTTCTCGGGCCGGGAGGCGGTCACCGACGCCCACGAGCGGGGATGGACGCCCGGGCCCCGTGGTCGGCGTCATCCACTGCCTGGCCCTCGGCGACGTGGAGATCTACCGCGACTACTACCGGCGCGAGGGAATTTCGCCGGCACCCGCCGCAAGCTGCGCAGCTGGCTGCAGATGATCCCCTCGACGGTGATCGCCATGTTCATGAAGGAGTTCGGGTTCCACGGTCCGGCCATGTCGGTGTCGGCGACCTGTGCCTCGAGCAACGTCGGCATGCTCACGGCCAAGTCCTGGCTCGACTCGGGCATCGCCTCCGACGTGGTCCTGTTGGCCACCGACCTGTCCGGGATCCCCGAGAACATCCCGTGGTTCCGCGACCTCGGTGTCGCGGTGCTCGACCTCCCGCCCTTCGACGGCTGCCGCCCCTTCCAGGAGGGCAGCCGCGGCTTCGTCGGCGGCGAGGCCTCGGTGGCCATGGTGCTCTCGAGCCGGCCCACCGGCGGGTACGCCTCGGTGCTCGGCGGGGCGATGACCAACGACGGCTACCACGCCATCGCTCTGGCCCCGGACAACGCCGAGGTCTTCCGCTGCTTCCGCGAGGCCACCGTCAACGCCGCGGTGAGCCCCGCCGACGTCGCCTACCTCAACGCCCACGGGCCCGGGACGGCCCAGTGCGACGCCGCCGAGGCGAAGGTCCTCGACGAGCTCTACCCGCGAGTCCAAGGGGATCTTCTCGATCAAGCCGCTGGTGGGCCACTGCCAGGCGGCGGCCGGTGCGGTCGAGATGCTCGCCACCCTCTACGCCTTCGAGACCGGGGTGATCCCCGCCCCGCCCCGGGTGGCGCCGGGCCATCCCAAGCTGCTCGACGGCAACACGCCCCGCCAGCCGGGCATCATGCTCAAGTCGTCGCTCGGGATGGGCGGCCACAACGCCGTACTGGTGGTCGACGAGCCCAGCTCCTGAACCGCCGGTGCCGGCGGCCGGAATCGCCGGCAACGGGGCGGCCCGGCAGGATGTATGGCAGGGACCCGGCCCGGGGTCCTGACTGGCGATCGGGGCGGTCGGCCAGCCTCGAATGCCGAGCCCGGAGGGGGCGCTCCCACCGGCTCAAGGGCGTGCTCCCACCTGCCGATACAACGCCTCATGGGGAACGTGAGGCAGACCGGTCCGGCCCGGTCCCGGGGCATCCGCGGCGCCAGGAGCCTGCCACCGAATATCCCCGAATCCGTACCGGCCCCACCGACGGATACCCCCGAGCTCCCGCGGGACGTCGATTTCGACCTCACCTCGGTGCCCATTGTCACCTGGTCCTACCAGCCCGCCACCGACGAGCTGCGGTGGTCGGCCCCGGTCGAGGAGCTCTTCGGCGTCGCTCCGGGGGCACCCGGATTCCGCATGGACGTCCCGCGCCGAGGAGGACCCGGCCGCCCCGGCCGCCACACCGGCCGGCCGGCGGGCCGGTGCCACCACCGCCCATCGAGGTCGTCGACCTGCCCGGCGCCATCCTCCGGCCGGTGCTCGCCCCCATCCGGGCCGGCGCGCCGCCCGCCGAGTACGACCTCCGGACCGTCGTCACCAGTCCCGACGGCGTCACCCACAAGCTGATCGTCCGGGCGTCGCCGAGCTCGACCGGCGGTCGGCTCCTCGGCGACGACTCCGAGCTCGGCAAGGGCGCCTACCTCGGCGCGGTCGTGGACGTGACCGAGCACGTCTACGTCGAGCGCGAGCTGCACGACGTGGTCGACCGGTTCCGGCTGCTGACCGACCTCAGCCCGGACGCCATCGTCGTCCACCGCAACGGGATGCTCGTCTACGGCAACGCGCGCCGCGGTGCGTCTCATCAGGGCCGACTCCATGGAGCAGTGCTACGGGTGGCCGCTGTCGACCTTCGTCCACCCCGAGGACGTCGGGCCGGTCGCCGAGCGGGTGGCCCAGATGACCGACGAGGGCCAGGTCTTCGAGCACGGCGAGGTACGGGTGGTGGCGCTCGACGGCAGCGTCGTGGTGACCGACGTGACGCGCGTGCGCACCAGCTGGGGCGGCGAGCCCGCCTTCCAGGTGATCCTGCGGGACATCTCCGAGCGGATCGCCGCCGAGGCCGCAGTCCGCTACCGGGCGAGCCTGGTGGCCCACGTCTCCGACGCGATCATCGGCATCGACGCCGACGGCAAGATCGAGAGCTGGAACGAGGCCGCCGCCGCCATCTACGGCTGGACCGAGCACGAGGTCGTCGGCCGGTCCATCTCCGAGATCCTCACCGGCTTCCGGACCGACAGCGCCGTCGGTCCTCGAGCGCGGGCAGCGGTCCCACGTCCGCAAGGACGGTCTGCCGGTCGAGGTGCAGGTCTCGATCGACCCGCTGATCGACGACGACGCGCAGCCGGCCGGGCTGGGTGGTGGTGTGCACCGAGCTGACCGACGCCCGCAAGGCCGCAGGCGGGCCGGCGGGCCGCCGAGGAGCGGTACGAGGCGGTGGTCGCCTCGCTCAGCGAGGGCATCGTCCTCCTCGACGAGCACGGGCAACGTCTGCGCCACAACGAGGCGGCCGAGCGGATCCTCGGCGACCGTCTGGCCTCGGGCCGCGGCCACGAGATCTTCACCGGCTCGTCGATCGCCATCGACGCCGACGGCCATCCCCTGTCGGCCGAGATGTTCCCCCACGCCCAGACGCTGGCCACCGGCGAGTCGCGAGGACGACGTGATGATCGGGGTCACCGACCGGAACGGATCGCCGCCAGTGGCTGTCGATGAGCTCGCGGCTGCTGTCGGGGGCCGACCAGGTCGACGGCCCGATGGCGGTCTGCTCGTTCACCGACGTGACCGACCGCAAGGCCGCCGAGGCCCAGCTCCACTGGCTCGCCTACCACGACTCGCTCACCGGGCTCGGGCAACCGGTCGCAGTTCAACGACGAGCTCGAGCGCGAGCTGATGGTGTCGTGCCCAGCGGGGCACCAACCTGGCCGTCCTGTTCATCGACCTCGACCGGTTCAAGCTGGTCAACGACTCGTTCGGCCATGCCGCCGGCGACGAGCTCCTGCTGGCGCTGGCCCAGCGGTTCAAGTCGGCGGTGCGCGGCGGCGACCTGGTGAGCCGGTTCTCGGGGGACGAGTTCGTCGTGCTCTGCCGCAACGTCCCCGACGTCGAGGTGGCGGTCAGCCTGGCCACCGAGTACTCGAGGCTGCTCGCCGATCCGGTGCAGCTCTCGACCGGCCGGAGCGTCGTGGTCACCAGCAGCGTCGGGGTCGCCTTCGTCACGCGCGGGCGCCAGTCGGCCCAGGACATCCTCCAGCAGGCCGACGTGGCCATGTTCCAGGCCAAGAACAAGGGCGGCTCGCGGGTCGAGGTGTTCGACGAGTCGCTTGCGGGCCAAGTCGGTGGCGCGCCTCGAGATCTACGACGACCTGCGCCATTCGATCGACGCACGACGAGCTGACCGTCCACTACCAGCCCATCGCGTCGGTGCAGCGACGACCGCATCGTGGCGATGGAGGCGCTGGTCCGGTGGCACCACCCCACCCGGGGCCTGCTCGGCCCGATGGAGTTCATCCCCTTCGCCGAGGAGACCGACCTCATCTTCAAGCTCGGCCGCTGGGTGCTCCGCGAGGCCTGCCGGACCATGGCCAAGTGGCGCGCGGAGCTCCCCGGCGCCGAGGACGCCTACATCACCGTCAACCTCTCGGCCCACCAGCTGAGCGACGCCGAGCTGCTCGACACCATCGCCTCGGCCCTGGCCGACTCGGGCCTGCCGCCCGAAGCCCTGGTGATGGAGGTCACCGAGAGCATGCTGATGACCGACACCTCGGCGGCCATCGCCATGCTCGGCGGCATCCACGAGATGGGCGTGGGGCTGGCCATCGACGACTTCGGCACCGGGTACTCGTCGCTGGCCCAGCTCAAGCGGTTCCCGGTCAAGATCCTGAAGATCGACAAGTCGTTCGTCGACGGCCTCGGGACCTTCGAGAACGACGAGGCCATCGTGGCGGCCATCGTGCAGCTCAGCAAGGCGCTCGGGCTGGTGGTCCTGGCCGAGGGGGTCGAGACCCAGATCCAGCTCGAGCGGGTGGCCGAGCTCGGGTGCGACCTCTACCAGGGCTACCTGATGTCCCGCCCGACCCGGGCCGAGGGCGTCGGCGTTCGAGAAGCGGGCTGCACTCCGGCGACCGCGCGGGCCGGCCTGACGGCTCCGGCCTGAGTCGCCGCGCCGCGGTCCGCCGGCGACGCCGGACGCTCAGCCCAGCCGCTCGATGATGGTGGCGTTGGCCTGGCCGCCGCCCTCGCACATGGTCTGGAGCCCGTAGCGGCCGCCGGTCCGCTCCATCTCGTTGAGCAGGGTGGCCAGCAGGCGGGCCCCCGAGGCGCCGGTCGGGTGGCCGATGGCGATGGCCCCGCCGTTCACGTTGACCCGGTCCATGTCGGGATGGTGCTCCTTCTCCCAGGCCAGCACCACCGAGGCGAAGGCCTCGTTGATCTCGACGAGGTCGATGTCGTCGAGGGAGAGCTTGGCCTTCTCGAGCACCAGGGTGGTGGCCGGGATCGGGGCGGTCAGCATGATGACCGGGTCGTTGGCCGCCACCGCGAAGGTGTGGAAGCGGGCCCGGGGGGTGAGCCCGAGCTGGCCGGCCCGCTCCTCCGACATGATCAGCGCGGCGGCGGCCCCGTCGGAGATCTGGGACGAGGTGGCCGCGGTGACCAGCCCGTCCTCGACGAAGCAGGGGGCAGGGCGGCCGAGCGTCTCGTAGGTCGACCCGGCACGCACGCCCTCGTCGGACGTGAGCGGTCCCTCGCCGGCCGGGTCGCCCTCGTCGGTGCCCGGCCACGGCCACCTTGTCCTCGACGCGGGCCCGGCGGGTGGCGAGCGGGCACGATCTCGTCGGTCGAAGCGGCCCTCGGCGATGGCCCGGGCCGCCCGCTCGTGGGACCGCGAGGGCGAAGCGGTCCATCTCCTCGCGGCCGATGCCCCAGCGACGGGCGATCTCCTCGGCGCTCAGGCCCTGGTGGATGAAGTCGAACCGCTCGCGCACCGTCGGCCCGTAGGCGTCGCCCGGCCCGGGCTCGGTGGTCGACCCGATGGGCACCCGGCTCATGGCCTCCACCCCGCCGCCGATGACCACGTCCATGGCTCCCGGACATGACCGCCTGGGCGGCGAAGTGGACCGCCTGCTGGGCCGAGCCGCACTGGCGGTCGACGGTCGTGCCCGGGCACGCGTGTCGGGGAACCCGGCGGCCAGCGCGGCGTTGCGGCCGATGTTCATGGCCTGCTCGCCGACGGTCATCGTGCAGCCGAGGACCACGTCCTCGACGAGGGCGGGGTCGAGGTCGTTGCGCTCGACCAGGGCGCGCAGCGGCTGCGCGGCCAGATCGACGGCGTGCCAGCCGGACAGCCGCCCGTTGCGCCTGCCCGACCGGGGTGCGGACGACGTCGACGATCACGGCGTTGGGCACCGCCACATTGTGACCCATCGGCGCTGGTTGCCGGAAATCCGAGCGGTGTGCCAGATTGCCCGGCGCCGCCCGAGCCCGGGTGCGCGTCACCGGCCGCGGCCCATCCGACGAGGAATCCACCGATGGACCTGCGCTTCACCGCGGCAGCAGGAGGAGTTCCGGGCCGAGGCGCGCGCCTGGCTGGCCAGCCCATGCGCCACCGCCGGGCTCGCTGCCCTCGCTCGACACCGCCGAGGGGTTCGAGGCCCACCGGGCCTGGGAGCGGACCATGTCCGCCGACCGGTGGTCGGTGGTGTCGTGGCCCGAGCGAGTACGGGGGACGCGGCGTCGGGGTCGTCGAATGGCTGCTCTTCGAGGAGGAGTACTGGCGGGCCCGGGCCCCGGCGCGGGTGAGCCAGAACGGGGTCTTCCTGCTCGCCCCCACCCTCTTCGAGTTCGGCACCGACCAGCAGAAGCAGCGGTTCCTGCCCCCCATGGCCTCGGCGCGACGAGATCTGGTGCCAGGGCTGGTCCGAGCCCGACGCCGGGAGCGACCTGGCCGGCATCCGCAGCCGGGCCGTACGGTCGCCGGCCGACGACGGGTGGCTGCTCACCGGCCAGAAGACCTGGGCATCGAGGGGCGCCTTCGCCGAATGGTGCTTCGGGCTGTTCCGCACCGACCCCGAGCGCGGAGCGCCACCGCGGTCTCACCTACTTCCTGGTCGACCTGCGGGAGCCGGGCGTGACCGTCCGCCCGATCCCCCAGATCGACGGCGAGACGGGGTTCGCCGAGCTCTTCTTCGAGGACGTCTTCGTGCCCGACGGCCAGGTGCTCGGCGGCGTGGGCGAGGGATGGAGGGTGGCCATGGCCACGGCCGGCTCCGAACGAGGGCTGAGCCTGCGCAGCCCGGCCCGCTACACCGAGGCCGCCGGCCGGCTGGTGGACCTCTACGCCGAGTGCCTGCCGCGCGACCCGGCGCGGGCCGCGCCGGTGCGCCGACGCCGTGGCCAAGGCCTGGATGGACGCCGAGGCCTACCGGCTCAACACGCTGGTGGACGGCCACCCGGGTCCTCGACGGCGGCATCGGTCGGGCCCGAGGCCAGCGCCAACAAGATCCACTGGTCCGAGACCGACCTGGCCATCCACCGGGCGGCGCTCGCCCTGCTCGGACCGGAGGCCGAGCGGCTCGCCGTCGGGGCGGAGCCCGCATGGCTGGACGGCTACCTCTTCGCCCTGGCCGGGCCCATCTACGCCGGGACCAACGAGATCCAGCGCAACGTGGTGGCCGAGCGGATGCTCGGGCTGCCCCGGGCCTGAGCACCGTCGCGCCGTGCGCTTCGCGTTCACCGACCAGCAGCGCGAGTTCCGCGGACAGCGGTCCGCCAGGTGCTGGCCAAGGAGTGCACGCCCGGCCGACTGCGGGCCGCCTACGCCGCCCCGGCAGCCCGCTCCGCCCGCTGGGCGCACCCTGGCCGAGCTGGGCGTGGTCGGGCTCACCGTCCCGGTCCGCCACGGCGGGCCTCGGACTCGGCATGGTCGACCTCGTCCTGCTGCTGGAGGAGGCCGGGCGGGTCGCCCTGCCCGAGCCGCTGGTCGAGACGACGGCGCTGGCCGCTCCCCTGCTCGCCGGCCTGGAGGAGGGCGCCGGGCACTGGCTCGGGGCGATCGCCGGAGGCGAGATCGCCGCCGCGGTCGCCACCCCCGGGGACGCCGGCCCGGACGCGCCCGGTGGCCGGGGCGGTCGGGGCCGACCTCTACGTGCTCGGCACCTCGGGTCCCGACGGGCGTCCGAGCTCCACCTGCTCGACCCGTCGGCCCTGACGCGTCCAACCGGTGGCGTCGCTCGATCCCACCCGGCGGCTCGGGATCATCGGATGGGAGCCGGCGGCGGCGACCCGGGTGGCGAGCGGGCCCGGTGCCGCCGAGGCCCTGGCCGGCCTCCGCGACCGGGCGGCGGTGGCCGTGGGCGCCGAGCTGCTCGGACTGGCCGACCGGATGATCGACCTGGCCGCCGCCTACGCCACGGACCGCCGCCAGTTCGGCAAGCCGATCGGCAGCTTCCAGGCGGTCAAGCACCTGCTGGCCGGGGCCCGGGTCAAGCCTCGAGTTCGCCCGGCCCGGCCGTCTACGCCGCGGCGTGGGCGCTCGACGCCGGCGAACCCGGTGGCGCGATCGCCGCCTCGACGGCCAAGGCCTGCGCCTCCGACGCGGCCACCGAGGCGGCCCGGGTCTCGCTCCAGGTCCACGGGGCGATCGGGTACACCTGGGAGTGCGACCTCCACCTGTTCCTCAAGCGGGCCTGGGCGCTGGCCGAGGCCTGGGGCTCGGCGAGCCGAGCACCGGGCCCGGGTGCTCGGCGCCCTCACCCGGACCCGGACCTCACCCGAGGCTCAGGGCAGCGCGTAGGCGTAGACGGGCATGCCGTTGTAGACGGCCGACTGCGAGGGCAGGTAGGGGCCGTTGACGACGACGGCCAGCGAGCCGGTCGGGGCCGGGCCGGCGTCGCCTTCGATGGTCACCACCGCTCCGTCCGGCCAGACCTGGACGACCAGCCCGACGTGGCGCGAGGTGGCGGTCGATGGCCGGCCCGGTGCCGTAGAGCACGGCGTCGCCGGGGACGGGCGCGGCATCGGCGGGGAGCACGCCGGTATGGGTGGCAGCCCAGTCGTAGATGCTGCCGGTGAAGGGGTACGAGGGGATCGGGCACCCCGGCCTGCTGCCAGACCCAGGTGGCGAACAGGGCGCACCACTCCTCGCAGGGCCCGTAGGGATTGCAGAACTGGCCCCGCACGGGATCGCTGTCGACCTGGCTGTTGGCCACCGACACGATCGCCGAGGCGGTCGGCGAGGGGGAGGGGCTCGGCGGGTTGGTGAAGGCGTAGGACCAGCCGTCGGGCTCGAGCAGCCAGTATCCCTGGGCGTCGGGGGTGAGCGCCATGCCGGCCACCGGCGGCACGTCGGACGGGTCGCCGCCGTAGCCGCCGCCGAGCGAGCCGAAGAAGGACGTGCGGCCGAACCCGAAGATGCCGCCGTCGGTGGCGACCAGCAGGTAGCCCCCGTCGTGGGGGGAGGGGGCCATGCCGACCACCGGGTCGTTGAGGACGTGGCCGCCCATCGACCCGAGGAAGGGGGCGTCGCCGAAGGTGAACACGCCGCCGTCGGCGGCCACCATCCAGTAGCCGTGACCGTCGGCCGTCGACGGCCATGCCGGTCACCGGGGCCACCAGGGGGGTCCCGCCCATCGAACCGTAGAACTGGGCGTCGCCGAAGGAGAAGATGCCGCCGTCGGCGGCCACCAGCCAGTAGCCGCGGCCGTCGGGCGTGGCGGCCATGCCCACCACGGGCTGGTTGAGGCGGGTGGCGCCCATCGAGCCGTAGAACTGGGCGTCGCCGAAGGCGAACACGCCGCCGTCGAGGGCCACCAGCCAGTACCCGCGGCCGTCGGGGGTCGGGGCCATGCCGACGACCGGACCCTGGAGTCGGAGGGCCCCGAGCGAACCGTAGAAGCCGGCGTTTCCCTGGGCGAACACGCCGCCGTCCGCCGCCGCCAGCCAGTAGCCCTGATTGGCCGTCGTCGACGCGGGATTGGTGGCGATGGCCACCATCACCGAGCTGAGGGCCGCTCCGATGGGAGCGTTGGCGGCGCGTGCATTGCCGAAGTCGATGACGCCGCCGCCCTGGTAGACGCGGGGCTGAAGCTGCCCGAAGGGAGTCGTCGCCTGGGCGGTGCCGGCCCCCGCCCAGAGCGCCACGCCGAAAAGCACCGCGGCGGCGAACGCCGCCAGGGCGGCCCGCGTCGATGTGGAAGGGGCAACCACTGCCCGGGCCGATCCCTGGCGCACTGGTGCCATGCTACGCATGGCGCCCGGTGTTGGGAAGGTACGACCGGGTAAATCTGTCTCGTCTCGGGAGACGGCCGGCCGAGGTCGGCGACGACGCCGGCGGCCCCCGCAAGCCACGGGAAGCCCGAAGGTATCGGCCGGACCGTCTGGAACGGACGTCTGGAGCGGAACGTCTGGAGCGGAACGTCTGGACCGGATCGTATAGACCGTTCACGGAACATCACCAAGGAAGAGCACAGAGGAGGTCCCGCCATGTCCAACGCCGTCGATTACTTCGAGGTCGGATCGGCCGACCCCGACAAGTCCCGGGCGTTCTACGGCTCGCTCTTCGGCTGGGAGATCGGGCCGCCGGCCGAACCGGCCCAGTACGCCATGGTCGGAGGGGACAGGGGCGGCCTGTGGGACACCCGGGCCATGGGCGCGTCGAACTGGGCCATCTTCTACGTCCATGTCGACGACGTGGCCAAGGCCGTCGAGCGCGCCGAATCGCTCGGAGCGTCGGTCGCCATGCCGCTCGTCGACAACGGCCGGATCGAGTTCGCCCACCTGGTGGACCCGCTCGGCAACCGTTTCGGCGTCTGGCGACCCAAACGCTGAACCGTCGACCGCCAATGCCATGAGCTGGTGTTCAGCCGTCAAGGCCGGGCGCTACAGGCGGCAGATATTCGCCTCGGCATCCCCAGGACGCTGTCGTTAGACTACGGCTCCGTGAAACGCCTCGCTGCGTCGTTCGCTGCTGTGGCTGTACTTGGAGTGGTTCTCGCAGCGTGCCAGGCGAGCAATACGTACGAATGGGGCAGTCCCGTAGCCAATGGCGGACCAGGTCCGGCCCCAGCCAGGTTGTCGGTGACAGGTGAACTCGGTATCGACGCCGGCAACGCCTCAGACCTTGCCATCATGCAGGGAGGCTCGGTGTTGGCCTGGGGTACGACCGAAATCGGCAAAGCGTCGATGACGCCGGTGTCCGTACCGGGACTGGCGAACGTCGTGGAGGTCGCGGATGGTGATCACGACTTTGTCGCGCTCGAAGCTCCCGGGGCCCCCCTCGTGCAAACGCCCATCGCTTCCGGTGCCTGCCCGAATTCGACCGTATGGACCTGGGGACGGGACATCCAGAACGATCTCGGACTCGGGGCCAGCACCACGACCCAAACCAGTCCCCAAGAGGTCACGCAGCTCAACGGTCTCGGCGTCGTCCAGGTAGTTGCCGCGTCCTGGCACATGTTCGCGCTCACGTGCACGGGCCAGGTGTATGTGTGGGGGTCGAACGAGCTGGACGACCTGGGTATGGGGGCCGGACCCGATCAGCCGACTCCCGTTCTGAACCCTTACCTCACATCGCTGACAAACGGCAGTGCCGCTGGGGTCATGCTGACGACCGGTAGCTTTGGTGCAGGAATATTGGTGAACGGCAAGGCGTACGGCTGGGGTAACAACGGACAACTGGAATGCGGATGTGGAACGACTGCCGGCTCGGTTGCAATGCCTACTCCTGTCACACAGCCAGTGCCGTTCACCTCCATCGACCAGGGGGGCGACTATCCGAACAATGGTCACAGCCTTGCCATCGACGGGAACGGTCGAGCCTGGTGCTGGGGCGACAACGAAGAAGGACAATGTGGAATCGGAACCACCAGCAACGTCGGCTCTCCGGTGCTGGTTGCCGGGCTATCGGGCGTGAAGCAGGTGGCAGCCGGGGGCGAGCAGTCGGTGATCCTCGACACGTCCGGCAATGTCTGGACCTGCGGCAGCAATCAGTTCGGCCAGGTCGGGAACGGTTCGAGCACCCAGCTGACGGTTGTAAACGTGCTAGGAGGCATGAGTATGATCTCGGCCGGTGCCGAGCACTCGTTGGCGGCCGGCTGACGTCCAGCTCACATCGGGGGATGGCGGGATGAACCAACTGAGAAGGTTCCTGATTGCTGGAGTGGCTGCCTGTTGCGGTGGGCTGGTTCTCGCAGCCTGCGGTGCAACGGCGACCTATGACTGGTCCAACGGGAGTTCGCCGGCGCTCGTCAAAGGGGTCACTGGCGAAACGTTCGTCGATGCCGGCAACTACGGTGCCATGGTCATCAATGCCAACGGAACGGTGGAGGCGTGGGGCCAGTCTTGGTCTCCCCATACGCTCTACCAGGTGGCCAATCTGCAGAACGTCGCTCAACTGGTCGACGGAAACGACGATTACTTCGCTCTCGAGGCGCCCTCGGGAATCACCGCCGGGACCTGCCCAGCCAACACCTCTGTCTGGTCCATCAATTCGAGCAACTTCGCCGATCCGCAAAGCTTTGCCAATCTCACCAACATCGGTGTCGTCCAGCTGGCGGCAGCTGCCGGACAGATGCTGGCTCTAACCTGCACCGGACAGGTCTACGTTTGGGGAAATAATGGGCTCAGCCAATTGGCCATGCCTCCGGGGGACAGCACGATCTCGACCCCGACGCTGAACCCGGCTCTCAGCGCCCTCACCAACGGTACGTCGGTTGGTGTTGAGGTCACAGAGGGCATGTCCTTCGGAGCCCTCCTCGTCAATGGTCAGGCATACACCTGGGGAAGCAACCAACTGGGTCAATGCGGCTGTGGAACCAGCACGAGCGTCGTGACCACTCCTGAGCCGGTCAGCCAAAATGGCGTGAAGTTCACCTCGATCGATTCCGGCGGTGACTTGGCCAGCGATGGTCACAACCTTGCGCTCGACGCCAGTGGGAACGCCTATTGCTGGGGTGATAACCAGCAGGGACAGTGTGGAACGGGTTCTACCGGCATCGTTACTTCGCCTGTCGAAGTGCCTGGACTTCCGTCATTGCAGAAGGCGCTGGCTGGTGGGACCTATTCGCTCTTCTTGGATACTGCGGGCACGGTTTGGCTAAGTGGCCAACAGGGATCGAGGGACTTCAACCCCAAGCTCACCCCGGTGAGTGTCCTCAGCGGCATGACAATGATTTCGGCTGGGGCCGGGCATTCATTGGCGGCTAACTGAAGCCGATCAGTCATGTCTGCCGTCCACTGCGATGAGCATCGCTGCGGTGGATCTACCGGGGCTCGGCCGACCTAATGAGCCGGGGCGGCGCTCAACATCTGTTTTCTCGCTTGCCGAAAGACGGGGCACATGCTCGTCCTCGGTGGTTGCAATCCGGCGCCAGAATATGGGTTTGCGTCCGTTGTCGTCGGGCGCTCGGTGAACGGACCAGAGCTGCCCCGCGGCCGAGGGAAACAACCGTCACCCCCATGTCATCGAATCATCGGAACTCTCGCCGTGCTTCGCTCGCCTCGAGTGAAAACAGTCTCGACAACAGTAGTGACGGTGGCGGGCTTCGTCCTCCCAGTCGCAGCCTACTTTTGGTTGGTTCATCGATTCGGGTTGAACGCGATCTGGGAGGATCAATGGAACGACATCGGGCTCATTTCCCGGTTGTATTCGCATACCCTCGACCTGCACAGCCTATGGGTGCAACACGTCGAAAATCGGATGCTCTTCCCGAACATCCTGGTCATCTTTCTGGCCTGGACGACCCACTTCGACATCGTGTTCGAGGAGTACCTGGGTGGAGCGATGATGGTTACGTCAACCGTACTTTTCATCCTCGCACACCGTCGCAGATCTACGTCGACACCATGGATCTTCTACTGTCCTGTTGCATTCATCATGCTGTCGCTCGCTCAGGCGGGGAACATGCTCCTCGGGTTCCAAGTCGCATGGTTTATGGTCATGCTCTCGTTCGCTGCAACCGTGTTCCTACTCGACAGGTTCACGCTGACATGGCCGGTCCTGGTGTTCGCTGTCGCAGCGGCCGTGGTCGGCAGCTTCTCTTCGCTCCAGGGTCTCTTGATCTGGCCGGTTGGCCTCCTCCTCCTATGGAGACGACACCGGCCCCGGAAGTGGGTGATCACATGGATTACAGCGGGGACCACTAGTTGGCTGCTTTACTTCTCGAACTTCGACTTCAGGGTTGGATCCGCCTTTAACGGGTCGCCCACCTACGCGATCCATCATGCACGCTCGGCGATCGCCTTCTTCTTGAGCGCTATCGGGATCCGCCACTGGTACCTGGGTGTCATCATTCTCATTGCTGCACTTTGGCTGGTCATCAGCCGCGGGCTCCGCTGGCGCGAATCGAACGGGAGCTTGGTCGGCGTAGCGATGGCTTCGTACGGCCTCCTCTTTGCCGTGGTTGTTACCATCGGGCGGTCTTCATACGGTGCAGGAGATGCGCAGGAGGCCGTGCGTGTTGCCACGTTCGATCTCCTCATCCTGGCCGGCTGTTACCTGGCGGCACTCGACCCACCACCAGCCGGGCCAATCGGCGATTTCGATGCGACGCCGATTCGCATTCTCCGGCCACTGCTCCTTGCGATAGGAGGTCTTGTGGTCTTCTTCGGATTCACCGACGGCATCGCCTGGGCTCAGACCTGGTACCCGACCGAAGCGTTGGCAGCCGATGTGGCCGCCAACGCTGGCGTCGCATCCAATGGTGCCCTGATCAGCGCGTTGGTGCCGGGACAGGCCATGACGATTGTACCGACCATTCGGAGCTGGGCTCGAACCGGCCGCCGCCATGACCTTGCACAACTTCAGACTGGCCGCCCCAACCTCGACCTCCGTCCCGTCACTGAGGTCGTACTTCCACACGCCGGCGCCACGTTACGTGGAAGTCAGCTGCTTGACGCCTCGGCGTCAGTGAACCAGAACTCGGAAGCCGTCACCAGGGTGAGCATCGTCGCGTGGGGACCGAGCTTCCGGCATTACCCAATCGCCGGTGCGACACGTACACCAGTTGGTTGGCTTGCAGATTGGAACACCACATCCGTGCCCAACGGGACGTACTTCTTGAGGAGCACCGCATACATCTTCAGTGTTCCATCGGCACCGAGTCGTGCAGACGAGGTCAAGGTGGACAACCGTCGCTGAGCCAGACTGGTCCTTCTGTTCCGCCGGGCCCTGGTGGAGCTGGCCCTGATCCCAGGAGACCGGCCCACTAGGGCCCGCTCTCCGAGAAGGCGAGGGATTCAACCAGTAGCCGAGGCAGCCCAGCCGTCGGTGCCGGTTGGTCCAAGGGATATGGGATGCGTGCTCGACATACCTTACGCGGGGACGCCATTGCCCGGCAGCGCCCGATCCCTCACTAGCTCCGGGCCCTTAGTTGGCTGCCAGAGCATGTCTCGCTCCAGCCGAGATCATGCTCATCGAATTGAGCACGTTGACCGGCGTGAGCTGATTGGCGTAGCTGCCGTCCCCGACTTGACCCTCGGCGTTGTAACCACAGGCCCACACCGTGCCAGCCCGATCCAAGAAGAGGGAGTACTGCCCACCCGGCCGTGCGTCACTCAGGGCCGGGAGACCTGGCACCTTCGTGGGGATGGACACAGTGCCAGTGCTTCCCAATCCGCACTCACCGTCTTGGTTGTAACCCCAGCAGTAGGCATTTCCCGCCGCATCGAGAGCGAGGGTGTGCCCGTTGTACTGGTCGCCACCGCTGTGAATCGAGGTGAAGGTCACACCGTTCTGCACGATCGGAGTAGGAGCCGACAC
This sequence comes from uncultured Acidimicrobiales bacterium, assembly GCA_963764555.1. Classification (GTDB taxonomy): domain Bacteria; phylum Actinomycetota; class Acidimicrobiia; order Acidimicrobiales; family RAAP-2; genus Bog-756. The sequence goes on from CAVXSW010000005.1 coordinate 32,461, forward strand.
GAGTTGCGCGCTGCTTCCGCATCCACACTGATCAGAATCGTTCTCGCCCCATCCGTATGCTTCACCGCCGACGAGGAGGGCAGATGCAAAGCTCCCGGTCGTTACTTCCACACCGGTCGAGGTACCTCCGGTGAGACCACTGAGGCCGACATTCAACGTGGGCGTGGCGATGTTTCGATCATTTGTCGGGAGAGCCAAGTCCGACTGCAGGTTGTCTCCCCAAACGTAGATGTTGCCTGTACACGTCAGTGCGAACATGTGAGTTCCTGCGGCGGCAACTTGCACCACTCCGAGTCCGTCGAGAGCAGTTACCTGCTGGGGCGTCGTATAGGTGACGTTGTTCGTGTTACCGAGACCCAGGTCGCCATCGATATTGGGACCGACTGTCCACACCGTGGTGTCTGTCGGGCATACTCCCGGAGTGATGCCGGACGGCGCCTCGAGGAATTCAAAATCGTAGTTGCCGTCTGAGGACTGGACGACATTCTGGAGTACCGGCAGCTGGAAAGGCGCGGTTGAACTACCCCACCCCAGGTTCCAGCCCTCGACGGTCCCGTTGGCCATGATGGCCATATTGCCCGTCAAACCGGCGTCGATGTGGATCTCCCCGCTGACGGCTTGGGAGCCGCTGAGCAACGCGGGGGTCGTCACCAGTGCTCCCCATTGGTAGGTAGCGGTCGCCGGCACTGGAAGACATGCTGTCATCACCCCGGCCGCGGACGCTGCGCAGACTACGCCCAGCAGACGCTTCGCATACTTTGCATGTCTCACGGATCCGCCCTCCTCAAACCCACCACTCGCCATCAGCATGGCGGAAACCACGGTAACAAAGTTCCGTCAAGTCTTCTGCGGCTGCTCGTCGTCCGTCATCCGGAAGTGGCCCGGGCGAACCCGGGTCGGCCGGGCGGCGACCGTTCGGGCATGGCGGCCTCCCCCTGTCGAAGAGCGGCTGACGGTCGGGAACCAGATTCGCAGATCACACCGGCACCCGCGCCGTCGTCGGCTCGACGCCTGGCCTACTCTGCCTCGGACATGGACGCCGCCGCCCCTCTGGATGCCGCCACGCTCATCGACTCCTTCCGGGTCGACGGCAAGGTCGCCGTCGTCACCGGGGCGGGCAGCGGCATCGGCCGGGCCACCGCGCTCGCCCTCGGGGGCGCAGGGGCCGCCGTGGTGTGCGCCGACATCGGCGGCGATACGGCCCGGGCCACCGCCGAGGCGATCACCACCGGCGGCGGCGAGGCCGAGGGTGCCGAGCTGGACGTGTCCGTGCGCACCGACGTCGACGAGCTGGCGCGGCGGGTGGCGGCCGAACGGGGAGGCATCCATGTCTGGTGCAACATCGCAGGCATCATGGTCGAGGGCCCGTTCCTCGATGCCCCCGAGGAGGACCTGGACCGGATCATCGCCGTCAACCTCAAGGGGGTGTTCTTCGGCTGCCAGGCGGCCGGCCGGGTCATGGTCGGCCAGCCCGAGGGCGGCTCGATCGTCAACGCCTCGTCCGCCGCCGCCGACGCACCGAGCCCGAACATCGTCAGCTATGCGGTGTGCAAGGCCGGCGTGGTCCAGATGACCCGTTCGATGGCGTTCGAGCTGGGCAAGCACCACGTGCGGGTCAACGCGGTGGCCCCCGGCTTCGTGCTCACCGGTATGACCGGGCGCTACTTCGTCCGTCCCGACGGGACCGTCGACGAGGCCATGCGGGAGGCGGTGGTGGCTCCCATGCGGAAGTTCACCCCGCTGCGCTCGATCGGGGAGCCCGAGGACATCGCCGCCGTCCTTCCTCTACCTCGCCTCGGACGCCTCCCGGTTCATGACCGGCCAGGTGCTCCGCCCCAACGGCGGGGTGGCCATGGTCTGACCTCTCGATCCGGGGTGCACGCCGCCGAACACCCTCGTCACACGCTCGTCCGGCAACCTGATGCACCGTCAGATCAGGCGTTACACTCCGGTCATGGCCGACATGCCGAAGATCATCTCCGTCGACGACCACGTGGTGGAGCCGCCCGGGGTCTGGACGGACCGGCTCCCCGACAAGTACCAGGAGGTCGGTCCGCGGGTGGTGCGGGCCCCGATGGGCGAGATCACCTTCGTCGGCGGCAAGCTGACCGTCAATCCCGGGTCCGAGGGGTTCCCGACCGACTGGTGGTACTACGAGGACCTCAAGCGCCCCCTCCTGCGGGTCGACTCGGCCGTCGGGGTCCCCCGTGACGAGGTCACCATGCGGGGCATCACCTACGAGGACATGCGCCCCGGCTCCTACGAGGTGGCGCCGAGGCTCGAGGACATGGACATCAACCACCTCGAGGCCTCGATCTGCTTCCCCACCTTCCCCCGGTTCTGCGGCCAGACCTTCACCGAGGCCAAGGACAAAGAGCTCGCCCTGCTCTGCGTGAAGGCCTACAACGACTGGATGGTCGAGGAGTGGTGCGGCCCGGAGGCGAAGGGCCGCCTGATCCCCCTCACCATCGTCCCGCTGTGGGACGCCGGGCTGGCCGCCGCCGAGGTGCGGCGCAACGCCGACCGGGGCGTGCGAGCGGTCTGCTTCAGCGAGATCCCGCCCTTCCTCGGGCTGCCCTCGGTGCACGACCCCGACCACTACTGGGACCCGTTCTTCGCGCGCCTGTGCCGAGTCGGGCACGGTCGTCAACATGCACATCGGCTCGTCGTCCAAGATGCCGTCGACCTCGCCGGACGCGCCACCCGCGGTCGGGTCCACGCTCACCCACTCCAACGCCACGTACTCGATGGTCGACTTCATGTTCTCGGGGGCGCTGGTGCGCTTCCCCGACCTCAAGCTGGCCTACGCCGAGGGCCAGATCGGGTGGATCCCCTACATCCTCGAACGCGCCGACAAGGTGTGGGAGGACAACCGCGGCTGGGGCGGGGTGGCCGACATCGTGCCCGAGCCCCCTTCGACCTACTTCCACCGCCAGATCTTCGGCTGCTTCTTCGACGACGCCTTCGGCCTGCGCAACGTGGAGTCGATCGGCGTGGACAACATCACCTACGAGTCCGACTACCCGCACTCGGATTCGACCTGGCCCCAGACCCGCCAGATCGCCGAGAAGCAGATGAAGGACCTGACCGACGAGCAGGTGTACCGCATCGTCCGGGGCAACGCCATCGATCTGTACGGCCTGGCCTTCGCCTGACCGGCCGGTCGGGTCCCCACGCCGCCAGTCCGATGGACCTCCGCTACACCGAGGCCGAGCGGGCCTTCCGGAGCGAGCTCCGCAGCTGGCTGGCGCGAAACCCTGCCCGGGCTTCCGCCGAAGCCGTCGCCGAGCGACTGGCCGGGGCGACGGGCCTACGACACCCACTGGCAGCGCCTCCTGTTCGATGCGGGCTATGCCGGCATCGACTGGCCCCCCGACGGGGGCGGCCGCGGCGCCTCTCCGGTGGAGGAGCTCATCTTCAAGGAGGAGCTCGAGCGCGCCCACGCCCCCTACGTCGGAGTCAACTTCGTCGGTCTCCTCCACGCCGGCCCGACCCTCGTCGCCGAAGGGACCCCCGAGCAGCGGCGGCGGTTCCTCCCGCCGATCCTCAAGGGCGAGGAGGTCTGGTGCCAGGGTTTCTCGGAGCCCGACGCCGGCAGCGACCTCGCCGCCCTCCGCACCCGTGCGGTCCGCGACGGCGACGACTACGTCGTGACCGGCACGAAGATCTGGACCTCGCACGCCGAGGTCGCCGACCACTGCGAGCTGCTGGTCCGCACGGGCGACGAGGAGAGCCGTCACCGGGGCATCTCCTGGCTGATCATGGACATGCGGGCGCCGGGGGTCGAGATCCGTCCCCTCACCACCATCGCCGGGTCGACCGAGTTCGCCCAGCTCTTCCTCGACGAGGTCCGGGTACCGGTCGAGCAGCCGGGTCGGGGACGAGAACGACGGCTGGCGGGTCACGATGGTCACCCTGAGCTTCGAGCGTGGCACCGCGTTCGTCTCCGACCTGCTCGAGGCCTTCGAGCTGCTCGCCTCGACGGTGGCGCTCGCCCGCCGCACCGGTGCCTGGGGCGATCCCGCCGTCCGGCGCCAGGCGGGCCACCTGCGCGCCGAGCTCGACGGCCTCTACGCACTGACCCGGCGCAACGTCTCCCAGGCGGCCCGCACCGGCGTGCCCGGCCCCGGCGGCACGCTGTTCAAGCTGGCCTACACCGAGACGCGGAGCCGGCTGGGCGAGTTCTCCCTTTCGCTGCTCGGCCGGGCCGGGCTCGCCGCCGACGACCCGGCCGGGCTCGACGGGCTCGGTCCCCTCCCGGCCGGCACCATGGTGGAGGACTGGCTCCGGGGCATCTCCCTCACCATCGCCGCCGGGACCTCCCAGATCCAGCGGAACATCGTCGGCGAGCGCATCCTCGGCCTGCCGAAGGAGCCGGTGGCCCCGGTGGGCGGGACGGCCTAGGCCCCCGGTGGACCTCGAGCCCACCGAGCTCCAGACCGAGCTGGCCGCCGGCATCCGGCGCCTGTGCGAGGGCCGGTTCGGCCTCGACGCGGTGCGGGCCCGCGAAGGTGCCGACCGGGTGGTCGACCGTGCCGGCTGGCAGCAGCTGGGCGAGGCCGGGGTCTTCTCCCTGTGCCTCGCCGAGGGCTCTGGAGGGGTCGGTCTGGGTCTCGCCGAGGCTGCGCTGGTCTTCGAAGAGCTCGGGAGGGCGCTGGTCCCCGGGCCCCTGGTCGCCACGCACCTGGCGGCCGGGCTGGTCGAGGGAGCCGCCGCCGGATCGGAGGTGGTCGGCCTGGTCGAGGCTCCCGGCCCCGGCGGGGGGCCGGGTGTGCTGCCCCTCGTGGTCGAGCACCTGGAGGATCTCGACGTACTGCTGGTGGTGTCGTCCGAGGGGGTCGCCGCCGCCGACCCCGGGAGCCTGGTCGGGTCCCGGCTCGCCCGGCCCATGGACCCGCTCACCCCGGTGTGGGCGGTGCGGGAGGTGCCGGCGGGCGAGCCGGTCGCCGGTCCCGAGCTCGTGGCCTGGTGGCGCCGCGACGGAGCCGTCCTGACCGCCGCCCTCCAGGTCGGGCTGGCCGCCCGGGCCACCGAGCTGGCCGTCGGCTACGCCAAGGAGCGAAGGCAGTTCGGGCGGCCCATCGGCGGCGTTCCAGGCGGTGAAGCACCTCTGCGCCGACATGGCCGTCCGCACCGAACTGGCCCGCTGCGCGGTCCACGCCGCGGCGGTGACCATCGACCAACCCGACGTGGGCGACGGCGACGCCGCCGCCCTGGGCGCCAAGCTGCTGGCCGACGAGGCGGCACTGGCCAACGGGCGGTCGTGCATCCAGGTCCACGGCGGCATGGGGTTCACCTGGGAGGTGCCCGCCCACCTGGCCTACAAGCGCGGCCGGGTGCTCGCCACCCACTTCGGGACGTCCGACCAGCTGGCCGAAGCCCTGGCCGACACCCTGGCCGCCGGCCCACCCGGGCCCGTGGGTGCAGACACCGCCACCCGGACCGCTCCCGGCCTACCCTGAGCCCTCGATGCCGAGCCCGACGCCGCCCGCCGACGTGGTCACCGTGCTGCCCGCCGGCCGCACGGTCTTCGGGATGCAGCTCCCCGTCCAGTCGCAGTCGACGCTCTACGCCCAACCCTGGGAGGCCGCCGCCGGGCCCGACGAGCTGGCCTCGGTGGCGCGGGCCTGCGAGGCGGCCGGCTTCTTCTACATCGGGGTGTGCGACCACACCGTCATCCCCGAGCGACTGAGCCGCGGCGATGGGGACGACCTGGTACGACACCATCGCCACCCTCGGGTGGCTGGCGGCGGTCACCGACCGGATCCGTCTGCTCTCCCACATCTACGTGGTCGGGCTCCGCCACCCGCTGCGGTCGGCCAAGGAGTTCGCCACCGTCGACACCCTGTCGGGCGGGCGGGTCATCTGCGGGGTCGGTGCCGGTCACGTGGCCGAGGAATTCGACCACATGGGTCCGGAGTTCGACCATCGCGGCGCGGCCACCGACGAGGCCATCGTGGGCCTCGCCGAGGGCCTCGTCCACGAGTTCCCCGTCCTCGGCGGACCGCGCTGGTCGGCGTCGGGGCTCGGTCTGGCGCCGAGGCCGGTGCAGGTCGCCCCGTCCGCCCATCTGGGTCGGCGGCTCGTCGCCGGCCGCCCTCCGGCGCGCGGCGCGCTTCGGCGACGGTTGGCTCCCCCAGTCGCTCGGACCCGACCCCGGGCTGCTGGCCGAGCTCCGACGGCTGCGGGCCGAGCACCGCGGCGGCCGGCCGCTCGACATCGGGGGCATCAGCGAATTCCTCCACCTCGGCGCTCCCGCGCCGGGCGGCGAGCTGCCGCACGGGACGGTCACCGGTGGGGCCGAGCAACTGGCCGAGTACCTGCGGACCTTCCGCTCCGCCGGGGTGGGCCAGGTGCAGGTGCGCTTCCCCGCCCGATCGGCCGACGAGCTCTGCGACCGGATCGCCGCCTTCGGCCGGGAGGTCGCCCCGCTCGTCGACAGCTGACCGGGGCGGCCGGAGAAGCCCGAAATTCCATCACCGTCGTCACTGCCTAGAGTGATCGCGGTCGCGGGACACCGCGTGAGAGGAAGCCATGCTCAGCGCGTCGTCGATATCGGTGGTTCTCGACGCATACCGGCCGGAGAGAGATGAGCTGGTGCGGTTGCTCGACGGCCTGAGCCCCACCGACTGGGCCCGCTCGACCGAATGCCCTCTCTACAACGTCAAGGGGGTGGCGATGCACGTGCTGGGCGACGACCTGTCGCTCCTGAGCCGTCAGCGCGATGGCGCCGAGCCCGGGACCGCAGCGATGGCCGCCGAACTGGCCGGGTCCGACTTCTCCACCCTGCTCGACGCCTTCAACGACCGGTGGGTCGCTGCCGCGAGCTTTCTCAGCACCGAGCTGCTGACGGAGCTCCTCGGCCTCACCGGGGAGTGGACGGCCGCGTACTACGAGAGCGCCGACCCCGAGGCGCCGGGCGAGTCCGTGATCCTCTTCGGGGCTCGGCGAGAGACGAGCTCGCCCTTCTGGCACGCCGTGGCGCGGGAGTACCTCGAACGCTGGATCCATCACTCGCAGATCCGACGGGCACTGGGCCTCGGATCGCTGGCCGACCGGCGCTTCTTGGAGGTCGGGGTCGAAGTGGCGGCGGCCGCCGGCCGCCTGGATCCCGGCATCCCGACCGACGGCGGCGGCGCCTGGAGCCTCGGTCCGGTGGTGCTCGGCCCGGCCCCCCAGGCTGCCGACATCCTGACCCGGGGTCACACGGCAGAGGAGGTCGAGCGGCTCGCCGAAGGCCCCGCCGATCTGGTGGCGCTGGTTGCGGCGGTCACCGGACGCCCCTAACCCGGTCGCCCTGGCCTGGCGGTCCGCCCCGATCCGACTCATCCGAGCGACCCTCGGAGCGCGGCGCTCGAGGAGCTTCGCCGGGAGGCGGCGGGGTCACCGCGACGGACCGGGCGGCAGCGTCGTGAGGCCGCCGTCGACCACCAGCACCTCGGCGGTCATGTAGCTGGACGCGTCCGACAGCAGGAAGACGGCGGCGTCGGCGACCTCCCCCGGCGTTCCGTGGCGCCCGAGCGCGATCCGGATGCGATCGCGACGAGGGTTCTGCCTCGAGGCCTCGCGCCCCATGGGGGTGTCGATGAGACCCGGTGCGACGGCGTTGGCGCGCACGCCCCGGGGGGCGCCCTCGAGCGCCACGTGGCGGCTCAGGGCGAGCAGTGCCGCCTTGGACGCGTCGTAGGAGGGCGAGTAGGTCCCCGGGCGAAGCGCGGCGGCCGAGCTCATGAACACGATCGAGCCCGAGTCCATCAGCGGCAACGCCCGCTTGACCACCAGGAAGTGCGCCCGCAGGTTGACCGCCAGCACCCGGTCCCACATGGCGGCGGTGGTACCCGCCAGGCCGGCACCCTCACCGATGCCGACGTTGAGCACCAGGCCGTCGAGCGCCCCCAGACGGGCCGCCGCGTCGTCGACCAGGCGCTCGCACTGCTCCGGGTCCGCCACGTCGGCGACGATGGCGGAGGCGCTTCCCCCGGTTGCCTCGATATGGTCGGCCACCCGGGAGGCCGCGGCCGGATCCCGGTCGCCGACGGCAACCGCCGCCCCGGAGCGAGCGGCCAGGCAGGCGATGGCACCACCGTTGTTGCCGGGCCCGTCACCCGACCACGGCGCCGATCCGCCGCCCACCACCAGGACGTGCCGCCCGGAGAGATCGAAGCCCGGCATCAGGTCGATTCCGACAGAGCGTCATCCGCGGTGCGGGCCACCGGTCCCCCTTCTCAGGAGGGAGATCCTAGGCCAGCCGCCTCGGACCGGGCACCGAGCTCGGAGGCTCACCCGGCACTACTGTCGGCACGATGCGAGCGGGTGGGGCCGGCGCCAACAGGCGGCCGGGGCGACGCGCCCCGACGGCCGGACGGGCGGCGCCCCGACCGGAACCGTCGCCCGGGGCGATCCGTACCGGCACGTTCCTGACGGTCGCCCTGGCAACCGTCGTGGCTCTGGCCGTGGCGCTCGGCGGCGCACCCGCGCCGGCAGGCGCAACCGCCCGTCCGGCGCAGGACCGGGCCGCCGCCCTGCCGCGACGGGAACGGGATCCACGTCCTCTCGTCCACCTGGATCGATCCGCGGCTCCTCGACCTCACGGTGTCGAGCACCGCGCTCGGCCTCCCCGGCCGGGGTCCGCATCCTGGTCCCGGCGGGCTACGGCGCCCACCCCGGCCTGCGCTACCCGGTGCTCTACCTCCTGCACGGAGGATTCGGCAGCTACCTCGACTGGACCACGGCCGGCCAAGCCGAGCAGCTCACCGCCGGGCTCCCCCTGATCGTGGTCATGCCGGAGGGCGGGAAGGGCGGCTGGTACAGCAACTGGGACAACGGCGGTGCGGGCGGCCCCCCGGCGTGGGAGACGTTCCACATCGACCAACTCGTCCCGTGGGTCGACGCCAACTTCCGCACCATCGCCGCCCGGCGGGGCCGGGCGATCGCCGGGCTCTCGATGGGCGGCTTCGGCGCCCTCAGCTACGCGGCGCGCCATCCCGGCCTGTTCGCCGCGGCGGCCAGCTTCTCGGGCGCGGTGGACAGCAACGACCCGGGTGTCCGTTACCTCATCGACCTGTCGCCGGTGGTCGACGGGGGCAGTCCGGGCGCCATCTACGGCAGCGCCCTTCTCGACAACCCGCTCGCCGAGTCCCACAACCCTTACAACCTCGCCGCCAACCTAGGGACCATGCACGTGGCGCTCTACAGCGGCAACGGGTTTGCCGGTCCGTTGGACCCGCCCGGGACGACGGGCTACGACTACCAGGAGTTCGCCGTCCACGAGATGACCGTCGCCCTCGACCGCCAGCTCACGCGGCTCGGTATCCCGCACACCTTCGACGACTACGGCAACGGAACGCACTCCTGGCCGTACTGGAACCGGGACCTGAAACGTGAGCTGCCCGCCATCATGTCGGTTCTGGCAGGGCCCGGGCATTCCGGCACCGGCTCGACGCGGGCGGGCCCGGTTGCCGGGGCCCCGGACGCCGTCGCTGCCCCCGAGCCCGCCGCTTCGGCGATGCCCGACGCCCGTGCCGTCCCGTCCCCCGCCACACCGTCGGCCCCGGAGGGCACCGTCCTCTACGTGGTGCGCGCCGGCCACGACAACGGGAGCTGCTCGGCGGAGAGCCCGTGCCGGACCGTCGGGCACGCCGTGGAGCTCGCCAGTCCTGGCGACACCGTGTCGGTCGGGCCCGGCACCTTCGCCGGCGACCTCGTCCTCGACCGGCGGGTGGCGATCGAGGGATCGCAGGGGGGCACCACCCTGACCGGCCCGGTCGGGTCGGCCGCGGCGACCGTCACCGTGACCCCCGGCGGTGACGCCCGCCTGTCGGGCCTGACCGTCACCAACCCGAACCCGCTGGCCGACGGAGTCACCGACTCGGGGCAGCTCGTCGTCGACGATGCCGCCCTGACCGGGAACGGAGGGGTCGGCCTCGACGTCGTGGCCGGTACCGCCAGCGTCGAGCAGACGACCATCGCCGGCAACGGCACCTACGGCGTGGCCAACGAGGGCCGGGTCACCATGGTGGACAGCACCGTCTCCGGCAACGACTACGGGGTGGCCAACGGTGCGACCGCCGATCTCGACGGCGCGACCATCTCGGGGAACGACTCGGGAGGCGTGGTCACCCTCCTGGGTACCACCATGATCGGGGCCAGCACCGTCTTCGGCAACGGCGGCGAAGGGGTCCAGGCCTTCTCGGGGACGACGACCGTCGCCGAGAGCACGATCACCCACAACGGCTCCTACGGAGTCGCCAGCGAGCCGACGCCCTATGCCGCCGATCCGGTCATGGCCGTGGTCTCGAGCACCGTGTCGGACAACCGCCCCGGTGGCGTAGAGGCGGTCTCCCCCATCCCCGTCGCCGGTTCCATCGTGTCCGGCGACCGCTCCGCCGACTGCTCGGGCCAGGTCACCGACGCCGGCTACGACCTCTCCGGCGACGCCACCTGTCCCTTCTCGGGGCCAGGCAGCTCGATCTCGGCCGATGCCGACCTCGGTCGCCTCCGCGACAACGGGGGACCGACGCCGACCGAGGCCCCGGGACCGGCGAGCCGGGCCGTGAACGTGATCCCGCTGCCTGCGACCGCCGACGTCAACGGGCAGCAGGTCGCGCTGTGTGCAGGGACGACCGACCAGCGGGGCATCGCCCGTCCCCAGCCGAGGCGGCGGTCACGCTGTGACATCGGCTCGGTCGAGTTGACGGCGGGCCGCTCGGGTTGAGCGGCCCCGCAGACCGGGCGCCCCAGGGGCCGGCCGCCACCCGTTCCCGTTCACCAGCCTGGAGGATCAGTACGTCAGCACCGAGGTGGTGGCGCCGCGGTCGTGGGCCAGCGCCGACGGGGTGAAGCGGAGGGGCACCCACTGCCGTTGCGAATAGAGCTTCGACATGTTGGACGCCCAGGGCGAGGTGGGGTCGGTCGACTGCGAGTAGGTGAGGATCCCCTCGGAAACGGGCCCGGTCGGTGTCAGCTCGGTCGTCATCACGAGCGACGACCCGTCGTAGACCTCACCGTAGGGATCGGCGCTCAACGGGCCGCCGCTCCCGTCGGACGCGTAGATGGCGTTGAAGCACCCGGTGTCGCACCCGTGGATCGGGATCCGGTCACCGTTCGCCGCCTGGTAGTACTGCACCCCGCGATAGGTGACGTCGAGGGGGAGGCCCTGCGCCTGCAGGTTCAAGACGGCGTCGGCCAGGGCGGTGAGGACGGCGGGATTGGACGTGTCGAGGCCCGATGGCGTGGTGAGCGGGTGGGCGGCGTCGAAGGGGACGGCCCACACGTTGGACGGGACGAAGCGGTACCACTCGGAGAACAGCCACCCGCCCCGGGCGTTCAGGGCGCCGGTGCCGTTGTAGGCGGACAGGGCTCGGCAGGCCCCGTGCAGGTCCACGACGGTGCCGTCCGTCGCGGGGGCCTTCGGAGAGGCGTTGCAGGCCTTGACCAGGTCGGCCAGCACCAGTTGCGCCTCTTCGGACTGGTCGCTCTCCCACATCTTCTGGAGCGAGCGCACGGTGAACCCGGGTGGCCCGAAGCCGTCGGTTCCGGCCACCCGCAGCCCGATCATCTGGTTGCCGAGCCTGGTGCGGAGGTTCTGGGGCACGTCGATCTTCCCCACGATGGGCGAGAAGGCGGGGAAGGGATCGCTCGGGTTGGCCAGCCAGTACGAGTCGTTGGAGTTCTCGACGTAGTCGGTCCGGATGGTGTGGGGGAGATGGGTCGCGTTGAAGATCCCCGGCACCGGGGTCCCGGGGTCGTTCTGCCAGGCGCACGCGGTCCGTGACCCGTCGAGGGTGATGAGCCCGGTGGCCGCGTAGACGAGGCTGGGGAGGCCGCCGGGTAGGCAGGGCGACTGGATCATCGACAGTGGCACGTTCGGCGTGTTGCCGACGTCGGCGTAGAGGGTGTGGCCGGTGTCGTCGGCGGCGATGGTGTTGAACGTGGGGATGGCGAGGTAGGTCGACTCGACGTTCAACAGGTCCTGCACGGAGGTGGCCTGACCCATCCGGAGGTACTGGTCGGCGGCACGGAAGGTGTCGTCGATCGTCGAGTCGTCCACGGCATAGGCGTGGGAGGTGTCCCACAGATATCCCGCTTCGCTCACGTTGGCCACGGTGCCCCAGATCGTGGTGTAGAAGGTGTGGGTCACGATCCCGTTGCCGGTGTGGACCCTGACGGTGACCTGTCCCATCTTCCGCGGTTGGCCGTCGACGTAGTAGCTCGTGGGATCACCGGGCACCAGGTCGAGCTGGTAGAAGGTGAACCGGCCGTCGGTCGACACCGTGTGGGTCCAGGCCAGGTCCTGGTTGAACCCGATGCCGACGAGCGGGAACCCTTCGAGGGTGCCGCCCATGACGTCGTAGACGCCCGGCACGGTCAGCTGTGCCATCCAGAACCGTTCGGTGCCTCGCCAGGGGAAGTGGGGGTTCGCCAGCACCATCCCGTCGTGGTCGGCCGTGTCCTGCGACCCGACGCCGATCCCGTTGGAGCCCTGGACCCGTTGGCCGTCCGTACCGAATTCCTGCGCCAGCGCGGCGGGGTCGAACGAGGCGTGGTTCGAGCCGTGGGCCGGGGAGGGTGCGGGCTTCGAGACGGGCGCCGCGCTGTTCTTCGTCGTCGACCCGGTCGGCGAGGTCGAAGCCGGCGCCGTCACGGTCGTCGGAGCCACGGTTGTCGGAGCCACGGTCGTCGGAGTCGGAGCCACGGTCGTCGGGGTCGGCGCCACCGTTGTCGGAGCCACGGTCGTCGTGGTCGAAGGACCCGGGGTCGTCGGTGCCGTCGGAGCACCGGCGATCGCCGGGGTCGGGCCCGGCGACGGCGGGGCGGCGGCGACCTCCCGACCGATGAACTGCTGGCTCGAGGCCTCGGTGGCGATCTGGATGCCCCGCAGGTAGGTGTCCTCGAGGTCGATGGGCCGCACCCACGGTTGACCGGCGCACGTCGGGTCGTGAAGGGCGCCCGACCGGAGAAATGCGTTGTACCCGTCGACGAAGCCCTGGTAGAGCTGGCTGATCTCGGGCAACGGTCCGACCGGCGGCGGCTGGTGCAGCAAGGCGTGCACGTCGTGGGTCTGCTTGATCGACTTCCAGAACAGATCCGAGTCCAGGTTGGTGTTGGACGTCCCGGCCGAGTAGTTGAGGCTGAGCCCGTTCGGACCGAAGAAGCGGGACCGCTGGCCGTTGACGGTGACGAAGTCCTGGGCCAGGGTGCAGAAGTTGTCCTGGGCGAACGCCCAGGCCTCCCCGTAGCCGAGGCCGCGGAAGTCGGGGGCGACGATGTGCGGGATCCCGTCGCTGTCCCGCGTCACGGTGACCGCGTGGCCGTCCCGCGCCAGGGTCGTCCCGGCGGGCGCGGCACCCGCCGAGGACGGTGCGGCGACGGCCGTGACGACGGTACCGACCAAGACGGCGCAGGCCAGCACGGTCGCCAGTCCGCCGCGTCGGCCGAGACGGGGGAGACGGCGGAGTGGGAGGAGGGGGCGGGACCACCGGGGGTGGCTGATACGGCGGGAAGGACCCGCTCTGCCGCGCCCGACTCGCCCGACTCCGCCGCGCCCGACTCTGCCGCGCCTGACCGATCAACGGGCATGACCCCCTCCGTTCCCCCGCCGGCTCGTTCGCGTCGTCGGGACCGATTCTAACGAGGGACGATCGGACGAGGCGACGATCGGGATGCGCCCGACAACCTACGATGCGCCTGGGGCGACCCCACCCGCCCGCCCGGAGCCGGAGCCACCCATGCGCACCGTCGACATCCTCATCGCCGTGGTCTGGGTCGTCTTCTGGATCGGCTGGCTGGCGGCGTCGGTGAACACCAAGCAGACGGCGAGCAGCCGGCGCTCGCCGTCGGTGGGTATCCGGATCGCCATCGCCGTCGTGGTCCTGGTGTTGTTCCGGACCGGGGTCCTCCGGGGGCATGCGGCCTCCGTCGACAATCCGTGGTCGGAGGGGGTCGGCTTGGCCTTGTTGGTCGCGGGGCTGGCGCTCGCCGTGTGGGCCCGGCTGTACCTCGGGCGGAACTGGGGCGCTCCGATGTCCGAAAAGGTCGATCCCGACCTGGTGACGACCGGTCCCTACCGGTCCGTCCGCCATCCGATCTACTCGGGCATCATCGTCGGGACGATCGGGACGGCGGTGGCGCTGAGCCCCTACTGGCTGATCGCCACCGTGTTGCTCGGCGGGTACTTCGTCTACAGCGCGACGGTCGAAGAGCGCATCATGGCGCGGCGGTTCCCCGAGACCTATCCGGCCTACAAGCGCTCGACCAAGATGCTCATCCCGTTCGTCCTCTGATTCCATGGGGAGGAGCGCGCGTCTACCATCGCGTCCTCGTGACGGGACCCCTGGTGGGAGTGGCGCTGGTCGGCTGCGGGTCCAACGGCCAGATCCACGCCGACGGCCTCGCCAAGCTGGTCGAAGACGGGGAGATCCGGTCCGTCGCCGCCGTCGACCCCTCAGCGGCCGCGCTGGCGGCGGCACACCGGAATTGCCCGTTCGAGTCCCGGGGTGCCGACCTGGCGCTGGCCGTGGACAACCCCGACGTCGACGCCGTCATCGTCTCGGGCCCGACGTCCACCCATGCGGCCACCATCGAGGCGGCGGTCGACGCCGGCAAGGCGATCATGAGCGAGAAGCCCCTCGCCCCCGACTTCGCCACCGTTGCGGACCTCGTCGAGCTCGTCGCCGGATCGGGGCTGGTCGGTCACGTCGGCTTCCAGTCCCGGTTCAACCCGATGTTCACCCGCTTGAAGGAGATGGTGGAGGACGGCTCGTTCGGCGCTCCGCTCGGCTACCTGCTCCGGGAGGACCAGTTCTGGCCCACCGGCTCGGTGGTGGCCGGGCACTCGTCGTGGCGCTCCGACCCGGCCTCGGCCGGCGGCGGCGCCCTGCTCGAGCACACCATCCACGGGTGCGACCTGCTGGCTTGGATCTTCGGGCCGGTCTCCTCGGTGAGCGCCCGGACCCGCTCGCTGTTCGACTTCGGCGTGGAGGACATCGCCACCGCCCAGATCGGCCACGAGAACGGCGTGGTGGGCACGGTGACGACGGTCTTCAACGGGGTCGAAGGCCGCGAGGAGCGGCGGCTCGAGGTCTTCTTCGAGCAGGCGACCCTCGAGATCACCGGCGACTTCGTCATCGGCGCACCCGAAGACGCCTTCCTCGTCCACCGGC
The DNA here is from genome assembly GCA_963764555.1 of uncultured Acidimicrobiales bacterium. Classification (GTDB taxonomy): domain Bacteria; phylum Actinomycetota; class Acidimicrobiia; order Acidimicrobiales; family RAAP-2; genus Bog-756. The sequence continues at coordinate 47,622 of CAVXSW010000005.1, forward strand.
CCCGCGCCGAGCCGGACCGGCTCGACCTCGGTGAGCTTCGCCGGAAGCTCTTCGCCGCCCACGGGATCACCCGCGACGACTTCATCTTCTACCAGTACGTGGCGGACCGGGCCTTCGTGCACGCGGTGCGCGAGGGCCGTCCCGGCCGACCCGACTTCACCGACGCCGGGCGCGCCCATGCCATCGTCGAGGCCGCCTACCGCTCGGCCGCCGCCGGCGGGGCGCCCACCGCCCCTCCCGCTCCCGGCCGCTGACCGTCGGCGCCCGGCCGCCGTCGGGCCTCAGCGTCCGGTCGTCGTGGTGGTCGAGGACTGGGTCCCGGGGCCGGCGGTGGTCGTCGTGGCACCGGTTCCGGATCCGCCCCGGAGGACGGTGGTGGTGGTCGTGGTCGACGAGGACCCCGCGCCGGTGGTGGTCGACGAGCTCGCCGGACCGGTGCTCGAGGTCGTCGGCGACGTCGTGCCGGTCGGCGGGCGGGTGGTCGAGGTCGTCGTCGAGGTGGGCGGGGGCGCCGAAGTGGTCGTCACCGGGGCGGCCGGAGGAACCGTGGCGTGGGTGGCCGCCGTGCTCTCGGGGGGGTAGAGGTACAACAGGACGGCGAAGCCGGCGAACGCCACGGCGAGGAGCGCGGTCGAGCGGCGGACCGGGAACTGGCGGTGGAGCGGGACCGACATGAACCCGGCGAGGGGGCTCTGGCGGAGACCGGGGCCTCCTCGCCCGTCCCCGCCGGCGGCGTCGTCGCCATCCTGGTCGTCCGGCGGCTCGTCGGCGGGCGCGGTCGGTGGGCCTTCGGAGGTGTCGCCCATCACCCCGTGGTGACCGCGCCGTCGCCGATCGACGGCGAGGTGATGCCGGCTGCCCGCAGGGCAGTGGCCGCCCGCAGCCGCACCTCGCGGGCCACCTCGAACTGCCGCCCCGGCAGGGTGCGGGCGATGAGCCGCAGCTGCACGAAGCCCACGTCGATCGCCTCCACCCCGGCGACGATCGGGTCGCCGAGGAGCAGCTCGCTCCAGTGCCGGTCGCGGGCCATCGAGTCGACCACCTCCTTCAAGATGGCGGTGGCCTGGGCGAGGTCCTCCGAGACCGGGACCGGGATGTCGATCACCGCCCGGGACCAGTCCTTCGACAAGTTGGTGACCTGCCGGAGGGCGCTGTTGGGCACCACGACCAGCTCGCCCTGGGCGGTTCGCAGCTTGGTCACCCGCAGGGTCAGCTCCTCGACCGTGCCGGTGATGCCGGCCGTCTGGCCCGGCACCGACAGCCGGATCACGTCGCCGAACGCGAACTGGTGCTCGGCCAGCAGGAAGAAGCCCGACAGCACGTCGCCCACCATCTGCTGGGCGCCGAACCCGAGCCCGATGCCGATGACCGTGGCCGGAGCCACCAGGGTGGTGAGCGGGACCCCCAGCCGGTCGAAGGAGAGGATGCCGGCGATGAAGTAGACCAGCGCCACGACCGACCACTCGATGGCCTCGCTGATGGCCCGGGACCGCTTGAGCCCTTCCGAGGCCAGGGCGCCCGACTCGATCTGGCGGCGGATCTGCACGTCGATCCAGCGGCGGCGGCGCGCCCCCACCCAGTGGGAGAACCGGACGAGAAGCCCCGCGCCCAGCACGAGGACGATCACCGGAAGGAGGTCGTTCCGGAACCAGGAGGGGTGAATGCCCCGAAAAACTACCACCCACCTGGCCCGGACCGCCCGGCCGCCGCGGCCGCCCGGGCGCCTCTGCTAAACTGACGCCCTGTCAGTTCGGGCTGCCGGCCCCGGGAGGCCGACGACGACCCCGACCAGCGAGGCTCCGGGAGGTCCGCCCCATGCTCGACTACGCCATCCGCAACGGCCTGGTGGTCGACGGGACCGGGGCGCCCGGGCGGCGGGCCGACGTCGGGCTCCGCGACGGGCGGATCGTGGCCGTCGGGCCGCTGGAGGAGGACGCCCGGCACGAGCTCGACGCCGACGGCCTGGTGGTGGCGCCGGGGATCATCGACCCCCACACCCACTACGACGCCCAGCTGTTCTGGGACCCGACGGCGTCGCCGTCCAACCTGCACGGGGTCACCACCGTCATCGGCGGGAACTGCGGCTTCACCCTGGCCCCGATCAAGGCAGCAGGACCACGACTACATCCGCCGCATGATGGCCAAGGTCGAGGGCATGCCGCTCGTCGCACTGGAAGACGGCATCACCTGGGACTGGACCACCTTCGCCGACTACCTCGGCCGGCTCGAGGGCAATCTCGGGGTCAACGCCGGGTTCCTCGTCGGCCACTGCGCCCTGCGCCGGTGGGTCATGGGGGCCGAACGTGGCGCCGAGGTGGCCACCGACGACGAGCTGGCGGCCATGACCGGGCTGCTCGCCGAATCGATCGAGGCCGGCGGGCTCGGTTTCTCGTCGTCCCAGTCGCGCACCCACTCCGACGGGGACGGGAACCCGATCACCTCACGCCACGCCGACCGCCGCGAGATGCTCGCCTTCTGCGAGGTGGTGCGCGACCATGCCGGCACCACGCTCGAGTACATCACCGACGGGTGCCTCGACACGTTCAGCGACGCCGAGATCGACCTCATGGTGGCCATGACCACCACGGCGCGGCGTCCCCTCAACTGGAACCTGCTCACCGTGGACTCACGGACCCCGGACAAGACGGCCCGCCAGCTCGAGGCATCGGCCCGCGCCGCGGCCGCCGGGGGCCGGATCGTGGCCCTCACCATGCCCACCCTGGTGCCCATGAACATGAGCTTCCGCAACCACTGCGCCCTGTTCCTCATCCCCGGATGGGGCGACGTGATGGGGCTGCCGGTCGCCCGAGCGCATCGAGCAGCTCCGGGACCCGGCGGTCCGCGACCGCCTCGACGAGCTGGCCCATTCCGAGGGGGCCGGGGTCTTCCGGCGCCTCTCCAACTGGGCCAACTACATCGTCGGCGACACCTTCGCCCCCGAGAACGAGCCCTTCCGCTGGCGCGACGTGGGGTCCATCGCCGACCGAGCAGGGCAAGCCGCCCTTCGACGCGCTGGTCGACCTGGTCATCGCCGACGACCTGCGCACGGTGCTCTGGCCCAAGGCCTCCGACGGCGACGACGCCTCGTGGAGGGCCCGGGCGGCGGTATGGGACGACCCGGGTGCCATGGTGGGAGGATCGGACGCCGGCGCCCACCTCGACCGCATGTGCGGCTCGAACTACCCGACCACCTTCCTCGGCGACTGCCTGCGCAAGCGGAAGCTCGTCCCCCTCGAGCGGGCCGTCCAGCTCATGACCGAGGCGCCCGGCCGAGCTGTTCGGCCTGCGCGACCGAGGGCGCGTGGCCGAGGGACGGCGTGCCGACCTGTTCGTGTTCGACCCGGAGACCGTCGGGTCCGAACCGGCCACGCTGGTCCACGACCTCCCCGGCGGGAGCCCACGCCTGGTGGCCGAGGCCACCGGGGTGGTCCGGGTCCTCGTCAACGGGGTGGAGACCGTGGTGGACGGCCGGGCGACCGGCGCGGTCCCCGGCACGCTGCTGCGGTCGGGGCGCGACACCGACACGGTCGAACCGGCGGCGGCCCGGGTGTGAGGACCGCACCCGGAGAAAGGGGATCTGGGATGGGCACGTCGACGACGAGGGACGAGACCCAGCTGCTCATCGGCGGGAAGTGGGTCGACGCCGGCGGCGGGCACCTACGACATCGTCAACCCGGCCACCGAGGAGGTGGTCGGCCAGGCGCCCGACGCCACCCGATCCGACGCCGAGCAGGCGGCGCGCGGCCGCCCGCGAGGCCCTCCCTGCCTGGAGCGCCACTCCCGCCGAGGACCGCCTCGCCCTGCTGAAGGCGGCGGCGGCGGCCATCCGGGCGAAGAACGACGAGCTCGTCCCCCTGGTCATCGCCGAGACCGGCGCCACGGCCTCGGTCGGCTCCCGCATGCAGGTCCCGGTGTGCGCCGACCGCTTCGAGCGCTACGCCCGGGACATCCGCCACGTCCAGGAGTCGATGCTGCCCCCGATCGCCACCTCCGCCACCCCGCTCGCCCCCGGCGGCCTGGTCAGCGCGCTCGCCTACCGCCAGCCGGTCGGCGTGGTGGCGGCCATCGCCAGCTACAACTTCCCCCTGACCAACATGGCCGGCAAGGTCGCGCCGGCCCTGGCCATGGGCAACACCGTCGTGATGAAGCCCGCCCCCCAGGACCCGCTCGCCGTCGTCGAGCTGGCCCGGGTGCTCGACCAGGTGGGGTTCCCGCCCGGCGTGGTCAACCTGGTCAACAGCCGCGATCCCGGGCCGGCGGCCGCCCTCACCACCTCGCCGGACGTCGACATGGTGTCGTTCACCGGCTCGACGGCCGTCGGCGTCAGCAGATCGCCGCCGCCGGGGCGCCGATGATGAAACGCCTGCTGATGGAGCTCGGGGGCAAGGGCGCCGCCGTGGTGTTCGAGGACGCCGACATCAAGTCGGTGGTCACCGCCATCGGGTCGACCTGGGCCTTCCACTCCGGCCAGATCTGCACCGCCCCGACCCGGGCCGTGGTGCACCGGAGCGTCTTCGACCAGGTGGTCGACCGGCCTGTCGACGTTCGCCGGCCGGCTCAAGGTGGGCGACCCGACCGAGCCCGACACGGTGGTCGGACCGCTCATCTCGGGCGCCCAGCGCCAGCGGGTCCTCGACCACATCGCCAGCGGGCGCCGGGACGGCGAGGTCGCCTTCGGGGGCAAGCCGGCCCGAGCACCTCGAGGTGGGCTACTACGTCGAGCCCACCCTGATCACCGGCACCAACGACATGCCGGTGGCCCGCGAGGAGATCTTCGGTCCGGTGGTCGTGGCCATCCCCTTCGACGACGAGGAAGAGGGCGTCGCCATCGCCAACGACTCGGAGTTCGGCCTCTACGACTACGTCTTCTCCGGCGACACGGCCCGGGCGTTCCGGGTGGCCAAGGCGCTGCGGGCCGGCCACGTCGGGATCAACACGGCCCAGCGCAACATGGACGCGCCCTTCGGCGGGTTCAAGATGAGCGGGATCGGCCGTGACGGGGGCGACTACAGCCTCGAGGCCTACTCGGAGATGCAGTCGATCATCTGGTCCAGCTGAGCAGGACGGGTCCGGCCGGACCGCCGGTGGCTTGAGGTACAACGGGTCGGTGCCCGTCCCGGTCCCCGCCGTCGGTCCCCCCGTCCTTCACCCGGCTGGCCGCCCAGGTCTCCAACTGGGGCCGGTGGGGGTCCGACGACCAGATCGGGACGCTCAACCTCATCGACGAGCGAGCCCGGCGCCGGGCGGCGGCCGCCGTCCACGACGGGACGGCCTTCGCCCTGGGGCTGCCGCTCTCGGCCGAAGAGGGCATCCAGGTCGGGTTCGTCGAGGGCCGGGTCAACCCCGACGCGCACGATGGTGGCGGTCAACAACCCCCTGAGCGCCGACCCCGGGTGGATCGCCTCCTCGGAGGACGTGCGTCACGATGGCCACCCAGTGCGCCACCCACTGGGACGGGCTCGCCCACGTCTCCTACGGTGCCGGCGACGGCGGCAGGACGCTCTACAACGGATTCCCGGCGGCGACGGTCACCGAGGCCGGCGCCGGCAGGCTCGGCATCCACCTGGTCAAGACCCTGGTCTCGCGGGGCATCCTCCTCGACCTCCCCCGGGTCGAGAGGGCTCGAGCTGCTCGAGCCGGGCTATCCCATCACCCCCGCCGACCTCGACGCCGCCTGCGCGGCCGGGCAGGTGGCCGTCGAGCCGGGCGACGTGGTCCTGGTCCGGACCGGTCAGGCGGCCCACCTGGCGCTGCCGGGCCGGCCGGGCATCGGCGGCGAGCCCCCCCGCCGGGACCTGGTCGCCTACACCTGGCCGGCCCCGGGCCTGACCATGTCCACCGCCGCCTGGTTCCACGACCGCGACGTGGCCGCCGTCGCCACCGACACCATGGTGCTCGAGGTCTACCCCGGCGAGGACGAGCGGCTCTACCTCCCGGTCCACCTGCTCCACCTGGTCGAGATGGGGATGACCCAGGGCCAGAACTTCTTCCTCGACGAGCTGGCCGACGCCTGCGCCGCCGACGGCCGGTACGAGTTCCTGCTGGACGCCACCCCGCTCCCCCTCACCCACGGGCTCGGCTCTCCGGTCAACCCGGTGGCGGTCCGCTGAGGCGGCGGGGACCCCGGCCGCCCTCCGCCGTCCGCCCCGCCGAAGCGCCCGCCCGGCCCGAGGCGGCCCGGGCCGAGGCCGCCTTCACCTCGTCGGTCCGGGCCCTCGCCGCGCCGCCGCCCACCACGGGGCCGGTGCGCGGCCGGGGCACGTCGGCCCCCGCCACCCCGGCGCCGGCCGGGGATGGCCGGCCGGTGACCGCCCAGTGGAGCAGCCGCGCCTGGCTGTCCACCAGGGAGGCGGTCCGGATGCCCCAGAACTCGAACCCGTAGCGATGGCCCGCCACCTGGGCGAGCATGGCGATGAGGGTGCCGGCCGCCGCCATCGGGTCGGCGCCGGCCGGCGATCCCGGGGCCGCCTGGGTGGCGATGACCCGGGCCAGCGAGACGGTGACCGCGTTGAGGGCCCGCACCCGCAGCCCCTGGAACCGGAGGTCCCCCTCGACGGTGGTGAGCTCGACCACCCGGAGCACGGCGCGGTTGGACTCCCAGTAGTCCATGAAGCCCTCGACGACGGCGACCGCCGTGGACCAGCTCTCGGCCTCGGACCAGTCCCCCTCGACCAGACCGGCGAGGACCCCGACCCCCTCGACCAGCTCCTCGGCGAGGACGGTGATGGCCGCCTCCACGTTCTCGAAGTACTGGTAGAAGGTGGCGGGCGACGTGCCCGCCTCCCTGGCGATGTCGATGACCTTGATCGACCGCCACGGGGTGGCGACCAACAGTCGGCGGTGCAGGCGAGCAGCCGCTGGCGGGTGGCCCGGCCCCGCCGGCCCGGGACCCGGCCGTCGGTGGTGGCGATGAGGTCCGGGTCGTCGGCCATGGCCATGGGGGCCCATGGTACCGAGCGGGCCCTCCGATGACGGAGTGTCAGATCGGGCGGCCGCGCCCGCCGCCACGGCCGCCGGGACCCCCCGCCGGGCGCCCGGGGAAGCGCTCCGCCGAACGCTCCGCCGGACCGAATCTGGCGCGAAAGCCCAGGAGACTAGCGTTTGCCGTCATGGCCAACCGTCCGGCGCCCCGCACCCTGACGCGGGCCCAGCACGCCCGGCGCCAGCGGGTGCTCGAGGCGGCCATGGCGCTCGGGCTGGACGGCGGGTACGACGCCGTGCAGATGCGGGACGTGGCGGCCCAAGCCGACGTGGCCATGGGAACCGTCTACCGCTACTTCACGAGCAAGGACCACCTGCTGGCGGCGGCCCTCGTCCACTGGGTCGAGCAGCTGGACGCCCGGCTGGCCCAGGTACCGGCCGAGGGGGAGACGGCGGCGGCCCGGGTCATCGACGTGCTCGACCGGGCGCTCCGCTCGATGGGGCGCCAGCCCCAGCTGGCCGGGGCGGTCTTCGCCGCCCTGGCGTCACCCGACCCGGCCGCCATCGAATGCCAGCAGCAGGTGTCGGTGCTGATGGAGGGCATCATCACCCGGGCCATCGGCGAGCCCCACCCGCCCGACCTCGGTGACCGGGCCCGCATCCTCGGCCACGTCTGGTATTCGGCCCTCGTCGGATGGATCAACGGCTGGAGCAACATGGGCCGGGTCCACGACGAGCTGGTCGTGGCCGTCGGACTGCTCCTGCCGAGCGACATCTACGCCCCCATCTGACGCAGCGATCCACCAGGTAGGGCCCTTCCCGGCCCGCTCGCCGGGACCCCCCTGGCAGCGTCCCGCCCGACGGAGCGGTCCTCGTCGGCCCGGTCGCCTCGGGTACCGTCTGGCATGCCCTCGGCCATCGAAGTCCGTGGCCTGTCCAAGAGCTTCGGGGCGGTCCAGGCGGTCGACGGCCTGGACTTCGACGTGGTGGCCGGGCGGGTGACCGGGTTCCTCGGGCCCAACGGCTCGGGCAAGACGACCACCCTGCGGATCCTGCTCGGGCTGGTGGCTCCGAGCGCCGGATCGGCCACCTTCGGCGGCCGGCGCTACGCCGACCTCGACCACCCGGTCCACCACGTCGGGGCGGTGCTCGAAGCCACCAGCTTCCACCCCTCGAGGCGGGCCGAAGACCACCTGAAGGCGGTGGCCATCGCCGCCAAGCTGCCGTTGGGGCGGGTCGACGAGACGCTCGAGCTGGTCGGGCTGGCGGACGTGGCCCGGCGACGGGTCGGCAAGTTCTCGCTCGGCATGCGCCAGCGGCTCCAGCTGGCCACCGCCCTGCTCGGCGACCCCGAGATCCTGATCCTCGACGAGCCGGCCAACGGGCTCGACCCCCAGGGCATCCAGTGGCTCCGGACCTTCATGCGGCACCGGGCGTCGCAGGGACACGCCGTGCTCGTCTCCTCCCACCTGCTCGCCGAGATGGAGGAGACCGTCGACGACGTCGTCATCGTCTCCCACGGCCGGCTGGTCCTCCAGACCACGCTCGCCGGACTGGCCGCCCACGGCGGCACCCGCACCGGGATGCGGGTGCGGTCCCCCGAGCTGCCCCGGCTCGTCGCCGTGCTGGCATCGGTCCCGGTCGGCCTACCGCCAGCTGAGCCACGACGTCCTGGTCATCGACGGCGCCACTCCCGAATGGTTCGGCCCCCTCGCCGCCCAGCACCAGATCGTCCTCTACGAGCTGTCCCACGAAGGGGGAAGCCTCGAGGACGTCTTCTTGAGCCTCACCCACGGGTTCGACGCCGCCGACCCGCGGCGAGCGGCGGCGCAGCCCCGACCGGCCGGTCACGCCGCCGGCGGCGGCTCGGTCACCGGGCCGGTCGCCGACACGGTCGCCGAGGTGCGCGTCCCACCCCCGGGGGCGCCGTGATCACCGGCGTGCGGGCCGAATGGCTCAAGATCCGCACCACGGCGGTGCCCTGGGTGCTCACCGGCATCGCCCTGGTGGTCGACGCCTTGTTGATACTGGTCATCTTCCTCGACCGCCGCGACAACGGCAACGGGGGCGGGACCTTCGTCTCGCCCGGCTACATCGTGCCCCACACCACCCAGCAGCTGCGCAACCTGGTCGGGGCCGGGTTCCAGGGCTACCTGTTCGCCCTCCTCCTCGGGGTGCTGGTGGTCACCACCGAGTTCCGGCACAAGACGGTGACCACGTCGTTCCTCGTCACGCCCCGGCGCCCCCGCTTCGTCGGTGCCAAGTTGGTGACCTCGGCCGTCCTCGGTGCGGCCCTGGCGGTGGTGATGCTGGCGGCCACCATCGTCGGCGGGGGACTGACCTTGGCGGCGCGGGGAGGGTCCTTCACCGACATGGCCCACCAGATCCCGGCGGTGGCCCCGGGCATGATCCTGGTGTTCGCCCTCTTCGCCATCCTCGGCGTCGGGGTCGGCTCGGTGCTCACCAACCAGGTGGCGGCCATCGTCGTCACCCTCGGATGGTTCGTCATCCTCGAGGGAATCCTGGTCAGCCTGGTGCACAGCGCGGCGCGGTGGGTCCCGACCGGCGCAGCGGCGGCCGCGTCCCGGCTCACCCGCGGGATGGGCAACCACTACGGCCTGTTCAATTGGTGGCAGGGCATGCTCCTCATGCTCGGCTACGGGCTCGCCTTCGCCGCCATCGGCTCGTACATCCTCACCCAGCGCGACATCACCTGAGCGAGGTGCCGGCTTCCCGTCTCCCCGATGTCGGGCTCGGCGCCGACGAGGTGCTGGCGCGCCTGGCAGAGCTGAGAGCCGACGACGGCGACTGGCGGGGCGGGCGGGTCTTCAGCCTGGTGTACTCGGCCGGACCAGAGCTCCATGCCCTGCTCGAGCAGGCCGCCACCCTGTTCGCCGCCGAGAACGCCCTCAACACCGGGGTCTTCCCGAGCCTCGCCCGCATGCAGGGGGACATCGTGTCGATCACCGCCGATCTGCTCGGCGCCGGCCGTCTCCCCGAGCAGGAGCGCGCGTCGGTGCGCGGCTATCTGACCTCGGGCGGCACCGAATCCCTCCTCCAGGCGGTACGGACGGCCCGCGACTGGGGGCGCGCCGAGCGGGGCATCGAGCGGCCGAACATGGTGCTGGCCACCAGCGCCCACGCCGCCTTCGAGAAGGCCGCCCACTACTTCGACGTGGAGTCACGGCGCGTCCCGGTGGGAGCGGACTTCCGGGCCGACCCCGACGCCATGTCGGCGCAGGTCGACGACGCCACCGTGCTGGTGGTCGGATCGGCGCCGACCTACCCCCACGGGGTCGTCGACCCGGTCACCGAGCTGGCCCGGATGGCGTCGGACCGGGGGGTGCTCTGCCACGTGGACGCCTGCCTCGGCGGGTTCGTCCTGCCCTTCCTGGCGCGCCTCGGGCACCGGCCCGAGCCGTGGGACCTGGCCGTGGACGGGGTGACCTCCATCTCCGCCGACCTCCACAAGTACGGGTACGCCCTCAAAGGGGTCTCGGTGGTCCTCTACCGAACCCGCGAGCTGGCGAGGTTGCAGCCCTTCGTGACGAGCAACTGGCTGGGCGGGACGTACGGGTCGCCCGCCATGGCCGGCACCCGGCCGGCCGGGCCGATCGCCGCCGGCTGGGCCGTCCTGCACCACCTCGGCGCCGACGGGTACCTGCGGCTGGCCGAAGCCGCCCACCGGGCGACCGGCGTCCTCGTCGAGGCGATCGAGACCACGCCCGGCCTGGCGTTGCGCGGGAACCCGGTCGCCACCGTGCTCGCCTTCGGCGCCGACCCGGAGGATCCCGGCCTCGACACCTTCGCCCTCGGTGACGCCCTGGCCCGGCGGGGCGGTTGGTACTTCGACCGCCAGACCCCACCCGACAGCCTGCACGCCACGGTGCACGCCGGGCACGGCGCGGTCATGGAGCAACTGGCCGGCGATCTGGCCGTCGCGGCCGCCGAGCTGCGCGCCACCGGTGCCCGGTCGTCGGACCGGAGCACCACCTACGGGACGAGCTGACCGGGCACGGCGCGGTCGTTGCCCGGTGCCGCGACGTCGTCTATACATGCGGGGGTCGGTCCAGAGCCTGTCCGCCGGGCTCGCGGTCCGGGAACGACCTGCGACATCATCGCCACCCGGGACGCGACGGCGTCGAGGTGCTGGCGGTCGGTGCCCGGCCGATGACGAGCCTGGGGGTGCTGATGGACCGGAAGTGGTGGACGCTCATCGGCGTGTGCACCGGCACGTTCATGCTGCTGCTCGACATCACCGTCGTGAACGTGGCCCTCCCCGACATCCAGGGATCGCTCGGCGCCGTCCTTCTCCGACCTCCAGTGGGTGATCGACGCCTACGCCCTCACCCTGGCCGCCTTCCTGCTGACCGCCGGGGTGGTGGGCGACATGTTCGGCCGGCGAGGCGTCTTCGCCGTCGGGGTGGCCGTCTTCTCGCCTGTCGTCCCTGCTGTGCGGCCTGTCCACGAGCTCGCTCATGCTCGATCCTCTGCCGCGGTGTCCAGGGCATCGGCGGCGCGATCATGTTCGCCACCTCGCTGGCCCTGATCGCCAACGCCTTCTCCGGACCCGAGCGCGGCACGGCCTTCGGCGTCTACGGCGCGGTCGTCGGCGGCGCGGTGGCGATCGGGCCGCTGCTCGGCGGGGCCATCACCAGCGGGATCGGGTGGCGCTGGATCTTCTTCGTGAACCTGCCCATCGGGGTCGTCGCCATGCTCATCACCCTGACGAGGATGGCCGACTCGCGGGATCCCGCCGTGCGCCGGGTGGACTGGATCGGGTTCGTCACCTTTTCGGCCTCGCTGTTCATGCTGGTGTTCGCGCTGTTGCAGGGCAACGCCCGAGGGATGGACCAGCGCGTCGATCGTCGGGCTGCTGGTCGGGTCGGCCGCCCTGCTGGCCGTGTTCCTGGTGGTCGAATGGCGCGGCAGCCGATCCGATGCTCGACCTGGCCCTGTTCCGGCGGCCGGCGATGGTGGGCGTCTCACTCGCCTCGTTCACGCTCTCGGCCTCGATCTTCGCCATGTTCCTCTACCTCACGCTGTACCTCCAGGAGGTGCTCGGGTACGGCCCCTTCGCCGCCGGGCTGCGGTTCCTTCCCATCACCATCCTGGCCTTCGTGGTCGCCCCGCTCGCCGGCAAGCTCACCGTGCGGGTCCAGGCCCGCTTCCTGCTCGGCCTCGGCCTGTTGCTGGTGGCCCTCGGCTGCTACCTGATGACCCGGCGTCCAGGCCGACTCGACCTGGACGGTCCTGCTGCCCGGGTTCATCGTGGCCGGCATCGGGGTCGGGATCACCAACCCGGTGGTGGCCTCGGCCACCGTGTCGGTGGTGCCGCCCGAGCGCAGCGGGATGTCGACCGGATCGTCGAGCACCTTCCGCCAGGTCGGCATCGCCACCGGCATCGCCGGGCTCGGCGCGGTGTTCCTCGGCCAGATCCGGCCCAACACCTTCGACGCCCTGCCGCCACTCGCCCACCGGCCAGGCCGTCCTGGCGGCCGGGGGGAAGCGACTGGACTCCGTCGTCGCCAGCGGCACCGTCCGCCAGGCGGCGGCGCCACATCGGCAACGAGCGGGCGTTCCAGGCCCTGAGCGCCGCCTACCGGCAGGGGTTCGCCGCCACCTTCGACCATCTCATGGCCATCGCCACCGTCGTCGCCCTGGTCGGGGCGGTCGGCACGCTGGCCCTGGTGCGCCAGCGCGACTTCGTCCCGAGCTATGCGGCGGACGTCCCGGTGCGCGGCGACGGCACGCCGGCGATCGTCGGCCGGCCGGAGGCACCGGCGAGCCCACTGGTCACCGGCCTCGGTGGCGAGCCCGACCGGGCGGAGTCGCCGACCCCCTCGGCCTAGCCGACAGCCGACCGGCCGATGGCGTCGCCACCACCCGAACCTCCGCCCGGCGGCCCGCCCGGATCACCGTCGGGAAGACCTCTCGACCAGCCCCACCCGGAACGCCTGGCCGCAGACCATCCCCGGCGGGCCGAGATCCTCGCCGCTCACCGGGCCGCCCTGGCCGAGGGCGCCCCCGGCTACACCGACCCGGAGACCGGCCTGTTCGTCATGACGGCGGCCCACCTGCTCGCCCGGTCGACGTGCTGCGAGTCGGGGTGCCGCCATTGCCCGTACCTCGTGTGAACGCCGGCGCCGCCGTTCCTCGTCTGATCGCGGGGGCGCCAGTAGCGAAGCGGCGCCTATGGCCATTTCGCTTTAGGGTTGCTCCCCGGAGCGAGACGGAGCCGGTGCGGGGAGGTCCGCCCGTCCAGGGGATCGAGGAGACGGCATGAAGACCCGACTGACCGAGATCCTCGGCATCGAGCACCCGGTGATGCTGGCCGGCATGGGCGGCGTCTCCTACGCCCCGCTGGTCACCGCGGTCTCCGAGGCCGGCGGCTTCGGCTGCCTCGGGGCCTCGACCATGAGCACCGAGCGGATGGTGGCGGAGATCGCCGCCGTGCGGTCGGCCACCGACAAGCCCTTCGGCGTCGACCTGCTCACCGCCATGCCCGGGGACCTCGAGGGACAGGTGGCGCCAGGTCATCGAGGGGGGCGCCTCGGTGTTCGTGGCCGGGCTCGGGCGTCCCCTCCGAGGTGGTCGATCTCTGCCACCGCCACGGCGTCCTGGTGGTCAACATGTGCGGCAAGGTCGACCACGCCCGCCGGGCGCTGGACGCGGGATGCGACATCGTGGTGGCCCAGGGTACCGAGGCCGGCGGCCACACCGGGCTGGTCGCCACGATGCCCCTCGTCCCCCAGATCGTCGACGCGGTGGGCGCCGAGATCCCGGTGGTGGCGGCGGGAGGGATCTTCGACGGTCGCGGGCTCGCCGCCGCGCTCGCCCTCGGCGCCGACGGGGTCTGGATCGGCACCCGGTTCATCGCCACCCCCGAGGCCCGGGGCGTGGCCGGCTACAAGGACGCCCTGATCCGGACCAGGGAGGACGGCACCACCATCAGCCGGGCCTTCTCGGGCAAGACCATGCGGGTGGTGCGCAACGACGTACACCGAGTTCTTCGACGAGCACCCCGCGGAGCTGAGCCCCTTCCCGGCCCAGCTCGGCCGGTCCATGGGCGACGGGGCGTTCCACCTCGGCGGCGGGCGAGGACACCGACGGCGTCGATCCCGACGCGGGAGTGCTACCCGACCGGCCAGGGCGTGGGGGCCATCCAGACCCTGATCCCCGCCGCCAGCCTCGTCACCCAGATCGTCGACCAGGCCGAGCGGGTGCTCGGCGCCCTGACCGGCATCGCCGGCTGACCCGGCGCCCCGCTCACGCCAGCACGGAGCGGTCGCCACCGCTCACGCCAGCACGGAGCGGTCGCCACCGCGCAACCCCGCGATGATCCGCCGGTAGGTGCCGGCGGCGTCGTCGCCCAGCGCATCGGTGTCCAGCCAGGTGGTCCCGTGCTCGCCCCGGTGCCGGTCGATCCCGTAGCAGGCCGAAGCGGGGCTCGTAGGAGCCCCACTCGTAGTTGTCCATCAGCGACCAGTGCCAGTAGCCGGCGACGGGCACGCCCTCGTCGAGGGCGGCCATGACAGCGGCGAGGTTCTCACGCAGGTAGCGGGGCCGGTCCCAGCCGTCGAGTGCGCGGGTAGGAGCGGCCGTGGCGGACCCGGTTGCACAGACCGTTCTCGACCACCCAGAGCGGGCAGGTCGGGCGCCAGCGAGTGCTGGTGCGCGAGCCAGCGGGTCAGGCCGGCCGGGTCGGGCACGTCGTCCCAGAGCTCCCGGACCGGCAGCGGGCTCCGCCCCCCGGCCGTGCGATGGCCGGGCACCCGGAAGTGACGGGCGCCGAGCGGGTCGTAGTAGTCGATCCCGACCGACGTCGAGCGTGCGCTCGTGCGGGCTCAGGTAGACGGCGTCGAGGGCTCGACGGAAGGAGTCGCGTGGCGATGCCCGTCCCGACCCCGGGCCCGCGGTGAGCGCCGCGCTGGCCCGGCGCAGCAACCACTCGCCGGGACCGGAGCTCGGCACCAGCTGCTCGTGCCGGCGCCGCCGCTCCGCCAGCCAGGCGTCGACCTCGTTGCGCTCGATGCCGGCACTCCGGGCGAGCAGCAGGTCGGTCAGCATGCGGTCGTGGTCGTAGAGGCTCAGGCAGGCGTTGTTGGTGGTGACCAGGGCGTCGGGCCGGGCACGGTGGATCGCCTCGTAGGCCAGCACGTGGGCGGTCAGCAGGTGGTCCCGGGCGACGGCCAGCGTCCCCGAAGGCGCCGATCCTCCCGGGCGGGAAGGCACCGAGCACGCACGAGTTGAGCAGCAACACGTTGATCTCGTTGATGGTCACCCAATGGCGCACCTCCGGCGCCAGCGCCTCGACGGCGAGCTCGACCCAGCGGCGGAACCGGTCGGGGGCGTCGGGCCGCAGCCAGAAATCGACGCCGAGCCAGTCCGGATGGGTGAAATGGTGCAGGGTGACGAGCGGGTGGAGCCCTCGCTCGGTGCAGGCGCGCGACGATCCGTACGTAGCGGTCCAGGGCGGCCCGGTCCACCTGGTCCTCGATCGCGGACGACCCGTGCCCACTCGATGCTCAACCGGAAGCTGTTGCAGCCGAGGGCGGCGGCGCGCTCGAGCGCCTCCTCGGGACGTTCGAAGAACCCCACGGCGTTGCCCGACGGCTCCACCCGGCCCACCTGCTCCCAGGCCAGCCAGTTGTTGGCCGGCTCGCCGGGCCCGTTGAAGCCCCCCTCGACCTGGAAGCCGGCCGTGGCCACTCCGAACAGGAAGTCGTCGGGGAGCGGTCCCGCCTCCTCTTCGCTCGTGCGCGGGGGTCTCGTCGACGGCACGGGTCCCACCTCTCGTTCCTCGGTTCGTCCCCCGGTGGCGGCCCGACGAGCCACCGACCCGCGCCGGCGGGCCCCGACTTGCCCCGGGGCCCGCTCGCCCGGTCGGGGGCGTGCTCCCGGTGGCCACCGGGTGGCGATGGTAGCTTGCGGCCGGCCCGGGACGAGCCGAGCCGGCCCGCCACTCCCATGACCGCCTCCCTTCCCGACCCCCGACGCATCCCCGTGGTCGTCGGCTCGGGCCAGGCGATCGAGCGCGAGGATCTGGTCACGCCCGTCGACCTGATGGAACGGGCGGCCGCGGCAGCGTTGGAGGTCGCGCCCCGGCTGCGGGGGTCCGTCGAGCTGGTGTCGGTGGTCAACATGCTGAGCCGCGGCGGTCCCGCCCCGGCCAGCGAGCTGGCCGGGCGCCTCGGCATCGAAGGGGCCCGCTGCGAGGTGACGACGGTGGGCGGCAACAGCCCGCAGTGGCTGGTCAACCGCGCCGCCGCCGCCATCAGTCGTGGCGAGCTCGCCGTCACGCTCGTCGCCGGTGCCGAGGCCATCCGCTCGTCACGGGCGCGCCGGGCCGAGGGCCTCCCCCCCGCCCCGCCCCCCGACGCCGCTCCCGACCCGGTGGTGGGCGACGACTGGCCGCCGGTCGGGCCGGCCGAGTCGGCCATCGGGCTCCTCGCCCCGGTGCAGATCTACCCGATGTTCGAGAGCGTGGTGGCGGCCCGGGCAGGCCGCGATGCCGGCAGCTCAACGCCATGCCATCGGCGAGCTCTTCGCGCCCTTCACCGAGGTGGCGGCGGCCAATCCCTACGCCTGGTTCCGCCGGCGGCTCGACGCCGGGCGACATCGCCACGCCGACACCGGACAACCGGATCGTCTGCGAGCCCTACACCAAGCGGATGACCGCCTTCCTCGGGTCCGACCAGGGCGCCGCCCTGGTCGTCTGCTCGCTGGCCGAAGCCGTGCGGGCCGGGGTGGCCGACCGGGCCGTCTTCGTCTGGGCCGGTGCCGAGGCAGCCGACGTCCGGTTCCCGGCGGCGCGGCCCGATCCCGGGACGCTCGCCGGCCATCGCCGCCGCCGGGCGTGCGCTCTTCGACGCCGCCTCGAGGGCGTCGGGAGACGGCAAGGCCGTCGGGATCGACGACATCGAGGTCCTCGACATCTACTCGTGCTTCCCGTCGGCCGTCGAGCTGGCCACCGAGGCGCTCGGCATCGCGCCCGGCGACCGCCGTCGGCTGACCGTCGACCGGCGGGCTCCCCTACTTCGGCGGGCCGGGCAGCAACTACACGACCCATGGCATCGCCGCGGTCACCGAGCGACTGCTCGGGCCGCACGGCGCCAACGGTGACGGGTCGGGGGTGCGGCTCGGGCTCGCCACCGGGCTCGGCTGGTTCGTCACCAAGCACGCGCTCGGGCCTCTACGGGTCGTCGCCGCCGCCCGGCGGCTACCAGGCGGGCGACACCGCGGCGGCGCAGGCCCGCATCGACGCCTCGGAGGTCGAGACCGTCCTGGAGGTGCCCGACCGGACCACCGCCGAGGTGGTGGCCGCCACGGTGCTGCGCGACAACGACGGCACGCCCACCGGCGCCCCGATGGTGGTCCGGCTGCCCGACGGGCGGCACATGGCACTGGCCCCCGCCGACGGCGAGGTCCTCGAGGCGGTCGGCCGGCTCGACGTCCCCGGTCTGGTCGGCACCGTGGTCGTCGTGGATGCCGGCGGCCCGCGCTACCGTCTGCCCACCGATTGACGCCGAAGGAGACCCGCCATGTCCGAAGTGCTCCGTGAGCGCCGGGGTCACACCGAGATCCTCACCATCAACCGGCCCGAGGCCCGCAACGCCATCAACGGCGCCGTCTCCCGAGGTTTCGCCGCCGCGTTCGACGAGCTCGAGTCGGACGACGAGTGCTGGGTGGTCATCCTGACCGGCAGCGGGGACAAGGCGTTCAGCGCCGGCATGGACCTGAAGGCGTTCGCCTCCGGCGAAGGCGCCGACATCATCGAGGCCAAGGGCGGCTTCGGCGGCATCGCCCAACGAGACTTCCCCAAGCCCCTCATCGCCGCGGTCAACGGCTCGGCCCTGGCCGGCGGGTGCGAGATCATGCTGGCCTGCGACCTGGTGGTGGCGGTCGAGGACGCGCTGTTCGGCATCCCCGAGGTCAAGCGCGGCCTGATGGCCGGCGGCGGCGCGCTGGTCCGCCTGCCGAAGCGGATCCCCCCGGCCATCGCGCTCGAGCTCGCCCTCACCGGGGAACCCATCGACGCCCGCCGCGCCCTCGAGCTCGGGCTCATCAACCGGGTGGTGCCGCGTGAGCGGCTGATGGAGGAAGCCCTGGCCCTCGCCGACACCATCGCCGCCAACGCCCCCCTGGCGGTGCGGGTGTCCAAGCGGGTCATGAAGCTGGCCGGCGAGCTCCCCGACGCCGAGGGGTGGAAGGTCAACAACGCCGCCGTCGGTGAGGTGTTCGGCTCGGCGGACGCCATGGAGGGCCCGGTGGCCTTCGCCGAGAAGCGCAAGCCCAACTGGACCGGCCGGTAACGCCCGGCGACGCCCGGGCACGTCGGACCGGACGGTAGAAGGCCGGAGAGGCAGCGCCGGTGCACCTGGTGGTCCAGCTGGTCCCCGCCGATGCGGGGCCGTCGCTGTCCGCCGGCCTCGACGGGTTCCGGCTCGTCCTCCATGTGCTGGCGGCCACCGTCTGGGTCGGCGGCCAGTTCACCGTGGCGGGCCTGCTCCCCACCGTCCGCAGCTTCGGCGAGGAGGCCCCGAAGCAGGTGGCGCGGGCCTTGGCGCGCCTGCTCTGGCCGGCCTACGCCGTCCTGGTGGCGACGGGGCTGTGGAACATCGGGGCGGTCGATGCCGGCCAGGGCTCGGCCGCCTGGAAGACCGTGCTCGTCGTCAAGATCGTGGTGGTCGCCCTGGCCGGGGTAGCCGTCTACCTCCACCAGCGCGCCAGCTCCCGGCTCGGCCTGGCCGTCTGGGGGGCGATCGGCGCGCTGGCCTCGGTGGCCGCCCTCTGCCTCGGCGTGTT
This sequence comes from uncultured Acidimicrobiales bacterium, assembly GCA_963764555.1. Taxonomy (GTDB): domain Bacteria; phylum Actinomycetota; class Acidimicrobiia; order Acidimicrobiales; family RAAP-2; genus Bog-756. Next base: position 66,351 of record CAVXSW010000005.1, read on the forward strand.
GCTGGCCGGTTGAGCGCCATCCGGCCGGGGCGGCGGCGCCGAACACCGACAGGCCGCCGTGCAGCGGACCGGGTCGGACGGGTCTAACCTGGTTCCGGCAGACGCACAAAGGAGACACCACCGTGCACCTAGGCCCCGCAGAGATCTTTGGCGTCGACGGCATCATCGTCCTGGTCGTGGTGGTGCTGGTCCTCTTCGGTTCCACCCAGATCCCGAAGCTGGCCCGCTCGCTCGGCTCGGCGCAGAAGGAATTCAAGAAGGGGCTCGACGAGGGGGGCTCCGAGAACGGCACGGGCACCAAGCAGGTGACCCAGGCCGCCGCCCCGCCGGCCGTGACCCCGCCCCCGCCCACCGTCGAGGTCCACGTGGAGGGATCCGGCGGCCAGTCGCCCTCCTGAGCCACCGCTCGCTCCCGGACAGGCCCGTCCCCTGAGGGCAGGCCGCCGGCCGTGACGGCCACCGGCGCGTCCGACGGCTCGTCCCCGGGCACCGGCCCGACCCGGCAGCGCCCGTTCCCTTTCTGGGTCCTCCAGCTCTCCGAGCTGGTCATCGCCCTCGTGCTCGTCGACGTCTCGGTCCACGTGCGCGGCGGGAGCGTGCTGGTGGCGGCGGCGGTCGTGTTCGCCGGGCTGGCCGTCACCGCCCAGGGCCCGCTGGGGCTGGTCAGGGTCTGTCCTCCCCGGCTCCACCTCGTCCTGACCGTCACGGCGGGGGCCCTGGCCGCCGCCGCACCGGTGGTGCCGGCCCTGCGCCCGGACATCGAGGGGATCGTCGTCCTCGAGTTCGCCGCGGTGGGGCTGATCCGGGTGGCCACCCTGACCCGGACCCCCGAGTACCGTGGCGGCGTGCCCGGATCCGGACGGCGAAGCCACAGGCGGGCGGACCGGAACGTCATCGACACGACCGCTTCGGTCGTCGTCCCCGGTCCCCCGGCGGGTCCCACCCCCGGCCGGTCCGCCGGCGGCCCGAGCACCGGCACCGGCGACAGCGCGGCACGGCGGGCCGGGCGTGCCGCCGGGGTGGCGGCGGCAGAGGGACGGCGCCTGGCGGCGACCCACCGGCCGGCGGCCGAGGCCAAGGTCAGGCAGTCGCTCCGCCAGGCCGGGCGCTGGGCGGGTCGCCTGGCCTCCCGGGGGGCGGACGACCCCGGGTCGGACGGCTAGGCGCTTCGGGCCGGGGCGGAGATCGACGATGGCCGGCGACCGCGACGTGCTGGAGCTCGCCGACCGGCTCTGGCGGGGCGAGGTCACCACCTCCGAGGTGCATCCGCTCCGTCCCGCCTCCGGCCTCGCCGAGGTGGCCGACGGGGTCGCCTTCGTCCCGTCCTTCGCCAACGTGTCGGCCATCGACACCGAGGACGGTCTGGTGCTGGTCGACACCGGCAGCACCTTCCTCGCCGCCGACGTGCACCGCACCTTGCGGAACTGGACCGAGAGCCGGCTCCACACCGCCGTCTACTCGCACGGCCACATCGACCACGTCTTCGGCGTCCCGGTGTGGGCGGCCGAGTCGGCGGCGGCCGGCTGGCCGGACCCGGTGGTGGTGGCCCACGAAGCGCTGCCGGCCCGCTTCGACCGCTACGTCCTCACCGCCGGCTACAACGGCATCATCAACCGGCGCCAGTTCGCCATCGACACCCTGGAGTGGCCGACCGAGTACCGCTACCCGGACCGCACCTACCGGGACCGCCTCGACCTCGAGGTGGGCGGTACCGCCGCCGAGCTGCACCACGCCAAGGGGGAGACCGACGACCACACCTGGACCTGGTTCCCCGAGCCGGCGTGTCCTGTGCTGCGGCGACCTGTTCATCTGGGCGTCGCCCAATGCCGGCAACCCCCAGAAGGTGCAGCGGTACCCGCTCGAGTGGGCCGACGCGCTCCGCCGGATGCTCGCCCTCTACGACTCGCCGGCGGGAGGGCCCGAGGTCCTGCTGCCCGGGCCACGGCTACCCGGTGATCGGGCGAGGAACGGGTCCGCCAGGCGCTCGGCGACACCGCCGAGCTGCTCGAGTCCCTGGTCGAGCAGACCCTCGCCCTCATGAACCGCGGGAGCCCGGCTGGACGAGGTGCTGCACACGGTGTCCCCGCCCGACCGGCCTGATGGAGCGCCCCTACCTGCAGCCCGTCTACGACGAGCCCGAGTTCGTCGTCCGGACGGTCTGGCGCCGGTACGGGGGCTGGTGGGACGGCAACCCGGCCACCCTCAAGCCGGCACCCGAACGGGCGCTCGCCCTCGAACTGGCCGAGCTGGCCGGTGGCGCCGGCGCCCTGGCCGACCGGGCGCTCGCCCTGGCCGACGATGCGGCTCACGACGCGGCTCGACGACCGGGTCACGATGCGGGTGACGACGCGGGTCACGATGCGGATCACGGTGCGGGCGGAGAGCGGCCGGGTCGGTCCGCCGACGCGGGCCCCTCCGACGGCGACCTGCGCCTGGCCGGGCACCTGGCCGAGCTGGCCTGGCTGGCCGCTCCGGACGATCCCGGGGTCCAACGAGGCCCGCCGCACCGTCTTCACCCGCCGGGCCGATGCCGCGTCCTCGACCATGGCCCATGGGGTGTTCTCGTGGGCGGCCCGGGAGTCGGGACCGGGGCGGGACGAGACGCCCTCGTGATCACCGCCTTACCGGCGGGATCGACCGCCGCTGAACAGGACGTTCGAACGGCTCGTGGCGGAGCGGGTCCCGAACTTCTACTCGCGCCCCGGTGCCCACTAGTGTCATCGCCGTGATCGCCCGGACCGACCGCCACCTGCCCCGGTCGCGGCAGGGTGACGACGGCGCAGGACCGCTCGAGGCGGCCGCTGCACCCGCCCGGACCCGCCGTCGCCGGCGCGTCCTCCTCGGCATCGCCGTCGCCGCGCCCCTGGTCCTGGGCGGGTGCGGCTTCTACCCCACCTACGGGGCCAGCCGTGGGGGCAACCAAGCAGGGCCACGACATCTTCAAGCTCTACTCGGGGATGATGACGACCGGAATCATCGTCGGCGGCCTGGTTGCCCTGCTGATCATCTACACGCTGATCCGCTACCGCAAACGTTCCGACGAGATGCCCCGCCAGTTCCACGAGAGCATCCCGATCGAGATCCTCTACACGATCATTCCGATCCTCATAGTGGCCGTCATCTTCGGGTTCACGGTGCTGACCGAGAACAACGTCGACGCTACGGTCCCCGCGACGGCCACCGTGACCACCACCGGCACGCCGGTGGTCGACATCCGGGTCACCGCCTTCCAGTGGGGATGGCGGTTCGACTATCCCCACCTCGACGTCGGCGTCGGCAGGTGAGACCACCAACGGGCCTGGGAACCGACGGCCCCCAGATGGTGGTGCCGGTGGGCCAGACCGTCCAGATCACGCCTGGTCTCCGATGACGTGGTCCATGCCTTCTACGTCCGGGACTTCAACTTCAACCGCCAGGCTCTGCCCGGCGTGACCAACGTCTTCGATCTGACCGTGCTCCACTCCGGAACCTACAACGGGCAGTGCATCCAATTCTGCGGTCTCTACCATGCCGAGATGCTGTTCAGCGTGAAGGCGGTCAGTCCGCCTGCCTTCCGGGCCTGGGCCCGCGCTGAGGTGGCGGCCGGCCACACGCTGGTCCGCTCGGGCTCTCCGGCCTCCAACAACCCGCCGCCGAACACCTACGTCACGCCGTCCAACGCCAGCCCCGCACCAGATCAAACGCCGAAGGAACACGCATGACCACCACCGTCGAGCGTCCCGACCTGGTCGGACCCGAGCAGCCCCCGGGATCGGGCGGCCCGCCATCGCCCGCCCACGGCGAGGCCCACCCCCACCACGAAGGGCCGACCGGCATCGTCAACTGGCTGACCTCGACCGACCACAAGGTCATCGGCAAGAGCTACATGATCACGTCGCTCATCCTCTTCTTCATCGCCGGGCTCATGGCCATGGTCATGCGGGCCCAGCTGGCCGACCCGACCTCGTCGCTGGTCTCGTTCCAGACCTACAACGAGCTGTTCACCATGCACGGCAGCCTGATGCTGTACCTGTTCGCCGGGCCCTTCGCCTTCGGCGGCTTGGCCAACCTGGTGGTGCCGCTGCAGGTCGGGGCGCCGGACATGGCCTTCCCGCGCCTCAACGCCCTGTCCTATTGGCTGTACCTGTTCGGGTCGATTGATCATGCTGTCGGGCTTCCTGGTGGCCGGGGGCGCCGCCAGCTACGGATGGACGTCCTACGCCCCCCTGTCCGACGCGATCAACTCGCCGGGCCTCGGAGCGGACCTGTGGCTGATGGCCCTGGCGCTCACCGGCTTCTCGGCCATCTTCACCGGCGTCAACCTGTGCTCCACCATCTTCTACCTGCGGGCCCCGGGCATGACCATGTTCCGGGTGCCGATCTTCTCGTGGAACATGCTGGTCACCGCGGTCCTGATCCTCATCGCCTTCCCGGTGCTGACCGGCGCCGTCGTCATGCTCTTCTGCGACCGCCACTTCGGGACCCACATCTTCAGCGTCCAGGGTGGCGGCGTACCGGTGCTCTGGCAGCATCTCTTCTGGTTCTTCGGCCATCCCGAGGTGTACATCCTCGCCTTGCCCTACTTCGGGATCGTCACCGACATCATCCCGGTCTTCTCGCGCAAGCCGCTCTTCGGCTACAAGGGCATGGTGTTCGCCACCATCTCCATCGCCGCCCTCTCCACCGGGGTGTGGGCCCACCACATGTTCACCACCGGAGTGGTGCTGCTCCCGTTCTTCTCGCTGCTGTCCTACATGATCGCCATCCCGACCGGCATCAAGTTCTTCAACTGGATCGGGCTCATGTGGGGCGGGCAGCTCAGCTTCCAGACCCCCATGCTCTTCTCCGTGGGCTTCCTCTTCGTCTTCCTGGTCGGTGGCGTGACCGGCGTGCTGCTGGCCTCGCCCCCGGTCGACTTCATGACCCACGACACCTACTTCGTCGTGGCCCACTTCCACAAGGTGCTGGTCGGGACGGCCGTCTTCGCCGGGTTCGCCGGCTTCTACTTCTGGTACCCGAAGTTCTACGGGCGGATGCTCAACGAGACCCTCGGCAAGCTCCACTTCTGGGTCCTGTTCATCGGGTTCTGGGTCGCCTTCATGCCCCAGTACCTGGTGGGCCTGTACGGCATGCCCCGCCGGGTGGCCGACTACCTGCCCACCAACGGGTGGACCGGGCTCAACGTCATCTCCACCGTCGGCGCCTTCGTCATGGGCGCCTCGTTCCTGTTCTTCCTGGCCAACCTCTGGGTGTCGTGGCGCAAGCCCGTGCCGTCGGGGGACAATCCGTGGGACGGCCACGGGCTGGAGTGGTTCACCACGTCGCCGCCGCCCCACCACAACTACACCCACCTGCCCCCCATCCGGTCCGAGCGTCCGACCTGGGACTACAACCACCCCGAGCACCGCAAGCACCACCGGCCCGGCGCCCGGCCCCTACCCGACGAGGAAACGGTGGGCGCGCCCTCATGAGGGTCAGCGGGCTCTTCCTGGCCGGCGATCGGCATCTTCTTCGGCATCATCGCCAGCGTCTACTGGTTCACGAGCTACGAGGACGCCGGCTTCCTCATGCTCATCGGCTCGGCCGGCCTCGGACTGCTCCCGGGCTCCTACTACTTGTGGTGGTCGTACAAGATGAAGCCCCAGCCCGACGACGACCCCGATGCCGACGTGGCGTCGGGCGCCGGGTCCGTCGAGTCCTTCCCGGGCTCGAGCATCTGGCCCTTCATCCTGGGCATGGGCGCCATGTTCACCGTGCTCACCTTCGTCCTCGGCCTGTGGCTGGCCCCGCTCGCCGCGGCGCTCATCCTTTCGGCCGCCATCGGCGCCACCGTCGAGAGCCGCCGCGGCGGAGCCGTCTGACCTGGGACCCGGGAACGGGCGAGGAGCCTGCCGGCGCCCGCCGGCGAGCGCGGCTGAACGGGGTCGACGGCTCCGATGCGTGAAGGGCGTGCTCGGGAATGGCTGGAGCAGGGCGACTTCTTCGACTGGGCCCCGACCGAGCGCCTCCGCCGGACGGACCGCCTGCGGATCTTCCACGCCGAGCTCGGTGACCCGGCGGCACCGACCCTGGTGCTGCTCCACGGATTCCCGACGAGCAGCATCGACTGGTACGACGTGGCGGGGCCGCTCTGCCAGCACTACCACGTCTGCATGCTCGACTTCCCCGGGTTCGGATTCTCCGACAAGCCGAAGGGCGAGGACTACACCGTCCGGCGGGACGCCCAATTGGTGGGCCACTACCTCGAGGAGATCCTCGGCGCCGGCCGGGGCGCGGTGGTCGCCCACGACCGCGGCGACAGCGTGGCCCTCGCCTTCGCCTCCCGGTGTGCTTCGGGCGAGAGCTCCTTCGATCTCACCGACCTCGTGCTCACCAACGCCAACGTGTTCCTCCCCCTGTCCAACCTCCTGGAGTTCCAGCGCGCCATGCTCGAGCCCGGCTCCGCCGCCCAGGCGTTGGAGGTGCTCACGCCGGACCTGCTCGCCCGCGGCATGGGCGAGCAGACCTTCACCCCGCCGCGCCCGCCCGACGACCCGGTCGTCGCCGCCCTCGCCCAGACGTTGGCGTTCAACGACGGCCTCGAGGTGATCCACGACACCATCCAGTACCTGGTCGAACGGGCCCAGCAGGAGGAGGTGTGGCTCGGGTCCCTGGCCCGTTCGGCCGTCCCGACCACTCTCGTGTGGGGCCTCTACGACGTCGTCTCCCCGCTGCGGGTGGCCGCCCACGTCTGGAGCGCCTACCTCCAGACCAAGCCGGGCACCAACGGTTTCTGGATCCTGCCGCGGGCGAACCACTACCTCCAGCACGACCAACCCGACGAGCTCGTCCAGGTGGTGCGGATGGCGCTCTCGGACGGCTCTCCCGAGGCTCCCGGACCGGTGTCGGTCGAGCCCGGGGCTCCGATCCTCGTGGACCGCTCCCGGCCGCGGCTCCCCTCCGCCGAGGAGGTGCTCGGCGGCATCTGACCGGCGACGGGACCGGGGGCGCCCTCGAGCCTCAGCGCCAAGCCGAGGGGCCGGGCCGAGGGGCGGCGAGCGCCGGGCCTCCCGGGGCGGCGAGCGCCGGGCCTCCCGGGGCGGCGAGCGCCGGGTCTCCCGAGGCGGCGAGGCAGCGGTCCTTGCCCCGGAGCTTCGCTTCGTACATGGCGCGGTCGGCGCCGAGGAGCAGCTCGTCGACGCTCGTCCCGGGGACGCTGCAGGCCACCCCGACGCTGAGGGTCGGCCGGACGGCGCGGTCCCCGACCACCACCGGCCGGCGACAGGCGCCCAGCAGACGTTCCCCTAGGGCGAGGGCGTCACCGCGCTGTTCGATGTCCTCGACGAGGACGCCGAATTCGTCGCCTCCGAGGCGGGCGGCGGTGTCGACCGCCCGGAGGCATCCCTCGATCCGCGTGGCGACCGCCCGCAGCACGGCGTCGCCGGCGGCGTGCCCGAACCGGTCGTTCACCGCCTTGAAGTCGTCCACGTCGAGGAAGAGCAGGGCGGTCCGCCGCCCGGTCCGCAGCGTGCGGGCAAGGGCGAGGGAGAGCCGGTCCTGGAACAGCGCACGGTTGCCCAGCCCGGTGAGCGAGTCGTGGAACGCCTGGTAGGCGAGCTGCTCCTCCAGGATCTTCCGATCCGTGATGTCGTGGCCCGACACGACGTACCCCTCGACGGTGGGATCGTCGACGAGGTTGACCACGGTGAGCTCGAAGGGCACCGCCACCGGGCTGCCGGCGCGCACCAGCGAGACCGAGATGGTGAGCGGTCCCGAATCGGTGGCGCGCTGGTGTGCCGAACGCGCCAGCACGGCGTCGACCGCCCGACGGTCCTCCTCGACGGCCAGCGCCGAAAGCGGACGTCCCTCGACGAGGTCCGAGTCGTGCCCGAGCATCCGGGTGACCGCCCCCGAACAGGAGACCACCTCACCGGTGGGCGAGACGAGCATGATGAGCGCCGCCGCGTTCTGCACCAGGGTCCGGAACCGGCCGTCGTGGTCGTGGGACAGCTCGTACCGGCGCCGGTCGGTGAGGTCCCGGAGGCTGAGGAGCACCGATCCCTCGCCCGGGCCCTCGCCCGAGCCCTCGTCCGAACCGGGCACGCGCGCCCCGACCAGCTCCATGAGCCGCCAGCCGCCCGCCGTCCGGAGGCGGACCTCGATCGGGGTCCCCACCTCCTTCTCCTGGACGGTCCCGAGCGACAGGAGGGCGAACGCCAGGTCGTCGGGGTGGACGAGCTCGAGACCCGAGATCCCGACGGTGTCGGCGAGCGACCGCCCGAAGGCCCGCTCCGCCGCCCGGTTGGCCCACTCGATCCTGCCTGCGGCGTCGATGACCACGACCACGTCGGGAAGGGCGTCGAGCAACGCCGCCCGCCCCCGGGCTGTGCCCCGCCAGCCGGACCCCCGAGGCACACTTCCGCCGCTGGACCCGCCGGGTCTGATTCCGCCCATGGAGGGGTCATCGACGTCCCCGTCGGGACCCTTGAGCCCGGCGGCGCCCGGTCGACGACCGGCGCTCGGCCAGAAGACCGGCCCGGTCACCGGGCGGGTCGCTCGGGCCGGGGTCAGGAGGTGACGCCGACGAAGGCCGGGGTCAGGAGGTGACGCCGACGAAGGCCGATGCCGCCGTTGACGGGCTCAGATAGGGGAGCCCGGGCCCGAGGATCCCCGACGCCATGAGCTCCTCGGCCGCCCGGACCAGCGCTCCGTAGGCCACCCGGGCGAGCGCCCCGCCCACCGACACCCGCCGGACGCCCGCACCCGCCAGTTGGGCCACGCTCGGGCCGTCCGGTCGCAGCAGGACGTTGACCGGGGCGCCCGCCTCGCGGACCAGCCGGGCGATGGCGGACAGGTCGGTGAGGCCTGGGGCGTAGACCACCTCGGCGCCGGCCGAGGCATAGGCGGTCAGTCGGGCCACCGTGTCGTCCAGGTCGTCCCGGCCCCGGAGGTGGTTCTCGGCCCGGGCGGTGAGCACCATGCCCGACGACGCCGCCGCTCCCGCCGCCTCCTGCACCCGGCCGACCGCCACGTCCAGCGGGTCGATGGCGCGCGCCCGGGGGTCCCAGTCCTCGATGGAGCAGCCGGCGGCCCCCGCCCCGGCGAGCAGCGCCACGGTCTCGCCCACTCCCCCGGGGCTCTCCGGGAAGCACTGCTCGGCGTCCACGCTGACCGGCAGCGAGGTGGCGTCGCACAGGGAACGGACGTGCTCGACCAGCTCGGCTCGCCCGACGGTCATGTCGGGGCGTCCCCGCGAGGCGGCGTAGCCGCTGCTGGTGGTGGCCAGCGCCTCGAACCCGAGCGCGGCGAGGAGGCGGGCGGCGCCGGGGTCGTGGGGGTTGGGCATCACGAAGGTTCCCTGGCGGTGGAGGTGGCGGAAGCGGGTCCGGCGGTCGTCGTCCATCCGACGATCATCGGCCGCCGGAGCGGGTCCGGCAAGCGGGTTAACGTCGCCGCGGTGCGCCTCAGCACCGTCATCCTGCCCCTCTACCGCCGGGCGGAGTCCGAGCAGATCTGGCGGCGGGCCGAGCAGCTCGGGTTCCACGCCGGCTACACCTACGACCACCTGTCGTGGCAGGAGTTGCGCGACCGGCCCTGGTTCGGGGCCGTGCCGACTCTTGCCGCCGCCGCCCTCGCCACCCGCCGGCTGCGGATCGGCACCCTGGTCGCCTCCCCCAACTTCCGCCATCCGGTCACGCTCGCCAAGGAGCTCATGACCCTCGACGACCTCTCCGACGGCCGGCTGACCGTCGGCCTCGGATCGGGAGGGACCGGGTTCGACGCCACGGTGCTCGGGGGGGAGCCCTGGTCGCCGGCGGAGCGCGCCGAGCGCTTCGGGGAGTTCGTCCACCTCCTCGACCGGCTCCTGACCCACCCCTCGACCACCGTCGAGGGCGCCCACTACCGGGCGAACCAGGCCCGGATGGTCCCCGGGTGCGTCCAACGGCCGCGGCCTCCCTTCGTGGTCGCCGCCACCGGACGGCGGGGGATGGCCCTCGCCGCCGAGCTCGGCCAGGGCTGGGTCACCTACGGGGAGGCCGGACCCGGCGCCGACCGCCCGGCCGAAGGGGCGCCCCGAGCCGTGGGCGCCCAGCTGGCGCGCCTCCGAGCAGCCTGCCGGGCACGAGGCCGCGACGTCGGCAGCCTCGACAAGGTCCTCCTCGGCGGGGTGGGCACCGAGCGGCCGCTCACCTCGGTCGGCGCCTTTGTGGACTGGGCCGGCGGGTACGGTGCGCTCGGGATCGACGAGGTCGTCCTCCACTGGCCGGTGCCCGGTTCCCGCTTCGCCACCGACCCCGTCCTCTTCGAGCGAATCGTCACCGAGGGCGCCGACCAGCTGCCCTGAGGTTCAGGTCGGGAGTCTCAGCGCATGACCCGGCGCACGCCCGTCCCGGTGGCCAGCTCGGGGGGCACGAGGTCGATGTAGGTCGGCACCGGGATGGCATGGAGCTCCTCGACGCCGTCGCCGGGACGGTCGTCGGCCGGCTCGGTCGCGGTACTCGCCGGTCGGGGAACGGAACACGATCTGAGCCCGCTTGCGCTTGCCGATGCCCTCCGCCGACCGCATCTCGTTGCAGATCTTGTAGGCCACGAAGTAGGCGATGACCGGCCCCGCCACCACGGCGACCCGGAAGAACCAGAGCACGGAGTTGAGCGGGACCTGGAGGAAGTTGGCCATCACGTCGGTGGACGAGGCGAAGAACACCATGAACATCAGGGTCACCATCGACGCCCCCGCCGCCGTCCGCTTGGGCCGGTCCCGGGGGCGGTCGAGCAGGTTGTGGTAGGCGAGGTCCTTGGTGTGGCGGGTCTCGAAGAAGGGCCAGACGAAGAAGATGGTGAAGATGAGCCCGGGGAAGATGACGGCCGGGAGGAAGACCTCGAGCGGCAGGGTGTGGCCCCAGCCCACCCACTCCCAGCTCGGCATGATGCGCAGGGCTCCGTCCAGCCAGCCCATGTACCAGTCCGGCTGCACGGCGTAGGAGATCTGGTAGGGCTCGTACTGGCCGAACTGCCAGATGGGGTTGATCTGGGCGAACCCGCCCAGCAGGAAGATGACCGCGGTGATGATGAAGAGGAACCCGGTCGTCTTGGCGATGAAGGTCGGGAACATGGGCGAGCCGACCACGTTGTGCTCGGTCCGGCCGTTGCCCCCGAACTGGGTGTGCTTCTGGCGGACCAGCAGGCCGAGGTGGGCGCCCAGCAGGCCGATGATGATCAGCGGCAGGATCAGCACGTGGATGATGAAGAACCGGGGGATGATCAACCCGCTGCCCGGGTAGTTGCCGCCGAAGAGGAAGAAGGCGATGTAGCTCCCGACCAGCGGGATGGACTCGATGATCGAGTAGGCGATGCGGATGCCGGTGCCCGACACCAGGTCGTCGGGGAGCGAGTAGCCGAGGAACCCGTTGACGATGCCGAGGATGAGCATGCGCGACGCCGACGAGCCAGTTGAACTCGCGGGGCTTGCGGAAGGCGCCGGTGAAGAAGATCCGGGCCATGTGCACGGCGATGGCGCCGAGGAAGATGTCGGCCGCCCAGTGGTGGGCCTGGCGCATGAGCAGCCCCGACTTCACGTCGAAGGAGAGCCCGACCGTCGAGGCGTAGGCCTCGGAGACCCGCTGGCCCGCGCAGGGGGAGGTAGGAGCCGTGGTAGACGATCTCGTGGGCCGAGGGCACGTAGAAGAGGGTGAGGAACACCCCGGTGGCCACGCAGGACGACGAACGAGTAGAGGGCGATCTCCCCGAGCAGGAACGACCAGTGGTCGGGGAAGATCTTGTCGAGGAAGACCCGGCCGCCCTTGGCCACGCCCGAGGCGGTCGTCGACCCACCGCAGCGACTTGTCGATGGTCTTGTCGATCATGGGCTGTCGGTCATCGGGTCTCGGTCGGTCACTCGGTCCGGCCGGGCGGGTCACGGCCGCTCCCAGAAGCCCGGGCCCGACGGCCTGGTCGAAGCCGGCCTGGGACCGGAGGTAGCCGGCCGTGTCCACCTTCAGCGGCAATTGTGGCAGCGGCCGGGGGGCGGGGCCGAATTCGGGCACGGCCCCGGCGTTGACGTTGAAGATCGACTGGTGGCAGGGGCAGACCAGCTGCTGGGTCTGCTCCTGGTAGAGGCCGACCGGGCAGCCGAGGTGGGTGCACATCTTGGAGTAGGCGACGTACCCCTGCACCCCCCAGTCGGTGCGTCCCGGCGGGTGCAGCGGGTAGGGGGGGTCGAAGGGGCCGAGCTGGGCCAGCCGGATGAGGATGACCTGGTCGGGCGAGGAACCCTGGAAGCCCTTGGGGAAGACGGTGAGCACGCCGCCGACGTCGAGGTCGCTGGCGTGCACGGCCCGGCCGGTCACCGTGACCAGCTGCGAGTTCTTCTTCCAGTTGGTCTGGAACAGGGTCGCGCCCGGGCTTGGGGCCGAGCGAGCGGATGAGCGGGAACAGGAGCACGACCCCGATCGCCGCCGACCCGAGGGCGAACAGCCCGCCGAGCACCCTGCGTCGCTTGACCACCATCCCGCCCCGCTCGACCACCGCCGCGGTCATGGCGTCGCGCTCCTCCTCGGTCGAGTGGAACGCGTGGCGCTCCTCCACGAAGGGGCCCTGGGGCATGAGGTACTTGCCCCAGGCGGTGACCCCGAACCCGAGGCCGAGGAGGCCGACCCCGAGGGTGACCGCCTGCCACTGGGTGTTGTCGCTGACCCAGTAGGCGATGCCGAACCCGATGAAGCCGAGGAAACCGACGATCATGGCCAGCGCCGCCACCAGCTGGGCCCGGTCCGGGTGCTTGGCGAAGGGCTGCAGGTGGGGGTCGTCCAGGGCCGCCATGGGCAGCGGGCCCTCGAGGCGCGGCGGCTGGTCGCTCATGCCCGGTCCCCGATCCAGAAGCAGACCAGCATCAACAGCCCCACCCCGAGCAGCAGGCCGACGAAGCCCTCGCCGACCGGTCCGATCCCGCCGAGGCCGAACCCGCCCCGGTCGACCGGGTGCTGGATCACGCCGTGCACGTAGGCGGCGATGTCGCGGGCCTCGGTGTCGGTGATGTTGCCGGTGCTGAAGTGGGGCATGTTGCCCGGTCCCGAGCGGATGGCCTCGACGATCTGGGGGAGGGTGGCGAGGTGGAGGCTCGGGGCGTAGGCCCCGCCGGCCAGGGCGTCACCGGCCCCGGTGATGGTGTGGCAGGCCGCGCAGTTGAGGGTGAACAGGCGTTCCGCCCGCCTCGAGGTCGGCGCCGTTGGTGTTCACCACCGGCACCTTGGTTCCCTGGCCGGGGGTCAGCGACTGCACCCAGGCGGCGATCTCGAGGGTCTGGAGCCGGTTGAAGCGGGGCGGCTTGCGGGTGGCCTGCACGCTCGAGTTGGCGAGCGGCATCCGGCCGGTCGACACCCAGAAGTCGACGGTGCCCGCCCCGAGGCCCTGCAGGTTGGGCGCCCGGCCGGTCCCGTTGGCCTCGGGCCCGTGGCAGCTCGAGCAGTTGGCCGACGAACAGCGCCTGGCCCGGGTCCACGAAGGCCTCGGGCAGGCTCACGTAGAAGATCCCGCTCTGGTTGGCCGGGGAGTTGTAGTGGAGCACCTCGCCGAGGCTCGGCGTGGTCGGGTGGCCCAGGGTGTTGGCGGTGGTGTCGGCACGGTGAGCGGGCGGAAGGGTCGTGGTCGGAGCGGCTCCGGCCGGGCCCGGTCCCGGGGAGAACGCCACCAGGCCGACGACGGCGACGCAGCCGACCAGCACGCAGGGGGCGACATATCGGGAGCGGGCCAGCCTGGTGAGCGCTCGCATCGGCGTGCGCATCTACTTGAGGAGGAAGAGGCACGAGTAGAGCCCGACCCAGACGATGTCGACGAAGTGCCAGTAGTAGCTGACCCCCTGGAAGACCGGCGTCTCGCCCGGGTCGCCCTTGGGGCCCTTGAGCCGGCCGAGCAGGAAGACCATGGCCACCAGCCCGAGGAAGACGTGCAGGCCGTGGATGCCCGGTCATGATGTAGAAGAGCGACCCGAAGGCGGTGTGGGTCGGATCGGTCGCCGGGTTGTGGGACAGCGTGACCCACTCGTAGAACTGGTTGCCGTCGAAGGCCGCCCCCATGATGATGGTGATGACGATGAACATCTTCGCCGTGCGCCGGTCGCCGCGCTCCTGGTCGAAGACGGCCTTCTGCATGGTGAAGCTGGAAGCCACCAGGATGGCGGTGAAGATCCCGGACTGGATGGTGTCGAGCTTGGTCCCCGACCGGCGGCCACACCGAGGCGTGGGCCCGGATGGTGAAGAAGGCCGCGAACAGCGAGCTGAAGAACATCACCTCGGAGGACAGCCAGATCATGACCCCGACCCCGATCATCGAGGGCCGGTCCGGGCGGTGCCGACGAGGGGCCGCGACGGTCGGATCGGCGGCCAGGGCCTGGGTCACGCCGTAGTTTTAGTCGATCGGCTCGGCGAGGGGCCAACTCATCGGAGGGCTGCCGAGCGCTCCGATCCGGGGCCCCCAACCGGCGGCGGAACGGGCCGCATCCCAGCTCGGGAGGTGGGTGGGCGGGCGACCCTCAGACGCCCGCCAGGGCGGCCGGCGGCGGCGCCAGGTGCACCACGCTGAGGCGTTGGGTCGGCCGGGTGAGCGCCACGTACAGGGTGCGGAGACCCTCGGCCGTCTCGCCGGCGATGAGCCCGGGCTCGACCACGACCACCGAGTCGAACTCGAGCCCGTTGGCCGCGCCGGCGGCGAGCAGGACCAGCGCGCGCCGACAGCCCGGCGGACCGGGCGTCGCGGGCGTCGACGACCGGCATCCCGGCGGCGGCCAGGGCGTCCGACAGGGCGGGCAGCAGGTCCTCGGGAGCGAGGACGGCCACCCGGCCGGGCTCGACGGCGACCAGCTCCTCGGCCACCACCTCGGCGGCCGTCCGGGCCACGTCGCCGGATCCGGCGGCGCCCTCCTCCCCGGGCGGCGGCCGGACCGCCACCATCCGCGGGTCCACCCCGGTGCGCCGTACCGGCCGGGGCGGGACGAGCTCGGGGGCGGCCAGGGCGAGCACCCGGCCGGCCACCGCCAGCACCTCGGCGGGCGTGCGGTAGCTCACCGTCAGCTCGACGGTGCGGACCGGGCGCCGTCGCGGCAGGTGGTCGGTGATGTCCGACCACGAGCTCGGGGCCCAGGGCGCGGTGGCCTGGGCGATGTCGCCCACCACGGTCATCGATCCCGACAGCGAGCGACGCGACACCATGCGCAGCTGCATGGGCGAGAGGTCCTGCACCTCGTCCACCACGATGTGCCCGTACCGGCGCACGGCGTCCTCGGACCGGCCCTGGCGCGGTCCGAGCAGGTGGCGGGCCTCGTCCACCAGGGCGGCGTCGGCCGGCGTCCAGGGGACGGCGTCGAAGGAGGCCGAACGGGGGCGATGGAGGAGCTCCTGCTCCTCGGGGGTGAGCACACCCCGGGCGGCGGCGGCGATGAGCGGGCGGGCGCCGAAGAGGTCGTGGAGCAGCTCGTGGGGCGAGAGCCTCGGCCACATCCGGTCGAGGGCCTCGGCCAGCTCGGGCACCCGGTGCACCTTGCGGGAGAAGTCCTCGAAGTCGAACTCGTCCTCGTCGAGCTCGGCGAGCTCCTCCTCGTACCCGGGGAAGGCGGGCACGGGATCGGGCACCCACGCCGAGGGTCTGCTGGGTCTGGCGGGCCCGTTCGGCCAGGAGCTGGGCGACCGACCGCTCGACCAGACGGCGGCGGGCATTGTGGGAGCCGGGGCGCCGCCGCACCGCGTCCACGATGGACGGCGCTCTCGTCGGCGGAGAGGCGGAGAACGAGGGCGCCGTAGGGAATGGCGAGGTCCGCGGCGAGACCCCGTTGCCGGGTCCGGACGGCGCGGGCGATGACCGTCGCCATGCGGGCGTCGCCCTTCAGGCGGGCCACCTCGGGGGGCTCGTCGGCCCGGACCCGGATCTCGGGGACGAGGCCCGAGACGGTCGACAGGGTCACGCCGGTCTCCCCGAGCGAGGGCAGCACCTGGTCGATGTAGCGGAGGAACAGCGGGTTGGGGCCGACCACCAGCACCCCCTGCCGCTCGAGCGGGAACCGGTGGGTGTAGAGGAGGTAGGCGGCGCGGTGGAGGGCCACCGCCGTCTTGCCGGTGCCCGGCCCGCCGTGGACGACCAGCACGCCCGACAGCGGGGCGCGGATGATCTCGTCCTGCTCCTTCTGGATGGTCGAGACGATGTCGGTCATGTGCCCCGTGCGGGCCCGACCGAGGGCGGCGAGCAGGGCGGCCCGGCCCCCGATGGGCATGTCGCCGACGAGGAGCCCGGGGCCCGCGCCGTCGCCGGCGGCGGCCGTCACCCGCTCCCCGGCGGGAGGCGCTGTGCCGTTGCCCGCCGCGCCGTCGAAGCGCTCGTCCTCGATGCCGGTGACCTGCCGGCCGGCGAGGGCGAGGTGGCGGCGGAGGACGAGCCCCTGGGGGTCGCGGCCGGTCGCCCGGTAGAAGGGCTCGGCGACCGGCGCCCGCCAGTCCACCACCAGCGGGTCGTTGTCGGCGCTGTGCACGGCCAGGCGCCCGATGTGGAAGGTCTCGACGGCCGCCGGTCCCGCCGTGCCGGTTCCCGTCGCGGTCGAGGACCCGGTCGATCCGGCCGAAGGTCAGGGCCTGGTCGCCGATGTCGAGCTGCTCGAGGCGGGCCATGCTGGTGCGCACGATCACGTCCCGCTCGGTCCGTGACTGGAAGGTCCCGCCCCTGCCCGAGGTCGAGCACCCCCTCGAGCATGGCATTGGCGTCGGCCCGCATGGCGTCGAGCCGCGCGTAGGCCGTGTCGACGAAGTCCTGTTCGAGCTGCTGCTCGGGATCCACCCACACCTCCAGCTGCCTGCCCTGCCTGCCCCCGTCCCGCTCACGGGAACCCTCGATTGTAGGCGGCGGCGTCACCAGGTGCGGCGGGCGGGCGCCGGCGGCGGCGCCGGGTTCGACCCCGGGCTGGCGGGCGGGCCGCCCTACAATCGGTCCATGGCTGCACCCGTTCGACCGTCGGCGGGCGGTGCAGCCGACCGCTCCGGCACCCGACCGGCGCCGGCCGGGACCCCGACCCTGACGGCGGCTCCCCGAGGCGAGGGCCGCTTCGACCGGTCGCCGTTCATCGGCCGCCTGCCGGGGGCTCGCCGTCGACCACGTCCCGGTCTGGTTCATGCGCCAGGCCGGCCGGTCGCTCCCCGAGTACCGGGCCGCCCGTGGCTCGGGCAGCATCCTCGAGGCCATCGGCCGGCCCGAGCTGGTGGTCGAGCTCACCCGGCAGCCGGTCGACCGGTACGGGACCGACGCCGCCGTCCTCTTCTCCGACATCGTCGTCCCGCTCGCCGCCATCGGGTTCGGGGTCGACGTGGCGCCGGGGACCGGTCCCGGTGGTGGCCGAGCCCTTCCGGAGCAAGGAGGACCTCCAGCGCCTCCGCCCCCTCGATCCCGAGTCCGACACCCGCTACGTCATCGAGGCGGTCCGGGCGGCGGCCGGGCAGCTCGAGGTCCCCCTGATCGGATTCGCCGGGGGGCCCTTCACCCTGGCCAGCTACCTGGTGGAGGGCGGCCCCTCCCGCAGCTTCACCCGGGTGAAGGCCCTCATGTACGGCGACCCGGCCCTCTGGCATGCGCTGATGGAGCGGCTCGGCGGACCTGGCCCTTGCGTCCCTGCGGTCCCAGCTCGACGCCGGTGCCTCGGCGGTGCAGGTCTTCGACAGCTGGGCGGGGATCCTCGCCCCCCACCACTACGAGCGCGCCGTGCTGCCGGCCACCCGGCGGCTGTTCGCCCGGCTGGCCGAGTCCCACCCCGGCGTCCCCGACCATCCTGTTCGGGGTGGGGACCGGGGAGCTGCTGACGACCATGGCCCGGTCCGGGTGCACGGTGGTCGGGATCGACTGGCGGGTCCCGCTCGACGAGGCGCGCCGGCGGCTCCCCGCCGGCATGGCCGTCCAGGGAAACCTCGATCCGGCGGCCTGCCTCGCCGGCACGGCGGTGGCCGAGGCCGAGACGCGCGACGTGCTCCAGCGGGCGGGGGCCGCGCCGGGCCACATCTTCAACCTCGGGCACGGTGTCCTGCCCGAGACCGACCCGGCGGTCCTCGAGCGGGTGGTGGAGCTGGTCCACGCCGAGGGACGCGCCGGCGTCGAGGCCGGCCGGCGCGCCACCGCGACATGAGCGGGCCCGGCCCGCACCCGCGGTGCCCGGCCCGCACCCGAGCGCGCCCGGGCCGCCGACCGGCGTGGTGGTGATGGCCCACGGCACGCCGGACACCCCCGAAGGGATCGAGCCCTTCTACACCGCCATCCGCCGGGGGCACCGGCCGAGCGCCGACCAGCTGGCCGAGCTCACCCGGCGCTACCGGGCCATCGGGGGGACGTCACCGCTCAACGAGCGGACGGCCGCCCAGGTCGACGGGCTGGCGGCGGTCCTCGACCGCCGTTCGCCGGGCCGGTACCTGGTCGCCTACGGGACCAAGTTCGCCGAGCCGACCATCGAGGCGGGGGTGGCCTCGCTGGCGGAGCGCGGGGCCGGGCGGGCGGTCGGGATCGTGCTGACCCCCCACGAGTCGGCGCTCGGATCCGGCGAGTACGTCCGGCGCGCCGGGGCGGCGGCCGCCGCCGAGGACCCACCGCTCGCCTTCACCCCGGTGCGCTCGTGGCATCGGGCACCCGGGCTCGCTCCCCTGTTGGCCGAACGCACCGACGCGGCGATCGCCGCCCTGCCGGCGGAGCGCCGGTCCCGGCCGGCGGTGTTCTTCACCGCCCACAGCCTCCCGGAGCGGGCCCTGGCCGGGGGCGATCCGTACCCGGACCAGGTCGCCGAGTCGGCCGCCGACATCGCCGCCGTCCTCGAGCTCGACCGGGTGCCGGGGCTGACCTGGGGGGTGGCCTGGCAGAGCGCCGGCCGCACCCCCGAGCCGTGGCTCGGCCCCGACCTCGCCGCCGAGATCCGGAGGGTGGCCGACGAGGGGGCGAGCGCGGTGACGGTGTGCCCGGTCGGATTCGTCTCCGACCATCTGGAGGTCCTCTTCGACCTCGACATCGAGGCGGCCGGGGTGGCGCGGGACGCCGGGCTCGCCTTCTCCCGGGCCCGGTCCCTCGACGACGACCCGCGCTTCCTCGCCGTCCTGGCCGACGTGGTCGACGCCGCGGCGGGGCCCGAGCTGGTGCCACCTCCGGGCCGGGCGGGACGGGACGCGTCCATGTCGGCGTGAGCAGCGGGCGCCGGCCGGTGGTGGCCGTGGTCGGCGCGGGCATCGCCGGGCTGTCGGCGGCGTGGGAGCTGGCATCGGGAGACGGTGTCCGGGGGGCGCCCGCCGAGGTCCTCCTCTTCGAAGCGGGCCCCGCCGTCGGGGGCGTGCTGCAGTCCGCCGACTTCGCCGGGCGGCCCGTCGACCTGGCGGCCGACGCCTTCGTGGCCCGGCGTCCCGAGGCGACCGAGCTGTGCGCCGAGCTCGGGCTCGGCGACCAGCTCGTCCCGGTGGGGGCACAGGGGGCGTCGGTGTGGGCGCGGCACCGGCTCCGGCCCCTGCCCGAGGGCCTCCATCTCGGGGTCCCCACCCGCTGGTGGCCGCTCGCCCGCTCGGGGATCCTCGGCCCGAGCGAATTGGGCGGCGTGGCGGCCGACCTCGTCCGACCCCACCGCGGCGCGCGCGGCATCGTCGGCGACCAGGCGGTGGGCGGCATCGTCACGGCGCGCCTCGGGCGGGCGGTCACCGAACGATTGGTCGATCCGCTGATCGGCGGGATCAACGCCGGCGACGTGGACGAGCTCAGCGCCGCCGCCACCTTCCCGTACCTGCTCGCCGCCTCCACCCAGCCGGGCAGCCTCATGCGCCACCTGCGCCGGGGGCTCCCCCGCCCCGAGGCGGGAACGAGCGGTGGGGGCCCGCCGGCCCCGGTCTTCTGCTCCCTCGGCTCGGGCACCGCCGGTCTCGCCGCCGCCCTCGGGGCCGCAGCTCGCCGCACGCGGCGTCGCCGTCTCGACCCGGGCCCCGGTCGAATCGCTCGAGCGCCGGAGGGGGGCCGGCGACGACCCGTCGGGCTGGCGCGTCGCCGTCGGCGGCGAACGCCCGGAGGCGCGCGAGGTCGACGGCGTCGTGCTGGCCGTGCCCGCCCCGGCGGCGGCCGGGCTGCTCGCCGGTTCGGCGCCCGAGGCCGCCGGGCTGCTCCGCGCCATCGAGCACGCCTCGGTGGCCCTCGTGACGCTCGCCCTTCCCGCCGGCGCCACCGAGGCACCGCTGGCCGGCACCGGCTTCCTCGTGCCCCGGACCGCCACCGTCGACGGTGCGGCGCCCCTGGTGACCGCGGTCTCCTACCTCGGGCACAAGTGGCCCCACCTCGCCCGGGCCGGCGACGAGCTCGTCCGGGTGTCGGTGGGCAGGTTCGCCGACAGCCGACATCTGGCGCTCGACGACGGCGAGCTGGTCGACGCCGTCGTCGGTGAGCTCACCGCCCTCCTCGGCCTGCGCGCCCGCCCCCTCGATGCCATGGTGACCCGCCATCACCGCGCCTTTCCGCAGTACCGGGTGGGCCACCTGGTCCGGGTGGGGAGGATCGAACAGGCTGTCGCCGCCTGCGGCAGGATCGAGGTGGCCGGAGCCGCCTACCGCGGGGTCGGCATCCCCGCCTGCATCGGCAGCGGCCGGTCGGCCGCCCGCCGCCTCCTCGACTCGTTGGTCCGGCCCGGTGGCACCCGGCGCGTCCCGACGGGGAGCGACCGGTCCTGAGCACGGGCCCACCGTCGACGTCGCCCCGGCCCGCCGCCCTCGGCGCCGGCCCGGTCCGGGGTGGGTGGCGGCCCACGGGGGTGTCGTTCCCCGAGCGCCGCGCCGCGCCGTTGCGGCCCCGGCGGGGCGCGGTGGCCGTCCCGGCGGTCGCCTCCGGGGTGGGGCTCGCCCTCTCCCTGCCGCCCTGGGGTGCCTGGGCACTGGCCTTCCCGGCCGCCGGGCTGCTGTTCTGGCGCCTCGGCCGTCTCGGGCCCCGCACCCGGTTGTGGGCGGGCTGGCTCGCCGGCCTCGGCTGCTACGTCCCGGGCCTCGCCTGGGCCCGCTCGTTCACCCTGCCCGGTGCGCTGGTGCTCATGGCCGTCGAGTCGGCGTTCGTGGCGGTCGGCTGCCTGGCCGTGCCGGCCCGGCCGGCAGCGGCGCGGGCGCTCGCCTTTCCGGCGGCGCTCACCCTGGCCGAATGGGCCCGGATGGGGTGGCCCTTCGGCGGGCTGCCGCTCGGGGGCGTGTTCCTCGGGCAGGCCGGCGGCCCCGTGCTCGGGGTGGCCCGGCTGGGCGGACCGCTGGCCCTCACGGCTGCCGTCTACGTCGGCGGGGTCGGGCTCGCCTCGCTCGTCGCGGCGGTCGCCTCGAAGATCCGGGGCGGCCGGCGGGACCGGGTCTTCGCCCGGGCCGGCCGGGTGGGCGGGCCCGGCGGCCGCCCCGACCGGGGGACGGCACTGGGCGCCGGGCTTGCCGCCGCGCTGGCCCTCGGGTCCCTCGTGGCGGTGGCCGCCTGGGCGGACCACGCCCCCGACGGGGGGCCGGCGACGGGGACGCTCACCGCCGCCGCCGTCCAGGGCGGGGGCGCCCGGGGGTTCTCCAAGTCGCAGATCGACCCGGCCGTGGTGCTGGCGGCGCAGTTCGAGGCGACGGGGCTCCTCCACCGGGCCGGGCGCCGCCCGGAGCCCCGGCTGGTGCTCTGGCCCGAAGACGTGGTGTCGCTCCAGACCCCCCTGTCCGACTCGCCGGTGGAGGGCCGGCTCGCCGGACTGGCCCGGGCCCTGCAGGCCACCTTGGTGGTCGGCGTCACCGAGACCGTGTCGGGCACGACCTTCCGCAACGAGGTGGTGGCGTTCGGGCCCGACGGCACGGTCGTCTCCCGCTACGAGAAGGTCCACCGGGTCCCCTTCGGAGAGTACGTCCCGCTCCGCGGCCTGTTCTCCCATCTCGCCGACCTGTCGGCGGTCCCGCTCGACGCCGTCCCCGGCACGGGCAGCGGGTTGCTGCCCACCCCCGCCGCACCGCTCGGGGCCATGGTCTCCTACGAGGTCTTCTTCGCCGACCGCGGGCGATCGTCGGTGCGCCACGGCGCCCAGCTGCTCGTCGTGCCGACCAACACCTCGTCGTACGCCACGTCACAGGTCCCGACCCAGGAGATCGCCGCCTCCGAGGTGCAGGCGGTCCAGCAGGGCCGCGACCTGCTCCAGGCGGCGCCGACCGGCTACAGCGCCGCCATCACCCATCGGGGCCGGCTGATCGGGCGCACGGTGCTCGGCGCCCGGCAGGTGATCACCGCCACCCTGGCCCGGCGCACCGGGCGGACCCTGTATGTCCGGTACGGGGACCTGCCGCCGATCGCGCTGGCCGCCGCGGCGCTGGTGGTCGGGTGGCTGGTCGCCTGGCGCCGGCGGTCCGCCTGAGCACGGAGGGTGGCTCCGCCGGTCCGGGCGGCCCAGGTACGAGGCGAAGCCCAAGTTCAAGGATCGGTCGACGTTCGGTCATGGTGAGCCCGATGTCCATGTCCTTTAGGGGATTATCTGAGCGCCACGCACCGATGAACTCGAACGGCGTCGTCGTAAACCAGTACTTGTTTGCGATTCCTGATTCACTGGGAGCGTTCAATCTGGGGCTGACCGGACTGAGCGAGAGTGAAGTCAGAGATGTGATCCGCTATGAGCCTCCCGTTCACGATCTCGTCATCAGGCAGAACAGATCATCGCTGATCCCAACTTGACGACGACGGAACGGCGCCAACTAGTGAGAGCCAGGGTCGGACAAGGGCTATTCAAGGAGGAAGTCCGTCGCCTCGAACCGGCCTGCCGATTGACCGGCCTCGCTGAACCTGGCCACCTCGTGGCAAGTCACATGAAACCTTGGAGCGAATCGACAAACGCCGAGCGGCTCGATGGGAGCAATGGCCTAACTAGATGACAGGCAACCTGCCCCAGCTGAACTGAACAGGTAAGGCAGTTCAAGGTGGCTGCTACTGGTGGCCAATCGCAGTCGTCGTCAGTCAGCTCGTTTAGGAGGTCCAGTAACTACCCGCCGCCCGTTCGGGGAAGACAACTTGCTTGAAGTAGTGATCCGGCTTCTCGGTTCGATCCTTGATGGCTGCTGCAATGGCCGCCGCCTGCTTCACTTGTTCATCCGATGGACCGTAGAGGCGCATCCTCACATCATGTGCGTGGTTTGCGTAGGTGAGCGCTTCGTCGGGGTTCCCGCCGTTCACGAGGCTTACCGCCAACCAGAGTTCGGCGGCAACGGTATGGGGGTCCTCTTCACCTCGGTGGCGTCTGTACGATTCGAGGACCTCCCATCGAAGTGGCTGCGCCTCGGAGTATCGCCCAAGACGTTCTAGTGCCCTTGCTGCGTTTGCCCGGGCTCGTGTAGTCGGTCCCCCATCCCGGCCAAAGATGCGCATCCATAGCCTGATGTGGTTCTCAGCTCGCTTGAGCGTGTCCTCGGCATCCTCGCCCAGCTCAAGGCGTTCCTGCCGCCTCTGCACCCAGGAACTACTGCCGAGCATCCAGCGAGGAGCGTGCCACCAGCCTCTGGCACCTGATGTGCCCATGGTCACAGCCTGCGATCCAACGCAATCATGGTGAAAACGGCAGCGAACCAGATGAATGTGTTTCATTGGAGGACCTAGGAATGTCATCCTACGGATGCCACTGAACAGCACATTCGGGCGTGTGGAAAAAGGTGCCTGAACAAGTGGGACGGGTCCAGAGGACCTATGGCGTGGCGTTGCGAAGTGTGGGGATGAGGCGCTTGGCGTCCCGCTCAGAATCGAGGACCGACTTCATGGTCGAGACAGTCCCAGGCTCGTGGTCAGCGCTGTTGTGTCGCTCCTGAGGGTCGACGGTGAGGTTGTGCAGTTCCCACTCGGGTTCTGCGGCGGCGGGCAGGAACGGGTTGGGTGCAACGCCTTCGTTGGCGTACCAGTCGTCCAGACGTTCGTAGTAGTGGTTCAGCTTCCACAGTTCCTGTGCTCCTCCGTCTCCCGTGGGCAAGTGACGTGATCACCGACTCGATGTTGATCGGTGGTGTGACCGGCTCGAACGGCTTTCCGTTCAGGATGTTCACCTGAGTGACTCCTCGGGTGACATCATCCTCGGTCATGAAGTAGATCGGTGACTCGACGGAGGGTGCGGACGTCGTGCCCAACACGACCCCGCTCAGATCACGGCCAGGCAGTGGATGTGCCTCATCGTGGTGTGCCGCCACCCCGGCGGCTGCCTCCTCGATGTCAACACCGGCCAGCCCGAGGAGGGTGGGGATCAGGTCGACGTGGCTGGTGGGAATGTTCACGCCCCCACCGCCGGGAGCGATCCCCGGTCCAGCTATCAGGAGAGGCACCCGAGTGGCCTCGTCGAAAGCGTTGCACCACTTCTGGATCAGACCGCCGTGCGCTCCAAGCAGGTCACCGTGGTCCGATGTGAAGACGACGATGGTGTCGTCGGCCATGGCCGAATCGCTCCAGTGCGCCGAGAATCTTCCCGATTGCCTGATCGACAAGCTTCATCAGGTAGTAGTAGAGCCGCCGGTAGCCGAGGTCGGTGGCCGTCTCGAAGATCATCTGCGGCCAGAGTGCTTTGAACGCCTCCTGACAGGCTGGACGACCACTGAACGTGTCGGACTGGGACGGCGGCTCAGGAACCGCCGGCACCGTGTCATCCGGCGACCCGAACTTCAGCAGCTGCTCCCAACCGAATCCCGAGAAGGCAATGTCATGAGGGTTCACGAACGAAGCCACTGTTAACCAGGGCCCAGCGTCTCGGGCTGCTGCAAGCTCGCCGAACAGCTCCACTACCTGTTCGGCGAAAACGCCATCGCGGATCGTTCCACAGTCGGACCTGGCCGCACCGTGCGGTTCCCGGCCAATCCACCCGGAGAAGCCAAATGGATCGAGGCGGTCAGCCTTGCGGTAGGCAGCCACGGCGTCGTCGATTGGCTTGCCGTCATCGTCTGACGCTTTCAGGCCCTCGTGAGTTCCGGGAATCATCAAGTCGGCGAACGAGACATGCCACTTCCCTCGATAGTGAGTTTGGTAGCTCCCGGCACGGAACCAGTCGCCGAGGGTGGGCACAGAGTTGGGGTCTAGCCAGTTCATTCCCGGATCGGAGCTCTGCTTGGCCGTGCCGTCCGTGGAGTTCACCCCGTGCAGTGAGGGGTACTGCCCTGTGAAGAGGGTCGCCCGACTGGGCGTGCAGGCCGTTGACCCGGCGTAGTGGCGATGGAACTCCATCCCACGGGATCTGATCGACTCGCGAGCCGTCAGTTGGCTGGTGCGGAAGGTTCGAACGCTGTCAACCTCATAAGGAGGTGGGTACCGTTCTTCGTCCGTCATGATCAAGAGGATGTTTGGTTTCGTCACGCCCAAATGAAATCACGAGTCTGCACCACGTGCATCTCTTGGTCAGGAAGAGCGCGCTTGCAGTGATCACCGTTGCGGGAACCTCCGTTGGTCCACGCTCCCGTGCCCCATACCGCCGGAGGCGGGTCGCCGATTGACCGCGGCCGATCGGCCCATGCGCTAGAGGCCCGGCCGAGTCCTTACGCCCCGGACGGGAGTACGTCGAGGTCGAACTCGTTGCCTTCCGGATCCGCCATGCAGCGCCACTGGAATCCTTCAAGCTCTCGGGTTGTACCTGGCTCTAGCCATTGGCCGCCGAGGCGCTCTATATCCGCCGTGCCTGCGTCGAGGTCGTCGACGACCAAATCGAGGTGGACCCGGTTCTTGCCCGAGCTCGCCTCTGGGACCCGCTGAAACCCAACCACGAGAACTTCCTCGGTCGGAGTCAGTATCAGGAAGTCCCCTTCTCCGATCTAGGTGTCAACATCGACCCCCAGCATTCCGCACCAGAACGGGGCAATGAGGCTGGGGTCAACGGTATCGATTGCCACGAATCCAACCTTTGCAGGCATGGCGGGGCCTCCATTCCTTGATAACCGGGTTCCGGCGAAAAGACACCTCCACTTTGGGGAGGCACGTCGGCCTGCCCCTGAACGCCGGGACGGTGACGCACTCCAATATTTGGGTATCTAGTCCGGGTCGGAATCCTCGAAAGGTCCGCTAACAGTGTCCCGCCCGCCATCTCCTCGTGAAATCCGCTTCCCGGTTGCCTTGGCCGGTTTTTTTTAGGGTGCCTCTCCCGTTGATCCTGCGACGACCGGTTCGACCGTGAGTCCGGTGCACGTTCGGAACTGCTCGTAGGGCAGATTCAGGGCCACCCGGACAGCGGTTGGCTGGGTGAGGTCGGGCGGCGTAACCAGGAACGTGCGATAGGCGGGACACGGTGCCGAGCTCGCGGAGTTGGCCTCGCCGTTCACCATCGCCGACGCAACCTGGTGCGGGGCAAGCGTGACTGAAGGCCCAGGCTCGCCAACGCGTTTCGCCTGAACCATCTCGGTACCCTGGGCGTCCAGACCGGCGACACCCGGATACCCGGTGAGTGAACAGCTGCTGGTGCTGATGTTCGTGAACCCGAGAACCTCGACGACCATCCCCGCTCCCTCGCCAGCGTGGAGGTTCGTCACAGCAATCTCGCCATTCCTACAGGGAGGCGCGGGAGGAACGGTGGACGAATGGCTCGGATTGGTCGGGAGTACTCCCGTCGTAGGTGGTGGTGCTGGTGTGGACGTCGTCGCCACCTGTTTGGTCGGGGCACTCGACCGGGCGCTTCCACAGGCGGCGAGCGCAAGGCAGGCAGCCATGAACATCACGAGCGGACGGAACCGTTGAAGATATTCGTTCTCCCGCCTGTCGTCGGAGGCGTCCATCGATTCCGCTCCCGTACCCGGTCATTTTGGAACTCAGAGCCATGCCATCCGGGCGATGGGCCTGGTTCCGAATGACGACCCATCCGGCCAGACCACGTGGCGGTGGTGGGATGCCTCGGACGCACTCTGGCCGGACAGGGCTGCTGCCAGAGCAGACTATTCGTAGTACCCGGAGTGGATGTAGACGCAGGGGATCCCCTCGGCGTGGAACATGGCGAAGTTGTTGGGGTCGTCCTCGAAGGCGAGGCGGAGGTCGAACCCGAAGGCGCGCAGCTCGTCGACGCTGTCCCGCTTGAACCAGGTCACCTGGCTGTAGTCGCCCCGTGCCCGCATGACGAGCAGGTCCCACCGCAGCCCGTAGCGCTCCAGCCACGCCAGGGTCTGGGGCCGCACCCGCAGTGGGCGCCCGGTGAGCAGGATCACCTGCAGCCGCCCATCGAGGAGCTCGAGGACTCGGGCCACCTCCTCGATGACGGGGTCGTCGCCGCAGGCGTCGAAGAACCGGTCCCAGTCGCGCCGCCCGCGCTCGAGGTAGTGCTGCCGGACGGCGGCGTCCGACAGCACCCCGTCGACGTCGAACACCACCGCCTCGCCCGGTGAGGCCAACGGCTGGTCGTGCCAGGCCCAATTGGCCGGTCCGGTCGGGCGGCTCACTCCTCGGTCGGCGAGGTGGCCGCCAGCCGGCGGATCTCCTCCACGACGGAGGGATCGGCCAGGGTGGTGGTGTCCCCGAGCACCCGCCCCTCGGCCACGTCACGCAGCAGGCGCCGCATGATCTTCCCGCTGCGGGTCTTCGGCAGCTCGTCGGTGAACACGACGGTCCGGGGTCGGGCGATGGGCCCGATCTTGCCCGCCACGTGGGCCCGGAGCTCCTCACCGCGCCGGTCGGGGTCCCCCCCGGCATCTGCCTTCAGGGTCACGAAGGCCACGATGGCCTGCCCGGTCGTCGGGTCGTCGGCCCCGACCACGGCCGCCTCGGCCACCGCCGGGTGGTCGACCAGAGCCGACTCCACCTCGGTGGTGGAGATGCGATGTCCCGACACGTTCATCACGTCGTCGACCCGGCCGAGCAGCCAGAAGTAGCCGTCCTCGTCCACCTTGGCCCCGTCGCCGGCGAAGTACCGGCCGTCGAACCGGCTCCAGTAGGTCTGCCGGTACCGCTCCGGGTCGCCGTAGATGCCCCGCAGCATGGCGGGCCAGGGCCGGGTGAGGGTCAGGTATCCGCCGCCCTTGCCGACGGGCTCACCGCTCTCGTCCACCACCTCGGCGGCGATGCCGGGAAGGGGGAAGGTGGCCGAACCGGGCTTGGTGGCGGTGATCCCCGGAAGGGGGGCGATCATGATGCCGCCCGTCTCGGTCTGCCACCAGGTGTCGACGACCGGGCACCGGCCGCCGCCGATGTGGGTGGCGTACCACATCCACGCCTCGGGGTTGATCGGTTCGCCGACCGAACCGAGGACCCGCAGCGAGGTCAGGTCGTGCGACTCGGGGTGGGCGGTGCCCCACTTCATGAACGTCCGGATCGCCGTCGGGGCCGTGTAGAGGATGGTGACCCCGTAGCGCTCGACGATCGACCACCAGCGGTCGCGCCCGGGATGGTCGGGCGTCCCCTCGTACATGACCGAGGTCGCACCGTTGGCGAGCGGCCCGTAGACGATGTAGCTGTGCCCGGTCACCCAGCCGATGTCGGCGGCGCACCAGTAGACGTCGCGCTCGGGATGCAGGTCGAACACCCAACGATGGGTGAAGGACACCTGGGTGAGGTAGCCGCCGGTGGAGTGCATGATCCCCTTCGGCGCCGCCGTCGTACCGGAGGTGTAGAGGAGGTACAACAGGTCCTCGGCGGCCATGTGCTCGGGCTCGCAGCGGTCGGGGGGCGGCGTTCCGACCGCCGGGTCGGACCCGCTCATCAGCTCGTGCCACCAGTGGTCCCGGCCCGGGGTCATCGGGACCGGGGACGGTGCCGCATCGCCGATCCGTCGCGCCACCACGACGTGCTCCACGCACGGGGACTCGGACACGGCCGCATCGACGCTGCCCTTGAGGAGCGAAGGCGACCCGCGCCGCCACCCGCCGTCCGCCGTGACGACCACCCGGGCGGCGGCGTCGAGGATCCGGTCGCGCAGCGCATCGGAGGAGAAGCCGCCGAACACCACCGAGTGGACGGCGCCGATCCGGGTGCAGGCCAACATGGCCACCGGCAGCTCGGGGATCATCGGCATGTAGACGGCCACCCGGTCGCCGCGGCCGACGCCGAGGGCCCGGAGCACGTTGGCGAAGCGGGAGACGTCCTCCAGCAACTGGGCGTAGGTGATGGTGCGGGTGTCACCGGGCTCGCCCTCCCAGTGGAAGGCGACCCGGTCGCCGCGGCCCGCCGCCACGTGGCGATCGAGGCAGTTGTAGGAGACGTTCAGGGTCCCGCCGTCGAACCAGCGGGCGAAGGGGAGGATCCCACTCGACCACCGAGTCCCAGGGGCGGAACCAGTCGAGCGTGCCGGCCTGCTCGGCCCAGAACCCCTCCCAGTCGGCACCGGCCCGCTCGTACACCCCGGGGTCGGCGACCACCGCCTGGCGGCGGAACTCGTCGGACGGGGGGAACACCCGGTCCTCGGAGAAGTAGTCCTCGATGGTGGCCCCGGCCGGGACGGCCGGCGGATCGGACGGCCGTCCTCGTGCATCGTCGGGCATGGTTCCCCTTCCTCACCACCGGTTCCGACCACCGGTTCCGCTCCGGATCCGCCACCGGGAGCACCCGGGCCCACGACCCATCGGCGGACGCGTCTCAGCCTAACGCCGGCCTGACCCTACGATGGAGGGGCCGTGACCACGACCAGACCATCGTCGGTGCAGGTTGGGCCCGAGGGGCACACGACGGGCGGACCGGAGGGAGGTTTCTCCCCCGAGCCCGGCGCCACCCGGGTGGAGGTCGGCGTCGGCCGCCGGGTCATGGTGGTGAGCGACCTCCTCCTCACCCCGGAGGCCACCCCGTCGAGCCGGGCCATCACCACCGAGCTGGCGCGGGCCCTCGATACCTGGGACGGGCCCGGCATCCTCGTCGTCGCCGGCAACCTCTTCGACCTCACCGGCTGCGCCGCCGGCGGATGCGACGCCGGCGCCGCCTCGGCCCAGGCGGCGCGAGCCCTCGACGCCCATCCCGAGCTCGCCGACGCGCTCGGCGGTTCCTCGGCGGCGACGAGCGCCGGGTCATCCGCCAGACCGGCGCCCACGAACCGGGCGACGGCGGGGGACCCGACGTCATCGCCGGCCAGCGCCGCCCACCGCGTCGAGCAACGCGGGCCCCATCGACCTCCACCTGCGCACCGCGGCCGGGTCCCGGGTGGTCCGGGTCGAGCCGGGCGAGCACGCCTACGCCCCCGGTTGCGGCGGGCCCGAGACCGAATTCGATCCCGCCGCCGACACCAAGCCGGGGATCGTGGGCGACAGCTCCGCCGGACACGGCTGGCGCTCGCTGTCCGCCCGTTCGGCGGCCGACGCGCCGTGGCTCGCCGGGCTCGACCGGCTGAGCGACCCTTCGGCCCTGTCGCGCTTCGTGGTCTCGCGCACCATCTACCGTCGGCTCGGACGCTACGCCTGGTGGCTGCTGGTCCCCTTCGTCGTGGCCGTGCTGCTGCGGGTGGCGGTGACGCCGTGGGTGCTCGGGCACCTCGGCTCCTCCCTCACCGCCCAGGCCATCCGTCACGCCCACCGGGCCGACTGGGGCGACCAGGTGGTCGTGGCCACGTCGGCCGCCCTGGTCGTGCTGGCCGTGCTGGCCCTGGTGCTCGGACTGCTCAGCCGGCGGATGTGGTCGGTCCTCGGCGGGGGGGCGCTCGACGCGGTGCGCGCCGAGGCGGCGGCCAACGACACCGCCCGCGACGCGGCCCGCCGGCTGGTCGGGCGGGGGTACGCCGGCCTCGTCACCGCCGCCACCTTCCAGTCGGAGCTGACCCATCTCGGGCGTCGGCTTCTACGCCAACGTGGGGGCCACGGCCGAGGTGGTCGAGGAGCACCGCGGGCGGCTCGGGCTGCCGCCGGTCTTCCTGGCCAGCCGGCGGGTCAGCTGGGTCGAGCTCGAGACCGGCGCCGACCTGCACGTGCGGATGCTGCTCGGCCGGGCCGACCTGGCGTCCCCGAGCGTGCTCGAACGGGCGGTGAGCCAGAGGCGCAGCCCGGGGAGCCTGCACCCGACGCTGGTGGCCTCGTACCCGATCGGCGACTCGTGGCCCCCGGCCCCCGACCTCCGCCGGGCCCACCGCCGGCCCCGACGGGTCCGGCGATGGGCGGCGGCGGCCATCCTGGTGGCCGGCGTCGTCGACCTCCTCGACGCCGTCACCCCGCCGCTGCGGGGCCGGCTGCACGTCGTGATGGACGTGCTTGCCCCTCGGGGCCAGCGTGGCGGCGGGAGCGCTCATCGCCATGGCCGGCCTGGCCCTGATCGCGGTGGGCCGGGGCATCCTCCGCGGCCAGCGCCGGGCCTGGCGGGTGGCAGTGGTGCTGCTGGCCGGCACCATCGTGCTCCACCTGGTCGCCGGGGCCGACGTCGAGGAGTCGGTGGTGGCTCTGGCCGTGCTGGTGCTCCTCGTGGCCAACCGGCGGGACTTCCAGGCCGCCTCGGACCGCTCGTCCATGCGCTCGGCCCTGGTGGCGCTCGGGGTGGGGGCGGTGGGGATCACGCGTGGTGACGGCGGCCTCGATCGAGCTGTTCACCGGCCTCGACGCCACCATGCCACCCTGCCGTGGTGGACGGCGCTGTGGGCGGTGTCCGAGCGGCTGGTCGGCATCCGCACCATCGGGCTCCCGCACCGGGCCGACCGGTTCATCTCGCCGGCGCTGCTGGCCATCGGCGCTCACCCTGGTCGCCCTGACCCTGTTCCTCCTCACCCGCCCGGTGGTCGACCGGCGGCTCACCTCGGGGCGGGCCGCCGAGCACCGCGCCCGGGACATCGTGCGTCGCCACGGCACCTCGACGCTCGACTACTTCGCCCTCCGCAGCGACAAGCAGTGGTTCTTCCACCGCGACAGCCTGGTGGCCTACGCCGTCTACGGCGGGGTGTGCCTCATCTCCCCCGACCCGATCGGCCCGCGCAACGAGCGCGCCCAGGCCTGGGGGGCGTTCCGGCGGTTCGCCGACGGCCACGGCTGGGTCACCTCGGTGATGGGCGCAGGCGAGGAGTGGCTGTCGGTCTACCGCGACTCGGGGATGCACAACATCTACCTGGGTGACGAAGCGGTCGTGAACGTGCAGCAGTTCACCCTCGCCGGAGGGGAGAAGAAGGGTCTGCGCCAGGCCCACAACCGGATCCGCACCTACGGCTACACGGCGTCGTTCCACGACCCCTCCCGCCTCGAGCCCGGCCTGGTGGAGGAGCTCACCGCCCTCATGACCCTCAGCCGGCAGGGCGAGCACGAGCGCGGGTTCTCGATGATGCTCGGGCGGGTCTTCGATCCCCGGGACACCGGGTTGCTCCTCACCGTGGTCCGAGGGCCCGACGGGGCCACCGCCGCCATGTGCCAGTTCGTGCCGGCACCGGGGATCGGCGGGTACTCGCTCGACCTCATGCGCCGCGACCCCGGCGACCACCCCAACGGGCTGCTCGACTTCGCGCTGTGCTCCACCATCGAGCACCTCCGGGCCGGCGGCTACCGCGGGCTCAGCCTCAATTTCGCCACCATGCGATCCACCCTGGCCGGCGACCGGGGCGACGGCACCGTCCAACGGGCGGAGCGCTGGTTCCTCAAGCGCCTGTCCAGCTTCGCCCAGATCGAGTCCCTGTGGCGGTTCAACGCCAAGTACGACCCCGAGTGGCTGCCGCGCTATGTGGTCATCGACACCGCCGAGCACCTCGTGCCGGTGGTGATGGCCATCCTGCGGGCCGAGTCGGTGTGGGAGATACCGGTGCTCGGGAGGCTGCTCGCCGCCGGGGCCGAGAAGCGCATGCTCGCCGCCCAGCAGGAGACCGATGCCTTCGTCGCCGCCCTCGGCGGTTCCGAGGACGGGGACCCGGTCCCCGGATCGGCCGCCGGCACCGACGGTGGGACGTCCGCCGGTGAACGGTCCGGCGTGGTCGCCCGCCCGTAGGGCGAACCGAGGGTGGAAGGCCGCGCCGCGGCCCTGTTACGGTGAGCCGGATCCGGCGTCAGGGGGAGGCCGGAGCGTCGAAGCAGGAGGGGTGCCGATGACCCGCAGCCGCCGTTCGAAGTTGCTCGCGGGCTCGGCGCTCGCCGCCGGGTCGGTCGGGCTCACCGTCCTGCTCCTCGTCACCGCGGCGGCGGGTGCCCCGAGCTCGCAGCCGGCTGCCCCTTCGAGCGGGCCGACGGCGGGAGCGACCGGAGCGTCGACGGCCGATGCGGCCACTCCCGACACCATGCCGGCCCCGAGCGGGTGCGACCCGCTCGATCCGACCCAGTGCCTGCTCCCCTACCCCGACAACTACTTCACCGTGCGCGACCCCTCCACCCCGACCGGGCGTCGGGTCGACTTCCCCATCGCCGACATGCCGCAGAACAACGTGGGGGTCCCCACCGACCCCACCGATCTCAACCGCAACGACGGCTTCAGCCCCGGGACCCCGATCCTCCTCCACGTCAACGGGATCGACCTGGCCAAAAGCGGGATCGCCCCCATCACCGACATGGGCGCCTCACTGGCACCGGACGCGCCCATCGTGATCCTCGACGCCCGGACCGGACGACGGGTGGCCTACTGGGCCGAGCTCGACGCCAACGACCCGGTCCCCTCGGAGCAGGCCCTCATCATCCACGCCGCCGCCGACTACACGGACGGCCACCGCTACATCGTCGCCCTCCGGAACCTGCGCGACGGGTCGGGCCAGGTGATCGCGCCGAACCCGGTCTTCGGGGACTACCGGGACGGGACACCGCTCCCCACCAAGGCGGAGCAGCAGCGCCAGCCGCACATGAACGCCATCTTCGCCAGACTGCAGGCGGCCGGCGTCGACCGGTCGAGCCTGTACCTGGCCTGGGACTTCACCGTCGCCAGCCAGCAGAGCATCACCGGGCCGATGCTCCACATGCGTGACGACGCCTTCGCCAAGCTCGGGAGCGGCGCACCGAGCTTCACGGTCTCGAGCACCACCGACCTGACGACGGCGCAGGACCCCCGGGTCGCCCGGGTCGTGACCGGTACCTTTTCGGTGCCGAGCTATCTCGACCAGCCCGGAGGACCGCCCGGCTCGAAGTTCAACCTCGGTCCGGACGGGTTGCCCGCTCAGCTCCCGGGCAACGTCCAGACGGCCGATTTCGTGTGCACCATCCCCCGGACGACGGTGTCCGACGCCACCGATCCCGGCGCCACGGTCTACCCCGGCCATCCCCTCCTCTACGGGCACGGGCTCCTGGGCAGCGCCGACGAGGTCACCGATTCGGTCGTCGAGGCCTTCGCCGACGTCGGGAACTTCGTGGTGTGCGGCACCGACTGGCTGGGCCTCGCCAGCCAGGACGTGGCCACCGACATCGGCATCCTCCGCGACCTGTCGAACTTCTCGATCCTCCCCGACCGCGGCGACCAGGGGATGCTCGACTTCCTCTTCCTCGGGCGGCTCATGACCAGCCCGGGCGGGTTCGCCGCCAACCCCGCCTTCGAGGCCGGCGCCTCGCACCCGGTGATCGACACCTCGAGCCCCCTCTCCTACTACGGGAACAGCCAGGGCGGCATCGAGGGCGGCGCGCTGACCGCCGTGTCCCAGCAGTTCACCCGGTCGGTGCTCGGGGTTCCGGGCATGGACTACTCGCTGCTGCTCAACCGCAGCGTCGACTTCGACCCCTTCGCCGCCGTCCTCAACACCAGCTATCCCGACAAGCTGGTGCAGCAGATCGGCCTGGGGCTGATCCAGATGCTCTGGGACCGCTCGGAGGCCGACGGCTACGCCCAGTTCATGACCGACCACCCCCTGCCGGGCACCCCCGCCCACCAGGTGCTGCTGGAGGAGGCCTTCGGTGACCACCAGGTGGCCAACATCGCCACCGAGACGGAGGCCCGCACCATCGGGGCGGCCATCCACCAGCCGGGGCTGGCGCCGGGCCGCTCCCCCGACGTGGTGCCCTTCTACGGGATCCCGCCGCTCACCGGCCCGACCACCGGTGGGTCGGCCCTGTTCGTGTGGGACAGCGGGACGCCGCCGCCACCGCTCACCAACACCCCGAACCGGGCCGGAGCCGACCCCCACGGGGTGCCGCGGGCCCAGCCCCCGGCCCAGCGCCAGGGCGCCGTCTTCCTGCTCGACGACCTGATCCTCGACCCGTGCGGCACCTCCGCCTGCGCGGCGGTGCCCTCGGGGGGCTGACCGGGGCCGAAGGGGGTCGACTGGGCCGACGGGTTCCCGACGGGGGACGGGTTCCCGACGGGCCGAAGAGCTGGCGACGTTAGGGGGCGGGACCCCGGTCGCCGGGCAGGTCGGGGAGTCCCGAGGCGGGCGCGGCCGGGGCGGAGGGACCCTGGATGGTCGGCCCGACCTGCCGGTCGTAGAGCGCCGAGCAGACCCACGAGAGCCAGGGCCACCACCACGACCACCACGACCACCACCGTGGTCGGTTCGGACCAGGCCACGATCACCACCAGGCCGGCAGCGAGCACTCCCCACTGCAGACCCTTGCGGTGGAGCCGGACGAACTCGGGCGCCGGTCCCTCGGTCAGCCACCGCGGCCAGCGCCTCCTCGCCGACCAGGACCGCACCCACCGGTTCCCGGCGACCAGGCGCCCCGACCGCCACGAGGGCGGCAAGGACCAGGATGGTCCGGACCGAGTCGAGCAACACAGCGCTCATGGCGTCGAAGACCGCGGCGGCGGCCGCCTTGGACTGCGCCGGGCGCCAGCGAGGTCAGGTACTGGTTCCGGACGACCGCCGCCACCACCAGCACGAGGGCCATGGACAGGGCCAGCCCGGCCGACGCCCGGATCAGCCCGCGGCGCCGGTTGACGGCGAGGAGGACCGCCCCGGCGAAGCACAGCAGGGACACGATCGGCAGCACCAGGGCCAGGTGGTCGAGGACGCGGACCAGGCGTTGTGTCTTGGCTGAGCTGGGTCGACCGGAAGAGCACCAGGGTGGGCGCCTTGCCGGCGGGGACCTTGTCGAAGACGGTGATCCCGTGGGCGTCGAGCGCCTGCTTGGCCTGCGCCTCGACCTGCGAGAGGTCCAGGGTCACCTCGCCGTTGTTGGCCCGGAGCGCACCGGCGGTCGAGCCGGTGAGCAACGCCACCACCTGGGCGTGGACCCTCCGGTTGGCATCGTCCCAGAAGGTGTGGAACCGGTCGGACTGGACGACTCCGAGGGTGATCCGGTCGGTGGCGCTCTGGACTCCCGAGGTGATCGGCCCGGCGAGGAAAGCCGCCTTGTCGGGCAGGGCGTTCTTCACCCGCTGCTGGAGATCCGTGCTGGTGACCAGCCGCTTGCTCACCCGGGTGGCCACCGCCGTCTGGATGGCGGGATCGCGGGCGAGCGGCGAGACCGTGCTCACGTAGGCATCGGTGTCGAGCACCTCGTTGCGCACGTAGACCACGAGGACCGAGACCACCGCCAGAATGCAGGCGAGCACGACCAGCACCCACGAGCCGATCCGCCTGCGCCCGCCGGCGGCCGGGGGAGCGCCCGGTTCCGGTCACCCGGAGCCGGGCGTTCTCGCGTCGCAGCTCGTCGACGGTGTGGTGGAGTGAATCGAGATCGTCCCCGCCGCCCCCGGCCGCGCGCCGTCCGCGGCCTCCCGCACCGTCCGGGGGCTCCTCGGGGCCCCCACCCTTCCGGGGCCCCTCACCGACTGCTGACATCGATTGCACTGTACCGTTCCGGCACAGCGGCACTGGTGATAGGGCAGACGCGGCGACGGCCGCCCGGGCGCACCGCCGGGTCGGGCAGTGAGCCGGGGCGGCCTTCCGGCGCGCCGCTACGGGCGCCGGTCGAACCGAACGTCGCGCTCGACCTCAGGTCGAGATCAGCTTCGCCTTCTGCGCTTCGAACTCGGAGTCGCTGATCACGCCCTTCGCCTTCAGGTCGGCCAGCTTGGCCAGCTCGTCGGCGCTGCTGGCCGATCCGGCCGTCTGGCGTACGTAGCTGTCGAAGGCCTTCTGTTGCCGCGCCGCCTGGGCCTCGGCCCGCTCGTGCATCTTCCCGCCACGGGCGATGAGGTACACCAGGACGCCGATGATCGGGAGGACGATCACGAAGATCACCCAGAGCGCCTTGGACCAGCCCCCCGATGTCGTGGCTCCGGAAGATGTCGCTGAAGATGACGATGAGCAGCCAGATCCAGACGAAGAAGGCGAAGAACTCGATCATCGTCCAGAAGATGTCGAGCAGCGGATAGTTGTATGCCACAAGCATGTTGCGGACGCTCCTTGGTCGGGTCCCTTTTGGTCGGGACACGTAGACCATACCGGCTCGCCCGGCCGATGAAGGGGACCGGCAACCGCCGCTGGGCTGGGAAACCGGCCCTAAGGTCGGCGCCCGGAGATCATCGACGGAAGGTCGCCCGTGTCACCCATCGACTCACCGATCCCGGCTACCGCTCCGGCGGCACCGCCGGTGGCCACGCCTGCGACCACGCCCGCGGCGGTGCCGGCAGTGGATCCGATGGCGTTGCTACGGAGCCGGAGCTACGTCGGGATACTGGCGCTGGCTGCGATCATCGGGGTGCCGGTGTCGGCCGTCGCCTACGGGTACCTCGAGCTGGTCACTCTCCTGCAGGGTTGGCTGTTCGGCTCGATCCCCGAGTGGATGGGGTTCCACGGCCCGCCGGTGTGGTGGCCGCTCGTGCCGTTGGCGGTGGCCGGGTTGGTGGTCGCCTCGGCCATCCGGTACCTCCCCGGCACCGGCGGCCACTCGCCCGCCGACGGATTCCAGACCGGAGGCACACCCGAGATCGTCGACCTCCCCGGCGTCGTCGTCGCCTCCCTCGCCACCTTGAGCCTCGGCGCGGTCCTCGGACCGGAGGCGCCACTCATCCTCATCGGCGGGATCCTCGGCGTGATCGCCGTGCGCCTGGCCCGGCGGGAGGCACCGCCGACCGCCGCCACCGTCATGGCGGCGGCGGGCAGCTTCGCCGCCATCAGCACCCTGTTCGGCTCCCCCATCCTCGGTGCGTTCATCCTGCTCGAGGCGACGGGCCTCGGAGGGCCGATGCTCGGCCTGGTCCTCGTGCCGGGATTGCTGGCGGCGGGTGTGGGGACTCTCATCTTCGTAGGGCTCGACTCGTTGAGCGGGTTCGGCACCTTCTCGCTCGCCATCCCCGGGCTCCCGCCGTTCCAGCACCCGACCGGCTCGATGTTCGCCTGGGCGCTGGTCTTCGGGCTGGTGGCCGCGGTCGGGGGGACGGCGATCCGCATCGGGAGCCTCGCCCTGCGCTCGTTGGTGCAGCGGCGCCCGATCGCCTTGAGCGTCGTCGCCGGGCTGGCCGTCGCCGGGCTCGCCATCGGGTTCGCCGAGGGTACCGGCAGGAGCAGTCACGAAGTGCTGTTCTCGGGACAGGCCGCGCTACCCGGCCTCATCGGGGGAGCCGCCGGCTGGACGGTCGGGGCCCTCGGGCTCCTGGTCGTCTGCAAGGCGCTCGCCTACGGGATCTCCCTGTCGAGCTTCCGGGGCGGTCCGATCTTCCCGGCGATGTTCGTCGGCGCCGCCGCCGGGATGGCCGCCGCCCACCTCCCCGGGCTCACCCTCGTCCCGGGGGTGGCCATGGGCATCGGTGCCATGAGCACGGTGATGCTCCGGCTCCCGTTCAGCTCCACGCTGCTGGCCACGCTGCTGCTGGCCAAGGACGGACTGGCGGTCATGCCGCTGGTGATCGTGGCCGTGGTGGTCACCTACGTCGCCACGGCCTGGATGCCGACGACCCCGGCCGAACTGGTCGAGCTCGCACGGGGCCGGCGGGCCCGGGGGACCGACCGGCGGCGATGGGTGATCGGCGGTCGCCGGCCGGGCACCGCCGCCCGGCCGGCTCGCACACGCCGCGACCGCCGCCACGGTACGCCGGTGATCCCGCTCCACATCGTGGCGGCCCTGGTCGGCGTCTTCCTCGTGATGTCCGTCCTCATCTCGGCGCTCGAGACGGTGGTGCTCCCCCGGCGCGGGTTCACCCATATCTCCCGTTTCGTGTTCGCCGTGGCGGACCGGGTCCTCGTCCACGATTGGCGCGACGAGGAGCGGCGGGAGAACCTCCGGGCCCTCTACGCTCCGGTCTCGCTGGTCAGCCTTCCGCTCGTGTGGATGCTGTCGGTCACCTTCGGGTTCTCCTTCCTCTTCTGGGCGATCAGCCACGACACCGTCCAGCGCGCCTTCGAGATCAGCGGGTCCTCGCTGTTCACGCTGGGCTTCGCCGAGCCGGAGGGGACGGCCCGGATCTGGCTGACCTTCGTGGAGGCCACCATCGGCCTCGGTCTGGTCGCCCTCCTGATCAGCTACCTGCCGACGATCTACGCCGCCCACAGCGCCCGGGAGAAGGGGATGAGCCTCCTGCGTCCCTTCGCCGGCAGCTCCCCCTCCCCCGTCGACCTGCTGGTCAACCTGCACACCAGCGGATCGCTCGACAATCTCGAGCTGTGGAGGGCGACGGCGGACTGGCTGCTCTCGCTCGACCAGACCCACTCCGCCTTCCCCGCGCTGTGCTTCTTTCCCGATGCCGAGGACGGACAGTCGTGGGTGGCCTCCGTCGGGGCGATGGTGGACGGAGCGGCGCTGCTGCTGTCGGTGTCGGGGTTCACCACCGACGAGCACCGGATCGAGGAGGTGAAGGGCCCGATGCTGGCCCTCTCCTACGGGATGCCGGCTCTGGTGAGGATCGGCCGGGGCGCCGGCCTCCCGATCGGCAAGCCGGTCCCGCTCCAGGACCTGGTGGCCCGCTGGTCCGAACCGGCTCCGGCCATCTCGGTCCGGCGCCAGGAGTACGACGAGGCGCTCGACCGGATGGCACCGGTGGCGGTCGTGCCCGAGGCCGATCGGGCGATGTGCTGGCAGCGGTTCGCCTGGGTCCGATCCGGCTACGACCTGGCCCTGCGGGGACTGGCGGGGCTCACCCTCGCCTCCGCCTCACCCTGGACCACCGACCGGCCGGCCCGGGTCGGGCGCCCGCGACTGGTCCTCCGCCGGCCGATCGCGGTCGACTGGTCCCTCGCCGGGCCCGGCGGTCCGGAGCCGACCGGCCGGCGGCGGCGCCGGCCCGGAAGGCAGGGCACCCCTCCTACAGGTGGCTGAACCCGCCGGACTCCTCCTTGGACATGGGCACGCGTCACCGGGTGCCGCTCGAAGTGCTCGAGGGACTGGCGGATGTCGTCCAGCAACAAGGTGGCGAGGTCGCGGCTCACTCCCTGGCGCACCAGGATCCGCTGCACCGAGATGTCCGACACGTCGCCGGTCAGCGGGTAGGCGGGAACCTGCCAACCCCGCACCCGGAGGCGGTCGGCCAGGTCGTAGAGGGTGTACCCGGGGTCCTCCCCCTGACGGATGCGCCAGGTCACCGTCGGGATGCCGGACTGCGGGTTCGAGTCGCACAACAGCTCGAACGGTCCGAGCTTGACGATCTCCTCGGCGAGGAACCGGCCGGTCGCGTAGCACGAGTTGTGCACGTGCCGGTACCCCGTCTTCCCGAGCCGGACGAAGTTGTAGTACTGGGCCACGATCTGGCCGGCCGGGCGCGAGAAGTTGATCTGGAACACCGGCATGTCCCCTCCGAGATAGGAGACATGGAAGACGAGGTCGTCGGGCAGCTCGGCCGCATCCCGCCACAGCACCCACCCGACCCCGAGGGGGGCGAGGCCGAACTTGTGCCCCGAGGTGCTGATCGACTTGACCCGGGGAACCCGGAAGTCCCACAGCACGTCGGGAGCGCAGAACGGCGCGAGGAATGCCCCGCTGGCGCCGTCGACGTGGATGTCGATGTCGAGGCCCGAGTCGTCCTGGAGCTGGTCGAGGGCATGGGCGAGCTCGAGCACCGGTTCGTAGGCCCCGGTGTAGGTCACCCCGAAGGTGGGCACCACCATGATGGTGTTCTCGTCGACCCGGTCGAGCATCTGGGCCACGTCCATCCCGTACCGGCCCTCGGACATCGGGATCTCGCGCATCTCGACGTCCCAGTACTTGGCGAATTTGTGCCACACCACCTGCACGGGGCCGCACACCATGTTCGGGTTGTCGGTGGGCTTGCCGTCGTTGCGCCGCCTCTCCCGCCAGCGCCACTTGGCCGCCATGCCCCCGAGCATGCAGGCCTCCGAGGACCCGATCGCCGAGCAGCCGACCGGCGCGCCGTCCTCGGGTGCGTTCCACAGGTCGGCGAGCATCTGCACGCACCGGCGCTCGAGCTCGGCCGTCTGAGGGTACTCGTCCTTGTCGATCATGTTCTTGTCGATCGACAGGTCCATCAGCCGGTGGATCTGCGGCTCCTCCCAGGTCTGGCAGAAGGTGGCCAGGTTCTGGCGGGCGTTGCCGTCGAGCAGCAGCTCGTCGGCCACCGCCTGGAAGGCGTCCTCCGGCAGCATCTCGCGC
Source organism: uncultured Acidimicrobiales bacterium (assembly GCA_963764555.1). Classification (GTDB taxonomy): domain Bacteria; phylum Actinomycetota; class Acidimicrobiia; order Acidimicrobiales; family RAAP-2; genus Bog-756. The sequence goes on from CAVXSW010000005.1 coordinate 107,537, forward strand.
TCGAGGAACCGGTTGGTGGGCAGCTGCCGGTCGAGGTCCGCACCGCCGTACACGGTGTCGAGCAGTTCGTCGCGGGTGGACTCACGCTTGTGCAGTGTCACGATCGGGCTCTCCTCGAGCTGCGTCGGGGTCCTCATGCGGCCTGCTTGCTCAGATCCCGGCCGACGGCGTCCACCTGGCCCGCCGCCACGGCCTGCTGCAAGCGGGCGAAGTCCCGGTCGTTCTGCTCGGCGTAGGCGCGGGCGAAGCGCCACATGGCCTGGTCGAAGCGGTCTCCGTTGCCGAGGTAGGCGCCCACCGCGATGGGGTCCCCCGAGCGCGGCATGGGCCCGGGCGAGGGTCCACCCGCACAGCTCGGCGTAGATCCCCATCGTCTCCGGCGGCATCCGGTCGACCCGGGCCGACAGCTTCCAGTCCCAGAGCTGGCGGAGGTAGAAGTCGCGCCGCACCCCGTCCTCCCCCTCGAAGCGGTCCCAGCCGAGGAAGATGTCGCTGGCCCCCTGCATGAGGCGCTGTCCCTCGACCACCCGTTGACCCTGGTTGGCGTACTGGCTCCGCATGAGGAAGGGCTCCCCGACCGCCTGCTCGGCCTCTTTCACCTGGAGGACGAGCGGGTCGTCGTTGTCGCGTCCCACGAACAGGGCGACCCAGCACCGGGTCCCGACACTCCCCACGCCCACCACCTTGCGGGCCAGGTCGGTGAACTCGTACTTGTCGAGCAGCCGCTGGCGGTCCCCCGAAAGGGTGGCGCGGTAGTCGGACAGCGCGCCGAGCAGGTTGGTCACGTTGTGGTACGAGTACACGTCGGTGAAGGCCTCTTCGGCGGGGACCATCAACGGGGGATCGCTCACGAACCGGAGCTTCCCGTCCCGCTCGGTGGTGAGCTTCGCCAGCGCCGCCAGGTGGTCCTTGCTCTGGGCCTTCTCCACCTGGTGCTGGAGGGCCTCGATCATCGCCCCGGTGGCCTGGCCGCCCCAGCGCGCCTCGATGGCACCGACGTCCATGCGGGCGTACCAGACCTCGAGGTTGCGCATGGTGGCGAACTCGCGGATGGCGGTCCGGTAGGAGAACGCGCTCCGGGTCACGATGGAACGCCGGTCGCGCTCGTCGAACTCGCGGCCGCGCGCCGCGACCTCGAGACTGGCGGCGAGTCGCTTGAGGTCCCACTCGAACGGACCGGGGATGGTCTCGTCGAAGTCGTTGACGTCGAAGATCATGTCCCGCTCGGGAGAGGCGAAGCCCCCGAAGTTGGACAGGTGGGCATCGCCGCAGAGCTGCACCCCGAGGCCGGTCTGGTCCTCGTGGGCGAGGTCGGCGGCCATGACGGCGGCGGCACCGCGGAAGAAGGCGAACGGCGAGGCGACCATCCGCCCGTAGCGGATCGGCACCAGGTCGGGCAGCCGGGTCGTGGCCTGCAGGGCCAGGATCTCGAGGGGATCGGTGCGGTCGGCCGCCGGCTGCCAGTCACCGTGACGAGAGCGCGGCACCGTGGACCGGACCTGGCGGCCGAAGCTGGATCGTTCCGCCGGTGTCGCCTGGGTCACGGTCTCATCATTCCATTCGGTCGGCGGTCGGCCGCGGCCGGCCGATGCGGCGGCTCCGGCCGCTACTCCCGGCTCGGTCACTTCGGCTCGGTCACTTCGGCTTGGTCGCCCGCCGGCGGCGCTGCGCCAGGTAGATGACCAGCCGGTCGACCGACGCCCCGAGTGCGGCGGCGATGAGCAGCACCCAGATGAGGCTGAGCTGGGTGCTGAAGAACACGAACCCGACCTTGACCGTCTGGCTGTTGTCGAGCACGAAGGCGATCAGCAGGAGGAGACCGATACCGGCCACCACCAGCCGCACCACCTCGCGGTTGGACCGGTTCCGGCCCCGGGCCGGCCCGGGGGCCCGCGCCGGCGGTCCCTGCGTGGTGCTGGTCATGTTCGACTCCCGTCCGCGTGGCGGTCCTGCGCCGACCCTCGTCCGGCGGGGCGACCGCCCTCCGACAGTACCCGCCCCCCGGCGGGGGGGCATCCCTCGGCGTCGTGCCCCCCGCCGCCGAGCAGCCCCGCTTCGACGGTCGCCGGCGGGGCGGGCTTGCCCAGCAGGAAGCCCTGGACCAGGTCGCAGCCGAGCTGGCGGAGGCTGGCCAGCTCGAAGTCGGTCTCCACTCCCTCGGCCACCACCTCGAGGTGGAAGTCGTGGGCCAGGTCGACGACGGCACGCATGATCCGGGTGTCCCCGTGCTCGGAGATGTCCCGCACGAAGGCCCGGTCCACCTTGAGCTGGTCGACGGGGAACTGGCGGAGACGCCCGAGCGACGAATAGCCGGACCCGAAATCGTCGATCGACAGCCGCACCCCCAGGCCCTTCAGCCGGCGGAAGACGGACTCGCACCGGGAGTGCTCGCGCAACAGGATGGTCTCGGTCATCTCCAGCACCACCGACCCCGGCGGCACCGAGGTGGCGGCGAGCACCTCGCTCACCAGTGAGGGGAAGGAGGGATCGGCGAGCTGGCGTCCCGAGACGTTCACCGAGACGACCAGGTCGCGGCCGGAGGCCTCCCGCCATGCCGACGCCTGCCGGCAGGCCTCCTCCAGGACCCAGGCGCCGATCTCGACCATCAGCCCCGACTCCTCGGCCACCGGGACGAAGCGGAGCGGAGGGATCGACCCCGCTCGGGGTGATCCCAACGCAGCAGGGCCTCGAACCCGCTGAGGGCCGGGCCCCCGTCGAGCACCCACAGCGGCTGGTAGTCGAGGCGCAGCTGCCGGTCCTCCACCGCCCGACGGAGCTCGCTCGCCATGGCGAAGGGCGCCGCGCCCGAACGCTCGGTCACCTCGACGCAGGTGACCCGGTTGCGGCCCGCCCGCTTGGACGCGTACATCGCGGTGTCGGCCTGGGTCAGGACGTCCTCGGACCGGCACCGCGGACCGGTCACCACGGCCAGCCCGACGCTGGCGGTCACGTAGACCTGCTCGCCGGCGATGCACGAGGGCTCGTCGAGCGCGAGGCGCAGGCGCTCGGCCAGTGAGGGGCCTTCGACCGAGGGCTCGGCGAGGTCCTCGAACAGGGCCACGAACTCGTCCCCGCCGAACCGCGAGACGGTGTCGCCGGGCCGGGTCGTGGACACGAACCGCTTGGCCAGGGCGGCGAGGAGCTCGTCGCCGCAGTGGTGGCCGAGGACGTCGTTCACCGACTTGAAGTTGTCCAGGTCGACGAAGGCCACGGCCAGACCGCCGGGCCGGCGCTCGAGCCGGTCGATGCCCTTGTCGAGCTGGGCGAGCAACACGGGCCGGTTGGCCAGGCCGGTGAGCGGGTCGTGGCGGGCCAGATGGGACAACTGGTCGTGCAGGTTCTGGAGCTCGGCGTCGTACCGCTTGGCCATACGGACCATGCTCGACTTGCAGCTGGCGGTGACCATGTCGGTGGCCGACTGGAGGGTGGCGGGGCTCGTCCCCAACCGGGCGGCCTCCTCGGCGAGGACCTGGATGGTGGCATCGGCCCACCACAGGTTGAGCTTGGTCAACAGCGCCACCGACAGCCCCGCCGGATCCGACGGGCGGCCCGAGGGAGAGGCTTCGATCGACGCCCTGGCCTCCTGCTGGGCGGCGGCGTGGCCGAGGGAGGCGATCTCCTCACGTTCCTGCCGACCGGCGACAGCACCGGTCTCCAGCCAGTTGGCGATGGCGGCCACCGCCACCGTGGTGATGTTCCACGTCGGGTCGGAGGCGACCACCTCCCAGGGGATGCCCTGGGCCTGCTCGAAGTACCGGTCCTGACAGATGCGCAGCACATCCTCGCTCCGCTGGCGGAGCGCCCGTCCGAGGGCGTGGCGGTCGGACGCCGGCCGGGTGGCCGGGCGGCCGGTGGCGGCACGGGGTGTCCGCGGCCGTTGCCCATGGTCGACCTGCGGCGAGCCCATTCCCACACCATCGGCACCCGAGAGAACCCTCTTGAGCTGGGGTCCCGAGCAGGGCGGCGGCGAACAAGGGGGCGGCGAAGGGCGACGGTTCGGGGGTGCCGGGGGCGGCCCGGACCGAGGCGCGGACGCCGATGGGCCGGCATCACGGGAGGATCAGGGGAGGATCAGGGGAAGAGCAGGGTGGCCTGGTGGGCGAAGTCGAGGACGGGACCGGGCACGATCCCGAAGACGACGGTGAAGGCCACCGACAGCCCGATGGCGAGGGTGGTCAGACCGGGCACCGGCACCGTCCCCCGCCGTTCCACGGACTCGACCGGGGGGGCGTCGGTGAGCACCTGCAGGCTGGCGACGGCGCCGTCGGCCCCGAGGTCGTCGGCCTGCGTCCCGCCCGGCCGTCCCGGAGGAGGGGGCGTAGCCGTCGCCGGTGGAGGCTCCGCCCGGGTCGGCGAGCTCGCCGACCGGCGAGAACATGGTGATCGCCACCCGCAGGTAGAAGAAGGCGGCGACCGCCGCCGACACCATGGCGATGACGGCCAGGGTGTAGGCGTGAGCGTCCACGGATGCCCCGACCACCTCGAACTTGGCCAGGAAGCCGGTGGTGAAGGGGACGCCGGCCTGCCCGAGCAGCAGCACGGCGAAGGAGAGGGCGATGCAGGGGCTGGCGCCGGGCCAGCCCGCGGTAGTCGGAGATCTGGTGACCGGTGTCGCCGTCGCGGGCCATCACGGTGACCACGGCGAACGAGCCGATGACCATGAACATGTAGGTGAACAGGTAGTAGAGCGAGGCCGACACCCCGCGGACGGTGGCCGCCTCGACGCCGAGGAGGATGAACCCGGCGTGGTTGATCGACGAGTAGGCCAGCATCCGCTTCACGTCCCGCTGGACCAGGGCGGCCACCGCCCCGACCACCAGGGACAGGATGGCGAGGCCCCAGATGATCGGCTGCCAGTCGGTGCGTACGGTTCCGAAGGACGAGACGAACACCCGGAGCAACCCGGCGAACGCGCCGGCCTTGGCGACCGCCGCCATGAACCCGGTGACCGGGGAGGGCGAACCCTGGTAGACGTCGGGCGACCACATGTGGAAGGGGACGGCGGCGATCTTGAAGCCGAAGCCGATGAGCAGCAGGGCCAGCCCCCCGAGGAGCACGCCGTTGCTGACCACGACGTTCTTCGAGAGGTAGTCGGCGATCTGGGGAAGGTTGGACGATCCGGTCGCCCCGTAGACGAGGGCGATGCCGTAGACGAAGACGGCCGAGGAGAAGGCGCCGAGCACGAAGTACTTGAGGGACGGCCTCGCCGGACTCCACCCGCTTGTGGTTGAAGGCGGCCAGCACGTAGAGGGCGATGGAGAGGATCTCGAGGCCGAGGAAGATCACGATGAGGTCGTTGGCCGCCCCCATCATCATCGCCCCCGATGCCGACATCATGGCCAGCACGTGGAACTCGGGGCCGTCGACCCCCTCGCGGCGGAGGTAGCCGTCGCCGACGAGGGCGGTGAGCAGCATCGGCGATGGCCACCACGATCTGGATGAACACGTCGAAGCCGTCGAAGGCGATGGCGCCGGCGATGGTCACCCGTGGGCCGTGGGTGGCGACCGTAGTCCCACTGGAACAGCGCCGCCACCAGGGCGGCGATCGAGACCGATGACCGACGACCGTGGTGCCGACGCCCACCGCCCGGACCCGGCGGAACAGCGAGGTCACGGTCATGAGCACGAGGGCCCCGCCCATCATGATCAGCATGGGCAGGATGCTCAGGTAGTCGACGTGGGGGACGTGGATGCTGGCCGCCGCCGAGGCCGCCGAGAGGTCGTGGAGGCCGGGCATCACGGTGCTCCCGCCGGGGCCGCCCGGCCGCGCCCGGTGTCACCGGCGGCCCGGGCACCCGGTGCGCTCGGCGAGACCCGGTCGGCCTCCCCGTCGGGCCGGGCCGGGGCGGCCGGCGTGGCCGCCCGGGGCACGAGGCCGGCCGGCACCGGGGTGTGGGTCACCTGGTCCACGTGGACGACCAGCCGGTTGACCGAGGGGGTGATCCGGTCGAGCACCGGCTTCGGGAAGACGCCGAGGAACACGATGAGCACGACGAGCGGGGCCACGACCAGCCGCTCGTTCCAGCCGAGGTCACGGGTCTGCCGTCGTCCTCGGGCTCGGGCTCCCCGTGGAAGGCCTGCTGGTAGGCCCACAGCAGGTAGACGGCGGCCACGATCACCCCGACGGCGGCCACCACCGCCCACCACCGGTGGGCGACGAAGGTGCCGATGAGCACCAGGAACTCGCCGACGAACCCGTTGAGCCCGGGCAGCCCGATGGAGGCCATCATGGCCACGGTGAAGACCCCGGCCAGGACCGGGGCCGGGCGCCTGCAGCCCCCGCAGGACCGGGATCTGCCACGAGTCCGGCGGCGCTCGTAGATCCAGCCCACCAGGATGAACAGGGTGGCGATGATCAGGCCGTGGTTGACCATCTGGAGGACGCCGCCGGTCAGCCCCTGGCTGTTGAGGGCGAAGGTGCCGAGGACGATGAAGCCGATCTGGGCCAGGGAGGAGTAGGCCAGCAGGCGCTTCAGGTCGCGCTGGGCGCAGGCCACCAGCGCGCCGTAGAGGATGCCGATCACGGCCAGGGTCAAGCAGCAGCGGGGCCAGGGTCCGGGTGGCCTGGGGGAAGAGGTTGAGGTCGAAGCGCACGATCCCGTAGGTGCCGAGCTTGGCCATCACCGCCGCCAGCAGCACGGCGGCCGGCGCGTCGGGGCCTCGGCGTAGGCGTCCGGCGACCAGGTGTGGAACGGGAAGACCGGGGCCTTGACGGCGAAGGCGGCGGTGAAGGCCAGGAAGAGCAGGACGCCCTCGGTCCCCGACAGGTGGGTGTGCATCAGGGCGGGCAGCTCGAAGGTGAGCACCCCGGTCTGGGACTGGTGGAGGAAGGCGATCGGCCAGGATGCCGACCAGCAGGAAGGCCGAACCGGCGAAGGTGTAGACGAAGAACTTGATGGCGGCGTACCCCCGCCGGGCGAAGCCCCAGCCGGCGATGAGGAAGTAGGCCGGGACCAGGGTGATCTCGAAGAAGAGGAAGAAGAGGACGAGGTCGAGGGAGACGAAGCTCCCGAGGCAGGCCGACTCCAGCACCAGCAGCCAGGCCACGAACGAACGCGGGTCGCGGTGGGCCCGGGCCCCGAGCATGGCGAGGGGGAACAGCAGCGCGGTGAGCAGCACCAGGAACAGGGAGATGCCGTCGACTCCGAGCGACCAGTGGATGCCGAGGTCTTGCGCCCAGATGTGGTCGGAGACCAGCTGGTAGCCGCCGTCACCGGTCTTGAACTCGACGGCCACGGCGACCGCCACCGCCAGGACGACCACCGACACGGCGACTCCGGCCGCCTCGTGGAACCAGCGGCCGACCGCCCGGGTGGGCACGAGGGCGAGCACCGCCGGCACCGACGGCCGGCACCAGCACCAGCACGGTGAGGAAGGGGAACGGAGCCGACGACATCAGGTCCACCACAGCCGGGTCAGCATGAAGGCCAGCACCAGCACCGCGCCGAACACGATGCCGAGGACGTAGTTGCGCACGTACCCGGTCTGGACTCGGCGCACGACCCCGCCCGTCCGGGACGCGGCGATGCCGATGCCGTTGACCGCGCCGTCGATGACCTTGGGGTCGACCACCTCGGCGCAGAAGGCGGCCAGCCGCTCGGAGGGGCGGCCGAAGACGGCGTCGTAGAGCTCGTTGAGGAACCAGGCGGCGCGGAGGAAGACCGGCTCGAGGACGGGATGGTCGGCCGCGCCGGATCCAGAGCCGCAGGCCGACGAACACGCCGACCACCGCGATCACCCCGTCGATCGTCCCGAGGACCCAGAGGCGCGCCGGTGCCGAGGTGGTCGTCGTAGAGGTTGCCCCCGAACACCGGGTCGATCCAGTTGGACGAGCGAGAAGTGGACGTTGGAGGCGACCAGCACCCCGCCGACGGCGGCGAAGAAGGCGAGGATGTAGAGCGGCACGGTCATCACCCAGGGCGGACTCGTGGGGCTCGCCGACGGGCCGGTCGGCGTGGTGGTCCGCCGACCATGTCGCGCCCGGCGTCGATCGGCTGCTCGTCGGACCAGCGGTCCCGGCCGAAGAAGGCCAGCCCGGTGAGCCGGCTCATGTAGTAGGCGGTGAGGCGCGGCGGTCACGATGCCGACCGCCCACAGGCCCGGGCGGGCGGCCCAGGCGTTCTCGAGCACGTCGCCCTTGGCCCAGAACCCCGACAGCGGCGGCACGGCGGCGATGCGACAGCCAGCCGACGGCGAAGGTGACGAAGGTGACCGGCAGGTAGCGCCGCAGGTTGCCCATGCGCTTGAGGTCCTGCTCGTCGTGCGAGGCCGTGGATGACCGAGCCGGCCCCGAGGAACAACAGGGCCTTGAAGAAGGCGTGGGCCACCATCAAGAAGATGGCCGCCTCGTAGGCGCCGCACCCGATGGCCAGGAACATGTAGCCGAGCTGGGACACGGTGGAGTAGGCCAGGACCTTCTTGATGTCGTCCTGGGCGCAGGCGATGGTGGCGGCGACGAAGGCGGTGGCCGCGCCGAGGACGGCCACGGTCAGGGCGGCGGCCGGGCGAGGCGTGGAGCAGCGGGTTGACCCGGCACAGCAGGTAGACGCCGGCGGTCACCATGGTGGCCGCGTGGATCAGGGCCGACACCGGGGTCGGGCCCTCCATGGCGTCGGCCAGCCACGGGAACAGGGGGATCTGGGCCGATTTCCCGACCACCCCCACCAGCAACAGGAGGCAGATGGCGGTGACGTTGGCCGAGCCGATGTGCCCGACGTCGGCGAAGACGGTGGCGTAGTCGACCGAGTGCACCCTGTCGAAGGTCAGGAAGATGGCCAGCAGGAAGCCGACGTCCCCGATCCGGTTGTAGAGGAACGCCTTCTTGCCGGCGCTCGCCGCCGACTCCCGGGTGAACCAGAAGGCGATCAGCCAGTAGGAGCAGGCCCCCACCCCCTCCCAGCCCGACGAAGGTGACCACCATGTTGCTCCCGAGCACCAGGATGAGCATGGAGGCGACGAAGAGGTTCATGTACAGGAAGAACTTCGGGTAGTCGCGGTCGCCCTTCATGTAGCCGATCGAGTACAGGTGGATCAGGGCGCTGACACCGGTGACGAAGAGCACCATGGTCATCGACAGCGGGTCGACGAAGAGACCGGCCTGGACCTGCAGGCCGCCGACGGGGATCCAGGTCCAGAGGTTCTCGGTGAAGGTCCGCACCGGGGCGTGCACCGTGAGCAGGTCGAAGTACACCCCGACCGCCACCACGAAGGACGCCGCGGTGAACAGCGGTGGCCACCGCCCCGGCCGCCGGGTCGCCGAGCCGGCGGCCGGCGAACACCTGGACGGCCGACCCCGACGCAGGGGCAGCAGGATGATGAGGTAGGTCACGTGGAGCACGGTGTCGTCAGCCCTTCAGCACGTGGAGGTCGTCGGCTGCCGCCGTGGCCCGGCGGCGGAAGATGGCCACCACGATGCCCGAGGCCGACGACGACCTCGGCCGCCGCCACCACCAGCACGAAGAACACGAGCACCTGGCCGCCGATGTCGTGGAGGGTGCGGGCGAAGGTGACGAAGGTCAGGTTGGCGGCGTTGAGCATCAGCTCCACGCACATGAACATGACCAGCACGTTGCGCCGGATCAGCACCCCGAGGGCGCCGATGGAGAACAGGACGACGCCGAGGGCGAGGTACCAGTCGGGGCTGATGGTCACGCGGCCGGCCTCCCGCGCCCCCGGGGGCGGTCCCGACCGCATCCGGCGGCCGGGACCGCCGCCTCCCGCCGCCGGTCCGGCGATGGTCGTGGCCGGGCCCCGGAACGGCGCTCGTCTCGCCGGTCCCGTCCCCGGGGTCGCCGGCGCCCTCGGGCGGACGCCGGGCCAGCACCACGGCGCCGACCACGGCGATGACCAGCAGGGCGGCGGTGGCCTCGAACGGGAAGAGGTAGGTGGTGTAGACCGACCGGCCGAGCAGGGCCACGTTCGACTGGCCGCTGTCGGTGCCCGGCCACGTGGGGCGCTCCCGTCGTCCACCGCGACACCTGGCCGAGCAGCAGCAGGCCGGTGGTGCCGAGCACCACCAGGCCCACGGCCAGCGGGCGCTGGCCGCGCAGCGGTTCGAACGCCGACGTTCTCCTCGCGGTCCACGCCGAGGAACATGATGACGAAGAGGAAGAGGACCACGATCGCCCCGGCGTAGACGATGACCTGCACGGCGGCGAGGAAGGGGGCCTGCTGGAGGACGAAGAGGACGGCGATGCCGAACAGGGTCATCACCAGCATGAGGGCGGCGTGCACCGGGTTGCGGGCGACCACCACGCCGACCGCGCCGGACACCACGATGGCGGCGGCGACGGCGAAGACGCCGACGTCGACCCACGAGACGTGCGCGTTGGCCGCGGCCACCAGCACCGTCCCGACCGCCCCGGCCATCAGGAGGGCTCCGGCGCCGGGCCGGCACCACCGGGGCGGCCGTGCTCGACGTCGGCCGAGGAGACCGCGGCGGTGTAGTCCTCCTCCTCGCGCCGGCGGTGCTTGCGGCCCGCCCCGGGGGCGAAGCGCTCGGCCTTCTCCAGCATGCGGCCGATGGCTCCCCGCGGTCCACGCTTGGCGGCGGGCAGGTCGGAGGGCCGGAGGTGGCGCTCGAGCGTGTCGCGCAGCGATCGGCTGCCGGTGGCGGCGTCGTCCCGGTGCGGCGACTGGCCGCCCTCGGGCGCCCGTACCCCGTAGCCGAGCTCGCCCGACCATTGCACGGCCCCCTCGAAGGCCGCCGACCCCGACGGCGAGGTGGCCCGCATCCACCCCGAGGTGTGGAGGTCGTCGCCCTCGCGCCAGTCCTCCCAGGGCAGGTGACGGGGTCGTCCGGCGTCGTCCACCAGCAGCTCGTCCTTGGTGTAGATGGCGTCGTTCCGGTTGGTGAAGGAGAACTCCATCAGCTTCGACTCGGTGATGGCCTCGGTGGGGCAGGCCTCGACGCACATGTCGCAGTGGATGCACCGCAGGAAGTTGATCTCGTAGACGTAGCCGTACCGCTCGCCGGGCGACACCGGATGGTCCGGCGGGTTGTCGAGCCCGCGGACGTGGATGCAGTCGGCCGGGCACACCCCGGCGCAGAGCTCGCACCCGATGCACTTCTCCATCCCGTCCTCGTAGCGGTTGAGGACGTGGCGGCCGTGCTGCCGGGGCTGCTTGGGCCGCTTCTCCTCGGGGTACTGGCGGGTGACCGGCAGCCGGCCGAGGTGCTCGAGGGTGAGCTTGAAGCCGCCGAGGAAGTTCTGGCGCTGGCGCGGCGGCTCGGGGGAGGCCATCAGTCCTCCCCGCTCCCGCCGGGCGGGACGAGAGGCGGCCGCGGTCCGCGACCACAGCCGGACCCCCACCGCCGGGACGAGCGCCTCGCCCGCCTCCTCCCGCCCCGCCCCGATGGCGAAGGCCCGGGTGATGGCGACGCCGGCGACGATCACCGTGAGCGCCATGGCGAGACCCCACCAGCCGTCGATGACGAAGCCGGCCACGATGAGCAGCCATCCGAGCGACAGGGGGATGAGCCGCTTCCAGCCCAGGTCCATGAGCTGGTCGTAGCGCAGCCGGGGCAGGGCGGCCCGCAGCCACACGAACACGAACAGGAAGACGATGGTCTTGCCGAGGAACCAGAGGATGGGCCACAGCCAGTACAGGTGGGGGATGTGGGGGACCGGACCGTCGGGGCCGCCGAAGAACAGGGTCACGGTGATGGCCGACATGGTGACGGTGTTCATGAACTCGGCGAGGAAGAACAGCGCGAACCGGATCGAGGAGTACTCGGTGACGAACCCGCCGACCAGCTCGGTGTCGGCCTCGACGAGGTCGAAGGGGGGGCGGTTGGTCTCGGCGACGATGGCCATGAAGAACAGCACGAAGGGGACCACGCCGAGACGGATGACGTTCCACTGCCAGAAGTGCGTCGGCCTGGGCGTCGACGATGGACCGGGTGCTGAGGGCGCCGGTGATGAGCACCACGGTCACCACGGTCATCCCGAGGGCCGCCTCGTAGCAGATCATCTGGGCCGAGGCCCGGACCGACCCGAGCAGCGGGTACTTCGACCCCGACGACCAGCCCGGCCAGCATCACCCCGTAGACCCCGATCGAGGACATGGCCAGCAGGAAGAGGATCCCCATGGGCGGATCGGCCAGCTGGAGCTCGAAGGTGTGGCCGGCGATGGTCACCTCCCCCCCGATCGGGCACGATGGCGAAGCTCAAGAAGGCGGGGAGGATGGTCAGGTACGGCGCCAGCTTGAAGACGATCCGGTCGGACCGGTCGGGCAGGAGGTCCTCCTTGAAGAACAGCTTGATCCCGTCGGCCAGCGTCTGGGCGATGCCGAAGGGCCCGGCCCGGTTGGGGCCGATCCGGCTCTGCATGTCCGAGATCACCTTGCGCTCGAACCAGATCATCAGCATCACGGCCACCATCAGGGCGGCGAAGACCACCACCACCTTGATGACCACGATGAGGAAGACGACCCAGCCCACCCCGTTGTCGTAGAGCGGGTCCGCCGCGCCGAGCAGGGTGGTCCACAGCCGCGCCGAGGACGGCCACCGCGCTCACGGCGCCTCCATCGACAGCTCGACGACCGGCCGTCGGGCATCGATGAGGTCGGCGACCGTCCCCGTTCCGAGCGGGACGTTGAAGTCGGCCGCCACCACCCGGCGGGCCAGGGTGGGATCGGGCACGACGGGGACCTCCAACCGGGTCGCGCCGGCGCGGAGCACCACCGTCGGACCCGGGCCACCGGGGTCCACGCCGAGCTCGGCGAGATCCGCCGGGTGGACGGCCAGCGCGCCGGCGGGCACCAGGCCGGACAGGGCGGGAACGGCGCTGACGGCCGCGCCGCCGTCGTAGAGGGTCCGCTGGGCCACCAGGCGCACCGAGCCCGCCGCCGGCGCTCCGACCTCGGGCGCCGGGAGGTCGACGGGCGTGGTCACGACCGCCGGGACGGGGAGGCCGGTCGCCGTCCGGTCGGGCCGCCTCGAGCTCGGCGGCCGGGCCGGGGCACCGACGGCTCGGCCAGGCCCGCCCGGGGCGGGGCGCCCTGCCACTCGACCGACTCGACGCCCGGGACGGCGATGGGGTCGAGGCGGGGCCGGATCCCCGACAGGGTCACCGGGCTCGCCGTCAGCGGGGCCACCACCCCGTCGGCCGATCCGAGCCGGTCCAGCACCTCGCCGGTGATGCCCCGGTGGGACGGGGCCAGGCGCTCGATCTCGTCCCAGATCCCGGCGGGCGAGGACACCCCGAGGTCGCCGCCGAGGTGGACGGCCAGCTCGGCGGCGATCATCCAGTCGGGCCAGGACTGTCCGGGCGGCACCAGCTTCTGGGCGACCCGGCTGATGCGGCCCTCGAGGTTGGTGGTGGTGCCGGCGCCGCTCGTGGGCCTCGGCCGCCGGGAGCACCACGTCGGCGCGCTCGAGGACCGGGCCCGGCGACGACGCCACCGCCACCACCAGCTCGGCGCCCTCGAGCGCCCGCTCGGCCAGGCGGCGGTCGGGGAAGTCGCCCAGCGGGTCGGCCCCGAGGAGGACGAGGGCGCGGACCGGCGGTCCTTCGGTCGCCTCGCCGGCGGCGGCGGCGAGGATGCCGGCGGTGTCGCGGCCGCGCCGGGCCGGCACCGACCCCCAGGCATGGGCGAACCATCGGCGCCCGGTCTCGAGCGCCACCCGCCCGGGCAGCAGCCCCGGTGCCAGCCCCATGTCGAGGGCGCCGAGCACGTTGCCGCGCCGCAGGGCGGGGAGGAACCGGGCGCCCGGGCAGGGCCCGGCGTCGAGGACCTGGACGGCGTCGGCCACCAGCGTGGCCGTCCTCGGCCAGCGACGGCCGTCCGGCCACGACCACCACGTCGCCCGCTCCGGCCAGCTGCCGGGCCCGGGCGAGCGCGGCCGGGTCGACGCCGTCGGGGACGGGACGGTGCGGGTCGACGAGGGCCCGGGCCAGCTCGGCGGCGGCGCCGGGCCGGTAGCGGAGGGAGGCCTCGGCGTAGCGGGTGAGGGCGGTGCCCCGGGGCGCCAGCTCGACCAGGCGCAGACCGCCGTCGACCACGGCCTCCCGCAGCCGGAGGAAGAGCACCGGCAGCTCCTCGCGCAGGTCGCCGGCGAGGAGGATGACCGTGTCGGCGGCGGCCGGCCTGGTCGATGGTGGCCCGCGGCAGCCCGACCACCAGCTCGGCCGGCAGCCCGTCGCCCAGCTGGGCGTCGACCGAGTCGGTGCCGAGGACCCCCTTGGCCAGCTTGGCCCAGGCGTAGGCGCCCTCGTTGGTGAGGCGGGCGCCGCCGATCACGCCGACGGCGTCGGGACCAGAGGCGGTGGCGGCCTCGACTCCGCGGGCCACCCGGGCGAGCGCCTCGTGCCACGACGCGCTCACCAGCGCACCGTCCTTGCGGACCAGGGGCTCGGTGAGCCGGTCCTCTCGGTTGACGGCGTCGAAGGCGAAGCGCCCCTTGTCGCAGAGCCAGCCGTGGTTGACCGGATCGAGGTCGATGCCGAGGAGGCGGGTCACCCGGTTGGACGACGACTGCACCGCCACCCGGCAGCCCACCGAGCAGGTGGTGCACGTCGACTCGACCTGGTCGAGGTCCCAGGGTCGGGCGGCGAACCGGTAGGGCACGGCGGTGAGCGCCCCCACCGGGCAGATCTGGACGGTGTTGCCCGAGAAGTAGGACGTGAAGGGGAGCTCGGGGAAGGTGTTGACCTCGAGCAGCTCGCCGCGCCCGAGGAAGTCGATCTGGGCCTCGCCGGCCACCTCGGCGGCGAAACGGGTGCAACGGCTGCACTGGATGCAGCGCTCACGGTCGAGCAGCACCAGCTCGGAGATGGCGATCGGCTTCTCGAAGTGCCGCTTCTCCTCGACGAACCGCGACTCGCCGGGCCCGTAGGCCAGGGTCTGGTCCTGGAGCGGGCACTCGCCGCCCTTGTCGCAGACCGGGCAGTCGAGCGGGTGGTTGACGAGGAGGAACTCGAGCACGCCGTCCTGGGCCTTGCTTCACCTTGTCCGAGTCGGTGACGACGGTCGCTCCCTGCTGGACCTCGACGAAGCAGCTCGGCTGCAGGGACGCGCCGCGGGGGCCGCTCACCTCGACCAGGCACATCCGGCACACCCCGACCGACTTCATGCGGGGGTGGTAGCAGAACCGCGGGATGAAGGTGCCGGCCCGCTCGGCGGCGGCGATCAGCATCTCGCCCTTCACGCCCGGTGACCTCCCGCCCGTCGAGGGTGAAGGTGACCTCGGGGCGGTCCGGGGCTGCGGCCTCGCTGTCGACGGCGCGGTCGGCGGCGGTCGTCTCGCGGGACACGCTGCCCTTGGTCGGTGCCGGGTCAGCCATAGGGACAGGCCCGATCCTTGATGTGCACGAGGAACTCGTCGCGGAACATCTCGATGGCCGAGGCGATCGAGGACGGGATCGACGGTCCGAGGACGCAGATGGTCGTCTGCTGGGGCGGCCAGCTCGAGGCCGGGGGCGATGTTGTCGCAGGCGTCGAGGAGCAGGTCGAGGTCCTCCTCGCGCCCCTCGCCGTGCTCGATGCGGAACAGGATCCTCTCGAGCCAGCCGGATCCCTCGCGGCACGGCGTGCACTGCCCGCAGGACTCGCGGGCGAAGAACTTGGTGATCCGCCACGCCGCCCGCACGGCGCAGGTGTGGTCGTCCATCACCACGATCGAGCCCGAGCCGAGCATGGACCCGGCCGCCGCCACCTCGTCCTGCCCGAGGGGCAGGTCGAGCTGGTCCGGGCCGAACCAGGGGGCCGACACCCCGCCGGGGATGAACGCCTTGAGCTCGCGGCCGCCGGGGATGCCCCCGCCGAGCTCGGGGGCGTAGATCAGGTCGCCGAAGGTGGTCTTGACCATCTCGAGCTCGAAGACCCCCGGATTGTTCGACGTCGCCGGCCAGGGCGAACAGCCGGGTGCCGGTGGACCGCCCCTCGCCGAGTGCGGCGAAGGCCGCCCCGCCGTTGCGCACGATCCAGGGGAGGTTGGACATCGTCTCGACGTTGTTGACCACGGTGGGCTGGCCGTAGAGGCCGATGGCGGCCGGGAAGAAGGGAGGCTTGATGCGGGGGAAGCCGCGCTTGCCCTCGAGGGACTCGAGCAGCGCCGTCTCCTCGCCGCAGATGTAGGCGCCGGCCCCCGGGTGCACCACCACGTCGACCGAGAAGCCCGATCCGAAGATGTCGGCGCCCACCGCCCCGTGGGCATAGGCCTCGTTGAGGGCGGACTCGCACCCGTTCGAGGCCGAGGGCGAACTCGCCCCGGATGTAGATGAACGCCTGGGACACCTGGAGGGCGTAGGCCGCGATGAGCACGCCTTCGATCAGCTGGTGCGGGTCCCGCTCGATGAGCAGGTGGTCCTTGAAGGTGGCCGGCTCGCTCTCGTCGCCGTTGACCACCAGGTAGGTCACCGGGTCCTTGCGCAGCATGGCCCACTTGCGCCCGGCGGGGAACCCGGCGCCGCCCCGGCCCAGCAGGCTGGCGGTGTCGACCTCGTGGGCGACGGCCTCGGGGGTCATGCCGAGGGCCTTGCGCAGTCCCTCGTAGCCGCCCGTGGCCAGGTAACGGTCGAGGGTGTGGGAGTCGGCGTGGTCGAGCCGGCTCGTGACGATCTTCGGCGGGCCGCCCGGGGCCATCAGGCCCGCTCCCCGTCCCGCGACGCCCCGGCCTTGGCCGCCTCGGCCTGGGCCGCCGCGGCCCGGGCCGCCTGGGCCTCGGCCATGGCCGCCCGCTCCGCCGCCACCTGCGCCCGGTCGGCCGCCAACCCGGTCGAGCGCGGCCACCCGGTTGAGCGTCCCGTGCGGCGGGATCTCCCCGGCGCGCCCGCCGGACCGCAGCTCGGCGACCAGCCGGTCGAAGGACTCGGGGGTCTGGGCCGCCGACGAAGCGGTGGTTGACCTGCACGCAGGGGACCCGGTCGCAGTCGGCCAGGCACTCCGCCTCCTCGAGGGTGATCGCACCGTCGGCCGTGGTGCCTCCGACGTTGACCCCGAGGGACGTCTCGGCGTGGGCCAGGAGCTCGAGCGCCCCGCCCAGCAGGCAGGCGATGTTGGTGCACACCGCCACCAGGTAGGTGCCGACCGGCTCGGTGTGGAGCATGTCGTAGAACGACGCCGTCCCGAGCACCTCGGCGGGCGTGACCCCGACCAGCTCGGCGATGTCCTCCATGGCCTCGGGGCGGAGCCAGCCGTCCTGCTCCTGGGCCAGGTGGCAGAGCGGGACGAGGGCCGAGCGGGGCTCGGGATAGAGGTCGATCAGCTGCCGGGCGCGGGCCACGTCCGCTCGGGGCGTGAGGTGGCGCGGCGCCACCGGCGGTCCGCTCACCGGTCGACCTCCCCCATCACCGGGTCGATGGTCGAGCACACCGCCACGGCGTCGGCCAGCAGGCCGCCCCGCATCATCACCGGCAGGCCCTGGAGGTTGACGAAGCTCGGGCCCCGGATGTGCATCCGGTAGGGCTTGGGCGACCCGTCCGACACCAGGTAGCAGCCGAGCTCGCCCCGGGGGGACTCCACGGCCACGTAGACCTCGCCCTCGGGCACCTGGAACCCCTCGGTGAACACCTTGAAGTGATGGATGAGGGCCTCCATCGACTCGTCGATGCGGCCCGCGGGCGGCGGCGTCACCTTCTTGTCCTGCACCCGGTAGTCCCCGGCGGGCATCTTCTCGACGATCTGGCGGATGATGCGGATCGACTCGCGGATCTCGTTGAGGCGGACCGAGTACCGGTCGAAGTTGTCGCCGTAGGTGCCGACGATCACGTCGAAGTCGACCTCGTCGTAGCGCAGGTAGGGCATCGAGCGCCGCAGGTCCCAGGGCACGCCCGTCGAGCGCAGCACCGGCCCGGTCAGGCTGAGGGCGAGCGCCTCCTCGGCGGAGATCCGCACCGATGGCCTCGGTCCGCTGGCGGAACACCGGCTGGCCGGTCAGGAGCTCGTCGTACTCGTCGGTGCGGGCGAGCACGGTGTCGCAGATGACGGTGACGTCGTCCTCCCAGCCGTCGGGAAGGTCGGCGGCGGTGCCCCCGGGACGGATGAAGTTGTGGTTCATGCGCAATCCGGTGGTCTTCTCGAAGAAGGCGAGCACCATCTCGCGCTCGCGGAAGCCGTAGATCATCATCGACGTCGAGCCGAGGTCCATGCCGTTGGTGGCCATCCACATCAGGTGGGAGGAGACCCGGTTGAGCTCGACCAGCAGCATCCGGATCCAGTCGGCGCGGGCCGGCATCTCGAGCCCCGAGCAGCGCCTCGGTGGCCAGCGAGAACACCAGCTCGTTGTGGAGCGGGGCCAGGTAGTCCATGCGGGTGACGTTGGTCGAGCCCTGCACGTAGGTCAGCTCCTCGGCCGTCTTCTCCATGCCGGTGTGGAGGTAGCCGATGACCGGCTTGGTCCGCAGCACGGTCTCGCCGTCGAGCTCGAGCATGAGCCGCAGCACCCCGTGGGTCGACGGGTGCTGGGGCCCCATGTTGATGATCATGGTCTCGTCGTCGGACCGCTCGACGTCGATGTCGGACGGCATCGACGGCCACGCCCTCGGGCAGCCGCAGCACGGCCCCGACCTCGCGGCGCAGCTCGCCGGCCGCCGTCGCCGAGCGCCGGCCGAGCTCCTGGCCGCCCTCCGACGTCTCGCCGAGGAGGCCCGGGTCCTCCTCGGGCCGGTGCGGGTCGAGGAACCGGACGCCGGCGGAGCCGGGCGCCGCCCCGGACCGGCGCGGGACCGTCGCCCGGCCCGCGCCGTCGCCGGTCGGCCCGGCCTGCTCCTGGTCGTTCATCGCGGCCCCGGGGCTTCCTTGAACTGGACCGGGACCCGACCGACGCCGTAGTCCTTGCGGAGCGGGTGGCCCTCCCAGTCCTCGGGCATGAGGATCCGGGTCATGTCCGGGTGGCCGGCGAAGACGATGCCGAACAGGTCGTAGGCCTCCCGCTCCATGGCCTCGACGCCGGGGTACAGATCGAACAGCGTCGGCACCACCGGATCCGACTCCGGCACCTGCACGCGGACCCGGACCCGGCGGATCTGGCTCAGCGAGAGCAGGTTGACCACGACCTCGAACCGCTCGGGACGGACCCCGTCGGGCAGCGGGCGACCCGGGGCGGCGAGGTAGTCCACGGCGCAGAGGTCGGCGCACATCTCGAAGCCCGCCGTGGCGGTACGAACCCACGAGATCGAGGTACTGGTCCCGCCCGGGGAGGACCACCTCGTCGGTCGGCGGCGCGCCGCCCGGCGTGGGCGCCGGCCGATCCGACCGCCGTGCCGCGGAGGGCCGCCGGCCGCCGGGGTGTCCGGGGCCACTGCCGCCGTCACAGCGGCTCACCGACGCTGCGGGCGATGACCGGGTTGCGCTTGGGGGTCCCGACGTGGACGGCGTCGGGACGGTCCGGCGTCCACCCCTCCGTCGCCTCCCCGGCACGGGTCCGGCCGTCGTCGGTGTCGGCGCCCTCGTCGTCAGCCAGCCCGGCCCGCGCCGCCGGCGATGCGGGAGCGGACCGGTGATGTCGTTGGTACGGACCTTCTCGTGGAGGGTGAGGATGGCTGTGCATGAGCGTCTCGGGCGTGGGCGGGCAGCCGGGGGCGTAGACGTCGACCGGGACGATCTGATCGACGCCCTGCACGATGGCGTAGTTGTTGAACATGCCGCCCGTGCTGGCGCACACGCCCATCGACAGCACCCACTTGGGCTCCATCATCTGGTCGTAGACCTGGCGCAGCACCGGGGCCATCTTCTGGGAGACCCGCCCGGCCACGATCATCAGGTCGGCCTGGCGCGGGGAGGCACGGAACACCTCCATCCCGAACCGGGCCAGGTCGAAGTCGGCCGCCCCCACCGACATCATCTCGATGGCGCAGCAGGCCAGCCCGAAGGTCGCCGGCCACATCGAATAACGCCGCGCCCACTTGACCAGGTCCTCGAGCCTCCCGGTCAGGAAGTTGTGCTGGAGGTCCTCGAGACCCATGGCAGCCCCGGACTACGCGGCCCGACCGGGACCGGTCGGCTCGGGGGCCGGGTCGCCGGTCGTCGGGACGTCCGGGTCGCTGACGGTGCCGGGGAGGCGCAGGTCCCGGGGCGGGGCCGCCGTGATGCGGGCGATGGTCGACTCCGAGGTGCGCGACGGCATGGCGGTGGTCAGCCGCTTGGCCGGGCCCCAGGTGAGCGCCCCGTTGCTCACGAGGAAGAGGAAGGAGATGAACACCACGGCCGCGAAGACCAGCACCTCGACCAGACCGAACGAGCGCAGCTGGCGGAAGATGACGGCCCAGGGGTAGAGGAACACGATCTCGATGTCGAAGATGATGAAGATCATGGCGATCAGGTAGAAGCGGACCGGGAACCGGGTCGGTGGCTCGATGGCCGGCACGATGCCGCACTCGTAGGGGGCGACCTTGGCCGCCGTCGGGCGCTTCTTGGGGGCCAGGAGGGAGGAGGCGACGAACGACAGGCCGGCGAAGAGCAGGCCGAGGACCAACAGGAGCAGGATCGGGAGGTAATCGTCCACAGCAACTCGTTTTTACCACGGGGCACTTCCCCGAAGCACATCGGCGCAGGGGCCCTGACATGGGGCGGAGCCGCCCGGGACGGGGCGCGCCGACCGGCGCGGCGGCACGGGCGCTCCACCTAGCATGTCGTGTCGTGAACCATGTCCATGACGTGCTGGTGGTGGGCGGCGGTCCCTCCGGCTCGTCCTGCGCCTACTGGCTGGCCGAGGCGGGCTGGGACGTGGCACTGGTCGAGGCCAAGGTGTTCCCCCGCGACAAGACGTGCGGGGACGGGCTGACCCCGCGATCGGTCCGCCAGCTCGCCGACATGGGCCTCGAAGGCGCCCTGGCCGGCGCCCACCGCTACGGCGGGATGCGGACCCACGCCTACGGGAGAGTGCTCGACCTGGCCTGGCCCGAGCACCCCACCTTCCCCGACTACGGGTACGTGATCTCCCGCCACGACCTCGACGGCTTGGTGAACGACCGGGCCGCCAAGGCCGGGGCGACGGTGTGGCAGGGCACCGAGGCGCTCGAACCCGTCCTGTGCGACCAGCCGTCGCCCGGGGTCGGTGCCGCGCCGGCCGGCCGCGGCGCACCCGATGGCGCCCCGGTGCTCCCTCCGTGCGTCGGCGCGGTGGTCAAGGACAAGGCGAGCGGCGCCACCCGGACCATCGAGGCCCGCTACGTCGTGGTGGCCGACGGGTCGAACTCACGTTTCGGGCGGGCGCTCGGGACCGCCCGCGACCGGGACCAGCCCATGGGGTTGGCGCTGCGCGGCTACTACCGCTCGCCCGGCCACGAGCAGCCCTTCATCGAGTCGCACCTGGACATCCGCAACGACGACGGCCAGGTGGTGCCCGGCTACGGCTGGATCTTCCCCATGGGCGACGGGCGGGTCAACGTCGGCGTCGGGCTGCTCTCCACCGAGCGCCGGTGGAAGGGGGTGAACACGTCGACCCTCATGGACCACTTCGTGGCGGGGGCGCCGGGCGACTGGGAGCTCTCACCGGCCACCAGCCTCGGGCCGCCGACCGGGGGCAAGCTGCCCATGGGCCTGTCGGTCGGGCCGAGGATCGGGCCGACCACGGTGGTGGTGGGCGACGCCACCGCCGCCATCAACCCGTTCAACGGGGAGGGCATCGCCTACGGCTACGAGAGCGGGCGGATGGCGGCGGCGGCCCTCGGCGAGGCGCTCTGCGGCGGGGGGTTCGAGGCCCTCCGGCGCTACGACACCATGATCGACGAGACCTACGGCGCTCTACTTCCGGATGGCACAGGCCTTCGTCCGGATGATCAGCCACCCCGAGGTGATGCGGGTGTGCGTCAGCACCGGGCTCCGTTCCCGGCCGCTGATGGAGTGGATCTTCCGGGTCATGGCCAACCTGCTGCGGCCCGACGAGACCGGTCCGGCCGAGGCCCTCTACCGCTTCGCCGCCATGGTCGACCGGTTCACGCCCGAGCGCGCCTGACCGGGCTGCTCGTCGGCCGGCCCGGGCCGGCTCACCGGTCGAGTGCCTGACCGATGCGGCCGACGACCGCGTTGTAGGCCGAGTTGAACGAGTCCGACGGCACCGGTGAGCCGTTGGTGCTGGGCTGCAGCCTGGTCTCGATCCGGCCGCCGAGCATGAAGGCCTGACCGATGACCTCACTGCCCTGGTTGGGAAGGGTCAGCGTGGTCAGGTACCCGAACGACCGGACCCCGGCGGGCGCGCTGAGCGACACCACCTGCACCTGGGCTGACGACCCCGGCTCGGCCGCCGACACCAGGCTGTTCTGGTACTGGCCGTAGCAACTGGCGAAGTTGGGGTTGGTGAAGGGCGCCTCGAGGTTCTGCACCTGCGCGGGGGTGCTCATGACGGTGGTGGTGGAGAACATCTGGAGGCCGGGCTGGGAGCCGCTGGCGTAGCTCGGTGAGCGCACCGAGGTGGTCTGGCCGGGCAGCACCGACCCCCCGAAGAGCCCTGCGGCGGTCGGATAACCCACACCGAGGCAGGCGGCGAGCGCCCGATCGGCCTGGACCTGGGCCGCGGGAGGCGCCGCCGGCGGGCGCGTCGCACGCTGGGCCGGGGTGACCGGCGCCCAACCGCTCGGCAGGTCGGTCGGCTGGAGGTTGATCGATCTCGCCAGCGCGGCGTCGGCGGCGACGGCCGGGGCGGTGGTGGCCGGCGGCTGGGTCGTGGCCGTCGTCGAGGAGCCGGTGCCCGCCACGGCGAAGTAGACGATGGCTCCGATCACGGCGAGCAGGACGGCGAGGAGCACGAGCACCAGCGGTCGGTTGCGCCTCCGGCCCGATTCCGGCGGCGCTCCGCCCGGCTCGGGCGGAAGGGCACCGTTCCGATCGGTCTCGCTCCCCGGGCCACCCGGTCCGGCGAACGCACCGGCCCTTCCCGAGCTGCCGGCGGGCGACCCGTGTCCCCAGGCCGACTCGGTGCGGCGCGCCGGTCGCCGGGGCGGGACCGTCGGCCCCGGTGCGGCGGCGGTCGGGCGCCCCCGGCGGCGGTCTGCCCCGAGCAGGCCGGCGGCGCTGGCGGCGGCTCCGGCGCCGGCCTTCGCCGCCTTCTTTCGGCGGAGGGCACGCCACGGTGACGCCGACCCCTGGCCCGGCTCCTCGGCCCGAGGCGGGGGCAGGGTCGTGGAGGTGAGCGGGACCGGGTTCTGCGGAGGCCGGGACGGAGGCCGTGGCCCCAGAGGACCGGGAGGCGGGACGGGGCCCGTTCCGGTCGGCGCCTTGGCCCGGCGCCAGGCCCGGGTCTTCTTGGCGGGAAGCTCCTCGTCGGAGACCGGGCCGGAGGTCGGCCCGCGCCAGCCCGGCTGGCCCGGCTGTCCCGGCTGGCCCGGCTGGCCGGCTCCGGCTGCCCGGCTGGCTGCGGTCCGAGCGGCTGCCCGGCTGTCCCGGCTGGCCAGCGGGCCGGAAGCCTCCGGCGGAGGCGGGCCCGAGGTCGGGGCGGTCGGCCCGGGCGCCGACCCGATCGGAGACGGCGGCTCGGTGGCGTTCGGCGGGCGAGCCGGCCGGTGGGGGTCCCCGGACGGCCCGGCGGGCGCGAACTGCTGTGCCGGGGCCGTGCCGGCCGCCGGTGGAGGCGGCGGGGGGGCGGCGGCCGTCGAGGGAGGAGGCGGGGGCGGGGCCGTGCCCGCCGGCGGTGGAGGCGGGGGCACCGGAGGCTGGTCCGCACGAGCGCCGGCCGAGGGGCGTGCATCCCGTCCGCCGTCGACACCCATCGCCGACGCCGCCACTCCGGCCCCGACCCCTCCGGCCGCGGCGGCGGCACCACGTCCGGCGCCGGTGCCGGCATCCGCCGGAGCCGAGGGGGCAGCGGCCGGCTCGTCCCGGTCCGAACCCTGGTGCGGGGGCGGCACCTTCGCTCCGGCCGCCGGGTGAGGGCGCCGGGACGTCGTCGGTCTCGCCGGGCTCCTTGTAGCGGGCCAGCCATGCGGGGAGCGCCTGGTCGAGGTAGGCGGCCTGGCCCGGGGTGACGGCGTCGGTCGGCAGCAGGAAACGGATCGACTGGCCGCCGGAGGTCAGTTCCATGACGGCGGCGTCGCGCCCGTCGGGCAGCACGATCTTCTCCCCGCAGGTGGCCGAGTCGAGCCCCGACCACACGAGCAGGCGTTCGATCTGAGGTTGGGGCCCCTGCACCGTGATGCCGGCCGTCGTGAAGAGGAGGCTCAGGCCCTCGGTGGTCCGGGTCCCCCGATCGGCATCGCCGGCCAGGGCCACGCCGCCGAGCTGCATACCCTCGGGAGGGAGTTCGCTGATTCCGACGGTCATGGACAACTCCTCTGTGGTCAGGCCGGCCTGCCTGACGTTCCCTGTCGCTCCCTGGCGGTCACCCCCTGCCATCCTGTCGCCGTCGGCCCGGACCGGGCAAGGGTATCGGCCGTGGCGGGCCAGGTCACGCCTCGGTGCTGCGGCCCTCGGTGGCGACGCGCTGCTCGAAGACGGTGAGCGGACCGTCGAGGACGTCGGAGGGGATCTGTCCGCCGATGGCGAGGGCCTGCATGCTGGCCTCGATCCGGTCGTGCCCGAGCCAGACCGACTCCACCTGCACGGGAACCGACGCCGACCGGTCCGAGACGGTGAAGCTCACCAGCACGCCCCGCGCCTGCTCGCCGGCCGGAGCGGGAACGTCGACGGGCGACACGGTCGAGGCGCCGGGACGGCCGTGCCTCCCCGAGGCGTTGTCGGCACCGAGCTGGGTCTCCGCCGCCAGCGCGGTCCCCGACACAACCCGGGTAGCGCGGGTCGGCGAGCAGGGCGAGATCGCTCTGCTCCTGGTGGTCGTCGTGGACGACGTCGGCGGCGGTCTGGAGCTCGAGGGCGAAACCCGGCCGGTCGGACGAGCTCGGGCCGACGAAGACCGGCGAGCTCGTCTGGGCCGTCTGGTCGGCACCGGCGCCGCCGAGGGCGACCGACGCCTGGGCGGTGCTGATCCCCAGGCACCGGGCGAAGGTCCTCGTGATGGCGGCTTCGCCGGTCCGGACCCTCGGCGAGGCGGCGGTGGCACCGTCCCCCGCGGGGCCGACCGTCCAACCGGCCGGCAGGTCGTTCCGGGTGAGCATCAGCGCCGACGCCAGCTGCTGGTCCGGCGTCAGCGGAGCCGAGGCCGGTCCGGGGATCGCCGGGGACGAGCCCGGACCCGAGAGGGCGAAGGCCAGCCCGATGCCCGAGGCCAGACAGGCCAGGCCCAGGGCCAGGACGACGTAGCGCCGGCCTCGCCGCGGTCCGCCGGGTCCGCCGACGGGGCGACGCCGGGCGCGGCGGGGTCGAGGACGGCACCGACGCCTCCCGCCCGGGCACGGCGACGGCGGGTGGCGACGACCCGGCACCGGCACGGTCGAGGAGGTGGCGGCGGCGGTGCCGAGCCCGACCACCGGCGGACCTGGTCGCTGAGCGCGCCCGAGCTGCACCGGCTGGGGGTGGTCGGACGTCACCGCGAACCGCATGATGCGGCCCGGAGACTCGATGCCGATGACGGTCAGGACCCGCCCGTCGGGCGTCCGGTGGCTGGAGCCCCGGGAGACCCGGGTGACCGAGGCCCACGGCAGCACGCTGTGCTCACCGGGGCGGGCGCCGCTGATCTCGATGCCGCGGGGGTGGAACACCAGCGTGAGGTCGTCCGAGCCCCACGGGAGCTGGCGGGTGCCGCTCACCTGCCGGACGGAACCGAACACGAAGAGGTCGGCCTCGGGAACCGGACAGCGGCTCCGCAGGGCGCCGCTCCCCTGCCGGGCCGTCACCGGCCGGCGGCCGGTCCGGATCGAATCGATCCCGCGGCTCGCTCGTGTCCAAGGCCCGCCGGTCCCCTCGTCCCGACACTCAGCCGCTGACGGCGTCCATCATGGCCGCCGCGGCGGCATCGAGCGTGCGGTCGAACTCGGCGTCACCGTGGGACATCGACGGGAAGGCCACCTCGTAGGGCCCGGGGGCGAGCGCCACCCCCCGCTCGAGCATGGCGGCGAACAGGCGGCGGTAGAGCCCGGTCGACGCCGATGCGGTGGCCCCGGCATGGTCGACGACCGGTCCCGTCCCGGTCGGGAGGAAGAACAGACCGAACAGCGGGCCGACCACCGGCACCTGGGCCTCGAGCTGGCGGCCGTGGCGGTCCTCGGTGCCCGCCTTGACCAAGGCGGTGGTCAACGCCTCTTCGAGGGCGGGCGCGAACCGGGCCACCCGGCCGGGCCAGGGTGTCGTAGGCGGCGGCGTCCATCTCCTCGAGCACGGCCAGGCCGGCCGCCGTGGCCAGGGGATTGCCGGACAGGGTGCCGGCTTGGTAGACGGGGCCCTCCGGAGCGAGCGAGGCCAGCACGTCGGCCCGCCCGCCGAACGCGCCCACCGGCAGCCCGCCGCCGATGACCTTCCCGAAGCACCACAGGTCGGGGCGCACCCCGGACCACGCCGAGGCCCCTCCCTCGCCGATCCGGAAGCCGGTGATGACCTCGTCGAAGACGAGCAGGGCGCCGGCCGCGTCACAGGCGGCCCGCAGTCCGGCGAGGAACCCCTCGATGGGGGCCACCAGACCCATGTTGGCGGCGACCGGCTCGACGATCACACAAGCCACCCGCTCGTCGATCTCGGGCACGTGGTTGTACGGGACCACCAGCGTCTCGGCCACGGCGGCTTCGGGCACCCCGGCCGAGTCGGGCAGGCCGAGGGTGGCGAGCCCGCTGCCCCCGCCGGCCAGCAGGCCGTCGGAATGGCCGTGGTAGCAGCCCGAGAACTTGACGATGCGGGACCGCCCGGTGAACCCTCTCGCCACCCGGACGGCGCTCATGGCCGCCTCGGTGCCCGACGACACGAGCCGCACCTGCTCGCACCCTTCGACCCGGCCGCAGATGGCCTCGGCCAGCCGCACCTCCCCTTCGGTGGGCGCCCCGAAGGTCGTCCCCCGGCCGGCGGCCTCGGCGACGGCCCGTACCACGGAGGGATGGGCGTGGCCGAGGATGGTGGCGCCGTAGGACTGCACGAAGTCGAGGAACCGGTTCCCGTCGACGTCCCAGACGTAGGCCCCCTCGCCGCGGGCCACGAAATAGGGCTGCCCGCCGACCGAGCGGAAGGACCGGACCGGCGAATTGACCCCGCCGGGGATGACCGCCGAGGCCCGCGTCCAGAGCTCGGCGGACCGGTCCCGCTCAGCCATCGAGCGACTCGGCGAGCTCGGCGGCGAAGTAGGTCAGCACGAAGTCGGCGCCGGCCCGTTTGACCGCGCCGATCTGCTCCAACGCCACCCGGGGGCCGTCGACCCAGCCGCGCTCGGCGGCGGCCATGACCATGGCGTACTCGCCGCTCACGTGGTACGCGCCGAGCGGCAGCGCCACGGCCGCCCGCACGGCGGCGATCACGTCGAGATAGGGCAGGGCGGGCTTGACCATCACCATGTCGGCTCCCTCGCCGACGTCGAGCTCGACCTCGCGCCGGGCCTCACGCCGGTTGTGCGGGTCCTGTTGGTAGCCCCGGCGGTCCCCGCCGTCGGCGATGCGCACGCCGGCGGCGTCGCGGAAGGGGCCGTACAGCGAGGAGGCGTACTTGGCCGCATAGGCCAGGATGGCGGTGCCGGCGAACCCACCGCTGTCGAGCGCGGCGCGGATGGCGGCCACCTGCCCGTCCATCATCCCGCTCGGGGCGATGACGTCGGCCCCGGCGGTCGCCTGGGACACGGCCAGCTCGGCGTAGAGCGGCAGCGTGGCATCGTTGTCCACCTCGCCGGTGTGCCGGTCCACGACGCCGCAGTGACCGTGGTCGGTGAACTCGTCGAGGCAGCAGTCGGCCATCACCACCAGGCTGTCGCCGACCGCGTCGCGCACCGACCGGAGCGCCCGCTGGGTGATCCCGTCCGGCCGGAAGGCGGCCGAGCCGGTCGGGTCCTTGTCGGCCGGGCGCGGGACGCCGAACAGGATCACGGCGGGCAGGCCGAGGGCCGCCAACCGCTTGACCTCGACGGTGAGGGAATCGACCGTGTGCTGGACCACGCCCGGCAGCGAGGCGACCGGGCGGGGCTCGGCGAGACCGTCGGCAACGAACAGCGGGGCCACCAGGTCGTCGACGCACAGCCGGGACTCCGCCACCAGACGGCGGAGAGCGGGGGTCCGTCGGAGGCGGCGTGCCCGCACCGCCGGGAACCCCGGGGCGGGCCCCCGCCCGCCGCCACCGATCCGGGGGGAGTCGCTGGACATCGGCCGCCAGCCTACGGCAGCCGAGGCGGTCGGCCACCGGGCAGCCGGCGCGGAGGCGGGCGGTCACCGGGGGGCCGGCCCGCACAGCCTGGCGGAGCGGGCTGCCGGCGGGATCACTCCAGCTCGTTGGGGGTGCCGGCCAACGCCTCGACGAGGACGGCGACCAGCCCGTCGAGCGTGTGGGGGTCGGCTTCGGCCGACACCCGCCAACCGGCCGAGCGGACGGCCGAGGAGGTGGCCGGGCCGATCGTCGCCACCACCGGAGGGGCCGCCCCGGGGCCGAGCAGCTCGCCGGTGCGCGCCACCGTGGACGGGGAGGTGAAGACCACGGCGTCGGCCCGGGCTGCCGCGGCGACCGCGTCGGGACCCGGCTCGTCGGCCACCGTGCGGTAGGCGATGACCTCGTCGACCGTCCACCCCTTGGCCCGCAGGCCCCGGGCGAGGTGCCCGACGACCGATTCCGCCCGGGGGAAGAGCACCGTGCCGACCGCCACCCCACCGGCGGCGCCCATCAGCTCGCCGTGGGCGGGGTCGTGCGCGGTCGTGCGGCGCTCGTGCGGGGTCGTGCGCGTGCCCAGGGTCGTGGGCACGCCCGTGCGGGGTCGTGGGCACCCTCGCCGGACGCAACCGGGAAGGCCTCGGCCAGCGAGTCGGCCCGCGACACCCTCGGGACGAGGTCGGCGTCGATGCCGGCGCCGGCGAGCGCCCGGGCGGTGCCCGCGCCGACCGCCGCCCAGCGCACGGCGGGCGGGACCGGACGGCCGCCGAGGACGCCGAGAAGTCGGGCGGCGGCGTTGCCCGAGGTGAGGGCGACCCACTCGTAGCCCCCTGCCGCCAATCGCCTCGCCGCCCCGGAGAGGGCCGCGCCCCCGTCGACGGGGTCGGCGACGGCGATCACCGGGAGCTCGACCACCGACGCCCCGAGGCGCTCGAGGCGCCGCACGAGGGACGGGGCCTGGGTCCGGGCCCGGGTGACCACGACGCTGCAGCCGGCGAGGGGCCCCTCGGTCACCGGGGCAGCGTGTCCGGCGCGCTCGGCCCCGGCTCGGGCGCCGCTCCGGCCGTGCCCGCGCCAGTGGCGGGGGTACCGGTCGTCGATGCGAGATCGAGGGCCGCCACCGGACCGACGACGATGGCCGCCGGGGGCGGGAGGTCGACCGCCGCCAACCCGTCGAGCGTCGAGCGCACCACCCGTTGGTGCGAGGCTGCCCCCCAGTGCACCACGGCCACCGGGGTGGTGGGCGCCCGGCCTCCCTCCATCAGGGCGGCGGCGATCCCCTCCCGCTCGGACATGCCCATGAGGATGACCACCGTCCCGCCGGCACGGGCGAGCGAGTGCCAGTCGACCCCCCGGTGGGAGGCGCGGTCGCCCACCGTGCCGGTCACCACGCTCACCGACGTGGCCAGTCCCCGGTGGGTGACGGGGATGCCGGCGGCGGCAGGGGCGGCGAAGGCCGAGCTCACGCCCGGGACGATCTCGTAGTCCACGCCGGCGGCGCGCAGCGCCTCGGCCTCCTCCCCGCCACGTCCCAGCACGAAGGGGTCTCCCCCCTTGAGGCGGACCACCCGGCGGCCGGCGCGACCGTGCTCGATGAGGGTGGCGTTGATCTGGGCCTGCCGGGAGGGGGCCCCGGGGAGCTTGCCGGCGTCGACCATGGTGGTGCCGGCCGGCACCTGGTCCAGCAGCTCGCGGGTGACCAGGCGATCGTGCACGACGACGTCGGCCTCGGCCAGCAGCGCCGCGCCGCGGACGGTCAGCAGGCCCGGATCTCCCGGCCCGGCGCCCACCAGGTAGACGGTCACCGGCCCACCATCTCGCTCGTGGGGCCCGCCTCCTCTCCGGGCGGGCCTGCCTCCTCGCCGGGTACCTCGCCAGGGGCGGGAGCCCACTCCCCGAGGTCGCGTCCGCCGGCCCGGTCGAGCAGGAAGCGGGCCGTCTCCCGGCCCACTGCTGCCGGATCGTTCCCGGTGCCGGTGTGACGCAGGACCACCCGGCCGTCGGGGGCCGCCATCATCCCGGTCAGCCGCAGGGGACGGACCTCCGGCCGGTGGCGATCCCCGTCCGAGGGGTCAGCGCCCGGCGCGGCCCATTCGGCGTGTCCCCCCACCGGTAGGGTGCAGCCCCCGCCCAGTGCGGCGAGGAACGACCGCTCGGCAGCGACCAGGCGTCCTGCCGCCGGATCATCGATGCCCTCGAGCACGGACCGGGTCTCCTCGTCGTCCGGGCGGCACTCGACGGCCAGCGCGCCCTGCCCGACCTGAGGGACCATGACCGACGGATCGAGCACCTCGAACTGCAGGCCGGGAGGGGCCGGCCAGCCCAACCGGTCGACGGCCGCCTTGGCCACCACCACGGCTGCGATCCCGCGCCGGCCGACGGCCTGCAGCCGGGTGCCGAGGTTGCCGCGGAGCCCGGTGAAGGTGAGATCGGGACGCAGGTTGGCGAGCTGGGCCCGCCGGCGCGCCGAGCCTGTGGCCACGAGGCCGCCCGTCGGCAGGGAGGCCAAGGTGGCCCCCACCAGCACGTCGCGGGGATCGGCGCGTTCGGGCACGGCGGCCAGCACCAGGGGCGAACCCGACACCGGGTCCGCCGGCAGGTCCTTGGCCGAGTGCACCGCGCAGTCCGCCTCGCCGCGCATCACCGCCGCCTGGACCTCCTTCACGAACACCCCCTGGCCACCGAGCCGGTCGATCGGCACGTCGCCCCGACGGTCTCCGTCGGTCTCCACCACCACGAGCGCCGGGCGGCAACCGGCCCGTTCGGCGAGCTCCGCCACCCGGCCGGCCTGCCAACGGGCCAGCGGGGACCCCCGGGTCGCCAGACGGAGCGTCCGCTCAGCCACGGTGCGAAGGCGCGGCGCGCCCGGCTCGGACGGCGTTACAGGTCGAACAGGGCGCGGAGTGCTTCCACAAGGCGCTCACCCCTTGGAGTGCCCGCGGCGTCCTTGACGGCCACCGTGGGGTAGTGGAGCAGCTTGGCCGCCATCGATCGGGTGACCGCGTCCACCTGCTCCCACTGCTCGTCGGAGAGCCCCGAGCGCTTGGCGCGTTGACGGTCGAGCTCGGACCGCCGGGCCTGCTCGACCCGGGCCCGGAGGGCGGACACCATCGGGGCGGCGTCCCGGGCCCGAGACACCACCCGGTACCGTTCGACCTCGTCGGCGACGATCCGGGAGGCGCCGGCGACCTCCTCCTGACGACCCGAGACGGCCTCGTCCACGGCTTTCCTCAGGTCCTCGATGTCGAGGAGCACGACCCCGTCCACGTCGGCGGCCCCCGACTCGACGTTGCGGGGCAGGCCGAGGTCGACGATCACCATCGAACGGTTCGGACCGCGTCCGGCCACGGCGGCCTCGACCGTCGACCGGTCGACGATGGCATGGTTGGCGCCGACCGAGGTGAACACCACGTCGGCCCGGGAGAGGTGGTGGGCGAGATCCTCGAGCGGCTCGATGGTCACCCGCCCGGCCACCCCCTCGGGCAGCCCGGCCACGACCGCCTCGGTCCGGTCGGGCGTCCGATTGGCGATGACCACTCGGGACGTGTCGTGCCCGGCCAGCGCCTGGGCGATCCCCTCGCCCATCTCGCCGGCCCCGACCACCAGCACCCGGGCGCCGGCCAGCCCGCCGCTCCTCCGTCGGGCCGCCAGGTCCACGGCACCGTGCGACATCGAGGTGATCCCGCGGGCGATCGCGGTCTCCGAGCGCACCCGCTTGCCGGTCTCCACCGCGTGGCGGAACAGGCCCCCGAGGACCGGGCCCGACACGTGCTCGTCCCGCGCCCGCTCCCAGGCCCGGCGGACCTGGCCCGAGCACCTCGGACTCTCCGAGGACGGCGGAGTCGAGCCCGGCGGCCACGGTGAGGAGGTGATGGGCGACGTCGTCGTCGAACCGCACGGCCAGGTGGTCGGCCAGCGTGTCGAGGTGGCACCCACCGATGGACGCCAGGAACTCCTGGAGCTCGGCCACACCGTCGTGGAACCGCTCGACCACCGCGTAGATCTCGGTGCGCAGACAGGTCGAGAGGAGCACCGCCTCGGACAGGTTGGAGCGGTCGCGCAGGCACCCGAGCGCCTTGGGCAGCGCAGCGTCGGGGACAGCCACCCGCTCCAACAGCTCCAGCGGGGAGCTCCGGTGCTCGAGGCCCACCACGATCACCGACACGGGAAGCTCACCCCCGCACCGCGGGCGGCAGCCTCGGTGGCTGCGACGGCGTCACCGGGCCAGGGCCCCCGGGCTCCCGCCGCCTTCGCACGGCTCGGCCGGCGATCCGTTGCCCTCAGCACGGCCCCAGCGTACGACGGATCCGGTTGAGTCCATGCCCAGGGATCACGTCCACGGATCATGCCGGCCAGCTTGGCGGCCGGGGCGCCGGAGGCGCCAGTCGAGCCGCACCCCGGGGACCGGTCGGGCTGTACCGCGAGGCCGTCGAGCCGCCCGTCATCGAGTGGCCGGCGCCTCCGGCGGTCACTCCGTCGCCGTCGTGAGGCCGACCGAGCGGATCACCGGCATGGGTGCAGCGCCCGCACTGTCCACGAGGCGCGACTGGTAGAAGCTGATCACCTGCAGCTCGATGCTCAGGTCCACGTACCGCAACAGGACGTCCGGGGGAACCTCCAGGACACAGGGGGCGAAGTTGAGGATGGATCGCACCCCGGCCTCGACCATCAACTCCGCCACCCGTTGGGCCACCGACGCTCGGGGTGGTGATGACGCCGATGGCCAACGGGGTGGCGGCGGCGATGGTCGCCAATTCGTCGGGGTGCCGGACGGCCACGCCGTCGACCTTCTCGCCGATGATGGCCGGATCGGTGTCGAGCAGCGCGGCGATGGCGAAGTTGCGGGCGGCGAACCCCTGCGAGCGGGCGAGGGCGCGCCCGAGGTTGCCGATGCCCGCGATCACCACCGGCCACACGCGGTCGAGACCCAGCTGCCGGTCGATCTGCTCGATGAGGAAGGCGGTGTCGTAACCCGCGCCGCGGGTGCCGAACGAACCGAGCAGGGACAGGTCCTTGCGGACCTTCGCCGCATTGACCTGGGCCGCCGATGCGAGCAGCTCGGAGGAGACGGTCGTCGTGCCCGAGCGGAGCAGTTCCTCGAGGATCCGCTGGTAGACGGGAAGTCGGGCCACGGTCGCCTCGGGGATCCGCCGATCGCCCGCCGCTGCCGTCACGGGCCTCTGCCGCCGGGAGGTCGGTGACGGGTCGTTCGGCACCGCCCGGATCGTAGGGCGCGACGTCGCGGGCGGAAAGCCGAGAGCTCGCCCGCTGCCGAGGCGGCCGGGGGCGGGCGGGTGCACCGACGCGTGCGGCGTTCAGCTCGTCCCGGGTCGATCGGGCGCCGAGCCGGACACCCCGGCGGGGTCGACCGAGATCAGGACCGTGTCCCCCGTCCCCAGCGGGTGGAGACGCGCCGCCGCCGATGCCCGGCACAGCACCAGGGCCAGCCGCCCGGCGCTGTCGGTCAGCACGCCCAGCTCACCCGGGTCGAGGTCCTCGAACGCGTCGACCCGCCGCGCCCGGACCGGTCCGGCGCCACCACCAGCTCCCCCTTCGCCGCTGCCGGTCTCCGCCACCGGTGAGGTGATCCGGAGCGGCGTGACGGCCGACGCCCCGATGCCGTCGAGAGCGGTCGGATCGGCTCCGATCTGGACGTTCCCGAAGCGGTCGATCCAGGTGACGGTGGCCTCGATGACACCGGGCCGGGTGGTCGTCCGGCCCTGGGCGGGGCGGGGCGGCCCGCCACGGCCCGCCGGCGGCTCCGATCCGAAGGACACGAGCGACGCCGGATCGACCTCGGTGCCGAGCTCCCCCGCCGGCCTGCCGAGCACCAGGTGGGCGGCAGCCGGTGCGAAGCGGTCCCGGCCGTCGAAGGTGCGCCCCCGGCCCCGGTCCGGTGCGGGCGCCCAGGGCCACGGCCCGCCGGACGCCTCCGCTCGCCCTGGCCAGCGGCAGGAGCAAGCCGTTGTCCGGGCCCACCAGCCACGACGGGCCCGCCCCTCCGGTCTCGACGGCGACCCCCCGACGGTCGGTCCCGACACCGGGATCGACCACCGCCAGGACGACTCCCGGACCGAGGAACGGTCCGCAGCGGCTCAGCATGGCTGCGCCGGCGGCCACGTCGAAAGGGGGGACCTCGTGGCCGAGATCGATCACCCGGACCGATGGCGCCCGGGCGTGCAACACGGCGTGGACCACGCCGACGAACTCGTCGGCGAGACCGTAGTCGGAGAGGAAGTAGACGGCCGGCGACCCCGTCCGATCCGGTCACCGACCGAGCTGCCTCGATCGTTCGGTGGCCGCCGCCACCGCCTCGATGAAGGCCGACCGGACGGCCTTGAGCTCGAGGATGCGAACGGCGGCGGCGGTGGTCCCACCCGGCGAGGTCACCGCGGCGCGGAGCCCGACCGGGTCCTCACCGGTCTCGGCCATCATCCGCGCCGAGCCGAGCACGGTGCCCACCACCAACTGGCGGCTGACCTCGCGGGTCAGCCCGGCGGCGACACCGGCCTCGATCATCGCCTCGGCGACGAGGAAGACGTAGGCCGGACCAGATCCCGAGACGGCGGTGACCGCGTCGAGCAGGCGCTCGGGCAGCCGGACCACCTCGCCGACCGACCCGAGGATTCCCTCGGCCCAGTCGAGGTCGGCCGACGAGGCCCGGCTCCCTCCCGACATGGCCGCCACCCCGGCTCCGATGAGTGCCGGCGTGTTGGGCATGGCCCGGACCACGACGTCGCCGGGTGCCAGCGCAGCCTCGAGGCGTGCCGAGGGGATGCCGGCCACGACGGACAGCACCCGCCCGATCCCGACGCCCCGGAGCGACCGCAGGGCGGCCTCGGCCACGTCGGGCTTGACGGCCAGCACCGCGCCGTTGGCCGCCACCGGTTCGGCCACCACGGCCAGCCCGGGGTGGGCGCCGGCCAGGGCCTGGCGCCGATCTTCGTCGGGCTCGCACACCGCCAGCTCCGACACCGGGGCCCAGGTCGCGGCGACCAACCCGCCGAGGAGGGCCGAACCCATCTTGCCTCCGCCGACGATCAGCAACCTGGACGTCATCGGGATCTCCGCCGACCTACTCAGCTCACCCGGGGCCGGGGCCGGCGACGGTACCGGCCCTCGTACCCGATGGTCATGGCGGTCGGGAAGCACTCGTCGGTGTAGGCCAGCGACGCCCCCATCACCCGGTCGAGCTCCTGATCGTCGACGCGCTCGACCGGGACCCGACCGACCAGGTAGACGGCGTCCTCCGGCCCCAGGGCGAAGCTCATGCCCAACAAGTCGGCATTGCGCTTCAGCAGGTACTCCCAGGTCGCCTCGATGTTGGTCTCGGGAGCCGGCATGAACTGGGTCTCGTGGTGGAGGGTGCGCTGGCGGAGCGTCAGCCAGACCGTGACGAACTCCTTCTCGTCGCCCCGCAGCCGGAGGTACCACCGGGGTGCCCCGGTCAGCGGATCGCCACCGGGCTGGCGGTCGACGGCGACCAGTGCCCCACCGGCGGCCAGCTCCCGGGCGCCCCAGTCGTCGATGACGTCGCAGACCGCGTCGCGCTCGGCCGGCCCGAGGAGGCCGCTCCAACGGTCGGTCACAGGCACTCGACGAGGCGGCCCGCGGTCAGCTCGGCGTAGATCTCGCGCAGGAGGTGGGCGGCCCGGGCCCAGGTGTAGCGGCGGGCGCGCAGGACGGCGCTCGTCCCCAGCCGCTCGCCCAACAGCGGCTCGGCCAGGATCTGGCGGACCCAGCCGGCGAAGGCCTCGGCCGTCGGGTCGTCCACCAGGTAGCCGGTCCGCCCGTGGTCGACGAGGCTGCGCAAGCCCCCGACGTCGGACGCCACCACCGGCGTCCCGCAGGCCGCCGCTTCCAGGGCCACCAGGCCGAACGACTCGGACCGGCTCGGGACGAGGCAGACATCGGCAGCCCGGTAGTAGGTCGAGAGCAGCTCGTGGGGTCGGGGCGGGACGAACAGCACCCGGTCCTCGACCCCGAGGTCACGGACCAGGCCCCGGACGCGCTCGAGCTCCTCCTCGCCGTGGGGGCCGCTCGGCCCCCCGACGACCACCAGCCGGGCGTCGTCGCGCTCGGGGCCGAGGGCAGCAAGGGTCCGTACCGCCACGGACACGCCCTTCAGGGGCTGGATCCGCCCCACGAACAACAGGAGCGGCGCGGCGCCCGGCAGCCCGATGGCGCGCCTGGCCTGGGGACGGTCGCCGGGACCGAAGAACGCATGGTCCACCCCGGGGGCCACGATCCGGATGCGGGAGGGGTCGGCGCCGTAGAGCTCGGTGATCTGGGCCGCCTCGACCGAGCACGAGGCGAGGACGGTGTCCGAGCAGCGGATGGTGGACGCCTCGGCCTCGGCCCGGAGGTGGGAGGCATCTGCCTGGACCTCCTCGGGGCTGGCCTCGGCCTTCACCCGGTCGAGGGTGTGGAAGGTGGAGACGAGGGGCAGGTTCAGCCGGTGCTTGACGGTGTGGCCGGCCACCCCGCTGAGCCAGTAGTTGGCGTGCACGGCGTCGAAGGGGAGGTCCTGGTCGGTGCCGAAGCCCTCCGAGGTCTGCATCCGCTTCAGCACGCCGTCGGCGAACTCGTCGATGACTCCGGGCAGCGCCTCTTTGGCCATCGGGCCGGGGGGACCGGCCGAGACATGGTGGACCCGGAGGCCCGGCTCGATGCTCACCGTGGCCGGAAGCTCGTCGTCCCAGGCCCGGGTGAACACGTCGCAGACCACGCCGGCCCGCGCCAGGGCCGACGGAAAGCTCGCGCACGTAGACGTTCATGCCACCGCCGTCGCCGCTTCCGGGTAGGGCCAACGGCGAGGTGTGGAGTGAGAGGACGGCGAGACGCCTCATGCCTCGCCGATCCTAGTGGGAGCCCCCGTTCACCCCACTGCCGTCGTGGTGCTGCTCCCACCAGGTGATCTGCCGTCGCCACCACCGGACTGCTCGTCCCGAGCCGGCTCGTCGGCCCGCATGACGTTCCCGTCCGCCGCGACGACACGACTCCCGTTGGCCAGGTCGTCGTTCTCGTGGCGGAACGACAGGTAGATGCGCATCAGCGCCTGGCGCTGCTCTTCGGTGAGGTGGTGGTCGGCGAAGATGTGCCGGGAGAGATCGGTGTCGCCGTCCGGCTTCTCGAGGATGCCCGCCTGGACGTAGAGGGTCTCCGCCGAGATGCGGAGGGCCTTGGCGATCTGCTGGAGGATCTCGGCCGAGGGGCGGCGGAGCCCGCGCTCGATCTGGCTGAGGTAGGGGTTGGAGATGCCGGCCAGCTCCGAGAGCCGCCGGAGGGAGAGCCTGGCCGAGCTCCGCTGCTCGCGGATGAACGCGCCGAGCTCGTTGAAGCGCTCGGGCAGGTCCTTGACGAACTGGGCGCCCTCGGTGCGCACCGGGTCCTTCACGACAGCAGACCGTCCACGGTGGCCCGCCCGGTCTTGTGCCGGTCCACCAGCTCGGCCTGGAGGGCGTCGATGCGCTCGTGGAGCGCCCGGCGGTCCGAGGACACCCGGCGCTCGATGGCCTCGAGCCGCGAGGCGATGTCCCGTAGCTGGTCGCTCCCGAGCTCGGCCAGGCTGGCCACCTGGTCGGCGCCGAGCACGGCATCGAGCTCGGCGGTGAGATCCGACTCCTCCGTGTCGGGGGTGAGCAGCTGGGGTAGGTGACCGGGCCCGGGGGGCCTTCCCGGTCCCGACGTCAGGATGCCGGGGAGCTCCTCGACGAGGGTCGAGAGGTCGGGGGGCGCCTCGGACCCGGGGGGCTCGAGATAGGCGTGGACGATGTCGAGCCGGCCCTGGACCAGGCGGCGCAGGTAGGAGAGCGCGACCTCCGCCTCCTGGCATTCGGTGCGCATCGAGCGGATGGTGCCGAGCGGCCGGCTGTCGATCCCCTCGAGATAGGAGCCGGCCAGGATGCGGTCGAGCTCGTCCCTATGGCTTGTCATCAGGGTCCCGATGGTACTCGGCGGGTGGCGGACGAGGGCCCTTCCGGCCCGGCGGGGCGCCGGGATCGGCCCTCACCGGCCGGGGGCTCGCGGCGGAATGGGACCGCTCCGGTTCGTCGGGGCGTACCGGTACACCGCCCGCCCGACCATGGACGAGCGCGGGACCGCCCCGAAGGTCCTGCTGTCCGAGCTGCACGAGGGGTCGTCGCCGGTCACCTCGATGGTGCCGGCGAGGCGGTCGACGGCGGCAACCCGTTTGACGAGGACGCGGCTCGGCCGCCGAGGGTCCCGCAGGGCGATGACGCGCTCCCGGGTCGGGCCAGCGGCTCGGCCCGAAGAGAGGCGACAGCACGACCAGCCGGTCGCCCGGTTCGAGCGTCGGGCGCATCGACGGACCGACCACCTCGACCCGACGGAGCGATCGCCACAGGCCGAACGCGACGAGCCCCGTAGCGGCCAGCGCCAGCAGTCCCCGGCTGCGCCCGACGGTCATGGGCGACGATGCGGTCTCCGTACGCGCCGGGCTCCGCACGGTCGGGGATGTGCGGGCCGATCCGCCACGTCCGGGCCTCTGCGACCAGGTCGGAAGGTTCCGCCGGGACCCCGGATGGGTAAGGTGAGCCCGGGCATCCCGCCCAGTCTGTACCACGCAGCGGCCCATCTCGGGCAGCCACGGAGAGACTGCCGTACCACTGGAATCCCCGACCGAGCAAAGGACATCCCACGATGCGTATCGCAGACCACCTGATGGCCACTCTCGACCGCCTGTCGCCACCGACCCCGGTCCACGCCCACTGCGACCTCCCCTGCGGGGTGTACGACCCGGCACAGGCCCGCATCGAGGCCGAGTCGGTCAAGGGCATCATCGAGAAGTACAACGGTTCGGACGACACCGATTTCAAGACCCGGGCGATCCTCATCAAGGAGGAGCGGGCCGAGCTGGTGAAGCACCACCTCTGGGTGCTGTGGACCGACTACTTCAAGCCGGAGCACCTGGAGAAGTACCCGCAGCTGCACGACCTGTTCTGGAAGGCCACGAAGAAGGCCGGCGACGCGAAGAAGAGCACCGACATCACCGTCGCCAACGAGCTGCTCGGACAGATCGCGGAGATCGACAAGATCTTCTGGGAGACCAAGAAGTAGCCACTGCGCCATCCGTGGACCGGGAGGACGGCGGACTCGACCCACCGGTCCCGGCCGGCCGTGCCTGTCGGCGCCGGGTGCCGGGCGGCCTGCGAGGAGCCGGCCAGGCCTGGCCAGGCGCCGGGTCCAGTTGCTCACTTCTGCTCTGTTTACGTCGTGTCGCGAGGGGTACACCGAGATCCGGCTGACCAAGGTCCGTGCCGGCCCGGCGGTGCTCGATTCCCGGGAGACGGGAGGAGCGCATGCCAGACCGGATCGTCGACGTGTGGGGCGCCCGGACACCGTTCGGATCCGGCGACGCCTGGCCCTCGAGGGTCGATCACCATCTGACCGTCGACGAAGGGGACGTGCAGCGGTGGGTGCCGTCCGCCTGCGTGCTCTGCTCGAACGGCTGCGGGATGGACATCGCGGTCACCGACGGGCGGATCGTCGGTGTGCGGGGCCGCCCGAACGACCGGGTCAGCCACGGCCGGCTCGGGCCCAAGGGATTGTTCGGTTGGCAGGCCAACAACTCACCCGACCGTCTCGTGCGCCCGCTGGTCCGGGTCGACGGAGAGCTCGAGCCGACCGACTGGACCACGGCCATGGGCAGGGTGGCGGAGGCCTGCCGTGGGGTGATCGAGCGTCACGGGAGGCTGGCGACGGCCTTCTACACGAGCGGTCAGCTGTTCGCCGAGGAGTACTACACGCTGGCTCTCATCGCCCGCGGTGGCATCGGCACCCCTCATCTGGACGGCAACACGCGGCTGTGCACGGCGACGGCCGAGTGGGCCCTGGTCGAGACCTTCGGCAGCGACGGCGATCCCGGCTCGTACCGGGACATCGACCTGTGCGACACCCTCTTCCTGGTCGGGCACAACGTGGCCGAGACCCAGACCGTGCTCTGGGCCCGGATGCTGGACCGCCTCGCCGGGCCGGATCGGCCCCGGCTGGTCGTCGTCGATCCCCGGCTCACGCCGACGGCGCGCCAGGCCGATGTCCACCTGGACCTCCGTGCCGGCACCAATGTGGCGCTGCTCAACGCCCTCCTCCACGAGCTGATCGCCAACGACCGGATCGACCACGCGTTCGTCGACTCCCACACCGTGGGGTACGGCGCGTTGGCCGAGGTGGCCGAGCGGTATCCGCCCGAGGCGGTGGCCGAGACCTGCGGCGTCGCCCCGGAGAAGATCCGCCAGG
Organism: uncultured Acidimicrobiales bacterium; assembly: GCA_963764555.1. Lineage (GTDB taxonomy): Bacteria > Actinomycetota > Acidimicrobiia > Acidimicrobiales > RAAP-2 > Bog-756. The sequence goes on from CAVXSW010000005.1 coordinate 147,894, forward strand.
CGGCCGAGATCCTCGGTTCGAGCGAGCGGTTGGTCTCGACCGTGCTCCAGGGCGTGTACCAGTCGCATCAAGCCACCGCGGCAGCGGTCCAGGTGAACAACATCAACCTGGTCCGGGGGATGATCGGACGACCCGGGGCCTCGGTGTTCCAGATGAACGGACAACCGACCGCCGAGAACACCCGCGAGACCGGTGCCAACGGCACGCTGCCGGCGTACCTCAACTGGCAGAACGACCAGCACGTCGCTCGACTGGCCGAGGACTGGAACGTCGACGTCCTGCAGATCCCCCACTGGGCGCCTCCCACCCACGCCATGGAGATCTTCCGCCAGTGCGAGAACGGATCGATCCGCTTCTTGTGGGTCTCCGCCACCAATCCGGCTGTCTCGCTCCCCGAGCTCGCCCGGATCCGGTCCATCTACGGCCAGGACCGGCTCTTCCTCGTGGTGTCGGATGCGTTCCTCACCGAGACGGCCGAGCTGGCCGACGTCGTGCTGCCGGCCGCCGCTCTGGGGTGAGAAGACGGGTTGCTTCACCAACGCCGATCGCACCGTCCATCTGTCCGAAAAGGCGGTCGAACCCCCCGGGGAGGCGCGGCCCGATCTCGACATCTTCTGCGACTTCGCAGCGACCATGGACCTGCGGGACAAGGACGGGGCGCCCCTGGTCAAGTGGTCGGATCCGCAAGGCGCGTGGAAGGCGTTCACCCGGGTGACCCGGGACCGCCCCTGCGACCAGACCGCCCTCACCTACGACAAGCTGCGCGACGGTCCCGGGATCCAGTGGCCGTGCACCGACGAGGCTCCCGAGGGAACCGAGCGCCTGTACACCGACCATGTCTTCGCCACACATCCCGACTACTGCGAGAGCTACGGCCACGACCTGACGACCGGCGCCGACAACGAGGCCGACGAGTACCGAGCGCACGATCCCGAAGGGCGGGCCATCCTGAAGGCTGCTCACTACCTGCCGCCGCACGAAGCCACCAGCGACGAGTTCCCGTTACGGCTGACGACGGGACGCACGGTGTACCACTTCCACACCCGCACGAAGACGGCTCGCGCCGCGGAGCTCGACCTCGCCGCCCCCGACATGTGGGTGGAGCTCAACGCGGCCGATGCCCGACCGCTCGGTATCGCCGACGGCGCCCGGGTGCGGGTCACCTCGCCCCGTGGCCACATCGACGTCGTCGCCCGTCTCGGTGACGTGCGTCCCGGTCTGGTGTTCGCTCCCTTCCACTACGGCTACTTCGAGCTGGGCGCCGACGCTCCCCGCCGGGCCCCGCGGGCCGCCAACGAGCTGACCCCGACCGAGTGGGACCCCGTCTCGAAGCAACCCGTGCTCAAGGTCGCCGCGGTGCGGGTCGAGAAGGTGGCCGAGGGACCGGACACCGGATCGGCACCCTCACCGATGTCACGGCCGCAGCCCCGGACCGGCGAACCCGAGCCGACCAGCAGTGGGGCGGTGCCGTCGTGAACAAGATCGGGCAGCTCCTGAATGACCTCCTCGAGGCCGAGACGGATCTGGCTGCCGAGTACCGGGTCGTGGCCGAGCGTGATGCCGCCGACCATGACGTCCACTACCTTTGCCAGACCCTGGCCCGCCAGTGCGACGATCACGCGCGGTGGATCGTCGGTGTCGCCGAGGCCTTCGACGAGCAGCTCACCGAGGAGCGGCCCTCGCACGCCCTCCCCAACATCATGGGCAGCCTCCGCCACAAGACGTCTGAGCTGCTCGGCCGACGGCCCGAAGCGGGGCTGCTGCTCCTGCGCGATCTCCGCCAGCTCTACCTGATGGCCCAGGAGGTCAATGTGCACTGGCTGGCTCTCGGCCAGGTGGCACAGGCGATCCGGGACCAGCCGCTCCTGAGCGGCACGGACCAGCGCCACAAGGAGACCCTGACCCAGATCAAGTGGCTGAAGACCCGGATCAAAGAGGCGGTTCCCCAGGTGCTCACCGTGTCGGCGTAGCGCCGGTACCGGTGGTCGACGCCGAGCGGTGCCAGACGAATTCGTCCCTCGCCCGGCCGGCCACGTCGACGTCCGGCCGCAGGGGGGCGAACGGCAGGTAGTCGCCGAATCCACCTTCACAGGCAATGACCTGGCCGGACCGGGACCGGACCCAGCCGGCGAGCACGACCGGGTCGATGGTGTCGCTGCCGAACCGGTAGCTGCGGCCGGGCTCACCCTGGTACGGCGGGTCGATGAACCACGTCGCCGCCATGTCGGGCGCCTGGGTGAAGTCTCCGCACTGGATCGTCCAGTGCTTCACCCGGGCAACGGTGTCGGCCATCCGCTGCCTGGCAGCCTGCCAGGCCCGTGCCAGCCCGGGGGTCACGGTCACCGGTTCTCCCCGGCTGGCGGCACGGGTGGCCGGCAACATCACGTGCAGCAGATCGTCGGAGACCCCGCCCTCCTCGATATCGGGAAGCGCCCGTATGTCCGCCTCGGAGGCATCCTCGATGAGCCATCTCCAGACGCCGGCGATCCGGGGATCGCGCTCGATCAGATGGACGCGCCGGCGCCATCGATCGCCGTGCAGCGAATACGAGGCCGAGCCGGCGAAGGGTTCGATGATCACGTCGAATTCGGGCTCGGGGTACAGATGGGCCAGCTCGCGCTTCTCGCCGTAGTACGGGAACATGGGCGTTCCCTACCCCCCGATCGGCAGGACGACTCCGGCCGGGAGGGTCGACCGGGGTTTGTCGGCGAAGTGGGCCGGGTATCCCCGACGCCATGCCCGCACCGGCCTGCACCAGGCTGTCAGTGGTCGCGGCTACCCTCGATCAGCGGCTCGACCAGGCGTTACGCGACGGCGCCCCGGCGCTCTCCCAGGTAGCCGACGACGAGCCGGTGGACGAGCGCGATGCCCTGTTGGCGCTCAGCCGCATCCATGCGCTGCACACCGCACCCCTCGAGCGGTTGGACGGAACCGAACGTTGGCAACACCATCCGGCCATCTCGCATCTGAAGTGCCGCCTCGAGGAGGCGTACCTCGACGACCTGCGCAGGTGGGACGAGGCCGAGCACTGGGACCTCCCCGACGATGCCGCCGGTGCCATGCGGAGCCTGGCCGCGCTCGACCGGGTACCACGCATCTACGACTGGTTGGCGGACGAGGCCCCATCCGAGCGCCTGGTGCAATTCCTCGCCCTCGAAGGGGGCCCGGACGGGGGGTTCGACGATCTCGTGGCACTCTGCCAGGTCGGCCTCGACGGGCCCCCCAAGCTCGAGCTGGCCCGCAACTACTGGGACGAGATGGGCCGGGGCGAACCGTCCGGCGTGCACACCGAGCTCTACCGCCAGCTGGTGTCGGGGCTCGGGCTCCCGTCCGTGCCGCTCTCGCGCCAGCCGGTCGAGGCGCTGCAACGATCGGCCCTCGGACCACTGCTGGCAACCAACCGGTGGTTGCAGCCGCAGATGGTCGGTGCTCTCGGCCTCATCGAGCTACAAGCAGGACCCCGATGTCGCCGGATCGTCTCGGCGCTGAAGCGGGTAGGCGCCCCGAGGGCCACGATGGCCTTCTACGAGGAGCATGCGGATACCGATCCGCGGCACGGCCGGCAGTGGTTGACCCACGTCGTCGAGCCGCTCGCCGCGGACGACCCCTCTGCCGCGGCCCGGATCGTCGAAGGGGCGCGATGGCGCTCGGTCGCCAATCGCCGGTTCTTCGATGTCATGCAGAGGCGGCTGGGCTCGGGATGTGCCCCATGGCACCCGGAGCCGCTCTTCGGCGCGATCGCACGCGGGGCGGATCCCTCCGGCATGGCACGACCGCCGTCGTGCGGCATCGTGCGGCTCCCCACCTGTCCCGCGGTCGCCGCCGGCCCACCCGAGCCGGCGTAGTCCCCGTCCCAGCGGGAGGCGTTTGCTTCGGCCCAGGACGGGTACGGCGGGTTGATGGCGAACGTGGTGTCACGCCCCGTGAAGCGGTTCCTCCAGCAGCGGAGCCCGATGAAGGGGAGGGCCCGATCGTTCTTCCTGTACGTGGCCATGCCGGCCTGGCTCGCCCCTGGGGTTCTGGACTGGTGGCACCACCGGCGGACCCGCATCGAGGTGCCGGGGAACGGCGGGCTCCCCGAATCGGCCGTCCATTCCCTGATGTTCGCCGAGGCTGGGCTTCCGTTGGTGCTCGGGGCGTCCTTCGAGATGAACCCGTTGGTCATCTCCCTGATGACCGGCTCAGCCGTGGTCCACGAGCTGACCGCCATGGCGGATGTGCGGATGGCGTTGAGCAGCAATCGTCACGTCAGCCAGGCCGAGCAGCACGTCCACAGCTTTTTGGAGGTCATGCCGTTCTGGGTCGTTCCCCTCATGGTGCTGCTGCACGAGCCGGTCACGAGCGGTTGGGCGCTGAAGCGGCGCCGTTCGGCACTGTCGAGACGGGACCGCTGGATCGTGGCGGCCGGCGTCGGCATCGCAGGCGTGGCGCCCTTCGCCGAGGAGCTGATCCGCTGCATCAGGAGCCTCCGCCAGAGCGGCGGGTTGTCCGCCCTACGCGGCGGCGACGCCTCCCGCGGTGACGAGGGCCACTCGCCCCCCATGGCTCGGCAGCCGCGGATCCGCCGGAGGGGCCGTCGAGCCGTTCGCTGCCGGCGATTCCCCGGGACTTGCCGGCCTAGCAGCGGCCATGACCGAGGCGGACCCGTGACGACAAAGGTCAGGCGCAACAACTGGACCGAAACTCCGGATCCTGACGACTATCGGGCGGCCTCGGACTACCTCAGCCTGTTGCTGCCGGCCGAGACCGTGAACGTCGCGGTCCAACGCCTCCGGGGCGCACCGATGATGGTCCGCCGGGCCAAGGATCTCCTCCGAGCCAGCGGGTTGTCCACGCTTCCCGAGGACAACCCGACGGTGGCGAAGAAGTTGAAACAGCTCAAGAGCGGAAAGCTCCTCTCCCCGGTGCTCTGCCTGAGAGGCAACCTCTACGCCGGATCGACGCTCACCATCGCCGACGGATATCACCGCATCTGCGCCAGCTACCTGCTCGACGAGGGTGCGGACATCCCCTGCCGCTTGGCCGAGCTGCCGCTCGAGCACGAGACGCTCGCCGTCGCCGTCCACTCCCACGACCGGCACGACGGTTCGCAGTCGGTGGTCGCATCACCACCGGGATGACTGGTCGCCACACCGGCGCCGAGCCCCCGCCAGCCGTTTTGCGCTCCTCATCGAGGAGGAAGCCGGAGCCAGCTTCGGGAAAGCCAGCCTCGGGCCCTGGGGGGTGCAGTCTGAACCCGTGCCCTAAGGTTCGCACGCCGAACACCGCTGGGCCGTCGGGTCCCCGACCAACAGCTCGTCGGCAATGGGTGCTCCACAGGCGGCGCACTGACCGTAGGTGCCGTCGTCGAGGCGGCTGAGCGCCTGTTCCACATCATCGAGTAGGCGGTCGACCTCATCGACCGAGGCCTCGGGGGTCAGGTCGGCTCCTGGTTGCGGAGGATCGGTCGCCGCTCCGCCCGGGTCGGACGTCGCTCCCACCGAACCCGAAGGGTTCGGGCCGGCCGCTTCGATCTCACCTCCGGTACCGTCCACCTGGCGATCGTATCCTTCGCCGGTGCCGGTTCCTCGTAGGGTTGAGCACCATGCACGCCCGGAGCGGAAACCGGCTCGACGGCGACGGCGCCGCACCCACCGGAGACCCGCCGGCGTCCCTGGTGGGGTCGGGTCAGACGGTGCCCTGCATCGACGGCGTCGACCGCCGTGCCGTGGAGCTGGACCAGGCGGCATCCACCCAGGCACTTCCCGATGCGGCGAACCGGGTGGCAGAGTTCCTTCCCTGGTACTCGAGCGTGCACCGCGGTGCCGGGTTCCGGTCCCGACGTGCGACAGGGGCCTACGAGCAGGCCCGGAACGCCGTCTTGGAGTTCGCCGGGCGCGCCCCCGGCGGTCCGGATGTCGCCATCCTCTGCCGCAACACCACCGAAGCGATCAACCACCTCGCCTACCGTCTGCAGCTCCGACCTGCCGACGTGGTCGTCACCTCGGTGGTCGAACACCACGCCAACCTGCTCCCCTGGGGCCGGGTGGCCGAGCGACGGTATGTCGAATGCTCGGCAGACGGCACGTTCCAGGTCGAGGACGTGGCCGGCGCCCTGGAGAACGGTCCGCAACCGGCGCTCCTCGCGATCACCGGGGCCTCGAACGTCACCGGCTGGGTACCACCGATCGAGGAGATCATCGCAACCGCACACGAGCGAGGCGTCCGGGTGGTCGTGGATGCCGCCCAGCTGGCCCCGCACCGGCCGCTCCCGGCCGCCGCCGACTTCCTCGCCTTCAGCGGTCACAAGCTCTACGCACCGTTCGGTTCGGGAGCACTGATCGGCCCGCGGGAGCTGTTCGAGAAGGGCGACCCGTTCCTGGCCGGGGGTGGCGCGGTCGACCTGGTCGGGCTCGACGAAGTCGTCTGGACCGCACCTCCTGACCGTGAGGAGGCCGGCTCCCCCAATGTGCTCGGCGCGGTCGCGATGCATGCCGCCATCGATGCGCTCGGGCACATCGGGTGGGAGCGGATCCGGAGCCACGAGCGGGCCCTGACCCGGCGATTGGTGGAGGGGCTCCGCTCCGTCGAGGGTGTCCGGTTGCTCGGGCCACTGGGCGCAGCGGGCGGCGACCCGGGAGGCGCCGGGTCGATTGACGCGTTGCCGGTCGACACGTTGCCGGTCGCAGCATTCACCCTCGAGGGCATGCACCACGCCCTGGTGGCAGCGCGTCTCAGCGCCGAGTACGGGATAGCCGTCCGCCACGGGTGCTTCTGTGCCCATCCCTACGTGGTCCGCCTGCTGGGATTGAGTCCGACGGATGTGGACGCGTACCGCGCCGAGGTCCTCCGAGGCGACCACCGGAACGTCCCCGGTGCGGTTCGTGCCAGCGCCGGCTTGGGTTCGACGGTCCGTGACATCGACGCGCTGATCAGTGCCCTCGGCGAGCTGGCCGGGGGCGTTCCACCGCCGGCCGAGTATCGGCAGGACCCGGCCACCGGCGACTACTTCCCCGTGACCGACACGGCGGGGTGGCGACATGCGGCGTCCGAGCCGGGCGCGGCTTGTGCCCGCGGATGACTTCGGGTGGTGATCCTTCGTGAGCCTCCGTGACCGACGGCGGCGCGGGGCCACCGGCCTGCCGACGTTCACCATTGGGGGAAGGGGCCCGAAGCACGGCGTCATTGTCCTCGTCGTCACGGCTTGGGCGCTCGCCGGCTGCTCGTCCGGTTCTGGGGCGGCCTCCCCCACCACGCCGACCGCTTACGTCGCGACCGGTTCCACCGTGCCCAATCCGGGTGACACCGTCTCGGTCGTCAACACTCTGACCTCGCAGCCGCAGTCGCCGATCACCACCGGAACGTTGCCCTCGGGACTCGCTGTCACCCCCGACGGGAGGTATGTCCTGGTGGCCAACAAGGGCGATGACACGGTCGCCGAGATCGATGTCGCATCCGGCACCGTCGTTCGACACGCCACCGTGGGGCTCGAACCTGATGCAGTCGGCATTACACCCGATGGGAAGGAAGCCCTGGTGGCGAACTTCGGCGACAACTCGGTGAGTGTCCTCTCACTCCCGTCTCTGAGCGTCGGACGATCGATTTCGGTGGGACGCCAGCCCGTTTCGGTCGCTGTCTCACCAGCCGGGCGTCTGGCACTGGTCTCCGACTACGGCGACGGAACGGTCAGCCCGATCACCCTGCCGACTCTCGCCGTCGGTCCAGCGGTTCCAGTCGGAACGGAGCCCGTTTCACTCTCCATCACGCCGGACGGCCGGACCGCGCTGGTCGCCGAGTTCGGCTCGAACCAGGTGACCCCAATCGCTCTGCCGAGCCTGACTGCCGGAGCAGACATACCCGTCACGGGCAACCCCACCGGGGTTGTCGGATCTCGCACGTCGACGACGGCCTTCGCCAGCACCGGGGCCGGCGTCGTTCCCGTCGACCTCGAAACCGGGCGGTCGGCTGCACCCATCGATATCGGGACGACGGCACAAGCCCTCGCCCTCAGCCCGGGAGGAACGACCGCGTGGGTGTGCGGTGGCGACAAGAGCCTCGTCCACGTGGACCTGATGAGGCGGTCCGTGATCGGCCGGGTCCCGGTCGGCGGCCAGCCTTCCGCCGTCGTCATCGCAACGCTGCAGCATCGAAGCGCCGGATGACCACGCTCGTGCCCGGCGAACACCTCGGCGAGCCCGGGGGCCGCCGGCAACCCGGGTACGCTCACGGCGGGCCGTTAGCTCATCGGGTAGAGCAGGGGACTTTTAATCCCAAGGTGGCGGGATCGAGACCCGCACGGCCCACCTGGTGATCGCACGAAGTTGAGGCCCCCCACTCCCGTCCCAGACCTTCGGTTTTCTCCGGCAAAGCACGTGTTCCTTGGCTCAGCGCTCACCGAGGCGATCCCCCAGAAGACGCCCGTCAGGCACGGTTCTCCCACAGATGGCGAGGGCGACGAGCTCAGCAGGTCCGCTGACCCTCCGACCCGATCCGTAGGACCAGTCGAGATCGGTGGCCTCGAGATGGCGGCCCTCGAGATCCACGCCGAAATAGGTGTGAACACCACCGATCGTCAGGTCGTCGAGCACGACACGCATCATCTCGTCGGGGGCGAGGCGCTCCAGCCGAAGCGGGACCGTGATGTCCAGGCTGTGGATGACGACATGGTTGAGGGCCCCACGGATGCCGCCTTGGCGCGGAGTCCAACGATGTAACACCTCGGAGCGGAGGTCGGTGAGCAGATCGACCTTGGGGATCCCGCCGTCGCTCGCCGCGATCTCGTTCGAGAGCCGGGTGAAGTCGAAGTCACGGTTGCGCAACTCCTCGACGAACTCGTCCTCGGAGTAGCGGGCCGGCATGGTCATATGGGCCACGACTTCGCGGACTCGCCATCCCTGGCATAGGGATGGACTGTCCCACTGGGAGTCGGGTGCACGGCTCAGCACATCGGCCAGCGCCTCGAACCCGGCGGCCACAGCCGGTTGCAGATCGAGATCATCGTCGGTGGCAGTCACGGTACGGCTCCTCAATGTCGCTCGGCTTAACGTGGGTCGACAACTATCAGCATGGGTCAGACGATCCGGGCCCAGTCGAATCATCGGCCTGGCCGCATGCACGGAGCGACCCGGTCGAGCGGCTTCTGGCGTTCGTCTCGTTCCACCTGGTCCGCAGGGCCGTCCGGGACGAGGCCCCGGGACTGGCGAACCGCTCGCTCCACGGCGGGAACGGGAAGGTGACCGCCAGTCTCGGGGCTGCGAATTCAATGGCGGGAACGAGAGGCGAACCGGGCCCGGCGACGCTCCAGCCCGTGCTCCAATGGTCGGGAGAGCCCGAGCAGCAAGAGGCACCAGAGCCCGATGGAAGGAACGGCGATCGTCAGCACGAGCGCGAGCCCCATCAGACCGGCCAGGACCACCGCGGCGTCGAGGGTGTACTGCCCGCGGATGGCCTCGTGCTGCAGATCCGGCCGTCTCACCACGATCAGTTGCTGGACGAGGGAAGCTGCGGCGGCCACCACCATGGTGCCGACGTAGATGGCATGCGTTCCCACTCCGTTCGTCGAGCCGAGCAGCTCCGTCGGGAACGGGAGGAACACGATGCTGAAGAGCCAGACGAACACCGCCCAGACCATGGCGGAGTTGTAGGACCGGATGGCGACGAACACCCGGTGCTGGCCCCACCAGAAGCTTCCGATCACCGCGAAGCTCAGCCCGAACGACCAAAGCTTCGTCCGGTCGTCGCTCAGGAAGGTTCCGAGGCCGGTCGTGCCGATCGAACTGGCCGAGTCGACCAACGGCAGGACGAGCAGGGTGATGGCGATGGCCACCACGGCGTCGCTGAAGGCGACCAGTCGGTGGAATGCTCGTTCGGTGTGCATCCTGCGATTGTTGCAAACCGCCGTGAACGCAGGGCCGATCCCGTTCCATCCCGGACCGGCACGTCGGGACGGGTGGAGAGCGCAGATGCCCGAGGAGACCGCCCGGTCAGTCGGCTGCCGTCGGCTCCGCAGCAACTCCCTCGGCTATCCGATCGTGGCCGGCGTCGATCAGTTCGGCGATCGACTCGTCCTCGGCCATCACCTGGTCCAGATCCGTCGTCTCGTACCCGATCACACCCATGTCGGCGAACGTCTTGCGCATGGTGGGTCCCCACAGACCGACGTCTTTCAGCGTCGGCACGATCCTGGTGAACAAGAGGCTCCGGAACACCTTCTGGCTCTCGCTCTCGTAGACGTACCGGATGCAGGCGTCGGTGTCGTACCCCAACCGTTCCCACAGCTCGTTCGCCAGGAACCGGTCGCGCATGCGATAGCAGGCATCCGCACAGAACTCCTCGCGCTCGTCGCGTTCGGCCTGCGTCAGCTGCGGGTAGTAGTCCCGCAGCGCCAACCGCCCGAACATGACGTGGCGGGCCTCGTCTTGCATGACATACGCGTTGACCGCCTTTCCCAACGGATCGCCGGTCGTGTTGCGAATGAGTCCGAACGCCGCGAGGGCGAGACCTTCGATGAGGACCTGCATCCCGAGGTAGGTCATGTCCCATCGAGAATCGGTGAGCACGTCATCCAGCAGTGACTGGAGGTTGGGGTTGATCGGATAGGCCATTTCGATCTTGTCCAGGTAACGGGAGTACGTCTCGACATGACGGGCCTCGTCGATGACTTGGGTGGCGGCGTAGAACTTCGAGTCGACGTCGGGGACGGTCTGCACGATCTTCGCCGTGCAGATCAGTGCCCCCTGCTCGCCATGGAGGAACTGGCTGAACTGCCAGGCGACCATGTTCCGCCGTACGTTTCCCCGCTCATCCGGGCTGAGCCTGTCCCAGACCGGGGATCCGTAGATGGGAACGAGCTCGTCGGGGACCTCGAGCGGGTTCTCCGGGTTCGGGTCGTGCGACCAATCGATGCGCTCGGTGGCGTTCCACTGCTTGCGCTTGCCCTTTTCGTACAGGTTGAGCAGCTTCTCCCGACCATCGTCGTAGTCCCACGTGAACCTGGCCGTACCCGAGTCGTCGCCGGTCTGCCATCCCGTCTTGTCCACTGGCAGTTGGTACACCTTCGTGGCCATGGTGTCCTCCATCGTCGGGCGGGCCCGGACAAGTCTCGGTGACCCCTCGACACGTGTCAATCGATCGCCGCTGTCAGCCTTAGGGTCGGGAGCGGATGTCCTCGCCTCCGGCACTCGTCGAGCTGCTGATCATCGGGGCTTCGCCCGAAGGGTCGAGGATGCCCTGCTCGGCGAAGGCGAAGTGTCCGTCGAGCAGGTCCCTGGCGGCGCGGCGCTCGTCGGCGTCGTCGTTGCGCCAGAGGTCGTGGAAGAGACGGTCGACCCGGCGCCGGGCCTGCATGCAGAAGAGGTCGGCGAGGTCGACGGCCGCGCCGTCCGTGCCGGATTCACCGACAGCCCGCGCCCGAAGGCATGTCGCGCTCATCGCGAACAGCTCGGTCCCGATGTCGACAATCCGTCCGAGGAACCCTTGGCGCTCTTCGAGCTGTCCCTGCCACCTGGCCATCCCGTAGAAGGTGCTGCGGGCCAGCTTCCGGCTTCTCCGCTCGACGAACCGCAGATGGCCCGCAAGGATGCCGAACTCGCCGAAGTTGCCCGGCAGCTGACCTTTCCCCCACGCAAGGTCCGGCAGCCAACGTCCGTAGAAGCTGCCGGCACGGAGGGCGCCCCTGGCCTTTGCCCTCGCGTCGGCATCGGGGTCGATCAGGGTGCCGGCCACCTCGAGGTGCTGATCGACCGCTTCGCGGGCGATGAACAGGCGCATGATCTCCGACGACCCTTCGAAGATCCGGGCGATCCGGAGATCGCGCAGAACCTGCTCGACCGGCACCGGCCGCTCGCCACGCGCCCGCAGCGAATCGGCCGTCTCGAACCCCCGCCCGCCTCTGATCTGCACCGTCTCGTCGGCGACCAGCCACGCCATCTCGGAGCAGTACAGCTTGGCGAGTGCGGCTTCGATGCGGATGTCGTGGCGGTCCTCGTCGGCCATGAGCGCGGCCAGTTCCATCACCGATTCCAGAGCGAACGCCGTCCCGGCGATGAAGGCGAGCTTTTTGGCGATCGCCTCGTGCTCACCGATGGGGCGGCCCCACTGGACCCGCTCCCCGGCCCATTCGCGGGCGACCTTGAGGCACCACTTGGCCGACGCCGCGCAGATGGCGGGAAGCGACAGCCGCCCGGTGTTGAGCGTCTGAAGGGCGATCTTCAGACCGCGCCCTTCACCTCCGAGCAGGTCCGCCGCCGGGACCCGCACGTCCTCGAACCTCGTGACGCCGTTCTCGATTCCCCGCAGTCCCATGAACTGGTTGCGGTGCAGCACGCTGACACCGGGAGCATGCGCGTCGACCACGAACGCGCTGATCCCCCCATGGTGCCCCTCGGACTTCGGGACCACGGCCATCACCACCAGCAGGTCCGCGATGACCCCGTTGGTGGTCCAGAGCTTGACGCCGTTGAGAAGGTATGCGGCGCCGTCCTCGGTCGGGGTCGCCGTGGCGTGCATGCGGGCCGGATCGCTTCCCACGTCCGGCTCGGTCAGGAGGAACGCACTGATCTTGTCGCGGGCGACTTGGGGAAGGTACCGGTTCTTCTGATCCTCGGTGCCGAACAGCTTCACCGGTTCCGGCACGCCGATCGACTGATGAGCGGACAGCAGCGTCGACAACGAGCTGTGCCACGAACCGGCCAACGCCAGGGCACGGGCGTAGTAGAGATGGCTGAGACCGAGCCCTCCATAGTCGGTCGAGATGTTCATCCCGAGGGCACCGATGCCCGCCAGTCCCTTGATCACCCGGTCGGGGATCCTCGCATCGCGCTCGATCTCGGCCGGATCGACCTCGTCCCGGAGGAACGCCTCGAGCTTCTGGAGGAACTCCTCCCCGCGCCGGCGGTCGCCTTCCGAAGGCGCCGGGTACGGCTGCAGCAGATCGGGCCGGAACCGCCCGAGAAAGAGCTCCTTGGCAAAGCTGGGTTTGTCCCACGACTGGGTCCGGGACTCCTCGGCCAGCTGCCGCGACTGCTGCGCATTCGTGTCGGTCGTCGATGGTGCCATCACGCTTCCTCTCTAGCGGGACACGGCGCCCGCCTTCTGCCGGTACCGGCTGATGAGCCCGCCCGCCAGGACGACGGCGGCCTGGCGGGGGCTGAGCTGATGCTCCACCTCGAACCGGGCGCCGGTCGACCTGTTCTCCACTCCGATCCGGGCCGATGCGTCCCCGAGCGCTTCCCGGACCCCGTCGAGGACCAGTACGTCTCCCGGGCCGATCCCCTCCCGGTCGTCGGGCCGACTGAAGGTGACCGGCAGGAGACCGAAATTCACGAGGTTCTGCCAGTGGATCCGGGCGAAGCTGCGCGCCAGCACCGCGCTCACGCCGAGGTAACGGGGTACGAGCGCGGCGTGCTCGCGCGAGGAGCCCTGCCCGTAATTCTCGCCGGCCACCACGATCCCGGCGACACCCTTGTCCCGTGACTCGACGGCCCGCTCGAAGAACGTGCCGTCGATCGGGTCGAAGGCAAACCGGGCGAGCTCGGTCACGTTGGAGCGGAAGGGCAGGGCGCGGGCCCCCGCCGGCAGGATCTCATCGGTCGAGATGTCGTCACCCACCACGAGCAGGACCGTTCCCTCGATGCGGTCGTCGACGGGCGGCAAGTCGGGCAGGGACGCGATGTTGGGGCCCTTTCGCAGGGCCTCGGCACCGGCTCCCTCGATCGGATGCGGGGGGACGAGCATGGACGTGTTGACCCGGTGTCGGGCCGGCATCTCCGGGCGGGGGCAGACCATCTCGAGGGTCCTCGGATCGGTGATGCGACCGGTGAGGGCGGAGGCGGCCGCCGTCTCCGGGCTGCACAGATAGACCTTGTCCTCCGGCGTCCCGGATCGGCCCGGGAAGTTCCGGGGAACCGTCCGCAGGCTGATCTCGTCAGTGGCCGGCGCCTGGCCCATGCCGATGCAGCCGTTGCACCCGGCCTGATGGATCCTGGCGCCCGCCGTGATCAGGTCGGCAAGGGCACCCATCTCGACGAGCATCTCCAGATCCTGGCGTGAGGTGGGGTTGATGTCGAAGCTGACCCGGTCGTGCGTCTGGCGCCCCTTGACGATCGCTGCCGGCACGGCGAAGTCGCGCAGTCCCGGGTTGGCGGACGAACCGATCACGCACTGGTAGACGGGCTCGCCCGCCACCTCGGCGACCGGCACCACGTTGCCCGGACTGGTGGGCAGAGCGATCAACGGCTCGAGCGAGGACAGGTCGATCTCGTCCCGGTGGTCCCAGGCCGGGTCGTCCTCGGCCACCAGCTCCACCCACTCGTCGCCCCGATGTTCGGCCTCGAGGAAGGCGCGCACGGCTGCGTCGGACGGGAAGACACTGGTCGTCGCCCCGAGCTCCGCCCCCATGTTGGCGATCACGTGACGGTCCATGGCGCTCAGGCCCTCCAACCCGGGCCCGTAGTACTCGATGATGCGTCCCACGCCGCCCTTCACACCGTGTCGACGCAACATCTCGAGGATGACGTCCTTGGCGCTGACCCAGTCCGGCAGCCGGCCGACCAGGCGCACCCCCATCACTTCGGGCACCTTCACGTAGAACGGCTCGCCCGCCATGGCCATGGCCACCTCCAGCCCACCCGCCCCGATGGCCAGCATGCCCATCGACCCCGCCGCGCACGTGTGGCTGTCCGAGCCCAACAGGGAGCGCCCGGGCCGGCCGAATCGCTGCATGTGGACCGGATGACTGACCCCGTTGCCCGGCTTGGAGTACCAGACCCCGAACCGTTCGCAGGCACTGCGCAGGAAGAGGTGGTCGTCCGCGTTGCGGAAGTCCATCTGCAACAGGTTGTGGTCCACGTACTGCGCCGACAGCTCGGTGGCGACCCGCTCCAGCCCCATCGCCTCGAGCTCCAGCATCACCATGGTGCCCGTGGCGTCCTGGGTCAGTGTCTGGTCGATGCGCAGGCCGACCTCGTGGCCCGGCCGCAATTCGCCTGCTACCAAGTGGGATTCCAGCAATTGCTGGGCGACACCTCGTCCCATCCAACCAGTCTCCTCGCCGTGTGACTGGTACCTACCCGAGTCCGTCGGCACCAACCGGTCAGGGCCCCTTCGGGCCCCCTGTTGGGCCCCGGCTGGGCGGGTCTGCGAACTGGACCGTCGCCCGGGCCGTCGTGCCCGACCATGACATCCTCGTCAGGGTCGCCGGCGACGGGAGGAGCTCCCGACGTCGTCAACCGGTGCGCCGCCGGCTCGTCGATGTCGCCCGGCTCCGAGGAGATCGGGACCGTCAAAGTTGAGGATCTCGACGCTGCGGTGGCAGCCGCCCGGTTTTGAGCGCCCGTGCGCCGGGTAGCCCCATGGCATGCGTCGGACCACGGTCGTGCTGCTTCTGGCTGGTTGTGCCTCCGGTCTCGGTGCTTGCGGGACGAGCGGGTCGGCGAAGGCGCCACCGAAGCCCCTGAACGCGGTGGCGACGGCCTACACCGCCACGCTCGACGCGAAGACCGCAAAGGTCGCGCTGGACGAGTCGATCCGTTCCCGTAGCGCGGCCGGTTCCAACGAGTCCATCGAAGTGAACGGCACGGGCTTCGTCGACTTCGCCAACCGGGCGTTCGAGCTGCAGATCAACGCGCCGAGCGGTGGGACCGAAGAAGTGCTCGAGACGGGAGGCATCGCCTACGTCCAGGTCCCTCCCACCTCCCAGAGCCAGGTCCCGGGGAACAAGCCCTGGGTCAGCATCGATCTCAACAAGGTCGACGAGGCCCAGCTCGGCAAGTCGTTCTCCCAAGTGGCCTCCGTCGACTCCGACAGTCCGGGTCAGCTGCTCGCGAGTCTCGGCGCGGTCTCCGACCGGGTCACGACCGCCGGAACTTCCACGATCGACGGCGCTCGGACCACCGAGTACCGCGCAACGGTCGATCTCGCCAAAGAGGCGGCCACCGTCGGGGCGAAGGAGGGAGCGAAGGCCGCAGGCACGATCACCCACGAGGAACAGGTACTCGGCACCCGCACCCTCCCGGTGACGGTGTGGGTGGACGGGCACGGCCTCGTGAACCAGATCAGCACCCAGGTCCCGATCCCGGCGGCGAGCGCCGGATCGCCCACCGGAAGCGGGACGGCGACGGTGACGGTGACCTTCTCGGACTTCGGTGTGCCGGTCCCGCTGAACCCGCCCCCCGCCTCGCAGGTTGCCGACGTGACCGATCAGGCGGTCCACCAGTCCACCGGGGGTGGCTCGGCGGCCTGAGCGGGCTCGAGCCGGAGGATCTTTCCGAGACGGCGGACGGCGAGTCTTCCCTAGACCGGCGGATCCGTGGCGACGACTCCGCCGTCGGAGACCTGGTCGGTCCAGCTGGTTCCGTCCCAGAGCCGGTACTGGTGCCGGCCGGAGGGGTCAGGGTGCCATTGGGGCGGGGCGGGACGGTGGGTGTCCCGGCCCCCCTCGGGTGAACCCGATGCAGTCACGGGCCCACCGGACAGCCACTGCTGCAGCCTCGCCACCTCCGGTCTCAGATAGCTGAGCTCGGCGTTCGCCGTCGCCAGTCGTCCCCGGGCACGCGCGTTGGCGACGGCCAGCGCGATCAGGCCGCCGATGAACGCGAGGATGATGACGAAGCCGACGACCGCCCCGGCGGTCGAGGTCTTCTGGCAGGATTCGGCCGCAGCCAACGAGAGGGTGAGCATCGAGCCAATGGTAGGCACCGCGGCTCGGGGCCCCCGCGGACGGAAGGGTCACCGGACGCAACGTCCGGCGATCAGGCGAAGCAGCAGACGCTGAGGGCCGCCTGGTGGTACGGGCAGATCCCCCGTGCCTCGATCTCGTCCCGTACCTCGTCGAGATCGGCGAACAGTCGTTCGAAGGCGAGCCTGCCCTCGCTGCCCGTGTTGTCCGGCGCGGTCCGAAGCCCGACGAGCCGGTCCTCCGCCGCCGCGAGGAGCTGGAACAGCTCGACCAGACCGCGGTCCTGGTAGCGGTCGGTGCGGCGGCGGCGGGCCGACGCCAGGTGCTTGTCCGCGAGCCGCCGCTCCACCCCTGTGGTCTCGGCTCGCCGCCACCGGGACTTGAGCCGGGGGTGAACCGCACCGCTCGCACCCGTCAGCCGACCTCCATGGCCGGGCGCCGCCCGAGTCAGACCGGCGTCCGCAGGACCTCGATGCGCCTCGCCAGGTTGACCGCATGATCCCCGAGACGCTCGTAGAACCGCGCCAGCAGCGTCACCTGCGCGGCGACAGGCGTCGGCATCGCTTCGGCGGCGATCTCCCTCATCAGGCGGTCGTGGAGCACGTCGATCTCCTCGTCGTCCTCGGCCAGGCCTTTTGCCTCGTTCCCGCCCTCGCCGTAGGCGTCGGCGGCGGTGCGCCACATGGCCAGCGCCACCTCGGTCATCCGCTGGACGATGCCCCGGCTCAGGGGGGACATGTCGACCCCGAGGTTGTCGACCGCCCGCTGGGCGACGTGCTCGGCGAGGTCGGCGCTCCGTTCGAGCTCGGGAAGGATGAGCAGGATGCCGATGAGCTGCCGGAGCTCGGGGCCGGCAGTGGGACGGTCGATCTGCTGCCACACCAGCATCTCGACCTCCGCGGTCAGGTTGTCGACGTCCTGGTCCCCGGCGACCACCCGGCGCCCCATCTCGAGGTCACCGTTCAACAACGCGTGGGTGGACTGGGCCAGGGCTTCCGAGACCAGGGCGAACAGCTGGCCGACCTTGCGGTCGATGAGCTCGAGCTGGTGCGCCTTGGTCTCCATGGTCCCGGCCAACCCTACCCACTCCGATCTCGAAAGTTCGCGGGCTGATCACCTGGAGTTCACCAAAAGGACACTTTTCGTTCATTCGGCCCGGTCAGAGTGGGAGTAGCGATCGAGTACCAGTGCCAGGGGGGGCATGCGAACACGAACTGACGGTAGAGGCGAAGGCGGCCAGGCGGGTCTCGCCGCACCGTCGAGCATCGGTGCCGCACTCGACGAGGCCCCGACCGGTCGGTTCCATCGGCGGGTGGTGTTCGTGTCCGGTGCCGGCTTCTTCACCGACGCCTACGACCTCTTCATCATCTCGACGGTGGCGCTCCTCGCCACGTCGCAGTGGCACCTGTCGACGACCGAGACGAGCTGGGTGACCGGTTCGGCCATCCTCGGCGCCTTCCTCGGAGCTCTGGTGTTCGGTCGCATCGCCGACGTGCTGGGTCGCAAGCGCGTGTACGTGATGGTGGCGGTGATCATGATCGTCGGTGCCGTTGCGTCGGCCTTCTCCCCGAGCTGGACCTTCCTGGTCGTCGCCCGGTTCGTCCTCGGGCTCGGCATCGGCGGGGACTACCCGGTTTCGGCGGTGCTGATGAGCGAGTACTCCAACCGCAAGGACCGGGGCCGCCTGGTCGGCATGGTGTTCTCGATGCAAGCCGTCGGCCTGATCGTCGGACCGCTCGTCGCCCTCTTGCTGATCGCGTCCGGAGTCGGCGAGCAGCTGACCTGGCGCCTCCTGCTCGGGTTCGGTGCCATTCCCGCTGCGGCGGTGGTGTACCTGCGGACGAGGATCCCCGAGTCTCCGCGGTTCCGGTCGCACGTCGAGGGAGCGAGCGACGCCGCGGCCTCGGAGCTCGGCTCCTTCACCGGCATCGAGGTGGCCGGCGTCGAGGCGGCCGGCGTCGGGGCCGGCGTCGAGGGCCCGGCCCAGCCTCGGCCCCTCATGACGCTCGGGAGGTTCGTCCGTGACCGGCGCATGCTCGTGCTCGTCCTCGGGACGGCAGGGACCTGGCTCCTGTTCGACTACGCCTACTACGGGAACACGCTGAGCCTGCCGGCCATCCTGAAGGAGGTCAGCCCGCACGCCTCCCTGACGGTGAAGCTGATCTGGACGCTGGCCCTGTTCGTCGTCTTCGCCCTTCCCGGGTACCTGCTGGCCTTCGCCAAGATGGACCGCATCGGGCACAAGCGGCTCCAGCTGATCGGCTTTTCGGTGATGGCCGCGGCCTTCGTCACCCTCGGGGTCTTCGGGCGACTGACCACGCTGGTCGCACCCTTCCTGCTGATCTTCGGGATCAGCTACTTCTTCGTCCAGTTCGGGCCCAACACCACCACGTTCGTGCTCCCCTCGGAGGTCTTCCCGGTCGACGTACGGACGACCGGGCACGGCATGGCCGCCGGCATGGGCAAGCTCGGCGCCTTCCTCGGCGTGTTCCTGGTCCCGGCGCTGCAATCGAGCGTCGGGTTGCGGGGCATGCTGCTGGTGGCGGCCGGAGCGTCCATCGGTGGGTTCCTCCTCACGCTGCCGCTGCCCGAACCGGCGCAGCGGTCACTGGAGGAGGTGGCCGATCGGAGAACCGAGGCCCTCCCCCGACCGCTGCTCCCCGAGCTCGCACCCATCGACGTGCTGAGTGCGTCGGTGGAACCTCTGGCCGCCGCAGAGCCGGCCTGACGCCGTCCGCCGCTGCCTCGCCGGGTACCCTGGCGGCGCGTGTGCCTCCTCGTCTTCGCCTGGCAGACCGCTCCGGACCTCCCGCTGATGGTCGCCGCCAACCGGGACGAGCGCCTCGACCGGCCGGCCCGCTCCCTGTGCGTGCTCCGGGAGGCACATCCGAGAGTCCTCGGCGGCCTCGACGGGCTCGCCGGAGGGACATGGCTGGCCGTCAACGAGCACGGCGTGGTGGCCGGGCTCACCAACCGGCCCTCTCCGGGAGGCCGCGACCCGACCAAGCGATCGCGGGGGGCGCTCCCGCTCATCGCCGCGAGCCACCGCAGTGCCGAGGAGGGAGTGGCCGCCCTCCGGCGGAGGGTCCGGCCCGGGGAGTACAACCCCGCCTGGCTGCTGGTCGGCGACCGCCGGTCCCTCTTCTACGTCGAGCTGACCCTCGACCGTCCTCCGGCGGTCCGAGCGCTGGATCCGGGTACCTACGTCCTCGAGAACGTGGCCCTCGGCGAGCCCTCGCCGAAGGTCGACCGGACCCTCGCGATGATCGAGGCCGCCGGCCGATCGGGTGAGGAACGATGGGAGGCGCTGACCGCCGTGCTCGCCGACCACGTCCTCCCTGCGGTCGGGGCGGACGCGGGGGACGCCTCGCCGGACGACGTCGAGCGCCCGCCTGCCACCCTGGCCTGCTGTGTGCACACCGACGACTACGGCACCCGTTCTGCCGCCGTGTTGCGCGTCCCGTGTCGGCACGACGAGCCGCCCGCCATCAGGGTGGCGGACGGTCCGCCCTGCACGGCTCCCTTCGTCGACGCCAGCCACTGGCGGGGCGCGCTCGATCCCGTCGTCACCCGCTGAGCCGCCCACCTGCGGCAGGCGCCGCGATGCGTCGTGAGCGGTGGGCCTACGAGCCGTGGAGGCGGCCGTCGTGGCGGGCCGGCCGCCCGGCGGCCGAGACACGACGGGGAGCGATGTCGGAGACCGGCGCTCCCAGCTCGGTCCGGTCGCCGATCTTCAGCAGTTGCTTGACCCCGTCCTCGATCCCCCGGCAGAGCACATCGAGGTCGGGTGCCGTGTCGTAGTCGCCGGTGACCCCGAAGTTGACGTCCCCGTCGTACGAGAAGATGGCGACCCCGATCCGGACCTGCCCTGCGAGCGGCACGTAGGGATACGCCTTCAGCATGCGGCGGCCGCACACGTAGAGCGGGATCTGCGGTCCGGGCACGTTCGTGGTCACGGTGTTCACGTTGCGCTGTGGGAGGTAGCTGGCCAGCCGGGTACCGAGGGCCAGCAGCATCGGCGGGGCGAACCCCGACATCGAGGTGAGCGCCTCCCCCGCCAGTGCCTGCTTCGATTCCTTCAGCCCCTCCATCTGCCGGCTCACCGCCTGCAGGCGGTCAGCGGCGTCGGCGATCGAAACCGGCAACCCGGCGAACATGGCCGAGACCTTGTTCTCCAGCGTCCCGTCTCCCACGGCGCGCCCGGCGCTGTCGCGGGGCCGGACGGAGACCGGGACCAAGGTCCGCACCTCACGATCCACCGTCTCGCCCCGCGCCAGCAGGAGCTCGCGGAACCCGTTGGTGATCGCCGCCAGCACCACGTCGTTGAACGAGCCGCCGAGCCGCTTCCGGATCGCCTTGACGTCGGCCACCGACGACGATGCCCAGGCGTAGCGCCGGTGGGGCCCGACCGGTCCGTTGAGGCTCGAGGGCGGGGTGCGCCGGATCAGCCCGGCCATGGCGGAGAGGCCCTTGGTGACCCCTTGCAGCTCGGCCAGCGCCTGTCGCGGCACCGCCGCCGCGGCGCGCAGGGTCTGGATCTGCTCGTAGGGGCTCGTGAGCAGGTCGAACGAGGCGCGGCCCGCCAGCCCCAGCGCCGAGGGCGCCGGTTCGGGCACCCACTCGACCGGAAGGGGAGTCACCGGCTCCGGGGAGACGTCCATGATGAGGGCCAGCAGGTCGGTACCGGACACCCCGTCGACCATGGCGTGGTGGGTCTTGGCCAACAGGGCCCAATGGCCGTCCTCGAGCCCCTGGACCACCCATATCTCCCAGAGCGGCTTCGACCGGTCGAGCTGCTGGGACATCACCCGGCCCACCAGCTTGCGAAGCTCGGCCTCCCCGCCCGGCGCCGGAAGGGCCGTGTGGCGCAGGTGGTATTCGATGTTGAAGTGAGGATCGTCCACCCAGACCGGACGGCCCAGCTCCAGCGGCACGTGGCGGACCACACGCCGGTAGCGGGGTACCAGCGCGAGCTTGCTCTCCACCATGGCCACGACGTCGGCGAACGGCGGCTCCGGTCCTTCGAAGATCCCCACCGAGGCGATGTGCATGTGGCTCACGTCGTTCTCGATGTTGAGGAACGTCGAGTCGAGCGGGCTCATCCGATCAAGGTTCACGGGCCACCTCCCCGATCGTGATCCTCCTGCGCGGCCGACGCTACACCCGGTGCCCTCGCCCCACACCTCGTGGCCCGGCCCGCGTCCCCGCCGGTGCCCGTCCTCGGGCCCGGGCGGCGCCCGTCTTCCCGACGGGGATGATGGGGACGATGGGACGACGGGGACGACGGGGACGACGGGGTCAGCCGACCTGCACCGACTGGGCCGGGGGGGTGCCCGGAACCGGGATCCGCCCCCCGGCCACGAGCCCGGCCGTCTCCCGGTAGGCCTGGTCGGCCACCGGCTCGGACCGGAGGGTGCTCATGGGTTGGAGCCCCATCGCCCGGATGGCCGCCTCCCCGGGCTCGATGCGGACGACCGTCGCACCCGCCCGCTCCAGCCGGCGCGACTCCCGGTCGAGGCGGCGGCGGGAGGCCCACCGGAACAGGACGTCCGGCGTCCCGACCGGCACCCGTGCCGTGGACATGGGTGCCACCACGACCACCATGTCGAGTCCGGCGGCGCGCAGGACGTCGGCGTTGGTGCCCGAGTGCACGCCGCCGTCGAAGTACTCGGCCCCGCCGATGGTGACCGGGGCGAAATAGCCCGGGATGGCGCACGACGCCAGCACGGCTGCCGCCAGCGGGGCGACGGGTGAGCCGGGCCGGCCGAACACCACCCGCCCGCCGTCCGAGCGACGGGAGACGCAGATCCACAGATCGTCGGGCCAGGTATCGCCCATCAGGTGGTGCAGGGGAGCAGCCCGGTCGGTGAGATCGATCCGGCCGGCGGGCAACATGGTCATCGCCGCCACCTCCGGCCGGAACGCCCACGGTCGCCGGGCGGCGCGGGTCAAAAGGGCCCGAGAGGGAAGCCGCCAGGGACGCAGCCATCCCCCCGGCGGGGGCGAGGGCAGGTCGGAGGGGTCGGGGAAGATCCGCTGCACCAGGGCGGCACTCTCCATCGAGAGCGGCGACCCGGTGGCGAGGGCGACCAGATCGGACGCCGACACCCCGAGCCTCAACAGCGTGCCGGTGATCGAACCGGCGGACGTGCCGACCACGACGGAGGCCGTACGGGGATCCCATCCGAGCTCGTGGTGGAGCGCCGCCAGCACGCCGGCGTGGTACGCCTGTCCGACGACCCCGCCCGCCCCGAGCACCAGGCCGACCCGGGTCGCCGGATCTCGCCCGGCCGGCGTCCCCGCCGGACCCGGCCCGTTCGTCGCGGTGTGCATCGTCTCCCCCCGGTGTCGGTGCGGTCGAGCGTACCGGTGAACGTGCGCCCGACGCACGATCCCGTGGCGAACACCCAGGTCGCCGCGCCGATCCGGTGCGCGGGCGACCACCGAGGGTGGGAACCGGAACCGGACCTCAGCCCGGGCGACCGGAGAACACGAGGAGGTCGAGGACCTCACGAACCGGCTCGGCCACATCGCTCCGGGCCGCGGCGGCCAGCGCAGCGAGCCCTTCGTCGAACTGCTCGTCTTCGAGCATGGCCAGACCGCTGTCGGCCCGATGGCGGGTCCGCTCGAGCAGCTCCTGCAGCCCGCCCGCCACGACCTGTTCGATCCGCTCGGCGGTCACGAGGACCAGACCGCCCGATTCCAGACCTTGGCGGATCATCTCCCAGGACGGGAACCGGTCGCTCCCGACCTCGAGGAGGCCCGGGAAGAACCGGACGAGCGGCCATTGCTCCGAGAGGTCGGTGTACATGCCCCGCACGAGCAGGCACCCACCGGGGGCCAGCACCCGGACCAGCTCGGCGGCGGCACCCGCCAGGTCGTCCACGTGGTGCAGGACCTGGGAGGCCCACACGGCGCGGACCGAACCGGACCGGATCGGGAGCGCCTGTGCCCGCCCGGCCAGGTGCCAGACCGGGCCAGCCTCGTCCCGTCGGACGGCGCGGGTGCGCATGGCCCCCGCCGGCTCGATGGCCATCACCGGCCCGCCGAACCGTTCGGCCAGCGACCTCGAGAACCGGCCCGTCCCGGCGCCGAGATCGATGATCCCACCCCGGCCGGCCGGGACGTGGGGGGCGGCGGCGTCCATCCAGGTGGCGAGCACCGAGGGACTGAGGGTGCGGCCCAGGTCGTAGACCTCGGCCATCCGGCCCTCGTAGTCGACCGCCAAGCGCTACGCGGACCGCTGACGGCGCGGCAGGCCGAGCAGCTCGGCGGCCTCGACCGACCGCGGCTCCAACCGGCCCCTTCCCTCGGCACCGAGGTGGGGACGGCGACCGTCCCCTTGTTGCACCGAGCGCCGGAACCGGCGCCGACGGTAGAGGTACACCAGACAGAGGAGCAGCACGACAGCCGGCCCCATCAGCGCCGGCCACGAGCCCTCCACCGCCCAGAGCACGAGATCGGCGAGCGCCGCGCACAGGAACAGGCCGGCGAGCTTCAGGTAGAGGAGGTCCGCCCACTGCCCGTAGACCACGGCAGCCTCGGCATCGGCCGGATCGTCGACCCCCTCGCTCCAGCCGCCGAGGACTTCCAGAGCGTCGGCTGCACTCGTGGAAGCGCCGGCAGGCGCGAAGGCTTGGGCCCCACGCCGGGATTCTGTACCCGGGGCGGTCACGGGTCAAACGCCCCGGTCACCGTTCGGTCGGGACCGGGATCGGGTGCGTGGGACCCGAGACCGTTGTCCTATGGTGAATGCCTCGCTTCGGACCCGGACCATCGGCCAGAGAACTTGTGCCCGCCACCTCGTCGACCGCCCCCGACGTCCATCCACCGCTTCACTCCCCGGCCCGGTGCCGGAGGCCGGCAGGGAAGACGGCGCCCGTCTTCTCGGCGACGTCCCGTGCCGACAGCGGGGAACCGGGCGTCACGACGTGATCGGCCGGCCGGGATGACCGCCGAGCGCCACACGGGACAGGACCGACCCGAGCGAAGGGGCCACCCGGACGCGGGGGCCGTCATCGACGGCGGTCTCGATCCGCTCGCGCCCTTCCCCCACAGGTACTCCTCCGAGATCGACATCTTCACCATGTCGACGAGCCCGTCGCCTGTGGCAGCCCCGGCGTCGGCGGTGTCGATGTCGGTCCGGCGATGCCACCGGACGTCCTGCACCGTCGGGACCCGGAGCCCGATCCGGGGCGGCCGGTCCGGGCCTGCCCGTGACGTCGCCATCGATGCGGGCGTGGGTGGTCGACACCCCCGGACCGGTCGCCTCGCGGCCGCTCCGCTTCGTCGAGCGGCCGGTGCCCGAACCCGGGCCGGGGCAGGTGCGGGTGCGGGTGCGGGCCTGCGGGGTGTGCCGAACCGATCTCCACCTGGCCGAAGGCGACCTCGCCCCCAAACGCCCGCGGACCGTCCCCGGGCACGAGGTGGTCGGCGTCGTCGACCGTCCGGGCGAGGGGGCCGATCGCTTCCCGGTCGGCGCCCGGATCGGCATTCCCTGGCTGGCGCGGACCTGTGGCACCTGCCGGTTCTGCCGTGCCGGATCGGAGAACCTCTGCATCAGCCCCCTGTTCACGGGCTGGGACACCGACGGCGGCTACGCCGAGTACGCGGTGGTCGACGAGCGGTACGCCTACCCGCTGCCCGATGGGTTCACCGACGAAGAGGCGGCGCCGCTGCTGTGCGCGGGCATCATCGGGTTCCGGGCGCTCCGGCGGGCCGACCTGCCCCCGGGGGGCCGGCTCGGGATCTACGGATTCGGAGGTTCGGCTCACCTCACCGCCCAGGTCGCCCTGGCCGAAGGGGCCACGGTCCACGTCATGACCAGGGCTCCCGAGGCGCGCCGCCTGGCTCTCGAGCTCGGCGCTTCGAGCGCCACCGGCGCCGACGAGCCGCCTCCCGAGCCGCTCGACGCCGCCATTCTCTTCGCGCCGGTCGGGGACCTGGTGCTCCCGGCCCTCGAGGCGCTCGACCGCGGCGGCACCCTGGCCATCGCCGGCATCCACCTCACCGACATCCCCGCCCTCCACTACGCCCGCCATCTCTTCGAGGAGCGGACGCTCCGCAGCGTGACAGCGAACACCCGACAGGACGGGATCGAGTTCCTCCTGGCAGCCGCCCGACATCGGATACGGATCTCGACGGTCCGGTACCCGATGGAGGAAGCCGACCGCGCCCTCGCCGACTTGGCCGGCGACCGGGTCAACGGAGCCGCCGTGCTGGTGCCTCAGGCAGCCTCTGACCTGGCCTGATCCTCACGGGCGCGCCGGGGGCGGCCCCCGGTCCAGGCTCAAGGAGGGCCGGCGATCGGTCGATGCCTGGTACATGCCCGAAGGGGACCTGCACCGCTGCGCCCTGACGGCGCAGTTCGGCGAGCGAGCTCTGGCGCGCCTGTTGCAGGAACTGCCCGACGCGGTGATCGTCATCGATGCCCGAGGCCGGCTCCGGTGGGCCAACCGCTCGGCGGAGGCGCTCTTCGGGCGCTCGTTGCGGGACTCGATCGGAGTCCCCGGCCTCGACCTCGTCCACCCCGAGGATCTCGAGTTCGCCCTCCTCGCCATGACGAGCGTGCTGGACAAGGAGGTCGGCAGTCCCATCGAGCTCCGGCTGAAGACGACGGACGGGTGGCGCCTCGTCGAGCTGATCGGCGCCCCGATCTCGTGGTCCGAGGTCGGAGCGGTCGTGCTGGCGATGCGGGACCTCACCGAGCGGCGTCGGTTCGAGCTCGCTCATGGCCACGACGCACAGATCCGGTCTCTGGTGCAGAACGCCTCGGCGATCACCATGCTCGTCACACCGGACGGCGTCGTCGAGTCCGTCTCGGGGGCCCTGCCCCGGTTGCTCGGTCAGGACCCGGAGCTGATCGAGGGGAGATCTCTCGCCGACCTGGTCGTAGAGGCGGACCGGACCGCGCTCGCCTCGGCGCTGCGAACGGCCCGCCAGGGAGCATCGGCAGCCAATCCGGTGACCATCCCGCTCGGCCTGATCCGCCGGGGGTCGACGGAATCGGTCCTGTTCGAGCTCTCGATCGTCAATCTGATCGACGACCCGACGGTCGGTGGGTTCGTGGTGTCGGGCCACGACATCACCGCCCGGGCCTTCGCCCAAAACGAGCAGCGCAAGGCGGTCTCGTTGCTGACCGCCACGCTCGAAGCCACCGCCGACGGCATCCTCGTCATCGACGAGAACGGGCGAGCCGCCAGCTTCAACCGGCAGTTCGCCGCCATGTGGCGACTGCCCCCGGAATTGGTCGAGTGCGGGGGCGGCGCCTCGGTCATCGAGTTCATCGGGCGTCAGCTGGTCCACCCGGCCCAGCTCACCGACCGGATCGGTGAGACCGGCGGCTCGGACCAGGCGGAGAGCTTCGACGTGCTGGAGCTGACCGACGGACGGGTGTTCGAGCGGTGCGCCAAGCTCCAACGGGTGGAGGGCCGGGCGGCGGGACGCGTCTGGAGCTTCCGGGACATGACCGAGCGCAAGCGGTTGGAGGACCGTCTCTCGTACCAGGCCTTCCACGATTCCCTCACCGGGCTCGGCAACCGGGCCTTGTTCCGCGACCGGCTGGAGCACGCCGTGGCGCGCATCGGCCGGACCGGAGGGAACCTGGCGGTGCTCTTCCTCGACGTGGACAACTTCAAGGTCGTCAACGACAGCCTGGGGCACTCGATCGGCGATGCGCTGCTCAAGTCGATGGCCGAGGTGCTGGTCGGATGCCTGCGCAAGGCCGATTCGGCGGCTCGGCTCGGAGGCGACGAGTTCGGCGTCGTCGTCGAGGAGTTCAAACGGGCGGACGAGGTGTTCGAGCTGGTGGACCGGATGCTCGTCGCCATCCGCCGGCCGCTCCGGGTCGATGGGCGGGACGTGTCGGCCACCGTGAGCATCGGCATCACCTTCGACGCGCCCGGCGACACCAGCGACCACCTGCTCAGCAAGGCGGACCTCGCCATGTACGCGGCCAAGGACGGCGGCGGCAACCGGTTCGCCGCGTTCGAGCAATCGATGCTGGCCACCGTCACCGGCTCCCGGTGATCAGCTGCGCAGGGAGGGATGGCGGCTGGCCACGATCGGGACGATCGCCCGGCGGGGGGTGAGCCAGCCGGCGGCGGCCGAGACGCGGTTCGCCAGACCGGGGATGACCACCGCCTTGTTGGCGTCCATGCCCTTGACCGCCGCCCGCGCCACGTCGGCGGCCGGCAACCACATGATCCTCGGCAGCGACTCGGAGGCCTCGGCGTCCGACAATCCTGCGGCGGCGGCGAACCCGGTCTCCACGGGACCCGGGCACAGGGCGGTCACCGTCACCCCGGTCGGCCGCAGCTCGCCGCGGAGGGCGTGGCTGTAGGACAGGACGAACGCCTTCGACGCCCCGTAGGCCGCCTGGCCGGGAAGCGGCTGGAAGGCGGCCGTCGATGCCACGTTGAGGACGGCCCCGCTGCGCCGCTCGACCATCCCCGGCAGGAACACCGAGCACAGGTGCACCACCGCCTCCACGTTGGTCCGGACCATGGCCACCTCGCGACCGGGGTCGGCACGGTGGACCGGGCCGAGCGTGGTCCCGCCGGCGTTGTTCACCAGGACGTTGACGGCGAGCGAGCGCCGCTCGAGCTCGCCGGCGACGGCTTGCCGGGATCCCTCGTCGGTGAGATCGGCGGCGATGACCTCGACGCGGACGCCGTGCCGCGACCGGAGCTGGTCGGCCAGCTGGCGCAGCCGCTCCTCGCGGCGGGCCACCAGGGTCACTCCGAGGCCCCGGGCGGCCAGCAAGGCGGCGAGCTCGGCTCCGATGCCCGACGATGCCCCGGTCACCACACACGTACGGTCGGGGTTCGGAGCAGGAAGGGTCACGAACCCGAGCGTAGATCCGACCCCCGGCCGCCGCCGGGCCGTGACCGGTGCGCCCGATCCTCCCGCTCGGTCCGTCAGCGGTTCGGCGAGGCGTAGACCGCCCGGGCGCGGTAGCGCAACGGCCGCTCGTCGAGCTCCTCGAGGTAGTGGGCGACCCAGCCGGCGACCCGGGCCACGGTGAACAGGATGGAGCCGCTGTCGGGTGGCATCCCGGCCGCCCAGGACATGGCGGCGAGGGCCAGGTCGACATTGGGAAGCGGGATCGAATGCCGCTCGGCCAGCTCGACGAGGGAGCGAACCAGCTCGACGCTCGGCGGTGGCGCCATCTGCTCGAAGAGCCCGTGCAGCACCCCGAAGCGTGCATCGCCGGCCTTGTAGACGGAGTGGCCGAAGCCCGGCAACGAGCCTTGCCAGCGCAGGGTGTCGTCGAGCGCCCGCTGTGCGCCGTCGCGCTCGGCGGCGACCATCAGCGAGTAGGCCCGCAGGCTCGCTCCGCCGTGCAGGGGGCCCGAGAGCGTGCCCAGGCCGGCCAGCAGCGCGTCGTAGACGTCCGCCCGGGTGGATGCGGCGACCCGGACCGCCACCGTGGAGGTGGCCAGCTCGTGGTCGGCCAGGAGCACCATGGCGGCGTTGACCCATCCGACGAGCGCCTCGCTCGGTCGGACGACCAGGCGGGCGGCCAGCCGCTCGGCCAGGCAACCGGACGGGAGCGACGGTCCCGGTGCGGCCCGGCCCGCCCCCGGCGCCGCGATTCGCTCGTCCCGGACGGGCGGCGGGAGCGCGTCGACCAGGGAGGCCGACACCTGCCGCGCCGAGCGGATCACCGCTTGGGGGCGCAGATCGGCTCGCAGCGGGTCGGAGGCGCCCGCCATCACCACCGCCCAGCGCATCCGGTCGGCCGGTCCGACCGGAGGCGGCGTCCCGAGGGGCAGGGGTCGCCATTCCGACGCTCCCCCGGACGTCCCGCCGCCCGCCTCCCCGGCCGAGAGCGGGGAGCCGGGTCCCTCCCAGAGCCAGTCGGCCACCGCTTCGTAGGCCAGCTCGGTGGCGAGGTCGGTGGCCCGGCGACCCCGGTAGACCGGTCCCTGGTCGGTCAACTGGGTGATCCCGGTGGTGATGGTGACCATCCGGGTGGCGACCGACCGGCCCTGGCGGGACCGGCGGGCCAATCGCTCGA
This sequence comes from uncultured Acidimicrobiales bacterium, assembly GCA_963764555.1. Taxonomy (GTDB): domain Bacteria; phylum Actinomycetota; class Acidimicrobiia; order Acidimicrobiales; family RAAP-2; genus Bog-756. The sequence continues at coordinate 177,569 of CAVXSW010000005.1, forward strand.
CGTCGTCCACGTCGAACTGGCTCCGGCGCCCCGCGGCCGACGGGTGAGAGTCGATGAGCCCCCGGCTGACGTAGGCATAGAGCGTCGTCACCTTGACCCCGAGGCGGCGGGCGGCTTCGTCGGCATCGAGCATCCGGGCCACCGCACGAGCCTAGAACATTGACTTGATCAATATTTACAACGGCCCGGGGAACGGACAGACTGGCCGGAGGACCCCGCCGAGAGGGCGCCGCACGGAAGTGACGAGGGGCGTCCACCGGACGTCCGTGAAGGAGGGTGCATGGCCACCGCCGTCGAAGACCTCATGTCCTCCCCCGCCGTGACCTGCCCGGCGGACGCCCCCCTGGCCGAGGCCACCGCCCTGATGGACGGCCGCCAGATCGGGTCGGTGGTGGTGACCGACCGGCAGGCGGTGGTGGGCATCCTCACCGAGCGGGACCTCCTGCGGGCCTCCGCCGGCCGGGCCGACCCGCGCACCGATCCGGTCCGGCGCTGGATGACCGCCGATCCCGACGTGCTCCGGCTCGACGACGAGGTGGGGGAGGCGTGGTCGGGCCTCACCCACCACCATTACCGCCACCTGCCGGTCGTCGACCACGGCGACCTGGTCGGCGTGGTGTCGATTCGCGACCTGTTGTCCGTGGCCCAGATCCGACCCTCCGACGAGCCCGGCCCCGACGTGCCGCGCGGCCTCGAAGGGGTGGTCGCCGCCGAGACGGCGCTCGGCGACGTGCGCGGCACCGAGGGCTTCTACCACTACCGGCAGTACGCGGCGACCGACCTCGCCGCCACCCGCTCGCTCGAGGACGTGTGGCAGCTGTTCTTCGACGGCGAGCTCCCGGACCGGGCGGCCGGGGAGCGGTTCGCCGCCGAGGTGGCCGGGCTGCGCGAGCTCCCCACCGGATTGGCCGGCCTGCTCCCGTCCCTGGCGGTCCCGACCCGGGCGCCGCTCGACGTCCTCCGCACGGCGGTGTCGGAGCTCGGCGCCGAGCTCGGCTGGCGGCCGAGCCACGACATCGGACACGACGAGCTGCGGTCACAGGCCCTGGCGTTGTGCGCCGTCGTGCCGACGATCCTCGCCGCCGCCCATCGCCTCGGATCGGGTGCCGACCCCGTTCCACCCCGGCGCGACCTCTCGCAGGCGGCCAACTACCTGTGGATGCTGTCGGGGGAGGAGGCACCGCCCGACCGGGTGCGGGCCATCGAGCAGTACCTCATCCTCACCATCGACCACGGGTTCAATGCCTCCACCTTCACGGCACGGGTCATCGCCTCGACCGGCGCCGACCTCGCCGCCGCGGTGACCGGCGCCGTCGGCGCCCTGTCCGGACCGCTCCACGGGGGCGCCCCGAGCCGTGCCCTCGACATGCTCGACGAGATCGGGACGCCCGACCGGGCCGAGGCATGGATCCGCCGGTCCGTCGCTCGCGGCGACCGGATCATGGGCTTCGGCCATCGCGTCTACAAGACGGACGATCCACGATCGCTGTTCCTGCGCCAGGTGGCGCGCGATCTGGGCGGCGACCTGGTCGACTTCGCCGAGCAGACCGAGCGCACGGCGGTCGACGTCCTCGCCGAGCTGAAGCCCGGGCGCCGGCTCTACACCAACGTCGAGTTCTTCGCCGGCGTGGTCATGGACACCTGTGGCATCCCCCGCGACATGTTCACCCCGACCTTCGCCTCGAGCCGAGCCATCGGCTGGGCCGCGCACATCATGGAGCAGGCGGCCGACAACCGCCTGATCCGGCCGGCCGCCCGGTACGCCGGACCCCCGCCCCCTCAGGACGTTCCGACCCCCTGACCGGACGGGGGCGGGACCGGCAGCACCGATACCGGATGCTCCTCGACCCACTGGAGGTGCAGGACCCGCCGCTCGATCCGCCACCCGCGATCGGTGCGCACGTAGTCGTCGTCGTAACGGATGTACCAGACGGTGTCGGTGCCCGCCCGGGCCCCCGGCCGGCTCTCCGGCCACCCCTGCGGCCCGCCCTCCGGTCGGTCCTCCGTCGGGGCTCCCGTCGGAGCGGCCGGGTCGGCCGTGACGTGATGGGCCACGCACCGGACCTCGCCGGTGGCCCGGTCCCCGGCGATGGTGAACCGGTGGTCCGACACCTGGTGGAAGGTCCGCGCATAGCGGCGCAGCCCCTCGGGCACCCGCCGGAGCGCGCCGGACCCCGCCCGGCGGACCACCGGCCGCAGGTCGGCGGGCACGTCGGGGACCAGGAGCTCGCCGGACTCGACGAACAGCGCGGCGAGGGCGTCCCCGTCACGGGCGTCCACGGCGGCCGCGTAGTCCGTGGACAACGAACGCAGCGCCTCGACCGGGAGCGGATCGCCGGACCGGGGGTGCTCTGCGCTCACCGGTCGCCGGGATCGCTCTGGCCGGACCGACGGGCCGGGATGCCGAAGCGATCGGCGAACTGCGAGAGCTCGTCGCGGACCCGGTCCAGGTCCGCGGTCACCGACGTGGACAGGACCAGGCGGACGGCCCCCACCTCCTCGGCCTGTTGGACGGTGGCTTCGCTGACGGCGGGGAGATGACCGGACAGGGTGAGCTCGACCGAAGCGGGATCGCGTCCGGCCCGGTCCGCCGCCTCCCGCATGTCGGCGACCCGTGCCACGAGGTCGTCGCCTTCGAGGCCGAGCGGCTGGAACCCGTCCCCCAGGCGACCGGCGCGGCGTGCCGCGGCCCGGCTGTGGCCGCCGATGTGGACCGGCACGCTGCCCCGGAAGGGCTTGGGGAAGGAATGAGCCCGATGGAAGGAGCAGTACTCACCGTCGAAATCGGCCCCCGCCGGGCCCGACTCGGACCACAACGTGCGCAGGACTGCGATCGACTCGTCGGTGCGACGCCCGCGCGAGCGCGGGTCGGCACCCGTTGCGGCGAGCTCCTCGTCCATCCAGCCCACTCCCACGCACAGCCGGACCCGACCCCGGGAGAGGACGTCGACGGTGGCGATGCGCTTGGCCAGGACCACGGGCTGGTGGTTGGGCAGGACGAGCACTCCGGTGGCGAGGGTGATCCCGGTGGTGGCCGCCGCCAGGTAGGCGAGGAGGTCGAGCGGGTCGGGGATCGGGCAGTCGTCGGGCAGGGGCATCCGTCCCGAAGGGGCGTACGGATAGGTGCTGGCGTAGTCCGACACGACGACGGCATGCTCGACCACGACAACCGACTCGAAGCCGGTGGCTTCGGCGTGCCGAGCGAAGGAGACCATCCAGTCGGGATCGACCGTCACTCCGGCTCGGACCGGCGGCATGACACCGAAGTGCATGGTCTGCTCACTCTCCTCGGACGACGGACGGACCGATCGCCACCATCGCCGGCCCCGGACTCACTAATCTGAGCACGTGAGCGGCGTCAGCGCCGCCACTGCGTCCGGAGCGGCCATCGGGAACACCCACCGGTCACCGGCCGTCCTCAACCAGCCATGGGCCAGCACTCGCCACACCAGCCGGACCGTTATCCGGACGGGCGTCCGGCCAGGCCGGGGTCGAACCGCGCCGCCGGCGCCCCCCGGGTCAACCGTCGCAAGTTCATCGGATGGGGAGCCGCCGGGGGAGCCGCTGCCGCCGCAGCCGCCCTGGGCTTCACCAAGGGTGCATCGGGGGGAAGCCCCGCCGAGGGGAACGGCACCAGGCCCCACCCGCGCTCGGCGTCCAAGGGCCGCCCGGCCACCCGCACCGACGGTCTCACCCTTCCCACCTCGGCGGCCATCGCCGCCGAGAACGCCAAGACCGGCGCCGCCTGGTGGGTCACCACCCCCCAGAACGCCGGGGACATCGAGGGGTACGCCAGCCAGGCCAGCGCGGTGAGGGGGGACCGGGTGACGCTGTTCGTCAACACCAAGGCGGCGCGGTTCCACGTCGAGGCCTACCGGATGGGCTACTACCAGGGAATCGGCGCCCGCAAGGTCTGGCAGTCGGCCGAGCTGCCCGGGGTGCGACAGCCTCCTCCGGCCCTGATCTCCCCGACCAACACCATCGAGTGCCGGTGGGCGCCCTCGCTCACGGTCGCCATCGACCGCACCTGGCCTCCGGGCGTGTACCTGCTCAAGCTGGTCGGCACCACCGGCGAGCAGCAGTTCGTGCCGCTCTGCGTCCGGGACGACAGCTCGCGCGCCGCGATCGTCGTGCAGCAGAGCATCACGACCTGGCAGGCCTACAACCGATGGGGGGGCTACAGCCTCTACTACGGCAACCGCGGCGGGGTGCTCTCCTACGTCCACGCCCCGACCGACAGCACCTACGAGGACCGGGCCCGCATCGTCTCGTTCGACCGCCCCTACGACCACGACTGGGCCTCGGGTGCCGCCGACCTGGTGGGGAACGAGTTCCCGGTCATCTTCGACGCCGAGCGGCTGGGTCTCGACGTCACCTACTGGACCGACGTCGACCTGCACGCCCGGCCCCAGCTGCTCACCAACCACAGGGCGCTCCTCAGCCTCGGCCATGACGAGTACTGGTCCGCGGCGATGCGCGACGGCGCGTCGCAGGCGTTGGCCAAGGGGGTCAACCTGGCCTTCCTCGGGGCGAACGCCTGCTACCGGCAGATCCGTCTCGAGCCCTCCCCCCTCGGGGCCAACCGGCACCAGGTCTGCTACAAGTCGGCCGCCGAGGACCCGATGACCGGGCGCAACGACGCGGTGGTCACGGTCAACTGGCCGGACGCACCGGTCTCGCGGCCCGAGTCGCAGCTGATCGGCAGCACCTACCAGGACGTCCAGGCCTCGGCCGACATGGTGATCGCCGATCCGTCGTCCTGGGTCCTCGACGGCGTCGGCCTGGTGGCCGGCCAGATCCTCCCGAAGGTGGTGGAGGGCGAGTTCGATCGCTACGTGCCCGGCGGCAGCGGCCCCGCCAACCTCGACGTGGTCGCCCACTCGATCGTCCCCAACCGGCACGACAACTACTCCGACGTCACGTGGTACACGGTGTCGGGCGGTGGCGGGGTCCTCGCCACCGGCAACGCCTCGTGGATCGGGCAGCTGTCCAACAGCCCGCTGGTCCCGCCCAACGTGTTACCGAGCGCCGTTCCCGGGGTGACCGCGCCGCTCCTGCGGATGATGGAGAACGTGTACTCGGTCCTCGGCTCGGGCCCGGCCTCGGTCGCCCATCCCTCGAGAGGGAACTGGAGCACGGTGTACAGCGCCGGCTCGGCCTCCATCGCCGCACCGAACCCCACCAACTCGGCCTGACGGCGCCGCGCCGTCCTCGTCATTCGTCCGGCGTCCCCGTCCGGAACGGTCCCGACCTTCCTCGCCCGGACGCGGCAGCCCGGGACGCGTTCCGCGTCCCGGGCCGGCGAATGGTGACTACCCCGTCAATGTCGGCGCGAAACCCGGCGAGCTGTACACCGTCGAGCGTCGAGACGGGCTTCGAATTCGGCCCTGCTCACTCGCCGAGGGTGATGGGCTGGTCGTCGAGGGCCAGGTCGTCACCGGTTCGGGGTGGCCCCGCATCCGTGCCGGCTTCCGACTCGTTCGGCCGGGCCAGGTGCTCCCGGATCCGCTCGTCGATCTCCGCCATCAGCTGGGGGTTCTCCGTCAAGAAGGTCTTCACGTTCTCGCGCCCCTGGCCCAGCTGCTCACCCTCATAGGTGAACCAGGCCCCCGACTTCTTGATGAACCCGAGCTCGACGCCGACGTCGAGGAGCGACCCCTCGCGGCTGATGCCCCGTCCGAACGTGATGTCGAATTCCGCCTGCTTGAACGGCGGCGAGCACTTGTTCTTGACGACCTTGACACGGGTCCGGTTGCCGACTTGGTCCGCTCCGTCCTTGATGGTCTCGATCCGGCGGATGTCGAGCCGCACCGAGGAGTAGAACTTGAGCGCCCTGCCCCCCGGGGTGACCTCGGGGGAGCCGTACATGACGCCGATCTTCTCCCGCAGCTGGTTGATGAAGACGGCGACGGTTCCCGACTTGGACAGGGTGCCGGTCAGCTTGCGCAAGGCCTGGGACATCAACCGGGCCTGCAGCCCGACATGGGAGTCGCCCATCTCACCCTCGATCTCCGCCCGGGGGGTCAGGGCGGCCACCGAGTCGATGACCAGGACGTCGAGGGCGCCCGACCGGATCAGCATGTCGGAGATCTCCAATGCCTGCTCACCGGTGTCCGGCTGGGAGATCAGGAGATCGTCGATGTTGACCCCGATGGCCTTGGCGTAGACGGGGTCCATGGCGTGCTCGGCGTCCACGTAGGCGCAGATGCCGCCGTTGCGCTGCGCCTCGGCCACCACGTGCATGGCCAAGGTGGACTTGCCCGACGACTCCGGTCCGAAGATCTCGACGACCCGTCCCCGCGGGAGGCCGCCGATCCCGAGTGCGAGGTCGAGCGCCAGCGCCCCGGTCGGGATGGCCCCGATGTTCATGTGGAGGTTCTCGCCCATCCGCATGATCGATCCCTTGCCGAATTGCTTCTCGATCTGGCCGAGGGCCACCTCGAGTGCTTTGTCACGTTCCATGTTCCTCTGTCTCTCCTCGGTGCGCTCGCTCTGACCGTGCCGACCCTATGGAACGGGTGTGACACCGGCATGGCATCGGATCTCGGACCGGTGCCCGTCCCGGCGACGGAACCGGCGACAGGGCACCCGGCAACTCTCTTCCCCGTACTCTATTCCCGAACGCATGTTCGATGTGGGATGCCGGCGCACCGGGACGATCGACCTTTTCGGCCGGGCTGCGAAGTAGCCTGCGCCGTCAAATGTCCGAGGATCCCCCGCCTGCCGGTCCGCGACCGGACGACACCCCGGGGCCGAACATCGGCGACGAAGCACCCCGGGTCCTCTCCCGCCAGGACCTCCGGCGCCAGGAGCGCGCCCGTCGGTCCGGTCGGTCGCGAACCTGGTGGTACGCCGGCATCGGCGCAGCCGCCCTGATCGTCGGGGCCACGACCGTCGCCGTGGTCACGCAGGGCAAGAAGGAGGCGGCGGCGAAGATCCCCGTGACCACCACGACCGCCGCACCGGTACCTGTCGCCCTCTGCCCCCTGACCGGGGCGCCCGCCCCGGGCGGCGCCGTGCCGCCCCGCCCGGCCCTCGGCGTGAAGATCGGGAACTATCCGGGGGACCGGCCCTCCGCCGGGCTCAACCAGGCCGACGTCGTGTTCGAGGAGCCGGTCGAAGGGGCCATCACCCGGCTGGTCGCCGTCTTCCAGTGCCGGAGCCCGTCCCTCGTTGGCGATCTCCGCTCGGCCCGCCAGCCCGATGCGGGCATCCTCTCCCAGCTCTCCGATCCGCTGTTCGCCCATGCTGGCGGCATCGGTCCGGTGCTGTCCCTGCTCGGCTCCTCTCCCCTGATCGACGAGAACCTGCTGGACGCCAGTGCGTCGTCGCTCCTCCATCCTTCCGGGCGCGTCTCGCCGTACTCGACCTTCGCCGACACGGCCACCCTCTGGGGCCTCGACCGGGGCGACGCCACGCCGCCGGCGCCCATCTTCCAGTACTCGGCGGCCCTGCCGGCGGGAACGGTCCCGGGCTCGGGTGCGAGCGTGCACATCCCGTTCTCGTCCTCGTCGGACGTGACCTGGCAGTGGAGCGGTTCGGCGAGCTCCTACCTGCGCTCCTACTCGGGATCACCGGACCGGCTGATGGACGGGACCCAGACCGCCGCCGACAACGTGGTGATCATGACGGTGCAGACCGCCTCCGGCTATTGGATCGAGAACGAGCAGGGAGGCCGCGAGGTGGACGTGACGGCCACCGGGTCCGGTCCCCTGTTGGTCCTGCGCAACGGCGCGGCGCTCTCGGGGACGTGGAGCCGCCCCAGCCTCACCCAGCCGGCGGCCCTCACCGGTCCGGGCGGTGCGCCGGTCACCCTCGACCCCGGCAACACCTGGGTGGAGCTCGTCCCCGCCGGCATCCCGGTGACCCCCGCCCCGGCCCCGGTCGGGGCGGCCCCGACCTCGACACCGGTGCCCGCCACCACGTCGGGCTCCCTCAGCCGAGGGTAGCCGGGCCGCTTTGGGCCGGAGCGGGCCGGAGCGGGCGGTCCGACCGGTGCGCCGGGCCCCGTACACGAGCCGGCAGCGGACCGGTGTGCTGCGGGCTACCCGCTGGTGGTGGTCGCCGGGGCGCTCGTCGAGGTGCGCAGCGTCCGTCGCAACAGGTCGAGGGCGGCGATGGTGGCGTACTGGCGGACCCGGTCCCGGTCACCGGGCACGTGGAAACCGGTCGCCCCGGTCGGCCGGCCGGGCAGGGCGAGACCGACGAACACGGTGCCCGGCGGCTGGCCGTCCTGGGGGTCCGGGCCCGCCACACCGGTGATCGAGAGGCCGGCGTCGGAGCCCAGCACCCGGCATGCGCCCTCGGCCATCGCCCGTGCCGCCACCTCGGACACGACGGGGCCCTCGGGAACGTCGAGGACCCGGTACTTGACGTCGGATGCGTAGGAGACGATCGAGCCGCGGAACCAGTGGCTGGCCCCGGGCACGTTCACCAACCGCGAGGCGGCCAGCCCGCCGGTGAGGGACTCGGCCAGCCCGAGCGTGAAGCCTTCCGCCGCCAGCGCGCTCGCCACGGCGTCCTCGATGGCCTCGTCGTCGATGCCGAACACCACGTCTCCGGCCGCCGCGGTCAGGATGCGGCGGATCTCCTCCTCCTCGACGTCGAGCAGGTCTGCCGCCTGAGCCTCGTCCTCGGCTCGGACCGTCACCCGTACCTTGATGCCCTCGATCCCGCTGGCCAAGAAGGCGACGGTCGCCGCGGTGCCCGCCTCGCGACCGGGAGGTGCGGACGGATCCGGCGTCGCGTCGAGGGCTCCGATGTGACCGGCGAGCGTCTCGGCCAGTCCGGACTCGCTCATGCCCCATGTCCGGATGACCCGGCTGGCGATCACCCCCTCGGTCTCGCCGCGCTCGCTCATCCGCCGCCGGAGGTCGGGGGCGACGGCGCGCTCGAACATGTCGGCCATCTCGTAGGGGACCCCCGGGACGGCGTAGATCACCTTGTGCCCGACCGGGCAGACCAGACCCGGCGCCGTACCCAGGGTCTGGGGGATGACGGTGGCACCTTCGGGCACCTCGGCCTGGCGGAGATTGGTGTCGGGCATGGCGCGCCCCCGACTGGCGAACATGGCGCGGATCCGTTCGGCGACCGCATCGTCGAGACGGAGGGGGACGTTCATGACCTCGGCGATGGCCTCGCGGGTGATGTCGTCGTGGGTCGGCCCGAGCCCGCCGCAGACGATCACCGCGTCGCTCCGGGCCAACGCGGTCCGGAAGGCCAGTACCATGCGCGTCGGGTTGTCACCCACCGTCTGGTGGAAGTGGGACGCGATGCCGGCGGCGGCGAGGTGCTCACCCATCCATCTCGAGTTGGTGTCGGTGATCTGACCGAGGAGCAGCTCGGTTCCGACGGCGACGATCTCGACCCGCACCGGCGTCAGGCGGCCGAGCTCTCGCCGCCCACCGGGTCGATGCCGATCCCGGCGGCGGGTGTCCCGCCGTGCCCGGTGGCCCGGCGGCCGTCGAGCAGGTACTGCGCGCCGGTGAACACCGTCATGACCGTCGCCACCCAGATCCCCGCCGAGAGGACCGTCGGGTGGGTGGCCAGGGGTGGGGCCAGGCACAAGCCGATGGCCAGGTCCTGCAGGAGCGTCTTGGCCTTGGCCGTCGTCCGGGCCGGGATGGAGACACCCCGGCGGCCGACCACGGACCGGTAGACGCTCATCGCCACCTCACGCACTGCGATCAACGTGACGGGCAACCACCACACGATCCCCTTTCCCACCAGCGCGTAGAGCGCCCCGAGCACGACGAACTTGTCGGCCAGCGGATCGAGGAAGGCGCCCGAGCGGGTCGTCCCCTGCCGCCGGGCCAGCCACCCGTCCACCCCGTCGGACAGTGCCAGGGCCCCCCCGAAGAAGAACGTGAACCAATTGGCCCCCCACGCCACGATGAGGGCGATCAGCACGGGCGTTGCCAGCAACCGGAGCACGGTGATCCCGTTGGCCGGGGTCAACACGGCCGAAGGACCGAACGCCGACGGACGGGCCACCGGCAGGCCGGTCGTCGCGCCCTCCGCTCCGGGGAGGCCCGGCCCGGAGAACCCGTGGGGCTGGTTCCCCCGACGGACAGCTCCGTCGCCGGCGGGACGGCCCCCGTCGCCCGCGGGACGGCCATCGTCGCCCACCGGGCGGGCGCTGTCGCTCACGGGACGGCCGCCGCCGACGCCGGACGCGCCCCCCCGACCGGGTACGAGCTCCCCGTCGAGGGGAAGGTCCCGATCGGCTCGGCGATCAGGTCGGGCCCTTCCGCCCCGGTCACGACGGCGGGCACGAAGGACCCGACCGGAGCGCCGGCGGGCAGGCTCACCACCCCGTCGATCTCCGGCGCCTCCCGGTACGTCCGACCTTCGTGCGGGGCGTCCACCAGGACCTCCACCCGGGCGCCGATGAGCCCGTCGCGCCGGGCGGCGGTGATGGCGTCCTGACGCTCCGAGCACTCGCTCAGGCGCTCGGCGGCGAGCGTCGGCGGCACCTGGTCGTCGAGACCCGCCGCCGGCGTCCCCTCCTCCTTGCTGAACGGGAAGAACCCCGCCCAGTCGAGCCGGGCCTCATCGAGCCATTCCAGCAGCAGATCGTGGTCGGCCTCGGTCTCGCCCGGGTAGCCGATGATGAACGACGACCTGAAGGCGGCATCGGGTTCCGCCGCCCGGATCCTCGCGATGCGATCGAGGAATCGGTCGCCGTCTCCCCAGCGGCGCATCCGCTTCAGAAGCGGCCGGGACACGTGCTGCAACGAGAGGTCGAAGTAGGGCACACCGGTGCCCAGGATCGCTTCGACCAGCTCGTCGTCGAGGCTCGACGGGTACAGGTAGAGGAGTCGGGTCCAGCGGACCCGAGCCGCCACCGCCGCCACCAGCTCCACGATGGGACGGGGACCGCCGGCGCGGTGGAGCCCGGCCCGCCGTCGGTCCCCCGCCGAGCGGTCGAGGCCGAACGATGCCAGGTCCTGGGCCACCAGCACCACTTCGCGGAGGGTGCGGTCCGGGCCACCGAGCTGGTCCACCTCCTCGAGGACGGACGCGGTGGTCCGGGACCGCTGCCTGCCACGGAACGACGGGATGGCGCAGAACCCGCAGCTGCGATCACACCCTTCGGCCACCTTCAGGTACGACCACGGTGCACCGGCCGGCGGCCGGCCGAGGTTGAGCAGGTCGAACGACGGAACGGAGCCCGGGTCGGCCGACCGGACGGGCTTGGAACCGAGGGCGACCGGTGCCGGAGGGACCAGAGACATCCCGAAAGGAGCAACCAGATCGACCTCGGGGAGGGCGTCGGCCAGCTCACCGCGGTACCGCTCGGCCATGCATCCCGTCACGACCAGCCGGGCGCCGGTGCGGCGCCCCTCCGAGAGGGTGAGGACGGTTTCGATCGACTCCTCCCGGGCGGCCTCCACGAAGGCACAGGTATTGGCCACCACCAGGTCGGCCTCCTCGGGCGCCACCGCCGGCTCCATCCCGGCGGCGACAAGTGTCCCGGCCAGCTTGTCCGAGTCCACCCGGTTCTTCGGGCAGCCAAGGGTCTCGATCCAATACCGCTCGGCCACCAGGACAATCTACCGGGCTCCCCGAGTGCGCCGGCGTCCTCGAAGTCGGCGCGCCGGTGCGGTGACCGAAACCGGCGGGGAGCGGCTGTTCGGGACGGCCCGGCCCAGCCGGGCAGCAGCGGCGCGCCGGGCATCCGGCGGCGACCCCGTCGGGCACCATCTCGGTGCCCGACGGAGCTCGACGAGTGAGCGGAGAGGGAGGGATTTGAACCCTCGGACCCAGTCTCCCAGGTCAACTCATTAGCAGTGAGTCCGATTCGGCCGCTCTCGCACCTCTCCGGGACCGCCCGCACCGTGACTTGTCGTTGGGCGCGACGGTCCCTCCATCATAGGAAGCCGAGGTGACGACCACGAAGGGGGTCGAGCAGACGAGAGGGGAGAGAGCAGAACCGGTCCGCGGCGGCGAGGCCGCCCGCGAGAGGGACCGAACGGGTCCGCGGAGAGGCCGTCCCGGGAGAGGCCGTCCCCGGAGAGGCCGGCCGCAGTGGTCAGCCCCTCCGGGGACGCCCCGTCATCCGGCTGAGATCTCCTGTTGATCCGAGCGCGTCGCCACTTCGATGCGCCGCGGCTTGGCCCGCTCGGCCACCGGGATGACCACGGTCAGGACGCCAGCTTCGTAGTCTGCTCGGATGTGCTCGGTGTCGAGGTTGGCGCCCAACATGACCTGCCGGCTGAACACCCCGTGGGGCCGTTCGGCGATGACCGACTCGACCCCCTCGTTCTGTGGAGGAGCGGGACGCTCCGCCTTGATGGTCAACATGTCGTCTTGAACCGTCAGGTCGACGGATTCGGGCTCGACGCCAGGCAGGTCCAACCGCAGCAGGAACGAGTCGTCCTTTCGGTAGGCGTCCATCGGCATCGCCATCGACCGGAGACCGTTCGGTTGTCCGAGCCACAGCTGTTGGAACAACCGGTCCACATCTCGGAACGGGTCACTTCGCACAAGAGCCATGACCAATCACCTCCCGATCAGAGCGTTTTCAAACTCTTGCGCCGCCTTCCGGCGGTGATGTGATCATATTAGCACTCTCGTCCCTAGAGTGCTAATAGCGGGGAGGGACTCCCTGCTGAAAGGGGTTCCCGGGGGCCTCGAGGGTCCGACCGGGATCCACCGAGGGAGGCGGGGCAGCCGGGACACCGTCATCCCCGCAGCCTCCGGTACCACCCGGGAACCCGGCGGCCCACCTCCACCAGCGCACTCACCCCCAGTGCGAGCCCGAGGGCCAGTGCCAGACCGATCCACGGCTTTCCTTCGAACGCCTGACCTCCGATCCGCCCGAGGGCGAAGGCGTAGCACGCCCAGATCACGCCGGCGACGGCGGTCGCCCACACGAACGTGCGACGCCGGAACCGCACGGCTCCGCAGGTGAGGGTGACGGCCGTGCGGCCGCCCGGGATGAACCGGCAGACGACGATGAGCCGCGCCCCGTAGCGGTCGAGCGTCCGCGTGGCCCACTCCCGGCGCCGGGCACCTCGTTCGCCGGCGAAGAACCTCCGATCGGCCATCGGTCCGAACCGGCGCCCGATCAGATACGAGAGGTTGTCGCCGAGGAACGCCCCGGCGGCAGCCAGGGCCACCAGAAGGACGATCCGGGGATCCGTGCTGCCGGCCGTCGAGACACCGAGGGCGATCACCGCTGTCTCGCTGGGTAGCACCGGAAAGATGGCGTCGAGGCCCGGCACGACGACCGCGATGAGGTAGGAGACGGGCGAGTCGACGTTGAGCTGGGAGAGGCTGATCATCCCGCTCGGTCTCCCGCTCGCGGCTCGGGTCGCGGCGAGCCCTGTTCCGGATGCCGGCCCTTCCCGGGAGAACCGGCACACGCCCACTCCGGAAGCTGGCGGCGCCCGCTGCGGACGCTCGCGGCGATGGACGCCGCGACGGCGACGGCGATCACGCCGAGGCTCACCGCGATCCCGATGTGCACGAGCGGCTGGAGGAGCATTTTGACTCCGATGAAGACCAGGATGGCGGCGAGCCCGTACTTCAGGTACGGGAAGCGCCCGAGCGCCTCGGCGAATACGAAGAACAGCGCCCGCAGGCCGAGGACGGCAAAGGCATTGGAGGTGAACACGATGAACACGTCGCGGGTGATGCCGAAGATGGCAGGGATCGAGTCCAGGGCGAAGACGAGGTCGGTCGTCTCGATCGCCACCAGGGCGATCAGCAGCGGTGTGACGAGCCGGCGACCGTCGAAGCGGGTGACGAACCGGTCCCCGACGTAGTCATCAGTCACGGGCAACACGGCGCGCACGGCACGGACGACTGGGTTCCGCTCCGGCGTCGGCTCGGTCTCGCCCCGGAGCATGCGGGCGCCGGCCACCACGAGCAGCGCTCCGAACACGTAGAACACCCAGCTGAATTCGCCGAGCAGGGCGGCGCCGCCGGCGATGAACGCACCGCGTAGGACGAGAGCCCCCACCACGCCGTAGTAGAGGACGCGATGCCGGCACCGGTCGGGAACGGCGAATGCCTGGAACAAGAGCGCGAAGACGAAGACGTTGTCGATGCTCAGCGCCTTCTCGAGCAGGTAGCCGGCGAAGTACTGCTCGGCGGTGGCCGACCCGCGGAACGCACCGAGCAGGACGCCGAACCCCACTCCGGCCGCGATCCAGACCCCACTGGTGGCGACGGCACGGCCGAGCGTCGGCGTGCCCGCATGACGATTGAACCCGAGGTCGGCGACCAGAAGGACCGTGATCAGGCCCCCGACGGCGAACCAGCTCCACAGGGGGAAGCCGCCGCCGGTCACCGGGTCCCCTCGCGACCCCGGACCGGGTCCTTCAGACGGAACGGAGACGACTCCCGATCGGGAACGGTCTCGGCCGTGCCGCGCCCGGGCGGCTCGCTCCTCGTCGGTGCACGACTGGGGGAACCCGCTGTGATCGGTCGCCCGGAGAGGACGGTGGCGCCGATCAGGAACACCCGGCTCTCCCTTCGTGGCGATGGACTGAGCGCCGCCGGGCCACGGACCCGGATGCCCAGGCACCGCCATTGTTCCATGGGGGCGCACGGACGCCGGGTCGCCCTACGGGCGGCAACTCGCCGTCCCTCCCTCGTCGCACGACGCTCGCTCGCCGTGCGACGGTCGCTGGTCAGAGACGGCGAAGGGCGTCAGAGGATGGCGATCGCCCGGCCGGGGCCGCCGGTCCCGTTCTCGACCTTGAGCGGCAGCATCATGAAGAAGGCCCCGCGAAGGGGAAGGCGTTCGAGGTTCGTCAGAGCTTCCACGAACACCATGTCCCTGCCCAGGCCGGCGAGGTGGGCCGGTCCTCCGTCCTCGGCCGCTCCGACGGACAGCCCGTCGGTGCCGAGGCAGCGGACTCCCCGATCGAAGAGGTATCCGACGCAGTCCGCGTCGGGAGCCGGCCAGCCGGGGCGGGACCCGGTGACGAGCACGTCCCAGCCGTAGGCCGTCCCGTCGGCACCCCGCCGGTACAGGCGGTCCCAGCCGCTCCGGAAGAGCACGACCTCGTGCGGTGCGAGGGAGCCGTGGTTGACCTCCCAGGCCCGCACGTGGTCCACCGTGATGGCCGGACTCGTGCCCGGCTCCGATCGGCCGCTCAGCGCCGAGACGTCGATCACCGCCGCCGGTCCCATCGACCGGGTGAGCGGCACCGCCTCCAGCGAGTGCTCACCGAGGGGTCCGGCGTGGGGCAGGTCCGTACCGGGGGGCGGGATGAAGTGGCTGGGCACGTCGAGATGGGTCCCGGTGTGTTCGTCGATCGCCAGCCAACGGGTCTGGTACCCGCCCTCGCCGCGTTTGACGAGGTGCTGTCCCGGGTCGTTCCGATCGGCGAACCAGCTGAACGTCTTGTGCTGGAACCATTGGTGGCCCGGCCACGTGCACGGGAGGTCCTCGGCCAACAGCACCGTCAGATCCACGACCCTCTCGGCAGTCAGCCGGTCCGCCAACACGGAAGCCGTCGTCGTCGCTCGCGCCCCCGAGTCGAGGTCGGTGCTCACGTGGCGATCTCCTCCAGCTCCTGTCCCGGCGGGATGTGGGGCAGGAACAGGCTGGCGACGGTCTGCACCACGGCGAAGCCCACCCCGACGATCAAGAAGGTCTCCGCGCCGAGCGAGCCGACCAGCACGGTCCAGATGCCGGCACCGATGATGAGCCCGCCCGTGAACATGGCGCCGAGCCATCCCACCGCCGTGCCCCGCACCCGGGTCGGGAAGCTCTCGGCCCAGTAGGCATACCCGGTGCCCGACCAGGTCCCGTTGATGGCCTGGTACAGCAAGATGTAGAGCAGCCAGATCAGCCAGGTCGCGGTGGCGAAGTAGAAGCCGGCAGTGAGCACGGTCGTGAACACCGCGCTGGTGATCAGCACCCGCTGGCGGCCGAAACGCTCGCCGAGAGCGCCACCCAGGACGTAGAACAGGTACCCGAGTCCTGACGCCACGATGACGAGCACCAGCGCGCTCAGGTGCGAGAAGTGGCGGTACTTGGTCAGCCACACCACGATGTAGGTGTTGGCGGCGACAAACCCCGCCGAGTAGAGCAGCCACACGATGGTCGTCCGGACGAGCTGGCTCCTGACCCAGCCGCCCTCGGAGGCGATCTGCTTGACCGTCACCTCCTCGATCTCGTCGGCGTTCACGTCGTAGTGCTCGAGGAGCTCGTCGACCCGCTGGTCGTCGCCCTCCTTCTTGGCCGATTTGATCTCCTGGACCTGCTCGAAGCGCTCGGAGGGCCGCACCCAGTGACGGCCGATGATGACCATGATCAGCGGGACCACCCCGAAGAGGAAGATCACGTGCCAGTTGACCCCGAGGCCGCTGTTGAACCCGACGAACACCGCCGCCGCCAGGACGACGCCGAGCGGCCACCCTCCCTGGACGATGCCGTAGAGGAAGCCGCGGCGCCGGGCCGGCACCTGTTCGTTGACCAAGGTGATCGAGATCGCCAGCTCGGAGTTGGCCAGGCCCGAAGCGAGGGCCCGCACCACGACCAGCCAGACGAAGCTGTGCACGAAGAAGGTCAGGCCGGTGAAGATCGCTGCGCCGACCAGTGCGAACTGCCACATCGTCTTGCGACCGAAGGTGTCCATGGAGTAGCCGACGACCAGGCTGATGACCAACATGGCGGCATAGACGAGAAAGGCCAGGAGCCCCACCTGGGTTGCCGTCAACCCGAGGCTCTGCTTGATGGCCGGCAGGGCCACCACCAGCAGGTTGAAGTCGTACGACGCCAGGGCCCATCCGAGCAGGGCGATGACGAGCAGGTAGATGATGTAACGGCGGTCGTCGCCCCGGCGCGTCCCGAGGAACCGGTCGAGACGGTCGCTCAGCCCGCGGTCCCCGGCGATGGCTGTCACCGGGCACCTCCGTCGCCGGGGCCTGCGGCGCCGGGCCGGCCGGCCTTGGGGCGCCGGACCGGTGTCCCGGGGAGGACCGGTGTCCCGGCAAGGACCGGTGTCCCGGGAAGGATCGATGGGCCGGAGCACGCACTATCGGACAACGCTCGACCGGCCACTCGTCGGCGATAACACATCGTGCAGCGATATACCCGGCGGCTTCCGGGCCTCAAACAGAGGCGAGGCCCCGTCGCCTCGGGACGGTCCGTCCTCCTCGGGAGGGCATCGACGTCCAGGATTCTCTAGATTCGGGCAGTCCGAATCGTCCTCGATGCGGAAGCCTGATCGTCCGGGATCCGGTGGCCGGACGTCGAGGAACGGAATCGGCGGTGGAACGCGATCCTGGGAGGCCGGATGAACCTGGGAAGCCGGATGAACCTGGGAGGCCGTATGAAACGGAGAGCACCGGTGCTCGCCACCATGATCACCGCGGCGGTGCTCGTGGTGGGAGCCGTCCTGTCCGGACCGTCAACGGCGACCGCGGCGACCGCGGCGACGGCGGCGACCGGTGCGTCCCCTGCGACCCGGGTTCCCGCGCTCGGGCTGGATCCGAACCAACCCGCTCTGCCACCGGGCCGCGTCCACCCGTCCAGGGCCCCGGGCGCGACATCTCTCCGGTTCTCGGCGAACTGGTCCGGTTATGTCGCCACCGCATCCTCGGCGTTCAGATCGGCGACCACGACGTACGTTCAGCCGGCGGTCAAGTGTCGGACGTCGGGGGCGATCACGGTCTTTTGGGTCGGACTCGACGGCTGGACCGACGGGACCGTCGAGCAGGACGGCACCGGAGCAATCTGCAACGGCTCGACGCCGCTGTACTTCGCGTGGTGGGAGATGTACCCCACCAACTCCCTCCAGGTCACCATGCTCGTCTCCGCCGGTGACCTGATCACCGACACCGTCCACTACCTCCACGGACAGTACGTGCTCACCGTCAAGGATCACACGGCCAACACGGCCAGCACGAACGTGGCGGCATGCAGCCCCGGCCTCGCCTGCTCACGCTCTTCCGCCGAGTGGGTCATCGAACGGCCCACCATCGGGAGCGGGACGCTGGCAAGGTTGGCCGATTGGGGAACCATGGCCTTCGGTAGTGGTGAGGCCGCCACGACCACGGGAGGGGCCCGGCCCATCTCCCGATTCGCCAATTTCGCCGTGGACATGGTCAACCGGGCCGGTACCAACCTGCTGGCCGACGTCGGGGGCCTCGACCCCTCGGGAACTGCCTTCCCCGATACCTGGGACGCGGGCGGCTGACATCGTGGGCGGCAGCCCCTGAGGCAGGGTCGGCTGACCGGCTCGGACGTCGACCCGGTTCGGGCGCCGACCCCGCCTCGCCAGTTTGATCTCGGGCTCGGACGTTGACCCCGGCTCGGGCGTGGACCGGGGCCCGTCGTTCGAGCTCAGGCGTCTGCGAGGCGCTCGTGGACCCAGCCCATGATCGCCTGCAGATAGTCGGCGGGGCTCGCCGGGTCGGTGTTGACCAGTCCGGCATGGGTGGTCACCACGTGGAGCTTGCAGTTCGTCTCCACGCACAACGGAAGGTTCTCCGACCTCGAGTCGGGGCCCTCGGCGGTGATGGCAGCGGCCAGTGGCTGGTGATCGCAGTCGGTCGCTCCCATGGTCACCGTGCTTCCGTCCCGCAGCGGGCACTGCATGGGAACCGAGCCGCAGGTGTTGACGTCTCCGTGGTTCCAGATGTGGAGCAGTGGCACGGTGAGCTGTCCGGATGACACCAGCTTGTCGACCTCGTTCGATGCGTTGGCGATGCTCGGATCGACCCGCTGCTCGATCAGGGGCAGGCCGGTGGGACTGAAGTTGCCGTTGCGACAGACCCCCTGTTGGTACGCAGCCGCGCCCTCCTCCACGTTGACCACGCTGGCGTCGCCGACAACTCCGGCGGGCGGGGTGCCGGATTGCTGGAGAGCCCAAGCCACGTAGTAGGCGCCCGCCGAGCCGGCGCTTCCGCCGTGCAGGAAGAACTTGCTCGTCGGGTAGTGCGAGGTCGCGTACGCGATCGCCGCCTTGGTGGCCAGGAGACCGTTGGTGGTCTTGGCCGAGCCGTCCGGGTTGAGGTTCGGGTTGTTCGGGTCGCTCTGTCCGGTCCCGCTGTAGAGGTCACGGTTGCAGTACGAGACGGCCATCACCCGAAAGCCCGCAGGATCCGCTTCGACGTCCGCCAACAGACCGGGGTTCGTCAGGCCGGTCTGGAGAGCCCCCGCCGTGTTCTGCGCCATCTCGGTGTTGTCCGGCTGCTCGGTCCCCGTGCTGTCGAAGTACCCGACCCCTCCCCCGTGCATCCAGACCCACAGCGGTGCCGTCGCGGTAGGCGATGAACCGACCTTGGTACCGATGGTGAACGTCTGATATCCGCTGACGCTGCAGGGATAGGCGTCGTTCTGGTAGTAGTCGTAGGTCCAGCCGTTCACCGTCGACGAACTGATCAGCTGGATCTTCGAGGTGTCACCGGGAGCCAGCAGGCAGGCGGAACAGCTGGCGATCACCAGTCCGAGCACGGCCACCAAGCTCACTGAGCGTCGCATCGGTCTCCCCCACTCTCCGTCCCGCACCAGGCGGCACTCGCTCTCGTTCGGACCGGCTGATCGGCAGCGGGCGTATCCACCTTCGGCACGCGATTCCGCCAGTTCAGCGGCGTCGTCGACATACTAACGAATCATTAGTACCCTGTCCAGGGAGGAGGTGCCCCGTGGAACCGACCCGACCAGAACCTGGGAACCTGCGAGGCGTGACACGTCCGGTGGACCGGCCGTCACCGGGCGATGGCACCCGACAGGCGTTGATGGACGCCGCGTTGGAGCTGATGAGACGTCGGGGCGTGCTGGCCGGGCTCAATCTCCGCGAGGTCGCGGTCGCCGCCGGGGTGACACCGGCGAACGTCTACCACCTCTTCGGGTCGCGACAGGGCCTGTTGCGGGCCGCCTTGCAGCGCGAGCTCGAAGACCTCCTCGCCGGGACGGAGGACGTGCGCTCGCTGGGCTTCGTCGAGCGACGGGTCCGGATGTTCGATGTCATCAACAGCCATCCGACACTGGCCTTCACCGCGTTGCTGGCCATCGACGGAGACCCCGGGTACGAGCCGCTGCCGGCACTCGAGGCCACTCGTACCGACTACGACCGCCTGCGGTCCGCCGGGGAGATCCCGTCGGACCTCGACGTCGACGCCCTGCACCTCGTCTCGCTGGCCGTCTCGATCGGAACGGCCGTCTACGGCCGGAGTGCCGCACGCCAGCTCGGCATCCCGTCCGACGCCCTCGAACAACGAGTTCGGGCGATCTTCGAGCGGGCGCTACGCGCCTTGCTCACCTCGTGATCCACGCCCCCGGGGATCCCGCCGGGTGGTCCCGGCCTGGTGACCGTCAGGTCGACGAGGTGGCGCCTCAGCCGGGGAGGCGATCGCCGGGGAAGCTCCGCACCGGGTGCATCTCGTAGGTGAACACCCCGGCCTCCACGCCCGGATCGCCGTCGAGGATGCGCCCCGTCTCCTCGAGGTCGGCGTCGAAGATGCCCAAACCCCGGATGCCGCTCTCATCGAAGACGGGACAGACGATCGCCAGCACTCCGTCGCGACGCAGCGCATGGTTGCGGCGGCCGTGCTCCCAGATGATCGAGTCGCGGTCGGGTGCGCCGCGGTTCGGCCCGTCCTTGAGCAGCACCATGGTGTAGGCCTTCGCCTTCGACCGCATCTCCAGCATGAACTCGTCGGTGATCTCCTGCATCCGGAACGCTCCTTCCTGTCGCCCTCCGCTCCATCGAGGCAGCGCAGCCCAGTCTGTGGCTGTGGGCACAGTCTTGGCTGTGGGCACAGTCTTGGCTGTGGGCGCCGTCCTGTGGCAGTGACCTGGGGCAGGGGCGCGTCCGAGGGCGGTCGACCGGGTGTTGCGACTAACGACGCTGGACGATGCCCCGGACATATGCGGCCTGGCCCACGTGCTGGAGGTCGTCGGCGATGACGCTCACCAACCGGACGCCGAGGGTCACCGGGGGGTCCCAGCTCCGGTCCACCACCCGCGTCGAGGTCACCGTCGTCGAGCGAGCGCAGGAAAGCCAGCGTCTTGTCGTGCACGTCCTCGAAGTAGCCGATCAGTGCGGGCGCATCGGCCGTCACCGCCTCCACGAGGTGCGGGTCGTGGCCGTAGCCGGTGTCTGTGACGTCGATCGGCAGCCCGAACCGGTCGGCCCATCCCTTGGCCGTCCAGACCTGTTCCTCGCCGTCGAGCCCGGCGACGTGATCGTCCTGGATGCGGGTCAGGTGCCAGACGAGCCAGGCGATGGAGTTGGACTCGCTGTCCGGCCGGAAGGCCAGCTCCTCGGGCGAGAGCCCGTTGACCGCGGGGTGCACGGCGTCACGAACCCGCTCGAAGGCGTCCTGCAGCACATCAGCACTCGTCATTCGATGACCTCCCTGACATCGGCCTGCCGCCGTCGCCCCGCCCGTGTCGGCGTGCGGCTGTCGGTCGACGGCCTCGGTCGATGACCCGATCAGGATCCGGCGACGACCTCGCGCCCGGGGCGGATCAGCGAGTGTACCCGTCGGGTCGTCGGCGGCCCCTTTCCGATGGTCGTTCCCGAGAGTCCTGACTCATGCCGGCCATACTTGACCCGTAGTGGTGGGCGATCGCTGGGACCCGGCCCAGTACAACAAGTTCGCGGCAGAGAGGGAGCAGCCGTTTTGGGACCTGGTGCGCCTCCTCGATCCCGTGCAGGAGCCGACGGTGGTCGACCTCGGATGCGGTGACGGCCGGCTCACCGCCGAGCTCGGCGCAGCCTTGGGCGCTGCGGCGACGACCGGCATCGACAGTTCGAAGGCCATGATCGACGCCGCCGGTGCCCATGCCGGCCGTCGAGTCCGCTTCACCCCCGGTGACATCGGACGGTTCGACGAGGAGAGCTCCTACGAGGTCGTCTTCGCCAACGCCTCGCTCCAGTGGGTGCCCGACCACCCCGCCGTCCTCGCCCGCTGGACGGGTTCGCTCCGCGGCGGCGGCCAACTCGCCGTCCAGGTCCCGGCCAACGCCGACCATCCCGCTCACCGGCTCGCCGGCGATGTCGCCGCCCAATGGCTCGAGGACCCGCCGCCCGATCCGGTGGCCGAGAACGTCCTTTCGCCCGAGGCCTATGCCCAGGTCCTCCACGACCTCGGGTTCGCCCACCAGCACGTCCGCCTCCAGGTCTATCCGGTCGAGCTGCCCTCTACCTCGGCGCTGGTGGAATGGGTCAAGGGCACGACCCTGACCCGCTTGAAGGCGCCCCTCGGGGACGAGCAATGGGAACGATTCGTCGACGCCTATCGCGGTCGCCTCCTCGCCCACCTCGGCGACCGCTCACCGTTCTTCTACCCGTTCAAGCGAATCCTCTTCTGGGGCCGGCTGGACTGAGTGTCGTGGGCGGGCTGGAACGAGCGGCGGGTCACTGCGTCTCGGTGCTGGTCGGTCCCCGGGTCCCGGCGGCGCCAGCCGCTCTCCCCGGAACCGACCCGTCGCCGGGAGGGGTCACTCCGCCCCTCGGCTGTCCCTCCCGGGCCGCCGGACCAGGTCAGCGGCAAGTTGCGCCCGGGGCGCCCACGTGGTTTGCTATTAGCAGTCGCCACTGTAGAGTGCTAATCACCGAGCAGCACCCAGTCGCCAACCACCACGGAGGAACGCCAGATGGCCAAGTTGATCACCTTCGACGAGGAGGCCCGCCGGGCACTCGAGTCCGGCATGAACAAGCTCGCCGACGCCGTCCGGGTCACACTCGGCCCGAAGGGCCGCAACGTGGTCCTCGACAAGAAGTGGGGCGCCCCGACCATCACCAACGACGGTGTCTCGATCGCCAAGGACATCGAGCTCGAGGACCCGTTCGAGAAGATCGGGGCCGAGCTGGTCAAGGAGGTGGCGAAGAAGACCGACGACGTGGCCGGTGACGGCACCACCACGGCGACGGTGCTGGCCTGGGCCATGGTGCACGAGGGCCTGCGCAACGTGGCGGCCGGCGCCAACCCCATGTCCCTCAAGAAGGGGATCGAGTCGGGCGCCGAGGCGGCGGTCGCCTCGTTGCGGGGCATCGCCCAGGACACCGACTCGAAGAGCCAGATCGCCCAGGTGGCCTCCATCTCGGCTGCCGACCCCGAGATCGGCGAGATGATCGCCGAGGCCATCGACAAGGTGGGCAAGGACGGCGTGATCACCGTCGAGGAGTCCCAGACCTTCGGCATGGACATGGACCTGGTCGAGGGGATGCGCTTCGACAAGGGGTACATCTCGCCCTACTTCGTGACCGATCCCGAGCGCATGGAGGCCGTCCTCGAGGACGCCCACGTGCTGCTGGTCGGCTCGAAGATCACCGCCGTGCGCGACCTGCTGCCGCTGCTGGAGAAGGTCATGCAGTCGGGCAAGCCGCTGGTGATCGTGGCCGAGGACGTCGAGGGTGAGGCACTCGCCACCCTGGTGGTCAACAAGATCCGCGGCACGTTCCGGAGCGTGGCCGTCAAGGCCCCCGGATTCGGCGAGCGGCGCAAGGCCATGCTCCAGGACATCGCCATCCTCACCGGTGGCCAGGTCGTGACCGAGGAGGTCGGCCTGAAGCTCGAGAACGTCGGCCTCGACCTGCTCGGCCGGGCCCGGAAGGTGGTCGTGACCAAGGACGAGACCACCGTCGTCGAGGGCGCCGGCTCCGACGAGGAGATCAAGGGCCGGATCAACCAGATCAAGGCCGAGATCGACAACACCGACTCCGACTACGACCGGGAGAAGCTGCAGGAGCGCCTGGCCAAGCTGTCGGGCGGGGTGGCCGTGATCAAGGTCGGCGCCGCCACCGAGGTGGAGCTCAAGGAGAAGAAGCACCGCATCGAGGACGCCGTGTCGACCACGAAGGCCGCCATCGAGGAGGGCGTGGTACCCGGCGGGGGCGTGGCCCTGCTCCGGGCCCAGACCGCCGTGCTCGAGGCCGCCGAAAAGCTGGAGGGCGACGAGTCGACCGGTGCCCGCATCGTGGCCCGAGCCGTCGAGGAGCCGGTGAAGCAGATCGCGGTCAACGCCGGCCTCGAGGGCGGGGTCATCGTCGAGCGGGTGCGCAACCTCAAGCAGCCGGCCGAGGGGCTCAACGCCGCCACCGGCGAGTACGAGGACCTCGTGAAGTCCGGGGTCATCGACGCGGTGAAGGTCACCCGGTCGGCCCTCCAGAACGCGGCCTCCATCGCCGCCCTGTTCCTGACGACCGAGGCGGTCATCGTGGACAAGCCCGAGGAGTCGGCGCCGGCGATGCCCGGCGGCGGGATGGACGACTTCTAGGCCCGGACGATAGGCATTCCAGACCGGGACGGGGAGGCCGCCCGGGTCACCGAATCACCGACACACCGGACCACTGACGAGAGGGCGCCCGAAGAGGGCGCCCTTCGTCGCGTCACTTCCGGGCTTGTCGCGTCACCTCCGGCCTTGTCGCGTCACCCTCGGGGTGCCGGGGGGCCCGTGGGCGGCGCGCTCCAGCATCTCGGTGGGGATTCCCCTCTCTAGACTGGGGCGGTGACCGACCCACCTTCCGAGCCCGTCGCCCCGTCGGTCGGGTGGGGGGTCCTGCACCTGTTCTGCCACGTGCCGGGTCCCCCGGCCCGAGGCGGGTTCGACCCCGACCGGGTGGTGCAGGCCGTCAAGCGGGCCGAGGCCGACGACGTGCAGGTCGTCACCGTCGCCATGCTCGGGCACAAGGCGGACCTCGGCTTCATGGCGCTCGGGAATGACCTGTGGCGCCTGCGCGAACTGCAGTCCGAGCTGCAACGGGCGGGGCTGGTCATCTCGTATTCCTACGTGTCGCTCACCGAGGTCTCCGAGTACGCCGCCGGGATGCCGGACGAGCTGAAGAACAAGCGCCTGTACCCCGTCCTCCCACCCGACGGCATGCCCGCCTTTTGCTTCTACCCGATGTCCAAGCGTCGGGGCATCACGGACGACTCGAACTGGTACTCGCTCCCCTACGACGAGCGCAAGGCGCTCATGCTCGGGCACGGGAGCGTCGGACGCTCCTTTGCCGGCCGGGTCGTCCAGCTCATCACCGGTTCTGCCGGCATCGACGACTGGGAATGGGGGGTGACCCTCTTCGGCCGGCGCCCCGACGATCTGAAGGAGTGCGTCTACACGATGCGGTTCGACGAGGCCTCGGCCCGGTTCGCCGAGTTCGGGCCGTTTCTTGCCGGGGTGGTGGGCCCGGTGGCGACCGTGCTGGCCCAGGTCCTCGCCGATGAGTGAGCCGCTCCCGACCGAGCTCGACCCGCGCCCTCGCGGGAACGTGGGGGGCGTGGGGGGCGAGGAGGAAGCGGGCGAGGTGGGTGAGGAAGAAGCGGGCTCGGGCATCGAGGCGTTGCGGTCCCTGCTCAGAGAGACCGGGCCGGTGGTGGTCGCCTTCAGCGGAGGGGCCGACTCGTCCTTTCTCGCCTACCTCTGCACCGAGACGCTCGGTGCCGATCAGGTGCTCTGCGCCACTGCCGTGTCCCCGTCTCTCGCCCCCGAGGAGCTGGCCGACTGCCGCGCCCTCGGCCAGGAATGGGGGCTCCGCACGGTCGAGGTCCCGACCGACGAGCTGGCGGATCCGCACTACTCGGCCAACGACGGCGCCCGCTGCTTCCACTGCAAGACTGCGCTGATGGAAGCCCTCGCTCCGATCGCTGCCCGGGAGGGGACCGGTCGGGGTGCGACCGTGCTCCTCGGCGTCAACCTCGACGATCTCGGGGACCACCGCCCGGGCCAGCAGGCCGCGGCAGAACGAGGAGCCCGCTTTCCCCTGGTCGAGGCGGGGTTCACCAAGTCGAAGGTCCGGGAGTGCTCCCGCCGGCTCGGCCTGCGCACGTGGGACAAGCCCGCCGCCGCCTGCCTGGCCTCTCGGGTCCCCTACGGCACTCCGGTGACTGTCGGGACCCTGCGGTCGATCACCGCGGCCGAGTCGGCCCTTCGCTCGCTCGGCTTCCGCCAGCTCCGGGTTCGCCACTACGGGGACACCGCACGCATCGAGGTTCCCGATGCCGAGCTCCCGATCGTCGTCTCGCACCGCCACGCCGTCGCCGCCGCCGTGCACGCCGCCGGGTACCGCTACGTCACGCTCGATCTCGACGGCTTCCGTTCGGGAAACCTCAACGACGCGCTCGACGCCGCCACCGGATCGCGCACCAACCGCCGGTCGGGAGATGCGGGGGTGATCGCGGTTCGGGTCAAGCTGACCTTCCCCGAGGAGCTGGTCCGGGAGCCGATCATCGCCCGGATGGTCCGCGAGCTGGGCGTCGTCCCGAACATCCGTCGAGCCGACGTCGGCGAGAGCGGCGGCTGGATCGTCTGCGAGCTGGACGGGGACGGAAGCACCGTCGACCACGCCGTCGAATGGCTCCGCCGAGGGCGGTGTCCAGGTGGACCTGCTGGGTGACGTCGTCGAGAGCTGAGCGCGAGGCCGGACAGGCGGCCGCAGGGTCGGCGTCAGTGGCGGCGGCAGGGTCGGCGTCGGTGGCCCCGGCAGGTGCGGCGGCGGCCTCGGCAGGTGCGGCGTCGGTGGCCCCGGCAGGTGCGGCGTCGGGTTCCATCCGCCCCACCCGCGATGAGTCCGGGATGTTGGAAGCCAACCGGCGGAACTGGGACGAGCGGGTTCCGATCCATGCCGCGTCCCGCTTCTACGACGTCGATCGATGGCTCCAACGCCGGCCCGGGCCGAGAGACCGGGAGATCGCTGCGCTGGGTCTCGAGCTCTCCGACGTGGCCGACCTCGACCTCGTGCACCTGCAGTGCCATTTCGGGCTCGATACCCTCGCCTGGGCCGACGCCGGCACACGGGTGACCGGTGTCGATTTCTCGCAGGCGGCAATCGACACGGCAAAGGAACTTGCAGTCCGGGCAGGGCTGTCCGAACGATCTACCTTCGTCTGTGCCGACGTTCAGGAAGCGGAACGGGTGCTCGCACCGAGGACCTTCGACATCGTCTACGCGAGCTTCGGCGCCCTTTGTTGGCTGCCGAGTGTGGCGCGTTGGGCCGACCAGGTCGCCGCCCTGGCGAAACCCGGTGGCCGTCTCTACCTCCATGACGGTCACCCGCTCGCCTGGTCGCTCGCCGATGATTCGCTCACTCTCCAGCAGAGCTACTTCGAGGAGCTCGAGCCGTACACGGACGACTCGGCGGATACCTACACCGACGGCGACGCCGAGCTGTCGAACCACCGCTCGTACGAATGGAACCACGGGATCGGGGAGTTGGTGACCGCCCTCCTCGATCGCGACATGCGCATCGACCGACTGGTCGAGCACGACTGGACGGTCCACCGGCGGTTCCCCTGGCTGGTGGAAACGGATCCTGGCCTCTGGCGAGCGGGACCGGGCTGGCCGAACCTGCCGCTCAGCTTCACCTTGGTCGCCAGCAAAGAAGGCTCGTGACTATCCGGACCGCTGGGCCGGGGGTTTCGGGCGGCTGAGCCGATCAGCCGTCCGGGCGTCGCCGATCCGGGCTGCGGGCCGCCCGGCGGCCTGGAGCCCGGCGGGTTGCGCCGTCGGCGGGTTGGCGCCGTCGGCCTGCCTCGAGACGGTCAGGCTCAGGACTCGCCAGGATCGGTGGTCCGGATGGTCCATCCCGCACCGGACACCTTGCGAGGCTCGTAGAACAGGCAACCCTCAGGGCACGCGAAGGGGAGCTGTTCGTTCGCCCCCATCCGGCACCGCTCGAGCTTCTCCTCGCGGGCGGTGGTCTGCATCACGTAGTGCCGGCAGTCCTCGGACACGGCCATGTCCACCATTCTGCCTGATGGATGCGGGTCAGCGGCGTCAGCAGGTAGCGTCGGTCGGGTGGAATCAGGCCCCTCCACGAAACAACTCCTGAGGTGGAGCGAAGCGCTTGCCGGGATCGCCCGCACCGGTCTCGGGTTCACCGAGTCCCTCTACGAACGCGAGCGGTTCGAGGAGGTGCTCCGGGTGGCGGCCGACATCCGGGTGGCCATGGACCAGGGGTTCGAGGGCGTCGAGGATGCCGAGGGCCTGATCGAGGAGTGGATGGGGTCCGTGGGCAAGGGCGTGCCGGGCTACGTGACCCCGAAGGTGGCAGTCGGCGCCGCGGTGGGGAACGACGAGGGCGAGATCCTGCTGGTGCGAAGGGCCGACTCCGGTGTCTGGCTCTACCCGACGGGGTGGGCCGATGTCGGCTATTCGGCCGCCGAGGTGGTGGTCAAAGAGGTCGAAGAGGAGACCGGGATCGCGGTCGAGGTCGTCCGTCTCATCGCCGTGCTGGACGGTCTGCGCATCGGGCTCAGCCGGATTCCGCTCTATTCGCTGGTCTTCCAGTGCCGCCCGATCGGAGGGGAGCTCAAGGCACACCCCCTCGAGTGCTCGGACGTCGGCTGGTTCCCCTTCGAGGAGCTTCCCTATCCGTTGGCCGGGGCGGAGCGCTGGGGCCAGCACGTCTTCGCTGCGCTCCGCGGCGACCCGATCGAAGTGCTCTACGACTCGGTTCGCTCGCCGGTGTGGCGGGGAGATCCCGGGCGGTCCTGAGGACACAGGCCGGAGCAGTCGCCGCCCGGAGCCAGAGGACCCGGGGCGGCAATGGGACCGTGGTCCCGTCGAGCACGGTCGGGCACGACCCCCGTCCGTGCCGAGCCACCGAGGCGGTCGACAGTCGCTGGCTACACTCGCAACCTGTGACTCCGCTCCCCGGTCAGCTGGCGACGCCGCGATGACCGGAGCGTCCGGCTCGTCCACGACGTCGGTTTCTGTCGAGGAGGCCTCGGCGGTGACCCCCGAGCTGATCGATGCCTTCGCCCGGCTCATCCCCCAGCTCTCGTCGACGTCCCCACCCCCCGGAGCGGAGGAATTGGCCGACATCGTCGGATCCGACTCGTCGGTGCTGCTCGTCGCCCGGGGCGCCGACGGGTCCATCGTCGGATCCCTGACCCTCGCCTTGTTCCGGGTGCCGACCGGGCTCCGGGCATGGATCGAGGACGTGGTCGTGGACGAATCGGCACGAGGGGCGGGAGCGGGCCAATCGCTGGTGATGGCGGCGGTCCGGCGCGCCGAGGCGTTCGGAGCCAAATCCGTCGACCTCACCTCCCGTCCCAGCCGCCAGGCCGCCAATCGCCTCTACCAGCGCCTGGGATTCGAGGCACGGAGCACCAACGTGTACCGGATGGCCGTTGGCGGCTGACCGGGACCGGGAGCCTCCCGTTGCCGGCTCTGCGGACCCGGGCACGCCGGGCGAAGCCTGGCTGAGCGAACGCCCACCCGAGGTCCTCCGCGGCAGGGAGATCGTCCTCCGGCGCTGGTCGGACGGCGATGCCGGCGAGCTGGTCGACGCGGTCAACGACACCCTGGACGAGCTCCGCCCCTGGATGCCGTGGGCCCAGCAGCCGGCGACGCCGGAGGGGATCGCAGCCGTCATCCGGGAGGGGCACGAGGCCTGGGAGTCCCGCCGCGAGTTCTCCTACACGGTCCGCGAGGCTGGCGCCTGGGGCACCCTCATCGGTTGCTGCGGGCTGCACGACCGCGTCGGCACGGGTGCGCTCGAGATCGGCTATTGGGTGCGCACGGGTCACGGCGGTCGGGGCGTCGCCACCGAGGCGGCCGGACTGCTGACCCGGTCGGCGCTCGGTCTCGGCGGGGTCGGTCGCGTCGAGATCCATTGCGATCCTGCCAACGCCAGGAGCGCCTCGATCCCGCCCAAGCTCGGTTTCGTGCTGGACCGCGTCGAGCACCGGCCCCCGGAGACTGCGGAGCAATCAGACCGACAGATGGTCTGGGTGAAGCACGGGTCTGGGTGAAGCACGGTTCTGGGTGAAGCACGGTTCTGGGTGAAGCACGGTTCTGGGTGAAGCACGGGTCTGGGTGAAGCACGGGTGAGTGGGGTGAAGAGCACGTGTCAGCGCGGAGGGCCGGTCCGAGGAGGAGACCCCGGGGCGGTCGTCGCGCTCAAGTGACAGGAATCGCGCCGGTACGACGGAAACCAGGTGGCCCCCCGTGCGCCGGGGGCCGCGCCCGCACTGGCCGCTCGATCGGGAGCTGTCCCGGCGTCCTGGTTCGGCATGCCTGAACGACGCCGCCTCGCCCCGCGGCTCGCCGGATGGGCCGTTGCGTCCCTCGGGATCGCCGCGGCGCTGGTGGCCGTGGGGGTCGACCACGACGCCGCCCGGTCAGCGGCGGCTCAGGTCTGGTCGCCCTTCGTGCTGGTCGCCGGACTGCTGCTGGTCGGGCTGGTCGCCGACGACGATGGACTCTTTGCCGCGCTCGGCAACCGGCTCGCGGCAATGGCGCCGTCCGATGCCCTGCTCTTCGCCGGCGCCGCCCTCCTCGTCGCCGTGGTCACTGCCCTTCTCAACCTGGACACGTCGGTCGTCTTCCTCACCCCGGTACTGGTGCATGCCGCCCGGAGCCGGCGACGACCCGAAGCATCGTTGCTGGTCTGCTGCATCCTTCTCTCGAATGCCGGAAGCCTGCTGCTCCCCGGCTCGAACCTCACCAATCTCATCGTGCTCGGCCACCTGCACCGCTCCGGGGGGCAGTTCCTCGGCCGGATGGCCCTGCCCTGGGCGGCCTCTGTCGTGCTGACTGCATCGGTGATCGGCCTGGCCGACCACATCGGGGCCCGCCGGGGCCGGGCCAGCGTCGGGGACGAGGTCTCGAACCTTCCGCTGTCGGACGCCGCTGCTCTGCGTGTGGACGGAAAGCTCGGCCTGGCCGCCGTCGTGGCCGTCACCGTCCTCGTCCTCTTCCTGCGTTCACCGGCCCTGCCGGTGCTCGCTGTCGGAGTACTGGCCATCGGCATCCGGCTGCTCACCCGACAGGATCGGCTCGACCACGTCGCCGAGGTGCTCGGGGTCCCGGTCCTCGTCGGGCTGTTCGGAGTGGCCACCGCACTCGGTACGGTCGGACGGGCCTGGTCCGGTCCGGCGTCGCTCCTCGGCCACGTCGGCGCGGTGGGGTCCGCAGTGGTAGCAGCCGGCGCATCCGTCGTCGTGAACAACCTGCCGGCCGCCGCGCTGCTCGCAGCCAGGGTGCCTCCCCATCCATTTGCGCTGTTGATCGGCCTCGACGTCGGGCCGAACCTGTTCGTCACCGGGTCGCTGGCCTGGATCCTCTGGTGGCGCACCGCCCGGTCCACAGGTTCCGACCCGCCGGTGGCCCGGGCCGTTGTCCTCGGCCTGGTGACCGTCCCGATCTCCATGGCGGCGGCGCTCGCCTCGCTGGCCGCGACCGGACCGCTCTGACGCGCCACTCTGCCCGCACCGCGTGGCCCGCCGTCATGGCCAGCTCGTACTGACCCGCTCGCCGACGGGCCACTCGTGGGGACCCGCTCGTGGGGACCCGCTGGGGGACCCGCTCGTGGGGACCACCGCCTCGTTGGGACCCGATCGTGGGGACCGCCCGTGCAGACCCGCTCGTGCAGACCCCCTCGCGCCGACCCACTCGCGCTCACCCACTGTGCAGCGGGATCACCCGACCTTCACGACGTCGACGATGAAGACCAAGGTGTCATTGGCGGCGATGCCCGGTCCCGGGGACTGGGATCCGTACCCCAGACTCGGAGGGATGACGAGCTCGCGCCGACCGCCCACCTTCATGCCCGGCACTCCTCGGACCCAGCCATCGATAACGTTCCCTTCGGCCAGCACGAACGTGAACGGGGCGCTGTCCCACGAAGCCTGGACCTCCTGGCGTGTGGAATAGGTGGCCAGCACGTACTGTGCCGTGACCTTGTCACCGACCTTCACGGTGGGGCCGGATCCTACGATGAGGTCCGACACCTCCAACTGGCCCGGTGGTGATCCCGGCGGGACGGTGATCGTGGGCTTGGTACCGAAGCTGCCGGCTGGCGAGGCGCTCGCCGCCGGGATCGTCGATATGGCCGATGCCGCCGACGACGTGCTCGACCCGCTGGACCGGCTCGTCGTGCTCGACGGGGTCGGCCGGTTGGCTGTCGCACCTCCGCATGCGGCCACGGACACGGCGAGGACGAGTGTGGCCGCGCCGGGCAGTCTCGAGGAGCGGCGGGACGGACGGGACATGGTCGGTCTCCCTCTGAGGCGGACGTTCGGGACGCCGGGCACCCCCGGCCCGGCTCGAAGAGGGTAACCGAGAGGTCCCGCCGCCCTCTCTGTCCACAATGAGTGAGACACCGACAGCATCCCCCTACTGAGCATGAGGGTGTTGGAGGGTCTATCCCATGACGACCACGAACCGACCACCGCCGGTCAAGTCCGAACACGGCAAGACTTGGCACATCGACGACGGCACCGCGCCCGATGGCAGCGAGAGGAAGAACACCCCGGTCCGACGGGTCTTCTCACCGGAATACAAGCTGGCCATCCTGGCCGAGTACGACGGGTGCTCCGAGTCCGGCGAGCGGGGTGCCTTGCTGCGTCGGGAGGGGCTGTACTCGAGCCTGGTCACCGACTGGCGACGCCAGCACCGCCAGGGTCTGTTGAAGGCGGCCCTCGGGCGCCAAGACGGTGGCCGGGGAGGGCCGAGCCTGTCCGAGGTGGCCAAGCTCAGAACCGAGAACGAGCGGCTCCGCACCCGACTGGCCCAGGCCGAGGCGGTGATCCACGTCCAGGGAAAAGTGCACGCGCTCTTGGAGGAAATCTCGAAGAGCGCGGCCTCCGACGAGTAGTGAACACCATCATCGACGCCGGCATCGACGAGCTGGCCCCAGTGGTGGGACGCAAAGCCGCCTGTGCCGCCTTGGGCCGGCCCCGGGCCACTCACTACCGGGCCCGGCGTCCTACTCGGTGCGGCCCCCCGGCCCCCCGACGGTCGCACCGGGCCCTGGTCCCGACCGAGGCCGATGCAGTGGTCGACACCCTGAACTCCGAGCGCTTCTGCGACAAAGCCCCGGCTCAGGTGTGGGCCACCCTGCTCGACGAGGGTGTGTACCTGGCCTCTGTCTCCACCATGTACCGCCTCTTGCGCCAGCGCCACCAGGTGCGGGAGCGCAGAGCCCAGGCCCGCCGGCCGGCCGTGGTGAAGCCCGAACTGGTGGCCTCGGCCCCCAATCAGGTCTGGAGCTGGGACATCACCAAGCTCGCCGGCCCCTACAAGTGGACCTGGTTCCAGCTCTACACGATCCTCGACGTCTACTCCCGCTACGTCGTGGGCTGGCTGGTGGCGCCGAAGGAGTCGGCCACCTTGGCTGAGCAGCTCATCGCCGATGCCCTCTACCGACACGAGGTCCCCGACGGCCAGCTCACCCTGCACGCCGACCGCGGGAGCTCCATGACCTCTCGAACCGTCAGCCAGCTCTTGGCCGACCTGGGCGTCCTCCAAAGCCACTCGAGGCCGCACCAATCCAACGACAACCCCTATTCGGAGTCCCAGTTCAAGACCATGAAGTACTCGCCCACCTTCCCCGAGCGGTTCGCCACCATCGCCGCCGCCAGGGCGTTTTGCGCAGAGTTCTTCGAGCGCTACAACGGCGAGCACCGCCACTCGGGCATCGGCCTCCACACCCCGGCCGACGTCCACTACGGGATGGCAGAGGTGGTCCGGGAGAAGCGTCAAGGCGTGCTCGACGCCGCCTATGCCAACCGCCCCGAACGCTTCCGCACCCCGCCCCGGGCACCGACCATCCCCGAGGCCTTCTGGATCAATCGACCAGAGGAGGCGCCGATGGCCGTCTGAGTAATCGGTGTCTCATTTTGGTTGACAGGTTCCGCCGTGCGGAGGGGTGTCACACCCGCCTGGGAGCATGTCTCCGATGACGTCCGAGACGCTTCGACAAGTCGCCGACGACCTCCGATCGACCGTCGCCGCGCTGGAGCCCGAGCGACTCAGCGGTCCGGATGCAGCCAAGCTCCTCGAGCTTTTCGCCGAGATAGAAAAGCTCGCCGTCGCCGGAAGACTGCTCGCCGCCCGGCGGGTGGAGTCCTCCAATGTCTGGCGGCGCCAGGGCCACCGATCGGCGGCAGCCCACGTCGCCGAAGCCACCGGGAGCGGTCTGGGCCAGGCCATCACCGCGCTCGAGGCGGCCCGGCAGCTCGGTACGCTGCCCGCCACCGACGAGGCGATGCGGGAGGGACGGCTCTCCGAGGACCAGGTCAAGGAGATCACCAGCGCGGCGACCCACCAGCCGGCAATGGAGCAGGAGCTGGTGGATGCAGCGGAGAACCAGTCCCTCAACGTGCTCAAGCTGCGATGCAGGCGGGTCAAGGCGACGGGCAGAGATCAGCAGGCTGCCTACGACAAGATCCGGCGGGAGCGCTATTGCCGCCATTGGACCGATGGGGAGGGTGCGGTCCGCTTCGATGCCCGGCTCACACCGGATGCCGGAGCTCGAGTGGTGGCAGCGATCAAAGCTCGAACCGATGAACTGGAGGCCGAGGCCCGCCAGGCCCGCTGCCCCGAATCACGCAACGCACTGGCGGCCGACGCCCTGGTGAGCCTGGTCGGGGGCGAGCCCGCTGGCGCATCCGGCGAGACAAGGCGGGCTCGCGGCACGGAACGGACCGGACCCGCGGCGATGGTCCACGTCCGAGTCGACCGCGACGCACTCCGACGGGGTCATCTCGAGCCCGGAGAGATCTGCGAGATTCCCGGGATCGGGCCTATCCCGGTCGAAGTGGCACGTGAGCTCGCCGCCGACTCCATTCTCAGCGTGCTCGTCACCGACGGGGTCGATGTCACAGCGGTGGCACACGTCGGGAGAACCATTCCGGCCTCCATCCGGCGGGCACTTGTGGAGCGCGACCCGGTCTGCGTCGTTCCGGATTGCGAGGTCCGGGACCGCTTGGAGATCGACCATGTCGACCCTCTGGCCTCCGGAGGACCGACGAGCTTGGCCAATCTCGTGAGGCTATGTCGATGGCATCATTACCTGAAGACGCACCAGCGCCACCGCCTCGAACGGAGCGGCCGCGGGTGGCGATGGGTCGTCCCCGCCGAGTCGGAGGTGTCCGCGACACGCGGGAAACGCCCTCGACCGGGATAGTCGTTCGATCACGCCGGATCGTCGGTCTCCAGTTCCGGGATCACGTCCGGCTGCGTCGATGACTGCGGATCACCGGCGCGGCGAAACTTTCCCTCCGGCGGGGGCCGATGCCCACCGGCGGGGCCGCTCCTTCCTTCGTCTGCCGGCGATCCACGCTGGGTCCGCCAGAGTGCCTCGGCACGGAAGGCCAGTTCGCGCAGCGACTGACCCGTGCGGCGAGCGGCGGCGGCGACATCGTCGTGCTCGGCTTTGATCCGGCCGGCCGAGACCTTGATCCGTATGAGCTGGTCGTCAACCCAGACCGAGTCCACCGTGCGGGTCACCGGCCACCGCTCGGCATATCCGACTCGGACTCCGAGCGATCCCGTCGTCTCCCGGATGACCGCCCGCAGGGTGGCCACCGAAGCCGGATCGGACAGCACGTGCACGATCGAGCCCGGCCGTCCCTTCTTCATGATCACCGGGGACAGCCAGGCATCGAATGCGCCGGCTTCGAACAACGATCCGATCGCATGGGCCAATTGCTCACCGGTTGCATCATCGACGTTCGCCTCGAGAACGGCCACCGGCTGGCCTGCATCCGACGCCCGGTCGCCGATCGTGACCGGGCCGGACACCGTCGACCTGTCCAGCCCGTCGGGGTGGGCCACCCGTTGCCCCGTCACCACCTGGGTGCAATTCGGAAGCTCGTCGAGCTCGTGGGTGCCCGCCCCGAACCCTTGTCCCGTGACTCGCATCGGCGGCATCGGCCCATAGCCCGACGAGAGCGCCGCCACGATCGCCGCTCCCGTCGGGGTGGTCAGCTCCACCGGCAGATTGCGACCCCACGTCGGCACGCCCTCGAGGAGAGCGACCACGGCGGGCGCCGGGTTGGGCAGCATGCCGTGGCCCGACCGGACCATCCCGAGCCCGGTGGCGACCGGGCTGGCCTGCACCTCGTCGATGCCGAGCACCTCGAGGGCTGCCGCCGTGCCGACGATGTCGACGATGGTGTCGTGGCCGCCGACTTCGTGGAAGTGGACCTGATCGACCCGACGGTGGTGGAGAGCCGACTCGACCTCGGCCAGGGCGGCGAACACGGCGAGCGACCGGCGGGCCACTCGCTCTGGCAGGCGGGCCTCTTCGATGAGCCCCACGATGTGGGCATGGGTGCGGACCACCACGGTGTCCTGCACCGTCACGACGGCCTGGGATGCAGCGAGCCCTCCTCGCAGAACCGGCTGGACCTCGAGGGTCCAACCGGCGAGCGGTAGACGCTCGAGCAGGCT
Source organism: uncultured Acidimicrobiales bacterium (assembly GCA_963764555.1). Classification (GTDB taxonomy): domain Bacteria; phylum Actinomycetota; class Acidimicrobiia; order Acidimicrobiales; family RAAP-2; genus Bog-756. The sequence goes on from CAVXSW010000005.1 coordinate 213,669, forward strand.
CACCACCTCACCGAGGTCCGCACCGGCGTCGACCAAGCTGCCGAGCGCCATGTCCCCGGCGATCCCGGCAAAGCAGTGGAACCAGGCCATGGTCTGGCCGGCGCCTCCGCCCTCGCCGCTGCTCATCTTCTACCCGTGGTCGTAGCGGGGAACTGCTCGTGGCGGATCTTCACCGGTCGACCGAGGGCCACGCCTCGGCCGCCCGATGTCCTCCCATGCGGTCGCTTCCCTCTCGGTGCCCCCGGTTGCCGTCCGTTGCCAGCGCTCGGCCAGCTGCGGCCCATCGAGACGACCGACGTGGTCGTCGGAGCGTCCCCGCCCCCCGGCGCGGCCGGGGCGTCGCCCCCCCGACCGCTGCGAACCCGGCGAACGGCTGACGACGAGGGGTCCGTCATGGCAGCAGTCTCGAGACGGCGCACGCCGCCCCGAACCCATTGTCGATGCCGACGACGGTGATGCCGGCGGCACACGATGCGTGCATGGCGAGCAACGCGGTCACCCCTTCGAGGCCTGCTCCGTACCCGGTGCTCACCGGCACGGCGATCACCGGCGCAGGGGTGATCCCTCCGACCATGCTGGCCAGTGCGCCTTCCATCCCCGCCACAACGACAACCGCGTCGGCCCCGGCGAGCTCGTCGGCCGAGGCGAGCAGACGATGGATGCCGGCGACTCCACAGTCGGCCAGGAGGTCGGGCTCCAGCCCGAGCGCCGAGAGCGTTGCGATGCACTCCCGGGCGACTGGTAGGTCGGCCGTGCCCGCCGTCACCACCACCGTCGTCGCCGGACGGGCGGGGGACGGTCGCCAGACGACCGTCGACAGGTCCCCCCGGGCCCGGTCGGCGCCCGTCGCCAGACCGGTCCACGTGCGCCGTCCCCCCGGGTGGTCGGCCATGGCCAGGGCAACTTGGTCGGCATCGGCGCGTGTGAGGATCACCGGGCCCCCAGCCCTCCGATCCGGCAGCTCACCCCGGTCGAGGCGGTCGTCACCCTCGAGGAGCTCGCCACCGTCGAAGAGCTCCCTGGCGTCGAGGAGCTCGCCACCGTCGAGGAGCTCACTGCCGTCGAGGAGCTCGCCCACGATCGACGAGCACTCCTTCGGGGTCTTGCCTTGTCCGTACACCGCCTCGGGAAGGCGCTGGCGCAGCTCGCGGTGATGGTCCACCTTGGCGAAGCCCAGGTCGGCAAAGGGAAGCCGTCGGAGTTGCCGCACCGCCTCGTCGGGCAGGCAGGCTCCCGTTTGAACATCGTTCAGCAGGCGCCGCAACGCAGACTCGTCCATGATGTTCACTATCCTGCCTGGGTATGGCCACCGACGCATCCCCGGAGACCTCGACGGCGTCGGCGGACCGCGCCCTGCGCATCGGCTTCCTCGGACCGGAGGGAACCTTCACCGAGGAAGCGCTTTTCAGTGAGGCCGACTATGCCTTGGCGGATATCACGCCGATGGGCTCGCTCTCCGACGTGCTCGAGGCCGTGCAGGAAGGCACGCTGGACCTCGGATTCGTCCCGCTCGAGAACGCCATCGAGGGCACCGTGCGGGACATCATCGACAGCCTGGTCTTCGACTTCGACCTGCGCATCCAGCGGGAGGTGGTACTGGACATCCATCTCCACTTGATGGCGCTGCCGGGCATCGCACTCACCGAGGTCGAGCGGGTGGCCTCCATCCCCATGGCTACGGCCCAGTGCCGCCGCTTCCTCACCGAGCGGCTGCCCGAGGCCGACCTGCTGGCCACCAATTCCACCGCTGAAGCGGCCCAGCTGGTCGGACGCCGGGATCCGACCATGTCCCAGCGCCCGACCGCGGCGATCGCTCCACGCCTGGCTGCCACCCTCTACGGCCTCGACATACTGGTCGAGGACGTGGAGGATCATCCCGAGAACCAGACCCGATTCGTCTCGGTGGCCCGGACCGGTATCCCCGCCCCGACCGGCCACGACCGCACCAGCATCGCCTGCTTCCAGCGGAGCGACCATCCCGGAAGCCTCTACGGGATCCTCGGGCAGTTCGCGGCCCGCAACATCAATCTCAGCAAGCTCGAATCACGTCCCACCAAAAAGGCGCTCGGCGAGTACTGCTTCATCATCGATTTCGAGGGTCACGTAGCTGACGCTGTCGTGAGCGATTGTCTGCGGGATCTCCATACCGAGCTGGCCGGCGTCAAGTTCCTCGGTTCGTACCCGGCGGCCGGCCCAAGGGGCCCCGCCATACGTCGAGAGGCCGAGTCGTCGGGTCGTCGGGCGCTCGAATGGGTCGAGCAGCTGCGAAGCGAGATCGTGACCGGTTCTGACCCGGTCGGGCATTGACGCCGACCGATCGCCGCACGGCTACCCTGTCTGGCGTCACGGAGGGATGGCAGAGCGGACAAATGCGCGGCTCTTGAAAAGCCGTGAGGTGCAAGCCTCCGTGGGTTCGAATCCCACTCCCTCCGCGCCACACCGCGCACGCACGCACCTGTGCTTCGGCCGCACCCACCCAGCGCGATCCGCACCAGGCGGCGTTTCTTCGCGCAGCCAGTTCTCAGTCGATCCCGCAGCCAGTCTCCGTTCAGCCGATCGTTCCGTCGCCCGCCGGCGGATCCCACTCTGCAATTCGCTCGAGCCTCTGCCATGTCGTCAGGAATCCCCTGGCCAGGCAGGACTTTCGGATGTTCCACCCGTGCCGAGGTGAGGCCGCCGGGATGAGGGCGGCTCCTCCGCCATCGGACGAGCCGCCGACGGTAGGACGTGATCCGACGCCGTCTTGAAGTCCTGGGCTTCCCGACTTCCCTTCTGTCGCTGCCGCTCTTCCCTTGACGCGCCAGCGGCTGTGACGCGCCGGCTGCGGCGACCAGCCGGCCGCTTTGACGGGACGCTCCATACCGTCTCTCCGTGCGGTCGGAGTGCTGCAGCTCCCTCGCCTTCGGGGAATCACGACCGGACGCTCTCGTCCCCGTGCTTCGTCTCAGGCGACCCGCCCATCATCTTCAGCATCGGTAGTCCACCGGTGCGGACGAACCGGTACAGCAGCCCGACGGTCGCTGCGAGAGCGATGATATTGAGCACCGTGGTGTAGTTCCACCGCACCGCGACCTCACCGACCCTCGCGTTGCGCTCCGTGGGAATGATGCCGAGGCCACCGAACACGAGCTCGACGGCATACCCGGCGAGCACCATCGTCACGTAGAAGCTCCCGAGGACGAAGAACATCATGCGGGTGCCGTAGTACTTCCGGTAGATGACCAGGATCGGGACGATGATCAGATCTGCGAACAGGAAGGCCACGACACCTCCGAAGCTCATCCCGTCGTTCCAGAGGACCCCGGCCAACGGTACGTTGCCGATCGAGCAGACGAAGCTCAACAAGCTGACCACCGGCCCGATCAGCGGCCCCCAGATCTTCGCCAGCAACGGATGGTCGGTGGCGAACAGATGGTGCCAGAAGCTCGCCGGGACCCAGGCGTCTATTGCACCGGCAATGAGTAGGCCGAGGACGATATCTCGGATGACCGCCGCCCACTCCATCACGAAGATGTGCGAGATCGAGGTGACAGCCTGCTTGGAACGGAGGCGTCGCCAGAGCCGGCCCCGCTCGCTGATGGTCATGTCCATTGCCGCATGGCCCTCCATGGAGCCGGCCAGCCCTTTCTCCGACTGCGCCTTGGCCGCGTCCACCAGCTTCTGTCTCAAGAACAGACGGAAGAACACCGCGATCAGCACGATCATGATCGGACCACCGACGAACTCGGCCGCGGTGAACTGCCAGCCGATCAATACGGCCAGAATCACGCCGAGCTCGACCACAAGGTTGGTCGAAGCGATCTCGAACGCCATGGCCGCCGTGAAGCTCGCACCCTTGCGAAACAATGACCGGGCCAAGGCGACCGCCGCATACGAACAGGACGAAGACGCGATGCCAAAGCCTGTGGCGAGGGCCACCGTGCGTGGGCGATCGTCGCCGAGGCGACGGATGATGGTGCTGCGGCGGACGACCGCTTGAACGACGGCCGAGAGGGCAAAGCCCAGGATCAGTGCCCAAAGGATCTGCCAGGTCATCGACCCGCTCGTGGCAAGGGCACGGCCGACGGCGTCGACAAACCTCAAGTCGGCACCCATCTGCCGATGGCGGTGGTTGTCGTGCTCGATCCGATCATCGCCTCCTTACCACCTCCAGCGGGTTCATGCTCCGATCACCAAATGCTCCCGTGGATCAACTGCTTGGCACCAGCATCTGACGCTCCACGTGGTCGGACCACCATGGACGGGCCTCGACACTGATGCGGTCGCTGCCACCCGTTCCCGCGACTGGCCGAGGCGATCCGGACAACGGAGGACGGCGGGAACAGACGGGGCTCGAGCCCGGACCGATTCAGCACCGGACGGCCTCAACAGGGCCGAGGGCTGGTGATCAAGCCTGTTTCGCCGGTGAATTCGTGGGCGATCTCCTGCCCGTAGATGCGGGCGCCGTCAGGGGTGAGGTGACCATCGGGAGTCCGCAGCACCCGCGACGATCCGCAGGTGGTCTTCGTCAACAGCTCGTGCCCTGCGGCATCGACGAGAACTCGCCCTGCGTCGATCGTCCGATCCCCGGGGATCGTCTGGTATCCCTCGTAGAGACGTTGTGCGTACATGAACGTGGGGGTAGGAGCTGTCGGCGGACTGACCCAGAACATCTGGGCACCCGCCGCCCGGACGGTGGCGGAGAACGACACCGCCCGCTGTTGCCAGAGGGCGAAGAATTCGGGGCTGCCTCGAACCACCGGGCTCCCCTGCCCGTCTCGAAGCGAGTCGGAAACGTAGTTGCCGACGAACACCGCGATGACCGCATTGGGATGCTGCGTGCGCAGGATCCGGGCGATCTCCGCTTGCCAGTCGAACCCGGTCAGGAGACCGCTGCCGAAGACGGCGTAGCGACCGGTCTCAACCCCGACCTGCGCCAGGCTGTCCGCCACCGCGCAGGACGATTGCTGCATGATCGAGTCTCCGACAAGGGCAACCCGTTTCAACCCGACGGCGGCGAGCGGAGGATGGGCCGTCGGCTGCACCACGACGGGGCAGGACGTTCCCGGATCCACCCCCGATGCCCTCGTGAAGTTCCGGTTCCAGACGACAAATCCAACCAGGGCCGCTACCAGCGCCCCGACGACAGCAATCACCCCAACTCGGAGGCGCCCGCGATGCCCGGCGTCCATGCTCCACCTATAGCCGAGTCGGCCCCCGTGTGTCCTGGCAAGCCGGCCTCTGGGGGGTGGTGCGACCCGGGATGCACCACCGGCTCCGGGGCCGCCCGGCTCGGGTGCGCGTACGGCTCGGGTGCGCATACGGCTCGGGTGCGCGTACGGCAGGACACCGACCTTGGGGAGGGGTGGATCAGCCTGGCGGATCTGGGGCGAGAAGGATCGAGGGCGGCCCTGGATCAGGGCGCGGGCCGATCTGGGCCAGGGCAAGATGAACAGCAGTCGGCAGCGGTGGTCGCCAACCCCGGTGGCTCTGGATTGGCGGGAAGCCTCCGGAGCGGCGTCGAGCCCCGGCCCTGTGGGGAGGTGGATACCAGGCCGGCGGACTGGGCATGCTCCACGGCACACCCGTCCGAACCGACGAGCTGAGCCGACGAGAGACGACAGGAAAGATGAGAGACGACAGGAAAACGACAGGAAAGGAGTGCAATGGAGATCGCCGTTGGCCCTCCGGTCGTATCGGTCCATTCTGACGACGAGGTCGTCGTTTCGGGCGCCTCGGGTGACATATCGAACAGCCACGAACACGGCTATTTCGTCTCCGACACCCGGCTCGTCTCCGGTCACCGGGTAGCTCTGTGCGGAGAGGAGCCGGTACTCCTGAACGGATCCGCCACCGGGAACCACTCAGCCCGCTTCGAGCTGACCAACCCTCGGGTCCTCGGGCCGGAGGGCGACTCGATCGGGGAGCACACTCTTCACCTACGGCTGGATCGAGTCGTGAGCCAAGGAGTCCACGAGGACTACGACCTCACCAACTGGGGGCCCGAGCCTGTCGTCTGTGACCTCGAGATCGCCATCGAAAGCGACTTCGCCGACATCTTCGACGTCAAGGCGAAACGGCGGGTCCGCCGGGGAACGTTCCAGACGAGTTGGGACCAGGACAGCGCGACCCTCACCACACGGTACGCAAACGGAGAATTCGAGCGAGCCGTCGCCATGCGTGCTCGGTGCGACTCACCCGAGCCAAGGTTCGCCAATGGCAGGATCGAGTTCAGGATCGCATTGCGTCACGGTGAATCGTGGCATTCGTGCCTCTACTGGATCCCGATCGTCCATGGCGAGCCCCGACCGGTCGATTCGCGTTGCCATCAGCTCAGGGACGAGGGTAGTGACCGTTCGTTGGCCCGCCGCGAGTGGATCGACCAGACGACAGAGATCGACACGTCGAACCCGGTCGTCAATTCGGCGCTCCGCCAATCGGTCGAGGATCTCGCCGGGCTGAGGCTTCACCGGCATGACCAGTTCGCTTCGGGCGGTGGTTCCCACGATGGCCTGGATCGAGAGTCCTGGGTGCCAGCCGCCGGCGTCCCTTGGTTCTTGAGCTTGTTCGGGCGGGACTCGTTGACGGTCTCAGAACAGACACTGGCTCTGTCACCCCGGTTCGCCCTCGGAAGTCTCCGAGCCCTCGCCAATCTGCAGGCCGGATCGTATGACGACGATCGTGACATGCAGCCCGGCAAGATCGAACACGAGATACGTCACGGAGAACTTGCCGAGCTCCGATTGGTTCCCCATTCTCCCTATTACGGGGCCCACGAGACCACCACCCTCTACGTGCTCGTTGCCGCTCATGCCTACTGGTGGCACGGAAGCAGGGACGAGCTCGACGCCATGAAGCCGCACGTCGAACGGGCACTTGCCTGGATCGACCGGGACGGAGATCCGGACCATGACGGTCTGCAGGAGTACCAGACCCGCGCCAGGGACGGCTACGTCAACCAGGGCTGGAAAGACTCCGGGGATGCGATCGTCGACGAGGACGGATCGCCGGCAGCCACGCCGATTGCGCTCGCCGAGCATCAGGGTGCCGTCGTCGCGGCCAAACGGGCTTGGGCGGACGTCCTCGAGGGCGCCTACCGCGATCGTTCAGCCTCGTGTCGCCTTCGATCCGACGCCGACCGGCTGGCCGAAACCATCGAAGCCCGGTTCTGGTGGGAAGAGCAGGGAACCTACGTCCTCGGACTCGACGGCAGGAAGAGACCCATCCGCTCGGTGGCGTCGAATGCCGGCCACCTGCTCTGGCAACGCGCAGTAGCAGAGGAGCGCGCCGCACGGGTCGTCGAGCGGTTGATGGCTGACGACATGTGGAGCGGATGGGGGATCCGGACGTTGTCCAGCGGCCATCCTGCGTACAACCCGCTTTCCTACCAGCGAGGATCGGTCTGGCCCCACGACAACGGGATCATCGCTGCCGGGTTCCGCAACTATGGATTCGATGGAGCGGCGGGGCGCGTCGCCCGTGGCATCCTCGACGCCACCTCGAAGTTTGCTGCGCAGCGGCCGCCCGAGCTGTTCGCCGGCCTGTCCCGTGACCCGGGCTCGTTCCCCGTCCAGTACTTGGGCGCGAACGTGCCCCAGGCGTGGTCCTCCGGTGCGATCGTGCACCTGCTCGTCTCGCTGCTCGGACTGGAGGCGAACGCTCCGGCCGGGAAGCTCCTGGTACGGCCCGCCCTGCCGGAATGGCTGGCGGAGGTGACGCTCTGCGACCTTCGAGTGGGAGATGGAAGTGCCGACGTACGGATCACCCGGGTGTCCGACGGTCCCGACCGGGTCGATGTGCTTCGAGCCGAGGGGCTGCGAGTTGACAGCCCGTAGGTGGCAGGTGGCAGGTGTCGGGTGGCAGGTGGCAGGTGGCCGGTTTGCTCCGGCCCGTCGGCGTGCCGGAGACATCGGTGCCGGGTCCACGGTCCGCCGGCAAAGTCCGAGACGCGACCCTCGGGTTCGGTGCTCCCCCGTCGCGGCGTGCTCCCGTGCCTAGGATGCGTCATCCGAGTGGATGGACGGCCCATTGCTGCCGCGGATCGTCGCTCCAGCGCGATCTCCGGGATGGTCGAGGGTCGGTCCCAACGGACCATGCCAGGGCGCCGGCTCGGTGGTCCGAGGCCAGCGGCGGATGCGGCCGACGGTGATGCAGACGTGAACCCACGAGGCCCGACGAGACCGACCGGTCGCCGGTGCCGGTCCCGCCGAGGACGATCCCCGACCCGGTCCGGGTCCCCGCCCGGGTCGCCCTGCATCGATACCTGTGCCCATACCGGTTCGTGCCTCATGGGAAGCGTGTCGCCGGCGAGGCGGCCTTGAGCGAAGGTCCCTCGGCTCTGAGCGGAGGTCGTCCGGAGCGATCGGTGATGACATCGATGCTCGGCACCGGCGCCACATCGCCCGACGACGAGACCAAGCGCGGCGCCGAGCACATGGCTCGCCTGCTGGCGGCGGTCGGGGGATATGTCGACGCTGTCGGGTTCGTGGCGCTGTTCCAGCTGTTCATCGCCCACCAGTCCGGGAACAGCGCCGGCTTGGGAGTGGCCCTCGGAGCGGGAACCTGGTCGGCCGCCTGGCCCCGCGGCGTCGCCATCGGGGCCTACCTGGTCGGCATCGCACTCGGAACCCTGCTCGTCGAGGTCGCACGCTGGCGCGGGGCCCGTTCGACCGGCGTGGTCGTGGCCGCCGCCGAGCTGGCCGCCCTGGGGGCAGCCTTCGGAGTCGGCGCAGCGACGAGCCACGCAAGCCACATATCCCCCGCCGCCACGGTGCCCTACGCCACCGCCGCAGCGTGCCTGGCCGGGGCCATGGGCTTGCAAACGGTGATGCTGCGCCGGGTCGGCCGGCGGACCGTGCGCACGACTTTCGTCACCGGTGTGCTCACCGACTTCGCCGAGACCTTCGTCGTGAGCTGGTTTCGGCGCGATCGCCTCGAACGCTGGCGTCTGGTGCGCCTGTCGGGGCTGCTCGGCTCAGTCTGGTTGCTCTACCTCGGTGGCGCGGTCGCCGGTGGCGTAGCCCAGCGCAACTGGTCGTTCGAGTCTCTCGCCGTTCCCATCGCACTCGTCACCGGCGTCTCGGTCTGGGAGTTCCGCGCCGGCTACGGCCCGAGCCTTCCCGAGGAGCCGCTCGGCGAGTGATCCTGACGCGGACCCCCGGGCCCATCAGGTTCGTGTTCGCACCACCAGCACGTCCGGCACCGAGCGGACCGCCCGATCATCCTCCGAAGGACTGGCGCCCGCTTCGGCCCGGTCGGCCGGGCCGGCCGCTACGGGAACCACCGTGTCAGGCGCCGCGGGATTGGGTATGCCGACCTAGTCCGTTCCCACAGTCCCGCAGCCGGAGGCGTCGATGGTCATGCAAGAGGTGCGAAGGCGCGATCCGGCAGCGAATGGACCCGCGCCCCGCCCTCCGGATGACGAAGCGGCCGCTTCCCTGGCCAGAGACCTCGTCGATACGGACGTCGAGGTCCGATTCGAGCGCGGCGACCGGGCCCTGTACTCCTACGACGCCTCGATCTTCCGGCAGGTGCCTATCGGAGTGGTGCTCCCCCGGAGCAAGGCCGGCACGGCGGCGGCGCTCGCCGTGTGCCGTCGCCACGACGTCCCGGTGCTCGGACGGGGCTGCGGGACCGGGCTGGCCGGCCAGACGGTGAACACCGCGGTGGTGTTCGACTTCTCGAAGTACATGAGCTCCATCGTCCACCTCGATGTGGACGGCCGCCGGGCGCGGGTCGAGCCGGGGACGGTCTGCGACACGCTCCGGGATGCGGCCGAGGAGCACGGCCTGACGTTCGGGCCGGATCCCGCCACCCACGACCATGCCACCTTCGGCGGGATGATCGGGAACAACTCGTGCGGCACCCACTCGGTCATGGCCGGCAAGACCGACGACAACATCGAGGAGCTGGAGATCCTCACCTACGACGGACTGCAGATGCGGGTCGGCCGGACCAGCGACGCCGAGCTGGCCCGGATCATCGCGGAGGGAGGACGGCGGGGAGAGATCTATGCAGGACTCAGGCGGATCCGTGACACCTATGGCGACGCCGTCCGCCGGCAATTCCCCGACATCCCCCGCCGGGTGTCGGGCTACAGCCTCGAATGGCTGCTTCCCGAGAACGGCTTCCACGTCGCTCGGTCGCTCGTCGGCACCGAGGGGACCTGTGCGCTCGTACTGGAGGCCACGTGCAAGCTCGTCGAGTCCCCGCCGGAGCGGAGCCTCGTGGCCCTCGGCTACCCCGACATCCCGTCGAGCGGCGACGACATCGAGTGGCTGCTCGGGTTCGGGCCCATCGCCCTCGAGTTCACGAGCCGCCAGGTCATCGAGAACCTGCACCGGAAAGGCCTCAATTTCGGCGGTGACAAGCGCCTTCCCGACGGGAATGCCTGGGTGCTGATCGAGTTCGGTGCCGAGACCAAGCCCGAAGCCGATGTTCAGGCCCGTCGCTTGTTCGAGGCCCTCCAAGGCAGGAAGGGGGCGCCGACGCACAAGCTCTTCGAGGACCCCGACGACGAGACGGCCATCTGGGAGGTGCGCCGCCATTCGGCAGGAACCTCGCGGATGCCGATCGCCCTGGGCGGGCACGGCGGTTGGCCCAACTGGGAGGACGCCGCCGTCCCCCCGGCCCGCCTCGGCGACTACCTGCGTGACTTCACGAAGCTGCTCGACCGCTTCGGTTACGACGGCGTCTTCTTCGGGCACTGGGGTCAAGGCTGCGTGCACTGCCGGATCGACTGGGATCTCCGGTCCGCCGATGGCGTCCGGACGTACCGCAGGTTCATGGAGGAAGCGGCCGACCTGGTGGTCTCGTACGGCGGTTCCTTGTCGGGCGAGCACGGCGACGGGCACGGTCGGGCCGAGCTGTGGCCGAGGATGTTCAGTCCGGAGATCCTCCGGGCATTCCAGGAGTTCAAGGATCTGTGGGACCCCACCAATCACATGAACCCCCACAAACTGGTCGACCCCTTTCCCCTCGATACCGGATTGCGGGAGGGAACCGGCTACCGGACCCGTCACCTGGAAACCGGATTCGCCTTCCCCGACGACGGCCACAGCTTCGCCGAGGCGACCAACCGCTGTTTCGGTATCGGAAAATGTCGTCACACCGATGGCGGCGTGATGTGTCCGAGCTTCATGGTCACCCGTGAGGAGAAGCACTCGACCCGTGGCCGGGCTCGCCTGCTCCAGGAGATGACCTCCGCCACCGGTGAGCTGACCGCCCAATGGCGCAACGAAGAGGTGAAGAGCGCACTGGACCTGTGCCTGGCCTGCAAGGGGTGCAAACGGGACTGCCCGGCCCAGGTCGACATGGCCACCTACAAGGCTGAATTCCTGTCCCACTACTACCGGCGGAGGATCCGGCCGCGCCAGGCGTACGCGCTGGGGCTGATCCCCCTCTGGGCCCGGCTTGCATCGCGGGTCCCGCGGGTCGCCAACCTCGTCACCCAGTCCCCCGGGGTCAGCCGCATGGTGAAGGCTGTCGGCGGCGTCGCTGGCGACCGCCCGGCGCCGAGGTTCGCCACCCGGACCTTCTCCTCCTGGTTCGCGGATCACGAAGCGCGCCATCCCGACGGTCCCCCCGTGGTGCTGTGGACCGACACCTTCACCAACTTCTTCGAGCCGCAGGTCGGCCAAGCCGCGGTTCGGGTTCTCGAGGGCGCCGGGTGTCGAGTGGTGATCCCCGACCAGCCCGTCTGCTGTGGCCGACCCCTCTACGACTACGGCATGCTGCCGACCGCCAGGCGTTGGTTGGCCCACACCGTGGGGGTCCTGGCTCCCCACCTTCGCGACGGCACTCCGATCGTGGGGCTCGAGCCGAGCTGCGTGGCGGTGTTCCGCGACGAGCTCACCAACCTCTTTCCGGACGACCTCGATGCGCAGCGGCTGCAAAAGCAGAGCATGGTCCTCGCCGAGTTCCTCCGTCATCATGCTCCCGGTTTCTCCGTTCCCCGGCTCGACCGCAAGGCGCTGGTCCAGCCCCACTGCCACCAGCACGCCGTCATCGGCTTCGACGACGAGGCCGATCTGCTGCGCGACATGGGCATCGACCTCGAGCTACCCGATGCCGGCTGCTGCGGGATGGCGGGAAGCTTCGGCTACGAGGCCGGCGAGCGCTACGAGGTCTCGCTGGCAGCCGGCGAGCGCAAGCTGCTCCCCGCTGTGCGCGCCGCCCATCCGGACACCCTCATCGTCGCCGACGGGTTCAGTTGCCGCAGCCAGATCGCAGCCGGCACCGAACGCCACGGACTCCACCTCGCTGAGGTGCTCGACACCGCCTTCCGCTATGGGAGGACCGGACCGACCGACCGTCCCGTCGAGCGACGGCTGGCCACCCATGCGGCGATCACACCGGTGAGCGGGGGCCATCACGGTTGAGGAAGGTGAGAGCCACGAGACCGGGAGTCCGGGGTGAGTCGCACGATCCGGGAGTCGCACGAGCCGGGACCACCAGAGAAGGGGCAACGGCATCGGCGACGGGGATCCCGGCGAACGGGCGGATGAGAAGGCGAGACAGATGAACACGGGCACACCGAGGAGGACGACCCATGGCTGCTGAGGAACGCACCGCATCGGACGTGCTGGTCGAGCGGCTGATGGAATGGGGGGTGGACACGATCTTCGGGCTGCCCGGTGACGGGATCAACGGGCTGATGGAGGCATTGCGCAAGCAGCAGGACCGCCTGCGTTTCATCCACGTCCGTCACGAGGAGGTCGGGGCGATGGCGGCCGTGGGCTACGCCAAGTTCACCGGGAGGTTGGGGGTCTGCTTCGCGACCGCTGCACCCGGGGCGGTCCACCTGCTGAACGGACTGCTCGACGCCAAGCTCGAGCAGGCTCCGGTGCTCGCCATCACCGGAATGAGCTACCACGACCTGACCGGGACCAGCTACCTGCAGGACGCCAACACCGACTACCTGTTCAACGACATCGCCGTCTACAACCAGCGGATCATGGGGCCGCAACACGTGACCAACGTGGTCGACTACGCATGCCGGTCCGCGCTCGCCCAGCGGGCACCGGCACATCTGGCGTTCCCCATCGACTACCAGGCCGCCCCGGCCGATTCGGGCACCCGGTTCCGCCGCAACGTGCCGGGGCACACCAGCCCGGCGTTCCGGGCCCCGGTCCGCCTGCCCACCGATCAGGACCTCGAAGCGGCCGCGGCCGCGCTCAGCGGCCATCACCGGATCGCCATCTTGGCCGGTGCCGGTGCCCGCGGGGCGGGGGCGGAGCTCGAATCGGTCGCCGAGAAGCTCGGAGCCCCCGTGGTCAAGGCCATGCTCGGCAAGGACTGCATCCCCGACGACTCGCCGTACACGACGGGGAGCATCGCGCTGGTCGGCACCAAGCCCTCGGAGGAGGCTCTGGAGTCCTGCGACGCGCTCTTGATCGTCGGCTCGACCATGCCCTACATCGAGTTCTACCCCCCACCGGGACAGGCTGTCTGCGTCCAGATCGACGACAAACCCGAACGGATCGGGCTCCGTTACCCGGTCGACGTCCCGTTGGTGGGCGACGCCCGGGCCACGCTCGCCGCCCTCGGACCCAAGCTCTCCCGCAACGACGACCGCTCCTTTCTGGAGCAGGCCCAGGCCGGCATGCGCGACTGGTGGGAGCTCATGGAGGACCGCTCGACGCGGACCGATATGCCGATGCGGCCCCAAGTGCCGGCGTGGGCCCTCGGAGAGTGTCTCGACGACGACGCCGTCGTGTGCGGCGACTCGGGCACCGTGACGGTGTGGGAGGCCCGGCAGATCAAGATCCGGCGCCACCAGCTGTTCAGCTTCTCGGGCACCAACTGCTCGATGGCCGCCGCCCTCCCCTACGCCATCGGGGCGGCCGCCGCCTTCCCGGGGCGCCAGGTCGTCGCCTTCACCGGAGACGGTTCCCTCACGATGCAGCTGGGTGATTTCCTCACCGCCGTCCAGCACGACCTGCCCATCAAGGTGGTCGTCATCAAGAACGACACGCTCGGCCTCATCAAGTGGGAGCAGATGGTGTATCTCGGCAACCCGGAGTTCGGCGTGAACTTCGCCACGTTCGACTTCGTGAAGTTCGCCGAGGCGGCCGGAGCGAGAGGAGTCCACATCGAGGACCCGGCCCGGTGCCAGGACCAGATGCGCGACGCTCTCCGGCTCGACGGCCCGGTGGTCATCGAGTGCGTGGTCGACCCCCACGAGCCGCCCATCCCGGCCAAGGTCCGGTCCAACCAGATGAAGAGCCTGGTGGCGGCGCTGCGCGCCGGGACCCCCAACCGCAACCGGATCAGCCTCCAGATGGTCAAGGACATGCTCGACGAGGCGAGCTTCGACGCCAGCCCCGGCCACTTCATCCCGGACAGGGTGGGACGGACCGTCTCATCGGTGGCCGGCCGGCTGCGGGACCGCGCCGACCCCGATCACCCCGAGTGAGAGGGGCGGCCCCGACGGAAAGGGGCGGCCTCGGCGACGGCGCCGACCGCCCCCCGATCAGGATCCCGGTTGGACGGCTTCTTCGCGGGTGGGGACGATCGGGAAGAGCTCGCTGATCCCGGCGATCTCGAACAGCTTGAGCATCCGGGGCTCGGTGACCACCACCCGCATGGCCCCCCGGTAGGCCTGGACCTGCTTCGCCGCGCCGATCAGGGCTCCCAGTCCCGTGGAGTCGATGAAGCTGACGCCGAGGAGGTCCACCACCAGGTTGGCGGGGCTCCGGCCGATGACCGCGTCCAGACGCTGACGCAGCGTCGGGGCGGTGGCGATGTCGATTTCACCGGCCACGACGACCAGCGCACCGTGGTCGATGGGCTCTTCCGAGATGTCCAAGGGATCGCCCATGGTTCGCACCTGACCTTGCCTCCTGGCGCCTGAGCGAGAACCCACGGGCGCGAACGGAACGGGCAGAAGTCTAACCTTGCAGGACCCGACCAGCACTCGGCGATCCTGCGGCAGGAGGCCCACCAATGTTGCCAGCGTCCCCGGACCGGGGCTCGTGACGCCACCCGAGGACCGCTTCCGGACCGACCTCGGCCGCCTCGGACCGGTCGGCCCCGACCTGTTGAAGGTCGACTGGGCGGGGTCGCCTCTCGGGCTACCCGAGCAGTGGCCCGCCAGCCTGCAGACGACGGTCACCACGCTCCTCACTTCCCGGTTCTCGATGTGGATGGCGTGGGGCCCGGAGCTCACGTTCTTCTGCAACGACGCCTACCGGCGCGCCACGTTGGGGGTCAAGTATCCCTGGGCTCTGGGCAAGCCCGCCGGGCTGGTCTGGCAGGAGATCTGGCCGGAGATCGGTCCCCGGATCGAGCGGGTGATCGCCGCCGGCGAGGCGACCTGGGACGAGCGCCTGCTCCTGTTCCTCGAGCGCTCCGGCTACGTCGAGGAGACGTACCACACCTTCTCCTACAGCCCGTTGCGGGACGACGAGGGGCGGACGGCGGGGATGCTCTGTGTCGTCACCGAGGAGACGGAACAGGTCATCAGCCGGCGGCACCTGGCCATGCTGCGGGGTCTGTCGGCCTCGTCGGTCTCCCTCAACACCGAGCAGGAGGTGCTCGCCACCGTCGGCCAGCAACTGGGCTCGGACCTACGCTCCCTGCCGTTCACGCTCGGGTACGTGTTCGACCGGGACTCGGGCGCCGCCCACCTCGCCTGGACGTCGGGGATCAGCGCCTCCCATCCGGCTGCGCCCCCGGTCATCGACCCCGGCGACGACACGCTCTGGCCGGTGGCCGATCTCACCGGGGCCAGGTCGACGACCCTCCGGCTGGACGACCGCTACGGCGAGCTGCCGGCCGGTGCGTGGCCCGAGCCGCCGACGGCCGCCGTGGTGGTCGCTCTGACGAACGCCAGCGTCCCGCGGCCCTACGGCTTCATGGTGGTCGGCATGAACCGGTACCGCCCGCTGGACCGGGAATACCGCTCGTTCGTCGAGCTGGTCGCCGATCAGGTCACCGCGGCGATCGGCAGCTCGCGGTCGTTCGAGGCCGAGCGCTACCGGGCGGAGCAGCTCGCCGCCCTGGATGCGGCCAAGTCGACCTTCTTCACCAACGTCTCCCACGAGCTCCGCACACCGCTCACCCTGCTCCTCGGCCCGACCGCGGATCTGCTGGCGGATCCGGACCACCGACTGTCGGACCGCCAGCGCAGGTCCCTCGAGGTCATCGCTCGGAACGCGGAACGCCTCCTCCACCTGGTCAACACGCTCCTCGACTTCCAACAGCTCGAGTCCGGTTCGCTGAGCGGACGGTTCGAACCGGTCGATCTCGCCCACCAGACCCGGGAGCTGGTCCACATGTTCGACGAGGCCGTCGAGCGGGCCGGGCTCGAGCTCGTCACCGACCTGACGCCGTTGCCCGAGCCCGTCTACGTCGACCGTGAGATGTGGGCCAAGATCGTGCTCAACCTGCTCTCGAACGCGCTGAAGTGCACCTTCGAGGGTTCCATCACCGTCCGGCTCTCCGGAGGACCGGACGGCGCGGAGCTGGCCGTCTCCGACACCGGCATCGGGATCCCGGTCGCCGACCAGACCAAGCTCTTCGAACGGTTCCAGCGGGTGGACGGGGCGCGGTCCCGCTCGCACGAAGGGTCGGGAATCGGGCTCGCCCTGGTGGCGGAGCTGAGCGCGCTCCAGGGAGGGGCGGTCCACGTCGAGAGCACCGAAGGGGTCGGCAGCACCTTCGTGGTCCGGCTTCCGTTCGGCTCGGACCACCTTCCCCCCGACCAGGTGGTCGGCGCGTTCAGCGCCACTGCCGCGGAACCCGAGAAGGACGGCGCCTCGGTGGCCGCCCGTGCTCTGGTGGACCAGGCGCTCGGCTGGGTCGGAACCGACACCGGTTCCGGGTCCGACACCGGATCAGGAGCTGAAGCCGCTCCAGGATCCGACACCGCTTCAGGAGCCGACGCCGTCCCGGCGACCACGACGAGCCGGCAGGGACCGGCGACCGGGCAGCCAGACGAACCGTCCTTCCCCGAACAGACCGAGCAGAACCGCCTGCTGGTGGTCGAGGACAACGCCGACATGCGCGACTACCTCGTCGGGCTGCTGGGCGGGCTCTACGTCGTGGACGCCACCGGGGACGGTGCTGCCGCCCTGGCGCGATGCCGGACCGACCCCCCGGACCTGGTCCTGACCGATGTCATGATGCCCAATCTCAACGGCTTCGAGTTGCTCGCCGCCCTCCGGGCCGATCCGGCGACGTGCGGGATACCGGTCGTCATGCTCTCGGCCCGCGCCGGCGAGGAGGGCCGCATCGAAGGGCTGGAGGCAGGTGCTGACGACTACGTCAGCAAGCCGTTCTCCGGCCGGGAGCTTCTCGCCAGGATCCACGCCAACCTGGAGATGGACCGGGTGCGCCGGACCCGCGACCAGCTCCGGCGAAGCCAGGAGCTCATGGACCAGGCCCAACACCTCGCCCGGGTCGGCAGCTGGCAGCTCGACTTCGAGACCGGGCGGACCTCGGCCTCTGCCGAGCTCCTGCACCAGCTGCAGATCACCCACGAGGAGCTGGAGGCAGCCGGCCTCGAGCAGATCGTCAGGCAGTTCGTCCACCCGCACGACCTCCCGGTCATCGAGTCCGCCATCGGCGAGGCCAGGCTCGGGAGGCCGCTCGACTACGAGGTGAGACTGCGTCTGCGTGACGGCCAGGTGCGCACGTTCCACGCCCGCAGTGAGGTGCACTTCGACCCCGAGGGCCGCCCGGTCGGCCTGCGGGGAACCAACCAGGACGTCACCGAGCAGCGGGCCGAGGAGTGGCGGCTGGCCGAGGAGTCGGCGGCCAAGGAGGTCGCGGCCCGCGAGCACCGGATCGCCGAGGAGCTGCAGGCCTCACTGCTCCCCGCTCACGAGTTCGACCCCGAGCGACTGGAGGTGGCCACGCTGTACCGGTCCGGCATGGCCGGCACCCAGGTCGGCGGTGACTGGTACGACGTGATCGACATCGGGGGAGGCCGGACGGCCCTGGTCATGGGCGATGTCATGGGCCGGGGGGTACAGGCCGCCGCCGTGATGGGCCAGTTGCGCTCGGCGGTCCGGGCCTACGCGCACCTCGACCTCCCGCCGGCCCAGGTGCTGGAATCGCTCGACGGGCTGGTGCGGGAGCTCGGCGGCGACCAGATCGCCACGTGCATCTACGCCAACTACGACCCGACGAAGGGGCTCCTCACGTGGGCCAATGCGGGCCATCTCCCGCCACTGCTGGCCCGCCCCGACCGGGAGGTGGCCCGCCTCGGCGGTCCGGGCGACCCGCCGCTCGGTGCCGGTCCGCTCACTCTCGTCCAACGTGAGCTCGAGCTCCCCCCGGGCGCGATCCTCGCCCTCTACACCGACGGCTTGATCGAACGCCGGTACCGCGACCTCGATGCGGGCATCGATCTGCTGGCGAACCAGCTCGCCAAGCTCGAGGGCCACCTGCGGGGCTTCCCCCAGGCCCTCGCCGACTCGCTCCTCGAGAGCGGCCCCGACGACGACGTGGCACTCCTGCTGGCCCGGGTCCCGGACGAGCTGGCGCAACCCCTGACCGCGACGATCAGCGTTCCCGCCTACCCACCGGCCGTCTCCGAGGCCCGTGGCTGGGCCGCCCGCACGCTCGCCGAATGGGACCTGCCTCCTGACCAGGCGCCCGACATCCTGCTCGTGGTGAGCGAACTTGTGACCAATGCCGTCCTCCACGGTCAGGCACCCATCGACTTGCGGCTCTCCTACATGGGACGTGAGCTCATCATCGAGGTGGCGGACCGAAGTGCTGCACCTCCCCGGCGCCTGCGCACCCTGCCCGAGGACGAACGGGGCCGCGGCCTGCACCTGGTCGCATCACTGTCCTCCCGCTGGGGCACCCGGCCGACCAGGACCGGCAAAACCGTCTGGTGCACGTTCGGCGAGGACGTGCTGGCCCCGAGCGCCGTCTAGCAGCCGCCGCCCGACGGCGGGTGAGGGCCGCCCGACGGTGAGGGCCGCCCGACGGTGAGGGCCGCTGCAGGGTGAACGCCGGACGGTGACGACGAACCAGGCGGTTTGCCCCGGCCGGACGGGACCGCCCAGGCGTCGCCCTCATGCCGCCTCGGCCTGGACCTCCCTGCCCCCGACCTCGGACTCGATCTCCTCGAGTGTGCGGTCCTTCGTCTCGGGCACCCGCACGGCGAAGTAGATCGTCGCCAACGTGCCGAAGCCTGCGTACAACCAGAAGGTTCCTGCCTTGCCGATGCCGCTGACCAGGGACAGGAAGAAGTACGAGACGAGGAAGTTGAACGTCCAGTTGGCCACGGTGCAGACGCTCATCGCCTTGCTCCGGATGCCGAGCGGGAAGATCTCGGAGATCATCAGCCAGAAGACCGGCCCGAGCCCCACGGCGAAGGACGCCATGAAGCAGATGAGCGCGATCAGACCCACCCAGGACGCGGCCTGCTGCAACGAGCTCGAGAAGAAGTAGACACCGAGCAGGACCAGCGAAGCGGTGCCTCCGATCGTCCCGGTGATCAAGAGCGTCCGCCGGCCGACCCGATCGAGGAGGAGCACGGCGACCACCGTGAACACGACATTGGTGATGCCCACGAACAGAGCCTCGCCGATCGATTTGTCGGTGTTGATTCCGGTGTACTTCAGGATGGTCGCCGAGAAGTAGACGACGGTGTTCACGCCGATCAGCTGTTGGAAGATGGCCAGACCCAGCCCCACCGCCATCAGCGGACGCAGCCGGGACGTGAACAACCGTCGGAACGACGTGCTGTGGTGGGCGTCGACGATGTCGCGGATCTCGCCGATCTCCTCGTCTGCCACTCGGGGACTGCGGCTCTTCTCGAGCACCGATCTCGCCTCGTCCTCGCGGTCCTTCTGCATCAGCCACCGCGGCGTGTGCGGTACGAGCAGCATCCCGACCGCCAGGGCCAGGCCGGGGACCGCGCCGAGACCGAGCATCCAGCGCCAGTTGTCGGCGACTCCCTTGAAGAGGAAATCGACGATGTAGGCGGCCAGGATGCCCAGTGTGATCATCAGCTGGTTGAACGAGACGGTTCCGCCCCGCACCTTCGCCGGTGTCTGCTCGGCGATGTACATGGGGGCGACGAACGATGCCGTTCCCACGGCCAGGCCGAGGACGAACCGCGACGCCAGCAGCCAAGCCAGGTCCTGGGCGAGCGCCGACGCGATGGCGGCCACCACGTAGATCGACCCCGAGATCACCTTCGTCCATTTGCGGCTCAACCGGTCCGCCGAGTACGAGGAGATCACCGCCCCCACCACCGCACCGATCAGAAGGGAACCGATGACCCACTGCTGACCCAGCTGTCCGATTCCGAAGTCCTGCTTGATGAAGAGCAGCGCGCCCGAGATGACACCGGTGTCGTAGCCGAACAAGAACCCGCCGAGCGCAGCGATGACCGAGATGCCGACGATGAACCGGTTGCCGCCTCTGAACACCTCGGCCAAGAACGTGAACAACCCCTGTCACCTCCCAGAGCACGGGCCCTGGCCCGACCTCCGGGCGGAACGACGTACCACGGCTCCGGGGGACGCTATTCCCGCGCCGTCGCGCGCCAAACGTGGCGGCGTACCGGGCGCCCGCTACCGCTCGGCTCTGTACCGGTCGGCCGCTACCGCTCGGCCGCTACCGCTCGGCGGACGAGAGGGACTTGTCCGACCTCTGCGGCTCGATGCCCTCGTCGGGATCGTCCCGCAGAAGGGGCGATCGCGCCAGGACGACGGCGCCGGCCGCCATCACGACGCCCGACACGCTTGCGAACGCCAGCATCACCCCGCCGGAGACCGACTCGTGGAACACGACGACGCCCCACAGGATGGAGACGAGCGGGTCGAGAAGGGTCATCCCGGGCTGGGCGAACAGCAGCCGGCCCGCCTGGAGGGCGTTCTGGGCGAGGAACAGTCCGCCGATGCCCGAAGCGACCATGGCATAGGTCTGCCACGCGGTGAGGACCCCGATCGGCCCCTGGCGGAAATAGGACGTCATGCCCTTCATGAACGCGGCCGTCAAGCCGAAGGCGACACCGGTGGCGGCGCCGAGGAGGACCGCACGCCACGGTCCGGCACGCCCCACCGCCGCCGCTACGGCCACCGCCAGCACTCCGACGGTGACTCCGGACGCCACGATCCACGCCGCCGGCGATGCCCGCCCTCCGTTGCCGGCCTCGGGCGCAAGGAGCCCGATCAGCCCGGCGAGGCCGACGGTCAGCGCCACGATGGCCCACCACTCGCGCCCGGTGAGGCGGCCACCGAGGACCCTCGTGGCGAGGACCAGAGTGAGCGGCAGCTCGAGGACGATGATCGGGTCGACCGCGGCGAGGCGCCCGAAGTCCAATGCGGCGGCGAGGAGGAGGAAGGAGGCGATCACCGCCCCGAGCCCCGCCAGCCACAATGGTTGGCGGACCAGGTGGAGGACGAGTTGGGGCCGCATGGCACGGTCGTCGGGCTCGTCACGGTCGGTCCTCCGCTGGAGGACATTGGAGATCGCGTTGGTGACGGCAGCCAGCACGGCGAGCACGAAGCTGAGGTACGTCATCGAGAAGGTCACCCCGTATGGGAATTCGCTGCATCCGGCCATACCCGGCGGTCCGGGGAGTACGCCGACCGCCGCCCGGACAGGACGGAGCACGGGCGTGTCCGGTTCCACCACGTGCGGGCATCCCGCCCGGACGATACGGGTATGGAGGCAGCATGCTCCGGCCGGCGCCCGCCTGACGATCGATGCACGGCGCCGTTCTTCCGGGGCTCGGTCGCCGCTGCCAGGCGCTCGCCGGCACCTCGCTGCACCGGTTCATGGGTCGGGTCACCGACGAGGTCGGCGGTCCGGCCCGCCGGAAAGCGGTCCTGCTCCTGGCGGCCGTCCTGGCCCTCGACGCCGCGGACAAAGGTGCGGTCGGAGCGGTTGCCTTCCAGCTCGAACAGTCGCTGCACATCGGGAACACACAAGTCGGCCTGGCCGTCACGGTCACGTCGCTGGTCGGTGCCGTCGCCACGCTGCCGGTGGGCGCGGTGGTGGACCGCGCCCACCGGGTCCGACTCCTGTGGGCGAGCATCGTCCTGTGGGGTGTCGCCCAGTTCGCCAGCGGCCTGTCCCCCAGCTACTCGGTGTTCCTGTTCACCCGACTGGCGCTCGGAGGCGTGGCCGCCACCGCCGGCCCCACGGTCGCGTCCCTGACCGGCGACCTCTTCCCGGCGGGTGAGCGCGGCAAGATGTACGGGTTCATCCTCACCGGCGAAGTGCTCGGGACCGGGGCCGGCATCCTGGTCGCCGGGTTCGCCGCCACCTTGTTCGGCTGGCGAGCCGCCTTTCTGGTCCTGGCGGTACCGGCCGGGCTCCTCGCCTGGACGATCAGGCGGTTCCTGCCGGAGCCCGCTCGTGGCGGACAGAGCCGCATCGGGATCGGAGACGAGGAGATCGTCTCGCAGGAAGAGATCGAAGACCAGCCCGGACGTAGCGACGGCGGCGCCCACGCCGACGCACACGGAGACGAGGAGTCGGACCGCAACGACACCCTGGTGGCCGACGCCGTCGCCCAGATGGGCATACCGCCCGAGGAGTCGATCGTGCTGGGCGAGGAGGCCGTGACGCTGAACCTCTGGCAGGCCATCCGCTACTGCCTCCGGGTCCGCACCAACCTGATACTGATCGTGGCATCGTCCCTCGGCTACTTCTTCTTCTCCGGCCTCCAGACGTTCACGTTGATCTTCCTGCGTGAACACTTCGGGATGAGCCAGGGTGGGGCCACGCTGCTGGTGATCGTCGTGGGGGTGGGGGTGATCGGCGGCCTGCTGGTGGCGGGGAACCTCGGCGACAAGCTCATCCGCAACGGGCACCTCGACGGACGGATCCTGATCGGTGCCTTCGGGTTCCTCCTGGCGGCGGTCTTTTTGGCGCCGGGCATCGTCAGCACCAGCCTGGCGGTGTCGGTACCGCTCTTCGTCCTCGCCGGCATCGCCGTCTCGGCGCCCAACCCCGGCCTCGACGCTGCCCGGTTGGACGTCATGCCGGCCAGGATGTGGGGCCGTGCCGAAGCGGTCCGCACCGTGCTGCGCCAAACCCTGGTGGCGTTCGCTCCCCTGCTGTTCGGCGTGGTCTCCGAAGCCTTCGGCGGCGGTCGGACGGGTTTCGGCTCGGGGGTCAACCTCACCCACGGCCAGATCGACCGGGCCCATGCCACCAGCCTCGAGTACACCTTCTTGCTGATGCTGGTCACCGTCGTCGCCGGCGGCCTGATCCTCCTGCGCGCCCGGCGCACCTATCCCTCCGATGTGGCGTCGGCCACCGAGTCGGACCGGCGCCATCATCAAACGCTCACCGCGGGGCCCGACTGAGCTTCCCGCTCGCCCTACCGAAGTCTTCCAGTTCGGGGTCGTCCAGTCTCCGCCCGGCCGGTCCACGGTGCCGGCGGGGTGGGGCCTGGCCGCCGCCGTCCTGGTCCAGGCGTCCGGGTCTAGGCCGCTTCCTTGACGTGCGCGTAGGCCAGTTGCAGGAAATCGCTCACTCGGGCGATCGCCGAGAGGGAGACCACCGCGGTGGTCACCGCCGGCGCCAGCACCCGACCGGCGACGAGCGCGGTGGCGACCCATTGGGCCATGCAGAACGGGCAGGTCACCAGGTCGCCGACGGCATGGCGTATTCCCTCGCCGACGACCTTCTCCTCGACCTCGCCTTCGCCGGATGCCTCCTCGAAAGCGGTGAAGGGCGCCCGGACGGGCGCGGTGACCGAATCCTTGGTGATGACCCGGCTCAGGTGCTCGGTGGCCAGCCCGTAGACGAGCAAGTCCATGAGCCCCAGCGGGTCGACTCGGTCACGCCGGCGCCGTGCGGCGATCCCGACCCCGATCCCGAGAGCTGCATACACCCCCATCAGGCCGGCATAGCCACCGATGGGTCGCGGGTCGCCGCCTGGGCGAGGTGGTCGTGCCGCCCGGTCACTCGCCCTCGGGCTCCGCTTTACCGGCCGCCCGGGGGTGGCGGTCGGGCCCGTCGGGCATCTCCTCCTCTCCCACACCTCGCTCGCTCAGCCGGTCGACGGCCTCCTGGTCCTCGGCGGCGGCCGATCCGAATTGAGTGTCCTGATCGTCCTGTCTGGGGTCGCTCATCGTCGAGCCCTACCCTGGCGCGGCGATCGGAAAACTCGGGGCTCCGGGGGTTCGCCGGCCACCGTCCGGGGTGGTGGACGGCAGGTCTTCCACCACCCGCTCGACACCCGTGTAGATGTTGGCGCCCGCACCCCGGGCGAAGCCGATCAGGGTCTGGCCGAACCGCTCTGCCGTCGCCACGGCGAGGTCGGTCGGAGCCGAGACAGCCACGATGCACCGGATCCCGGCGAGCAGGGCCTTCTGTACGATCTCGTAGCTGATCCGCCCCGACACCACGAGAACCGCGTCCGACAACGGCAGACGCCGGTGCATGAGCGCCCAACCCACGAGCTTGTCCACGGCGTTGTGCCTGCCGACGTCCTCCCGCACGGCCAGCGCCGTACTGGACGAGGCGAAGAGTCCGGCGCCGTGGAGCCCTCCGGTCGCGTCGAACAGGCGTTGGGAGCTCCGCAGCCGGTCGGGGAGCCCGAGCAGCATCGCGAGCGAGAGAGGAGCGCCGACGGGCATCGCTTCGCAGCGACGGTCGAGCTGCTCCAGCGTGGAGGAGCCGCAGATCCCGCAACTGGCGTTCATGAGGAACGATCGTCGGCGTTCCTCGGGGTCGTGCGACACCGAGCTGACGACCGTGACGATGTTGTAGAGCTGGTCCTTGCCCGGCTCCGGATGGCAGTAGCGGATGGAGGTCAGCTCTCCGGGGGCGAGCAGCCCCTCGGAGAACAAGAAGCCGGCCGCCAGCTCGAAGTCGTTGCCCGGCGTGCGCATGACCACCCCGACGGTCGAGGCATCGGCGCCCCGCGACCCGAGCCGGATCTCGCACGGCTCCTCACCCACCACCAGGTCATCGGACAGTGCCACGCTGTCCCCCCGAACCATCGTGAGGCGCCGACGCGTCGTGAGCCGGCCGTCACCCGAGGGTGCGCTGCTCCGGGCTGTGGTCATCGCCGGTCATTGCCGGTCATCGGATGATTCCCCGTGATCGGCCCGTCGGCCCAGTCGCCGCCGCTGCGGTGCGATGGTGTGGGCGGGATCACGGGCGGACGCGACGCCGGCACGGAAGATGCCCAGCCGGGTCAGGGCGGCGCCGACGAGCAGCGCCAGGCCGGCACCCGCCGACCCGAGCCGGCTCCGGCCACCGAAGACGGCCGCGCCGACCACTCCCGCCGCAGTCGCGCCGGTTGCCCCGCGCAGACATGCCGCGGCCGGGCCCTTCGAATAGGCATCGGCGGCGGGGCCCACGCGACGCTCCATCACGTTGGTGGCGACGATCTCGGTGAGGCCTCCCACCACTGCCAGCGTGCGCAGCGGCAACGCCTCCGACAGCGGGGATCCCAAGAGCCCGAGACCCGCCGCCGACGAGGCGGCCGAGCTCACGAAGACCAGCGGCATCTGGCGGCGTCCCTCGTGCCAGGCGGGCACCGCGGTATCGGAGACCAGAACCGCGGTATAGGCACTCACGGCGGGCCCGAGGAGGGCCGACAGGGCCGTTCCGCCGGCGCCGGCGACGGGGAGGACCCCGGTGAGCGCCGAGCCGGCAGCGACCGCCGCGGCCGGGGCGTAGGCGGCGAGCAGCCACGATCCGACGCTCATGGGCGAGGTCGGCTTGACCACCCGGAGCATGTTGAGGAACCGGGCCGGCCTGCCGAGATCGTGGACCAGGGCGGCGAGCGAGAGCCCGATGGCGGCGGCGGCACCCACCTTGGCCGTTCGCGCCAGCACCGGCCGCCCGGTCAGCTGGGCGGCGGCACCGGTCACCGACGAGGCACCGGCCAGGCCGCCGAGGAACAGGTAGCCGGCGATGTCCCGGGCCTGCCAAGTCGGCTCTTTGATCACCGGCCGGCCGTAGTAGGAGTCGAACTGCCCGCCGCGGTGCTGCCGGTCACGGTGTTTCCCGCCATGGTGCCGGCGGTCCCGCGCCGGCCCACCGTCGCCGGTTTCGAGGCGGTACCCGCCCACCGCTCCGGTCAGCGCGTCCCGATCGGGCCGGGTCCCCTCCTGTCCGGTCCTGGTCACCCGGGTCTGGTTGGTCATCGTCGGCTCCCGGCGAATGCCGCCACGATGCCGGCACCGAGACCGGCTGCCGCCAACGCCGCCCCCTTCCACATCGACCCGAGATGGCGCGTGGTCACCACCGGGTCGGGGGGGAGCCCGTACACCTCGGGCTCGTCGAGCAGGAGGAAGAAGGCACCGGCGCCCCCCACGCCGTCGTCGGCGCTCTCACCGTAGAGCCGGGCTTCGCCGACACCCCGGGCGTGGAGCTCGCCGACCCGGTCGCCAGCCCGTTCCCGCAGCTCCTCGAGCGGCCCGAACTGGATCGAGTTGGTCGGGCAGGCCTTGGCGCAGGCCGGCTCCTGGCCGACCTCCAGCCGGTCGTAGCACAGCGTGCACTTCCAGACCCTGCCGTCGTCCTTTCGCTGGTCGATGACCCCGAACGGGCAGGCGGGCACGCAGTAGCCGCACCCGTTGCACACGTCCTCCTGGACGACGACGGTCCCGAATTCCGTCCGGAAGAGGGCGCCGGTGGGACAGACGTCGAGACAGGCCGCCTCGGTACAGTGCTTGCACACGTCGGACGACATCAGCCACCGGAACCCGTCGGTCTCCCCCGGGGCCGAAGCGCCTCCGGTCAGTTGGCCCGCCAGCGGCCGGCGCTGCTCGATGAACGCCACGTGACGCCAACTGTCGGCGCCGAGGCCGCCGGTGTTGTCGTAGGACATGCCGGTGAAGACGAACCCGTCGTCGGGTATCCCGTTCCATTCCTTGCACGCCACCTCGCACGCTTTGCAACCGATGCACAGCGACGTATCGGTGAAGAACCCCATCCGAGGGGCATCATCGTCCCAGCCGCTCGCACCGGCGGGATCCGGACCGCTGTCGAAGGTCCACCGCGAGACACCGGCGAGCGTGCTCACGAGCGGGCCCCCGTCCCGGTCCCGGCGGTGATCCCCGCCCGCCGCCGGTACTCCTCGACCAGGGCGAGCCGTTCCGGACCGCGGGGACGCCGCCCGGGCCGGATGTCGGCGGTGAAGGCCTTGTCCTCCTGGATGTGGACGTTCGGGTCCAGCGTGCTCGACGTGAGCTCGTTGGCGGCATCCCCGACGACCAGCCCGTTCGGGCCCCAGTGGAACGGCATGGCGATCTGATGGACCGATCGGCCGTCCATCCGGAGGGGGGCCATGCGGTCGGTGACGAGGACGCGGGCCTCGATGGCATTGCGCGCCGAGATCACCGTCGCCCACCCGCCGTGCTCGAGCCCCCGCTCGGCGGCCAGGTCGGGGGAGACCTCGCAGAACATCTCGGGCTGGAGCTCGGCGAGGTACGACTGCCAGCGGCTCATCCCCCCGGCGGTGAAATGCTCGGTGAGCCGGAACGTGGTGACCACATAGGGATAGACGGAGGCACCGGGCTCGTCCCCGCTCGGGTGCAGGCGGTTGAACGGCCGGGAGAACACCTGCCGCACCGGATTGCGCTGCTGGGCATAGACCGGATTGGCCACCGGTGACTCCTGCGGCTCGTAGTGGGCGGGCAGAGGGCCGTCCACCAGGCCGGTGGGAACGTAGAGCCACCCCTTGCCGTCGGCCTGCATGATGAAGGGGTCGTCGCCGTCGAGGGCATCGGGCCCGGTGGCGCCCTCCTCGGAACGATGGTCGGGCGGGGTGGTGGCCTTGAAGTCGGGGACGTCGTGTCCCGTCCACCGGTGCTCGGCCTCGTCCCACCACACCAACGACTTGGCCTCGCTCCAAGGCTTGCCGTCCGGATCGGCAGACGCGCGGTTGTAGATGATCCGCCGGTTCGCCGGCCACGCCCAACCCCAGTCCGGTCCGAGCCAGTTCTGCGCCGACACCGGGGCCCTGCGCGCCGCCTGGTTGACGCCGTCGGCGTAGACGCCGCAGTAGATCCAGCACCCACAGGCCGTCGAACCGTCGTCCTCGAGCTGCTCGTACGACGACAGGGGGCGACCGTCCGAGCCCCACCCGTTGATCTCGGCGAGCACCGCTTCGGCGACCGGCTCCTCGGTCGGACCCTCGACGGGATAGTCCCAGGTCAAGTCCAGCACCGGCCGGTCCATCTCGTCGGTCGAGGCCGCCAGCTTCTCCCGGATCCTCCGGCCCAGGTGGTACATGAACCACAGCTCGCTACGGGCGTCGTCTTGGGGTGGCTTGGCGGCGAAGTGCCACTGCAGCAGGCGGTTGGTGTTGGTGAATGACCCGTCCTTCTCGGTATGGGTTGCCGCCGGAAAGAAGAACACCTCGGTCGCATTGTCCTCGGGCACCAGCTCGCCGCTCTCCACCTCGGGGCCGTCCTTCCACCAGGTGGCGCTTTCGGTGAGCACGAAGTCGCGCACGACCAGCCAGTCCAGGTTGGCCATGCCGAGGCGCTGCATCCGGGTGTTCGCCGAACCCACCGCGGGGTTCTCGCCCATGACGAAGTAGCCCTTGCAGGTGCCGTCGATCTGGGCCAGTGCCGTCTCGTAGGTGCTGTGGCTTCCGGTCAGGCGGGGGAGGTAGTCGAAGGCGAAGTCGTTCTCCGCCGTGGCCGATCGGCCCCAGTAGGCCTTCAGCAGGCTCACCATGTAGGCCTTCATATTCCCCCAGTAGCCCTTGTCGGCGGCCTCGCCCCGTACGTAGTCGTCCAGCCCTTCGTGCTCGTGGGCGTGCACCATCGGCAGGTAGCCGGGAAGGAGGTTGAACAGGGTGGGGACGTCCGTGGACCCCTGGATGCTGGCGTGGCCTCGGAGCGCCTGGATGCCCCCGCCGGGCCGCCCGATGTTGCCGAGCAGCAGCTGCAGGATCGACGCGCTCCGGATGAATTGCGCGCCCGTCGTGTGCTGGGTCCACCCGACGGCGTAGACGAAGGCCGACGTGCGTTCGCGGCCGGAATTTCCCGTGAGCGTGTCACAGACCCGGTGGAACAGGGCCTCGGGGATGCCGCACGTCTCCTCGACCATCGCGGCCGAATAGCGGGCGAAGTGCCGCTTCAGGATCTGGAAGACGCAGCGGGGGTGATCGAGGGTGGGGTCGGTGTCGAACCCGCCCTGCAAGCTCGGGCCACCCGACCCGTGGGACTCCGATCGTCCGGCCTTGGCCACCGAGCCGACCCGCCGGTCGTAGGCCTGGTCCCGGCTGCCCGATGCGGCCTGCACGTCGGCACCCTGGTACTGCCAGGACGAGGGGTCGTAGTGGACGTTCTCCTCGTCGAGGCCCGAGAACACACCCTCGAGGTCCTCGGTGTCCTCGAACCCTTCATCGACGATCGCGGCGGCGTTCGTGTAGCTGACGACGTAGTCCCGGAACCACGCGCCGGTCGTCAGCACGTGGTTGATGAGCCCACCGATGAACGCGATGTCGCTGCCGGCCCGGATCGGGACATGGATGTCGGCGAGCGCGCTGGTACGGCTGAACCGCGGGTCCACGTGGATCACCGTGGCTCCTCGCGCCTTGGCCTCCATGACCCACTGGAAGCCGACCGGGTGCGCCTCGGCAAAACTCGATCCCTCGATGACGATGCAGTCCGAGTTCTGGAGATCCTGCATGCAGGTCGTGGCCCCACCGCGGCCGAAGGAGGTTCCCAAGCCGGCGACGGTGGCGCTGTGGCACACCCGGGCCTGGTTCTCGACCTGAACAATGCCGAGGGCGGTGAACAGCTTCTTGATGAGGTAGTTCTCCTCGTTGTCGAGCGTCGCCCCGCCCAGGTGGGCCAGACCCAAGGTTCGGCGCACGGGCTTCCCGTCCTCCTCCCAGGCCCAGCTCCGGCGGCGGGTCTCGATGACCCGGTCGGCCACCAGGTCGAGTGCCCGGTCGAGCCCGATGGGCTCCCAGTCGGTGGCATGGGGCGGCCGGTACAGGCAATGAGTCAACCGGGTAGGCCCCGTGGTCAGCTGGAGGGTGGCCGATCCCTTCGGGCAGAGGCGCCCACGGCTCACCGGCGAATCGGGGTCACCTTCGATCTGGACGACCCGGTCGTCCTTGACATACACGTTCTGCGCGCATCCGACCCCGCAGTAGGGACAGATCGACTTGACGACCCGATCCGCTCCGAGCGTCCGGGCAGTGAGCGAGGCCGTCGCCGCCGACCTCGCCGCGGGACCCCGGCCCGACCGGTCGTTGCCCCGGATCTGGCGATAGACCGGCCACTCCGCCAGACCACCCTTCATCCTCCACCTCCTCTGGATCGCGGCGGCCCATCGCCGTCCTGGCGGCTCAGCTCGGGCTCGACCGCTGCCGGGGATTCGTCGGGGCCGGATCCGGGATCCTTCTCGTCGCTCGGGGGCGGCGGCCCGAGCTCGCACCGGGCGCGACGGGCGATCCATGCCTGGACGGTGTCGGTGGCGGCGTGTCGGTCACCCGGCGGGTTGCACAGGTGCTGCGCGCCGTGCCTGGACGCGTCCCCGGCGGTCTCCGCCTGTCCCCCGGGAGCAACGTCGCTCCGGTCAGCCGGGCGACCCGTCGCCAGCAGGTAGGCAAGGCCCGGAGCGATCCCGCATGCCCGGCCGACCTCTTCGAACGAGGTGCCCTGGCGGACCGAGCTGGCGACGGTGGTCCACCGACCCATCGAGCTCACCCCCCGTCCACGTTCACGCTGCGAGGAACAACAGCTCGCCGAGCCGGGCGGGAGTCGGTCAGCCAAGCGGCGACACGGAAGGAACGCAGCGCCTCAGCCGCCCGATCCCCCCCGACCCGCCCGACCCTCGGTCGAACCGTCCGGGCTCCTCTCCCCTTTTTGGATCGGCTCCGGTGGGCAGGAAGAGCCGGCGGCATCGGGAAATCGTCTACCCCCTGCCATTGCCGGAGAAACATGGCCTGTTGTCTCGGATCGGCGGTGTTTCGGCTAACGAGCTGCGGTGTTTCGACGAACGGGCTGCGGTGTTCTACCAACGAGCTGCGGTGTTTCGACGACGGGGCGGGCGGGTACCCCGACCACCGGAAACGGGCGTCGGCGACGAGGAGGGGTCTGCTACTCCTGCGTCCCGGTCCGGCCGTCAGTCGTGAGTCGACAGCGGATGGGGTGAGGTGATACGGATGCAATTGCACCAAGGTCGGGACGACGGGCGGATCAGCGGCGAGCGGTTGACCGGGACGAGCCAGCGCCGGGTCCATCGACGGGGCCGAGTTTGCGCCGAGCCGACCTGTGGTGTCTTCCTGTCCATCTACAACAGCTCGGACCGGTGCTCCTTGCACGAGCCTGGCCCCGGACGACGGGTCCACCGAGGAGGACGCCGCGCCAAGTCGCCGGTCCAGGTGGCGTGATGTCCCGACGGCCCCGGCCTTCCGCCTCTCCGATCGGGTGACCGGGTGCCCGTGACAGACGGGTCGGCGCTGACCCACGTCGATGAGCACGGAAAGGCCCGGATGGTGGACGTCACCGCCAAGCCGGTCACGCTCCGACGTGCCGTCGCGAGGTGCACGGTGGCGACGACGGCCGGCCATGCGGTGGAGGATGCGTGGCAGACGGCGTGCGCCCGCCTCGCCGGCATCCAGGGGGCGAAAGCAACCTCGTCGCTGGTTCCACTCTGCCATCCGCTACCGCTCGACGAGGTAGACGTTCAGATCGGAGTGCGAGATGGACAGGTCCACATCCAGGCCGTAGCCCAGACGGCCGCACGAACGGGGGTGGAGATGGAAGCGCTGTGTGGCTGCACCATTGCCGCCCTGTCGGTCGTGGCGACGCTGCTCCCGCTCGACCCCGGCGCCCGGATCGAGGCGCTGACGCTCTGGCACAAGTCCGGAGGCCGGTCGGGCACCTTCGAGCGGGAGGGGGTCGACCAATGGACACCGCCCGCAGGCCCGACGTGACCCAGGCGAGAGCGGTCTGATGGAAGCGGTCGAGGCAGCCGCCCCCCGAGACCGGGCGGGCGATCCGGTGCCCGGTCGGGCGATCCCGGTGGCCATCGGTCGGCGAATCCCTGCGACCGAGGCGGGCGCTGCCGACGGGGACCTCTGTGACAAATTCGGACGCTCCCACCGGGACCTGCGTCTTTCTGTCACCGACCGATGCAATCTCCGCTGCACCTACTGCATGCCCGAGGAAGGGGTGCCCTATCTTCCGCGCGACCAGCTCTTGACGTTCGACGAGATCGAGCGGGTCGCTCGGGTGGCGCACTCACTCGGAATCAGGTCGCTTCGCCTCACCGGAGGTGAGCCGCTTCTGCGGGGGCGCCTGGCATCGTTGGTGGCGCGCCTGGCAACCATCGGCTTCGACGACCTGGCGATGACCACCAACGGGATGTCGCTCGCACGCCACGCCCCATCACTCGCGGCCGCCGGGCTGCACCGGGTCAACATCAGCTGTGACTCGCTCCGTCCGGAACGATTCGGCCGGATCCGTCGCCGCGGTGATCTCCCGACGGTGCTCACGGCGATGGACGCAGCCGAAGCCGCCGGACTCCGCCCCCTGAAGGTCAATGTCGTGCTGCAATCCGGGATCAACGAGGACGAGATCCTCGACTTCGCCGCGTTCGCCAGGGACACGGGAAGGATCGTCCGGTTCATCGAGTACATGCCGCTCGACGGAGAACGCTCCTGGCACCGGGGATCGGTCGTTCCGGGGGGTGTTGTTCTCGATCGGATCTCCGCCCGCTGGCCCCTCGAGCCGGTCGGTGACCCCGGCGACGGCGCCGGGGGGGTTATCGGCTCGACCTCCCGTCACCAGGCGGGAACGGATGGCCGGACGGGGCCGAACGCGTCGCCGGCCCGTCCGGCGGCGCCCGCCGAGCGCTTTCGGTTCGCCGACGGTGGCGGAGAGATCGGCATCGTCCGTAGCGTCACGGCACCGTTCTGCGGTTCGTGCGACCGGCTTCGGGTCACCGCCGACGGGCAGGTTCGCAACTGCCTGTTCTCGGACGACGAGATCTCCCTGCGCACCCTCATCCGGTCCGGCGCTTCCGACAACGAGCTCCGGGCGGCGTTCGTCCGGTCCGTGCATCGCAAGCGGGCCGGCCACGGGATCGATGATCCGTCCTTCATCCGGCCGGTGCGCTCGATGTCGATGATCGGGGGCTGACTTCCCCCCGACGCGGCGCGGCAAGCGCTGTGCTCGGATGCGAGGAGGGTTGCCGAGGACGGACGAGTTGCCGAGGACGGACGAGTTGCCGAGGGCGGGGGGTTGCCGAGGGCGGGGGGTTGCCGAGGACGGGAGGGGGACCCAGGACGGGGGCGGGGCGTTGGGCCGGCGGCCGGGCGGGCAAGTCGGTCGGTCGCGCCATCCGATCCTGCCCCGGTTTGTGTGGGGTCCGCCCGGGTATGGCTCGCCCATGGCGCTCTCCGGCGAACAGTGGCTCGACGCGCTGGCTGCCGAATTCGGGATCCCGGCACCGAGCCAGAACGAACAGAAGTTCCTCCTCCAGCTGGCGTCGACGGCGGCGCATCACGCCGAGCGATGGGTGGCTCCACTCAGCTGTTGGCTGGCGGCCAAGGCGGGGATCGAGCCGGAGCGCGCCGTCGCCGCAGCCCGGTCGCTCGCCGCTGCCACATCTGACGACGGCCCGCAGAGCGGTGACCGAGCGCCGGCGACCGACCCTACGCCGGCAGGGCCAGGCCCGAGGGCCTGAGAAGACGATGGCGGGGAGCGATGCGCTCGACCTGCTGCGGGAAGTCGACGGGCTCGTGGTCGAGCTGTTCCGGAAGTTCGACGAGGCGAGCGGCCCGGGTGTCTCCGCCCAGGCTCAGCGGGGGACGGCGGGGAAGCAGCTCGTGCGCTACACCAGCATCCGGGAGGCGGCAAAGGCGGACATCGCCCGGGTGATCGATCCCTCGACGGTCCTGGGCCCGGCCAGGAAGAAGCTCATCGGGCAGATCGAAGACCGCCGTTCGACGCTGGACTCGCTCGACCGGATGGTCCGCCATGTCCGGGCGATCGACATCAACCGCGCCCAGGATGCCGAGGGGGAGATCCGCCGGCTGCACGCCATCGTGGGCCCCGAAATCGAATGGGAGCTCGGCGAGGGGATTGCTGCCATCGAGCGGGAGCTGACCCCCGAGGCCCGGGCCGAGCTGCATGGCAGCAGGTACCTCAGGAGGCACGCGCCCAGCCAGCTGGATCCTGAGGGGTCTCGTTGGTACGAGCGCGCTCCGGTGCTGGGCTGGCTGATCACCCAGTGGGACCGTCTTCAGGACCGGCCCCGCCCGATGCGGGCGTCACGCATCGAATGACGGTCGCCGGCGGCTCACGAGGTACCCGAGCGGAGCGACGTCGATGAGAGTCGTCGTCACCGGGGCGTCCGGCAATGTCGGCACGAGCCTCGTCCGGTTGCTCAACGACGAGGAGTCGGTCGACCACATCATCGGGATCGCCCGCCGATTGCCCGAGGAAGGCACCCTCGGCGCCGAATGGCGGCAGATCGACGTGAGCCGGGACGACCTCTCCGACACGTTCCGGGGGGCGGACGCGGTCGTCCACCTGGCGTGGGTCGACCAACCCGCCAGAAAGCCCTCGTACCTTCGAGACGTCAACGTCGGCGGGTCGGCGAGGGTCTTCGAAGCAGCGGCGGCGGCCCGGGTCCGAACGCTGTTGTACGCATCGTCGAGCGGTGCGTACTCCCGAGCCCCCTCGGGCACCGTGTTGGGGGAATCGTGGCCGACCGATGGCGTTCCCACTTCGACCCACTCTCGTCACAAGGCCGAGGTCGAACACCTCCTCGACCGCTTCCAGCGCGAGCACCAGTTCGTGCGGGTGGTCCGGGTCCGATCGTCGCTGGCCTTGAAGGCCGAGGCCGCATCCGGCTTCCGCCGGAAGTACTTCGGTGGGCTCGCCACCGTCGCCGGTGCGTGCGTGTCCCGCATGTCCGTCTTCCCCGAGGTCCCGGGGGTCGCGATCGACGTGGTCCATACCGATGACCTGGCCGAGGCGTACCGGCTGGCCCTCTTCGGATCGGTGACGGGCGCCTACAACGTCGCCGCCACGCCATCTCTCGATGGCGCTGCGATCGCCGACCAGCTCGGTTTCCGCCGGATCCGGGTCGGCGCCGACCTGGCCCGCAAGGCGGTGGCGCTCGGCTGGACGCTCCGGCTCACCTCCTTCGAGCCCGGCTGGGTCGATCTGGCGATCTCTTCGGCCTCGGTCGACACGGCCCGTGCCACCGACGAGCTGGGTTGGAAACCGGCCCACACCGGCTACCAAGTGCTGCGGGAAACGGCCGAAGGGCTGCGAACGGGCGCCGGCTTCCCGACCCCACCTCTGCACCCGGTCCACCGACCGGGACGTTGAGACCTCTGCACCCGGTCCACCGACCGGGACGTTGAGCCGGCCCGAAGGGATCGACCCCGACGTCGGGGCGCCGGCGCGGTCCTGGTGATCCGATCGTTACCGGGTCGAGCCCCCGGGTACAGCCCGGACATGCCGCGGATCGGACTCGTGCTGGGGGCCGGCGGCCTGATCGGTCAGGCCTACCATTCCGGGGTCCTGGCGGCTCTGCAGGCCGATCTCGGTTGGGACGCCCGGTCGGCAGGCGTCATCGTCGGCACGTCGGCCGGCGCGCTGACCGGCGGGCTCCTGCGGCGGGGCGTGCCCGTTCTCGACCTCGCCTGCTGGGCGGTCGGCCACGACTGGGACCCCGAGCGCCCGACGCTCGAGGCGTTGCAGACGCTGCGGGCCACGTTGCCGAGGGTCGACGCTCGGACGTTCCTGCGGCCCTGGCGGCTGCCCGGCCCCAGGCGATGGTGGCGCTCTCTGCGCAACCCGACTTCTCTGCGATCTCTTGCGTTCCTCAGCGCCTTCCTCCCCGCCGGGCGCAGCTCTCTCGTCGATCTGATCGGGGACTCGCTCCCACGGTGGATCCACGACCCCTGGCCGCAAGGGCTGCGCATCTGCGCCACCCGCCGGATCGACGGCCGGCGCATCGTGTTCGGGAGCGTCCCCGACCTCTGTCCGCCGGTGCCGATGGCGGTAGCCGCCTCGAGCGCCATCCCGGGGATCTTCGCCCCCGTCGCGATGGGCGGCGTCGAGTACATCGACGGCGGTCTGGTCTCGCCGACCAACGCCGACCTGCTGGCCGGCGACGAGCTCGACCTGGTGGTCATCGTCTCGCCGATGTCGGGGGGTTCGGGGCCGCTGAACGCGGCGGTCCGGTCGTTCGCCCGCCGGCACCTTCGCGCCGAGGTCGATCGCCTGCTGCAAGCCGGATCCCGGGTGCTCTGCTTCGAGCCGGGGCGGGCCGTCGCACATGCCATGGGTTTCAACCCGATGGCACCCGAGCGAGCCGCAGCGGTGGTCTCCAGCAGCTTCTTCGAGGCGGCGGCGGCGATCCGCCGGACCGACGACCGGGTGGTGGGCCAGGTCCTCGGGAGGGGTGATCGAGGACGCCTTTCGGCGGCATGAGTCGGTCAGCGGGAATCCACCGGATGCGAGGTTTTGCGCCCAGGGAGCTGGGAATAGAGCCCGAGCAGACACCGAACAACGACGGGGGCAGATGAGCCGAGGAGGCGGCCGAGGAGATGGAGGAGAGAAGACCATGACTACCGCACACAGCGTCCCTTCCGAGCCATTCGAACCAGCGGGTCGCGGCCGCTCGGGCGATCCCGCGATGGCGCTCCGAGAGCTGGCCGTATCCGACAGCGAGGAGGCCTGGCTCGCCCGCACCCGGGTGACTCTGTCCCCCATCGCCGCCCCGTCGATCATGGGCCTGTTCGGGTTCATGATCGCCACCTTGATGGTCGGCGCATGGCAGGCAGGGTGGTACGGCGACGCGCTCACACCCTCGTTCCTCTGGCCGTTTGCGCTGATCGCTGGCGGCTTCACCCAGATCATCGCCGCGGTCGCCTGCCTCAAGGCGCGTGACGGAGTGGCCCTCGCCGTGCACACGGCGTGGGGCGCGTTCTGGATCGGGTGGTCGGTGCTCCAGATCCTCGTCGTCACCGGGACGCTCGCCGCCATCCCGTTGGGGAGCACCAGCCCCGGATTCGCCTTCTGGTTCATCGGTCTGACGCTGGTGACCGGCAGCGCCGCACTGGCATCGACCGCCACCAGCGGTTTGCTGTTCCTGACCTTGGGCTCGCTCACCGCCGGCTCCGCACTGACCGCGGCCGGGTTCTACGCCGGAAATCTGGGAGTCACCCAGGCCGGCGGTTGGCTGTTCGTGGTCTCTGCGGCAGCCGCCTGGCTCGTCGCCACGGCGATGATGCTCGAGAACTCGTTCGGCCGGACGATCATCCCCCTGGGCAAGTGGTCACGATCCGCCAACGTCCCCGGTCGGGTCGCCACGATGCCGATCCAGCGGCCCGTCGGCATGCCCGGCGTGCGGGTAGGGCAGTGATCATGACGAGGGGCCACTACCACACCATCCGCAGCGACCTTCGGCTCGCCGCCGAAAAGCTGCTGGCCCAGCTCGGGACGACCCCGAACCAGGTGGCCGACACGCTGGCCTCCTACGGCGTCCGAGGCATCCCGAGCCGGAACACCGACTGCGCCCTGGCTCGCTACCTCCAGCTCTTCATCGGGATGGACCCGCACGTCGGCCAGGTCCAGGTCCACCATCGAACGATCCGGGTGAGCCTCGGCCGCTGGCGGCCGTCGATGAAGCTGCCGCTTCCCGCCACCCTGCGGTCCTTCGTCGAGGCGTTCGACGCCGGTTGCTACCCGACGCTCGTCGAACCCCGTCCGCTCCCCTCTGTCCAACAGGGGTCGGGCTCGCCCTCCGGGGATGTCTTCCCGGCGGACGAGGCGGGTTCGACGGTCCCGCCCGGCCGGGTCGGGGCCGGACCCTCCACCGGTGCCGACTCCGGGTGATCCGGGACACAGGCTCCCCGGACGGACGACAGAGCGGGCGGCGAGGACCGTGATCGTGGAGCGCGGGTGTGCCCGAAGTTGAAGGCCCGTTGGCGGGGGCGGGAAATCCCCGGCGCCGGCGCCAGGATCTGCCCCCGGCCCGACGGATCGGGTCGTGGGTCGTCTGGTGGCTCGTCCTCATGGTGTTCTGGGTGTGGCTCGACGATTCGACGGCCACCTCGGAGCTGGCCGTCGGTGCCGCGGTGGCGGCCATGGGCGCCGTTCTGGTGGAGTTGGTGCAGCACCAATCGGCAACCCATTTCCGCATGTCGATCGATTGGGTCGCACCGGCGCTGGGCCTGCCGATCCGGATCGGCCGAGACCTCGTCACGGTCGCTCGGGCGCTCTGGCGGTATCTAGCCCACGCCGAGGCCCCTCCGAGCGCCTTCGTGGCGGTGCCGACAACCTGGGGGGGCGAGGATGCCCTCGGCACGACCAGGCGGACGCTCGTCCTCGGCAGCGCATCCGTCTCCCCCAACAGCATCGCGCTGGGCCTTGACGCCGACCGGGAGGTGATGGTCGTGCACCGCCTCGTGGTGCCCGACGAGGATCGGCGATCAGGCAAGTGAGCCCGGCGCGGTGACGGCCTTCGTCATCACTGCCGTCGTCCTCCTGTGGGCGGCCGTGCCCCTCGGGCTCCTCGTCTGGAAGGGTCGCCTGATGGAGGCGGTCGTCGCCTACGAGTTGGCGAGCTCGATCGCGGTGATCGTCCTCGTCCTGTTGGCCGAGGGCTTCAACCGATCCGGTGAGTTCGAACTGGCGATCCTGCTTGCCGTGTTGCTCCTCGGAAGCGGCCTGGTCTTCGTCCGGTCGCTGGAGCGCTGGCTGTGAGCGGCGCGTCGGTGGTGTCCGACGTGCTGTTGGGCCTGGCGGTCGTGGTCGTCGCCGGCTCCGTTCTGGGCGTGCTGGTGATGCCCGACGTCTACCAGAAGCTGCACTACGTCGTCCCGACCGTCCTCGTCGCCCCTGTGCTGGTCTTCCTGGCGGTGGCGGTCCGGGACGGGCTGGACGAGAGCACGGCTCAGAGCGCGCTCGCCCTCGGGATCGTCGTCGTCAGCGCACCCTTCCTCAGCCATGCCACCATCCGGGCGGCGCGAATCCGGGACGAGGGCAGTTGGGAAGACGCCGCTGATCGCTCCGGACGAGGCGGGCGAACGACATGATCGGACCCGGGTTGGCCAGTGCGTACTCGCTCCCGGTCTGGTTGGCCGACACTCTCCAGGTCTCGTTGCTGGTC
Organism: uncultured Acidimicrobiales bacterium; assembly: GCA_963764555.1. Taxonomy (GTDB): domain Bacteria; phylum Actinomycetota; class Acidimicrobiia; order Acidimicrobiales; family RAAP-2; genus Bog-756. The sequence goes on from CAVXSW010000005.1 coordinate 252,699, forward strand.
ATGGTGGGAATCGGTGCGACCGCCGTGGTGCTCATGCGGCAACCGACCCGCCAGGTCGTGCTGCTCAGCTTGTACGGGATCGCCCTCGCCTTGCTGTTCCTCGCCCTGCAGGCCCCCGATGTCACGCTGTCGGAGCTCGCCGTCGGCACCATCGTGCTTCCCTTGCTCTTCCTGCTGGCGCTGGCCAAGGTCCGGAAGCAGGAAGAATGACGCCCAGCGTACGGAGGGCGGTGTTCCTGGCCGGAGGATCGGCGTTCACGGGGTTCTTCCTCTGGGGCCTCAGCGGCCTTCCCGGCTTCGGGTCGTATCCGGGGCCTTACGGTGACATCGTCAATGCCATCGCCGTCGCCCAGACCCATGCCACCGGCATCGTGTCGGCGATCAACTTCGACTACCGCGGCTTCGACACGCTGGGCGAGGAGTTCGTGCTCTTCATCGCGGCGACCGGGGTCGCGACGGTCCTGCGGGAGCTCCGTTCCGAACGGGAGGACTCGGCCGTCGACGAAGCCCGGAAGCGGGACGCCCCCCCGACGAGTGACGCGGTCCGGATGGTGGCCATCCTCTTCACCGGGCCGACCGTGGTCGTGGGGTGGTACCTGGCCACCCATGCCCAGACCAGTCCCTCGGGGGGATTCCAAGGGGGCGTGGTGCTCACGAGCGCCTTCGTCCTCATCTACCTGGCCGGGCAGTACCTGACGTTGAAACGCCTCAGCCCGGTCGACCTCACCGACTCGATCGAAGCCCTGGGGGCGGGCAGCTTCGCGGCGGTCGGGATCGGAGCACTCGGGGCGGGGGCCGCCTATCTGGCCAATGTCCTGCCGCTCGGCTCGAGTCCCGGAGCGGTCAACGCCTCGGGAACCATCGCCCTCATCAGCTTCTTCGTCGGCGTGGAGGTGGCCGCCGCCTTCCTGCTGGTCCTCAGCGAGCTGCTGGAACAGACCCTCGTCATCCGGAAGGCGGAGCAGTGAGCGTCTTCCCCTTCGTCGTGGTGGCCTGGATCATGGCCGTCGGCCTCTACGGGATCGTGACCAGTCGGCACCTCGTCCACCAGATCATCTGCCTGATCGTGGTGCAGTCGTCGACCTACGTCCTGCTGCTCTCGGTCGGTTACAAGACCGGAGCGATCGCCCCCTACTTCTCCGACGTGTCCAACCGGCCCCCCGCGGTCGATTCGGTCGTGCAGGCCCTCGCGCTCACCGACGTGGTCGTCGAGGCGGCGGTGACCGCACTGCTGCTCGCCTTCGCCATCCAGGCCCACAAGCGGTTCGGCACGCTCGATCCCCAGGAATTGATCGAACTCAAGGGCTGACCTCCGCCAATCCATGGACCCGGTCCTCCCACTGACTGTCGCCGTCCCGCTGGTGGTCGCGGCCGGTATCTCGGCGGCCAACCCGCTGTTCAAGGAGCGTCGGAGGATCCTCGACCTGATCGGCATCGCCACCGCCGCAGGCGTCGGCACCCTTCTCGTCATCACGCTGGTGAAGCTGGGGAACGGGCAGAAGGTGTACTGGTTTGCCGGGATCAGACCCCATCACGGGATCGCGCTCGGCATCGACTTCTCGGTGGACCGCCTCAACGCGGGTCTCGGCGCACTGGCCGCGTGGCTGGTCACGGCATCGATGGTCTTCTCGTGGCGCTACTTCGAGCGGGTGTCCACCTGGTACCACGCCCTGATGCTCGTGTTCCTCGCCGGGATGGTCGGGTTCTGTCTGACCGGCGACATCTTCGATCTCTTCGTCTGGTTCGAGGTCATGGGGGTTGCCGCCTACGCACTGACCGCCTACCGGCCCGAGGAGAAGGGGCCGATCCAGGGCGCCCTCAATTTCGCCATCACCAACAGCGTCGGTGCCTACCTCTCCCTGTCGGGGATCGCCCTGGTCTACGGCCGCACCGGTGCGCTCAACATGGCTCAGATCGGGAACTCCATCCGGCACCACCCTCCCGACGGGCTGGTCGTGGTGGCCTTCGTCCTGATCCTGGCGGGGCTGCTCACCAAGGCGGCGATCGTGCCGTTCCATCTCTGGCTCGCCGACGCCCACGCCGTCGCTCCGACCCCGGTGTGTGTCCTGTTCTCCGGCGTGATGGTCGAGCTCGGCCTGTACGGGATCGCCCGGGTCTACTGGTCGATGTTCGGGGCCGCCCTGGCCAACCGGTCCACCGTCGAAGACGGCCTCGTCGCCTTGGGAACGGTCACGGCGGTGGTGGGCGCCCTGTACTGCATCCGTGAGCGTCACCTCAAGCGCCTGCTGGCGTTCTCCACGGTGAGCCACGCCGGATTGTTCCTGATCGGCATCGGCATCCTCTCGCCTCTGGGACTGGCCGGAGCAGGCGTCTACGTCATCGGCCACGGCCTGGTCAAGGCGGCGCTGTTCTTGTGCGTCGGCATCGTCCTGCACCGGCTCGGGTCGGTCAACGAAACCTGGCTGCACGGCCGGGGCCGCCCCCTTCGCGTCACTGGTGTCGTGTTCGTCGTAGCCGCCTTCGCCCTCGCCGACCTCCCACCCTTCGCGCTCTCCGTCGGGGCGGGATGGGTCGGGGACAGCGCGGCGAGCTCGGGGATGCTCTGGGTCACGGCCGTCATCATCGCCTCTTCGATGCTCGTCGGCGGGGCCGTCCTGCGGGTGGCCGGCGGGGTCTTCTTCGGGCTCGGCGATCCGCCACCGGAGGATCCCGACATGGCCGAGAGTGCCTCGGAAGAGACATCCGAAACGGACCAGAGCAAGGACCGGACACCCCTGTCCATGATCGTGCCTCCGGTGTTGGCGGTGATCGCCGCCCTGGCACTCGGTCTCGTACCGCACCTCGGTCCGACGGTGCAAGCCGGCGCGGTCCGGTTCGAGGACCAGAGCAGCTACCACGCCACCGTCATCGCCGGAGCGACGATCGCGGATCCTCGGGCCCCGAAGCCGGCCGAACCGAGCGGGATCACCGACTTCGACCTGCTGGCCGGGGCCGGCACCGCCGCGGGCAGCGTGATCCTCGCCCTGGCGTCCCTGTACCGGCGGCGCCTGCCTGTGATCGGGCGGCGGCCCGAGCCCGACCCGCGCTTCGTCGGGATCGTCCAGGCCTTCCAGAGCGGCGTCGTCAACGACTATGTGACCTGGATGATCCTCGGGCTCGCCTGCTTCGGCGGAGCGCTCGCCGCCAGTATCCGCTGAAGCTGCAGCTCCGGGACGTCCCGTGCCCGGGCCGGCGTCACCGGGACCGGCTGAGGGAATCCCGGAGCCGGTCGACCACGCCCGCCAGCCAGCCGGTCGCCAGCGTTCCCGACCGGCCCCCCGGAAGGTGCGGGTGCGGGTGGGTCGGCGAGGCTCGCACCGCCCGGAGGTAATGGCTCCCGAGCTCCCACCGCCTCACGTCGGCTTCGAGGTCGCGGAGCAAGGGAAAGAGGTTCCGCTCCTCGTCGCGCATGTGCTCGAGGATGCGGCTCTGCGCGATGTCGAGCACCCGGGCGAAGGTCCCGTCGTCGCGGGGGGTCTGGTCGAGCCCGCTCAGGAGCTGCTCGGTCTCGCTCTCCTCCTTGACCAGCTCGTCGGCGACGTCGGGCCCGGCGACCACATCGGTACGAATGGCGGGATACACCACCCGCTGCTCGGCCATCTCGTGGCGGACCAGGTTCACCCTGAGGTCACTGAAGCGCTTCTCGAGCTCCCCGGGGGCGAGGCCCTGGAGGCCGGAGACGAGATGGCGAAGGACATCGTGGTCGTGGGCGAGCAGGGTCACGATGTCCGTCTCGGGGCTGGGACCGCTCACCGCGCTCTCCTCCTCCCGGTCGCGGGGTCGGCAACCGGCGGCAGTGTGCCGGGCGCCGAGCCGGGATTCGACGGTTCCTCGGTGACAGGAGCCGGCTCTGCCGACACCAGTCGCTCCGGTCTGGCAAGGGCCGGAGCCGGAGCTCCACGCCGCCCCGGGCCCTCGCCGCCCGCGGGGAAGGTCTCCCGACCCTCGGAAGGGACGCCCTCTGATGCGGCCCCATCCCGCTCGACCGGCTCGACCCAGTCCTGGTGGACGATCTCCTCGGTGACCTCCCCGTTGTCCTGGCGGGTGACGGCGATCACATGGGAGGCCGAGCTTCGCTCCCCGAAGGTTCCGGATCCGGTGCCAGGTCCCAGTTGCCTCTCCTCCCGTTCCACCTGCGGGCCCGCGGCGCGACCGCATGAACCCATGGTGTCCTGCCGGAACCCGATACCCGAACAGACCGCTCCGAAACGACCGCACCGAGGCGCCGCCTGGGAACCGGTCGGTCCGGTGGTTGGGCCAGTGAGGAACGGGTATCCCACAGCGGACCGGACCGGTCGAGGTAGGCCCGCCATCGGGCGATCGCCAGGGTTGATCGGAGGTGACGATGGCCAGCGGAAAGCAGGTAGCAGCAGCTCGACGCAATGTGAAGGAGGCCCAAAAGGGAGCCCGTCGGAAGCGGTCGATCGCCGCCATGCCGGCGAAGACCCGATCGGCCCTGGGGCGACAGGGTGCAGCCGTCGCCCAGCGCAACCGGACGGGCTCAGCCAGCCCGAGGACTCGTCAGGAGCTCTACGAGGAGGCCAAGCGACGCGATCTCCCGGGCCGCTCGAAGATGGGCCGCGCCGATCTGGCGAAGGCCCTTGGGCATCGATAACGGCGTCCAAGGCCGCCGGACAGGGGACCGGCAGAGCCACCCTGCGAGGAGAGAGCCCCACTCCGACGGAGCGATTACCGGGTCCGGACCATGGGTAGGGAGCGCGCCATGAGGCACGCGCTCCGCACGGGCCGGACGGAACTCGAGGTTGGGTGCGGGGCCGTTCTCCGGCTGTCGGGCCGGCTGACCCGTGGGTGAGGGCCCCGTTGCCTCGGCGCTGATCGGGGCAGCCTCCGGCGTCCGGCCAGGCGAGCGTGCCGGCATTCGTGCGCGGTGCGGGTGGGCCGGAGCGGCTCGAGGCCCGGAGTCGGCGAGCAGAGGATGATCGGGGTGGCCGAGGGGCGATGGTTGTTGGGGTCGCATGAGTCGAGCCCCGGTTCGGCGCGGGCGATCGTGCGGGACCTGCTGGCCGACCAGGTGTCTCCCGAAGATGTCGATACGGCCGTGCTGGTCGTCAGCGAACTGGTGACGAACGGCGTCCGGCACACCGACGACACCGCGGAGCTCGAGCTCACGGTCCAGGCCACCGGTGGAGTCGTCCACGTCGAGATCCGAGACCATGACCCGCGCCCGCCGATCTCGACCCGCGCCTCGGCCGGCGCGGAAAGCGGGCGGGGTCTCTCCATCGTGACCGCACTCTCCTCCCATTGGGGCTGGACGCCCATCCAGGGAAACGGCAAACGGATCTGGTGCGAGATCGTCTGCCGAGGGCCGTGATCCGCCGGGACCACGGTCTCGGGCTGGCTACGCCGGTGAGTTCCGGTCGACTATGGCCTCGCGGTCGACTATGGCCTCGCGGTCGACTATGACCTCACGGGCGCCCGGGACCCGGGTCGGGGTGAGGCCGGCGCTCGTCGCCGCAGTGGCGAATCGACGGGCATCCCGAACAGCGCACCCGCGTTGGTCGTTGTTGAAATAGACGAAGCAGGTCTCTGTGTCGCTCCAGTTGTCGGCGAGCCGTTCCGCCCAGGAACGCAGGGCGGTGCGCCCGTAACAGGGGGCCGGCGTCGACAGTCCGCGGTGGAGCCGCAGATAGGTCCACGAGGCCGTCCGCCACACCGGTGATCGCCGCGAGGCGGTATCGGTGAGGCAGAGGGCGGCTCCGTGATCAGCCAGAACCTCCGCCGTTTCCTCGCTGTACCAGGACCCATGGCGCGGCCTCGAAAGCGACCTTGACATGTCGGGGAAAGGCATCGAGTGCGTCGCGAAGGAGCACGCCGTCCGCCCGGAAGTTGGCAGGCAGCTGGAGGAGCACCGGCCCCAGCTTGTGGCCGAGATGCCCGGCCCGCGTCACGAGCCGGTCGACGGCCTCGGCCGGATCCCGGAGACGCCGGACGTGGGACAGGTAGCGGCTCGCCTTGACGGCGAACACGAAGTCCTCAGGAGTGCGGAGCGCCCAGTCCTCGAAGCGGGCGGCCTCGGGCAGTCGATAGAAGGTGTTGTTCACCTCTACGGTTCCGAACCGGGACCCGTAGTACTCGAGCCACGCCCCCTGCGGGAGGCGCTCGGGATAGAACGCTCTCCGCCAGTCCGCATATTGCCAGCCCGACGTTCCGATGCACACCGGCACGCGTTGGGTCATACCCACGATCGCCCACCCGGGCTCCGAGCAGAGCGTTTCACCCGGTGGTGAGCGGGTAGACCACCCGGTCGGCGCCGGCAACGTCGCCGTGGACCGCTCGGGTGATGCGGTCCACAGATGTCCGTGGCGGGTCGGCCGGTACCCGGGCCCTGGTGCCCGGATGCGAGATCAGGGAGAGGGCCCATGAGCGCTGACCGGTTCCTGCCCCAGACCAGGGACCTGGACTCACTCCGTCAGGCGAGCCGAGCCTGCCAGGGGTGCCCGTTGTTCGGGCGGGCCACCCAGACGGTCTTCGGCGCCGGGGATCCCGAAGCGGCATCGATGCTCGTCGGTGAGCAGCCCGGAAACAAGGAGGACATCGAAGGACTGCCGTTCGTCGGACCGGCCGGGCTGGTGCTCCGGGAGGCGCTCCAGGCCATCGATGTCGACGTCGACCGGCTCTACATCACCAATGCCGTCAAGCACTTCAAATGGGAAGCGAGGGGGAAGGCCCGCCTCCACAAGAAGCCCTCGGCACGGGAAGTCGAGGCCTGTACACCCTGGTTGATGGCCGAGATCGAAGCCGTCCGGCCGGAGATGGTGGTCTGCCTCGGGGCGACCGCCGCATCGGCGCTGCTGGGCCGGGACTTCCGAGTGACCCGCCAACGGGGTCAGATCCTGCCGGGCCCCGGAGGGACGCCCACGCTCGCCACCGTTCACCCCTCATCCATTCTCCGGATCCGCGAGCCGGAGGAACGAGCGCTGGCGGTGACCGAATTCCAAGAGGACCTGGCCACAGCGCTCGCCCGGTGAGCCCGTGAACCTCCGCCCCGCCCGACCCGCCCCGCCGATCCGTCCGGGCCCGACCTCGCCATCGCGCTCCGGCCAGGTCGGCCGGGATTCGCCGTAGAACCCGCCGAGGAGTCCCCGCCATGCCCAACGAACAGCGAACCGTCGACCTCGTGGGCCGCCTCGCCGAGCGGCTGCAGACGGGGTCACGGACGGTCGCCGCCGCAGAATCCCTCACGGGCGGCATGCTCACCGGCTATCTCGCCACTGGCCCGGGCGCCTCGGAATGGCTTCGGGGCGGGGTCGTTGCCTACACCCCCCAGGTCAAACAGCGCGTGCTCGGTGTCACCCCCGGCCCGGTGGTGTCCGAACGTACGGCCGATGAGATGGCGAGAGGGTGCTCAGCCCTCTTCGAAGCGGAGCTCACGCTGGCGCTCACCGGTGTCGGAGGCCCGGACCGGCAGGACGGTCTCGACCCGGGAACCGTCTGGATGGCCGTCCGGGGGCCCGGAGCCGACCTGACCCACTTGGAGCACCTCGACGGTGATCCTGCGTCCATCTGCGAACAGGCGTGCTACGGCGCCTTGTCGCTCCTGATGGACCACTTCGATCGCCTCACCGGCCGGTAGCTCCAGCGCCCCTCCTGATCCGGGCCCGCCGCTGGGCTCGCCCCCCGGGACGCCTTTGCCCGGTCGCCTCTGATCGTTCCCGGTCGCCTTCGATCGTTCCCGGTCGCCCTTGATCGTTCCCAATCACCCTTGGTCGTCGTCGTTGCGCATGGCGTCCCGTATGCGATCGGCCAAGGCGGCCACCGGACCGAGGACGACGTTCCCGGGCGGGGTATCGGGAGCGTGCGGATGCGGATGGGTCGGAGCGCTGCGCTTGGCCTTCTCGTAACGCTTGCCCATCTCCATCCGCTCTTCGGGGGTCTTCCCTTCCTCGATGAAGGGGATGATCTCCTGCTCCTCCCGTTGGGCGTGGTCGAGCACGGACCGCCTGAGCTTGACGAAAGGCGGGGCAAAGCCCTCCTCTCGGGGATCCATCTTCTCGAGTTTTGCCAGCAACTTCTCGGCTTCCGCCTGCTCGTCGATGCGGGCCTCGACCACCTTGTCCACGGCGGCGGATCGGCCCTTGAGCGCGGGATAGACGACCAACTCCTCGGCGACCTCGTGGCGGACCAGGGTCTCCCGCAGCTGGTCGAACCAGGCGCCGCGACGCTCAGGCCCGATCGCCTCGAACCGGTCGAGCAGCTGTTCTGCCGCACGGTGATCCTGGGTGAGGGCGTCGATGATGTCGGTTCCCACCGTATGGCGCATCGGACCCATGGCTTCACCTCCTCGGGCCGCCACCGGTTCGGCCGCGGCGTGACCGGCCGATACCCCCGCCGGTCGGTGTCAAACCCCACCCGGACCTGCATCGAAACCCAGCGATCGGGGTACTCCTATCCGGTGCCTCGCCTCCGCCGCTCGGACTGCCATGCCCCGGGGATCACCCGCCGCCGGCAAGGGCGGGGGTTCTCGTACCGGTGGGCGAACGGGGAGCGGGTCGACGATCCCGACGTCGTGGACCGGATTCGCCGCCTCGCCGTGCCGCCGGCCTGGACCGATGTCTGGATCTGCCCCTGGCCGCAGGGCCACATCCAAGCCGTCGGGACCGACGATGCCGGACGCCGCCAGTACCGCTACCACGACGACTGGCACGCCCAGCGCAGCCGCGAAAAATTCGAGCGGGTGCTGACCTTCGGTCGCGCCCTGCCCGACCTGCGCACGGTGGTCGATCGCGACCTGGCGGGTACCCGACCCACGCACGAACGGGTCCTGGCGGGCGCGGTCCGCTTGCTCGATCTGGGGTTCTTCCGGATCGGCGGGGAAGAGTACGCCCACCAGCACGAGACCTTCGGCATCGCCACCCTCCAGAAGTGCCACGTACGTCTCCACGGGGGCGAGATGGTGTTCGACTACCCCGCCAAGGGATCCATCGAGCGCACCGTCTCCGTGCGTGACCCGGAGGTGTTCCGGTTGCTGCAATCGCTCAAGCGCCGACGCGGGGGAAGTCAGAACCTCTTCGCCCACCGCACCGGCTCCCAGTGGGTCGATGTCCGATCCACCGAGATCAACGCGTACATCCGCGGACGCGGCCGGTGACGACTTCAGCGCCAAGGACTTCCGGACGTGGTCGGCGACGGTCCTCGGAGCGGTCGAGCTGGCGAAGGTGGCGGAGAACGCTCCCCGGTCGCAATCGGCTCACAAACGGGCGGTCCGTTCGGCGATCCGGGTGGTCTCGGAGTACCTCGGCAACACCCCGGCGGTGTGCCGGAAGTCATACGTCGATCCCACGGTCATCGACCGGTTCGACCACGGTCAGACGATCGCTCCGGTCCTCGAGGAGCTCGGTTCGGCAGGCGACCCGTCGGACCCGGGGGTCCGTCAGGCGGTCGAGTCAGCGGTCATCGATCTCATCGTCGGCGAGCCGGAGGACACGTCGGCCGTTGCCGCTGCCGTCGCCTGACCGCGACCGCGGTGGGCGGGGCTCGGCTGAAAGGCGCCAGTCAGGTGAACTCGACCCGGCCTCCGTCGATCACCACAGTTCCCTGCTGGTTCTCGGTCCGGAACCGTGCCGCTCGACCCGTCGACCCAGACGGAGACCACCAACGTGTCGCCCGGATAGGTGGGGCGGGAGAAACGACCGAACATGGATCGGAACCTGGCCGGGTCGGATCCGCACAACGCATGGAGCAGCGCCCGGCCGGTGAAGCCGTAGGTGCACAGCCCGTGGAGGATCGGCCGGTCGAACCCCGCCCGTTTGGCGAAGGCGGGATCGGAGTGCAACGGGTTTCGATCACCCGACAGCCGGTAGAGCAGCGCCTGGTCGGTCCGGGTGGTGTAGCTCACCACTTCGTCCGGTGCGCGATCGGGCACGCTCTGGTCCGAGGCGGAGGGCCCGCGGTCTCCGCCGAAGCCGCCCTCGCCGCGGATGAACAGTCCCGTCCCGGTGGAGAACAGAGGGCGGCCGGTCGCCGCGTCGACCGACGTCGACTCCGAGCGGACGAGAGCGCCCGATCCCTTGTCGTAGATGGCGGTCAAGGTGGCCGTCGTGGTGACGGTTGCCTCCGTCGGGATCGCACCGTGGAGCTCGATCGACTGCTCGGCATGGACCAGCATGGCCGGGTCGAAGGTCCCGATGGACCGCCTCGGTCCGGCCGACGCGCCGGCCACCGTGGCGAAGGTGGGCAGCACCGCCTGGCGGACGTCGGCCGAGTTCTCGGTGGTGAACTCGAGCTCGAAGCCGGTCGGGTCGGAGGCACCCGCCCCCACTCCGAGCGCGTAGAGCAGGCAGTCTTTCGAGTCCCAGCGGCGGGTGGCCGGCTCGGACGTGGATCCGACGGCATCGAGGTCGAGTGGCATGTCATCCTCCGAAAGCTGAGGCCCTTCCCCGGCTCTGGTCGGGCCCGGATACAACAAGATGTATGTAACACAGATTCGTGACATAATCAACGGGTGACCGGGCGCCTGACCATCGACGAGCTGGCCCGGTCGGCCGGCACGACGGCGCGCCAGGTACGAGCCCTCCAGACCCAGGGGCTCCTCAGCCGGCCCACTCTGGTCGGCCGAACCGGCTTCTACACCGCCGACCAGCTCGACCGGCTGCGCGCCGTCCTGCGGCTGCAGCGCCAGGGCTTCTCCCTGGCGGGCATCGCCGTGCTGCTCCGAGCGCTGGACAACGGGCTGACCGTCGAACAGGTGGTCGGGCTGCGCTCCGGTGGCGAGCGGCGCCCCGGCGGACGACGAACCGTTCGAGGGTTGGCCGGAGACCCCGAAGGGCCGGCTCCTCTCGGTCGTGCCGACGACCTGGCTGCAACAGCCCGAAGCCTCCTGACCCGCCCCGCGCCGGATCCGAGCCGTCGGTCGCGCCGCGGCAGGACGGTTCGCCGGCGCCTGCCGCCCTGCCGCCCTGCCGCCCTGTGCCGGTGAGGCTGCCCTCTCGGGAGGGCTATCATCGAGGACGACCCGAGGCGGAAGCGAGGTGATCCGATGGCAGGCATCCCGTGCATCGAGCCGGTCGAGCGCGCTGTCGGGGCGGTGGGCCCCGTGACCGTCACCGGTCCGAGGGTCACCTCCGCCGTCGGGGACGCGGTCACCGCCGTCGGGGTCGCCGTCCGGCGAATTCGGATGTCACCCGCCGCGCACCTCTGATCCCGCGGTAGAGGCCCGCCCGATCCCGGGGTAGAGGCTCACCCGCCGGGACGGCGTCCGGACCGGACCGGCGACGGTCTTTCCCGCACCGTCTTTAGCTTCTCCCCGCGAGGACGCCGCACGGCGCTCGTCCGAACCCACCGGTGACCGGAAGCCCGCACCGGGCTCCCCGGCCTCCCACCCGGAAGCAACCCGACCGGCGCCCTCCGCGGCATCATGCGCCGATCCCTGCCACCGCCTGGAGCTCCCATGAACGACCGAACCCTGTTCCCCGCCGCCTCGACCAAAGCGACCTTCGCCTATTGCTGGCGCCAGATGCGGCCCGATCGCGCCACGTTCATCGTGGCCTGGGCCGCCATCGCGGCGGGCACGCTCGCCAATGCCGTCGCTGCACCTCTCATCTTCGCCACGCTCCTCGGCCGGATCGCCGAGCTCGGCAACCGCGCCGGCCTGCTGTCCAGCTTCGGACCGCTGGTGGTGGGCTACGCCGTCGTGCTGGCCGGCTCGACGTTGCTCTGGCGTGCTGCCGGGTGGCTCAATTGGGGCGCCACCCTCCGCGCCTTCGCCCGCTCGATCACCAACGGATACGAGCACCTCATCGGGCTCAGCCACCGGTGGCACACGGACCGGCCCTCGGGCGAGGTCATCTCCTCGTTGGAGACCTTTTCGTGGGCGTTCGCCGACATCATCGACCTGGGCACCTGGGGCGTCCTCCGGGTCACGGTGACCGTGCTCGGCGCCATCGTGGTGCTGGCTCTGGTGGCCTGGCCGGTCGCCGCCGTCATGGCGGTGCTCGTCGGCGTGTTCGCCGGCGTGCTGTGGCGCCGGATGGCGAAGGTGGTCTCCGCCGAACAGGAGTTCTCGGACACCCATTCCCATGCCACCGGCGTGATCGCCGACACCATCGCCAACCTGACCACGGTGCGCACCCAGGCCGCCGAGGACGAGGAGCGGGCCCACGTCGCCCGCGTCGTGACCCAATCGGTCCGCGCCGACCTGAGGGCCAGGCGCGTCTTCTCCACCACCCGTCTCCAGATGGAGTCGTCGATGGCCGCCCTCAACTGGGTGGCCGTGGTGGTCGGGCTGGCGCTGGCCCTCCATCACGTGGTGGCGGCTGCCTCGGTCTACCTGATCCTCTTCTACGCGACCTTCGTCGGGGGGTCCCTCGAGGAATCGTTCGAGTTCGTTCGCCAGATCTCACGCGCCGCCGGCCGCTGTGCCAAGTTCGCCGGGATCGCCGAGACCGATCCCGAGATCCAGGACGCCTCGGGGGCCGGCAGCCTGTCGGTCCGGCGCGGATGCATCGAGTTCCGCGACGTCTCGTTCTCCTACCGCCGGGACGCGCCCCTCTTCCAGCGATTGAACCTGCGGATCGAAGCCGGAGAGCACCTGGGCCTCGTCGGCCCGTCCGGCTCGGGCAAGAGCACGCTCACCAAGCTGGTCCTGCGGTTCATGGACATCGACGCCGGCTCGATCCTGCTCGACGGCCAGGACATCTCCCAGGTCACCCAGCGCTCCCTGCGCCGCTGCATCTCGTACGTCCCCCAGGATCCCCAGATGCTGCACCGGACGATCGCCGAGAACATCTGCTATGGGCTCGACGGCATGACGGTCCCCGACATGGACCTGGTGCGCGAGGTGAGCCGCGCCGCGTATGTCGACGAATTCGTCGACATGCTGCCCGACGGGTACGACACGGTGGTGGGCGAGCGCGGGTTGAAGCTCTCGGGCGGCCAGCGTCAGCGGGTGGCGATCGCCCAGGCGATGGCCAAGGGGGCGCCCCTGCTCATCCTGGACGAAGCCACCTCGGCGCTGGACTCGGAATCCGAGGCCCTGGTGCAAGAGGCGCTCTGGCGCCTGATGGAGGGATCGACGGCTCTGGTGGTCGCACACCGCCTGGCCACCATCGCCAGGATGGACCGCATCGTGGTCATGGACCGGGGTGGGGTGGTCGAGGAGGGGACCCACGCCGACCTGCTCGGGATGGGGGACGGCGTCTACCGCCGGCTCTGGCAGCACCAGTCGGGAGGGTTCCTCGCCGCATGACGGGAGCCGGCGGGTCCGACCGGGCACGTATGGCCCGGCCGGCCGGGAGCGTGACAGCGACGGATTTCGAAGGTGCGACCGGCCGGGCAGCGATGCGACCGGCCGGCGTCGGCGTCAGTCGCCGCGGGACTTGAGCGTGCGATCCACCAGGTTCTGGGGCATCACGTCGTAGTGGTCGTGGGCGGCCCGGAAACGGCCCCGGCCGCCGGTGAGCGAGCGGAGGTCGATGGCGTAGCGCTGGATCTCGGCGGCGGGCACGAGAGCGGTGATCTTCTGGGCCCCGCCCTCGACGGTGTCGGTGCCCTGCACCCGGCCGCGCCTCGAATTCAGGTCGCCGAGGACGCTGCCCTGCATACGGGGCGGAACGGTGACCTCGAGGAGGGAGATGGGCTCGAGCAGGACCGGGGCCGCCTTGGCCATCGCCTCCTTGAAGGCCATCGAGCCGGCCATCTTGAAGCTCATCTCCGAGGAGTCGACGGGATGGTGCTTCCCGTCGAGGCAGGTTGCCTGGACGTCCACGACCGGGTACCCGTACGGGCCACCTTGAGCCATGGCCTCGACGATGCCTTTCTCCACCGCAGGGATGTACTGCCGGGGGATGGCGCCGCCGACCACCCGGTCCACGAACTGGAAGCCGGCGCCTCGTTCGAGAGGCTCGATGCGGATGGATGCCACACCGAATTGTCCGTGGCCCCCGCTCTGCTTCTTGTACTTCCCCTCCGCCTCGGCCGGTTTCGTCACCGTCTCCCGGTAGGGGATCAGGACCTCCTCGGTCACGACCTCCACCCCGAACTTGCGAGCCAGACGCTCGGCCGCCACCGACAGGTGGGTCTCGCCGGTCCCGCGCAGGAGGGTCTGATGGGTCTCGTCCACACGTTCGACGATCAGGCTCGGGTCCTCGTCCTGCAGCCGGTGGAGCCCGATCATGAGCTTGTCCTCGTCACCCTTGGATTTGGGCTTGATGGCGACCGACAAGGAAACGCTCTCGGGTGGCAGCAGCGGCACGACCAGAGGAGTCCCCTTTGGTGCCAGTGTGTCGCCGGTGACCACGTCCGCCAGCTTCGGCACGGCCACGATGTCGCCCGCCGCCGCCTCGGTGACGGGACGGGCCTCCTTCCCCTGCAGGCGCTCGAGCACGTGGAGCCGGGCGTCGGCATGGGTCCGGGAGTTGGTGAGCACGCTGTCGGGCTTGATGGTCCCCGACAGCACGCGCAGGAGGGAGATCTTGCCCACGTAGGGATCGGTGATGGTCTTGAACACCCGGGCCAGCGGTGGTGCCGAGGGATCGCAAGCCACCTCGACCTCGGTGTCGCCGGCCTGCACGCCGGCGGCCGGGCGGGAATCCGGTGCGGGGGCGATCTCGGCGAGCAGGGTGGCCAGCCGGTTGATCCCGATCCCGGTGGTGGCCGATCCGCACACCACCGGGAAGACGACCCCCTGCTCGACACCGGTGGCCAGGGTCGCCTCGAGCTCCGTGCTGGAGGGAACATCCCCGTCGAGATAGCGCTCCATCAGGTCGTCGTCGCCCACGACGATTCCCTCGACCAGCTGCTCGCGGACCTCGTGCTCGGTGGCGGCCAGGTCCTCGGGAATGGGGCCGGTCTCGGCCTTTCCGTCCTCGTAGACGATGGCGGTGTCCGTCAGGAGATCGGCGACGCCCCGGAACCCCCCTTCCCCGTCGACGGGGAGCTCCAGCGGAGCGATCCCGGCGCCGAACGACTCGCGCAGCTCTGCGAGCGTTCGATCGAAGCTCGCCCGTTCGAGGTCGAGCTTGTTGATGAAGACGAGGCGGGGGAGGCCGAGCTCGGCGGCGAGCTGCCATCCGGCCTCGGTCTGCGCCTCGACCCCGTCTACCGCGCTGACCACCACCACGACCAGATCGACCACCGAGCACGCCGAACGGACCTCACCGAAGAAGTCAACGAAGCCGGGCGTATCGATGACGTTGAGCCGGATGCCCTCGGCCTCGCACGGGGCGATCGCCAACGACAGCGACATGTGGTACTTGACCTCTTCGGGCTCGAAGTCGGTGGTGGTCGTCCCCTCGTCCACCTTGCCTTGCCGGGAGATCGCCCCGGTCGTATGGAGGAGGGCCTCGGCGAGCGTCGTCTTGCCGGCGCCACTGTGGCCGATGAGGGCGACATTGCGGACGGCGGGCTTGGTCACGATGCGGCCCCGCTCCGCATCCGCCCGGGCCGCCCGGGGACCGGGCTCATCCCTACGAGTGCTCCCTCGGGCATCGGGGCTGCATGCTGATCCTGGTCTCCTCGTGCTCCTCGGCCCCGGCCGACGTCGGGCGGCCGACCGTGGCGCGCCGAGCCGTTCCGGGCTAGCCATCTGACCACATTTTCGGTCGGGATGCCCACGGGTCGACCGCCGCCGCACCGGGTGGCGGGTTCCGGGGTGGGTCGGATGGGAATGGCTGACGCCCGGCGGCACCCGGTGGTCAGATCCCGAGCGGGGCGGCGCGTAGCCGGGCGGCCAGCACCTCGTCACCCGCCAGGTCGACCCGGGCCGACGACTGCCGTCCGGAGGCGAACAGGGTCAGCTCGCCCGGGTCACCCGTGACCACCACCAGGGGGCCTTCCCCGCGCTCTTTCGGAGCGCGCCCCGCAGCCTCCAGCCGGACCGTCGCCCCGACCTGTTTCGCCATGCCCCCCGCACCGAGCCGGTCCCAGAGCGCATCGGCGAGCTCGGGAGAGTGCGGCCTGGGCTTCCACCCGGCCTGCGCCCGACGCAGGTCCTCCACATGGACGAAGAACTCGACGGTGTTCATGGGCCCGTCGAACGGCCGCAGGAGAAGAGGCGGGCCCCGACGGATCCGCGCCACCAGCTCCGGCCAGGGCGTGCCGTCGCGGACCGACCGGCGGACCCGGTCGGTATGACCGGCCAGCGGGGGCCAGACGAGGCCGGGTCCGCTGTCGGGCCGGCGCTCGCGCGCCACGATGTGGGCGGCCAGGTCGGCGGACGTCCAACCCTCGCAGAGGGTGGGCGCATCGGGTCCGAGCTCGACCAGCAGGTCGCAGAACGTCGCTCGTTCGCGCTGGGCGAGGTCGTCGGCCATTGCAGCTCAGCCGTGCTGCCACATCCGGCTCTGCAACGTCCGGGTGCCACCCAGCGCCGCCCGGTCGAGCTCGCCGACCTCCTCCTCGTCGAGGCGCCACCCGAGGGCGCCGGCGTTCTCCTCGGCCTGCCGCCGGCTCTTGGCGCCGGGGATCGGCACCGCTCCCTTGGCCATCACCCAGTTGAGCGCCACCTGGCCGGGAGTCTTGTCCCCGTGGTGCGCGCCGATCCGGCGCAGCTCGGCCACCACCGCCTCGACCGTCTCCATCGGGTGGTTGGAGAAGGTCCGGCGTCCGGGTGGCGGGTTCGACGCCGTGTACTTGCCGGTGAGCCGGCCCTGGCCGAGGGGCGAATAGGCGAGTGGGACCACCCCCAGCTCGGCGCAGGTGGCAAGGAGCCCGGTCGTCTCGGGGCGGCGTCGCAGCAACGAGAATTCGATCTGATTGGTGGCGAGCCGAAGTCCCCGGCTCGCCAGCGCCTCGCTCATCGAACGAGTCTCGGTCGCCGAGTAGTTCGAGACCCCGACGGCGCGGACCAGGCCGGCCTGATGGGCATGGGCCAGAGCCTCGGCCATGGCCGCGTGCGAGCGGAGGCTGATCGGCCCGTGGATCTGGTACAGGTGGACGCTCGGAAGCCCGAGCCGGTCCAGCGAGGCGCGCAGCGACTTCGACAACGCGCTGGTGACGCGCCACTTCCAGGGGGACGGCATGAACTTCGTGGCGATGACGGCACGGCGGGCCCGATCCGGATCGGCCGCCAGCATTTCGCCGATGATGC
The DNA here is from genome assembly GCA_963764555.1 of uncultured Acidimicrobiales bacterium. GTDB lineage: Bacteria > Actinomycetota > Acidimicrobiia > Acidimicrobiales > RAAP-2 > Bog-756. The sequence continues at coordinate 269,743 of CAVXSW010000005.1, forward strand.
GCTCGCTCTCACCCCGGCCGTAGACCTCCGCCGTGTCGAAGAGCACGGCGCCCGCGTCGATCGATGCATTCCAGGCCTCCTGGATGGAGGAGCGACCGAACTCGCGGTCGTAACCACCCATCCCCCAGGTCGAGCGGTCGCCCCACGCCCAGGTACCCACGCCGAGGGGCGGGATCGCCACGTCGGATCCGGCCAATGTCAACCAGTCGGGCATCGCCGTCCCACGGTACCCGGTGGCCCGGGCGCCTGCCCTGAGCGGTGCCCTTCCCGTGCCGGCGGGCCCGGTCGATCGTCGCCGGGTGCCCCCGATGTGGTGGACTCGGCTCCATGGACTCGAGCACGCGCCCGCTGCGGGTGGTCGTCATCGGCGCCGGTATGGCCGGCATCCTCAGCGCCATCAAGTTGAGGGAGGCGGGCATCACCGATTTCGTCGTCTACGAGAAGGGCGACCGGGTCGGAGGGACGTGGCGGGAGAACACCTATCCGGGTCTCTCGTGCGACGTGCCGTCGCACCTCTACTCCTACTCCTTCGCCTTGAACCCGGAGTGGAGCCAGCGCTTCTCGCCCGGGCCGGAGATCGAGCGCTACTTCGAGCGGGTGGCCGAGGACCACGACGTCCTCCGTCACGTCCGCTTCGCCGAGGAGGTCGTGTCCTGTCGGTACTCGGACGGGCGATGGCACATCGAAACCGCCTCGGGCCGCCAGGACCGGGCCGACGTCGTCATCGCCGCCACGGGGGTCCTCCACCATCCCAGGTTCCCCGATATCGCGGGGATCGACCGCTTCGCCGGAGCGATGTTCCACAGCTCGCGGTGGGATCACACCGTCGGCCTCGAAGGCAGACGGGTCGGCATCATCGGCACCGGGTCGACCGCCATCCAGATCGTGTCGGGGATCGTGGACCGGGTCGCCCGGCTCTCCCTGTTCCAGCGGACCGCGCAGTGGATCATGCCCCAGGAGAACCCGGCGTTCACCGAAGAGGAGCGCGAGGCCCTCCGTCGCCATCCCGACCAATTGAGGGAGCTGCACCAGGGCCTGTCGGACCTCTTCGACGTGTTCGCCAACGCGGTGGTCGACGTCGGGTCCCCCGAGCTCGAGATGATCGAGAACGCCTGCCTCGCCAACCTCGAGCACAGCGTGCGCGATCCCGACCTGCGCTGCCGGCTCCGTCCCGACTACCGGGCCGCCTGCAAGCGGCTGATCCTCTCCGCCGATTTCTACGAGGCCATCCAGCGTCCGAACGCCGAGCTGGTGACCGCGCCGATCGACCGGATCGAGCCGGCCGGCATCTGCACCGCGGACGGCCGCTTGCACGAGCTCGACGTGCTGGTGCTGGCGACGGGATTCCACACGGACGCGTTCATGCGCCCGATGGAGGTCGTCGGTCGTGGTGGGATCGCCCTGTCGGAGGCGTGGGACCCTCGGCCGGTGGCCTACCTGTCGGTATCGATCCCGGACTTCCCCAACTTCTTCATGCTGAACGGGCCCAACGGCCCGGTGGGCAACTTCTCGCTCATCGAGGTCGCCGAGCTCCAACTCGGTTACATCATGCAGCTGGTCGACCGGGTGCGTTCCGGCCAGTGCGATCAGGTGTGCGCCACCCGGAAGGCGCTCGACCGCTTCGAGCTCGAGCGCGCCGAGGCATCGGCCAACACGGTCTGGGTGACCGGGTGCCGGAGCTGGTACCTCGACGACCGCGGGCTTCCCGCCGTCTGGCCCTGGCCGTTCGTCAGGTTCCGCCACGAGATGAAGGCGCCCGACCCGGCCGCCTACGAGTTCGCATGACCCCCGGCGACGGTCCCCGCCCCTCCCCGATGGACGCCGTGGTCGGGCAGCGGGGGGCTGGACAGTCGGTGTCCTTCGGCCGGCGCATCCGTGACCTGGCCGCCGAGGACCCCGATCGTCCGGCGGTGACCTGCGGCGCCGGCCGGCTCACCCGGCAAGACCTCGAACGCTCGTCCAACCAGCTGGCCCGGCGCCTGGCCCGATCGGGGGTCACCGTCGGCTCCATGGTGACCATCGCCCTGCCCAACTCACTCGAGTTCCTGGTGGCCATGGCGGCGGCGTGGAAGCTCGGCGCCATCCCCCAGCCGGTGAGCCCGAAGCTCCCCGCCCGCGAACTGCGGGGTGTGATCGAGTTGGCTCGCCCCCCGGTCGTCCTCGCCCCGGACGACCCAGCGGCCGACGACCCGGTGGCGGACGACCCGGTGGCGGACGACTCGGTGGCGGACAACTCGGTGGCGGACGGTACCGCCGCGACGGGGACCGTGGCGAAGGGGAGCATCGCCGCAGCGGCCGTCGCAGCGGGCACGGCGGTCTTGACACCGCGGCAATTCCGCCTCTCCGAGCTCGACGGCGGCCCGCTCGAGGACGCGGTCAGCCCGGCGTGGAAGGCTCCGACCTCGGGCGGGTCCACCGGGACGCCCAAGCTCATCGTGTCTGGCGATGCCGGCCTGATCAAGCCCGGCGCCGCACCACCGCTCCTGCTCGAGCGCGACGACTGCCTCGTCATGCCCGGTCCCCTCTATCACAACGGACCGCTGGTGTGGACCTGCCAGGCGCTGCTGTGGGGCGCTCACGTCGTGGTGCTGCCCCGGTTCGACGCCGAGGCCACCTTGGCCGCGGTGGCCGAGCACGCCGCCGGGGTCATCTACCTGGTGCCCACCATGATGAAGCGGATCTGGCGGCTGCCCGAGGCCGTCCGGGACGGATTCGATCTCTCGTCGCTGCGCGTGGTGTGGCACCTGGCCGAACCGTGCCCGCCGTGGCTCAAGCAGGCCTGGATCGACTGGCTCGGCCCCGAGCGCATGGTGGAGCTCTACGCCGGGACCGAAGGGCAGGTCGCCACCGTCATCACCGGCACCGAATGGCTCGCCCACCGGGGCTCGGTCGGCCGGCCGATCAACGGGGAGGTCTCCATCCGCGACCCCGAGGGGCGCGAGGTGCCCCCCGGGACCCAGGGCGAGGTCTGGCTGCGCGGCAACCGGAAGTCGCCGTCGTACCGGTACGTCGGGGCCGTCCCCCGCAGGCTCGGCGACGGGTGGGAGTCCCTCGGCGACTGCGGCTGGATGGACGACGACGGCTACCTCTACCTCGGGGACCGGATGGTCGACATGATCCTCACCGGCGGTGCGAACGTGTACCCGGCCGAGGTCGAAGCGGCCATCCTCGAGCACCCCGCCGTCCACAGTTGCGCCGTGGTCGGCCTCCCCGACGAGGACCGCGGGAACCGGGTCCACGCCGTCCTCGAGGCCGATCCGGCCGAGGTGTCCCCCGACGAGCTCCACGAGTTCCTGTCCGAACGCCTGGTGTCCTACAAGCTCCCACGGAGCGTCGAGTACGTGGACGGTCCGCTCCGAGACGATGCCGGCAAGGTGCGCCGCAGCCAACTCCGCTCCGAGCGGGCCGGCCCCGAGGTCTCCCCGCGCCCTTGAGGGGCGCGGGCCGAGCCGGACAGGGGATCGGTCAGCCCGGGTGGTCGACGGTGTCCGGGTCGGGCACCCCACCCGACGATCCGTCGGCGGCGAAGTCGCCCGAATCCAGACGAAGGGTCCGGACCACGTCGATGAGATCTTCCATCTGTTCCTCGCTCAGTGCGCCGACCCCGAAGCGGACCGCGTTGACCGATGCGGTGGCCGCGTCCACCAGGGCTCGGCCCTTCGGAGTGATCCGGGCGAGGGTGGCCCGCCGGTCCGAGGGATGGGGAACCCGCTCGACCAACCGGTCTTCGTCCAGTCGGTCGACGATGTTGGTGACACTCGTCGGGTGGATCATGAGCCGCTGGCCCATCTTCCCCAGGGGAAGCTCCCCGCGTGCGGTGAACGAGAGCAGCACCAACGCTTCGTAACGGGCGAAGGTCAGGCCCAAGGGACGCAGGGCCCCGTCCACCGCACCGAGGACGAGCTGCTGGGCCCGCATGACCGAGGTGGCCGTCGCCATCGCACCGGCGGCCTCGGGCCAGCGCATGGCCCATTGACGTCGGGCTTCGCCGATGGCGTCGAAAGCAAGGGGCCGGGTCAGCGGGGCCATGCCTCACACCCTCCGTCGTGGATCCCGGCCAATTCCTCCACTCCGCCACCGTCCACGCCGCCACCCGCCACGTCTCCCCCGTCCACGTCTCCACCGCCCGGCATCTGCGGTCCACGGCGGCAGCAGCCGGCCGGACCCGTGCTCATACGTTGCGCCGGTAGACACCACCGACCTCGAACAGCGTTCGGGTGACGTCGCCGAGCGACGCGCTGCGGACGGTGTCCATGAGGGCGTCGAACACGTTGCCGCCCGACAGGGCTCGGTGGCGGAGCTCGGCCAGCGCCGGGGTCCGCGCCTCGGCGTGGCGCCGGTGGAACTCGGCCAGGCGCTGGATCTGGCCCTCCTTTTCGGTTTCGGTCGCCCGGGCCAGCTCCAGCCGGGCGGGGATCCCGTCGGTGGTGGGAGCGGTGAACGTGTTCACCCCCACGATGGGGAGGGTCCCGTCGTGCTTGGCATGCTCGTAGGTCATGGAGTCGTCCTGGATCCGCCCCCGCTGGTACCCGGTCTCCATGGCCCCGAGCACTCCTCCACGGTCCGAGAGCCGCTCGAGCTCGGCGAGGACCGCCTCCTCGACCAGGTCGGTGAGCTCCTCGACGATGAAGCTCCCCTGCAACGGGTTCTCGTTGGCGGTGAGCCCCCATTCCCGGTCGATGATGAGCTGGATGGCGAGGGCCCTCCGGACCGATTCCGCCGACGGAGTGGTCACCGCCTCGTCGAACGCATTGGTATGGAGGCTGTTGGCGTTGTCGTAGACGGCGCAGAGCGCCTGGAGTGTGGTCCGGATGTCGTTGAAGGCCATCTCCTGGGCGTGGAGCGAACGTCCCGAGGTCTGGATGTGGTACTTGAGCCGCTGGGAGCGCTCGTTGGCACCGTACCGGTCCCGCATGGCGATGGCCCAGATGCGACGGGCGACGCGCCCGATGACCGTGTACTCGACATCCATGCCGTTCGAGAAGAAGAACGACAGGTTCGGTGCGAAGTCGTCCACCGCCATGCCGCGGGCGAGGTAGGACTCGACGTAGGTGAACCCGTTGGCCAGGGTGAAGGCCAGCTGGGTGATCGGGTTGGCCCCGGCCTCGGCGATGTGGTAGCCGGAGATCGACACGGAGTAGAAGTTGGCCATCCCGTGGCGGATGAAGTACTCCTGGATGTCGGCCATCACACCCAGCGAGAACTCGGTCGAGAAGATGCAGGTGTTCTGGCCCTGGTCCTCCTTCAAGATGTCGGCCTGCACGGTGCCCCGCACGGTCCGCAGGGTGCGGGCCCGCACCTCGGCGACCTCGTCGCTCGTCGGGGGGCGGCCGCGGTCGGCGGCGAACCGGTCCAGCTGCTGGTCGATGGCGGTGTTGAGGAACATGGCCAGGATCGTCGGCGCCGGGCCGTTGATGGTCATCGACACCGACGTGGCCGGGTCGCACAGGTCGAATCCCTCGAAGAGGGCCTTCATGTCGTCGAGGGTGGCGACCGACACGCCCGAGGTGCCGATCTTCCCGTAGATGTCGGGCCTGGTGTCGGGGTCACGTCCGTACAGCGTCACCGAGTCGAACGCCGTCGACAGCCGGGTCGCCGGCTGGCCCTCGGCGAGGAGGTGGAACCGACGGTTGGTCCGGGCCGGGTCGCCCTCCCCGGCGAACATGCGGGCCGGGTCTTCGTTGTCCCGCTTGGCCGGGAAGACCCCGGCGGTGAACGGGAAGCGACCCGGCAGGTGCTCCGACCGGAGCCAACGCAACAGGTCGCCGTCGTCGCCGGTCCGGGGGAGGGCGACCCTCGGGACCAGGGTCCCCGAAGGTGACACCCGCCACAGCCGGCTCCGGCGACCGTCATTCCCCGTCCTGTCCTCGGCCTCGGCGGCCTCGGCGGCCTCGGCGGCCGCGCCGGCCCCACCGGCCATGCCGGTCTCGGCGGCCTCCGCGGCACGGCGCTCCTCGGCCCGCTCGGCGCGAAGCCGGGCGAAGTCGTCGAGGAGGGACCGGTCCTCCGGGCCGAGCCGGCGCGTCTCGACCTCGGCCAGGCGCTCCACGGCGGCGGCGGCGGTGACCTCGGGACCGGCCGGGTCGCTGGCCGAGGCTTCGAGCAGGACGCGCGCCGCGCCGAGCTGTTGGGCACGCCGGGCCGCCTCGGCCCGCTCTTCGGTCTCGGCATGGTAATGACGCACGGTGGAGGCGATGTCGGCCAGGTACCGGATGCGGTCGGCGGGCACGATCGGCGAGCCCCGCTGGGAAACGGTCACCGGCACCGGATCGAGAAGCGGCTCGCCGAACCCGACCCCGAGCTCGGCCAGCCGGTCCCGGAGGAACTGGTAGAGGGCGGTGGTGCCGTCGTCGTTGAACCGGGAGGCGATGGTGCCGAACACCGGCGTCCGTTGGCCGGCCCCGGCGGCGGCGCTCCCCGCCCGGACCCGGTTCCACTGGCGCACGACCGATCGGAAGGCGTCCTCGGACCCCTGCCGGTCGAACTTGTTGATGGCGACGACGTCGGCCAGGTCGAGCATGTCGATCTTCTCCAGCTGCGACGGAGCGCCGAACTCGGGGGTCATCACGTACAGCGAGATGTCGGCCACCTCCACGATGGCGGCATCGCCCTGCCCGATTCCGGGGGTCTCGACGATGACCAGGTCGAAGCCGGCGGCGCGGCATGCGTCGACCGCCATGCGCACCGAGGCGGGCACCTCGGCTGCGCTTCCCCGGGTGGCCATCGAGCGGAAGTACACCTGTGGGGTGTGGATGGCGTTCATCCGGATGCGGTCGCCGAGCAGCGCGCCGCCGCCGCGGCGTTTGGAAGGGTCGACCGCCAGCACGGCGATGCGGAGCTTGTCGCCCTGGTCGAGGCGGATCCGGAGGATCAGCTCGTCGGTGAGCGACGACTTGCCGGAGCCGCCCGTCCCGGTGACGCCGATCACCGGCCCGCTCTGGCGCCGCGCCGCCGCCGAGAGGATCTCGGCCACCGCCGGGTCCAGGGCGTCCGATTCGATGGCGGTGATGGCGCGGGCGAGGGCGCGCGTCTGGCCGACCATCACGTCCTCGGCGCGGACGGGCCCGCCTGCGACCAGGTCGACGTCGCACTCCCGCACCAGGACGTTGATCATCCGAGGCAGGCCGAGGCGCTGACCGTCGGTCGGCGAGAAGATGCGCTGCACCCCGTAGGACTCGAGCTCGGCGATCTCGGAGGGGATGATGACCCCTCCACCGCCGCCGTACACCTTGACGTCGCCCCGGCCCTCGGCCCGGAGGCGGTCGACCAGGTACTTGAAGTACTCGAGGTGACCGCCCTGGTAGGAGCTGACCGCCACACCCTGCACGTCCTCGGCCACCGCGGCTTCCACGACCTCCTCGACCGAGCGGTTGTGGCCGAGGTGGACGACCTCGGCCCCCTGGGCCTGCAGGAGGCGCCGCATGATGTTGATGGCCGCGTCGTGGCCGTCGAACAGGCTTGCCGCGGTGACGAAGCGGACCGGGTGGCGGGGCCGGTGGAGCTCCTCCGGAGGCGTGTTATTCATCGAACATACGATAGTCGGATCTCCTAGTACCCGGAGATCGGCGTCGTCCGGCGCTCACCGGTCCCGCCCCTCGCCCGGGCGGTCCGACCGGCCGGCCCACCCCGGTACCGGCCAGCGCCGCCGCCAGCCGGTCGAGCGCCGGCCCGGTCCGGGCGCCCCACCAGAACAGGTCCTTGCCGTCGAGGTAGACGGTCGGCGCCACCGACTCGAGCTCGGTCCGCTGGCGGAGCGAGAAGGGATAGGGCTCGCTCGGGGCGAGCACCACGTCGGGGCGGCGGCCCTGGGCGGTCTCGAGGGTCACCGTCGGGTAGGGGCCGTCGGAGTCGAACACCGTGGCGACGCCGAGGCGGGCCAGCAGCGAGGCGCCGTAGGTCGGGATGCCGAGGGCCATCCACGGCCGTCGCCAGATGGGCACGAAGGCGCGGACGCGGACCGCCGGGGCCGGCGGGAGCCCGGGTGCCTCCCAGCGCGCCCCGACCCGCTCGGCCAGCTCCGACAGTCCGGACAGGGCATCGCCCAGCGAGCGCACGCTGAGGACGTGGACGGCGATGCCGCGCCCCACCAGCGCGTCATGGTCCTCCAGCCGGTTCTCCTCGGTGTCCACCACGACGAGGTCGGGTGCGAGCTCGGCGATCCGGTCGACATCGGGGTCTTTCGTCCCGCCCACATGGGGCAGATCCGGCCGCTCGCAGAAGCGGGTGCAGGCGACCGGGGTCATGCCCCACTCCGACAAGGTCTCGGTCACCGAGGGGACGAGGCTCACGATCCTCACGACGAAGCGCCCCGGCCGGCGAGCTCAGGTGCTCCGGGGCCCCGGCCGGCTGAGCGGTCGCGCTCCCATCGAACGCGGCGCCTCGACCAGGCGGGTCCCGGTGCCGGCCGCCGTGACGGCCGCCGCTCCCCCGGACGCCGCCGACAGCGTCGCCGTGCCCGGCGCGGCCGCGGTGCGGGCCGCCGGCGTCGGGGTGGGGGTGGGGGCGTCCCCGACCGCGCCCGAGCCGGGTGCCTGTCCGGGTGCCGGGTGCGCAAGGACAGCATGGCCGCCACCCCGATCAAGAAGGCCAGCATGGCCACGAAGTACGAGTTCCCGACGACGAGCTGGAAGCCGTGCTCGTGGAGCTCCTGTCCGCTCCCGCCATGGGGCACCGACCAGACGGGTGCGATCCAGAACAGCAGGGCCGCCCCCGCCGCCCACATCCAGCCACCCACCGGGCGGTCCTCGGCCAGGCAGAGCCAGGCGAGGGCGGGAACCACCCAGACCATGTGGTGGACCCAGGTGATGGGTGACACCACCATGCCCACGGTGGCGCACACCAGGATGCCGAGCAGAGGCGACGACCGGCGGTAGGCCCAGACCGCCAGCCCCATCCCCGCCACGGCCACGATCAGGTCCGCGCCGTAGTAGGCGGCATGGGACACCACCCCGTGGTGCAGGCGCTCGAACGCCCCCGACAGGCTCTGGTTGCTGATGTAGGAGTTCGAGCCCACCCGCCCGGTGTCGAACGCATACCGCGTCCAGTACTCCCACGAGGTGCTCGGGCCGAGCGCCGCCACCACGAGGGCCACACCGGCGAAGGTGGCGAGTGCGGTGGTCGCGCTCCTGCCCCGGCGGACCAGGAACAGGAACGGCACGAAGACCAGGGGGGTGAGCTTGGCCGCGGCGGCGAGTCCGGTGAGCACCCCTTCGGGCAGCACCCACCGGCCCCGGCGGACCGTCGTGGTGAGGTCGACGAGGACGAGCAGGGCGAGGACGATGTTGACCTGGCCGTAGGCGAACGTGAGCCCGACCGGGTCCAGCCAGATGACCGGGGTCATCAGCGCGAGCGACCACTGGACGATCCGGCGCACCGACAGGGTCGGGCGGGCGGCCCGCAGCGAGACGGCCACCAGCGCCGCCAGCAGGACGATGTTCCCGACGGCCCAGAGGTACTGGGCCGCCTGGCGGGGCACCAGGTCGAGCGGGCCGAAGGCCAGCGCCGAAAAGGGCGGATAGGTGAACCCCAGCTGCGGCGACGGGTACCGGACGGCGTAGAGATGGCCGCCGAAGAAATGGGAGGCACCCATCATGTAGATGTCGAAGTCCAGGGGCGAGCGGTGCACCTCGAGCAGGACACGGAGGGCCGCCAGGCCGGCCGACACTGCCCCGACCAGCCAGAACAGTCCTTCCCACCGGCGCCGCCCCGACTCGCCCCGGGGAGCCTCCCGGCGGAGCGTCCCGAGATGCGCCACGCCCGAAACGATAGCCCGCCCCCCCAGGCCGGCCGCTCCGCGAGCCCACCGGCGTCGGCGGACGGATCCGAAGTTTGACAATTCGATGACAATTTCGCGGGCTAACGTGGCGCCGAAGCCGGTCACCAGGTGCCCCATCCAGGGTGGGTCCAGGAGTCAAGGAGCAACGTGGAAGCGCCCGCCTTCGTCCGAGAAGTCCGCACGCCCGGCCGGGCCGGGACGACCGGGTCCATGGCCTGGACGGCGCCGACCGTCCTCGGCACCTCGGGGGCGCTCGGGATGGTCCTCACCGGGACCCGGATCGGGTCGGTCCCCGGCGACGGCTACCGCTGGTGGTTCGTCGCACCGGGCGGCGGGCGAGCCCTGCTCACCGTGGTCTTCTACCTCTCGCTCGCCCTGCTCGTGGCGGGCTGGCTCGGGATCGGGCGGCGCGCCGCCGCCGGCGAGCTGACCATCCGGCGCGCCTGGGGGATCCTCGCCGCCTGGGGGCTGCCGTTCCTCGTCGGACCGCCGTTGTTCAGCCGCGACCTGTACAGCTACGTGGGCCAGGGACTCGTCGCCCACCGCGGCCTCGATCCCTACTCGGTGGCGCCGTCGATCCTCGGCCCGGGACCGGTGCTCGCCTCGGTGGCCAGCGTGTGGCGCCACACCTTCTCTCCCTACGGTCCGTTCTTCGTGGCCGCTTCGAAGGGCGTGGTGGACGTGGCGGGCGGCTCGCTCATGACCGAGGTCCTGGCCTTCCGGCTGCTCGAGCTGGTCGGGGTGGTCCTGATCATGGTGTTCCTGCCCCGGCTCGCCCGCCACCTCGGCACCGACCCCGGCATCGCCCTGTGGCTCGGCGTCCTCAGCCCGTTGGCCCTGTTGAGCTTCGTCTCCTCCGGGCACAACGACGCCCTGATGATCGGACTGCTGGTGGCCGGGGTGACGCTGGCGGTGACCGGCCGCTTCACCGCCGGCATCGTGCTCTGCGCCGCAGCGGCAACGGTGAAGTTGCCCGCCGCCGCTGCCGTCGTGTTCCTGGTGGCCGGCCGGTGCCGCGACCTCGGTACCGAACGCCGCCGGGCGGTCGTCGCCCGGGCGGCGGCGGTGACCGTGGCGGTGTTCGTCGGGGTGACCATGTTCTGCGGGTACGGATGGACCTGGATGGGCCCCGGAGCCCTGCACGTGCCCACCGAGCTCCGGATCTTCGCCACACCCTCGGTCTCGCTCGGGACGCTCGCCTTCCACCTGGTGCACCCGCTGGGAATCCCGGTCACCCGGTCGGCTGTCGTGACCGTGACCCAGTACGTGTGCGCCATCGCCGCCGTCGCCGGGTGCCTCTGGCTGCTGGCGACCCTCCGCCGCCACGAAGTCGTCCGGTCGCTCGGCCTGGCCCTCGTCCTCATCGTGGTCGGCAGCCCCACCGTGTGGCCGTGGTACCTGTTGTGGGGACTGGTCCTGCTGGCCGCCACGACCGCCCAGCGATCGAAGGCCCTCGCCGCCACCGCCGCGCTCGCCATGCTCCTCGTCGGGCCGGGCGGAAGCCCGGTGCTGCTCGGCAGCTCCTACATCCTCGTGTCCCTCGCCGCCGTGGCGGCGGTGGTCTGGCTGGTCCGCGGGCGGCGTTGGCAGTCGGTGGCGTCCGGACAGCGCCCGGTGGTCGCGGAGAAGCTGGCAGGGCATGCAGCCTGAACCGCGGCTGGCGACCGCCACCGGGACCGGCTCGCGCCAGCGGGGCGGAGCGGGCCCGGCCGCCACCGCCGAAGCGGCCCGTGACCGGCCCGGCCGAGGCGTTCGTGACGACGACGGCCGGACCGCCGGTGATGGTGCCCGCAGGGACGACCATCACCCCGCCGTCCACCGCCGTCCTGACCGAGCTCGAACCCGACGCCGGCCGGCTCCCCCGACCCGATGGTGGCCCCGGCTCGGCTCGGCGCACCCGGACCTGGCCCCGGTGGATCGTGCGCCCGGTGGCGATCTACCTGGTCTCGCGGGCGCTGACCTGGGCGACCCTGGCTGTCACGACGATCTTCACCCACGTCGGCGTGGGCGGCGAGATCGACCGCTGGGACACCCGGTGGTTCCTCCGTGCGGCCCAGTTCGGGTGGCCCAGCCAGTTGCCGCACCACCACGGGCACGTGGCGGCCAACACCATCGCCTTCCTGCCCGTCTTCCCGCTGAGCGTCCGCTGGCTCTCGGACCTGACCGGGCTCTCGCTGTTGACCGCCGGCGTGGTCGCCACGTCCGTCTCCGGGCTCACCGCCACCGTCGCCGTCTGGCTGTTGATCCGCGCCTATGCCGGCCGTGATACCGCCGACCGCGGCACGTTGCTCGTGGCCATGTTCCCGGGCTCGTTCGTCTTGAGCATGGTCTACTCCGAGGGATTCGTCATCACCTTCGTGGCCTTCGGGATCCTCGCCCTGATGCGCCGCCGGTGGCTGCTCGCCGGCGTGCTCGGGATGCTCGCCACCGCGACGACCCCGATCGCCCTGGCCTTCGAGATCAGCTGCCTCTGGTGCGCGTACCGGGAGGTGAGCCGCCACCGGAACTGGCGCTCCTTGATCGCGCCCCTCCTCACGCCGATCGGTTTCGCCTCCTACCAGATCTGGCTCTGGTTCCATACGGGAATTCCCTCCGCCTGGCGGCTCACCGAGCGCGGGGGGTGGAAGAGCTATCCGTCCATCGCCTATGCCGCCCACACGGTCGGCGTGTTCTTGAAGGACCCGATCGTCACCAACAAGACCGACGACCTGTTGTTCGTCGGCACGGTGCTCACGGCCGTCGCGGCGGTGATCGCCATCCGTTCGCGGATGCCCACGCCGGCGCTGCTCTACGGGCTGGTCGCCGCCGGGATGGCCTTCGTCTCTGCGCCGGTCGGGCTGCGGCCGCGGTTCATGTTCCTGGCCTTCCCGCTGATCATCGCGGTCGGGACGCGCTACCGCGGCCGGGCCTACGTGGGGCTGTTGGCGGCGTCGACGGCGCTGCTGGTCTTCGCCACGGCATACGAAGTGAGCTCGTGGGCCGTCTTTCCCTGAGGGTCCCGGGGTCCGGCTCCCGGACCGGCACCGAGCCCGTGGCCGGGGCCGCCGACGGCCTGACGGCGACGACCTCCCCCGGTCCGCTCGCCCCCGCTCGGCCCGACGTCGACACCGGGCGCACCTCGGAGGACCCGCCCGCCCGCCACGACGCCCCGTCGGCGCCGGCGGTCGCCCCCTCGACCGAACGGGACGGCAACGGCAAGGGGCCGGCGCCGGCCCACGGTCCGGGCGACGAGAGCGCCGGACCCGCCATCAGCGTCGCGACCGTCGAGCGGAGCGTCTGGAGCCTCGTGTGGCTCGCCGTGCTCATCGGCGGTCTCGGCTTTTGGGGCTCGTGGTCGGCCTGGACGCCGGGGACGGTGGTCGCGCCCGTGCTGGTCCTCGCCGGGGTCTGCGGCCTGGCGCGCGTCGTGGGTGGTGCCGGAGCCCGCGGTCGCCGCTCTTCCAGGTGGCGGCCCTGGTGTCCGTGGTGGGATCGACCTTCGCCCAACAGGCCGTCGGCATCCACGTGCGGCAGTTCTACAGCACCGATTCGGGAGCCTTCAACCAGGCCGCGGCCCGGCTGCTGCTCGACGGCAGGAACCCCTACACCTCGACCATGGCGACGGCGGCCAAGCTCCTCCAGCACCCCGCCGACAACTGGACCTACACCGTCGCCGGCGGCTACGTGAACCATGTCTCGTACCCGGCGGGCTCGTTCCTCCTGCCGGTTCCGGCGCTCGCCCTGGGGTTCAACCACGCCGTCGTCGACTGGATGGACCTGTGCGCGTGGATCGTCACCGGCGTGCTCGTCTTCGCGCTGCTGCCGGCATCCCTGCGGTGGCTCGGATGCCTTCTGTTGTCGGTGCCCATCTTCGCCGCCATCTTCGGATCCGGCGGCACCGACGCCGCCTTCCTTCCTTTCATGGTCCTCGCCGTGTGGCGCTGGGACCGTTTCGCGCTCGGGGCCCGGGCGGGTCGGGTTCGCTGGATCGGTCCGATCGCCCTCGGCCTGGCCTGCTCGATCAAGCAGACCCCCTGGTTCTGCGTGCCGTTCCTCCTCCTCGGCGTGTTCATCGAGTGCCGCAACGCCGGGCGCCGGCCGTTGCGTCCGACGATGGCCTATCTCGTCGCCGTCGCGGCCACCTTCACGGCGGTGAACCTGCCCTTCATCGTCTGGCAACCGGACGCCTGGGCACGGGGGACCTTCCTTCCCTTCCTCCAGCCGCTCGTCGCCGACGGGCAGGGGCTCGTGACCCTGGCGCTGCACGGTTTCGCCCACGGGGTGTCCCTGCCGCTCCTCACGGCCGCCGGTCTGTTGGCCCTCCTGTCGTTGCTCGTCGTCTTCGTGGCCGCCTACCCCGTGATGAAGCGGATCTGGTTGGTGGTGCTCCCCCTGTCGTTCTTCCTGGCGGCACGGAGCCTGTCGAGCTACCTGCTCGACCTCTACCCGGCCGCGCTGGTGGCGGCGGCGAGCGTGGCGCCGGCGGTCCGGCCGGAGTGGATGCGCCGGACGAGCCCCGCCCGGGGGCCGATCGTCGTGGCCGCCGGGTTGTCCGCCCTCGCCGCGGTGGTGGTCTCGGCCGTGGCCTTCACCGCCGCACCCCTCCAGATCACCGTGCGGGGAGCCGCGGCCTCACCGAACGCCACCCGGCTCGAGGCGGTCACGCTCGACGTGCACAACACGACGGGACAGGTGGTCACCCCCCACTTCATGGTCAACATCGGTTCCGATCACCCCGACGGGTTCTGGGTGCCGGCGGGCGGGCGCCCGCTGGTTCTCCCGCCCCACGGATCGGCGGTCGTCACCGTCTACCCGACCCACGCCTTCGGGGCTCCCGGGCACAACGCCTACTGGCTGGTCGCGGGGTACACCGACTCCCCCGAGGCCCTGAGCACCTCGGCGGTGCAGCGATGGCATCTCGGTTCGTCGCCCTGAGCCGGCCCCACCTGCCCCGGTCCCTCCGCCCCTGCCCCTCGGCTCCGCCGGCTCCGCCGGCTCCGCCGGCTCCGCCGCGGCCCGAACGGCCAGGTGGTGGCCTACGCTCTCTCCCGCCAGCCGATCTTTCGGACCGTTGGCTCGCAGGGCGGGCCCGGTCCGGTGGCGCTACCCGCTCATGAGAACCTCGTCTCCGACCCGTCGTCCCGCCCGTTGGCCGAGCGGCGCCCGTCCCGGTGGCGTCCGGTTCGGCCGGTCCCGGCTGGCTGGCCTGGTGCTGGTGGCGGCGACGCTCGCCGCATGCGGCGCTTCACCGGCGGCCAGCACCACCAAGACGACCAAGCCGCTGCCGGCCGGCCGCTACCCCTCCGAGGTGTCGAAGATGGTCTGCAAGACCGATGCTCCCCACGACGTGGGTGAAGCGCTGGGCGAGACCGCGGCGGTGACCACCCCGACCTGGCAGGACCACGTCTATTCCTGTCACTACGACTATCAGAGCGGGTCGATGAGTCTTTCGGTCAAGGAGCTCTCGAGCTGGCCCGAGACCCTCGCCTACTTCCACGGCCTCGGCACGCAGCTCGGCGTGGCCCGGACGCTGCCCAACCTGGGTCAGGGCGCCTTCCAGACCACCAACGGGTCCGTCGTGGTCCGCAAGGACTGGAAGGTGCTGCTCGTCGACCCGACCGGCCTGCCTCCCCGCTTCGGCAACCCGCCCACGACGTCGAGCGACATCGCGGTGACCGTCGCCGACGTGATCCTCGGCTGCTGGGCGGGCGACTGAGGGGTCGACCGGCACCGGCGCACCTACGAGCCGGTCGGAGTGGCGCTGCTGCTCCCTTCCCGTAACGACTCGGCGACGGCCTCGGTGATGCAGCGGGCCGTTTCGGATCGGGACCGCTCCTCTCCGAACCTCCTGCTGAGCGAGACGACCCGGCTCCGGTGACCCTGCGCCGTCCCGACGGCGTCGTCGGTCGCCTGGCCGACGACGACCAGGGACGAGACACCGGCGTCGGCGGCGTCCCGCACCACCGAACCGACGGCCTTGCCGGCGAACGAGGTGGCATCGAGCGCACCTTCCCCGGTGATGACGAGCGAGCTCTCTGCCAGAGCGGCGTGGAACCCGAGGAGCTCGGCGACGACCTGGTAGCCCGAACGGAGGGTCCCCCCGAGAGCGGCGATGGCGGCACCGAGCCCGCCGGCCGCTCCCGCACCGGCGACGGCGGCCACATCGAGCCCGTAGCGACGCCGGTAGTGATCGGCCCACCGCTCGAAACGCTCGTCGAGCACCGCCATCTGCTCGGACGTCGCACCCTTCTGGGGAGCAAACCGGCTGACCGCCTCGAAGAAGCCGACATGGACGTCACAGGCTCCGATCAGCTCCACCGCGCCGAGCCCACCGGCCTCCTCGACCGCTTGGAGCGCTCCCGTCCCCCCGTCGGTGGTGGCCGAGCCGCCCAGACCGACGATCACCCGCGGGGCGTCACCGTCGGTAGCGCCACCGACAGCCTCACCGGCGGTGTCGCCGGCGGCCCGGGCCCCGACGGCCCGCGCCGCGGCGGCGATGAGCTCCCCGGTGCCCCGGGTCGTCGCCTCGACCGGGCGGTTGCCGGCCGCGCCGCCGGCCAGCACCAGGCCCGAGGCCCGGGCCATCTCCACCACGGCGGTGTGACCCAACCGGAGCCACTCGGCCGTGACGGGGGAGCCGAGCGGGCCTTCGACCGGGGCGTGCTCTCGGCGGCCACCGAGCGGTCCGAGCACATCGAGCAACCCTTCGCCGCCGTCCGAGAGGGGCAGCAGCCGGACCCGGAGCCCGGACGGGCAGCCGGCGGCGATGGCCTCGGCTGCCTGGCGAGCGGTCAGTGTGCCCCGGAACTTGTCGGGCGCCGCCAGAACTGCGGGCTCGGACGGGGACGTCCCCCCAGGCTCATCCCTCACCGAAGAGCAGACCGTAATTGGCGCCTCGCCGGAGATGGTGACCGCCGTCGACGGCAAGGTTCTCGCCGCTGATCCAGCTCGAGGCCGGCCCGGCGAGGAACCGGACCGCGGCGGCGACGTCCTCGACCGTGCCGAGCCGGCGGACGGGCATTTGGGCCAGGTAGTCGTCGAGCAGGGGGCCACCGGCGGTGATGGGCGCCATCAGCTCGTCGTCGATGATCCCGGGCCGGACCGTGTTCACCCGGACGCCGGTGTGGCCGAGCTCTTCGGCGGCATACCGGCACAGCATGTCGATCCCGGCTTTCGCCGCGCCGTAGGCCCACAGGTACCGGTGAGGGAAATGGCCTGCGCCCGAGGACATGCCGATGATGGAACCCCCCGTCGGCGATCCGCCGTCGACCCCCGTCCCCACCCCGGCGGCGAGCAGCGGCGCCGCGTGCTTGATGGAGAGGAAGGTCCCGACGAGGTTGACGTCGACGGTCGCCCGTACCTGTCCGAGGTCGGCGCCGGCGATCGGGCCCATGTGGGCGGCGCCTCCGGCGTTGGCGAACAGGATCTCGAGGCGGCCGCGCTCGGCGGCGGCGGTGGCGACGGCCGCGGCCACCTGGTCCTCGACGGTGACGTCGGCGACCACGTAGCGCGCCGTCCCCCGGTGAGGCGACGTGCGTCCCGAGGACTCGGCCGCCGATTCGAGGGCGGACACCGCGGCCAGCAGCTTGTCCTCGGTCCGGCCGCAGATGGTCACGCTGGCGCCGTCCCGGACGAGCCGGGTCGCCACGCCGAGGCCGATGCCGCTCCCCCCGCCGGTGACCAGGGCGGCGTAGCCGCTGATGTCGTCGGATCCGTTCGCCTCGGTACCCACGCTCGGCTCCCTCGTGATTCCCTCGTGCCCACACCCGCGGCCGTCCGTGCTACAGAGTGTCGGGTCGACGTCCGGAGCAGCTTGCTACGGCCGGGCCGGGCCGGCCAATCCGCCACATGACAAGGAGGGCACCAAGGAGTGAGCTCCCGACAGTTCAGCCTGGCCGACCTGTTCGAGATCGTGGCGGACACCGTTCCCCGGCGTGTCGCCCTGGTGGCGGGGGACGAACGCAGGACCTACACGGAGCTGGACGAGCGGTCCAACCGGTTCGCCCACCACCTCGGAACGGCCGGGATCGCGACGGGATCCCACGTCGGGATCCTGGCCCGCAACCGCGCCGAGTGGGCAGAGGCGATGATCGGCTGCTACAAGGGCCGGTTCGTCCCGGTCAACCTCAACTACCGCTACGTGGCACCCGAGCTCCGGTATGTGATCGACAACGCCGAGCTGACAGCGCTCGTCTTCGAGGAAGCCCTGGCTCCCGTGGTCTCCGAGTCCCTTGCCGGTCGGCCGGGCCCGATCCACCTCGTCCAGCTGGCCGACGGTGCGGACGGCACCCCTGCCGCGCCACCGGCGCAACCGCTGGCCACGGCGAGCTACGAGGGGGTGTTGGCGAAAGCCGGCCCCGAGCGGGGCTTCGGGCCAAGGTCGTCAGACGACCACTACCTCCTCTATACCGGCGGGACGACCGGAATGCCCAAGGGCGTGCTCTGGAGGCAGGAGGACATCTTCTTCGCCGCCATGGGCGGCGGGGGATGGGGCTCGGCGCCGATCACCCGGCCCGACGAGCTCGCCGGCCGCCTCGATCCCGACGATGCGGCGCGCCCGGTGATGCTGGCCCTCGCGCCCCTGATGCACGGCAACGCCCAATGGGTCATGTGGAACGCCTTCATGATGGGTGGCACCGCCGTCCTCTACACCGGGCACCGGTACGATCCCGATCGCATCTGGCGGCTCGTGGCCGAAGAGGGGGTGGTCTCGATCGGCCTGGTCGGAGACGCCATGGCCCGGCCGCTCGCCGAGGCCCTGGATGGTGCGCCGCCGGGGACCTACGACACGTCGTCGCTCGTGGCCATCGGATCCGGGGGAGCGCTGCTCTCACCTGCGGTCAAAGAGGAGCTGCGGAAGTTGCTGCCCGGGGTGCTGATCCTCGACCGCTTCGGAGCGAGCGAGAGCGGAGCCCAGGGGGCGGTCGAGGAAGGCTCGTCGGGACCTCGGTTCGTGATGAGCGAGGACACCGCGGTGCTCGACGAGGAACTCCGGCCCCTCGCCGCCGGCGACGGGCGGATCGGCCGGCTGGCCCGGAAAGGACGGATCCCGCTCGGCTACTACAAGGACCCGGCCCGCACCGAGGCCACCTTTCCGGTGGACGCCGACGGGGTGCGATGGTCCGCCCCGGGAGATCTGGCATCGGTCGCTCCGGACGGCGGGATCGTCGTGCACGGAAGGGGCTCGGCGTCGATCAACACGGGTGGCGAGAAGGTCTTCCCCGAAGAGGTGGAGGCTGCGGTCAAGACCCATCCGGCGGTCTTCGACGCCATCGTGGTGGGGATCGTCGACGATCGGTTGGGCGAGCGGGTCGGGGTGGTGGTGCAACCCCGGGCCGGCCACAGCTGTCCCACGCTCGATCAGCTCCGCGAGCACTGCCGGTCCCACATCGCCGGTTACAAGCTTCCCCGTCAGATGCTCACCGTCGAGCAGGTCCCCCTCACGGCGGCCGGCAAACCCGACACCCAGGCGGCCCGAGCGCTGTTCTGAGGGCGGCGACCGGGGTCGGCCGAGGGTACGTCGGATACCGGCTCCGGTTCGCCGACCGGCCAGGGTCCGGTGTAGGGCGCGCCGGCCCAGGGCGGGAGGGGCGGTCCCAGGGCGGGAGGGGCGGTCCCAGGGGCCGGAGGGGCGGTCCCAGGGCGGGGATCAGCGAGCCGCGAGGCTCGGCGCCCGTCCGTCGACCAGGGTGGCGACGGCGGCGACCAGCCGCTCGATGCAGTGCTCGAGCGCGTGTCGGTCGATCTCCAGCACCCGGGCCTCCCCGGCGTCCGGCCACAGGCCGGTCACCCGGGCGGGAACCGGTCGCGAGCTCGGCCGCAGCAGTACGACCGCCAGAAAGGCCAGCTCGTCGCGCCACGCCGGGGTGGGCGTCCCGCCGGCGAGCGATACCAGCGAGACGCCGCTCGATCGGGCCCCGGCCGGCTCCGACCCTTCGGGACGAACCCGGAGCTCGCAACGACCCTTCAATCGTACCGTCCTGGCCAACGGCAGGACCCAGTGGTCATCGGGTCCGCCGACACGGAGGCGGTCCCCGAAGACCGTCCAGTCGAACGATGTCCAAAACGAGGTCGCCCAGCTGACGGCCTCGGCGAGCACGGCCGCACGTGCCGCCGGCGGCAGCGCCGCGTACCAGGGCTCCCAATGGAACGCCTTCCATCCGGTTCGGGCCCACTCCGCCAGTGCCTCGGCGGCCACCGGTCCGACCGCCTCGGCCGGGGTCCGGAAACGGCCGACGGCGCACGCCGACACGGCGGCGAGGCCGAGGGATCGGCGTACGAACTTCGGCTGCCAGGCAAACGGCTCTCCGGGTGCCGGAAGGAGGTCGGGGCGGGCGAGGGCCCGCCGGAGCCAGGGCAACGTGATCTCCAGTTGCTCGCCCTCGGGAAGCCGGCCGACCTCGGAGGCCATGCCGGCGAGGAGCTGGCGGCCCAGGTGGTCCCGTTCGGTCCCTTCGACCGCCGGGGTGACCGGAGCCGCCACCGCCCGGCTCAGCTCGGTGGGCTTCACCGCTGGTCCGCGATCCGCCCGGGGCCGGGGCCCCCGGGGGGCCGGCCGCCCGCCCTCTCCACCCGGGCGCGGCCGACGTCGCAATCGGGCAGCGCCACGCAACGGCCGCACAGCCCGTTGGGGGTCCGGCGCGCCACGTCGCCCCGGGCCAGCCCGATGAGCGAGCGGGCCCCGGTGAGCGTTCGCCGGGCCGCGCCGGCCAGCAGCTCCGACGTGACCGGATCGGTATCGAGCTCGCCGGTACGCGTGTAGTAGGTAGCCACCACGAACGGTGGGGCGAGGCTCCGCAGCGTCTCGACGAGGGCGTAGAAGTGGAGCTCGGCCCGGTGCTCGACGCGCCGGGCCCCCGCTTTGACCTCGACCAGGGCCACCGACGCCTCGTCCAGCGACGGGCCACCGAGCGCCAGGTCGACCCGGGCGGCCAATTCCACCGTCCCGCCGGCCAGCGCCACCCGCATGGTCTCCTGCGTGCGGGGGAACCATGCCGGTGACAGGGCCGGCCAGCGAGCCCGGAGACCGTCGGCCTGCCGCTCCACCTCGACCCTCAGCTCGTCGCGCCGGATGGCGTCCAACCGCTCGACCCAGGTGGCCAGGGCCCGCTGGCGGTCGTCGAGGCGAAGTGCGTCCAACCCCTCACCGAGGGGGTCGTCGCCGATGGTGCCCACGGTGACCAGTTGCCGGAACAGGACGTCGACGAGCGCACCGCAGGCCAGGGAGAGCGTCAGCTCGCGGTCGCCGAACTCGGAAGCGGCCTGGTGCTGCTCGCAGGCGAGGACCCGGGAGAGCCGGTCCTTCGTGACCACCAGGACCGGATCCGAAGCAGTGGAGGCGCCCGCCGTCAGCTCGGTCGCCAGTCCCCGCTCCATCGTGTGGCGGATGTCTGCGGCCAGCTCGGGGTCGACGGTCGGCCGCGGCCGACCGGTGATCCGGAGCCGCTCGAGGAGGGCGTCACCGGCGAGCGGCTGCCAGCCGCGGGGCGGCTGCACGAAGCCGCCCCAGGTCGGAGACCCGCCCGGGCTGTCGGGGCTGTTCGGAAGGGTCGGAGGCGGTCGCACCCCCACACGACGGGGGGCCCGATCCATCTCCATCACCGGCATGTTGCCAGTGTGCCGGTCGGGTGTCATACCGCGGTCCGGGAGGCCCCCGGTAACCTGGTCGGGGGATGCAGCCCGCCGCCGCCATCACGTTGTTCGCCGTCGCGTTCACCGTCTTCGTGGTCGTGACGGTGGTCCTGGTCGTCCTGGTGGTGCGGTTCACCCTGCAACGGGCGTCCGTCGCCCGGACGGCGTGGCTCGACGACCGGCCGGTGGCCGAGTCCGAGTCCGGCAGCCAGGACGGAGCCGGGGACCAGGGCCCGGTCACCGCCCTGGTGATGGCCGGTGGGGGGATCCGCGGCGCGGTGCAGATCGGGATGCTCCAGGTCCTGGCGGAGCACGGTTTCGTCCCCGATCGGATCTACGGCTCATCGGTCGGGGCGATGAACGGCGCGGCCTTCGCCGGCGACCCGACCCGGGAGGGCGTCGAACGGATGACCGAGATCTGGCTCGGCCTGACCCGTGACGACGTCTACCCGCAGGGACGGCTCCACGGGCCCTGGCTCTACCTCCAGCAGCGGGAGTCGGTCTATGCCAACTCGGGACTGCGCAGGATCATCGAGGACGGTGTCCCCTACGAGCGCCTGGAGGATTCGGCGATCCCTGTCGAGGTGGTGGCGACCTCCCTGACCGACGGCCGGGAGCACTGGTTCACCCACGGCCCGGTGACCGAGGCCATCCTGGCCTCGGCGGCGATACCCGCCATCTTCCCGCCGGTAGAGATCGACGGCGACCGGTTCATCGACGGCGGGGTCGTCGACAACGTGCCGATCCGACGGGCGATCGACTCCGGGGCGACCCGCATCGTGGCGTTGCTCTGCACGCCGCCGACCTACGTCCCGGTGGCGACGAAACGCCCGGCGGAGGCCATACTCAACGCCCTCCTCATCTCCATCCACGAACGGTTCGCCCGGGACATGGGCCGGCTGCCGCCGGGCGTCGAAGTCATCGTGTGCAGCGGCACGGAGTTCGGTACACGCGACTTCGACGACTTCTCCAACACCGAGGCGCTCATCGCCCAGGGGAGGGCGGAGGCCTTGGAGATCGTGCGCCGCTACGGGATCGGGCGTTCCCCGGCCACGGCGGTGAACGGCACCTCACCGATGGGGAACGGCGTGGCCTCCGATGCCCTGCCGGCCAACGGGGCGACGTGGGAGGGGCGCGCTCCCGAGGCGGCGCCGTCGGCATTCTCGACCGACGCCTCCGCGCCGCTCAGCCATCCCGAACCCGGCACGTAACGTCGCACGACACGGGCCGGTACGCCGGCGATGACGCAGTGGTCCGGAAAGACACCTCGTACGACCGCACCGGCCCCCACCACCACGTTCCGCCCCAACACCGTCCCGGGCAGGATCACCACCCGCGTTCCCAGCCAGCTCCCGTCGCCGATGCGCACGGGCACATCGCTCGGCCATTGCTCATGGACGACCCGGTCGGGGTTCTCGTAGCCGTGGTTCTGATCGGTCACGTACACATAGGGCCCCGTGTGCACGTCGTCCCCCACCTCGACCTGGAAGTGCCCGACGATGTGGCTCCCCCGCCCGATCATGCACCGGTCGCCGATCCGCACCACCGGATCGGTGATCATCCGCTGTCCGGGAACCATCCCGGCGGACAGGCTCACGCTCGGGCCGATCAGGGTGTCGGTCCCGAGGTGGATCCAACGCTCGCCGAAGTTCGCCCCGGGAGGAAAGGTGATGCAAGTCCCGGACCCGAAGGATCCGAACCGCGCCGCATAGGCGTCACCGGGACCGGTGGCGCCGTGAGTCCGGGCCCAGTTCCACCCGGCGTTGATGAGCGCGCTCAACAGGCGCCGTCTGGCGCGGCCGAAACCGCTGTCGGGAGGGCCGGGTGGCGGCTCGGGTACTGGCTCGAGGCCCGGGCGTGATCCACCGCCGTCGGGAGACGGCGACCACGGGGAGCGCGCCATTCCGGGAGCGGCCACTTCGCGACGGTAGCTGATCGGCCGGTGGGCGGACGCAGCCGATGCGGCCGGCGCAGCCGATGCCAGCCGATGCAGCCGAGTGCCCCACCGGGGCCTGGATCGGGCGATCGCCCCGGAGCGCCGTACAGTCGGCGGCGTGGCCCGCCATCCAGCCCGTCCCGTCCCACTTCCCGGCGCCGGCCGGCAGTCACCGTCGGGATCGCCGCCGCAGACCGGCACGCTCGGCCGTATCGGCTTCGAGTCCGGCTCGGAGAGCTACGAACGGGCCCGGCCCGACTACCCGGAGGAGGCAGTGGAACGGATCGTCGCCCGGGCGGGCATCGCTTCCGGCAGCCGGGTGCTCGATCTCGCCGCCGGCACGGGCAAGCTGGCCCGCCGCCTCGGGGCCCGGGGAGCGAGCTGCCTCGCCGTCGAGCCCTCCGCCGACATGCGCCGGGTGTTCCATCGGGTGCTCCCCGGCATCCCGGTCCTCGCCGCCACGGCCGAGATGGTCCCCTTGGGCAGCGGATCCGTGGACGCCGTGGTGGTCGCCCAGGCGTTCCACTGGTTCGACGCCCCCCAAGCCCTGATCGAGTGCGCCCGGGTGCTGCGCCCCCGAGGATGGCTGGCGCTCGTCTGGAACGAGCGTGACGAGTCCGACCCGATGGTCGCCGAACTCGTGCGAGTGACCAAATGGAACCGAAAAGCGCCCTACCCGATGGGGACGGACTTCGGCGAGCCCATCAGGCAGAGCGGGTTGTTCGGGGCCGTCGACCGCACCAAGTTCCGCTTCGTGCAGCAGCTCGACCGATCGGGGTTCGTCGAACAGGTGGCGACCCGCAGCTACGTACGGGTGATGGAGGACGCGGACCGACAGGGCCTCCTCGGACGGGTGGCCGAGATCGCCGCCAAGCTCGAAGAGCCCATCGCTATGCCCTACATCACCGATCTCTTCTGTGCCCAGGTGATGGCCCAGCCCGCTGCCGACCCAAGGAGGGATCCGTCCCCATGATCACACTGACCTGCCTCCTCAAGCGCAAAGAGGGGATGAGCCCCGGCGAATTCCAGGCGTACTGGCGCGACCGTCACGGACCGCTCATCGCCAACGGTCGTTGCGGGACCCATGTCCTGCGCTACGAACAGCACCCCCGGCCGCTCGAGGACTATCGCGACGACCAGGACCGGTCGGGATACGACGGGGTGACCGTCCAGTGGTTCGCCTCCATGGACGAGTACCACGCCCACATGCGCGAGGACGATTCGCCCGAGATGTTCGAGGACATCGGCCGCTTCCTGGATGTCGACCACCTCCAGTTCGTCCTCACCGAAAAGCCCAGGGTGATCATCGACGGCCGGGTCGACTGGGGTTCGTGAGGGAATCGAGCGACTCGGGGGCGAGGCCGGCCGACTCGTGAGGGACATCGAGCGACTCGGGAGCGAGGCCAGCGACGCGTGAGGGACGTCGAGAGGAGCTCCTGGCGGCACGGCACCTCGTTGACACTCCAAACCGTCGGACGTAGGATCCACTCGATCGGACAGTGTGTCCGAGGAACGGGATGGAAGATCCGATGACCCAGACCGGGGAGATGCAGACCGGGGAGATGCAGACCGGGCCGACCCGGACCGGGGAGATGCAGGCCGGGGAGGCGCCGACCGGGGCTCTGGACCACGAGATCGGCTTCGACGACATCGACCTGACCGATCCCAGCCCCTTCGCCGACCGGGTCCCCCACGAGTGGTTCAGCTTCCTCCGCAAGCACGCCCCGGTGTGGTGGCAGACCGAGACCGACGGGCCCGGCTTCTGGGCGGTGACCACCCACGCCGACTGCACCACGGTCAACCGGGACCACGAGCATTTCTCCTCGGCACGGAAGGCCGCCTACCTCTGGGACCTGGCCGACGAGGACCTCGCCCAACAGCAGCTGTTGATGCTGAACATGGACCCCCCGCTCCACACCCGCTACCGGCGACTGGTGAACAAGGGGTTCACGCCCCGGATGGTCAGCCAATTGGAGGACCGGATCCACGCCGCCACCGACGCGATCATCGACTCGGTCATCGAGACCGGGCGAGCCGACTTCGTCACCGACATCGCCGCCGAACTGCCGCTCATCGTGATCGCCGAGCTGCTCGGGGTGCCCGACGAGGACCGGCACCGGATGTTCGACTGGTCCAACCGGATGATCGGCAGCGAGGACCCCGAGTACCAGACCACCGGCGAGGCGGCCCAGCAGGCGTCGATGGAGCTCTACGCCTATGCGTCCGAGCTGTTCGCCGTCAAGCGGGCCAACCCGCGCGACGACCTGATGAGCGTGCTCACCGAAGTCGAGATCGACGGCGAGAAGCTCTCGGAGCTCCAGCTGGAGCTGTTCTTCCTCCTGCTCACGGTGGCGGGAAACGAGACGACCCGGAACCTCATCTCGGGCGGGATGGCGGCCTTCTTCGCGCATCCGGGCCAGTGGGACAAGCTCCGGGCCGACCGGTCCCTGCTGCCCACCGCGGTCGAGGAGATGTTGCGGTACGTCACCCCGGTCATGAACTTCCGGCGCCAGACCACGGCCGGCTTGGAGCTCGGGGGCCAGTTCATCGAGCCGGACACCAAGGTGGTCTTCTTCCACATCTCGGCCAACCGGGACGAGACCGTGTTCGAAGAGCCCCACGCCTTCGACATCACCCGCGATCCCAACCCCCACCTGGCGTTCGGGGCGGGAGGCCCCCACTTCTGCCTCGGCGCCAACCTGGCCCGCATGGAGATCCGGGTGATGTTCGAGCACCTCCTCGACCGGATGCCCGAGATGCATCTCGCCGGGCGGGTGGAACGCCTCCGGTCCCCGTTCATCAGCGGCGTCAAGCACCTCCCCGTCGAATTTCCCCCGGCGGCACGCCTGACCCCCCGGTAGCCGTGCCCGCCCGGCGGCCCCCCGAGACCATCAAGGAGGTCATCCGCGACTTCCGCAGGGACCAGGTGGTCGCGGTCGCGCGGCGACTGTTCGGTGAGCGCGGCACGATCGACGTCCCGATGGACGAGATCGCCGCCGCCGCCGGGGTGGCCCGGTCGACGGTCTACGTGTACTTCGCCAACCGCGAGGAGCTGCTCCGTGCCTGCCTCACCGGGATGCACGACCAGCTCCTCGAGGACATCGCCCACACCTGGGAGCGTGACGCCGAGCCGGCCCACCGACTCGAGCGCCTCATCGAGGGCATGCTCGAACGGATCGACGACGACCCGGCGTTCTTCCGCCTGGCGCTCGTCACCCAGGGGACCGTCGGGGCCGGCGGGGAGGCGATGGGCACCGAGCTCTCGCTCATCGGTCTCAACATCGCACGGCTGATCCACGACCTCTATGTCGACGGCGTGGCCAACGGCACGTTCCGGGACCTCGATACCGACCAGGCCACCGGGTTCATCGGACAGCAGATCTACGGGGCGGTGTCGGTACGGGCGGGAGAGCCCATCCCGGCGCCGGCGCACGAGGTGGCCGAAGGCATCTGCGATTTCATCGTGCGCGGTCTCGGCGTCTGACGCACCCGGCCGCCCGCCCGGCCGGTTCGCCTGGCCGCTTACACAACGGCCGCTTCGCCCGACCGCTCAGCCGGCCGCCTTGGCCGAGCACGAACGACAGAGGCCGCTGAGCGAGAAGTGGTGCGGGTCGATCACGAAACCGGTGTCGTCGAGCAGGCGCTGGCGTAGCGGGTCGAAGGTGGCATCGGGTACCTCCACCACCCGTTCGCACTCCTCGCACACCAGGTGGTGGTGGACGTCCCCGGCGAAGTGCCAACGCGACGGGCCGTGCCCGAGGTGGACGTGGAAGGCGATCTCGAGCCGCTCGAGCAGCTCGAGCGTCCGGTAGACGGTGGCGAGGTTGATGTCGGGATGCTGCTTCCAGACGGCCTCGGCCAACTGCTCCGCCGTCACGTGGTCGGTGCTGGTGGCGAGGGCCTCGACCACGGCGCGCCGGTCGACGGTGACCCTGCTGCCCGACGCCCGGATGCGGGCGATGGCCTGGTCGGCCCGACCGGCTACCACAAGGAGCATCGTAGGTCGGCGGGTGGGCACCTCATCCCGGGCCGACCGAGGGGTCACCCCGGGACGTCACCGCCGTGCAGACCGGGCGCGCCACCCCCGTGTCGGTCGGCGCGATGACGGGGCCCGCCGGGCCCCGAGCTCAACCCCCGGCAACCGCCGGGACGATCGAGACGGTTTGACCGTCGCCGACCGGCGTGGCCAGACCGTCGAGGAAGCGCACGTCCTCATCGGCGAGGAAGACGTTCACGAAGCGCCGCAGCTCCCCCGATTCGTCGAACAGCCGCTCGGCGAACCCCTCGTGGGCCGTGTCGAGCGCCTTGAGCGCCTCGCCGACCGTCGAGCCATCGACCGACACCGCACCGGCCCCGCCGGTCAACGTGCGCAGTTGGGTGGGGATCCGCACCGTGACGCTCATGGCGCGCCCCCGCCCACCGGCGCGCTCGACGGGGCGGGGCCCCCGGCGCGGCCGCCCGGTGGATGCCCCGCCTCGGCGGCGGCGAAGGCCTCGAGGGTCGGGGCGATGGTGGCCGTCGGCACCGCCTGGCCGGTCAGAGCCTCGACCGTCTTCAAACCGTGTCCGGTGACCATGGCGACCACCCGTTCGTCCGGGCGCACCACCCCGGCTGCGGCAAGTTTGGCGAGCGTGGCGATGGTGACACCGCCGGCCGTCTCGGCGAAGATGCCCTCGGTGCGGGCCAGCAGGCCGATGGCCTCGATCACCTCGGAGTCGGACACCGACTCGCAGGACCCTCCGGACCGGCGAATGGTGTCGAGGGCGTACCAGCCGTCGGCCGGGTTGCCGATGGCGAGCGACTTGGCGATGGTGTCGGGCTTGACCGGACGGATGGCGTCGGTGCCCTGGCGGAAGGCGGTGGCGACGGGCGAGCAGCCGTCGGCCTGGGCGCCGGACACCCGTACCGCCGGCTCCTCGTCGAGGAGGCCCACCTTCCACAGCTCGTCGAAGCCCTTGGCCACCTTGGTCAGCTGACTCCCGGAACCGATGGGCACGACGACGTGGTCGGGACAGCGCCAGCCCAGTTGTTCGGCCGTCTCGAAGGCGAGCGTCTTGGACCCTTCGGCGTAGTAGGTCCGCACGTTGACGTTGACGAAGGCCCAATCCGGTTGCTCGCTGGTCAACTCGGCACAGAGGCGGTTGACGTCGTCGTAGGTCCCCTCGACGGCCACGACCCGGCCGCCGTAGACGGCGGTCATGGCCACCTTGGCCCGCTCGAGGTCGTGGGGGATGAGCACGACCGACTGCATACCGGCACGGGCGGCGTGGGCGGCCACCGAATTGGCAAGGTTCCCCGTCGAGGCGCAGGCGGCCACCTTGAACCCGAGCTCCCGGGCCTTGGTCAGGGCCACCGACACGACTCGGTCCTTGAACGAACCGGTCGGGTTGGCCGTGTCGTCCTTGATCCACAGCTCGCCGAGACCGAGCTCGGCCGCGAGCCGATCGGCCCGGACCAGCGGCGTGAACCCGGCACCGAGGTCAACCGGGGCCGGGTCGTCGACCGGGAGGAGATCGATGTAACGCCAGATGGACCGCGGGCCCGCCTCGACCCGCCGACGGGTCATGGCGGCGGCGGCACGCTCGTAGTCGTAGGTCACCTCGAGGGGACCGAAACAGAAGTCACAGACGTGCAGCGCCTCGGTCGGATAGGCGCGACCGCACTCACGACAGCGGAGCCCAGAAACGAAGTCCACGGCATTCTCCTCATCGCTCGGGCATTGGCACCTGGTGCAGGCCGATCCGCTATGGCGGTCCGACCTGCGCTGGTTGCCGCGGCGTCGCTGGGCCCGGTCCCTCAGCCGCTCTGGATGATGGCTTCCATCATGGTCGATGCGACGAGCCCAGTCAATGCGGCCGGCCTCCAGGTCGAGGTCACGACGGCGCCCTGCGCTCCTCGAGGAGGGCACGGACGCGCTCGGGATCGTCGGGCGTGATGGTGGGTTGGATGTGGTGACCGGTGTCGATCACCAGTGCGGTCGACTTGCCGGGTCGGCCCGGGTCGAGGTTCCACCAGTGCACGAGGTCGCCTGATCCCCAGATCCGCCACCCGCCCGTCGACCGGGACAGCGGGCGGCTGGTCACCGACCGGATGGCTGTATAGGGGATCCGCTTGGCGCCACCCCACGGGTAGTACCAGCGGATGATCAGCTGGTCCTCGGCGCACGCCACCCGTCCGTCGTCGTAGAGCACGGCTCCAGTCTGCTCGCTGCGGCCCGTCCCGACTGCTGCTTGCGGTCCGTTCCGTGTGGTCCCTGCGGCCCGTCCCGACTGCTGCCTGCGGCCGGTCCGTTTCCGGGGTTCCGCGGCGGGCGCTCCCAGCCGGCGCGGTCAGCCGGCGAGGTCAGCGGGATCTGCTCCCCCTGGCCGGGTGAGCGAAGATGGCACCATGTCGACCCGCACACCTGACGGAGACGCGGCCCCGGGACCCGGACGGGCCGCGGCGCAGGGGCCGGCTCCTGCCGAGGAGGACCGCGCGCTCGTCGAGCACAAGGGAGCTCGCCGCGTCTCGGTGTGCATTCCCGCCCGGAACGAAGCCGCCACCATCGGACCGATCGTCGCGTCGACCGTGCGGTCGCTCACCGCGGCGACCGGTGGGCAGCCGCTCGTGGACGAGGTCATGGTGGTCGACGACGGCTCGGACGACCGGACGGGGGAACTGGCGCTCGCCGCCGGCGCACGGGTCGTGGCAACCGGCCGCGAGCCCGGCGAGCGCGGGGGCAAGGGACAGGCCATGCGGGCGGCGCTCAAGGCGGCCGAGGGGGACGTCATCGTGTTCGTGGACGCCGACGTGACCAATTTCGGCCCCCACTTCGTCACCCGGCTGCTCGGGCCGGTCCTGTCCGACGAATCGGTGACCCTCGTCAAGGGCTACTACCAGCGCCCCCTGCACGGCGCCCCCGCCGGCGGCGGACGGGTCACCGAGCTGGTGGCGAAGCCGGTGATCGATCTCTTCTTTCCCCACCTGGCTGCCATCGAGCAGCCGCTCGCCGGCGAGACCGCCGCCCACCGGTGGGTACTCGAGAAGTGCGGCCTGGCGGACGGCTACGCCGTCGAGCTGGCTCTGCTCATCGACGTCGCCGCCCGGTTCGGGGTGGGCACCATCGCCCAGGTCGACCTCGGCATCCGGGTGCACCGGAACCGCCCGCTCGCCGAGCTGCGGCCGCAGGCGACCGACATCTTGCGGGCCTCGCTGGCCCGTGCACCGTCGGTCGCCGGTCACGCCTGAGCCGGGGCCGCTCCGGTCACCCCGAGGCGGGGGCCGCCGCGGGCGGTTCGGAGCGCGCCGCCCCGGTCATGCCGAGACGGAGGCGCAGGCCCCCTCGGGGCGAGCCGCTACCGGTTCCAGCTCCCGGACCGGCGGAGCAGTAGAGATCCCCGGAACGGAGCCCGCCGGAACGGAGCCTGCCGGGACGGAGACCGGAACGGAGCCCGCCGGAACCGAAACCGGAGTGGCGACCGGAGCCCGCTGGCGCCGGCGGCCCGGTACGAAGAGCGCGCAGAGCGCGCCGGCCGCCACCACGGCGGCACCGGCGTAGACGGCCGGCGTCATCCCGTTCACGTAGTCGGTCGCCGAGTGGTAGCCGCCGTTGGCGCTGAAGACCGCGCCGAGCACGGCGATGCCCAGGACGCCACCCAGCTCGCGGAACGCGCTGTTCGCGCCGGAGGCCACCCCTTCGAGCTCGGTCGGGACGGAACCGAGGACCAGCGAGGCCAGGGGCACGAAGAACAAGGTCATGCCCACGCCGCTCACGACGAAGGGCGCCACCAGGGCGGCGTAGGGGGTGGCGGGGGTGGTCACCAGGGCCAGCCAGGTGAGGCCGGTGGCCTGCAACACGAGGCCGCCCACCACCAGCGGCTTGCCGCCCCAGCGCTCGGCCAGGTTGCCGACGACGGGAGCGAGCAGCATGGCCATGGCCGTCCAGGGCAGCACCCGGACCCCGGCGGCCAGCGGGCTGAGTCCCTGCACCGTCTGGAGGAACTGGGTGAGGAAGAAGATCGAACCGAACATCCCGAAGCTGAACAGGAGGGCGGTCACGTTCACGGCGGCGAAGGCCCGGTGCCGGAACAGCCGGATGTCGAGCATCGGGTGGGACGACCTGAGCTCCCAGGCGACGAAGGCGATGAGAGCCACGGCGCCGAGGACGAACGACGCCAGCACCGAGGGGCTCGTCCAGCCATGGGCGTTGCCCCGGACGAGCCCGAGCACCACCCCGAACAATCCCCCGCTGACCAGCCCGACCCCGACGAGGTCGAGCCGGCTCGGGACGCCCCGGGACTCGGCGAGCTTCCACCATGCGAGGGGGATGAGCAGCGCACCGACGGGCACGTTGAGCCAGAAGATGTACTGCCACGACCAACCGCTCGTGACCGCACCGCCGACCAGTGGCCCGATGGCGACCGCCATCCCGCCGATCGCGCCCCACAGGCCGAGGGCGGCGTTGCGCCGTTCGGGGGGCACCGCCGCGCTGAGGAGGGTGAGCGACAGCGGCATGATCATCGCGCCGCCGGCGCCCTGGACGGCACGCGCCGCCACCAGCACCGTGATGCTCGGGGCCAGCGCGGCGATGGCCGACGCACGCGGTGAACACGGCGATGCCGAGGACGAAGATGCGCCGGCGGCCGAGCCGCTCGCCGACTGCCGCCGCCGACAGCAGGAGGACGGCGAAGGTCAGGGTGTAGGCGTTGACCGTCCACTCGAGGCCGGACAGGCCGGCGTGAAGGTGGACGCGGATGACCGGCAGCGCCGTCGAGACCACCAGGTTGTCGAGCGAGGCCATGAAGAGCGCCAGGCCGGTGATGACCACGGCCCATACCGCCCTGCTCCGCACCGCCCTGCTCCCAACCGCCGGCTGGGCCGGAGCTTCCGTGCGGTCGGAGCCGGTGGGCCGGGCCGGGCGGGTGCCAGGCCGGTGCCGGCGGTCCGAGGCGGTGCGCCATCCGCGGGCCGCCGAGGGCGCCGAGCCCCGCGTCCTTAGTTGTGATTGATCACTAGTTACACGGGGCAAAAAAAGCGGGACGGTGAGCGGTGCGTTCATGCGGGTACCTCCGCGGTCGCGGCCTTGTCGGCGCGCTCGTTGCGCCTGCACGGCCTCGGTCATGGCCTGGATGGCCCGGGTCTTCTCGGGGGGTCCGAGACAGAGGCTCTGGGCCCACTCCTCCGAGAGGGAAGGGAGATCGATCGCCACGATCACGTTGATCAGCATGCCGATGGCGAAGAAGTCGCGGAGCTCGTCCTCGCCGAGATGGGTGCGGTCGAAGAAGATCTGCCGCAAGACCTCGAAGGTCCGCCGGCAGCTGGCGGCGATGTCGGGGTCGCCCGGGGCGGCGGCGAAACCGTGGAGCTGCACCCGGAGGAGGTCGGGATCCTGCATGAGCTCGACGTAGGCCGTCCCCATGGCCTGGCGGGCCTCTTCTCCGTCGAGCCCGACGGCGGCCTGGGAGAGCTCGGCGACGATCCGGCTCCCGACCAGGTCGTAGGTGGCTACGAACAGGTCCTTCTTGGTGCCGAACAGGCGGAACAGGTACGGCTGGGAGATGCCCGCCCGGGCGGCGATGGCCTCGGTCGAGGTCCCTGCGTAGCCGGCCCGGGCGAACTCGACGATGGCGGCGGCCAGCACTGCCGTGCGACGTTCGTCTGCGGTGAGCCGGGAAGGAACCATCACCCTTCCATTGTGAGCGCTCACTCACTAACTGTCAAGGGCCCCGGTTGGTTCCGGCCGGCGAGCCAACGGGTAGCGTGCCGGGTTATGGCGCCGCACCGCCCGCATGAGGACGGAGTGGGCTCGCCGGCCGAGGGCTCCCTCGCCGAGGGCTCCCTGGCCGACACCGTCGTGGTCTCGAACCGGGGTCCGCTGTCCTTCCGGCTCGAGAACGGTGTCCCCGTCGCCGGGGAGGCGGCGGGCGGGTTGGCCGGCTCCCTGCGGCCGATGCTGGCCGGGTCGGGTGCCACCTGGGTCGCCTGCGCGCTCGGGGAGGCGGACCGGGCGGCGGTGGAGGCGGGTCTGATCCCCGACGACGGGTTCCAGGTCGAGCTGGTCGACCCCGATCCCGATGTCTACAACCTGGCCTACAACGTGGTCTCCAACTCCACGCTGTGGTTCTGCCACCATCACCTCTTCGACGCGGCGCGGCGGCCCCGCCCCGACCACCGGTGGTCGGAGGCGTGGGAGGCCTACCGCGAGCTCAACGCCGAACTCGCCGAACGGGTGGCCAAGGTGGCACCGGACGGCGGACGGGTGCTCGTGCAGGACTACCACCTCGCCCTCATGGGCTCGGTCCTCGCCCGCGACCGGCCCGACCTGCGGACGGTCCACTTCACCCACACCCCCTTCGCCGACCCGTCGGTGCTCCGCATGCTGCCGACCGCGGTCGGCTCCGAGCTCATCTCCTCCATGGACCGGTTCGGCGCCTGCGGCTTCCACACCGAGCGGTGGGCGGCCGCCTATCGGGCCAACCGGCCCCTCGGCGACCCGTCCCCTCCGGGTGGGACCCCGGGCGCGGCGCAGACCTTCGTGTCGGCGCTCTCGAGCGATCCGGACAAGTTGCGAGCCTCGGCCGCCGATCCCGCCGTCCCCCGCGCCCTCGCCCGCATCGAGGACGAAGTGGGGACGGCCGACCGCCAGGTCATCGTGCGGGTCGACCGCATGGAGCTGTCGAAGAACCTGCTGCGGGGGTTCTGGGCCTTCGAGGAGCTGCTCGAGTGCCAGCCCGCCCGGCGCGAGCGGGTGGTCTTCGTGGCGCTCGCCTATCCCACCCGCCAGGAGCTTCCCGAGTACCTCGCCTACCAGAACGAGGTCGAGTCGACGGTGGCCCGCATCAACCAACGGTTCGCCACCCCGGGCTGGACGCCCATCGTCCTCGAGGTGGAGGACGACTACCACTCGTCGCTCGCCGCCCTCGTCCGCTACGACGTCCTGCTGGTCAACCCGGTACGCGACGGGATGAACCTGGTGGCCAAGGAAGGGCCGCTCGTCAACGACCGTGACGGCGTGGTGGCCCTCTCCCGCGAAGCCGGCGCATTCGCCGAGCTCGGGCCGGCCGTCCTCGAAGTGAACCCCTTCGACGTCGCCGGCACCGCCGGGGTGCTGGCCGAGGCGCTCGACATGGACGCCGGGCAGCGGGCTGCGCAGTCGTCCCACTTGCGCCGTCTGGTCGAGGCGCGCCGGCCCTCCGACTGGCTCGGCGACCAGCTGGCCGCCGCCCGCTGAGCGCCGCCCGCTGAGCGCAGCCCGCTGAGCGTCGCCCGCTGAGTGCCGTTCAGCCTGGCTCGCCGCCGGGAACGGCGCCGGACCCGGCGGCCAACCATGCCAGCACGGCCAGCGCTCCGGGCGGGCCAGGGACCACCACGTCGGCGGCCTCGGCCACCTCGGGCGGGCTCTCGTCGTCGACGGCGGCGACCGACACGGTCGCCAACCCCTCGGCCGTCGCCAGGTCGGCCAGCGCGGCGAAGGCCGGCAGGTCGCCGAGGTCGTCGCCCAGGTAGCAGGCGGCCGAACAATCGGCCACCAGCGCCCGTACGGCCGATCCCTTGTCGGTGGCGGTCGGCGGTCGCAGCTCGATCGACATCCGGCCCCGGTGCGGGCGCAGCCCGGTCGCCGCCGCCTCCGACCCGACGGTCGTCGCCACCCAGTCGGCGGCGCGGGGGGCCCGGCGCCAGTGGACGGTGACGGCCAGCCCCTTGTCCTCGACCTCCACCCCGTCGGGTGCGGCGGCGGCCAGCCTCGCCGTCGCCTGTTGCACCGCCGGACGCCACCGCTCGGCCCCCGGATCGGTGGTGACCACCCCGTCGCCGCCCGCCACCTCGAGCCCGTAGAGCCCGACGAGGCGCACGCCGCCGAGACCGTCGGCCGCCGGGGCTTCCCCACCCGCCGACACGACGCGGTCGAGCAGGAAGGACGCCGGCCGGCCGGACACCACGGCCACCGTGGCGAACCGCCGGGCCAGGCGGGCCAGCACGTCGAGGGCGCCGTCCAGGGGCCGGGAACCGGCGGGGTCGACCACGATGGGGGCCAGCGTGCCGTCGAAGTCGGTCATGACGGCGGTGCGGGCCGGGCGCGCCAGCAGGGGGGCGAGGGCGGCCGTCACCTCGGGCGCCAGCTCGGTCGCCATCCCGGCTCGTCCGTTCCGGCCCCCGCCGGTCAGCGACGGGTCGTGGGTGTCGACGTGTGGGCGGTGGCGCTCGTGGTGGCGGTGCTGGCCGCGGTGGTCGCGGTCGTGGTGGTGGACGTTGTCGCCCGAGTGGCCAGATCCGGACCGACCACCACCAGCACGCCGGCGGTGCCGATGGAACTGATCGGTGCGGCGGTGGTGTAGGGGCCCACCGAACTGCTCGGGAGGTGCAGGGCGGAGGCGATGGCCACGGCCGGCTGCTGCTGGCCCGCCAGGTAGTAGATGCTCGACGTGGTCACCTTGGCCGATGCGTTGACCGGCGGCTCCATCGTCCATCCGCCGGGCCGCAGCTCGGCGGTCACCGCGGCTGCCGCACCGGTCACGCCCGAGGCGTTGGCCACCAGCACCGACACCTTGCTCGGCGCGATGGTGGTGGTCGAGCCGGTCGAACGCGGTGGCGCCGTCGTCCGCGACGTGGCCGCGGTCGTGGCGGTGGCCCCCGACGACGTGGCGGCGGCGGTTGCCGGCGGTCCTGCGACCGACGTGGCCGTGGCGGGATGGATCACGCCGAGCAGCAGGATGGTGACGACCACGAAAGCCGCCAGCACGATGCCGGCCTTGACCATCGGCAACCCGCGCCCTGCAGGGCCGTCGGTTGGTGGTCCGTCGGACTCGGGGGGCGTGGCCACTGGGCGCCAGCCTGCCAATCGGTGGATGGAGAAGCAAGGCTTTCCGATCGCCGTCACCTCCGCGCCGCGCGAGGCTGCGGCCCGACCCGTCTGGTGACCGCGTCCCCCGGCGACGCGGTGGGCTCACCGTAGGATGGGCGGTACCGGTCGTTGGCCGGTCCCGCCGGTGTGGCGCAGTTGGTAGCGCAGACGACTTGTAATCGTCAGGTCGTGGGTTCGATTCCCACCGCCGGCTCGCCTCGCCCGCCTTCGACTATCTGATCGGTCCCACCGCCACGATCGTCGGTGCCGACCTCCTCACGACGAACGTTCGGCATTTTCCGATGATCTCTGGGCTCCGCCCGCCCTACGAACCTGACACCTCAGCCAGCGGGCCGTCTCGGCGGCCTGTCCGGGCCGTTCAGGACGAGCGAGCGCGGGACCCAGACAGCCCACCGCTCCCGGGTCATGGCGGGCTCACTCCCGAGTGTCGCCGGGAGGGTGCTCGGCGAACCATTGCGCGATTCCCGGCATGCGTTGCTCGAAGTCTCCCGGAGCCGACACGTTGAGCATCCCGGCACGCTCGGAACTGCGGTTCTCGAAGTCATGGGTCACCCCGCCCGGCACCATCACGAACGACCCCGCGGCCGCCTCGATCCACTCCGTGTCGACCAGCACGCTCATCGTGCCGGCGAGGACGTAGAACACGTCGTCCTCCGGGTGCGAATGCGCTCCCGGGCCCTTCGTGAAGGGGTCGAGCCACCACTCGGAGATGGAGTACCGGTGTCCGGTCTCCGCACCGTCGGCCTTGAAGACCGCCGAGATGCGACCCATCGGGTAGGGGCGCCCCTCGCCTGACCCCCGCACCACCGGCGGTCGACGGGCGGTGCTGTCCACATCGGTCATCGTCGACTTCGGCTCCTCGCTCGGTCGCCACGCTACCCATCGTCCGTGCCCCGGCTGCACCCATCGTCCGTGCCCCGGCTGCACCCATCGTCCGTGCCCCGGCTGCACCCATCGTCCGTGCCCCGGCTGCGCCGGCCGTTCACCGAGCCCGAAGACCATCTGGTAGCAGTGGGCGCCGCCCGGCCTCCGTGGGTTGTCGACCTCCTGACCAGGTAGGACGCGGTCGAGTCACCGGCGGTGGTCGGACCGGACGAACGAGACGGGCCGCGGGGCCGCCGCGGGTCAGGGGCACGGCTCTTCCGGGTAGGTTCTTCCGAGGACGGCGTGGCGGCGGCGCCGGGCCAGCTCGACGATCCCCGTGTGGAGGGGGAGGAACAGCCATGACGGACCTGCTGATGGCGGAGGACCGGCTGACCCTGTCGGATCGCTTCGTCGCCACCCGCTCGCTCACCGAGTCCCTCGCCTCGCCGCTGTCGGCCGAGGACCAGACCGTCCAATCGATGCCCGACGTGAGCCCGACCAAGTGGCACCGTGCCCATACCACGTGGTTCTTCGAGACCTTCCTGCTCGAGCCGGCGCAGGCCGGCTACCGGAGCTTCCATCCCGACTACGGCTTCCTCTTCAACTCGTACTACGAAGGCCTCGGAGCCCGCTATCCGCGGCACCACCGCGGCCTCGTCTCGCGGCCGGGGGTGAACGAGATCGCCGCCTACCGCGCCCACGTCGACGATGCCATGAGCGAGCTCTTCGACGATCCCTGCAGCGCCGAGGTCGGCGGGCTCATCGAGCTCGGCATCCAGCACGAGCAACAGCACCAGGAGCTCCTCCTGATGGACATCAAGCACGTCCTGTCGAAGAACCCGCTCCTCCCTGCGTACGACGCGGTCCGCCTCCCGGCGCCGGCGCCGGCCCCCGACCCGACCTGGACCGGGTTCGGCGAGGGGACCTACCGGGTCGGCCATGGCGGGCCCGGATTCTGCTTCGACAACGAGCTTCCGAGCCATCCCGTCTACCTCGGATCCTTCGAGCTCGCCGACCGGGTGGTGAGCTGCGAGCAGTGGCTGGCGTTCATGGCCGATGACGGCTACCACCGACCGGAGCTATGGCTGTCGGACGGATGGGCCACCGTCCAGTCGGAGGGCTGGGAGGCGCCGCTCTACTGGTCGGCGATCGACGGCACCTGGCACGAGTTCACCCTCGGCGGCCCGGTCCCCGTCAACCCGGCCCAACCTGCCTGCCATCTCAGCTACTACGAGGCCGACGCCTTCGCCCGCTGGTCCGGCTGTCGGCTGCCGACCGAGGCGGAGTGGGAGGTGGCGGCCGCCGGGGCGCCGGTGACCGGCCACTTCCTCGACCAGACCAAGCTGCACCCGACCCCGACCCCGACCCCGGCTCCGAATTCCCCGTCCTCGGGGTCGGCCGGCCCGGGTCCCTACGGCGACGTGTGGCAGTGGACCTCGTCGGCCTACAGCGCCGTATCCGGGGTTCGAGCCGGCACCGGGTGCGGTCGGCGAGTACAACGGGAAGTTCATGGTCAACCAGTACGTCCTGCGGGGCGGATCGTGCGTGACCCCGCCCGATCATGTCCGCTGTAGCTACCGGAACTTCTTCCCCCCTCGGCCCGGTGGGCGTTTTCCGGCGTCCGCCTGGCCCGTGACGCGGCCTGAGCCCAGCGGGCGGACTGTGCGACCGGCACGTCCATGAGCGCGGTGATCCCTCCGACCATCGACGTTCACCTGAGCGCCCAAGACCTGCGCGGCGCCATGGAACGCGACGTGGCCACCGGCCTGGCCGCCGAGCCCAAGCAGTTGCCACCCGTCTACTTCTACGACGACCGCGGCAGCCGGCTCTTCGACGAGATCACCCGCTTGCCCGAGTACTACCCGACCCGCGCCGAACGCTCCATCCTCGACGCCCATGCGGCCGACATCGCCCGCCGCGCCGGGGCCGACACCCTGGTCGAGCTCGGGGCCGGGACCTGTGAGAAATCCCGCCTCCTGCTCGACGCCATGCAGGCCACGGGTCGCCTCCAGCGGTTCTACCCCCTCGACGTGAGCGAGACCACGTTGTCCGAAGCCGCCCTCGCCCTGGCGGAGGAGTACCCGGGCACGGCGGTTCACGCCGTGGTCGCCGATTTCCACCAGCACCTCGACCGGTTGCCGGTCGAGGGCCGCCGTCTGTTCGCCTTCCTCGGCGGCACCATCGGCAACCTCGACCCGGGCCAGCGCCGCCAGTTCTTCATGCAGCTCGGCAAGGTCATGGGCATCCACGACCGTTTGTTGCTCGGGACCGACCTGGTCAAGGACCGGGAGACCCTGGTCCGCGCCTACGACGACGCAGCCGGAGTCACCGCGGAGTTCAACCGCAACGTGCTCCACGTGCTCAACCGCGAGCTCGGCGCCGATTTCGACCCGGGACGGTTCGAGCACGTGGCGCGTTGGAACGAGCCCGACCAGCGCATCGAGATGTGGCTCCGCTCCCCCGACCACCAGGACGTCCATGTCGGCGACCTCGGGATCGATGTCTCCTTCCGGGCCGGCGAGGCCATGCGGACCGAGATCAGCACCAAGTTCTCCGCCGACGCCCTCGAGGCGGAGCTCGGTGAGTGCGGCTTCCGGGTCGAGTCGACCTGGTGCTCGGAGGACGGCGCCTTCATGCTGACCCTGGCACGGCCCTCGTCCTGAATACCCTGGCACGGCCCTCGTCCTGAAGGGGCCGCGCCCCCGCCCTCAGGAGCCGACCAGGTCCGCCAGTGCGGCCTCGACGGCACGGTGGAACGTCGGATAGGCGTAGATCATGGTCCGCAGCCGGGCGGTCGGCACCTCGGCGTGGACGGCCAGCGTCAGAAGCCCGAGCACCTCGCCGCCCCACGGTCCCGCCGAGGTGGCCCCCACCAGCACGCCCCGACCGGCGTCCTCCACCAGCTTGATGAACCCCTGGTTACCGACCTTGTGGATCCACCCGCGGGTGGACGACGGGATCTCCGTCGACCCGACCCGGACCTCCATCCCGCGCGAGCGCGCCTCGCGTTCGGACAGGCCCACCGATCCGATCTCGGGATCGGTGAAGGTCACCCTCGGGACGGCCCGGTAGTCGGCAGGCACTACGGGTCGCCCCAGGATGTCGTTCACGACGATGTCGGCCTGGTACATCGAGATGTGGGTGAACGCTCCTTTGCCGGTGACGTCCCCGATCGCCCAGGTCCGGGCGACTCCGTCCACCCGCATGTGGTCGTCGACCGGCAGGTACCGCGCCGAGTCATCGAGCCCGACCGAGGAAACGTTGAGCCGGGCGAGCTCGGCACGACGCCCCGTGGCGACGAGGACCCGGTCCGCCACCACGGGATCGTGGTCCTCCACCTCGAGGGTGAAACGCCGGTCGTCATAGCTGACGGCCCGGACCGAGGCGCCGGACAGGACCCCGATCCCCTCGGAGGCGAAGACGTCGGCCAGCAGCCGGCCGGCTTCGGGTTCTTCGGGGGGCAGCAGGCTCGGGGCGGCCTCGAGCACGGTCACGGCGGAGCCGAACCGGTCGAACACCTGGGCCAGCTCGCACCCGATGGCGCCCCCTCCGAGCACGGCCAGCGAGCCGGGAACCTCCTCGGTCTCGATGGCCTCGCGGTTCGTCCAATAGGGGGTGTCCGCCAGCCCGTCGACGGGAGGGATCGAAGGCCGGGTGCCCGTGTTGACCACGAGCGCCGTCGTGGCCTCGAAGCGCCGGTCGTCGACGGCCACCCGGCCCGGGCCCTCGAGGCGGCCCCACCCCCGCACGAAGCGGCCGCCTTTGTCCTCGAACCGCTTCACCGCCACCGAGTCGTCCCATCCGTCGGTGGCCTCGTCACGGATCCGGCGGGCCACCGGCGCCCAATCGGGTTCGACCGTCGTCTCTCCGGCCATGCCCGGCACCCGGCGGGCCTCGGCCAGCAGATCGGCCGCCCGGATCATCATCTTGGACGGCACGCACCCCCAGTAAGGGCACTCACCGCCGACCAGGCCACCGTCGATGCCGACCACGGTCAAGCCGGCCTCGGCCAGCCGTTCGGCGGCGTCTTCACCGCCGGGTCCCATGCCCATCACGACCACGTCGACCTGCTCGCTCATTCGTCGTCCGCTCCTCGGTTGGGGCCGGCGGGTGGAAAGGCCGGGACGGTGCCCGACCCCGATGTCGCCGGACCGTCCAGGCCCCACCGGTTCTACCCGATGGGCGACGCCCGGGCGCTGTGGGTCTGTCAGGCAGTGCCGGACCGGCCGGCGCCGGCGGTGCGACGGCGGGCGATCTCGTAACAGGCCACGGCTCCGGCCGCCGAGACGTTGAGCGAGGACAACGTGCCGTGCTGCGGCAGGCGCACCAGTGCGTCGCACCGCTTCCGGGCGAGCGGGGAGAGCCCAGCCCCCTCGGACCCGACCACCAGGGCCACCGGCAGGTCCACCACGGGGAGCTCGTAGAGCGACAGGGGCGCTCCGGCGACCATGCCGATGGTCCACACCCCCTGACGCGACAGGTGCCGGAGGGCGGCGGGGACGCCGGCGACCAGCGCCATGGGAAGGTGCTCGATGGCCCCGGCCGCCACTTTGGCGACGGTGGGGGACAGGAGCGACGAGCGATGTCGCGGGAGCACGACCCCGGTCACCCCGGCCCCCTCTGCGCTCCGGAGCAGGGCGCCCACGTTGTGCGGATCGGTGACCCCGTCGAGGACCAGCAGGAACGGCGGCCCGGAGCCGGGGGTCGGCGTGCAGAGGGCGTCCAGGTCGGTCCCGTCGATCGGGCGGGCCAGCGCCACCACCCCCTGGGCTCCGTCCGTGCGCGCCCTCGCCTCGAGCCGCCGCCGCGGCACGCGCTCGATGCGCACACGGCGCCGGGCGGCAAGGGCCTCGATCTCGTCGAGGATCGGCGCCGGCTCGAGGTCGTCGGCGATGAGCAGCGACCGCACCGGCCGCCGACCCGCCCGCAGGAGCTCGCGGACGGCCTGGCGTCCCTCGACCTGATCACCTCCGAGCCCCTGCCCCCTGCCTTCCCCCGGCCGCCGCGGGGGCCGGCTCCCTGGGCGTCCGGGTGTCTCCCGCCGGCGGGTGGCCGAGCCGCGCCCACCCCGGGGCCCGGTCACACCGGGCTCCCGGGTCCCCGGGCCGGTCCGAGCAGCACCACCGCCGTGCAGGCGATCCCCTCGCCCCGGCCGAGCGCGCCGAGACCCTCGGCCCGCGTCGCCTTCACGTTGGCGGCGGCGCCGAGGACCGTCGCGAGCCGTTCGGACATCTGGTCCACGAACGGAGCCAGCCTCGGACGTTCGGCGACCACCGTGCAGTCGGCATTGATCGGCGCCCACCCGGCCCCCCGAGCCATCTCGACCACCCGGGCGAGCAGGACGAGGCTGTCGGCGCGGCGCCACCGCGGGTCGGTGTCCGGAGCGTGACGACCCAGGTCGCCGAGCCCCGCCGCCCCGAGCACGGCGTCCGCCACCGCATGGGACACGACGTCGGCGTCGCTGTGGCCGTCGAGGCCTTGTGCCCCGGCACCGGTGACCGTGACTCCGCCGAGCACGAGCGCCCGCCCGGGGTCGTCGGAGAACCGGTGGACGTCGAAGCCCTGCCCGACGCGCAGCGGGCCGGGGTCGCCGGCCGGACTCACGGCGAGGTTGTCCCGAGCAGCGCCTCGGCCAGGCGCAGGTCCTCGGGCCGGGTGAGCTTGAGGTTGCAGGGATCGCCGGCCACCGTGCACACGGTGGCTCCCATGGCCTCGAGCAGCCCTGCATCGTCGGAGGCGTCGGCGGCGTGCTGATGGGCGGCCCGAAGGGTGCCGGCCACGAACGCCTGCGGTGTCTGGACGAGGACCAGTCCGTCGCGGTCTTCGGTGGCGCGCACCACACCCTCCGAGACCCGCTTCAGCGTGTCGGCGACGGGCAGCACCGGGATCGCGCCGTCGGCCTTTCCGGTGCGGACCGCCTCGACCACCGCGGCGAAGATCGCCGGTGCGGCCAGGGGCCGCGCCGCGTCGTGGACGACGATGATGGCCGCCTCCTCGGGGACGGCCGCCAGCCCGGACCGGACCGACGCCGCCCGGGTGGCGCCACCGACGACCAGGCGGTCGGCCACGTCGGTCGGACCCGACCGGCTCGGCCCTGCCAAGGACGGGTCGCCGTCGGAGGTCTCCGGCACCACCAGCACCACCCCGTCGGACACCGAGCGGGCGGCGGCGACCGACCAGTCGGCGACGGGCCTGCCCGCCAGCGGGAGAAACTGCTTCGGACCCCCGAACCGGTGACCGGACCCGGCCGCCACCACCACGGTCCAGACGGGCCCGTCTCCGA
The DNA here is from genome assembly GCA_963764555.1 of uncultured Acidimicrobiales bacterium. Classification (GTDB taxonomy): domain Bacteria; phylum Actinomycetota; class Acidimicrobiia; order Acidimicrobiales; family RAAP-2; genus Bog-756. Next base: position 313,052 of record CAVXSW010000005.1, read on the forward strand.
TCAGGGCAATGCCTCGTCGAGCCGCACCTCGGCCGTCTCCTCGTTGACACCCAGAGCAAAGGTCAGCTCGGACACCAGGATCTGGCGGGCCCGGCTGAGCATGCGCTTCTCCCCGGCCGAGAGCCCCTTGTCCTTGTCGCGGATGGACAGGTTCCGGACCACTTCGGCCACTTGATAGATGTCGCCGGAGCGCAACTTCTCCGAGTGGTTCTTGTAGCGGCGCGACCAGTTGGTCGGCATCCGCGCTTCCTTCTTCCGCAGGACGGCGAAGACCTCCTCCACCTCCTCGTCGTTGATCACCTCGCGCAGCCCGACGCCGTCGGTGTTGTCGGCGGGGACCATGAGCGTGAGGTCGCCGTAGGCCAGGCGCAGGACCAGGTACTCCTGCTTCTTGCCGAACGCCTCTTTCGTCTCGCGCCGCTCGACGACCGCCGCGCCATGGTGCGGATAGACGACCTTGTCACCGATGTCGAACACCATTCCTCCTGGTGCGGCAGGCAATCCCCGGACCGGTGGGCGCCATCGGGGCCGCAACGGGGAGCACGCAATGGTACACGGTGGCGGGGCCCGTCCGACCCCGGCCGGCGCGGCGCCTCGACGCGCCCTCACTGCCGGACGATGTCGTGCACCACCTGGCGGAGCAGCGAGCCCATCTCCTCCTCCGGGGCGGCGGCAAACGATTCGCCGGCCAGGAAGAAACCCGAGAAGACGGCACCGAACGAAGCGGCCATGCGTACCCGGTCGGCCAGTGGCACCCGCACGTCGGCCAGCACCCGACGGAACTGGTTCTGGATGTCCTCGTGCTCGGCGTCGTGCTCCTCGCGGTGCAACTTCTCGAACGCGGCCTGGTTCCGCTCGTGGAGGAGGAAGATCCTGCGTTGCCCCAGCATCTGGTCGAGGAGCTCGTCGAGCAGCTCGCCCCATTGGGCCAGGGTCACCGGTTCGTCGCCCATCCGCTCGAGGGCGAGCTTGCCGAACTCGTGCAGGCGCATGTGGAGCGCCAGCAGGATGTCGTCTTTCGACCGGAAGTGGTAGTAGAGCGCCGCCTTGGTGACCCCGAGCTCCTCGGCGATCTGTCGCAGGCTGGTGCCGTCGAAGCCCTGCTCGATGAAGAGGTCGAGGGCCACGTCGAGAATGCGGACCCGGGTGTCGCCCGAGCCGCCCTGCGGCCCGGGCGGGTGATCGCTGTGGTCCTCGGTCCTGCTCATCGGTCGGTCCTGCTCATCGGTTCCTCCCAGGGCCGGCGAACCCGGTGAGCGCGGTGTGCGCCGGGGCGCGATCCCTCTGGGGGAACCCGAACCCCTCCTCGTTGGTCCACGCCTGGCCGATGCAGCACCCGGTTGCGGCCTCCCTGATCTGGTCGGTCGTCATCCTCGCCCTGGCCTGCCCCCTGGCGGCCCACTCGTTCCGGAAGCGGACGACCGACTGATCGGAGCCGGTGGTCGGTCGCCGCTCCAGGCGTCCTGAAAGTGTCGTCTGCGTGGCACCCGGACAAACCCGGACAATCCCGTGCTTCAGGCGCACGCTTGGATGATGGAACCAAAATGCAGGGCAGCGAGGCCGAGACGACAAAAGATCCTTTAACCTCCGAGGCTGGTGCGCCTCCGGCCTTCTCGGAGGCGTAATCGACAATGTCTCCCGAGGGGAAGATCCAAGGGATCGGGCGATTTGCCAGGTGGATCCTCTGCAGAACCTCGTTCCACCTGGTGAGGTGAGGTATCCGCAGGACATCGTTCCGCCCGCGTGGATCGGTCATCCGATACGAGCGAGGAGCCCAGGCGTCTCCACAGCCCTCGGGATGACACGAATGAGCCCACCTGTGCTGCAAGGGACGGCTCCGATGGCAGCGGGCCGCTCCCCGGCTCGACTACTGGTACCGCTCGAAGATCCCGGCCTCGGCCAGGCGGGACAGCCCGTCCTTGACCTGGTTGGCCCGCGCCTTGCCCACACCCTCCACCTTCTCGAGGTCGCCGAGCGAGGCACGCATGATCTCTTGGAGGTTGGCGAAGCGGCCCACGATCCGTTCGATGATGGCGTCGGAGAAACGGGGCAGGCGGTAGAGCAGGCGGTAGCCGCGTGGTTCGATTCCCGAGTCGCTGTCGTGGAACGACCCGGGGAAACCGATGACGTCGGCGACCTTGCCGGGGTCGCCCAGCTCGTCGGCCGGCAGTTGGGCGAGCTCGCGCACGACCTTGCTCACGATGCCGCGGCGGTCGGACCCGCCGCCCGCGCTCCCGCAGTAGTCGCGCAGGACCAGGTTGAGCGCGCTCTCCACGCCGTCGAGGAGCTCGGCCGACTGGAGCCCCACGAGCCGCCCGTCCTCGCCCAGCTCGATGAGATAGCCGTCGACCTCCTCGGCGATGCGCAGGACCATCTCGGCCGCCTGCACCACACCGACCACGTCGCCGACCGAAACCGTGTCCTCGACCTCCAGCACCGACAGCCCGTTCAGCGCGACGTCGAAGCGGTTCCGGAAGCGCTGCATGGTCGCCAGCGCCTGGTCGGTCCGGTCGTGCAACCAGCCGGTGGGCTGGACGGTGTGCTTCTGATCGTTGCGGTAGACGGCGATGACGGACATGGCCGCCGAGACCGACAGCACCGGCACGTCGATCGACCGGGCCACCCGCTCGGCGGTGCGGTGACGGGTGCCCGTCTCGGAGGTGGGGATGGAAGCCTTCGGGACGAGGTGGACGTTGGCCCGGGCGATGCGGGAGGCGTCGGCGGCCAGGATGATGGCCCCGTCCATTTTGGCCAGCTCGGACAGCCGTTGCGGGCTGAACTCGGCATCGAGGAGGAACCCGCCCGAGCAGATCGACAGGACGGCCGGTCCGTCGCCCACGACGACCAGCGCCCCGCGATTGGCCCGGAGGATGCGGTCGAGTCCGTCACGCAGCGGTCGGCCGGGGGCGACCATGGCCAGGGCGTCGGCGAGCGGCGAGCTCGGACGGATGGTCACGGACGAATGGTAGCGGTCACCTGGCCGGGCGGCCTCGAGCCCGCCCCGCTGCTCGGACCGTCATCCCAGCTCAGCGGGGGTACGAAGGGTTCGCGATCGCTGGGCGCCGCCGGCGAACCTGGCCGCCCAGGCCGCCGCCTCGGTCACCGTCTCGACCCGCACCAGCTCCACCCCGGCGGGACCCGGCGGCGACGACGCCGGGACGACGACCCGGGACAGGCCCAGTCGGGCCGATTCCTCCAACCGGCGCGCCATGCCGGGGACCTGGCGGACCTCGCCGGACAGTCCCACCTCGCCGAAGGCGGCCACCTCCGCCGGAAGGGGGACCCCGGTGACCGAGGAGGTCACGGCCAGCGCCACCGCCAGGTCGGCAGCAGGCTCGGTGACCCGGATACCCCCGGCCACCGAGCCGAACACGTCCTGGGTGAGCACCGGCAGGCCGACGTGACGAGCCAGGACGGCGAGGACCATCACCAGCCGACCACTGTCGAGCCCCACCACGAACCGCTTGGCCTGCGCCGCGGACATGGAGGTGACGAGAGCCTGCAACTCGACGGCCAGGGTGCGCCGGCCCTGGAGGGTGGGCAGCACGACGCCGCCGGGCACGCCCGTCAGGCGGTCACCGAGGAGCAACCGTCCGGGGTCGTCGACCCGCTCGAGCCCCTGGTCCCCCATCTCGAAGAGACCGAGCTCGCCGGTGGGACCGAACCGGTGCTTGACCGCCGAGAGCATCCGCAGCGAGTGGTGACGGTCACCCTCGAAGCCCAGCACCGTGTCGACCAGGTGCTCGAGGGAACGTGGTCCGGCCAACGACCCGTCCTTGGTCACGTGGCCGACGAGGATCGTGGTGACCTGCTTCGTCTTGGCCAGGCCGACCAGGTCGGCCGCGCAGTGCCGGACCTGGGACAGGCTGCCCGGCACGCCGGGGACCCGGGGACCACCGGACCCCGCCGCGCCGGCGGCCATGGCCTGGATGGAATCGATCGCCACGAGATCGGGCCTGCACTCCTGCACGGCGGCGACGACGGTGTCCACCTCGGTGGCGGGCAGGATGAGCAGGCCGGGCGGGACCGGACCGAGGCGCTCGGCCCGCAGCCTCACCTGGTGAGCGGACTCCTCGGCCGAGACCAGGAGCACCGTGTGACCGGAAGCGGCACGCGCCGCCAGCACCTGGAGCACCAAGGTGGACTTGCCGATCCCGGGCTCGCCCCCGACGAGGGTGACCGATCCCGGGACGAGCCCCCCCGAGAGCACCCGGTCGAATTCGGCCACTCCGGTGGGGGCGGCGACCGCCTGGTCGACCTCGACCGCCGCCAGGCGGACGGGAGCGGCCGCTCGGTCGGGGACGAGACCGGGCAGCCGGCCGGGCGTCATCTCTTCGACCAGCGTGTTCCACTCCCCGCAGGAGGGGCACCGCCCCGCCCACCGGGGCGCGCCGGACCCACAGCCCGTGCAGCGGTGGGCCCTCGCCGTCTTCGCCATCGGAGAGTGATGGTAGGGACGGGGTGTGCCAGTGCCCATCGGATGCACCGGCGGGGAGCTCCGCCGGGTCCCCGAGGAGGCCGCCGGGAGGCCGGCCCAGAGGCGGATCGGAGGCGAGGAGGCCGCCGGGAGGAAGCCTAGAGGAGGCCCAGAAGGCGGCCCGGAAAGGCGCGAGCAGCGAAACGCTACGCCCCGGGGAGCGAGCGAACTACCGGAAAGGGCAGCCGGGCAGGTGCGGCGTCGGCTAGTCGGCGGCCGAATCGGCGCCGGCCAGCTCCACCGGAGGCGGCTCGATGCCCTCGATGGCCTTGAAGGTGAGCTGCTGCTCACCGGGCACCAGAGGCGGAGCGCCCTTCACGTCGTAGGCGGCGGCCGCCTCGGGCGTGACGGTCTCCACGTCGACGACGATGGTCTCGCCGACCCGGAACTCCTTCCAGAGGATCCGTTCCGAGAGCGGGTCCTCGACCAGCTGCTGGATGGCCCGCCGCAGGGGCCGCGCCCCGAGCTGGGGGTCGTATCCCCGTTCGGCGAGCAGCTGCTTGGCCGGCGGGGTGAGCACCAGGCTCAGGCCCTGCAGCTCGAGCTGGGTCGACACCCGCTGGATCATGAGATCGACGATCTCGACCACTTCCTCCATGGACAGCTCGTGGAAGACCACCACTTCGTCGATCCGGTTGAGGAACTCGGGGCGGAAGTGCGCCTTCAGCGCCTCGTTGACCTTGGACTTCATCCGCTCGTAGGTGATGGCCTCCGACGTCTTGGCGAAGCCGACGGTCGACTTGCGAAGGTCGGCGGTGCCGAGGTTCGAGGTCATGATGAGCACGGTGTTCTTGAAGTCGACCGAGCGGCCCTGGGCGTCGGTCAACCGTCCGTCCTCCAGGATCTGGAGGAGAGCGTTGAACACGTCGGCGTGGGCCTTCTCCACTTCGTCGAACAGCACCACCGAGAACGGCTTGCGCCGGACGGCCTCGGTCAGCTGACCACCCTCCTCGTAGCCGACGTAGCCCGGGGGCGAACCCACCAGCCGGCTGACGGTGTGCTTCTCCATGTACTCGGACATGTCGAGCTGGATCAGCGAGTCCTCGTCGTCGAACAGGAACTCGGCGAGCGATTTGGCCAGCTCGGTCTTCCCGACCCCGGTCGGCCCGAGGAAGATGAACGAACCACTCGGACGCTTCGGGTCCTTCAACCCGGCACGGGTGCGGCGGATGGAGCGGGCCAGGGCGGCGATGGCCGGCTCCTGCCCGATGACCCGCTTGTGCAGCTCGTCCTCCATGCGGAGGAGCTTGGCCGTCTCCTCCTCGGTCAGCCGGTAGACGGGGATGCCGGTCCAGTTGGCCAGCACCTCGGCGATGACCTCCTCGTCGACCACGTCGAACAGGTCGACCCCCTCGGCGCGCCACTCGGCCTCCATCGCCTCCTTGCTGTCGAGGCGGTCCTTCTCCTGTTCGGCGAGCTTCTTCGCCTGGTCGAAGGCCTGCTTCTCGATGGCCGACTCCTTGTCCGCCCGCAGGCGGGTGATCTCCTCCTCCAACTTCTTGTAGGCGGGCGGCGTCGTCATCCGGCGGATCCGGAGACGGCTGCCGGCCTCGTCGATGAGATCGATGGCCTTGTCGGGCAGGTACCGGTCGGCGAGGTACCGGTCGGCCAGGTTGGCCGCGGCCACCAGTGCCTGGTCGGTGATGGTGACGGCGTGGTGGGACTCGTAGCGGTCGCGCAGGCCCTTCAGGATCTCGATGGTGAGGGCCACGTTGGGTTGCTCGACCTTGATGGGCTGGAAGCGCCGCTCGAGCGCAGCGTCCTTCTCGAGGTGCTTGCGGTACTCGTCGATGGTGGTGGCGCCGATGGTCTGGAGCTCGCCACGGGCCAGCATCGGCTTGAGGATCGACGCGGCGTCGATGGCCCCTTCGGCCGCACCGGCTCCCACCAGGGTGTGGAGCTCGTCGATGAACAGGACGATGTCCCCGCGGGTGCGGATCTCCTTCAGCACCTTCTTGAGGCGCTCCTCGAAATCGCCGCGGTACCGGCTCCCGGCGACCAGCGCCCCGAGATCCAGGGTGTAGAGCTGCTTGCCGGTCAGCGTTTCGGGGACGTCGTCGGCCACGATCCGCTGGGACAAGCCCCTCCACGATGGCGGTCTTCCCGACTCCGGGCTCGCCGATGAGCACCGGGTTGTTCTTCGTGCGGCGGGACAGCACCTGCATGACCCGCTCGATCTCCTTCTCCCGCCCGATGACGGGGTCCAACTTGCGATCACGGGCCAGCGCGGTCAGGTTGCGGCCGAACTGGTCCAGCACCGGTGAACCGGTCGGGGCGTCCGAGGAAGCCGACCCCGGCCCGGCGCCGACCGACTCCTTGCCCTGGTAGCCGGAGAGCAACTGGATGACCTGCTGGCGCACGCGGGGAAGATCGGCGCCCAGGCTCTGGAGCACCTGCGCGGCCACGCCCTCTCCTTCCCGCACCAGACCGAGCAGCATGTGCTCGGTGCCGATGTAGCTGTGGCCGAGCTGCAGCGCCTCGCGGAGCGAGAGCTCCAGCACCTTCTTCGCCCGGGGCGTGAACGGTGGCGACCCGGTGGGTGCGGTACCGGCGAGACCGATCGTCTCCTCCACCTTCTCGCGCACCGCCTCGAGCGAGACTCCGAGCGACTCCAACGCCTTGGCCGCCACACCTTCGCCCTCGTGGATCAAGCCGAGGAGGATGTGCTCGGTCCCGATGAAGCTGTGGTTCAGGAGCCGCGCCTCCTCCTGAGCGAGCACCAGCACTCGACGGGCCCTGTCTGTAAAGCGTTCGAACACCCCACCGCCTCCATCCGCGGCCAGCTACCGAAACCAAGTCTACAGGCGCCGGTGCAGCCCGCACCCGCACCATCCAGCCAGAATCAATGTCCCGGTCATCGGCATCCTGGCCTATCGTCTGTAGGAAGTGAACGCCGTGGAACTCCTGGGGCTTCCCGCACTCGACGATCAGCTGAGGCAGCTCGAGCCCCTGCTCGTCGAGTCCGTCGTGACCGGCGACGCGTTCCTCGACGAGGTCACCACCCACCTGCTGGCGGCCGGGGGCAAGCGGCTGCGGCCCATCCTCACCCTCGCCACCGCCACGTCGGCCTCGAAGGAGGTGTCCCAGGAGGACCTCCTCGGGGCAGCGGCGGTCGAGCTGGTCCATCTCGCCTCGCTGTACCACGACGACGTCATGGACGAGGCGACGGTACGCCGCAACGTCGAGAGCGTCAACGCCCGCTTCGGCAACCTGGTGGCCATCGTGGCCGGCGACTTCCTGCTGGCCCGGTCGGCCGAGATCGCCGCGGGGCTCGGCACCGAGATCGCCGGACTGCTCGCCGCCACCTTGGCCGAGCTCTGCCGTGGTCAGGTGGCCGAGGTACGCACCGCCTTCCAGGTGAGCCGCAGCCAGGATGCCTACACCGACGCCATCACCGGCAAGACGGCCGCCCTTATGTCGACCTCCTGCCGGATCGGGGCCCTGACGGGCGGCCTCACCCGTGGACAGATCGACGCCTTCACCTCGTTCGGCCGTTACTTCGGGATGATCTTCCAAGTTCGCGACGACATTCTGGACGTCGTGGGTACCGAGGCCGAGCTGGGAAAACCGGCCGGACAGGACCTGGCCGAGGGCATCTACACCCTGCCGGTGCTGCTGGCTCTGGCCGACCCGGAGGCCGGTCGGGAGCTGCGGCCCCTGCTGGGCCAGCCGCTCGGCCCTCCCGAGCGCGACAAGGCCCGGTCCATCGTCGCCGAGTCGGGCGCCATCGGCGGATCGGCCGACATCGCCCGCCACTACGCCGACCGCGCCGCCGAAGCGATCGGCTCGGGGCCGCCCCCGGAGGTGGCCGGGGCCTTCGCCCAGCTGGCCCACGGCCTGGTCGAGGACCTTCCTCGCTCGAGCCGGCCCGCACCGTTGCGCTGAACGGTTCTCCCCTCGGTAGCCACCCGTGGGCGGGGTGCCGCTCCCTCCGGCTTTTGAGCGGCTAGGTGCTGGTCACGTGGGCCGAGGAGGTGGCGGGTGCCGCCACGTGGCACTTGGCCGAGATCATGCCGTCGGCCTTGGCCGCTTTGGCCTTCACCTTCGGGCTGAGCACGTGGGACTCGACCCGCTTCTGGTGAGCGAGCACCTTCTGCCAGTAGGCGACGAGCTTGGTGTCACCCTTCTTGGTGGCGGCGGCCACGTGCTTGTCGATGCGGGCGAAGGTCTTGTTGAACCGTGCCTCGACCCGCTGGAGATGGCCGAGCCGCCGCGAGGCGTTGGCACAGTTGAAGTGCTTGGCCGCCTGGTTCTGGCCTTTCGACCCGCTCGCCGCGATCGTCCCCGCCGACGCCGTTCCTCCGGCCAAGGTGGCACCGGCGACACCGGCCCCGAGACCCAGGGTGACGAGCGCCACCGCCCCGACGACACCCTTGCGCAACAGCGACATCACTATGCCACGAACCACCCCTTCTCATGAACTCTCATGACCATCCGGTACGTACGCCGCGTCGTGGCGACTTCCTGCCGGACCCTCCGGACATTGCCCCGAACAGTTCGTTGCCCTGAGTTTCGTTGCCCCGAACCCCGAGCCCCGGACCGGTCCTTGCCCGAGCCGGCCGAACCCGGTGGGCCCGCCGGCTATACCCGCATCAATCACGATCCTACCGGGCTTGCCGAGCGAGGTGGCAGCACGCCGGCACGGCTCGGACCCGCCCCAGGTTCTCGGCCCGGACCTTGTCATCGGCCATGACAACTTGTTACCCTCGCCCGGGTGTCGGGTTCCGCGCCGATGGGAGGGTTCGGGTGCGGAGCTGCCCGCTTCGGCGGCGCTGCCGACTTCGCCGGCGCGGTCCGCCTCGGCGGAGCGAGATACGGCACGCCGAGGTGACCGCAGCCCGCGGCAGCATCCGCCACCAGGTCCGGGTGGGCGCCGAGGCCGACCGGGTGTGGGCCCTGGTGGGCGATCCCTCCCGGCTGCCCGAGTGGTTCCCGGGGGTCGAGTCCTGCACCGTCGACGGCGACCGGCGCACGGTGACCACCCGCTCAGGACTCCCGATGCCCGAGCAGATCCTCACCGTCGACCCCACCCAGCGCCGGTTCCAGTACCGCATCACCGCCCCGCTGTTCCGCGAGCACCTGGGCACCGTGGACGTGATCGACCTCGATGACGGCACCTGCCTCGTGGTCTACGCCACCGACGCCGAGCCGGCACCGTTGGCGCTGGTGATCGGGGGTGCGGCGCGGGCGGCACTCGCCGGCCTCCCGTCGGTCCTCGACGGCTGCCGGGCCGGGAGCGACCGGACCGGAGCCGGCGCTCCGGGCCGGCCGGCACGTCAGGCGGAGCACTGATGGGCCGCCGGATCCTGTTGGTCACCACCGACCAGCAACGCTTCGACACCCTCGGCTGCAACGGGGGCGACCTGGCCCGCACCCCGGTCGTGGACCGCCTGGCCGCCGAGGGCATCCGGTTCGAGCGTGCCCACCCCCAGTCGGTCGTGTGCATGCCCTCCCGCTCGACCATCCTGACCGGCCAGCATCCCTCCACCCACGGGGTGTGGATGAACGGGGTGCCCTTGCCCGCCGACGCCCCGTCGGTCGCCGACGTGCTGCACACCGCCGGATACCGGACCGCTTTGGTCGGCAAGGCCCACTTCGAGCCCTTCCTCGACCCGTTCCTGCGCTTCGCCGAGAACGCCCTGGCCGCCGGCGGAACCGAGCCTCCGGGTGGCACCCACCGCGGCTTCGAGCATCTCGAACTCGCCACCCACGGCGGGGCCGGGCCTCTTCACTACGCCCGCTGGCTGGCGAGCCGGCACTCCGGGTCGGTCGGGGACTACTACCCGGCCCTCGACGGCTCGCTCCAGGTCAACGCGGCCGGTGGCGGTGACACCGGCGCCCCCCAGGTCAAGGTCAACCCCATCGAGCGGGGCCTGTACCACACCGACTGGGTCGCCGACCGGACCATCGCCTGGCTGGACACGCTCGCCGCGGACGAGGACTGGTTCTGCTGGATGAGCTTTCCCGACCCGCACCATCCGTGGGACCCGCCCCAGTCCGAGGTGGGGCGCATCGACTGGCGCGACGTCCCGCTGCCCCCCGGCTACGACGAGGACCGGGACGAGCGCGAGGCCGTCCTCGATGCCAAGCCACGGCACTGGCGCCTCTGGTACGACGGGACACTCGTGTCCAACTACGAGGCACCGGCCGAATGGGTGCCGGCCTCGCTGACCCCCGACCAGGTGCGGGAGGTCACCGCCCGCAACGCCGTCGAGTGCGAGCTCATCGACGAGGCCCTGGGCCGGGTGCTGGAACGGGTGGCCGAGCGTGGTTGGGGCGAGGAGCTCGACGTCGTGTTCACCACCGACCACGGAGAGCTGCAGGGCGACTTCGGGCTCCTGTTCAAAGGGCCCTACCACGTCGACGCGCTCATGCGGCTCCCCCTGGTGTGGCGCCCGGCCCCGGCGGCGGGTCCCATCCCGTCCTCGGTGGTCACCCGGCCCGTCGGGCTGGTCGACCTGGCGCCGACCCTGTGCACCATCGCCGGGTTGGAACCGCCGGTCTGGATGGAGGGCCGGTCGCTGCCGACCGACGACACCGACGCCGGGGACCGCGGGTTCGAGCGGGTGCTCACCGAGTGGGACAGCGATCTGTTCGGCACCGACGTCCACGTGCGGACGCTCATGCGGGACCACTGGGTGTGCAGCACCTACCTGCCGGGAACCTCGCACGACGGGACGGAGGGCGAGCTCTACGACCTCGAAGAGGATCCGCTCCAACGGGTCAACCTCTGGGACGACCCCGGCCGCCGGTCGGTGCGCGAGGACCTCGTCGCCGACCTCTGGGACCACCAGCCCCCGGCCCGCCAGCCCCGGCTGGCCCTCGAAGCACCGGTCTGAAGCCCAGCACCGGTCCGAAGCCCCCGACCCCGCCGTCGGAATCCCGCAGCACCGGTCGGGAATCAGCGCTCCCGAACGGACGCCGGTCTCCTCAACGCTGCCGGGGGGCGACGATCCCGGGTCGGTTGCGCTCGAAGATGAGCCGCAAGCCGTGCAGGGTCAACCACGGCTCGACGTACTCGACCTCCTCGGAGTAGGGGGCGATGAGCTCGGCCAGCCCGCCGGTGGCGACCACCGTGCACTCGCCGAGCACCCCCGCGAACCGGCGGCAGAGGCCGTCGACCTGGCCCCCGAAGCCGAAGAGGGCGCCCGACTGGATGGACTCCACGGTCGACTTGCCGATGACGCTGCGCGGCTCCACCAGCTCGACCCGGCGCAGGGCGGCGGCGTGGGCGAACAGGGCATCGAGGCTCACGGCCACACCGGGGGTGATCGCACCCCCCAGGTACTCGCCCGCGGCCGATATGGCATCGAAGGTGGTGGCCGTCCCGAGGTCGACCACGATGCACGGGCCACCGAACAGGTCGTGGGCCCCGACGGCGTTGGCGATCCGGTCGGCGCCCACCTCCTTCGGGTTGTCGTAGAGGATGGGCATCCCGCTCTTCACGCCCGGTTCCAGGACCACCGAAGGGACGTCGAACCACCGCGCCACCATCAGGCGCAGGTTGGCCGTCACCAAGGGGACCGACGAGGTCACCGCGATGCCGCCGACGGCGGTCTCGATGTCCAGTCCGTCGAGGTCGAGCAATTGGGTGAGGAGGAGCGCGTGCTCGTCGGCCGTGCGCTCGGCGACGGTGGAGAGCCGCCAGTGGTGGGCGAGCCCGGCCGGCTCGTTGCCCTCGCGCGGGCCGGTGCCGGCCGCCTGGCCGACCCCGTCGGTGAACAGGCCGACCACGGTCTCGGTGTTGCCGACGTCGATGGCGAGCAGCATGTCAAGCCTCCCCGCCGGCTGCCGCCGGCAGATCGAATCCCAGATCGAGGACGGGCGCCGAGTGGGTGAGGGCCCCGACCGAGATGAGGTCCGCGCCCGCCGCTGCCATCCGGGGTGCCTGCTCCAGCCCGACCCCACCGGACACCTCGACCAGCACCCCGGCGGCATGGACCTGGGGAACGCAGGCGGCCACCTCGTCGGGTGTCATGTTGTCGAGCATGATCACCGTCGCCCCCGCCGCCACCGCATCGGCCACCTGCCCGATCGTGTCGCACTCGGCCTCCACCATGCGTCCGGGCCACAGACGCCGTGCCGCGGCCACCGCCTCGGAGAGGGTGACACCGGCCAGGTGGTTGTCCTTGACGAGCACGGCGTCGGACAGGCCGGCCCGGTGGTTGTGACCGCCGCCGGCCCGCACGGCCGCCTTCTCGAGGGCGCGCAGTCCCGGCGTGGTCTTGCGGGTGTCGAGGATCCGGGTGGCCGGGTTCGCCCTCCGGACGGAGTCCACGTAGCGGCGGGTCAGGGTGGCCACGCCGGACAGGTGACCGAGGAAGTTGAGCGCGGTCCGCTCCGCGGTGAGGATCGGCCGCAACGGCCCAGTGACCCTTGCCACGACGGCGCCGGGCGTCACCGCCTCGCCGTCCCCGATCTGCCACTCGACCCGGACCGTCGGGTCGACCTGGCGCATGGTCTCGACGGCACAGGCCCGCCCGGCGATGATCCCCTCCGCTCGGCTCACGATGTCGACCCGGGCGGTCGCCCTCTCGGGCACGAGGGAGGCCGTGAGGTCCCCGAGGGGGAGCAGGTCCTCGGCAAGGGCCCGGGTCACGGCCTCGGTCACGGCGAGCCCGGGGGGATCGACCGGCGCCGTGGGATCGGGGACGCTGCGGCCGGGGACCGCCCGCCCGGAGCGGCTCACCGACCCCCACCTGATGACCGGATCCGGGGCGACCGGCCCGTTCCGGTATGGACGATGCGGCGCAGCCACCGCCGATCGGTGGCGGGATGGTCGCTGCGGGCGTGGGCGCCTCTCGTCTCCTCGCGGAGCGCGGCAGCCACCAGGAGGCCGGTGCCCACGGTGACCAGGTTGGCCAGCTCACCGCCGGCGCGGTCCGCCGGCCGGGCGGGGAGCTCGGCCCCGATGGAATCGACCACCCGCCTCGCCGTCGCCAACGAGGCAGCGTTGCGCACCACCCCCGCGCCGTCGGTCATGGCCCGCTGCAGCTGGTCCCGCGCCTTGGCGGGGTCGGCGACCGCGCTCGTCCCGGGCCGTTCCCCACCCGGTCTCCCCGGGACCGGCGGCCGCGCCCCGGACTCCGCCCGGGATTTCGCCCCGGATCCCGCCTCGACCATCCGGGGCGCCAACAACCCCGCCCCTTCGGCCGCCGGTTGATCGGCCCACAGGGCCCGCAGCGCGCCGGTCGGGGCGGGCCCGTCGTCGCCGGCGAGGACCGACTCGGCCAGCCGCGCCCCGAAGACCATCCCCTCGAGAAGGGAATTGGAGGCCAACCGGTTGGCGCCGTGCACCCCGGTGCAGGCCACCTCCCCCGCCGCCCACAGGCCGGGCAGACCGGTGGCGCCCGACAGGTCGGTGAGCACCCCGCCCGAGAGGTAGTGGGCGGCCGGCGCGATCGGCAGCCACTCGTGGCTGGGGTCGAGGCCGACCCCGGCCAGCGACGCGGCGATGGTCGGGAACCGGGCGTCGAAGGACTCGAGCCCGGTCGCATCCAGCCAGAGGTGCTCGACGCCCTGCTCGCGCATGCGCCCGGCCATGGCCCGGCTGACCACGTCGCGGGGCGCCAGCTCGTCGACGAACCGCTCGCCGGCGGCGTCCCGCAGGATCGCACCGTGCCCTCGCAGTGCCTCGGAGAGGAGGGGGCGGGGCATGGCCGGATGGTGGAGGGCGGTCGGGTGGAATTGCATGAACTCGACGTCGGCCACCGGCACACCCGCTCGCAGCGCCATGGCCAGGCCGTCCCCCGTCGCCCCGTCGGGATTGGTCGTGACGGCGAACAGCTGGCCGGCGCCGCCGGTGGCGAGCACCGTGCGCTCGGCCGGGACCTCGACGACCCGGCCCTCGTCGTCGAGGGACCGCACACCCCGGCACCTCCCGCCTTCGACCACCAGCTCGAGGGCGAACCACCCTTCCATCACCGCCGCCGCGCTGGAGCGGGTGGCCTCGACCAGGGCCCGCTCGACCTCGGCGCCGGTGGCGGCCCCCCCGGCGTGGACGACACGGGCCATCGAGTGGCCGCCCTCGCGGGCGAGGGCCAGCGCTCCGCCCGGTTGACGGTCGAAGACGGCACCGAGGGCGATGAGCTCCTCGACCCGGGCCGGCCCCTCGTCCACCAGCACCCGCACCGCATCGGGATCGCACAGACCCGCCCCGGCGGCCAAGGTGTCGGCCAGGTGGAGATCGGTCGAGTCCTCGTCCCCGCCGAGCACGGCCGCCACTCCGCCCTGGGCCCAGCGAGTGGCCGACTGGGACAGCTCGCCCTTGGACAGGACCCCGACGCGCAACCGACCCGGCCGGGCGCCCCCGGCGGCCGGCAGCGGTCCGGCCAGCCTCACCGCGGCCGACAGCCCGGCCACCCCACTGCCGAGGACCAGGACGTCGAGCGCGCCCGGCCGATCGCCGGAGCCGGCCATGCCGGGGTCAGCGACCCCGACGGGGATCGAGGTTGTCGATGAGCCGCACCCCTCCCACGGTGGCGGCGACGAGGAGCCGGAGCGGCTCGTCGCCCCCGGTGGTTGCCACGTGCTCGAGGTCCCGGGCGCGCACCACCACGGCGTAGTCGAGCGCCACCGTCGCCTCGGTCGCCGCCGCCTCGGTCGCCACGACCTCGGCCATCGCCCGCTCGACCATCTCGGTGCGGGCCTCGCCGCCGGCGATCAGGCCGGCGCCGGTCCGCAGAGCGCGGGGAAGGGCCAGCGCGGCCCGCCGTTCCACCGGCGAGAGGTGGGCGTTCCGGCTGGAGAGCGCCAGGCCGTCCGCGTCACGCACCGTCTCGCAGCCGACGATGTCGGCCGGCAGCGAGAGGTCGGCCACCACCCGGCGGACCAGGGTCAGCTGCTGGAAGTCCTTCTCGCCGAAGTAGGCCCGGCACCGGCCGGCCATGGCGAGGAGCTTGACCACCACCGTGGCGACCCCGTCGAAGTGACCGGGCCGCGAAGCGCCTTCGAGGCGGCCGGCCAGATCCGGCAGACTGACCACGGTGTGGGGCCCGCCGGGACCGGCGGGGTACATCTCCCCGACCGTGGGAGCGAAGACGATGGACGCCCCGGCCGAGGCGGCCGTGGCGAGGTCGGACGGCAGGGTCCGGGGATAGGCGTCGAGGTCGGCCGGATCCCCGAACTGGGTGGGGTTCACGAACACGGACACCACCACCACGTCGCATTCCGCCGCCGCCCGGCCGATGAGGGCCCGGTGGCCGTCGTGCAGCGCGCCCATGGTGGGGACGAGCCCGACGCTGCGCCCGGACGAGCGCTCGTTCTCGAGGGCCGAGACCAATCCGGGGACCGAATCGATCAGCAGGGCCGGGGCCGCCCCGGGCCGTCCTGCGCCAGGCGGCGCCGCCGGAACGGTGACGGCGGCCGGCGTCGTCACGCCACCTGCTCCGCGTCGGAGGTCGCCGTGTCCGCGGGGGAGGTCGCCGTGCCCGCGGGGGAGGTCGCCGTGCCCGCGGGGGAGGTCGCCGTGCCCGCGGGGGAGGCCGCCGTGTTCGCAGGGAACACGGCCTTTGCACGGGGCAGGGTCGCGGCGCTCCCGAGGGAGAGGCGGCGGGCCAGTGCCACCATGGCGTCATAGGCCTCCAGCTCGGTCCGCTGACCGATCATCGACGCGAGAACCGAGCGGTGCCGGTCGATCGTCGACCAGTCGCCCCGGGCCGCCGGGCCGGTGAGGGCACGGCGGGGTCCGAGCGTCAGGGCGTCGTCGGCGGCGGCCCGGACCAGCCCGGCGAAGGCGTCGAGGGGGAGGCCGGCGGCGGCGGCGACCCGCTCGACCTGCCCGACCAGCGCCACGAGGTGGTTTGCGGCAATGGCGGCGGCGGCGTGGTACGCCGGGCGGGAGGCGTCGTCGAGCCGGAGCGAGCGGCCACCGAGGGAGCCGACCACGGTCTCGACCATCGGGTCCCCGGCCACGGCGAAGGTGGCCCCGGCCCGGAGGCGTGCGGCGCCGACCGACGGGCTCGGCAGCGGCACCAGGGGATGGAGCGCACCATGCCGCGGGTGTCCCTCCAGCACATCGAGACCGAGCGAACCGGACAGGTGGACCACCACGCAGCCATCGACGGGGACGACGTCGGCGGCCACCTCGGCGATGGCCCCGTCGGGCGTGGAGATGACCAGCAGCTCGACGTCACGGGCCGCGCCCGCCACCGGCTGGCCACGGCGCAGCATGCCCGAGGAGCGGTAGCCCCCTGCCGCCTCCAGAGCCGCGGCCAACGACCGGCCCGCCCTACCGGGCCCGATCGTGCGGAAACGGATCACGAGCTCCCCTTTTCGACGTTCCGGCCCCCGGCGGGGTGCCGTTCGCTGCAGAGAATCCTGTCGCTCGGGCTCAGAGTGTACCCATGACGGCCACGCTGCCACCAGCTGCGTCGAGCTCCCGCTCGTCGACGAGGTCGGGCGCCAGCTCGCGCAACGGGGCGAGCACGAAGCGGCGCTCCTTCCATCGCGGATGAGGCACGGTGAGGTCGGGGTCCTCGACGGACACCCCGTCGATCCACAGCAGGTCGGCGTCGAGGGTGCGCGGACCCCACCGGGCGGCCCGCACCCGGCCGGCCGCCGCCTCGAGCCGCCGGCACTCCTCGAGCAGCCGGTAGGGATCCGACCCGGCCGGGACGGCGAGCTCCACGACCAGGTTGAGATAGGGGCCCTGGCCTTCGGGGCCGCCGAGCGGCTCGGTCTCGTACACCCGGGAGACCGCCGTCACCGGCGCGCGGTTGCCGGCGCGCAGCTGGTCGACCGCCCGGCGCAGATGGGAGCGGCGGTCCCCGAGGTTGGAGCCGAGCCCGAGGAAGGCCCGGGCCGTCGGTCGCGACCCAGCAGGTCCGGCGGGTCCGCTCATCGCGACCGGGTGATCCTCACCCCGACCGTGCCGATGTCGGCGGCCAGGGGCGGTTCGAGCTTCCGGAGCGCGACGGTGATGGCGGCGATGCGACCGTCCACGGCGAGGACGGCGGCAGCGACGGCGTCGGCCAGGGCCTCGAGGAGATCGAAGGATCGACCGGCCACGACGCCGGCGGCCGACTCGGTGACCGCGGCGTAGTCGACGGTGTCCGACAGCCGGTCGCTCCGGGCCGCGGGCGCCAGGTCCACCATCAGATCGAGATCGATCTCGAAGGCCTGTGGTCGCTCCTTCTCCTCCGGCAGCACACCATGGACCCCCTCGACCCGCAGGCCCCGCAGCTCGATCCGGTCACCGGCCTGCTCCCGCACCGGCGCGGGGCGGGATGGAGGTGGCCCCGTCGCGCTCAACCGGCGCGGGGCGAGCCACCGCCGGGCGCCGGCCGCACGGTGGCGTGCTCCAGCTGCCCGGCGAACGCCACCAGCTCGCGGCCGCTCGGACCCATGGGGTGGCCGGTCATGTGCTCGAGCACCGTGATGGCCTGGGGGCCGCTCGGCAGCCGGTCCGACCAGAGCAGGTATCCCGCCGCCACCCCGGCCACCCGGTCGCCGAGCTCCTCCTGGTGGACGAGGATCCGCTCGCCGGCGACGAGCCGGGCGTGGACTTCGCGGTAGAGATCGGCGAGCACGGCCCGGGTGTCCCCGGCGGGGGGCAGGGGAAAGTGCACGCTGGCCATCGACCGCTCCTCGTAGGCCTGCAGGTTGTGGGAGGACGGCAGCAGCGAGAAGATCCGGGTGAACCCCTGGACCTGGAGCCAGATGATCTCCTCCTGTCGGCGGACCCGGCGGTGGTTGGGTGCGAACCCGCCGGGGCGTTCGCTGACGGCCAGCCGGTCCTTGATCACCCACGTGAAGTTGCGCGGCGGGATGCCGGCGGCCCACTTGCCCTTCACGATCCCGCCTTCCGGCTCAAGGTCCCGCCTTCCGTCCGGCCGGACCGACGAGCGTCGCGGCTTGCACGGTCGGGGCGACGTCGTGCACCCGCACCATGCCGACACCTTGTTGCATGGCCCAGGTGGCGGTGGCCAGCGAGCCGGCCAGCCTCCGGTGGACGGGCGCCGGTGCCCCGTCCGGACCCGGTGCGAGCCGACCGAGGAAGCTCTTCCGGCTGGTCCCCACCATCACCGGATAGCCCGTCGCGACCAGGCCGTCCAACTCGGCGAGCAACGAGAGGTTGTGGTCGATCGTCTTGCCGAAACCGATGCCGGGATCGATCCACACCTCGGACACGCCGGCTGCCGTCGCCTTGCCCGCCCGCTCGACGAGCAGCTGGGAGACCTCGGTCACGACGTCGTCGTAGCGCGGGTCGCGCTGCATGGAGCCGGGCGTGCCCCGGCGGTGCATCGCCACCCAGCCCACGCCGTGGCGGGCGGCGACCGCCCAGAGGCTCGCCGACACGTCGTTGACCAGCGTCGCCCCGGCCGCCACCGCCGCCTCGGCCACCACCTCCTTGGTGGTGTCGACGGAAATCCGCACCTCGCCGGCCAGGGCCTCGATCACGGGGACGACCCGGGCCAGCTCCTCGTCGGCGGGCACCGGCGTCGCTCCGGGCCGGGTCGACTCGCCACCCACATCGACGACGTCGGCGCCCTCCTCGATCATCTCATGGCCTCTCATGACCGCCCGGTCCCGCTCGAACCATTCTCCACCGTCCGAGAACGAGTCCGGTGTCACGTTGAGGATACCCATGACCAGGCAACGCCCCTGGTCGAGGGAGCCGGGCGATCGTCCGTGGTCGCTGGAGCCGGCCATGACGACAGCGTAACCAGGCCCCGCACGGCCGCGCCGCGGCCGGGGAGGGGTTTCCGCGGCCGAGGAGCGTCCGCCGGAGGGCTCAGCGCCCCCGGGCGCTCGGGGGCCTCCGGGGGCTCGGCGACCGCCGGAGGCTCAGGGGCCCGGAGGGCTCAGCGGCCGCGGACGAACTGCATCGCCTCCATCCGGGTGGAGGCCTCACTGCGGAACAGCCCCCGGACCGCCGAGGTCACCGTCGAGGTCCCCGACTTCTTGACCCCCCGCATCGACATGCACAGGTGCTCGGCGTCCACTACGACCAGGACGCCCTTGGGGTCCAGGGCCTTCTCGATGGCGTCGGCGATCTCGGTCGTCATCCGTTCCTGTACCTGAAGCCGGCGGGCGTACACCTCGACCAGACGAGCCAGTTTGGACAGACCCGTGATCCGCCCGTCGTCGCCGGGGATGTAGGCGACATGGGCCCGGCCGATGAACGGGACGAGGTGGTGCTCGCAGAGAGAAGCGAAGGGGATGTCCCGGACCATCACCATCTCGTCGTGCTCGGCGGCGAAGGTGACCTCGAGGTGGTCGCCGGGGTCCTCGCCGAACCCGGCGAACAGCTCCTCGTACATGCGGGCGACCCGTCCCGGCGTCCGGACCAGCCCGTCCCGGTTCGGGTCCTCGCCGAGGGCGACCAGGAGCTCGGTGACCGCCCGCTCGATGCGGGCGGTGTCGACGCTCAACCCCTGTGCCCCTTCACCGGGCCGCCGTTCTAGACCGGGCCGGCGGCGTAGGTGTGGACCGAGCTGAGGTTCCGCAGGCGTTCGCCGGCATCGAGGCCATATCCCACCACGAATTCCGGGGGGATGTGAAAACCGACATAGGCCAGATCGAGCTCGGTCCGCTGCTGGCCGTCCTTGACCAGCAGCGCGCACACCTCGAGGCTCGCCGGGTCGCGGGCCAGCAGGTAGCGCTGGAGGTAGCTGAGGGTGAGCCCGCTGTCGACGATGTCCTCCACCACCAGGACGTGCCGGCCCGCCAGGTCCACCTCGAGGTCCTTCACGATGCGGACCACCCCCGAGGTCCGGGTGGCGCTGCCGTAGGAGGACACCGCCATGAAGTCGACCTCGACGGCCAGCTCGATGGCCCGCGAGAGGTCGCTCATGAACATGAACGCCCCCTTCAGCACCCCCACCAGCAGCGGCGGGCGGCCCGCATAGTCGGCGGTGATCTGCCGGCCGAGCTGGGAGATCCGCGTCCGGAGCTCGGCCTCGGTCACGATGGCCGGTCCGACCCCGGGGCCGTAGGGGTGGAGACCGGGAGCCCGCGGCGCCGCGCCCTCGGTGGAGGTCTCTGACACTCAGCGCGACTGTACCGGAGCGACGTGCTCCGACGGCCGACCGTCCGGGCCCACCTCCGGCGACCGACCGCGCCGGGGCCCCGGGGATCGCTCCGGCGGTCGCTCCGGAGGGCGCTCCGGGGATCGTTCCGGGGATCGTTCCGGTGGGCGCTCCGGTGGGCGCTCCGGTGACAGGGTCAGCCGCCCACGGCTGCGGGCCACCCGCCGACCGCCGGGCAGCTCGGTGGCCCGCCGCCGGTTGCGGGCAACTTCGAGGACGCGCTCCACGGCGGCGAGCGGCGGCGGGTGGCCGTCGGCTCCGGTCAGCCATCTCCGGACGCTCCGCCGGGCCACCGGCTCGGGCGCCGCCGCCAGCGCGGCCGCATCCTCGGGACAGGCCAGCTCGGCCAACGCGTCGAGCAGGTCGGCGTCGGCGGCCAGTACGCCCGCTTGCCGGCCGAGCACCGGGACCACGTCACGCCCGGCGAGGTCCGAGCACAGCGGCACCAGCTCGTGACGGACCCGGTTGCGCAGGAACCGGGCGTCGCGGTTGGTCGGGTCCTCGACCGGACCGAGGTCCATCCGGGCGCAGAGCGCCACCGTCTCGGCACGCCGGAGGCCGAGCAAGGGGTGCCGCGGCCCGGCCCGCATCCCCGCCAGGCCGGTCACCCCGGCGCCCCGCAACAGGTTGACCAGGACTGTCTCGGCCTGGTCGTCGGCGGTGTGGCCGGTGGCGGCGTCGGGCCCGAGCACCCGGAGGCGGGCCTCCCGGGCACGGGCCTCGAGGTTCGGGCCCGGTACCACGGTCACCTGCTCGGAACGGAACGCCGCCCCGAAGCGCTGGGCGGCGGCGGCGACCACTGCGGCCTCGTCGCCCGACCCGGGCCGCAGGCCGTGATCGACGTGGACGGCGGTCACCCGGCACCCGGCGGCGACGGCCAGCACCAGCAGCGCCAGCGAATCAGCTCCGCCCGACACCCCGCACACCACCGGGGTATCCGGTCCGGGGAACGCGCACCGCCCGAGGAGGGCGGCGACCAGCGGATCGGTCGCCGGTCCGGCGGGCTCAGCCCGAGAGGGCCGGCGCGGTCCCGACACGGGAGATCCAGGCGGACGGATTGCGGATCTCGACCAGGGAGGGGAGCCATTCGGGCCCGCGCCAGGCGCGATCGAGGAGCTCCCGGCCGCCGGAGCCCTCGACGGCGGCGATGAAGCGCTCCCCCTCCTCGTACTGGCGCAGCTTGGCCTCGAGGCCGATGAGCTGCTGCAACAACCGAGCCGGGCCCCGGGTCTGCTTGCGGCGCTGGCGGAGCACCCTGCTGAAGGTGGAGGCGCTCGGGATGGCCGCCGCCCCGGCCCGGTCCATCGTCACGTCCCCGTGCCCCTCGAGCAGGCTCATCAGGGCCTGGATCCGGTGGAGCCCCTCGAGCTGTTCGGGGGTGGCCACCAGTCCGAGCGCGCCGTTCTCCCGCAGCGGGTTCCGACCGGCCCTGATCTCCTCGGTCATCCGGCGCAGGGCCTCGGCGAAGCGGGACGGGTCGGGCTCGAGCGAGCCGATGCCCTCCTCCACCAGGGTCACGAAGTAGTCGCGCATCCACGGGATGGCGGTGAACTGGCACCGGTGGGTGACCTCGTGCAGCGCCAGCCAGAGCCGGAACTCCCGCGGCTCGAATCCGTGGAGCTGCTCGAGGGCGACCACGTTGGGACCGACGAAGTACACGAGGTCCTGGTCTTCGACCGCCTCCTCGGTGAGCAGGAGGTCGTACTGCCCGAGCACCCGGGTGGAGAGCCAGCCGAGGACCACCCCCATCTGGGCCCCGGTCGCCGCTCGGCCGGCCGTGGTGAGCGGCCCGGCCAACCGTTGGGTGAGCGGGTTCCCGGCGGCCAGGCGGGCGGGGTCGAGCTTCTCCAGGTGGGGGCCGACCAGGCGCTGGAAGCTGGCGATGTTGGCGTGGACCCACCCGGCGCGATCGGTGACCCGCGCCCTCGCCGGGCCCGAAGACGACCGTAAGCCGGTCGAGGCGGCCACGAGGTCCTCGGCCTGGGCGGTGAGCTCTTCGAAGTCCCGCTGGAGCAGGTCGGGCCGGTACGGTGCGGGTAGGCGGCTGCGGTTGCCCACCCAGCCGGCAACCCGCTCGGCCGTGTCCCAGGACAGCGCCCCACCCGTCCCGGCGGGAGCTCCCGAGTCGGTCACGGCGACCAGTGTAGGGACGGACCCCACCGAGCGGCGATCGGGACCGGGCTGCCGGCCGGCGCCGAGGCTCGTACGAGGGCGGCCGGGGGCACGCCGGGTGTCTCGTACCTCAATTGGTGGAGCGTCAATTGGTCGAGCGGTCGTGCTCGTCGCGCAGGGCGTTCGCCACCCGCACGATGAGTGTCTCGGGGACGCGATCCTTGCAGCGGTTGGCGACGACCCTTCTCAACTCCGCCTCGAACCCGTACGCGCCGACGCAGGGCCCGCAGAGGTCGAGGTGCCGCCTGATCTCGACGCGGCGCTCCTCGGTGAGCTCGCCGTCGAGGTAGAAGTACAGCCGTTCGATCGTCTCGTCGCAATCGAGGAAGCCGGCGGGCGCGTTGGCATGGTCCTCCGGAGGGCCCTCCGAGGTGCCCGGCGCTCCCACGTCTCCCACGTCTCCCACTGCTCTGCTCTCTTCTGCTCTCTCCGGTGGAGGCCTACCTCGCCTCGTCGGCCGCTCCCACGAGACCGCGTTCGCGGCCACGTTCGAACAACGCCTTCTGCAGCGCCTTTCTTCCGCGGTGGATGCGGCTCATCACCGTGCCGATGGGCACGTCGGTGATCTCGGCGATCTCCTTGTAGGAAAACCCCTCGACGTCGGCCAGCAGCACGGCCATCCGGAACGTCTCGGGCAACGCCTCGATGGCGGCCTTCACATCGGTGTCGGTGAACCGGTCGAGCGCCTCGTCCTCGGCGCTCCGGCCGAGACCGGCGGCCTGATCGCCGGACAGGTGCCGGTACAGGTACAGGTCCTCGACGTCCTCGACGTCGGAGATCTCGGGCCGTCGCTTCTTCGCCCGGTAGGAATTGATGTAGGTGTTGGTCAGGATCCGGTAGAGCCACGCCTTCAGGTTGGTCCCGGACTCGAAGCTGGCGAAGGCCCGGTACGCCTTGAGGTACGTCTCCTGCACGAGATCCTCGGCATCGGCCGGATTACGGGTCATGCGCAGGGCGGCCGTGTACAGCGCCGGCATGTACTCCATGGCGAGGTCGGAGAAGACCGCCTGATCGGCCATACGGGAGACCCTACACAGAGGGGTTGTCATCTGGTAGCCGGGGCGAGGCGCTGGGGCACTCGCCGGTGGCGGGCCGCTGGCGGTACTGGCCGGTGGCGGCGCTCGCCGGTGGGGGTTAGCTTCCCTCCGACAGGTTGGGTCCCGCGGAGGCGAGGAGGAGCCGGCATGGGCGACTCGAACCCGGCGCATCGGCAGTGGGTCCCCCGGACAGCGGCCCCGAGCATGGCCCGGCTCAGGGCCCGGCGCACGGCCCGGGCCTCGGTGATCGGATCTGTCGCCCTGGTGATCGGGACGGCGACGCTCGGGGCGGGTCTGCTGCCACCGGCGGCCGCAGGGGCGGCGACGTCGAGAACCCCGAAGTCGGTGACCTGGATGCGGGGGTTCGAGGCCCCCGGCACTCCGGCGACCTACAACCGGGTCGGCGTGATCAAGATCGGCAACCCGAAGGCCAAGAACGTGCTCGTCCTGGAGCCGGGCACGTCCGCCGGCGGCGCCTACTTCGTTCCCCTGGCCCGCTGGATCGTGGCCAAGGAACCGTCGTGGCAGGTCTGGTCGGTCGAACGGCGCGAGAACCTGCTCGAGGACCAGTCGCGGCTCGACGCGTACAAGCAGGGACGCATCACCTCCACCCAGCTCTACGACTACTACCTCGGGTACCTGAAGGACCCAGCCATCTCTCCCCACTTCCAGACCGTTCCCGACGGGTCGGTCACCTTCGCCAAGCAATGGGGGATGGACGTGGCCGTCCAGGACCTCCACCGGGTCATCCATGCGGCACAACGGCTCGGGGGAAAGGTCGTGCTCGGTGGCCACTCCCTCGGCGGATCGGTCGTGACCGCCTACGCCACCTGGGACTTCAAGGGCTACGCCGGCGCCAAGGGCCTGGCCGGGCTCGTCTACATCGACGGTGGCAGCAGCTCGACGGCGGTGAGCGCTTCCGACGCCTCGGCCGAGCTCCAGTCGCTCGACGCACCGACCAGCACGCCGTGGCTCTCCTTCGGCGGCATCGCCGCACCCTTCGCCGGGCTGTACAACGCCACCGGGTCGGCGGCGGCCCTGTACGACCCGAACAGCCCGTCGCTCGGCCAGACCTCGGGGCTGCTCCCAGCCTCCATCGTCCCGCCCGTCCCGGCGAGCAACGTCGGGCAGTACGGCTACGCCCTCAACGTGGCCACCTCCCCGCCCAGCCTGGTAGCGGCCCAGGCCCATCTCGGCCAGGGCCTGTCGGCGAGCGGCCCGGTGCACGGATGGAACGGCGCCGGCGCCCTCACCCCGATCAGGCGGTACGCCACCATGTTCTCGGGAGCGGGGGTCCAGAGCGCGGACGGCACCGAGTGGTACTTCCCGCAGCGGCTGACCGACGACACGGGCGCCGTCGGTAACGGGAACGCCAACCCGGCCCAGGCCGTGCTGGGGGTCGACGCCACGATGGGCCACCACCTCCCGACCGGGCTGCAGATCTACGCCTTCGGCGCCCACCTGGGCGGAGCCGGCGTGCTCGACTCGGCGACCCAGCTCGCTCAGCAGTCCCACATCCCGAAGGGCAACCTCACCCTGATCAACCGGCAGAGCACCTACGCCCACAACGACCCGGCGGGCGCCTATCCGGTCAACGCCTTCTTCGCCGGCCTCGTCCCCTTCCTCCACAAGATCGCCTCCTGATCGGTCGCCACGGGAGCGGGCCGATCGAAGACCGCTCCTGAGCGGGCCGACCGGATCACCCGTCCCGGGCAGAGCCCGGCGAGAGGCTGACGGGCCGGGGGTGATGTCATAGGCTCACCGACGTGGCCTCGACCCCGGACGGGCCGGTCTCCGCCGAAGCGAGCGCCCTCGGGCGGCTGGCAGGGTGGTGCTACGACCGCCGGCGCCGGGTCCTGCTCCTCTGGATCGCCGCCATCGTGGTGATCACCGTGGCGGGCCAGTCGATGGGCAGCCGGTTCCAGGAGAGCTTCGGCTCGGGCAACTCGCCGTCCGAACAGGTGCAGAACCTGCTGGCCGCCCGCTTCCCCCAGACGGCCGGTACGGCGTCCGATGTCGTCGTCTCGACCACCGACGACGTGCGCGCACCGGCGAACCGGGCGCGGACCGAGGCGATGGTGACGAAGCTGTCGAGGCTCCCCCATGTCTCGACGGTGCGCAGTCCCTTCGGTTCCGACGGCCACCAGATCGCGACCAGCGGGCACATCGCCTTCGCCGTCGTGCAGTTCGACCAGGACGCTGCCACGATCCCCAACGCCGCGGTGAGCCGGGTCATCGACACGGCGAAGTCGTTCGCCCACCCTGGCTACCGGGTCGCGGTCGGTGGGGGCCCGACCGGCAAGGTGATCACCGCGTCACCCGGGCCGAGCGAGGGCGCGGGGATCCTCGCCGCCATGATCATCATGGTCATCGCCTTCGGCTCGGTGGTGGCCATGGGGCTGCCCATCCTCGCCGCGCTGTTCGGGATCGCCATCGGATTCGCCCTCGAGGACCTGTTGAGCCATGTGCTCAACATCCCGATCTTCGCTCCCGAGATGCTGGCCATGATCGGGCTCGGGGTGGGCATCGACTACGCCCTGTTCATCGTGACCCGGTACCGGCAGGGTCTGTTCGAGGGACGCGAGCCGCGCCAGGCGGTGACCGTTTCGCTCGCCACCTCGGGCCGCGCCGTCCTCTTCGCCGGGACCACGGTGGTCATCTCACTGGTCGGCCTGTTCGTGCTCCAGCTCCCCTTCCTCCAGGGGCTGGCCGTCGGCACGATCGTGGCCGTGTTGCTGGTCATGGCGGCCTCCCTCACCTTGTTGCCCGCCATGCTCGGGTTCGCCGGCCGGGCCATCGACCGGCTGCACCTCCCGAGGCTGCTCCAGACCGGCGCGACCCCGGCACCCGACAGCTTCTGGTACCGCTGGAGCAGGTCCATCCAGCGGCGCCCGTGGGTCTCGGGCGCGGTAGCGCTGGTCGTGCTCGTGACCCTGGCCGTCCCGCTCTTCTCCATGCGGCTGGCCTTCACCGACGCCAGCAACGACCCGACCACCTTGACCACCCGGCAAGCCTTCGACCTGCTGGCAAAAGGATTCGGTCCTGGGTTCAACGGCCCCCTGGTGGTGGCCGCCCCCCTCTCGTCGGACGGCGAGGTGGCCGTCATGGACCGGGTCGGCACCGCCATCGGGGCGACGCCCGGCGTCGCCTTCGCCACGCCGGTGCAGGTGAGCACCGATCGCGGCGCGGCGGTGGTCATCGCCTACCCGACCACCGCGCCCCAGGCGGCAGCGACCTCGCAGCTGGTCACCCGACTGCGCACCTCGGTGATCCCCGCCGCAACGGCCGGCACGCATCTGCACGTGCTGGTCGGCGGAGAGACGGCGGCGAGCGTGGATGCCTCCACCTACCTCGCCAACCGCCTCTTCTGGGTCATCGGAGCGGTCATCGTGCTGGCCTTCCTCCTCCTCTTGGCCGTCTTCCGATCCGTCGTCATCCCGGTGAAGGCCGCCGTGATGAACCTGCTGTCGGTGGGCGCGGCCTACGGCGTCATCGTGGCCGTGTTCCAGTGGGGCTGGGGAGGTTCGGTGATCGGCATCGGCCACACCGGTCCCATCGATCCCTGGATCCCGCTCATGATGTTCACCATCCTGTTCGGCCTGTCGATGGACTACGAGGTCTTCCTGCTGAGCCGGATCCGCGAGGAGTGGCGCCGCACCGACGACAACTCGGTGTCGGTGGCCGACGGCCTGGCCAAGACGGGCCGGGTCATCACCGCGGCGGCGGCCATCATGATCTGCGTCTTCGGCTCGTTCGTGATCGGCGACCCCTTGCGGGTCCTCAAGGTGTTCGGGCTCGGGCTGGCCGCCGCGATCCTCATCGACGCCTCCCTGGTGCGCCTGGTGCTGGTGCCCTCGGTGATGGAGCTGCTCGGGCGAGCAAACTGGTACATGCCCCGCTGGCTCGACCGGGTCGTCCCGCGCCTCGGCGTCGAGGTCGACGTGACCGAACCCGCCGACCGCGCCCCGGGCGGAGCGACGGTCCCCCCCGCCGATGCCGACGCGGAGCTCGTGCGCACGGCCCGTCCCAGCTGAGCGCACCACCCGGCTGCCCGGACAGAACGTCACTCAGCTCCCGGCCGGGCCGGCGGGGGCTGTGCAGGGCGAGGCCCCCCGTCGCACACCGGGACCTGCCCGGACCTGCGCGCCGGTGCCGATGGACCACCGACCACCACGGTGGGTCCGCGGGTGTCCATGGGCGTCCGACCCCCGTCCGGTGGAGGGACGAACTATGCCAGACTCGGCCCGACGAAGGGGAGCCGCGGCACCGATGTCAGTGACCACCCGACGGGACGACGCGACGCTGGCCGCAGGGCTGCGGCGATGGCTGGCTTGCCACGAGGGTCTGGGCGACCCGACCGTCAC
Organism: uncultured Acidimicrobiales bacterium; assembly: GCA_963764555.1. Lineage (GTDB taxonomy): Bacteria > Actinomycetota > Acidimicrobiia > Acidimicrobiales > RAAP-2 > Bog-756. Next base: position 341,133 of record CAVXSW010000005.1, read on the forward strand.
CGGACTCGAACGGCCCTCGGCGGGCTACTCCAGCGAGACCGTCGTCGCCGGCGTCTCGTGGTCGGGCGAGGAGGGCCGTTGCGAGACATCCCTCGTTGTCCGCATGGCTCCTCCCGGCAAGGGGACGTTCCGCCGCTACGACCTCGGTGCCCAATGGGAGGCCCAGATGGCCGCCGCCGATGCCGGCGTGCCCGTGGCCGACCCGAAGGTGGAGCTCGACCCCTCGTGGCTGGGCACGCCCTTCATGGTGATGTCGAGAGCTGCTGGGCACATCATCGGATCCGTCCCCCACCTCGACGCCTGGCTGAGCACGCAGGGCCCGTTCGACCAGGGCCGGCTGTACCGCACCTTCTTCGACGCCCTGGCCGGCATCCACCGAGCCGATACTGCGTCCGCACCGGCGGTGCCCCGTCGTGACAACCGCGCCGAGCTCGACTACTGGGACGAGTACCTCGACTGGTCGAGCAACGGCGCTCCCCTTCCGGTGCTGGTGGAGGCGCTCGACTGGTGCCGGCGCCACCAGCCCGACAGCGAGCCCGAGCCGGCCCTCCTCTGGGGAGACGCGCGCTTCGAGAACATGGTGTTCGGAGAAGACCTCCGGCCCACGGCGGTCCTCGACTGGGACATGGCCTCGGTGGGCGCGCCCGAGCACGACCTGGCCTGGTTCACCAGCCTCGACCTCACCATGCAGCGGCTGTTCGGGACGAGGACCGACGGGTTTCCCTCACGCCAGGACACCATCGAGCTCTTCGAGCGAGGGGAGGGCCGTCGGGTCCGGGACCTCGAGTGGTACGAGACCCTCGCCATGGTACGGAGCACGGCCGTCCTGACCCGCGTCGGCTACCTCCGCCTCGAAGCCGGCGAGCCGCTCCACCTTCGGATCGACGACAATCCCCTCCTCGACATCCTGCGGAGCCGGATCGGATGAGCGGCGACGGGCCCCTCGTCGACGCCGACGAGGGCTTCACCCACCAGATCGCCGAGACCCACGCCCACGTGCTGGAGTCCGACCGCTCCTGGACCGAGAAGGTGTGCGCCATGGCCGCGGCGCGTGACGGCAGCCTGCAGGTGGGGCTCGGGGTGGGCAAGTACACGAACCGGAACGTCTTCGACGGCTACGCCAGTGTCTCCCGGGGAAGGGAACAATGGACGGTGCGCGCCAGCCGGCGGCTGTCCGACGATCCGGGATCCCTGTCGGTCGGCCCGATCGCCTACACCGTCGAGGAGCCGCACCGGCGGGTGAGGTTCGCCGCTGCCCGTACCGACGAGGTGCCGATTTCCTTCGAGTGGGTCTTCGAGGCGGTCGTGCCGCCCCACCTCGAGGACCGCGACCGGAGCCGGTCGCGACGCGGCTACCGGATCGAGTCCGACCTGCTCCGCTACCACCAGGTGGGCGTGGCTTCGGGCTGGGTCGAGGTGGACGGGGAGCGGACGGAGATCACCCCCTCGGGCTGGTTCACCACCCGGGACCATTCGTGGGGGGTGCGCCACGATGTGGGGCTCGCCCCCGCCGACGTGGAGCCTTCGGGCGGCCTCGTCCCCGGGGTCGCCTTCCGCTTCTCGTGGAGCCCGATGCTGCTCGAGCGGAGCGACGGCTCGCGCTACGTCGTGCACCACCAGCACCGCCACCTGCGCGCCTTCGGGTACGAGGAACAGCGCAGCGAAGGCTCGATCGAGCAGCCCGACGGGAGCGTGCAACGGGTCTCCACCCTGCGGAGCGACCTCGCCTTCGAACCGGCCAACCGCCGGGTGCTGGGCGGCACCGTCGTGCTGGTCATGGAGGACGGGTCCGAGCGCCCGATCACCGTCCGCTCCCTCGGTGACACCGGTGTCCACCTCGGTCTCGGCCTCTACATGGGGCTCGACGGCCACCATCACGGTGAATGGCGCGGACCGCTCCACGTCGAGGGCGAGCACGTCGCCGACTGCACCGACCCCGGCGTGGCGCGACGGATCCACCAGATCCGTGACGCGGTGGTGACCGTCGACGATCCGGTCGGCGGGGGCAACGGCTGGGGCAACCTCCAGACCACCGTGGTGGGGGCCTGGCCTGAGCTCGGGCTCGAGGAGGCCACCTCGTTCGTCTGACCTGGCTGGGTTGAGCCGAGCTGGGCCGAGCTGGACCGGGTGGCCGGGACCCGTCAGACGAAGTCCGAGCCGCCGTCGACGTTGACGTTGGCGCCGGTCACGTAGCCATTGGCGCGTGACACGAGATAGGCGGTCAAGGTGGCCACCTCCTCGGGAAGTCCCGCCCTCCCGAGATCGGCGGGCTGATGGAAGTGGCGATCGATCCACTTCATGACGTCGTGCGGATCGGTGGCGTCGAGCCCCTCGGCGTCGAACATCTCGCGCAGACCCTCGCTGAAGCTGGCCGTGACGATCGAACCCGGACTGACCGTGTTGACGAGGATCCCCTCAGGAGCGAGCGACTTGGACAGGTTCTTCGACACGCTGGCCAGCGCGGCCTTGGCGGCGGTATAGGCGACGAGCATCGGGCTCTGCCGCTGGATCGAATGGGCCGAGACGTTCACGATCCTCGCCCACTCCGCCCGGCGGAGGAGCGGCAGTCCCGCCCGAACGCACCGTACCGCCGCCATCAGGCCGATCTCGAAGGTGGCGTCCCAGTCGCCGTCGTCGAGCTGCTCGAACCGCCCGGCACCGGGCCCGAGCGTGTTGACGAGGATGTTGAGCGATCCCCAACGGTCGTTGAGATCGTCGAACGCCGCATCGACCTGGGCCCGGTCGGTGACGTCGACCGACAGGGCGACCGACCCGGGGCGCCCGGCATCGTGCAGTGCGGCCACGGTGTCGTCGAGGGCCTCGCGTCCGTGGGCGAGGACGGCCACATCGGCCCCTTCGGCGGCCAACCGTTCGGCGATGGCCCGGCCCATCCCCTTCGAGCCGCCGGTTACGACGGCTTTGGCATCGCGCATTCCCAGGTCCATCACGATCCTCTCCTCAGCCTCCTCTGAAGCTGACCGGGCACACGCTACCGGCACCCTCGGTGTGCATCCGGGCGATCTCGGCCCACGTGCCAGCACCAGGCGCGGTCGTGAGGCGGGGCGCGGGGGATGGGCGGAGTGGGGCGGGTGGGGCGGGTGGGGCGGGTGGGGCGGGTGGGGCGGGCGGGCGGGGGCGGGCCTATCGTGACCCGGATGGCACCGCGGAGTTTCGAGATCATCTGCGAGGTGGAGCCGGCGACACGGCCGGACCTGATGCGGGTCCGGCACCAGATCGGCGTCCTGAGCGGGGTGGCCAGCGCCTTCCTGATCCCCGACAACCACATCGGCCGGGCGACGGTGTCGAGCATCGCAGTGGCCCACGAGGTCGGGCTGATGGGCGGACGGGCCATCGCCTGCATCAACGCCCGAGACCGAAACGTCCTCGGTTTCCAGCGGGACCTGCTGACGGCCGCCGCCTACGGGGTCACGGAATTCCTGTTCGTCTACGGCGACCGGCCCGAGACGGGCTCGAGGTCGGACGATCTGTCGGTGCGCTCGATGCTGGACCAAGCGCGCCGCTTCGCCGGCCGGTCCGACACCGTCGGCCCGTTCCGGGTCGGGGTGGCGTCGGGCCTGGGCCCGCTCCCCGACTGGAAGCGGGCCGCCGACTTCCTCTTCGCCCAGGTCTCCTTCTCGGTTCCCCGGCTCGTCGAGTGGCGGTCCTCCATCGAATTCCGGGGTCCCGTCTACGCCGGCGTCATGGTCGTTCCGAGCATCACCATGGCCGCCAAGCTGTCGGCGGAGGTGCCCGAGCTTTCGGTGCCGGACGAGATCGTCGGACGTCTGGAGGACGACCCGCAGGCGGGAGTCGCCATCGCCCTCGAGCTGGTCCGGGAGATCGGGGCCTCGGGCGCCTTCGACGGGGTGCACCTCGTCCCCGTCAGCCGCTACCGCGAGGTGGCCGGCCGGCTCGAGGACCTCACCCGAATCCGGGACCGAGGCTCGCCCGAACGCTGACCGGTCGTTCCCCGAGCTCCCCCGGTCAGAGACCTCCGATCCCTGCCCCCACGAGGACGAAACCGATGACCACCAGCAGGACCGCCATGACGGTGGAGTTGTTGGCCTGAGCCACTCGTTCGTCTCGCCGAGCGCCTGCCGGGCCTGGGCGCCGAGGACGGCGTTGAGGACGACGGGCAGGGTGACCGTGCTCGCGCTGATGATGGTGAAGACGGCGACGGCCACCGCTCGGTGCCCGCTCCGTCGTGGCCTGGGCGATCGAGACTCCTCCGGCCACCAGCGGAAGGAGGCACTTGGGGTTGAATGTCGAGAGCACGACCCCGAAGCCCGCCGCTCTGGCCGGAATCCTGGTCCCTCGGAGGGCGGTCGAACCTCCCGGGGTTCTGGCGTGGTCCGGGGTCGATGCTGGACCGCCGCAAGGCGTCGGTACAGTACCCGGTCATGCGCTCCCGCCGACGGAGATGGCTCATGGTCGCGGTCGTGCTGGTGGTAGCGGACCTCGCGCTCTTGTACCGCAACCTGACGAGGGCCATGGGCGGCTGACATGACCCAATGGTCGAGAGCGCCTCACCCGCCTCATTCACGCTGCTTCTGCCAGTCGGCCCGGCCTTCGGGGGTGTCGATGCCGAGCCCGGGCTCCTGACCGAAGGGCGGCTGGGGCTCGAAGGTCCACTGCGGACCACGGCCCCCGGTGCCGTCTCGCCGGCGGAGGATCCAGCCTTCGTAGGTCTTGAGGAAATGATGGTGATGGCAGAGCAAGGCAAGGTTGTCGAGCTCGGTCGGGCCGCCTTCGGTGAAGGGGACCACGTGGTCCATCTCGAGCCAGGTCCTCACGTGGCAATCGGGGACGACACAGACGCGGTCCCGCTCGACGAGGGCGGTGCGGAGCGTCCGGTTGACCGTGCGCCCGAGGTGTGAGATCGCCCGGATGTCCCCGGCCCGGTGGAAGCACAGGGCGAGGAACGAGTCGTTGGCCAGATCCCGGGCCATGGCGACGGGCACCGGGCCGAGTCCGTCCACCTCGCAGATCTCGCCCCGTTCGGCCATCCCCCGCCGGAGGGCCTCGATGTCCACCCGCACCACCACCGTCGCCGGCGGGGGCCGCTCGACGAGGGCCAGCGCCTCGGCCCCGGGGTCCCCGGGATCGGTCTCACCGGGATCGGCCTCGGCACCGGGACCGGCGTGGTCCTCCCCGTCGGGGGCCTCACCCTCGTCGAGGTCCTCCCCGGTGTCGGGATCGGTGCTCGGGGCACCGGGACCGTCCCCCCGGGTGACGAGGGCAAAGAGGGCATCGGCCCGCAGGGCCGCCTCGGTCTCGGGCTCGGCTCCGGCCTGTCGCCGTGCCCGCCGGATGGCCTTGGCCATGGGTCCGAGGTGGGCGAGCAACTTCGCCCCCCGGTCGGCGGTGTCCCGACCCTGGTAGCAGAAGGCCCCCTCGGGGTCGGTCCACCACGAGAAGTGGCGACGGGCGTGGATGGCCCGGGTGGCAGCCACCGGGTCGGCGCCCGCCGCGCTGGCCCGGGCCCGGCGGCAGCGTTCGCGCACCTCGGCGAGGGGTTCGGCCTCGGCGCCGTCGAGGAGCTCGCGCTCGCGGGCGGGGTCGGCGATCCCCGCCCCGGTCAGCTCGGTGAGCTTGGCCTGCGAGAGGGTGCCCCGCCGCATCGTCTCCTCGGTGCCGGGCAGGGCCGACAGCCGCCGCCCCACCTCGAGGGTCCGACGGGCCTCCCCGGGGGAGACGCCGTCGAGCTCGGCGAGCAGGGTGGCCGCATCGCGGTGACCGCCCTCCTTCCAGACCCCGGTCGCCTCGATGCGCGGGGCCAGCAGTGCCTTGCCCGCCTGGACCAGTCGCTCGGCGCCGGCGAAGGAACGGTAGAGCTCACGGGCGTCGGCTCCGTCCAACCGGTCGGGATCGAGCTCGTCGACCACCGAGACGAGCCCCCCGACGATCTGTTCCAGTCGGGCGCCGAGACCGGGCCGCCGCCGGGGTCCGGCGTTGTCGCCCCCCTGGGCGGTCTCCCGTGTCGAGGCCAAGGCCATCGACCAATTCTTCCCGGAGGGTGTGACAAACACAGGAAGAACACTGAACGGGAAGCGGACCGTTGTCTCGGCGACCGGAGGACAACGGGACCGGAGCGGCCCACTTCTTCGCGACCGGTCGTCCTGACGAGTCCGGCCCGAGCGCCGGTTCACCCGGTACGCCGGGGCGCCTGGACGACTCAGGCAGTGCTTGCCCGGTTCACCCGTGCGACTCAGGCAGTGCTTGCCCGGTTCCCCCGGGCGACTCAGGCGGTGCTCCCCCGAACCAGCCGGCCACGATGGCGGCCACCTGTTCCCCTTGCCGCCGCAGCGAATGGTCACCCTCCACGAATTCGACGGTCACAGGTCCGGGGATGGCGGCCGTCTCCCGCTCCAGCTCCTCCGGAGTGGCGAAGGCGTCCCGCCGGCCGGTCACGAACAGGCACGGCAGCTCGAGGTCGCAGAAGTGCCCGGTACGGAGCCGGTCGGAGCGGCCGGGCGGGTGCAGCGGGTAGCTGACGAGGACCAGGGCGGCGGCGGGCAGGCCGGCGCTCACCGCCATGGAGCACATCCGCCCTCCCATGGACCGGCCACCGACGGCCACCCGGGAGGTCGGCACACCGAGCCGTCCGGCCAACGAGGCGGCGGCCTTCTCCACGACCTCGATGCAGACCTCGGGCGGGTCGGGTCGGCGGCGCCCGGCGTGCTGCCCCGGGAACTCCACGCGGTCGACCACGATCCCCAGGGCGGTGACCGCCCGGTCGATCGCCACCAGCGACGGATGGTCGCGTCGAGCACTGGCGCCGGGCGTGAGCACCAGGCCGGCCGGTGGCGGCACCGGCCCGGGCCGGGGCTGCGTCACGACGATCTCGACGAGCTGTGCCGCTCCTCGGTTGGGTTCAGGTCCACGGCTCCTCGGTGGAGTTCAGGCCGAAGGCTCCTCGGCGGGGCCCAGGTTCACGGCAGCCGATGCCCCGCCTCCACACCCGGCGTCACCGGTACCCGGACGGCACACCCTCCAGGATGACGGTCTTCGTCTCGAGGAACGGCAGCAACCCTTCGGTGCCACCCTCGCGGCCGATCCCGGACTGCTTGAAACCACCGAAGGCGATGCCGAAATCGGTACGGAAGGCATTGTGGCCCACCGTTCCCGACCGCAACCGCCGTGCGACCTGCCGGGCCCGGTCCACATCGTTGGTGAACACGGAGGCGTTGAGCCCGTAGACCGTGTCGTTGGCGGTGGCCACCGCGTGGTCCTCGTCGTCGGCCGGGATCACGCTCAGCACCGGACCGAAGATCTCCTCCTGGGCGATCGTCGAGGAGTTGTCGACCCCGGCGAACACCGTCGGCTCCACGTAGTAGCCGCGGTCGAGGTCGGCGGGACGCCCGCCTCCGGTGACCAGCACGGCTCCCTCCTCCCGGCCCTTGGCGATGTACCCCTCGACTCGGTCCCGCTGCCGGCCGGAGACGAGCGGTCCCATCTGGGTGGCGGGGTCGAAGGGGTCACCGACCCGAACCTTGGCGAAGGCGCCCGCCAAGGCGTCGACCAGCTCGTCGTGGCGGGTCCGGGTCACGACGATCCTGGTCAGCGAGGAGCACACCTGCCCGCTGAGGGCGCACTCGGCACGAGCCAGCGTCCTTGCGGCTTCGCCGAGGTCCATGTCGTCGAGGATCACCGCGGCCGACTTGCCCCCGAGCTCCAGGGTGCAACGAGCGATCCGCTCGCCGCAGATGGAGGCGATCCTGCGTCCGGCGGCGGTCGAGCCGGTGAAGGTGATCTTGTCCACCCGCGGGTCGCGGACCAGCAATTCGGAGACCTCGCGGTCGGCGGTCACCACGTTGAGCACCCCCGCCGGCAGGCCGATGGCTTCGGCGACCTCAGCGACCACATAGGCGTCGCCGGGGGCCTCGGGCGAGCACTTGAGGACCACCGTGCACCCGGCGAGGAGGGCGGGCGCCACCTTGTAGGCGATCAGGCTGATCGGCGCGTTCCACGGGATGATCGCCCCGACGACGCCCACCGGTTCCCGGACCAGCAGACCGAAGTCACCCCCCGCGGTCGGCTGTGCCGGCTCCTCGAACGGAAAACGATCCGCCAGGCCGGCGTAGTAGTCGAACGTCCCGGCCACCCCGGCGGCGCCCCGCGACGCCATGACGTGGAGGACGCCCGACTCCCGGGGCCAGATCTGTCCGATGTCTTCGGCCCGGTCCCGGAGCCCGGCGGCGAGTCCCTGCAAGAAGGCCCCCCGCTCCGCATGGGTCATGCCCGGCCAGGGACCTTGATCGAAGGCGCGGCGCGCGGCATCGACGGCCCGGTCCATATCGGCCGCTCGAGCCTCGGGTACCCGGAAGTAGACCTGTTCGGTGCTCGAGTCGATCACCTCGATGGTCGCCGTCGACGAGGGTGGGACCCACTCGCCACCGATGAAGAGGCGGTCGGCGTGCCGGAGGGGCGCCGGCGCGGTGTCATGGGTCACGGTCATGGGGAGCTCTCCTCGTCGACGGAACTCGGGGACCGGCCGGGCCGGCCCGGGCCGAGGCACCGGGGTGCAGGGTCAGCGTACCCATCAGCCGGTGGGGGTTGTCCCGGCCGATGGCGGCGCCGGCCGGACGTCCTCACGGCTCCGACGGAAGCCGGTCGCAGTGGATCGCCGGCAACAGCTCGATCAGCCGGCGCCGGAATCGCGGACGAAGACCGCCACGCCGACCTCCCTGTCCTCGACGACCCGGCCGGCGACCTGGATGCCCCGCGGGCTCGAACAGCTCACCCTCGAGCTCACCCGATCGGCTGAACCGTGCCGGAGAGCTCGTTCATCGAACGGTCCGGTCCTGCTCGAGGTGGGCCCTGATGGCGGCGAGACCCGCATCCATCATGGCGGCGAGGGGGGTCGCGACCTCGTCCGGAAGCACATCGACGGTCCAGACGAACCGGGTCCTCCCCCCTCCGTCGTCGAGCACCTGGGCAGCACTGTTGTTGTGGGACATGCCGAGGCCGCTCTCGACGACCGAGTAGGCGAGCCGGCGTGCCCCCTCGTCGATGCCGATGCACCGCTCGCGGGCGACCGCGCCGTTGAAGAACGTGACCACCCGGGTGCTCGGGTCCTCCATCCGGCAGTCGGTCACGAAACCCGGCGCGAGCCGGCTCTGGACTGCACCGAAGTCGCGAAGGGCATCCCAGGCGGACTCGGGGTCCGCGTCGAACACGACTTCCCTGATGATCGTGGTCACGGTTCGCTCCTTCGCTCCATCGCTCCTTCGCACCGGGCGTCCGGCACGGCCGCCGCCGTTCCTCGTCGTGGTCGTCGACGATACGCCGCCCAACGGACGGTCGACGATACGCCGCCGAAGCGAGGGGTCAGCGCCCTCCGAGGTCGACGCGGTAGTCGCCGCGGGTGGGCACGGCCACGTGCCAGCCACCGGGGACCCGGGTGACCGCGGCCCGACCGAGCCCCTGTCCCGTCACCCGGCAGCACGTCCCGATGCGGGCAGGGACCCACAGCGCCAACACGCCGCGGCCCGAGCCGGTCAGGTGCAGGGCACCGGTCGAAGGATCGGACTCGAGCGAAGCGAGCCGGCCGGGCGCGGCGAGGGGGTAGGAGCGGGAGAGGATCTCCGACCACTGGGGCACGGGCCCGACGAGGTGGCTCCCGGGACAGGTGTACCGGTTGAAGGCCAGTACGCCGGTCGGGGGCCGGCCGTGGGCGTCGTTGATGGTGTGGGGGTCTCCGCACGCCTGTGACCACTGCCACCAGGCACCGCCGGTGAACGTCTGGTCCTGGAGCTTGGCAAACGACGCGATGGTCGCCATGAGCCCGGAGGGGTTGGTGAACCCGCCCCACTCACCCGACCACATCGTCGTGCCGTAGGTGGCCGCGGCCTGCATCGCCGCCTGGTAGCCGGCACCGACCGAGATCGTCGGCGCCAGTGTGCCGCCGTAGAGGTGGGGCGAGAACACGATGTCGGGATCGGTCGTGAACGACGGGCTCGGGACCGCGGTCTGCCCGAGGCCCGACCACAGGATGTTGGGCTCGAAGAACACGATGTGGGAGAACCCGCCGGGCACCGAACGTTCGGCGGCTCGGATGGTGTCGACGAGCCGTCCGTACAGGGAGGCGAGCACGATGTTGGTATGGGCGGGGTCCGAACCGAAATGTGGCTCGTTGAAGAGGTCGTACCCGGCAACGGTCCGGTCGGTGGCGAAGGTGGTCGCCAGCGCCTTCCATACCCGGACGAATTCGTCCTGGATTCCGTCACGGTCGGCGTAGAAGTTGTCGAAGGCGCGGATGACCGCCGGTGACAGCTCGCGGACCCCCGGCGTCCGGCAGGTGGACTGTCCATCGGTGAGGGTGGCCCACCGGGGCGCACCGTCCCAGCCGATGGCCGCCTCCGTGCCGGGCGGGCAGGTAACACCGGCCGGAGTGGCGATGTACTTGCCCCAGGCATCCTGGTGCATGTCCAGCACCACGTAGATCCCCCGGGCCCCCGCGTCGTCCACCACTTGGCGGATGCGCTCGATCTCGCCGGCATCGATGTGCCCGCGGGTCGGCTCCAGGCGAGACCAGCTGAGGGTCAGACGGATCACGTCGAAGCCCTGAGCCGCCATCCGGTCGAGCTCCACCGGGGAGAACGGCACGACCGGTGACTCCGCCGGGTTCGCCTGGAAGTAGTCGCCCAGTGCATTGAGGTCGACCCCCCTGAGAAGGACCTGGCGGCCCTCGGAGTCCACGATGGCGGGCGCCGTTCCCCGGGTGGCGCGCAGCGAAGGGAGCCCCGGGCCCCCCGTCGATCCGGTCGAGGCAGGTGCGGGCGGGCTCGAGCACGCGGCCAACATCGTGGCGGCGAGCACCGTTCCCGCGCGCAGCCCCCACCGCGGAAGCGGCCGGGACACTCGTCGTCGCTGTCTACGTCTCGTCATCTTCGAGCACGGTGATGGCCGAGGTGGGGCAGTGCTCGGCAGCCAAACGGATCTGATCGACGTGAGCAGCCAAGTCGTCGAGAACGACGACGGCGAACCCGTCCTCGTCGAGATCGAACACCGTCGGGGCCCAGTAGCTGCAGTTGCCCGAGCCCATGCACGAGTCCCGGTCGATCCGGACCTGCACGGGCATCAGGCGATGGATCGGGCATTCCCGGCGCCGACGGGTGCTCGTGGCTCCCACCGGCGACAGGTGGCGGAGCGGGCCGTCATGCGGCGTCGAAGACCAGCGGAAGTTGAGCGGCCTGGCGGATGCCGGTCGAGAAATGCACCTCGGCTCCCTCTGCGATCCGGTAGTGCGGGATCCTCTGGTGGAGCTCCTCGAGAGCGACCCGGAGCTCGAGCCGGGCGAGGTGGGCGCCCAGGCAGAGATGGTTGGCCCCGCCGAAGGCGAGATGGCGGTTCGGGCTCCGCCCGAAGTCGACCGTCGGGTGACCGAAGGCAGCGGCGTCGTCATTGGCGGCGCCGAGCACCAGTGCCACGCGGTCCCCCGCTTCGAGGGCGACGCCTCCCAGCTCCGTCGGTCTCGTCAGCGCCCGGGGCACCATCATGACCGGTGTGGTCCAGCGCAGGAGCTCCTCGATGGCGCCGGGGATGCACGATGGATCGTCGAGCAGCTGCTGGCGATGACCCGGATGCGTCGCCAGGAAGGTGACCATGCAGTCGAGGGTGGCGGTCACGGTGTCGAGACCGCCCAACAACAGGAGGTGCGACATCCCGAGCAGCTCGGTCTCGCTCAGCGGTTCGCCGTCGATTTCGGCGTGGACGAGGCGGGACAGCAGGGAATCGTCGGGTCGACGCCGCCGCTCCTCGATGGCGCCACGGAAATAGTCGTTGATGGCACGGGCCGTCGCGGCGCGGATCCGCTCGGCGCCGTCGGTGTCGCCGGGGTCGACCGCGGGCCGGATGCTGTCGTCGCGCCACTGGAGGAACATCGGAAGGTCCGACTTCGGCAGCCCCATCAGGGAGAGAAAGATCCCAGAGGGCAGCGGGGTGGCGAACTCCTGGTGGAAGTCGCACGCTCCACGGCCGGCGAACTGGTCCAGCAGGGCGGTCACCGTCCGGCGGACATCCGGTTCCAGCCGCTCGATCTCTCGGGGGACGAATTGCGGGTTCAGCAGTCGTCGATAGGCGGTGTGGCGGGGAGGGTCGACCTCGACGGGGATCAGAGGCTGCTCCCCCAGCGCGATGGTCCCCCCGGCCGAGCTGAAGAGGTCCGGGCTGCGGAGCGCGGAGACGACGTCGTCGTAACCCGACACCATCACCACCGGCATCCCGGCCATGGTTCCACGTTTGACCGGGCAGGTGTCCCGGAGCGCGGCATACGCGCCATGGGGCTCGTCAGCCACTCGAGGCGCGAACAACAGGGTGCCGAGGTCGTCCGCATCCGGTTCGGTCATCATGGGCTGCCTCCTGCTGGTAGGTGGACCGGCGCCAGCGCGGCCTTCCAGAATCTCCAGAGCCCCTCGCCGGCCCGGTCCGCGTCGCCTTCGGTTCCGAAGAGGATCGACGTGTGCACGTGGGCGAGGACCGTCGAGAAGACGAGCACGGCCTCGTCCGGTTCGATCTTCCTCACCTCCCCGGCCTCGGCCGCGTCGTGCAGCGTGTCCTCCAACAGTCCGACGAGCGGGCCGAGCGCCTCGCGGAGCTCGCGCGGCCGGTGCTCGGCGAGCCGGAGGTGCTCGCGGACGAGGAGGGAGGCATAGCCCGAACCGGTGGCCATGAGGGTCCAGAGGCCGACGAGGTACCGTTCGAGCCGCTCGAGCGGCGAGCGAACGCCGTTCATCGCTTCGGCCAGCAGGTCCGCCCCCCGTCGGGCCTCTTCTTCGAACAGCGCCACCAGCAGATCCTCCTTGGTGGAGAACTGCCGGTAGAAGGTGCGGAGCGACACTCCGGCTCGCTCGGCCACCTCGCTGACGGTGAAGTCGGCCGACCCGCGGGCGCTCGCCAGTCCCTTCGCCGCGCCGACGAGAGCATGGGCGCGGGCCACCTGACGCTGCCGGGCCTCGCTCAGTGACCGGTCGAGAGCGCGCCGCTCCCACGCCGGGGAGGCGGCTCGATCAGCACTGTCCATTACCCCATTCTGGCACGCTCGTGCCATGATCGGAAACCCGGGCCGGCGTCCTCGCTCGCCGGTGCCCGTCCGTGCGTGCGGCGGGGGTCAGAAGTGCCAGGAATTCAGAACCGCCAGGAATTCAGGCGTGCGAGGAAATTCAGGCGTGCGAGGAATTCAGTAGTGCCAGGGGTACGGCGACCAGTCGGCGGGGCGCTTCTCCAGGAAGGCGTCGCGCCCTTCGGTGGCCTCGGGCGAGGCGTAGGCCAGCCGGGTCGCCTCCCCGGCGAAGAGCTGCTGACCGACGAGCCCGTCGTCGATCATGTTGAGTGCGTACTTCAGCATCCGGATGGCGGTCGGGCTCTTCTGGTTGATCGACGCGGCCCAGTCGAGCGCGACCTGCTCGAGCTCCGCGTGCGGAACGGCGCGGTTGACGGCACCCATGCGATGGGCCTCGTCGGCCGAATAGGTGTCACCCAGGAAGAAGATCTCGCGAGCGAACTTCTGTCCGACCTGTCGAGCCAGATAGGCGGACCCGAATCCTCCGTCGAAGGAGGCGACATCGGCGTCCGTCTGCTTGAAGCGAGCATGTTCTGCGCTGGCCAGCGTGATGTCGCACACCACGTGGAGGCTGTGTCCCCCGCCGGCGACCCAACCGGGCACGACGCAGATCACCACCTTCGGGATGAAACGGATGGCCCGCTGGACCTCCAAGATGTGCAGCCGTCCCGCACCCGCCTCATCCTGTCCCGATCCCTCCGCGTACTCGTACCCGGTGGTGCCACGGATGCGCTGGTCACCCCCGGAGCAGAACGCCCAGCCACCGTCGCGGGGGACGGACCGTTCCCCGTCAGCAGGACGCAACCGACGTCCGCCGATCGGTGGGCATGAGCGAACGCAGCGAGCAGCTCGTCGACCGTGTGCGGGCGGAAGGCATTGCGCACCTCGGGACGGTCGAAGGCGATCCGGAGCGTCCCGTGCGCGATCGCCCGATGGAAGGTGATGTCGGTGAACTCGAATCCCGGGATCGGTTCCCAGGCCGCATCGTCGAAGAGATCGGAGATCATCGACCGAGCTTACGAGCTGGTCCGTTCCGTCGGTCTCGAGCAGTGTTGCGTGCGCGAGCGCCAGTGGCGAGAGGCACCGAACGCGCCGACACGGTCGCCGGTGGCTGTTCAGGTCTCCTCGGGGGCCCACTTGAACGTCCGGAGGGCGAGAACCGATGCCCCGACTCCCCACGCGACCAGTCCGAGAAGGTCGGTCCCGTTCCAGGCGCCCCGACCGCCGTTGCTCACCAGCGGTGAGAGGATCATGACCGAAAGGTATCGAACCGGGAACAGGGTCGCGACCTGTTGCAGGGTATGGGGGATCTGCACCCATGGGATGAACACCCCCGAGATGAAGAACAAGGGCAACATCGTCCCCATCACCACCGGCTGAGCTGACTGGACCGACCGGATGAACCCGCTCATGGCGAATCCGATGGAGCAGAACGTCAGTGAGCCGATCACAACGGAAACGGCGAGCGGGAGAAGTCCCGCCAGCGGCGTCGAAGCGCCATAGGCCAGCCGCCCGATGGCCAGTAGCACCACTCCTGTGACGACTGCCGTCAGAAGTGTGGTCACGGATCGTCCGAGCACGATGACCCACGCAGGCTGTGGGGTTGCCTGACGTCGTCTCATGACTCCGGTCTCGCGCCAGTTCACCATCGAGATGGCCAGCGTCATACATGCAGCGTCGACGATCCCGAAGGACGTCAGATTGGCGACGTAGTAGGTCGACGCCCGGACGCTCTCGCCATGCCCTCTGATCACGCCGTTGCCGAATATGGAGCAGAACAGGAGCAGAAATCCGACGGGCATGGCGATGGTGAAGAACCGAGCCTCCCGATTTCGCAGCAGGGACAGCAAGTCGAACTTGACCTGATGTGCGATCAACCTCGGCGTCCCCCGGCTGCGCCGGTCGACGAAATCGACGCGCACGACATCCTCCACGGAGCCGGCCGAGACGGCGGTCATGCCTGACCTCCTGTCGTCAATGCGAGATAGGTCTCTTCGAGACTCGGCGGGGCAACCTCCAGCCCGACGACGCGCAGGCCGCGATCCCCGGCCCACTCCGACAGGTCACAGATGTCGGCTGTCGGATCGGCCGAGGCCATTTCCCATCGACCGTCGTTCAGCACCCGGGCCCGACCACCGAAATGACCGAAGGGCGACGGCCGTTGCGAGTTCTCTTCGAGGCCGAATCGGACGATGCTCGGTCTGCGGTCTCGTCCACCGATCTCACGAGGTGTGCCCACGGCCACGATGCGGCCGGCCGTGATGACGGCGATACGGTCGGCGAGGTACTCGGCCTCGTCGAGGTAGTGGGTGGTGAGGAAGATGGTCTTTCCCAGGCGCTTCAGACCCGCCACGGTCTCCCAAGCGACCCGCCGGGCGGCCGGATCGAACCCGGTCGTCGGCTCATCGAGGAACAACAAGTCAGGATCGCCCACCAAGGCAAGGGCGACATCGAGACGGCGCTGCTGCCCTCCGGAGAGGCGAACGTTCCGAACGTCTGCCTGCTCTTGAAGGCCGGTCAGCGTCAACAGCTCCGCGGTAGGCCTCGGACGTCGGTAATAGCCGGAGTAGAGCTCGACGGTCTCGCGGACGGTGAGATCGGGCTCAGGCACCGATGACTGCAGGACCACACCCACGCGGTCCCGCCATGCCGACTTGGCCTTTGCCGGATCGATACCGAGCACCCGGACATCGCCGCCCGTTCGGGACCGGAACCCCTCGAGGATCTCCACGGTCGTCGTCTTTCCCGCGCCGTTGGGTCCGAGGAAGGCGAAGACCTCGCCAGGATGTACACGGAAGTCGATCCCTCGGACAACCTCGCGGCCGCCGTAGGACATGGTGAGCCCGGCAACTTCGATCGTCGCCGGGGCACGATCGGTGGGAGGCGACCCGGTCGTCCGAGAAGTCGGCCGGGTCCGGAGGGCGTCCGTCCGTACTGGTGAACTGGGCATATCCCCACCGTACGGAACCGGGTCTTCCGCTGCATCGTGCCAGGAGCGGCTTTTCGTTGTCCTCCCCCAGGAGGAGTTGATTCAGTCCGAGGTCGGATGCATGCCGCTCGACCGACTTCTACGCTTGTGAGATGGAGTTCTCGGGGAGGCGCTTCATCTCCACCGTGGAGCCGAACGATCTCCCGTGGTCGCAACGCGTTCATCCCCGCGCGATCGGCCTTTTCGTGCTCTCCGTCGGCGTGGTCCTGGCGATCCAGCGCCACGAATTCAGCTCTCCCGACCTCGGTGCGATCCTGATCGCGGCGATGGTCCTTCCCTGGGCTCTGGACATGGCGGATCGGCCACATCGCATCGTGTGTGACCAACGGTTCGCACCAACCGTCCTGGTCGTCTGGACGCTCGTCGTCCTGGCGTGCACCTGGTTCTTGAGCCTGGACTACCGGATCTCGAACGACATCGCTCCTTTCATCGTCACCATCCTCGTCGGGGAGATGGCGTGCATCGCGGGTTGGCGGTTCGGTGCGATCGTATGGGCCCTCGGCGTGGCCATGATCTGCGCCTTCGAATACGTCTACGACTACCCGGGCCTGTTCATCTGGGTCTTCGCCTTCACGATCGCCTGGATGGGGGGTGCCGCCTTCCGTGCTCAGATCCAGAGTGCATGTGAGCTTTCAGAGGCCCACAGCCGGCTGGCGGAACGGGCGGCGGAAGAAGAGCGCCATCGCTTGGCGCGAGACATCCACGATCTCATCGCCCACTCCCTCGCGGTGACCATGCTGCAGCTCAGCGGGGCTCGGCTGGCGCTCAAAGCCGGTGACCCGAACGACGCCCTGGCCGCCCTACAGGATGCCGAGACGGCGGGTCGGAACGCCATGGCCGAGATCCACCGGACGATGGGACTGCTGACGACGGACAGCCCGGCCGATGACCGGCTCCCGACTCCCTGTGCGACCGACATCCCCGGGCTGGTGTCCACCTTCAGAGAAGCCGGTCTGACGGTCGGCTTCGAACTCGAGGGCGACCTCGCGCCGGTTCCATTGGCGACCGGATTGGCGTCCTATCGCCTGGTCCAGGAGTCGCTTTCCAACGCCGTCAAGCACGCGGCCGGGGTGCCCGTGGACCTCCGGATCCGGGTAACCGACCGCGAGATCCGCATCCAGGTGGTGAACCCCGTCCCGGTCGGGGTTGAAACCGAACACTTCAGCGGAAATGGTGTGCGCGGGATGACCGAGCGGGCCGAGCTGTTGGGCGGGACGGTCGGAGTTGGCAACGGCGATGGAACGTGGCGAGTCGACGCACGTCTGCCCGTGGGTGCGTCCGAGAGGTGACCCGGGTCCTCCTCGTCGACGATCAACCGTTGATACGGGCCGGCCTCCGACGGATCCTGGCGCCCCGTGACGGGTTTGAGGTCGTGGGTGAGTGCGGGGACGGTTCGGAGGTCGAACACGCGGTATCCACCTGCCGCCCAGACGTCGTGATCATGGACGTCCGGATGAAGGGCGTGAGCGGTGCCGAGGCCACCCGACGCCTCCGCGGCACGTGCCGACTCGCCTCCGGTCCTGATCCTCACCACCTTCGACGACGACGAGGTGCTGTCCTCGTCGCTCAGGGCGGGCGCATCCGGGTTCCAACTGAAGGACGCGCCCGGTGAAGACCTGATCCGGGCTACTCGAACCGTGGCCGAGGGGGAGCGTGGTTGGACCCGACGGTGACCGCTCGGGTCCTCAGCGCCTACCGAGCCGCCCCCCACCCTGTGTCCAACATGCTCCCGGTCGAGACGTTGAGCGAACGCGAGCAGCAGGTGCTGGCGCTGATCGGACGAGGTCTCGCCAATGCCGAAATCGCCGACCGGCTCCATATCTCCGAGGTCACCGTGAAGAGCCACGTCGGCCACATCTTCACCAAGCTGGGCCTCAGAGATCGCGCCGCCGCCATCGTCTACGCCTTCGACAACGGCGTCGTGGAGCCGCAGGCCTGAGCCTGGTTGCCAGCTCGTTGCGTCTGGGCTCGGACCGGCAGGACCAGCAGTTCCCGATCACGGGGCGCGAAGATCGGATCCCCGAGCGACCGGCGAGCCAGGACAGCCAGTTACCGGTTAGTCGGTCGACCCGATCCATTCTCCGACACCGGACCCCACATCGTCTCTGGTCCGCGCCCGATCAGAACGAGATGTGCACGTTCTTCGTCTGGAGAAACTCGAGCAAGCCTTCGAAGCCGCCTTCTCTGCCGATCCCGCTCTGCTTGTACCCACCGAACGGGGCACCAGGGGGCAGGGCCGTCGTCCCGTTGACAGATACCGTGCCTGCCTCGAGGCGAGGCACGAGGCGCTGCACGCGACCGACATCCCTGGTCTGAAGGTACGCACCAAGGCCATAGTTCGTTCCGTTGGCAATCCTCACGGCCTCGTCTTCGTCCCGAAAGGGGATCGCACTCAGTACCGGTCCGAAGACCTCGCTTACCGCAACCTCGCTCGTCGGCTCGAGATCGGCGAGGACCGTCGGCTGGACGAAGTAGCCGCCACGATTCATCGGCGGCAGCTCGGCTCGGTCGACCGCTCCGCCGCCGGTGACGATGCGACACCCCTGTCCGCTGCGAGCCCCGTCGATGACCGAGATCACCCGATGCAGGGCGGCCTCCGAAACGACCGGGCCGACGACATTCTCCGGGTCGAACGGGTCGCCGACCCGGAGCCCGTCGGTGGCGACCTGAGCCTTCTCGACGACCTCCTCATAGATCGACTCGTGCGCCAGGAGTCGCGTCGCCAGCACACACCCTTGCCCAGCCATCGTGAAGCACGACCCGACGGAGAGATCCACCGCGGCATCGATGTCGGCATCCGGAAAGACGAGATTGGCCGACTTGCCTCCGAGCTCGAACACCACAGGCACCACCCGCTCGGCGGCGGCAGCCATGATCGTCCGTGCTGTGGGCAGACCCCCGGTGAAGGAGATCTTCGCAACGGCGGGATGACGAACCAGTCGCTCGCCGGCTTCGGGGCCCCCGGGCACGACTTGTACCACTCCGTGCGGCAAACCCGCCTCGAGGGCGAGCTCGGCAAATCGCTGACAGGCGAAGGGCGCCAGTTCGGGTGACTTGAGCACCACCGTATTGCCGGCCGCGAGTGCCGGGGCGACCTTCATCCCGATCGAGACGAGCGGCCCGTTCCAGGTGATGATGACCCCGATCACCCCGTAGGGCTCACGCTGGGTGTAGTCGAATCCGGAGCTGAGCCCGGTCAGAGGAACGGTGGCACCCTCGAGCTTGTCGACCCATCCCGCGTAGTAGCCAAACCACGAGGCACAGATCATCGGGTGTGCCAGCGAGAAGATCATGGGGTGGCCCAGCTCGAGTGTGGTCAGCCGGGCGAGCTCTTCGGTGTGCTCCTCGACGAGCTGCTCGATCCGGAGCAGGATTCGTCGGCGTGACTCCAAGCTCATCGCCCGCCAGGCCGGACCGGCCGCTGCCGCTTCCGCCACGGCTTCGTCGATCTCTGCGGCACCACCCATGGCGACGGCGCCGTTGACGAGACCGGTGGCCGGATTGATGTGATCGACTGTTCCCACCGACGAGCCGACCTGGGTCTCGCCGCCAAGGAAGGAACCGGCAACTCCCAACTCGAGAGGCTGTTCACGAATCGCTGTCACCCATCTGCCTCCTTGGCTAGAACCGCATTGCCCAGCCGCCGTCGACGCCGATCGTCTGGCCGGTGATCCAGCTCCCCTGCGGGCCCGCAAGAAGGAGAAGGGTGCCGAAGAGATCCTCGGGCGTACCCTCGATATGGGTCTTCAGCGGTACCCGCTCGCGCAGCATCTCCCGGATCCCGTTCTCCGGCGCAGCTAGATAGCCTGCTTCGTCGATCACCAGCCCCGGAGCGATGGCGTTGACGGTGATTCCGCGATGACCGAGCTCGGCCGCAAGGTTCAGGGTGAGACTGACAAGTGCGTACTTACTGACCCCGTACACGCCAGCGGACATGAAGGCACCGGCCGACACCATGTTGACGATCCTGCCTCCGCCCCGGGTCTCCATCGCCGGTACGGCAGCCTGGATGCATCGCAACGGTCCGGTGACGTTCACGTCCATCACTCGCTCCCACCACTCGATCGGGAGCCGGTCGAGGGCATGAATCGGGATCTCGGCCATGAGGGCCGCGCAGTTCACCAGGATGTCGACGCCGCCGAACCTGGCACACGTGTCACCCACGACCGACTGACTGGAGGCGGCGTCGGTGACGTCCAGTGCCAAGCCGACGGCCCGGCCTCCGAGTCCGGCGATCTCCTCGGCGGCGCTCACGGCCCGGTCCTCCGCCAGATCGGCGAGAACAACGGATGCACCGCAGGATGCGAGTTGGCGGCCGAAGACGGCACCGATACCACCCCCGCCGCCCGTGACGATCGCCACCTTGCCATCCAATTCCCTGACCCCGGAACCAGACCCGGTCCCTCCCTCGGACATGTTCCTCCTCGTTGTGGAAACCACTGACTGCCTAGCTGGCCGGAGCGAGCAGATCGAGGTCGAATCCGAAGACACGAGCTGCGGTCCCACAGACCATGGACACCCGCTCGGGATCAGGGACGTGATCGAACTGCTCCGCCAGTGCGGCAGCGGAGTGCGGCCACGTGCCCTCGGGATGGGGGTAGTCGTTGCCCCACATCAGTGTCTCGATTCCGGTGATGTGCCGGTTGTGGATGGCTACGGGATCGTTCATGAACGTGGCATGGGCCTGACGGGCGATCAGCTCGCTCGGCTTCATCGTCAACCGATGCTTCGAGAACATCGCATGCGCCTCGTAGATGAGATCGGCCTGGGTCATCACCCAGGCCAACCACGCCGCTCCCGTTTCGACGGTCACGATGCGGATGCCGGGGAACCGGTCAAGCGCCCCGCCGGCAGCCATGGCCAACATGACGGACGGGCCGTCGAGCTGGGCGCCCAGGATGTAATTGATGACGGCCGCGCCTTGGCCTCTGACGATGCGGGGCTCGTACCCGGTGCCGGAGTGGAAGGTGAGGGGAAGTCCCAGATCTTCGGCCACCGCCCAAAAGCGGTCGTAGTCGGGTTCGTTGTAGGGCCGGCTCGGCACCCGGGCCGGAAGGAACAGGGCACGAAATCCAAGGGCGGCGGCACGCGTGGCCTCACCGATGGCATCGTCGAGATCGAGCATCGGAACCAGTGCCACGGGCAACATTCGATGGTGGCCTCCGAGGCTCTCGTGGGCCCAGTCGTTGTAGGCCTTGCACAGCGCCAGCTGGAGCCGGGGATCGTCGGGGGCAAAACAGGCTTGGAGGGCGAAGGTCGGGAAGATGACCTCGGCCGACACCCCGTCTTGGGACTGCTCCCGCATCCGCTGGTCCGGATCCGAACCACCGACGATGGCCAAGTCGAGCTCGCTCTCGGTCATCAGCTTGCGAGGTCGGTACCCTTCCACGAACAGGGTGCGCCATCCGTCCTGGTTCTCGATCCGGGGCGCCCGGTCCCGAAAGGCGGCGTCCATCCGCCGGCCGTAGAGGTCGATCGGCTCCGTCACGTGCGAATCGGTGGAGATGAGAATGTTCCCGGCAGTTGTCACGAGCTCTCCTTGGTGGAACGAAGTTCGGGATCGCGAGGTCGGAAGCGGAAGACGGAGATGCCGTCGCCGGCGTCCTCCCAGACCACCTCCAGAGCCATCCCGATGGCCACATCGCCGACCTCGACGTCGACCAGGTTGGTGATCAGCCGGGCCGTGGGCGTCTCGTCCGGCTCCACCACGGCGATGACCATGGGGAGGAATTCCCGCAACGCCGGGGCCAGGGGGTGACGGATGACGGTGAAGCTGTAGAGAGCGGCGTTCCCGCTGAGCTCCAGCCAGTCACATCCCTGGGTTCGGCACCGGGGACAGAACGGCCCCGGGGGATGCCGGACGGTCCCACAGTTGCTGCAGCGCTGGACGGTCAGCCGGTGTTCACCGGCCGCCACCCAGAAGGGTTCGGTCCAGGCGTTCGGTGCCAGCGACACCATGGCGGCGGGAGCTGCCTTGGCGACGTCGTATGGCGAGATGACCTGCCGCTCAGACACGGTTCGCCTCTCTCTTGAGGATCAAGCCGCTCACCGGCAACGGCGCCGGCCCCCCGGTGACCAGAGCCACCTCGGCGTTGCTCACCTGATTGACGGCCGTACCCCGGAGCTGTTCGACCGCCTCGACGGTGTGGGTGAACCCGATGATGTAGGCGTCGGAGAGGTTGCCGCCATGGGTGTTGACCGGCAGCGATCCGCCCAGGTACCGGATGTTCCCATCGGCCACGAAGGGACCCGACTCGCCGATGGGGCAGAATCCGTAGTCCTCGAGCTGCATCAACACCATGCCGGTGAAGTGGTCGTAGATGAGGGCCACGTCGACGTCGGAGGGCCCCAGCCCGGCCCGCCGGTAGAGGTCGTGGGCCACGGGTCGGTGGCCGGATGACGCAAAGATGTCGTCGGGCATGCCCATCCACATGATCCCTTGACCCCAGGCGCCGGAGCCTCCCTGGGCGCTCGCCGTCACATAGACCGGTGGCTGACGGAGGTCGCGAGCACGCTCGGCGGTGGTGGTGACGGTGGCCACCGCCCCGTCGCACTCCAGGCAGTAGTCGAACAGGCAGAACGGTTCCGAGATCATGCGGGCGGCGAAGTAGTCCTCCTCGGTGAGGGGCGTTCGCATCAGTGCCGAGGGTCGGTCCACGGCATTCGCCCGGGTGGAGATGGCCACCTCGGCGAGGTGGTCTCGGGTGGTCCCGTACTTGTACATGTGTCGTTGGGTGAGGAGGGCGAACATCTGGCCGGGGCCCATCAGGCCCGCATGGGCGAGGAAGTCCGACTCCGGCGTCGCCGGTGCCGAGTAGGCGCCCGGTTCCTTCCTGCCGAAGACCGAGCCGAACCGGGCGGCGCCCGGCTGCTGCATGGCCATCACGCTCACCACCACGTCGGCCTGGCCGGACACGATCCCGGCGGCGGCCAAGCCGATGGCGCCCGCCGACCCGCCGCCGCCGCCGGTAAGGGTGGCCATGAACCGGACGTCGGGAATGCCCAGGGTCTGGGCCATGAGCGCAGGGTCGAATCCTCCCCCCGTGTAGAGGGCGAACCCATCGACGTCGTCGGGGGTGAGTCCGGCGTCGGCCAACGCGGCGAGGATCGCCTTGGCTCCCAGCTCCAGCACCGTCTGCGGGGAGGAGGCACCGCGCCGGTAGTACTCGGTGGCCCCCACCCCCACGATTGCGGTCCGGTCTCGGATGCTGCGGCCCTCGTCAGGCACTGCGATTTCCACCTCCCGGATAGCCGCCGCCTCCATGTTCACGGTCCAGGGCGTCGTAGTCGACGGCGAAACCCCGCAGGGGGAGCGCGTCGACAAAGGCGAACGCACGCGGCTTCTTGTAGGACGCGATCGACGAACGGCAGTGACGCACGAGCTCCTCGGTGTCGGCGGGTGCCCCCTCCTCGAGCACCACGACGGCCTTGACCGACTGTGCCCAGCGCTCGTCCGGCACGCCGATGACGGCGGCGGCACGCACGTGGGGGTGCTGAACCAGGCACGCTTCGACCTCGGCGGGGTAGATGTTCTCCGCCGCCGACTTGATCATGCGGGACATGGGGGCGATGAACGTCACCGATCCGTCGCCATGTCGACGAGCCAGGTCCCCCGTGTGGTACCACCCACCGCGGAACTTGCGGGCGTTCAGCTCCGGCCGGTCGTGGTAGCCGTTCATCACCATGGGACCCCGGACCACCATCTCTCCCACTTCACCGGCAGGCACGTCGACGCCCTCGGGATCCACGACCCGCAGGCCCATCAACGGGAACGGCCGGCCGTGCAGACCCTCGCCACCCAAGGCGGCAAAGGTGACCAGGCCGCCCACCTCGGTCTGGCCGGTCCCGCCCGGGCGGCGTGCCCATCCGCTCTCGTCCGGCGAGACCATGGCATCCCATTCCGGAGTCGACGCCGGCCATCGCAGGCTGCGCAGATCGGCACCCGCCTCACGGTTGAGCGCCACCAGGTCGGCGATGGTGGTCGGCATCAGGAAGGCGCCGGTACACCGGTGCTCCGCAATGATTCGCAGCAGGTACTCCGCGTCGACCCGGGAGACGTAGACGTTGGTTCCGCCCAGGACGAAGGTGGCGAGCGTGCACATCCAGGTTCCGAGGTGGAAGAGCGGGCCGGAGTTCAGGAACACGTCGTCGGATCGCATCTCACGCACCATGGCGTTGGCCAGCCCCACGGTGATCACCGCCCGGTTGCTGAGACACGCTCCATGCGGGTGCCCCTCGAAGGCACCGGTGTAGAGCATGAGGACCGACGCGTCGGTCGAGGTCGACAGCGGCTCGGGAAGCTCGGTGCTGTGGGCCAGGAACGCCTCGAACGTCTCGTCGGTGGTGGGCCCGCCGTGGGCATCGTGCCGGATCCACCGGCTCGTGACCGAGGCGCTGGCACGAGCCTGCCGGATGGTCGCACCGACCTCTTCCTCCTGCCAGAACGTGACGACCGGCTGGGCGTCTTCGAGCACAAAGGCCAGCTCTGCCGCCGACTGCCGCCAGTTGACCGGGCACAGGAGCGCACCGAGCTCGGAGCAGGCTGCCAGGCACTCGGCGACCCGGTGGCAGTTCTGGCCCAGCCACAGGACGCGGTCACCGCGGCGGACGCCGGCGCCGTGCAGCGCTCCGGCCAGGCGCTGCACCCGCACCCGGAACTCGCTCCAGGTCAGGCGCACCTCCCCACAGACCGCAGCCACCCCATCGGGACGGCTGCGGGCATGTTCCCGGACCACCGACGACACGGTGGGCCCGCCGGCGGCACGATCGACCGTCACGGCGGGTCTCCGGCCTGCTCGGATCGCCCCGTGCTGATGACCGTCCCATAGCGTCCGCACGGACAGACGACCTGGTGCACCGAGCCAGCCCGACCGGTGTCGAGGTCTTCGACGGTCAGCGCCCGGGGCAGCCGGCTCGAGAGGTGCAGCGTGCCGCCGACCTCCTCGGTCGACCACAGGACGCCGTCGACGTGCATCCGGCGATAGCGGCACTCCATGGCCAGCGCCGGGCCCAAGAGCTCCAGCCGCAAGGGATCGAGGCCCAGGTCGACCAACCGGTCGAACGCGGACTCCAGGGCCAGCACGATCGGGATGCCCGAGAAGACCGCCTTCGGATCGAGGCCGGCGTCTGCCATGCCGTCGAGCATCTCGCCGTTGACACCGATCACCACGGTGACGGGGAGCAGCCGGGTGAACAACGCCACCCGCTCCACGTCCATCCCCGAGGCATCGGCATTGGCCACGAGGTGACCGAGCGTGCGAGCCGCCTCTTGGACACCATGGAGATGGCCCACGTCCGCCACCTTGGCCACCAGCAGGATCAGCGAACGATCGGGCAGGGCCAGTCCACGGAGGGCCCGGATGGCCGCTGCCGTGTCGTGGCCGATGTCGTCGTAGCTCAGCGGGAGCAGCTGGTCGTCACCGTACCGGCCGTAGCCCCAGATGGCATCGCCGGCAGGAGCCGGTGCCCCGACCGGACCGGGCCCGCTCACGAGGTCACGACCCGGGGGATCTTGTGCGGGGGCCCCTGGCGGAGAAGCTCCTCGTTGTCGACCAGTTCCACCTCCGGGGCCACCCCGAGCTCGGATGCGACGGCATCGACGAGGTCGGACCGGATCGCCGGGCCGTTCCGATCGCTGGACGCGGGGTCACGCCCGATCCGCAACCGGAGGACGGGCATCTCGGCGGCCGTTCGGATGATCTGGAAGTATCCGGCCCGGCATTCGGGGACCGACTCGATCACCCGCCAGATGTCCAGAGGCAGGACGGGACGACCCTCCACCATCACTTCGTCGCCCTTGCGCCCGACCGGCCACAGGCGCATGCCGGTCCGTCCGCAACGGCACGGTTGCGTCGAGGCTCGCACCAGGTCCTCGGAGCGGTAGCGAACCAGGGGGTTCCCGTTGCGGGGCAGCAGCGTCGTGGCCACCAACTCCCCCACCTCCCCTTCGGCTACCGGCTCCGTGCCTCGAGGATCGAGGATCTCGACCAGGATGGCGTCTTCCGAGAAGTGCAGTCCGTCGTGCTCCCGGCATTCGGTCGCACTGCCGACGTCTCCCACCGCCGTGTGCAGGAAGGGTTGAGCCCCCCAGCGCTCGAGGTCGGAACGGGCGGCAATTCCCAGGTGTTCGCCCCCGATGATGATGCCCTCGTAGCTGGCGAAGACGTCGGTGAGATCGGCCGAGAGCATTCCAGCCTCTTCCATGTAGGCCAAGGCCATCACCAGCGGACCGCTCAGGAGGTACAGGAGCGTGGGGCGCAGCTCGAGCGAGGCACGAATCCACCGGGCGAACTCCGCCGGATGGTGGTCGAACAGCACACACGAGGCTCCCAGGGCATGGGGCGTGAGCCAGGCCGGCCCCCGGAAGGTGAAGAGCATGAAGGCGACGGCGTCGCCCGGTCGCACGCCGATCTCCCACCAGTCACGGGCGAGCCCTCCGCCATCGAGGGCGCCATAGCCGTGGCCGCTGGGCAGGACGAGGGGATCACCGGTGGTGCCGGTGCTCGACGACAGGGTGGCGACGTGCTCCATCCGCCGCAGTCCTCCCAGCGCGTCGTGATGGCTCTCCCGAAACCTCCGGATGGCAGCCTTGTCGACCAGGGGAACCCGGTGGCGGAACTCCGCCATCGAGGAGATGGTGGCAGCCTCCATTCCGGCTCCCGACCACATGTCGGCGAAGAACGGCGAGTGGACGCTCACGTAGTCGAGCGTCTCGAGCAGGCGCTGCTCCTGGTAGGAGACCAGAGCGGCCCGGTCCATCGTCTCGATGGACGGCTCGAGCATCCGGTCCGCAGCTCCCCCGGCGCCGATGCCCACTCCCATGTCCCCATGAGCGTATATTTCTGTCAGTCGAGTGTCAATCCGACATTAGACTGACAATCACTAGCCTG
Organism: uncultured Acidimicrobiales bacterium; assembly: GCA_963764555.1. Classification (GTDB taxonomy): domain Bacteria; phylum Actinomycetota; class Acidimicrobiia; order Acidimicrobiales; family RAAP-2; genus Bog-756. The sequence continues at coordinate 368,074 of CAVXSW010000005.1, forward strand.
TGGTCCAGACGGGCGGGCGCCCCGATCATGAGGCTGAGGAGCCGAACTGGCATGCAAGCACCTTCATCCACCGGAGAGGCGATCGGGACCCCACCCGCGGCGGTGGCTTCTGATCGACGCACGCGCAACCGCGACCGCACCCGCCGCACCCTGGCCGAGGCGGCCATGGAGCTCTTTGCCGTCCAGGGCTATGCGTCCACCACCGTCGAGGAGATCGCCGACCGTGCCGACGTGTCCCCCCGGACCTTCTTTCGCTACTTCGACTCGAAGGAGGACGTGCTCCTCCCCCTCGACCACGACGACGGTTCGATCGAGACCATCAGGAACCAGCCGGCCGGACTGAGCGACATGGATGCCCTCCAGAGGGCGCTGGTGGCGACCGCCCCCAACAACGAACCCCGCGTCCGGCAGATCCGAAGTCTACGGAGCGCGCTCTCCTCGTCCGCCGCGCTCCGGGGACGCGACTTCGATCAGCGGAAGAGGGCGGAGGACCAGATGGCCTGGGCCTTGGCCTCCCGGCGTTCACTGATCGAACCGGACCCCCAGGCGAGGCTGGCCGCTGCGGTCGGTTTCGCCATCCTTCGCATGGCCATGGACCGCTGGCTCGATCTGCCCGATCCGACGCCGCTGGCACCCCTGGTCGAAGAAGAGTTCGCCAGAGCGAAACGGATGATGGCCGATCCGTCGACCGGCCGGAGCGACCAACCGGGTGCGCCGACGTGGTGACGGTCCCGGACCGGGCGGGGCCCGCCAATCCGTCCGCCTCGTCACCTCCACGGCGCGAGGGATCCGCCCGTCGCACCACCAGCCTCGACTCCTCACGACCCTCCGGTATGGCGGGTGGCATCGTCGTGGACGCCCGGGGGCGTGACTTGATCACCGGCAGGTCGGGCCAGATCGGACAACGGGACCAGCGGCTGCGGGCCGTCCTCGGCCCCGATCGCTCCCTGCAGTCCGCCGAGGCCGATCCGCCCGAGCCTCGCCTCTCCCAGTTGCTGGGTGCGGTGGTCGGACCAGGCTTCCGCTCCCGGATGACCCAAGCACTGGTGGACCTGGCCGAGCGCCGAACCCTCCTCCACGCCCTCCTCGACGATCTTCCCGGAGCCATTCTGGTCTCCGGCTACGCCATCCAACGCTCGATGCCGGCGGCCGCCCCTGCGGCTCCGCCGGCCGGCGGCGCCTTCTCCGAGCACGTCCGAGCGGCGGAGGACATGTGCGCGGGTTGGGCCTCCGACGCCACCATCATGGTGACGTTCCGGTCGACCGGCTCGGTGCCCACCCCGATGGGGCCCCCTGCCCCGCGGCTCGAACCGCCCGGCGATCCGATGTCGTGGCACCGGATGGAGCCACTGCCGACCCGAGCCACCCGCCGCCGTCGCCGCTTGGATCTCGTGCCTCCGTCGCCGCGTCAACCGGTCTGGACCTTCGATTCGCACTTCCGGGACAGCTACCGCGATGCCGAAGGGGTCGAGACAGCCGTCCATGAGTACCTGGTGGACGGGTGGCTGGACGACGCCTGTCAGCACGTCGGGGAAGCCAGGGCCGAGGCCCGGGTCCTGCCCTGGATGGAGTGCCCCGCTGCCGTGGGGAGTGCTGATCGCATGGCCGGACGGGCACTGGCCGATCTCCGCAGCGCCGTGCGCGCCGAGTTTGTCGGTACCACCACATGCACCCATCTCAACGACACGTTCCGTTCACTGGCCGATCTGCTGCCGCTGCGCGCCATGATCGCCGGCGGCGATCACGAACTCCGGTGACTCCCTGACAGCTCAGAGACGCGGAGCCGGGACTTCCGGGAGTCCCCCGGAAGTCCGGGCCGAGCAGGTGACCGGTCCGTTGGGTCCGTGGTTGGGTCCGTGGTTGGGTCCGCAGCTCGCGCCGTTGGCGGCGGCGCCGGCACGGTAGAACGAGCGACTCCGGTCGGAGCCCCTGTCGTACGACTCGATCCCCGAGTGGTTGGATCATCCGGCGCTGGTCGCTCCCCACCGACTGCCGGCACTCGATGCATGAGGCCGTCCTGCCGCGGGGCGGCGTCACACTCGCTGCTATCGCCCGATTAGACTTATAGTTTAAACTCTAACTCTAAGGCCGACAGACCGAGGGGTCGGTCGGCTTCCTCGGGCAGACAGGACTGCGAATGACAACGGTGCACCACACCGCCATCCGGGTGCGCGACACCGACGCCAGCCTGCGCTTCTGGCGGGACGGACTCGGGTTCAAGGTGCTGATGGACGAGCGGTTCGAAGGCGACTGGCCCACGTTGCTCGGTGCGCCCTCCGAGTCGCTCCGGTCGGTCTTCCTCGGCAGCCCGGCATCGCCGGACGGGGGAATGGTCGAGCTGGTCGATCTCGGGCCGGTCGAGCCCGGCCACCTCGTTGTGGACCCTCCGCCCGCCGGATTCCTCCTCGTCTCGGTCATGACCGATGTCCAAGGTGCGCTGGCCCGGTTGGAGGAACTGGGGCTGGGCGGAGACCCCCGCCGCATCGAGATGATGGGCATCGCCATGGCCACGGTGGTCGATCCCGACGGCGTCTTCGTGGAACTGGTGGACTCGGCGGCGGGTGACAATCTGCGATTGACGGATTCGCCATGACCCCCTCCGTGGCGGTGCTGGGGGCGGGACCGGGCGGAATCGCCATGGGCATCGCCCTGAAGCGCGCCGGCTACGAGTTCACCATCTACGAGAAGTCCGACGGTGTGGGGGGCGTGTGGCGGGACAACACCTATCCCGGTGCAGCCTGCGATGTCCCCTCGCACTTCTACTCGTATTCGTTCGAGTTGAATCCGTGGTGGTCGCGCACCTATGCCAGCCAGCCGGAGATCCTGGCCTACTTCGAACGCTGCACCGACCAGTACGGCGTCCGGCCCCACGTGCGGACCAACACCCACATCGAGACGGCCCGCTGGGACGAGGCCGATCAGGCCTGGACATTGATCGCCGCGTCGGGAGAGGAGTTCTCCGCTGATGTCGTGGTGAGCGGGTTGGGGATGCTCAACGTGCCCTACGTTCCCGATGTCCCGGGCATGGAGAAGTTCGCGGGCCGGCTGTTCCACTCTGCCCGATGGGACCACTCCAAATCGATGGCCGGTGAGCGGGTGGCATCCATCGGCACCGGCGCCAGCGCCATCCAGTACGTTCCTGCCATCGCCCCCGAGGTTGAGCACCTCACCGTCTTCCAGAGGTCCCCGATCTGGATCACTCCCCGCCTCGACAGGCCCTACACGGCGAGCGAGCAGCGGCGCTTCGCTCGCATGCCCCTCGTCGCTCGCCTGCATCGATTCCGGATCTGGCGCGACTATCAGCGCGCCAATTTCCAGGTCGACTCGGAGCAGACCGTCCTCCTGACCGAGCTGGCACGGTCTTATCTGGCCAGGAAGATCGAGGACCCTGCGCTGCGCGAGGCCCTCACGCCCGACTACCCCGTGGGGTGCAAGCGACCCCTCATCTCACGCAACTGGCTGCCGGCCCTTCTGCGCCCCAACGTCAGCCTGGTCACCGAGCCCATCACGGCCATCACCAGGAACGGTGTGCAGTCGGCGGACGGGGAGGAACACAACGTCGACACGATCATCTTCGGCACGGGTTTCAAGGCCAACGAATTCCTCTCCACCATCGACGTCATCGGCCGGGACGGGCACCGCCTGCACGAGGACTGGAAGGAGGGTGCGGAGGCCTATCTGGGACTGTCCGTACCCCACTATCCCAACTTCTTCATGCTCTACGGGCCGAACACCAACGGTGTGACATCGGTCCTCTTCATGATCGAGGCACAAGTTCACTACATCATGGCCGCACTGCGATCCCTGCGGTGGCTGGGCATCTCATCGGTGGACGTGCGAGCCCGGACGGCCTCGAGGTACAACGCACGTCTCCAGTCCTCGATGCGCGGGACCGTGTGGACCGCCGGCTGCACCAACTACTTCGGGACCGCGTCGGGAAAGATCGTCACCCAGCTGCCATTCAGCGGCGCCAGGTACTGGTGGCGGACCAGACTCTTTCCCTTGTGGCACTACCGCCTGCGGCGGCGGTCCGGTCAACCACTCGGACATGGCCCATCAGCCACGATGGAGCTGGACGGAAGCCGTCCGCAAGGAACAAGGAGGACTGCCGATGCGACGACTGCCCCCGCCAATGCGTGAGAAGGTGCTGGCGGCGGCCGACCTCTTTGCCGAACGCGGGTTGGACGGTACGAAGATGGAGGATGTGGCAGCCGCCACCGGCATCCCGAAAGCCACCCTCTACTACTACTTCGAGGGAAAGGAGGAGATCCTGGGCTTTCTGTTCAGCGAGATTCTCACCGAGGTCGGACGGGCCATCGAGCACGCCCTCAGCGGCGGCGGCAGCGCGGCAGACCGCTTGAGTGCGGCGGTCGGCGCCCATCTGAAGGTCTTCGAGGAGTTCCCGATGGCCAGCCGCGCTCTCGAGTTCGATCTGGGACGGGCCGCCAGGATGCCCGAAATTGCCGAGCGGACGCGGGCTGCATTCGTGCAGCCGGTGCACGACCTTTTGGTGGAAGGGTCGGCCGATGGCAGCCTGAGCCGGGTCGATCATCCGTGGCTGGTGGCCACCGCCATTCTGGGCGCCATCACGACCACGGGCATCAACGCCCTGGCGGCCGCCCGGCCCCGGAGGACGAGCGAGGTCACCGAAGACGTCGTCCGGTTCATTCTGCACGGAGTGGGCGCCCCATGAACCCCGGACCCGGCGTGGTGGTGGGAGGAGGGTCGGGCATCGGGGCGGCACTGGTCGGGATGATGCGCACCGCCGGCGCCGAGGTCGTGGTGTGGGACCTCGCCGACCGTGGAGACCTGACCTGCGACATCACCGATCCGGAGCAGATCGCGGAGGCCACCAAGGCGACCATCGACCTCATCGGCACGCCGAGCACGCTCACCATCACCGCCGGCGTCGGTCACGGCGGGATGATGATCGAGGTCGCACCACAGGAGTGGGACCGGGTGATGAACGTGAACGCCCGGGGGCCGTGGCTGACCATGCGGGCGCTCGCTCCAATGATGGCGAGCGCAGGAGGTTCGATGGTCGCCATCAGCAGCATCAGTGGTCGCCTGTCCGATCAGGCAATGGGCGTGTACTGCGCGTCCAAGGCCGCCCTCGACATGGTGGTCAAGGTCGCGGCGCGGGAGTGGGCGCCGAAGGTCCGGGTCAACGCCGTCGCCCCCGGGGTGACCGATACCCCCATGTTGGGCAACGCTCCCATCGAAGGACCCTGGCTCTCCCGCGTGTCGCAGCGCACCGCACTCGAACGGATCGGCACCCCGCAAGACATCGCGGAGGCGGTCCTCGCCGTGCACGCCATGTCCTGGGTGACCGGCCAGATCATCGAGTGTGACGGCGGGCTTGGGCTCTACAGCCCGATCGACCCCCTCGGCTGAACTGTCACCCTCACTCCGATGTCAGGCCGGGGCCCGGCTGTGGGCCCCTGACCAGACGCCCTGGCAGCGCACCGGTTGCCGAGCCGTGACGATAGGTGATCTCCCCCGCCACGATGGTGGCGTCGTATCCGGTGGCCGGCTGGCCCAGGCGCCCGCCCCCATGGGGAAGGTCACGGATCAGTAGGGGCCGGTGCAGATGGAGATGGGCGGGATCGATGATGTTGAGGTCCGCCCGTCGTCCCACCGTCACGCTCCCCCGGTCGTGCAGTCCCACCGCGGCCGACGTCTCCGCGGTCAAGGCCTTGATCACCGAAGCCACGGGCATGGAACCCCTGCCGATGTCCGACCAGCGCTCGATCATGTAGGTCGGCAGGCTGGCATCACAGATCACCCCGCAATGGGCACCGCCGTCGCCCAAGCCGAGCACCGTAGCCGGGCTGGCCAGCATGGTTTCGATGGCCGACAAGCTGTTGTCCGTATAGTTGCCGGCGGGAACGTAGAGCAGGCCACCTTCGGCAAGTAGGTCGTAGGTGAACGATGCCGCATCGGTGCCGGCAGCGTCGGCCCTGGCCTGCATGCTCTCCTCGGCGGGCGGCTCGTACCACCCGGGGTTGTCGTATTCGTACATGCCGGCGAAGTTGGCCATCATCCGAGCGGCGGCGGGGGGCAGGCGCCCCGGGAAATCTCCCAGGATGGCGCTCCGACGCTCCGGCACGCGGAGAGCGGCGAGCCGCTCCTCCCCGGACAGACGGCCCACCTCGCGGTAGGCCCGGGTGGCCATGAAAGGATTTCTCCCCACCCCGAAGCCGAGGATCAGGCCGATCGGGCGTCCGCTCACCTGGCCCTTGATGTCGAGGCCGTCACCTCGGGCCGACTCGATCAGACCCAGTACCTCCCGCCACCGAAGCGGAGCGTCGTCGAACTGGACCAGCGAGACCGAGAGCGGCCGACCGGAGACCTCCGCCATCTGTCTGATGATCGAGAATTCGGCCTCGACGTCGTCGAAGTCGGAGATGACCTGCAGGACACCGGTTCCGAACTGGCCGAGGCTCTGCGCGATCCCCACCAACTCGTCGGTAGCCGCCGCATAGCTCGGAGTCTGGGTGCCGTCGGATGCCTTGTGGTTGAGACTTCGCGACGTCGAGAAGCCCACGGCTCCGGCGGCTACGGCTTCAGTGACCAGGGCACGCATGGCGGCCACGTCCCGATGGGTTGCCGGCTCCTTCGCCATGGCGCGGTCTCCCATCACGAACAACCGGAGCGGGGCATGGGGGATCTGCACGGCCACGTCCATGTCAAACGATCGGCTCGCCAACCGGTCCAGGTAATCGGGGAGCGATTCCCAGTCCCACGGAAGTCCGGCCGACATGACCACTTCGGGGATGTCCTCGACCCCCTCCATGAGGCGCACCAACTGCGCATGATCCCGGACGCGGCACGGAGCGAAGCCGACGCCGCAGTTGCCGGTCACCACAGTCGTCACACCGTGGTCCGATGACGGGGCGAGCCTTTCGGCCCAGGTGACATGGCCGTCGTAGTGGGTGTGGATGTCGACGAACCCCGGCGTCACCATGCGGCCCGTCGCGTCGATCTCCTGGTCGGCCCTCCCGTCGAGCGCACCGCCCACAGCGACGATGCGGCCGTCGAGCACCGCCACGTCCCCCTCGAAGGGCTCGTGCCCGGTGCCGTCGACGATCGTGCCGCCTCGGACCATCAGGCTGTACTGCACAGGTGTCTCCCTCGGCTGTGGAACGCGCTCTGCTGACGACCTGGGGCCTCGAGGAAGGAGACCGGTCCGGTCCTCAGTTGGACTCTCAGTCTAAACAAAGATTCCAGAATCACTTACTCGTTGGAGTCCCCCGGTCCACCCGACCCGTCAACCGAGGGAGCGCCGGATGCCGGCGCCACTCGAGTATGGATCTTGCCGCTGAGAATATGGATCTTGCCGATGAGATGTGCCGCGATCACCTCGTCCGTCATCGGCAAGTACGTCCGGTGAACCTGCCTCCGTCGGAAGCCGCCTTCGACGGCAGGCATCCACCCTGCCCGACCACTGCGGTCGTTCTCCCATCGAACAGCGTGCATATCGTCGCGCCCCACAAACAGGCGTCGGAAGAACGCACCTTGTCTTCGCTCGATGATCGGCTGTCCACCGCGCCGGGGCTGCCCTCGAACAACGGCCGACGTACGGTTCACCAGGCAGCGGGTGAACGCCGGTCAGCCCCATCAGTCGCGACAGAGGGGCATTCTCGCTGCGAAGGGCATCGAGTTCACGCCGAAGGGTCCGGACCTCCGCTGTTCGCCATGGACATCCGAGACTTTACGCAGCGTTGGGATTCCCAAGTACTGCTCGTTCGGAGACAAGGACACCTAGTGCTGACGCAACGTCGCAGATACGAGCGAGGCTGGCTGAACGGTATCCGGTCGACTCGTATCGCTGAACTTGCTGCTCTGCCACCCCAAGCGACTCGGCGAGTTGGCGTTGCGTCCAGCCTCTGGCAATCCGAGCCTTCACCAGCAATGTGGCTAATTCACTGAGTGAGGCGGCCTCAAAGCTCTCCACGGTCCCTGAGCTGAGTAGTTCGTACTCTTCGATTTCTGCTCGCAAATCATCAGCCTGACCGCGCACGGCGTCGAGCTCTAGCTGAGCAAGCTTTGAGGAGTTCGTCTTGTCGAGCTTTGCCTGGAGATTGACTGCTGCCTCCTCGAACTGCGCCAGGTGCCCCTTCGTGGCTCGATATTGAACCTCATTCATGATCATGACTCTCCTCCGATTCTCAACACAATGATGCCTTTACGGCCGGTGTCCCTTTCGTTGCGGAAGAAATCCGAGAAGACCAGACCCGATAGTTGTTCGGTGACGTTCGGGAGCAGCTCGCCGCCAAAGCGCTGCTTCTGTGCCGATCTCCGTCGGGAAAGATCCAACGAGATAGGGTCAAGCGTCTCCAAGTTGACTCCGACCGGATCCCAACAAGCGTCGAAGTCGCCCGGATCCTCTTTAGCAGTGACAAAGCTGCCGTTGAGCCACAGCCGACGACAGCCGGCAGCAACTAGGAGCTCCACCGCTTCTGCAAGCCCCTCTATCAGTCGTCGTCTTCGGGGATTCCAGGCGAAGCGTCTCACCACCTCCTGCCAATCGGCTTCGTATTCCCCGTCGGGCAACCGCCCGGTGGCGGGCTCGAACGGTGGATCACTCCACAACAATATCATTGTGCTGATCTCCGCACGTGGCAGCTCGATACGAGCACCGACGCGGCTTGGACCACGTTGCCCGTCGCAGCGTCGTCGGTTCTGCTGACAGCCGTTACGGGGTGAAGAGCGGCGCTATCGCCACGACGTCCTGAGACCCAACCCCGAACTTGCTCAGGTAGTCGGGCCGGATCGGTTCACGACCTTGGGGCGAGTGGCTGAACATGAAGGAATCGGACCTGAGCTCGAGCCCCACTCGATCGGCGGGGGCCTCGACGGACGTGCGGTGCCGGCGCAACACCTCGAGGGGTGAGTGGATCGAGCCCGATGCGACGGACCTGGTGGGTCTTCGGGAACTTCTCCGCCCAGCCCCCGCCGACGGTCTCGTAGACCGACCGGGCGATGGTGAGCGTCCCGAGGGCCGGGTCGAGATCGAATCTGACCTGGAGCCTGGGAGGAGATTCGAACTCCTGACCTACGCATTACGAGTGCGTTGCTCTACCGACTGAGCTACCCAGGCGGGCTGGACATCTTCGCACGTCACCGACGGTCGGGAAGAGACCGCAGGACTTTCCCAGGTCGCTGTGCGGCTGGGCGCACGGCGGCCCCATTTCCGGTTGTGACGCTTCGAGGGCTCCGGGATGTCCCCGGAGCCGTTTGCAAAGGAGCACACATCATGCCCAACAAGCCAGGAAGGACCCGCCGGGCGCTCGTGACCGGAGCACTGGTGGCCGGCACCACCCTGGGAGCCGCCGGGATCGCATCGGCGGCAACCAGCTCGGGATCCACCCCGACCTCGGGATCGGCGACGGCGACCGCACCGTCGAGCGGCTCCAACGGGACACCACCCGCCGGAGCGCCCGATCCCGCCACGGTGGCTCACGGACCGAACGAGACGCTGCTCACCGGTAGCGACCTCCAGTCCGCCACCGCGGCAGCGACGAAGGCCGTGCCCGGCGCCACCGTCATCCGAGCGGAGACGAATTCCTCGGGTGCATCTCCCTACGAGGTCCACATGAAGAAGTCCGACGGCACCTATGTCACGGTCGAGCTCAACTCGAGCTTCGGCGTGGTCGCCACGGTGTCGGGCTTCGGTGGGGGGCCGGCCGGCAGCGCGCCTCCGAACGGCGCACCTCCGAACGGAGCCTCTCCGACGAGCGGCGCCTGAGCGTCGTTCCCCCGCTGCGGCACGTGCCCCGCAACCGAACCGAGACAAGGTTGCGGGGTGCGCGCGGCGGCCCGAACGCCGCCCTCAAGGCCGCACCGGACGCGACCCCACGACGTCGCCACCTGACCCCGGGCAAGCCCGACCCGAGCTGCTCAGTCCGTCATGCCTGACAGCTCGACCAGCAACGCCTCCAGCATGAGGGACTCGTTGGCATTGCGAGTGAGCGCCACCGAGGCCTGGCCGATGGCGTCCACCTGTCGCGCCGCCCGCCGGCTGTCGGAACCGCTCCCCGCCGAGGGCACCTCTCCGCCGGCCGCCACGGCGGCGCTCAGCCGGTCGCGGTAGACCTCGGCCAGCGTCGCAAGCCCGAACCGCAAGTCGTCGGTACGCCAACGGCGCTCCTCCCGTCGGTGACGCTCCTCGATCTGGCGGCGCCCTCCGATCCCCCGCGCCCCGACGAGCTCGGCCTGCTCGGCGAGGGCCGCCAGCTCATCGGCGTGGCGCTCGCGCAGGGGGGCCACCGCCTCGTCCGCCGAGGCCAGGAGCTCGGCGGCCACCACGGCGGCGGCGGCCCCGCTGCCGTCCAGACGGGCCGGCACCGAGCGCCACTGCTCCTGGCGGGCGCGGTAACCGGGGTCCTCCACCAGCAGCGGCGGCCCGGTCGAGGCGTCCGCCCGAGGCCCGGGCCACCGACTCGGCCTGGTCACCGGGGACCCCGCGCCCGACCAGCCAGTCGACGATCGCCTCCTCGGTCACCGGGTCGAAACCCACCTGCACGCACCGGCTGACGAGGGTGGCGAGCAGGGCGGGAAGATGGTCGGCGAGGAGCACGAACACGGTGGCCGGCGGCGGTTCCTCCACCGTCTTGAGCAGGGCCGGCACCGCCCGTTCGGCCAGATGGAGGTCGGTGACCATCACCACCTGGCGGTCCGACTCGAGCGGATGGCGCTGGGCCCGGGCGACGATCGAGCGGGCCTCCTCCACGTCGAGCGCCGCACCGGAACGCTCGACCACCACCAGGTCGGGATGGGTGGCGGCGAGTACCCGGCGGCAGGTGTTGCACACCCCGCACCCGCCCGAGGGGCACAACAGCGCCGCCGCCAGCCCGCGAGCCGCCGCCCGCTTGCCCGGTACCGGGGGGGCCGTGCAACAAGAAGGCATGGACCGGCCGCCGGGCTGCCGCCGACAGCTGGGCCACGGCGCGGTCCTGGCCCACCACCTCGGCGAAGAGCGACGGCGCCGGCCGGTCATCGCCTGGGTGATCAGGGTCGGCGGGCCGGCCCGGCGGCGCCGGCGAACTAGCGGACATGTTCGGGCGCCAGGCCGGCCGCGGCGGACACCCCCGACCAGACGGCGGCCGCCACCTCGTCCACCGTTCCCGAGCCGTCGACCACCACCCAGGGCGGCGAGGCGCCGGCGGCCATCTCCCGGTAGCCGGCGGCCACCCGCTCGAGGAAGTCGGCTCCCTGGCGCTCGAGGCGGTCCCCGGCCGGGGGGCCGTCGCGAGGCCGCCACCGCCAGGGGAACCTCGATGAGCACGCGTCACGTCGGGCACCACCCCACCGGTGGCCCACCCGACGAGGCGGTCCAACCACTCGAGGTCGAGTCCCCGCCCGTAGCCCTGGTAGGCGAGGGTCGAGGCGGAGAAGCGGTCGGTGACCACCGAGGTGCCGGCATCGGAGGGCCGGGGCCACCACCTCGGCCACGTGCTGGGCCCGGTCCGCCGCCATGAGCAACGCCTCGGACCGTCCGTCGAGCGGGGTACCGTCCCGGATCGAGCAACAGATGCCGGAGCGAGACCCCGAGCTCGGTGGCCCCCGGCTCGAAGGTCAACCGGGCCCCGAGCCGGTCGGCCAGCAACCGGGCCTGGGTCGACTTGCCGCAGCCGTCGATGCCTTCCACGGCGATCAGGCGACCCGGAGGCCGGGCTGCTCACGTCGGTGGGCCGGCCCCCGCCTCGGGCTGTTCGGCCGGGGGTTCGGTGGCCGGAGCCTGCTCGGCCGCAGCCCGCTCGGCCTTGGCCCGGTCGGCCGGAGCCCGCTTGGCCGAGGCCTTCTTCGGCGCCGCCTCCTTGGCCGTCTTTCGGCTGGCCGCGGCCTTGCGGTGGCCGGGTCTGCCCTCTCGAGCCGGTCTTCGTGGCGGTCCCGGTCCTCGTGCCGGCCCCGGCCTTCTTGGCGGCCCCCGACTTGCGGGCGGGCGCCCGTTTGAAGGGCGCGCCCGGGAGGAGGGCGCCGCAGCGCGGCGCTCGGCCAGGAGCTCGGCGGCCCGCTCGTCGGTCAGGCTCTCCACGTCGTCACCCCGGCGCAGCGAGGCGTTGGTGGTGCCGTCGGTGACGTAGGGCCCGAACCGACCGTCCTTGACCACCATGGCGAGGCCGGTGTCGGGGTCGGTCCCGAGCTCGCGGAGAGGGCCCCGGGCGGTCCGGCCCCGGGTCTTCGGCTGGGCGAAGAGCGCCAGCGCCTCGTCCAGGCCCACCGTCAGGATCTGGTCCTCGGTGAGCAGGCTCCGCGTGTCCGTACCCGCGCTTGAGGTACGGGCCGAACCGGCCGTTGTGGGCCACGATCTCCTCGCCGGTCGCCGGGTCGGTCCCCACCACCCGGGGGATGCGCAGCAGATCGAGGGCCTGGTCCAAGGTGAGGGTGGCCGGCGACATCGAGGCGAACAGGGAGGACGTGCGGGGCTTGGGTCCGCCCTCGGCGAGCTCGCCGAGCTGCACGTAGGGCCCGAAGCGCCCGGCCCGGACCAGCACCGGCAGCCCGGTGTCGGGGTCGGTACCGAGCACCCGGTCCGACGACGGGCGCGGCGAGCAGCTCCTCGGCCCGCTCGACGGTGAGCTCGTCGGGCGCCAGGTCGTCGGGCACCGACACCCGGTCCTCGCCCCGCTGGAGGTAGGGCCCGTAGCGGCCGACCCGGGCCACGATCTCGCGTGCCGTCGGAACCGGTTCCGATCGGGATCGAGTTGATCTCGCGGGCGTCGATCTCGCCGAGGTAGGTGGCTCACCTCCTGCTTGAGACCGAGCCCGTGGCCGTCACCGGTCGCCGCCGTCACCGTTCCCGGCCGTCGCCGCTCCGCCGGCCCGGCCCTCGGCTCCGAAGTAGAACCGGGTGAGCCAGGGCAGGGACTCCTCGTTCCCGGCGGCGATGGCGTCGAGGTCGTCCTCCATGGCGGCGGTGAACCCGTAGTCGACGAGGTCGGCGAAGTACCGCTCGAGCAGGCCGACCACGGCGAAGGCGGTGAAGGAGGGAACCAGGGCGTTGCCCTTCTTCCAGACGTAGCCGCGGTCGAGGATGGTGGCGATGACGCGTGGCGTAGGTGGAGGGCCGCCCCACCCCGAGCTCCTCCATGGCCTTCACCAGCGACGCCTCGGTGTAGCGGGCCGGAGGCTGGGTGGTGTGCGAGCCCGGTTCGAGGTCCGACGACCGAGACCGGGTCGCCCTCGGCCATCGGGGGCAGGTGGACCTCGCGGTCGGCCAGCTCGGCCTCGGGGTCGTCCTCGCCCTCGACGTAGGCCCGGAGGAACCCGGGGAACTGGATGACCTTGCCCGAGGCGGAGAACTCCGCCTCGCGGCCGGCGCCGCCCGCCCGGTGCGGGCCGAGCCGACCAGCCGCACCTGGGCGCTCGTCCCGGTGGCGTCGGCCATCTGCGAGGCGACCGTGCGCTTCCAGATGAGGTCGTAGAGGCGCAGCTCGTCGCCCGACGAGCGACCGGGCCGCCTCGTCGGGCGTGCGGAAGGCGTCGCCGGCCGGACGGATGGCCTCGTGGGCCTCCTGGGCGTTCTTCACCTTGCGCTCGTAGCGCCGCGGCTGGGCGGGCACGTAGTCGGGGCCGTAGAGGTCCGACGCCTGGGTCCGGGCGGCGGTCAGGGCCTCGCTCGACAGGGTGGTCGAGTCGGTCCGCATGTAGGTGATCCAGCCGTCCTCGTAGAGCCGCTGGGCGACCTGCATGGCCCGCCTCGAGCTGAACCGGAGCTTGCGACCGGCCTCCTGCTGGAGCGTCGAGGTCATGAACGGCGCCGCCGGCGAGCGCCGGAACGGCTTTTCGGTGAGCGACCGCACCGCGAAGTCGGCACCCTCCAGACCGGCGGCCAGCGAGCGGGCCCCCTCCTCGTCGAGGACGACGACCGAGCTCGGGCGAGGCCAGCGTCCCCGACTGCGTCGAAGTCCCGCCCCGAGGCCAGCGGCTTCCCGTCCACCGCCGACAGCGAGGCGCCGAAGGAGGCGGGAGCGCCGTCGGCGGACCGGAGGAGCGCCGTCGGCGGACCCGAGGTGGTGAAGGTGGCGTCGATGCCCCACCACCCGGCGGGGCGGAACTCCATGCGCGACCGCTCGCGCTCGACCACCATCCGGGTGGCCACGCTCTGGACCCGGCCGGCCGACAGCCGGGGCATGATCTTCTTCCACAGGACCGGCGACACCTCGTAGCCGTAGAGGCGGTCGAGGATGCGGCGGGCCTCCTGGGCGTCGACCAGGCGCCGGTCGAGGTCCCGCCACTCGTTGACGGCCCGCTCGATGGCCGGGCGGGTGATCTCGTGGAAGACCATCCGCTTGACCGGCACCCGCGGGGCCAGCACCTCCAGCAGGTGCCAGGCGATCGACTCGCCCTCGCGGTCCTCGTCCGAGGCCAGGTAGACCTCGCTGGCCTGCTTCACCAGCTGCTTCAACTTGGCCACCTGGGACTTCTTCTCGGCGGAGACCACGTAGAGCGGCTTGAAGCCGTTGTCGACGTCCACCCCGAGCCGCGACCAGGCCTCGCCCTTGTAGGCGGCCGGGACCTCGTCGGCCCGCCGGGGAAGGTCCCGGATGTGGCCGATGGAGGACTCGACCACGTACTCCGAGCCGAGCAGGCCGGCGATGGTCTTGGCCTTGGCCGGCGACTCCACGATGACCAGGGGCTTTGCTCCGTTCCCGGGACGGGCGCGCCCACCCCGGGCGCCGTCGGCGGAGCCGGTCTCGGAGGCGGGCTGGGTGACGTCGGTGGGAGCCATGGCTGTGGGCACAGGGTGAACGGCGCTGTCGACCGCTGTCAACCCTGGGGTCGTGCCGGCCCCTGCGGGGCCGGGCGGCTCCCGGGATCGGCCGTCAGTCGTGCGCGGCGTCCACCGCCACCGTAGCGGCCTGGTCCAGCGCGGCGGTCTCGGCCGGCGGGAGCGGGAGCTCGGTGTCCATGGCCTCGGTCTTGCGCTTGGAGAAGGCGATGGCCAGCCGAGCAGCACGACGAGGGCCACCCCGGCGATCGCCAGGCGGGCCCCGGTGTGGTGCCGCAGCGTGATCACCGCCGGCAGGATGAGCAGGGAGACCAGGTTCATCACCTTGATCAGCGGGTTGAGGGCGGGCCCGGCGGTGTCCTTGAACGGGTCGCCGATGGTGTCGCCGATGACCGCCGCCTTGTGGGCCTCGGAGCCCTTGCCCCCTTCGTGGCCGTCCTCGATGTACTTCTTGGCGTTGTCCCAGGCCCCGCCCGAGTTCGAGAGGAAGTTGGCCATCAGCTGGCCGGTGAGGATGGCACCGACGAGGAAGGCGCCGAGGGCGAAGTAGTTGATGCCGAAGCCGACGATGACCGGCGACAGCACGGCGAGCAGCGCCGGGGTGGCGAGCTCCCGCTGGGCGGCGGTCGTGCAGATGGCGATGACCTTCCCGTACTCGGGCTTCTCGGTGTAGTCCATGATCCCGGGGTGCTCGCGGAACTGGCGGCGCACCTCCTGGACGACGGTGCCGGCCGAGCGGCCGACGGCCCGGATGGCGAGCGCCGAGAAGATGAAGGCGATCGAGCCGCCGATGAGGACGCCGATGAACACCGTCGGGTGGGACACGTTGATCGAGGTCTGGGGGAGGTCGAAGAGCCAGTTGACCGGGGCGAGCAGGGGCGCGGTGCAGGTTGAGCTGGGAGCCGATGGTCTCGATGAAGGAGGCGAACAGGGCGACCGAGGCGATGACCGCCGAGCCGATGGCCACGCCCTTGGTCACCGCCTTGGTGGTGTTGCCCACCGCGTCGAGGCTGACCATGACCCGTTCGGCCTCGCCGGTGAACTCCCCGGACATCTCGGCGACCCCGGCGGCGTTGTCGGACACCGGCCCGAAGCTGTCCTCGGAGACGATCATCCCGGCGGTCGAGAGGAGGCCGATGCCGGTGAGGGAGACGAGGTAGAGCGAGAGCTCGATGTTGCCGCCGGCCAGCCCGATGGACACGGCGATGGCCAGCACGATGGCGATGATGGCCCAGACCGAGGACTCGAGCCCGAGGGAGATGCCGGCGAGGGTGAGGGTGGCCGGGCCGGTCCGGGCCGACTCGGCCACCTCTTTCACCGGGCTCCGCTCGGTCGAGGTGAAGTGCTCGGTGATCTGGCTGGCCACCAGCATGAGGACCACGCCGGTGAGGACGGCGTAGAACGCCTTCCAGTAGTGGAGGTAGGCCCCGGCCACCGCGGCCGTGCCCGCCGATGGTGAGGCAGCCCGCCGTCCATACCCCCCGGTTGATCGGGGCCATGGCGTTGCGGTCGTTGCGCCCGGCCCGTACCACGAGCACCCCGACGATGGTGGCGAGGATCCCGATGGCCGGGATGGCGATCGGGAAGACGACGGTCTTGGCCGCGTCGGCGCTGCGGTGGATGGAGGCAAAGGCGGTCACCCCGAGGATGATGGAGGCGATGATGGTGATCACGTAGGACTCGAACAGGTCGGCGGCCATGCCGGCGCAGTCGCCCACGTTGTCGCCCACGTTGTCGGCGATGGTGGCCGCGTTGCGGGGGTCGTCCTCGGGGATGCCCGCCTCCACCTTGCCCACCAGGTCGGCGCCCACGTCGGCGGCCTTGGTGAAGATGCCGCCGCCCACCCGCATGAACAGGGCGAGCAGCGAGGCGCCGAAGCCGAAGCCGATGAGCACCGAGGTGGCCGTGTTCTGGAAGACGAGCACGATGATCGGTGGCCCCGAGCAGCCCGAGCCCCACGCAGAGCAGGCCGGTGATGGCGCCGGTGCGGAAGGCCACCCGCAGGGCGGGCGGCAGGCTTGCCGTCCCGGGCGGCGGCGGCCGTGCGGACGTTGCCCCGCACGGCCAGGCTCATGCCGATGAAGCCGGTGAGCCCCGAGCAGAGGGCCCCGGCCAGGAAGCAGATCACCCGGTAGATGCCGGCCTGGGCGAAGGAGAGGTCGGTGACCGTCTGGTGCAGGACGATCGGGTGGGTCGCCGTTCAGCAGCACGACGTGGTCGACGGTGTGGGTGACCTTGGTGGCGGTGAAGAAGATGAGGACGGCCAGGGGGACGACGATGATCCCGATGGTCTTGAACTGGCGGGAGAGGAAGGCCTCGGCCCCCTCCTGGATGGCCTTGGCGATGTCCTTCATCGAGGCCGTCCCCTGGTCGGCGGCGAGGACGCCCCGCACCAGCAGCAGGCCGGTGCCGATGGAGGCGACGGCGCAGGCCAGATGGCGAAGTACAGCCAGATCCTGCTCGGAGCTCGAGACAGGAAGACCTGGTAACCCCCTTCGGCCAGGAGGTGGGTCATCGATGCGGCTCCCTTCGGTTCACGCGCGTGAGCCATGGCGAGGTGCTCGGGCTCACTGGGCGAATCTCGTCTCGTCTCGTGCGGCCTGGTCGAACGTGCCGGCCCCGCGCCCGCCCACGACCAAGACCTGGTTCCCCGGGACGAGCAGCCATGCGGGCCGGACCCGGGCGCGCCCGGCCGGTGTGCCGAATCCGGCAACGGGGGCAGAAGATACTGACAAATTGGGGCGAACGGCAACAATCGGGCCGACCGGCGACAATCGGAGCCGACCGGCGACAATCGGGCCGACCGCCGTCGGATCGGGGCCGACCGGCGTCGATCGGGCCGACCGGCGCCGAGGCGCCGTCAGGACGGCTCGATCCGGGCCTCGGGTCCGGCGATCAGCTCGTAGTCGGGGTTGAGGATGGCCTGGCGGCGGGCCCAGTCCCCGACCATGCCCTCGACCACCAGCCGGGCACCCGGCTGGATCCCGGGGATGCGCCGGCGGCCCTGGAAGACCAGCAGCAGCCGACCGGTGTCGTCGGCGAGGACGCACTCGAGGTTGGAGGTGCCGGCCCGCGGCTGGACCCGCACCGACTTCACCCGGCCGGCCACCCGCACCCGGTGACGCCACTCGGCCTGGCTGATGGGCACGGTGCCCGCCCCGCGCTCCCCGAAGGCGGCGCGGTCGAAGGCGACGCGGGCGCCGTCCCGCTCGGCCGGCCCTCCCCTCGCCCCGGGGCGAGGCCCGTCCCACCCGGGCCCCGTCGGCCGCCGCGCCGCCCAGTCGCCGCCACCGGCGGCGCCCCGGCAGCCACGATCCGGTCAGCTGGTAGGGACCACGGTGGCGTTGACGTGCGGCAGCTGGCCCACGGCGGCGGCGATCTGGTCGGCTGTGCTGTCGTGGAGCAGCCGGTGCCAGCCGGCGACGAACTGGCGGCGGGGAAGCAGGATGGTGAGCTCGGTCTCGCCGTCGGCCACCGTCTCGGCGGCCAGCTCGAGGGCGGCGCGGGTGAGACGCCGGTCCTCGCACTCCTCGACATCGAGGGGGAGCCGGGTGAGACCGAGCCGGCCCCAGTCGTTCTCGAGCTCGGCTGCGACCCGGTTGTCGAGGGTGAAGTGGACGGCCCGGAGCTCGTCGGGATGGAGGGTGCGGGCGTACTGGAGGGCGCGGGCCGTGGCCATGTCCAGCCGGTCGACCAGCACGACCACCACGTGGCGGTTGAGCACCGGCGCCTCGGCGGCCTCGGACGCGCCCTCCTCCAGCTGGTGCTGCTCGTCGGTGTACTGCCGGTGCAACCCGATGAGGACGGCGACGCCGACCGGCAGGATGACCAGGATGACCCAGGCCCCCTCGGTGAACTTGGCCACCGCGATGATGACGAGCACGATGGCCGACAGCACCGACGCCGTGCCGTTGATGGCCAGGCGTCGCTGCCAGTGGTCCTCACGGTGGGTCAGGTGGTACTTGGCCATGCCGGCGCCGGCCATGGTGAAGCCGGTGAACACGCCGATGGCGTAGAGCGGGATGAGCTTGTCCACCTTGGCCCGGGTCACCGCCAGGAGCAGCACCGACACCACGGTGAGCACGATGATCCCGGTGGAGAACACGAGCCGGTGGCCGCGCTTGGTGAGCTGGCGCGGGAGGTAGGAGTCCTCGGCCGCGAAGCTGGCCAGGAACGGGAAGCCGGTGAAGCTGGTGTTGGCCGCCAGGATGAGGATCAGGGTCGTCCCGACCTGGAGCAGGATGTAGAAGAGGTTGCCGAGGCCATGAGCGCCGTAGACGTACTTGGCGATCTGGGAGATCACCGTCGGCGTTCCCGACACGTAGGGGACGGGATGGGCTGAGGGCGGCGAGGGCCGACACGCCGAGCACCAGCGAGCCCAGGATGACCGCCATCATGACCATGGTGATGCGGGCGTTGCGTGACTCGGGCCGCCGGAAGATGCTGACCCCGTTGGAGATGGCCTCGGTGCCGGTGAGGGCGGAGCCGCCGGAGGCGAAGGCCTTGAGGACGATGAAGATGCCGGCGCCGTAGAGGAGCCCGCCGCCGGTGGTCCCGATGTGCTCGGCTCCGGAGTGCCCGTTGACCGAGTGTGCATGCAGGGTCCCGGTGATCGCCTTGTAGGCCCCGACCGCCAGCAGGACGACCATGTTGGCGATGAAGAAGTAGGTGGGCACGGCGAAGGTCCGACCGGCCTCGCGGATGCCGCGCAGGTTCCCGTAGGCGATGAGCAGCACGAGGACGATGGCGATCCAGGTGGTGTCCGGGGTCAGCCCCGGGAAGACCGAGGTGACGGCGGCGACGCCGGCGGCCACCGACACGGCCACGGTCAGCGTGTAGTCGATGAGGAGGGACATGGCCGCCACCTGGGCCACGGTGAGGCCGAAGTTCTCCCGGGCCACCACATAGGCGCCGCCGGCCTTGGTGTACACCTTGACCACTTCGAGGTAGGAGAGGGTGACGAAGAGCAGCACGAAGATGACGGCCATGCTCACCGGGATGACCAAGGAGAACGCCGCCACGCCCACCGCTGCCACCAGGGGATGAGCATCTGCTCGGTGGCGTAGGCCGACGAGGAGATGACGTCCGAGGACAGGACGGCGAGGGCGGTCGGTTTGCCCAGGCGCTCGGACGTCTGGCGTTCGGAGGCGATCGGCGGCCCGAGCAGCCGGTTCTTCAGCCGGTACCGGAGGTCTCGGGCAGGTCGACCTTGAACGGCGCGAGGACCGTCGGCTGACGCGGCGCCGGCGCCCGGCGCCGCGGCCGGCGGCGGTCACGGTGACACCGGTCGACCCCGGACCGACCGGGGTGCCACCGCCGGCTGCCGATGGGTCCACCCACTCAGTAAACCATGGGACACCTGCTGTTCCGGTAGCCGGCGTGGCCGGACCCGGCGGTCCGGGTGTGGCTCCGACGCCCGGGTGCGGCCGGGTACCGGCGACCGGTCTGGGACGGGGCCGCCCCGTCCGGGGTGAGTTGTGATCCGGTGACGATGCGTGTTGCATGGTCGGGTGCACATCGTCATCGTGGGCTGCGGCCGGGTCGGTTCGGGGCTCGGGGTCGGGCTCGCTCGACCAGGGCCACACCGTGGCCATCATCGACCGCAACGCCAAGGCGTTCCGCCGGCTCCCGCCGGACTGGGGCGGGACCAGACCATCGTCGGGTCGGGCTTCGACCGCGACGACCTCGACCGGGCCCGGGCCGGCGAGGCCGGCGCGCTGGCCGCGGTCACCAGCGGCGACAACTCGAACATCCTGACCGCCCGGATCGCCCGGGAGACCTACGGGATCCCGAACGTGGTGGCCCGCATCTACGATCCCCGCCGGGCCCAGATCTACCTGCGCCTCGGCATCCCGACCGTGGCCACGGTGTCGTGGACCATCGACCAGGTGCGCCGGCGCCTGATGCCCGGCGAGATCGAGTCGCGACTGGTCCGACCCGACGGGGACCCTCTCGCTGGTCGAGCGCGAGCTGCCCGAGCGCTGGGCCGGCAAGCGGCTGGCCGACCTCGGTCGTGCCCGGGCGAGGTCACCGTGGTGGCCGTCACCCGGGCCGGCGTGCCGCGGCTCGACTTCGCCGACCTGGTGGGCCAGGACGGGGACATCGTCCACCTGATGGTCACCGACCGGCGCCCTCGAGCGGTTCAACGCCCGCCTCGGCGACGCGTCCGGCGACGGGCTCGTCCGACGACGGCCCGCGCCGACGGGTGGCGCCGGCCGGCGGCGACGGGTCCGGCGACGCGGCGGCGCGGGGGCCGGGCGTGAAGGTGGCCATCGCCGGGGCCGGCAGCGTGGGCACGGCCATCGCCTCGGACCTCCACGCCGGCGGCCACGAGGTGCTGGTCATCGAGCAGGACCCCGACCTGGTGGCCCGCATCCAGGACGAGCTCGACGTCACCTGGGTGGTGGCCGACGCCTGCGAGGTGGCCTCCCTCGACGCGGCCGGGCTGGCCACCGTCGACGTGGTGGTGGCGGCCACCGGCGACGACGAGGACAACCTGGTGGTCTCGCTGCTGGCCAAGCAGGAGTTCGCCGTGCCCCGGGTGGTGGCCCGGGTCAACCACCCGAAGAACCAGTGGCTGTTCAACGAGAGCTGGGGCGTCGACGTCTCGGTCTCGACGCCCCAGCTGCTCACCGCGCTGGTCGAGGAGGCGGTGTCGGTCGGCAGCCTGGTCCGGCTGCTCCGCTTCGAGGGCGGCAACGCCCACCTGGTCGAGGTCACCCTGGCCGAGGACTCGCCGGCGAGCGGGGTCTCCCTCGCCGACCTCGGGGTGCCCCGCGAGGCCACCGTGGTGGCCGTCGTGCGCGACGACCGCCTGATCGTTCCCCGGGGCGACACCCGCCTGGCCATCGGTGACGAGGTGCTGGTCCTCGTGACCGCGGACGCCGAGGACGTGGTGCAACAGCTGCTGGTAGGGCACTGATCGGTGCGGGCGGCCTTCTTCGACCTGGACAAGACCGTCATCGCCAAGGCCTCGATCGCCGCCTTCGGGCGGCCCTTCTACCGGGGCGGCCTGATCAACCGCCGGCTGGTGGCGCGGGCCCTCGTCTCCCAGATCATCTACCTGCACCTCGGGGCCAGCGAGCAGAAGCTCGCCCGGGTGCGGGAGTCGATGCTCATGCTGACCAAGGGCTGGGACCGCGACCAGATCAAAGAGATCGTGCGCGAGGCGCTGGAGGAGATCGTCGAGCCGATCATCTACGCCGAGGCCCTCGACCTCATCGAGGCCCACCGCGCCGCCGGGCACAAGGTGTACCTGGTGTCGGCCTCACCCGAGGAGATCGTCCAGCCTCTGGCCGAGCACCTCGGCGTGGACGGCGCCATCGCCAGCCGGGCGGTGGTCGACGACGAGGGCCGCTACACCGGCGAGATGGAGTTCTACGCCTACGGCGCCGTTCAAGGCCGAGGCCATGCAGGAGCTCGCCGACCAGGACGGGATCGACCTCGAGTCACTCGTCCGCCTACTCGGACTCCTACACCGACCTCCCGATGCTCGAGGCCGTGGGCCATCCGGTGGCCGTCAACCCCGACCGGGTGCTGGCCAAGGTGGTGCGGGAGCGCGACTGGGACGTCATGCAGTTCACCAAGCCGGTCCGGCTCCGCGACCGGGTCGAGCGTCCGGAACCTGCCGTTCACCGCCACCGCGGCGGGCGTCACCGCGGCGGCCTCGGTCGGCGCCCTGCTGGCCTGGCGGCTGGCCCGCCGGCCCCAGGGCTGACGCCGGCTCCCGGTCGGCGGCGAGCCCGGCTGCGGCGCCGACGGCGCCCGAGCGCCGGTCGGACGGTCGGGCGTGACGCTCGGACGCGGGCGGCGACGCTCAGGCGCGGCGTGCGCTCAGGAAGGACGCAGGCGCTTGGCGGCGACGACTCCGAGGGCGACGATGATGGCGAGGATCAGAAGCTTCTTCATGACGGCGATGGTACTCGTTCGGTCGGGAGGTGTCCGCGAAGGGCGGTGCGGGGCGCCGGCCGGCGGGAGCCGCGAGCGGGAGCCGCGAGCGTCAGACGGTCAGGAGGTCGCGGGCGCCGGTGTCGGAGGAGGGATGGCGCAGCTTCGACATGGCCCGGGCCTCGATCTGGCGGATGCGCTCGCGGGTCAGGTTGAAGTGCTCGCCCGACCTCCTCGAGGGTCCGGGGCTCGCCCCGGTCGAGCCCGAAGCGCAGCCGGAGGATCTCGCGCTCGCGCTCGTCGAGCGGGGAGAGCAGCCGGCCGATCTCCTCGGGCAGCAGCGAGACGGCGGCCACCTCGAAGGGCGACTCGGCCGAGCGGTCCTCGACCACGTCGCCGAGCTCGGCGTCGCCGTCCTCACGCAGCGGCTCGGACAGGGAGAGCGGCTCGGCCCGGAAGCGCAGCGCCTCGACCAGCTTGTCCTCGGGCATCTCGACCTCGGCACCCAGCTCGGCCAGGGTGGCCGGCCGGCCGTACTTGAGCTCGAGCCGGGCCTGGGCCTTCTGCACCCGGGCCAGCGTGTCGCCGGCGTGGACCGGCAGCCGGATGGTCCGCCCGGTGTTGGCGATGCCGCGGGTGATGGCCTGGCGGATCCACCAGGTGGCGTACGTCGAGAACTTGAAGCCCTTGCGCCAGTCGAACTTCTCGACGGCGTGCATGAGGCCGAGGTTGCCCTCCTGGATGAGGTCGAGCAGCGGCAGCCCCGACGCCTGGTACTTCTTGGCGATGGACACGACCAGCCGGAGGTTCGACTGGACGAAGGTCTGCTGGGCCCCCTCGCCCTGGAGGGTGGTCCGCCGCAGCTCGCGCCGCTTGGCCGGGGTCAGGCCCTTGGGCGCCGCCGCCAGCTGGGCGTCGGCCTCGCGTCCGGCCTCGATGGCCTGGGCCAGCCGGACCTCGTCGTCCTTGGTCAGCAGCGGGTACTGGCCGATGTCGGTCAGATAGAGCCGGACCAGATCCTCGTCGTCCCGCTCGAGGCGCTCCTTTGCCAACTTCACCGAGTCCTTCGTGTTTCCCACGGGGGTGGGAGACGGCCAGCCCTGCGTCGCGCCCCGATCCGGGGTCGCTGAACTGGGTTTGGGCGTGTTCCGGGCGCAACGATCGCTGCTTTCGAAGTCTACCGGACCCGTCAAGCCCTCCGACGCGCACACCGGTGCGGGTGCGCCGCCCGCCGGACCGACCGGGCCGGGGCCGTCCTCAATCGACGGGCACCGAGTCCGGGAACGTGACCAGTCCGGAGACGGCCCCCGCCCCGACCACGGCCGACTCCAGCCGCTGGAGGAACTCGTGCACGGCCACCACGTCGTGGGGCCGGGTCACCAGGCGCTGGACGAGGCGCTCGCCGGCCCGCCAGTCCTCGATCTCGTCGTTGAGCACCAGCCGCAGGGCCCGGGCGACCGGGGCGTCGGTCACCGGCGCTGACCGCCCGGAGGTGCCGCTCGTAGCTGGTGACCAGCCGCGGCAGCGCCACCCGGTAGAGCCCGGCCAGGCGGGGGAGGGCACCGGGATGCCCGAACGGGTCGTCGTCGGGCTCGCCCGCCGGGACCCAGCCCGGGAGCACCTCGCCGGGTCCCGCTCCCGACAGGGCGGCGAGCAGCACCGAGCTCTGGGGCGAGGGCGCGGTCAGGCCTCCGGGTCGGCGCCGTCGCAGCACGGGCAGCCGCTCGGCCCACAGCTCGGCGTGCCAGGCGTGGCGCATGCTCTGGGCGTCGAGGTGCACCTGCACGGCGGCGAGCGGCATGTCGATCACCCACTCGCCCGAGCAGGCGGTAGAGCGCGTCCTCGATCCAGCGGTACTCCCCGACCAGCGCGGCCGTGGCAGCGAGTGGCAGCGGGAGGACGTCGAGGCGCGGTCCCCGCCGGCGACCTCGTCGAGAGTCGCCAGACCGTCGGAGGTGCCGGCAGCGGTGGGCGCGCCATCGGCCGGCGCACGCTCGGGGGGGAGGCCACCGGGTGCGGTTGCGTCGGGCGGAACGACGCCGGTCGAAAGGACGCCGGGCGCAACGACGTCGGGCCGAGACGACGTCGGCTGGAACGACCTCGGGGACCTGCTCGGGCGAGGCCGGAGACCACGGCTCGGCCGGCGACGACCATCCGCGGGTCGCACCCGCCGGAGCACCGGCGGCGCCGGACGTCCCCTCCCCGGTGTCCGGGAACTCAGACAACGGCCGGGGTCTCCCCGTCGGTCTGGCCCCCGTCGGCTCGCTGCCCGCCCGATGGGACCCCGTCCGGAAGGCCGGCGCCGGGTCGGTAGCGGTTGGTGATCGGCATGCGGCGGTCCTTGCCGAAGGCCTTGCCCGAGATCCGCACGCCCGGGGGCATCTGGCGCCGCTTGTACTCGGCCCGGTCGACCAGGCCGACCACCCGGTCGACCGCCTCGGGATCGAACCCCTCGGCCACGAGCTCGTCGGCCGACCGGTCGCCCACCACGTACCCGTCGACCACCGGGTCGAGCACCTCGTAGGGCGGCAGCGACTCGTCGTCCCGCTGGTCGGGGCGCAGCTCGGCCGAGGGGGCCTTGGTGAGCACCGGGTCCGGGATGAGGTCGAAGCCCGGCCATCCGGTTGCGGTACCGGCAGAGCTCGTAGACGAGCGTCTTCGGCACGTCCTTGATGACGGCGAACCCGCCGGCCGAGTCGCCGTACAGGGTCGAGTACCCGGTCGCCATCTCGCTCTTGTTGCCGGTGGTGAGGACGATCCACCCCTTGGCGTTGGACAGCGCCATGAGCAGGACCCCCCGGATGCGCGACTGCAGGTTCTCGTCGGTCAGGCCGGCCGGGTCGCCCCCGAGGAGCGGGCGCCAGGGTGGCGGCCAGGGCGCGGTGGGCCTGCTCGATGGCGACGGTGGCGATGCTGATGCCGAGGTTGGCGGCGAGCGCCACCGCGTCGGCGACCGAGCCCTCGCTCGAGTAGCGCGAGGGCATGGTGACCCCGTGCACCTGCTCGGGGCCGAGGGCGTCGACCGCCACCGATGCGACCAGCGAGGAGTCGATGCCGCCCGACAGCCCGATGAGCGCGCCGGGGAAGTCGTTCTTCCCCACGTAGTCACGCGTGCCGAGCACCAGGGCCTCGTACACCTCGGCGTCGGGCCTCGAGCACCGGCGACACCTGGTTGGCGAGCCGGATCGGTGTCCGGGGAGCCGGGGGGACCGGCTGACCAGGACCGGTCGAGGCGTGCGGCTCGGGGGTCCGTCCGGCGACGGGCTCACGGTCCGGGCCACTGCCGCGACCGTCAGGTCGGCCACCAGCAGCGCCTCGGCGAACTGGGGCGCCGAGGCCACGATGGTGCCGCGTCCGTCCATCACCAGGGACGCTCCGTCGAAGACCAGCTCGTCCTGGCCGCCGACCTGGTTCACGTAGACGATGGGGCAGCCCGTCTCGGCCACCCGGTCGGCGAGCACCCCAGGCGCTCGTCGCGCCGGCCCGCGCGAGTAGGGCGAGGCGTTGAGGTTGACGAGCAGCTCGGGCCCCCGACCGCGGCCTGGTCGGCCATCGGGCCGCCGGCGAACCACAGGTCCTCGCAGATGCGTCACCCCGACCGGCACGCCGGCCACCTCGAAACAGGTGGACCGGCCCGTCGCCGGGGACGAACCAGCGCTGCTCGTCGAAGACCCCGTAGTTGGGCAGCAGCCGCTTGTGGTAGCGGCCGACCACCCGCCCGCCGGCGCAGACGGCGGCGGCGTTGACCAGGCGGCCCGAGCCGGTCGCGTGTCGACGAACCCGACGACCGCGGCGCACGGACCGGTGGCGGCGGCGATCCCGTCGAGGGCCGCCAGGTTGTCGGCGACGAAGGCGGGCCGCCCGAGCAGGTCCTCGGGCGGGTAGCCGGTGACCGTCAGCTCCGGGAAGACGGCCAGGTCGGCTCCGGCCGCGCTCGGCCTCCGTCCAGGGCGGCGAGGATCCGATCCGGCGTTGCCCGCGAGGTCGCCGACCACCGTGTTGATCTGGCAGGCGGCCACCCGCACCCGAGCCATGCGCCCAGGTTACCGGCCCCGCTGCCTGGCCTTTCGTGCCCGGCGGCGCGGACCTCGGGCGCGCCGGAGGCCGGCCGGCGGCGAAGCCGCGGACGCTGTTCATCCGCCGTTCACAGTCGGGTAACCACGGGAGAAACGGCTCACTGCGATACTGGGTCGTCCCCGTGGTGCGGCGGCGCCCGGTGCGCCGGAGGCACGGCACCGATGGCAGCACAGTCCCAGCTGGCAGCAGACGACGAGCAAGCGAGGAGTGCACGTGCCTTACCAAGCTGAGTACATCTGGATCGACGGGACCGAGCCTTCGCCGCTCCTCCGGAGCAAGACCAAGATCGTCGCCGACGGCGAGGAGCCGGGCATCTGGGGCTTCGACGGCTCGAGCACCAACCAGGCCCTCGGCCACGACTCCGACTGCGTGCTGCGCCCGGTGTTCACCTGTCCCGACCCGCTCCGGGGGCCCGACGACAAGCTGGTCATGTGCGAGGTGCGAGCTCACCGACTTCACGCCCCACCCCACCAACACCCGGGCCCACCTGCGCGAGGTGGTCGAGAAGTACGGCGACCAGGAGCCGATGTTCGGCGTCGAGCAGGAGTACACCTTCTTCAAGGACGGCCGGCCCGCTCGGCTGGCCGGCGACGGGCTATCCCGGCCCCCCAGGGCCCCTACTACTGCGGCGTCGGCGGCGACAAGATGCCCGGCCGCGAGATCGTCGAGCTCCACACGGCGGCCTGCATCGACGCCGGGCTCGTCCATCGAGGGCACCAACGCCGAGGTCATGATGGGCCAGTGGGAGTTCCAGATCGGCGTGCTCCCCCCGCTCGAGCATCTCCGACCAGCTGTGGGTGGCCCGCTGGCTGCTCTTCCGCATCGCCGAGGACTTCGACGTCTACGCCACCCTCGAGCCCAAGCCCATCCTGGGTGACTGGAACGGGGCCGGGGCCCACACCAACTTCTCGACCAAGGCCATGCGGGAGGAGGGCGGCTGGGACGCCATCATCGCCGCCTGCGAGGCCATCGGGAAGCGGGTCGACGAGCACATCGCCGTCTACGGCGTCGGGATCGAGAGCCGCCTGACCGGGGCCCACGAGACCGCCCACTACACCAAGTTCACCTACGGCACCTCCGACCGCGGCGCCTCGATCCGCATCCCCTGGGGCGTGGCCAAGGCGAAGAAGGGCTGGCTCGAGGACCGCCGGCCCAACGCCAACATGGACCCGTACCAGGTGACCGCGGTCCTCATCGAGACGGTCTGCGGCGACGCCTCCTCGCAGCTGACCGGGGCAGACCCGTTCGACCGCCGGTCCGCGGACTCGCATGACGGCGACTCCATGACGGCGACGCCGATGACCGGCACGTCATGAGGAGCCAGGGGGAGTACGTCCTCCGGACCGTCGAGGAGCGCGGGATCCGCTTCGTCCAGCTGTGGTTCACCGACGTCCTCGGGACGCCGAAGACCTTCAGCATCACCCCGGCCGAGCTGGAGAACGCCCTCGACGAGGGGATGACCTTCGACGGGTCGGCCATCGACGGGTTCAGCCGGGTCCAGGAGAGCGACGTGCTGGCCCGGCCCGACGCCAGCACCTTCCAGCTCCTGCCCTGGCACGGGCACGGCCAGTCGGCGTCCGGCGGCGAACGGGCCCGACGAGCAGGTCGCCCAGGTGGCCCGGGTGGTCTGCGACATCGTCGACCTCGACGGATCGCCCTTCCAGGGCGATCCCGCGCCACGTCCTGCGCCGCGCCCTCGAGCGCGCCCACGGCCTCGGGTTCACCTTCTACGCCGCACCCGAGATCGAGTACTTCTACTTCGCCGACGCCGACCCGGCCCGTCCGCCGGTGGGCCTCGACAGCGGCTCGTACTTCGAGCTCACCGTGGCCGACCGGGCCAGCGACATCCGCCAGCGCACGGTGCTCACCCTCGAGGAGATGGGCATCCCCGTCGAGCACGCCCAGCACGAGGACGCCCCGAGCCAGCACGAGATCGACCTGCGCTACACCGACGCCCTGACCATGGCCGACACGGTCATGACCGTCCGCCTGGTGGTGAAGGAGATGGCCCGCCAGCAGGGGGTGTTCGCCAGCTTCATGCCCAAGCCGCTGGCCGGCGTGCAGGGCTCGGGCATGCACACCCACATGTCGCTGTTCCGGGGGGACGCCAACGCCTTCGTCGACCTGGACCGGCCCGGCGGCCTGTCCGAGGTGGCCGAGGGGTTCATCGCCGGGCTGCTCGCGCCACGCCGCCGGAGATCACCGCCGTGACCAACCAGTGGGTGAACTCCTACAAGCGCCTGGTCGACGGGCTACGAGGCACCCGATCCACGTCTCGTGGGCCCGCAACAACCGCTCGGCCCTGGTCCGCGTGCCGGTGGTCAAGCCGGGCAAGGTCGAGTCGACCCGGGTCGAGTTCCGCTCGCCCGGACAGCGCCTGCAATCCCTACCTGGCCTTCGCCGTGATGCTGGCCGCCGGGCTGCAGGGCATCGAGGAGGGCTACGAGCTCCCGCCCGAGGCCGACGCCAACCTGTTCGCCCTCAGCGCCGACGAGCTCGCCAACAAGGGCATCCTCCACCTGCCGGGCAGCCTGCAACGAGGCGCTCGGGCTCATGGAGTCCTCGGAGCTGCTCGCCGAGACGCTCGGGCGAGCACGTCTTCGAGTGGTTCATCCGCAACAAGCGGGCGGAATGGGCGGAGTACAAGGCCCACGTCACCCAGTTCGAGCTCGACCGGTACCTTCCGCTGCTGTGACTGGCCTCAGCCTGACACCGGCCGCAGTCGGACCGACGTGAGAGGGAGGACCGCCGTGGAGCCACTGCTGTGCTTCCCCGCCTCGCCGCCCGCGGCGGTGACCGCGCGTGCTCGACCGGGCCGGCTACCCCTGGCGCGGCGTCGACGGGCCCGAGGCGGCCGACGCCGAGGAGCCCGAGGACGGGTGGTCCGGCGCGGTCGTCTGGAGCGGCGAGGACCCGGTCGGGGCGTTCCTCGCTCTGCCGGCACCTGCGCAAGCGGGAGGTCCCCCTCGCCCCGGTGATCGTGGTCGTCCCGCCCGACCAGCTCGGTGAGCTCGAGCTGCGCGAGGACCTCTTCGACGACCTCTGCCTCGAGCCGGTCAACGCCGAGGAGCTCGCCGCCCGGCTGGCCCACCTGTTCTGGCGCACGGGCCGGGGCCTGCGGCCCGGACCTGCTCGAGCACGGGCCGCTGGTCCTCAATCTCGAGACCTACCAGGCAGCCGTCGACGGGCGGGTCCTCGACCTCACCTACATGGAGTACGAGCTGCTGCGCTTCCTCGCCGCCCGGCCGGGCAAGGTCTTCACCCGCGAGACGCTGCTCAGCCGGGTGTGGGGCTACGAGTACTACGGCGGCGCCCGCACGGTGGACGTCCACGTGCGGCGGCTGCGGGCCAAGCTCGGCGAGGAGCACGCCCACCTGATCCAGACCGTCCGCTCGGTCGGCTACCGCTTCGGCCAGACCGCCTGGACGCCCTGAGGAGCGGACGGCCTCAGCGGTCGCGGTCGCGGTAGGCCCACAGCTCGACCTCGACCGCCGCCGCCATGGGCAGCGCGGCCACGCCGACCACCGAGCGGGCCGGCCGGTGGTCGCCGAAGAAATCCGCATAGACCTCGTTGAGGGCGGCGTAGTCGTCCATGTCGGTGACGAACACGGTGGTCTTGACCACGTCGTCCCGGGTGGCACCCTGCCCGCCGAGGAGCTCGTCGGCGTTGGCGAGGGCCTGGGCGAGCTGGGCCGGCGCCCCGCCGGCGACCAGGGCCGGGGGGGCCGACGAGCCCGGCGGACGGGGGGCTAGGCCCAGCTGGCCCGAGCAGACCAGGCAGGGCCCGGCGCGCGACGATCGGGCGGTAGGGACCGACCGGGGCGCTCACGGCGGCGGCCCGGCACGCCGGGTCGGCCATTCCCCGACGAGGCCGTCGGCCAGCCAGGCGGCGGTGGCGACGGCGGCGAACACGGCGTCCGAGCCGTTGACGGCCGGGCTGTCGGGCGGGCCCGGCACGACACGCACCCTGACCGGCGGCATGGCCCGGGCCTCCAGGATGCCGAAGGAGCGCAGCGTGAGGTCGCGCACCTCACCGGCGTCGTCCACGGCGATCCCCTCGGACCGGACCCAACCGAGGGCCTGGTGGCTGGCGCCGATGCAGTAGGAGCGCAGCACCACCTCGTCGAGGACCGGGCCGGCCTCGACGGTCACCTCGATCGAGCCGTCCTCCCGACAGCACGCCTCGGCCCGACCCCCGCCCGGAGCCCGGATGGCGACCGGGACCTCGAGGCGGGGCGCCTCGCCCGCTTCCCGGCCGGCCAGGCGGGCAGCCGCGGCGAGCACGGCCGCCTCCACCCAGACCGCCCCGCGCAGATCGAAGGAGACCGGCGGTCCGGCGAGGGGGACCGGCTCGAGCCCGATGCCCGGGGCCACCGCCGTCACGGCGTCGGCGACCCGGGCCCAGACGGCGGCGTCGGCGCCCTCGGGCGGGACCGCCACCCGCAGCACGCCCGACCCCTCGGCGTCGACCCCGCCGGCCACCGGAGGGCGCTTCGGTCCCCGGCGCACCACGTCCTCGCGCGACCAGAGCACCCGCACCGGCCGGCCGTGCTCGTCGGCCAGGCGGCGGGCATCGGCGGCCACCGGGGCGCGCACCTTCCCGCCGAAGGCGCCGCCGTTGGCGCACGGCGACGCCGGGGGGCCTCCCGGACGGCACCACGAGGCGTCGGGCTCGACATAGGCAGGTTCGACATAGGTGGTCCGCAGGCTCACCGCGTGGGGACCGGGCGGCAGACCGAGGGGATGGACGAGGGGCAGTCCGGTGCTCCGGCCCTGCACCTTGCCCGCCCGGGCCCGCGCCTCGCTCGACCGACTCGGCCACGACGTACCCGCCCGACGCCTCGGGCACCGCCACCAGGCTCCCCGGCGGGCAGGTGTCGTCGGCGAACCCCGCCCGGCCGAGGACGACCTCCGGCCCGACCTGCTGGTCGGCGCCCCCTTCGAGCGTGGCCCGGGCGGCGGCCCGGCCGAGGTCGCGAGCCTCCGCCCCGCCCGCCGCGGCCGGACCTGCCTTCGCGGGACTCTCGTCGAGCGCCTTCCGGGCGGCCTCCTCGATGGTCTGCCAGCCGGTGCAACGGCACAGGTGGGCGAGCAGGGCCCGCTCCACCTGCTCCTCGGTGGCCCCCGGGGCGAGGGCGGCCAACCGCATCACGATCCCCGGGGTGCAGAACCCGCACTGGCTCCCCCCGGCGGCGACGAGCGCGTCGGCCCAGCGGTCCCGCTTCTCGGCCGGCAGCCCCTCGAGGGTGGTGACCTCCCGCCCGTCGAGCCGGCGCACGGGCGTGACGCAGGCCACCCGGGGGGCGCCGTCGACCCACACCGTGCAGCATCCGCACTGGCCCTGGGGGCTGCACCCGTCCTTGGCCGAGCGCACCCCCACCTGGTCGCGCAGGACGTCGAGGAGCGAGGCCCCGTCGTCGGCGACCGCGACGTCGGCGCCGTCGACCCGGAGCCTGGTCAGGGGATCAGCGACAGCTCAGCGGCTCGGCTCAACCGGCGGCTCAGCTGAACGAGGAGCCGCAGCCGCAGGTGCGGGTGGCGTTGGGGTTGGTGACGTGGAACCCGGCGCCCTGCAGGCCGTCGCTGTAGTCGAGGGTCGAGCCCTTGAGCAGGTCGGCGCTGGCCGGGTCGACCACCACCTTGACGGTCCCGAACTCGCGCACCACGTCGTCGTCGGCGACCTCGGCGTCGAAGAACATCTCGTAGCTGAACCCCGAGCAACCGCCGGGACGTACCGCCACCCGGAGGGCGAGCCCGTCGACGTCCTCCTCGGCCAGCAGCTCGGCGACCTTGGCCGCGGCCACGTCGGTCAGCGTGACCGGGTCCGGCCGCTTTCCGATGCTGACGGACTGCATGGTGGCACTCATGGCGCTCCTCCGGATAGCAGGCTCGAACAGCAGGACCGTCACGGCGGCGGAGCCCCCGTCCGCTCCCGCGATGGCACTCGTCCACCACGATACCTCCCCCGGGCGGGCACCAGCGCACGCCACCGGGGTGCCGGACCGAGGTCCACCGATAGAATTGCCCACGTGACCAGGCCCGGCCCTGTGGTTCCCCCCCAACCGAGGAGTCGGTGCGCGCCGCGCTGGCCGGCGTGGTCGACCCCGAGCTCGGCGCCGACATCGTCGATCTCGGCATGGTCAACGGGATCGGCATCGACGAGGCCGGGGCCGTCGAGGTCGAGGTGGCCCTGACGGTGGCCGGCTGCCCCCTGCGCACCCAGATCCAGAACGACGTCGAGACCCACGTCGGCGCGCTGCCCGGCGTGCGCGTCGGTCTCCGTCCGTACCGGGGTGATGGACGCCGAGCGGCGCAGCGAGGTCATGGCCCGGGCCCGCCGGCTGGCCGCCGACCCCGCCCCGGCCACCGACATCCCCGACCGCACCCGGGTCATCGCCGTGGCCTCGGGCAAGGGCGGGGTGGGCAAGAGCTCGGTCACCGTCAACCTGGCCGTGGCCATGGCCCGCCGGGGTCTGACCGTCGGGGTCCTCGACGCCGACATCTGGGGCTTCTCGGTGCCCCGCCTGCTCGGGATCCAGGGCGAGATCACCGCCCGGGACAAGAAGATGGTCCCCCTCGAGCGACCGGTCGGGCGACGGGATGCTCCGGGTCCTGTCCATGGGCTTCCTGGCCGACGAGGACAGCGCCATCATGTGGCGCGGCCTCATCCTCAACCGTGCCGTCCAGCAGTTCCTCGAGGACGTCCACTGGGGCGACCTCGACTACCTGCTCATCGACATGCCGCCCGGGACCGGCGACATCCAGATGGGCCTGGCCCGCATGCTGCCGCGCACCGAGGTCATCGTGGTCACCACTCCGCCGGTCGCCGCCCAGAAGGTGGCGGCCCGCACGGCCGACATGGCCCGCAAGGGCTACCTCCGGGTGGCCGGCGTCATCGAGAACATGAGCGACTTCACCTGCGAGCACGGCACCTCGTACGCCCTGTTCGGCTCGGGGGGCGGCGCCCGGCTGGCCGCCGAGATCGGGGTCCCGCTCATCGGCCAGATCCCGCTCCACCCGTCGGTGGCCGCCGGAGGGGACGCGGGAACGCCGGTCGCGCTGGACGAGGGCCAGCCCCTCGCCGCCGTCTTCGACGACATCGCCGAGTCGATCGTGACCACCATCGCCCCCGTCGTGCCGATGGACGGCTGCAGCGTCCGGCTGCTCGAACGGGTCGAGGCGGCCGTGAGCGCCGGCACCGCCGATGACGCCCTCGCCGTCACCGAGCCGGGCCCGCCCTGACCGTTCCGGGCGGGTCCCTTCGTCCGGCTCGGACTGCCTTCGGGCCCCCGTGCCCGCTCAGGGCTCTTCGGGCCTCGGACCCCAGATCTGCCGGGCGGCGGCGGCCAGCTGGTCGTCGACCCCCCGCCCGGACGCGGCGAGATCCGCCACGGCCTCCTCGTAGCCGAGGTCTCCGGGCCGGAGCACGAGCACGTGGCCGTCCTCGACGATGACCACCGGCAGCACGGTGGGCACGTCGGTGACCTGCTGCGCCCAGGCCATCACCTCGTCGGTCGACCGGAACGACTCGATGTTCGACAGGTTGGCCAAGGTCGGTGGCAGCAGGTCGACCTCGCCGTGAGCCTGGCCGGCCAGCGCGGCCCGGGGCCGCACCCACACCGTGGCGATGGTCTCGCCGTCGTCGTGCTCGGCGACCTGGCCGGGCGGCGCGGCGGTGACGAAGAACCGGGTGTCGAAGCGCCTCGGGGAGAGCTCGGGGGTGATCCAGTGGCTCACGTAGTGGACCGCTCCGGCGTCGAGCGCCAGGTTCTCCTGCCACGCACACCTCGACCAGGCCCGATGCGTCCCTCGTTGAGGCGGCGCCGGTAGCCGGCGAAGCGCTCCGCCACGGCGGGTCGCCGGTGTCGAGAGGGGTGATCCCGACCGGTTCCGGCGTCGTCCAGCCGTCCCGGCCAGCATCACCCCCGCCTCTTCGAAGCACTCCCGGAGGGCCGCCACCCAGAAGGCCAGGCCCCCCGAGCCCACGCCGAGGATCCGCGCTCGCCTCCTCGTCGGTCCGACCCCGGCACAGGGCGGCAGCGGCCGGTGCGCGGTCGGCCGGGTCCACCGAGCCTCCGGGGAACACGTAGGCCCCGGCCGAGAACTCCGCCGCCAGGTTCCGCCGGAGCATGCACACCTCGATGCCCGGTTCGCCGTGCTCGGCCGGCGCGTCCCGAACCAGGATGACCGTGGCGGCGTCGCGGGGGGGAACGCTCATCCTTCACGTTACCGCCGGGCCCGAGCCCGACCCCCGGGGACGCTTTGCCTCCGATCAGGCCGAGGAAGGTGCCGCCCGCCGGGTGAGCGCGCCCGAGTCGACCAGCGCGCTGATGGCGAGCTCGCCGAAGCGGGCCGGGTCGGCGATGAGCCAGGCGTGGGTGCCTTCGACCACCACCCCTCGACGCCGGCGGCACGCCGCAATTCGTCGAAGGCGGAGCGGGGCACCAGCCGGTCCCGGTCGGACCACACGACGGTCACCGGGATGCCCCGGGCGGCGATGGCCTCGACCTCGCGCACCAGGTCGGCCCGACGGATGAACTCACCGGTCCGGAACATCCCGAGCGGGTTGTGCAACAGGTTGGGCACGAAGTCCTCGAGCAGGGTCGGCAGCAGGCGGACCAGCCGCGGCGACTGCAGGATGTCGGTACCGATGTGCCGCCCCCAGTCCCAGACCGGGCGCTGCACCATGGTGCGGACCTCGTCGGGGAACAGGGCCCAGGTGGGGCTGCCGATGGCGTTGGCCAACAGCAGGGCCGACACCCGGTCCGGACTGCTGGTGGCCGAAGGCGGTGGCCACCCCGCCCCCGAACGAGTGGCCGGCGGCCAGCGCCACCTCGGGCTGCCCCACGGCGTCGAGGAACTCCCCGACCCAGGCGGCGTAGCCGGTAAACGTGCGCTGGTCCGGGGCGAGCTCGGGCGTGCCCCCGAACCCGGGCAGCGCCGGAGCGAACACGCGGCACCCCGCACGGCTCATGGCCTCGATGGTCCGGCGGTAGGCGTTCGGTCGCAGGCCCCACCCGTGGAGGAACAGCGCTGGCGGCCCCGAGCCCGCCTCGGCGTAGCTGACCGTCATCCCGCCGACGGTCGCACGGTGCCATCCGAGCGCCGCCTGCCGGGCTGCCGCTGCCCCGGCCCGGCGGTCACCCGCCGGCTGCCGCGCCCCTTCTCCCGACATGAGCGGTCAGTGTAGGCGGAGAGACCAGCGCAGAGGCTGTTTTGCCACCACCGGGCACCGGCTCGCCGCCCACCGTGGCGCGCCCCGCTCCCCCGGTCGGGACGCTCCGCCCACCCGTTCCGACCGGCCGGCGGTGCGAACACCGGCGAGCCAGCCGACACGTTACGCTCGGTCGACCACCAGACGGATCGAGGACCCGCACCAGATGGCAGGCGAACAGGACAGGACCAGGACCGGCGGGGACAGGCCCAAGCCGCCGAACCGGCCCGCGCCAGGGACCGCTCGGGCGGTGGTGGCAGCCAGAGCGCCAAGGACCGGAGCCGGGCCCAGAGCCGCTCCGTCTCGCCCAAGTCCCCTCCGGGAAGGGAGCGGGCGGGTCAAGAGCGCGCCGCCGGCCCGGACCGGGAAGGCGGGCAGGCGAAGGGCGGGAACACCCCCCGTCCGAGCCCCGGGACGAGGCCGGCCCCGGCCGCGCCGAGGGGCGGCGGCTCTCGGGCGCCGTCCTGGCCTGGGGAGCGGTCGGTCTGGTCATCGTCATCGTGGTCGTGCTGGTCATGGTGAAGGCGACCGGGATCGTCGACCGACAACTCCTACACCCCGACCGTGCCGGCCCCGGCCTCGGTCGTCGCCGACGTGACCAACATTCCGGCCTCCGTCTACAACACGGTGGGGGTCACCTCGTCGACGGTCCCGGTGACCCCCCCGACCGTCCTCAGCGGCCAGCCGTCCATGAGCCTCGATGGCAAGTCGCCGGCCATGCTCTACTACGGGGCCGAGTACTGCCCGTACTGCGCCGCCGAGCGCTGGGCGATGACGGCCGCGCTGTCCCGGTTCGGCACCTGGTCCGGGCTCAAGATCACCGCTTCGTCCCACAGCGACGTGGACCCCCAGACCAACACCTTCAGCTTCCACGGGGCCACCCTGACCAGCTCCTACATCACCTTCCGGTCGATCGAGCAATATCAGCACGGTTCCCTCGTCCACCAGCTCGAGCGGATTCGCCACGCTCGAGAACCCGACACCCGAGGAGCGGGCCAACCTCGTCAAGTACTCGAGCTCGAAGTTCAACCCCAACGCCACCACCCAGGGCGGCATCAGCTTCCCGTTCGTCAACATCGACAACCGGCTCCTGATCTCGGGGGCCAGCTACAGCCCGGGCATACTCGCCAACCAGTCGTGGCCCGACATCGCCAAGCGGCCTGAGCGACCCGACCAACCCCGCCACCCAGGCCATCGTGGCCACCGCCAACTACATGAGCGCGGCGATCTGCGCCGCCAGCAAGGGGGCGCCGGCGTCGGTGTGCCAGAGCCCCGGGGTCGAGGCGGCGACGAAGGCGCTCAAGCTGAGCTGACCGACACCGGGAGACCACGGTGAGCGCACCGCGATGGCAGCCGGTGGCCACCCTGCTGCTCTGCGTCTTCGGCCTCGGCGTGTCCGTCTACCTGACGATCACCCACTTCGACAAGGTGGCCCTGGTCTGCTCGGACAGCGGGACCATCAACTGCGCCAAGGTCACCACCAGCCCGCAGTCGGTCATCTTCGGCATCCCGGTGGCCATGCTCGGCCTGGCCTACTTCGTGCCCATGCTGGCGCTGTGCCTGCCTGCGGCCTGGCGCGCCGCCGACCGGCGGGTCCACCTGGCCCGGCTGGCGCTCGCCGTGGTCGGGCGTCGGGATGATCCTGTACCTGCTCGTCGCCGAGCTCTTCATCATCAAGGCGATCTGCCTGTGGTGCTCGTCGGTGCACGTCGCCACGTTCCTCCTCTTCGTGATCATCATCACCACCACACCCGCTCTGCTCGCCCCCGACCGCGTCCCTGCCCGATGCGGCGTACGGCACCTACGGCGAGGGCTCGACCGCTCCGGGCGACCGACGGCACCGGTGACCGGTCCCGGTGCGGCCGGGCGGGGTCCGGAGGGGACGGCCCCGGTGCCGGCGCGCCCGGACGCCGCGCCCCCCGACGTCACGCCGAGGAGCCGCACCGTGGGCGTCGTGTGGAGCGTCGTCGTGGTCATCCTGGTCGGGGTGATCGTGCTCGTCGCCTACTGCCCTCACCCGGCCGCCCTCGACGCCCCGGACGGTGAACCGGCCGGCGGCGGCCTCCGACATCGTCGCCGCGGTGACCGGCGTGCCGGCCTCGGCCTTCGACGCGGTGGGCGTCAACGCCCCCTCGACCCAGCTCACCGCTCCGACCGTCCTGACGGGCCAGCCCCGCCTCCTTGCCCACGGCAAGCCCGAGGTGCTCTACGTGGGCGCCGAGTTCTGCCCGTTCTGCGCCGCCGAGCGATGGCCGCTCATCGTGGCCCTGTCGCGGTTCGGGCACTTCGGGCGGCTGACCAGCATGCAGTCGGCCCCGTCGTCCGTCTTCCCGTCCGTGCAGAGCTTCAGCTTCGTCGGGACCACCTACACCAGCCGCTACGTGTCCTTCGCCGGGGTCGAGCTGTACTCCGCGGCGGTCGACAGCGAAGGTGACGTACAGCCGGATCGCCACCCTCGACCCCTCCCAGTCCTTCCTCGTCGCCCGCTACGGCAGTCCGCCGGTCCGGCACGGAACGGCGACTCGGGAGCTTTCCCCTTCTCGACATCGGCAACCTGATGGTCACCTCCACCTCGGGGTTCAGCCCCGCCGTCCTGGTCGGCCAGTCGCAGGGGTCCATCGCCGCAGAACTGGGGCAGCCGGGCGATCCGACCGCCCAGGCCGTGCTGGCCTCGGCCAACTATCTGACAGCGGGCATCTGCGCCGCCACCGGCCAGCGACCCGTCGTCCACCTGCACGGACCAGCGGGGTCCGCGCCGCGGCGGCTGCCCTCGGGATGGCTGAACCGGCCCGCGGCGGGCCGACGAACAGGGCGGCGACGGTCGTCAGCCGGCTCGGCGGTCCGCCAGCTGCTTGCGCTCCATCTCGTTCAGACCGCCCCAGATGCCATGGGGCTCGTGGATGCGGATGGCGTAGTCGAGACATTCCCGCCGCACCACACACGTCCGGCAGATCGACTTGGCCCGGTCCTCACGCTGGAGCTTCTCGTCCTTGCGCTCGGCATGGGCGGGCGGGAAGAAGACCTCCGCCTGTGGCCCACGACACGCCGCCTTGAGCTGCCACGCGTCAGGCGTCTGCTCCACCTTGCCCAACTCCCCCTTCACACCCCTCGGGTTCCTCCCGCCAGGGAAGGTACTCGCGCCCGGGAGCCCGAAACAAGGGGCTGACCAGGATTTCTCAGCTCCGCCGATCGGCCGACCGGCGCACCTGCCGCGCCGTCGGGCCGGGGCGTCCGCCGGAGCCGGACACTACGCTGCTCAAGGTCATGGACGTCAGCGCCTTCTGTACCCAGAGCCGGGTCCTGATCGTGGCCGGCAAGGGCGGCGTCGGCAAGACGACCATGGTGGCGGCACTGGCCCATCTGGCCGCCCGGTCCGGGCTGTCGGTCCTGGTGGTCGAGCTCGAGGGGCGTTCAGGGGTGGCCAGCGCCTTCGGCAGCACCGAGCCGCTGGACTACGACGGGGCGGTGCTGGCGGCGGCCGGGGCAACGAGGCGATACCGGCGAGGGCAGGGCCAGCACCGACCCCGTGCCCCCCGGGACGGTGCGGGCCCGGGTCATCACCCCCGACGACGCCCTGCTCGAGTACCTGGCCGACCACGGCCTGCGCCGGGTGTCCAAGCGCCTGATGGCATCGGGGATCGTCGACCTGGTCGCCGGGGCCATCCCCGGCATCCGGGACATCCTCGTCCTCGGCAAGGTCAAGCAGATCGAGCGAAGCGGGCTCGCCGACCTGGTGCTGGTCGACGCCCCGGCGACCGGCCACACCATGACCTTCCTCTCGTCGGCGACCGGGCTCCTCGACGCCGCCCGGGGCGGCCCCATCCGGTCCCAGGCCGCCGACGTCGTCGCCCTGCTCTCCGACCCGGCCCGGTGCCAGGTGGTGCTGGTCACCCTGCCCGAGGAGATGCCGGTCAACGAGGCGGTCGAGGCCGCCTACCAGCTGGAGGACAAGGTCGGGATCGCCCTCGGTCCGGTGATCGTCAACGGCTGCTATCCCGAGCTCGACGGGCTCGCCGTGCCCGCCCGCCAGGCCGCCGGTGCGGCCGGCGTGGTCCTCGCCGACGAGCTGGTCGGCGCGCTCGACGAGGCCCGGCGTGTTCCGCCTCACCCGCCAGCGAGCTCCAGCGCGAGCAGGTCGAGCGACTTGCCCACGAGCTGCCCCTGCCCCAGCTGCGGGTGCCGTTCCTCTTCAGCGACTCGATCGGACCAGCCGAGCTCGAGACCTTGAGCGACGCCCTGATGGCCGCCGTGACCGCCCTGCCCGACCCGGCCGGGGTGGCGTCGTGACGCGCCGAGCTCCGGCGGCCACCAGTCGACCGACGACCGTGGTCGGCGGTGACCGAGCGGTCCATCGTCATCTGCTGCGGCTCCGGCGGGGTGGGCAAGACCACCACGGCGGCGGCGCTGGCCCTCCAGGCGGCCCGCTCGGGTCGCTCCGCCTGCGTGGTGACGATCGACCCCGCCCGCCGGCTGGCCAACGCGCTGGGCGTCGACACGCTGACCAACCAGCCGACCCGGATCGACGGTCCGTGGCCGGGACGAGCTCCACGCGCTCATGCTCGACCCGAAGGGGACCTTCGACGACCTGGTCGCAGCGGTACTCCGACACGGCAGAGCAGGCGGAGGACATCAAGGTCAACCGGATCTACCGCAACCTCACCGGCACGCTGTCGGGCACCCAGGAGTACATGGCGATGGAGAAGCTCTACGAGCTCGTCGAGGAGGGCGGCTTCGACGTCGTGGTGGTGGACACGCCGCCCGACCCGCAACGCCCTCGACTTCCTCGACGCCCCCCGTCGGCTCACCCGGTTCCTCGAGAACCGCGTGTTCCAGGCGCTGATGAAGCCCACCCGGGCCGGGCTCAAGTTCATGGGGGTGGCCGCCCAGGCCCTGCTGCGGACCATCTCCACGGGTGGCCGGGGCCGACATCGTGCAGCGACGCGGTGGCCTTCTTCCAGGCCTTCGAGGGGATGGAGGAGGGGTTCCGGCACCCGGGCGGCGCGGGTGCAGCGAGCTGCTGGCCCAGGCGGACACCGCCTTCATCCTGGTGGCCTCCCCCCGGCCGGACTCGGTGGAAGAGGCGGTCCACTTCGCCGGCAAGCTGGCCGAGTCGCAGATGTCGGTGACCGGTCTCATCGTCAACCGGGTCCAGCCCCGGTTCGCCGACGACGCCGAGCTCGCCTCGCTCGACGGCGATCTTCGGACGAGCCCGGGCAGGCCCGCTCGAGCAGCTGGTCGAGAACCTCCGCGGCTACACGGCGGCGTCGGACCGCGAGGAGCAGGCCTTTGCCGACCTGGTGGCCACGGTGGCCCCGGCTCCCGTCTACCGGGTCCCGCTCCTGAACACCGACGTGCACGACCTCGACGGTCTCGCCACCGTGGCGGACTTCCTGTTCCCGGACGGGTCGGTCACCACCGGAAACGGGCACGGCCGGGCGGGAGGACCCCGACCGGCGCACTAGCCTGGAGCCCGTGCCGACCATCCTCGTGGCCAGCGACGCCCCGTCGGTGCGGGCGGAGGTCGCCTCCATCGCCGCCCGGCCCGGTGTCACCGTCCGCGAGGCCCGATCGGGACCCGAGGTCATGCGGCGACGTGGCCGAGTCGCTCCCCGACCTGGTGGTCGTCGACCTGCAGATGGGGAACATGGGAGGCATGGCGGTCTGCCTCGAGCTCCGGCTCGAGGCGTCGTACGGGAAGCATCGGGCAGGTTCCGGTGCTCATGCTGCTCGACCGCCGGCCCGACGTGTTCCTGGCCCGACGGTCCGGTGCCGAGGGATGGGTGGTCAAGCCCCTCGACCCCATCCGGCTGCGCCAGGCGATCGACCTCCCTGCTCGACGGGGGCACCTACCACGACGAGTCCTACGCGCCGCTGTCGGTCCCGCCCCGCTCCGTCGAGCCCGGTTCCACCCCACCCGGCCCATCCAGCCCGCCGCCGCCGAGCCTGGTCCCGCCGATCCCAGTCCCGTCGCCGCCGGCACCGAGCGCGCCCCCGGAGGCGCGTGACGCCCATGTCCTTGTTCCGACGACTGACCGACGACCTTCCCCCCTCTGGCGAGAAGGCCGGCGGCCCCGCCGTCGCACACCGGAGGGCCCGCGGCGGCGCGCGGTGATCTCGCCAGCAGCGCCGCCGCCAGCGCCGACGCCCAGGAGCAGTTCATCATCGACGCCCTGGACGACCTCCGCGACACGGTGGTCCGCGAGGTCATGACCCCCCGGGTGGACGTGGTGGCCCTGTCCATCCCCGCTGACCGCCGACGCGGTGACCCAGGCGGTGCGGGAGTCGGGCCACAGCTGCTTCCCGGTGTACGGCGACAACCTGGACGACCTGATCGGCATCCTGTTCGTCAACGACCTGTTCCGGGCGGGCTGGAAGGTGGGTGGAGGCGAAGATGCCGCCTGGACGCAGGGCTCGAACGCCGGCTCCGAGGCGGGTCCCGAGGCAGGAGCCGCCCCGACCGGCCGGGCGGGCCTTGCCGCGCCGAGCCCGGTCGACATCTCGCGACGGCTGCGGCAGCCCTTCCTCGTCCCGGAGTCGCAGCTGGTGCTCGAGGTGCTGGCCGAGATGCGCCGGCAACGCCGGGCCTTCGCCGTGGTGGTCGACGAGCACGGCGGGGTCGAAGGGGTCCTGACGGTCAAGGACCTGCTCGGGTGCGCTGGTGGGCGACCTTCCCGACGAGTTCGACTCCGGCGACGAGCCCGAGGTCGTGCGGGTCGACGCCAGACGATGGCTGGTCGACGGCCGGATGAGCGTGGACGACGTCCGCGAACGGCTGGACATCAACCTCCCCGAGGGCGAGTACGTCACCCTCGGCGGATTCCTCTTCGACGCGTTCGGCCACATCCCCGACGAGGGGGAGTCGCTCTCGGTCGACGGTTGGGAGCTCCGGGTGACCGAGATGGAGAAGCGGCGTATCGCCAAGGTCATCGCCAAACGGTCCCACCCCGCTCCCGACTCCGCCGAGCCGGCATCCGCCGACGATACCGTCGGCCGGCGCAGCACCGTCGGTTAGCCGCACGCCGTCGACCACCCTGGACCCCGCCCGGAGCGCGGCAACCGGTGCGCCGGACGCGGCGCTCCGGACGATCCGGTTCGGCGCCGGTCCTCGGCTCGACATCGCACGATGCTCGGGACGAACACAGCGAGACGACGCAACCGCGCCTCGTCAAGATTGGCGGATTCAGCCTCGTCAAGATTGGCAGTATCCAAGAGATGGGTTGTCAGCGAAAGGGCTCCGTGTTACACCTATCGGCGAGGCGCGAAGTGTCGATACTCAGCGGTCACCGATACCCGGAGCCGGCGTCGGTGAGGTCGGACGAGAGCCTGCGGTACACCGCCCGGCGATGAGGGTGGTGTACCGCAGGGTCGCGCTGGTGGCATCGGGGTTGGTTGCCGCCTCGGTGGCCGGCTGCTCGGCCGCAGGATCGGGAATTCCGTCGGTGGCGGTTTCACGACCGGGACGACCGGCTCCGGTGCGGGACAGATCCGACCCCCGTCGGCGAGCACGGCACCAGCTCTCCCGGTCCCGGCAGCCATCGGCGTGGCGCGGTCGAGAGCGCGTGTGTGGCGGTGGCGGCCCAGGGCTGACCGCCCTTGCGGTCGCACCCGGCGCGACGACAGTGGGCCAGGCGGC
Source organism: uncultured Acidimicrobiales bacterium (assembly GCA_963764555.1). Taxonomy (GTDB): domain Bacteria; phylum Actinomycetota; class Acidimicrobiia; order Acidimicrobiales; family RAAP-2; genus Bog-756. Next base: position 411,622 of record CAVXSW010000005.1, read on the forward strand.
GATCCGATAGAGTCGGCGGTTCAGGATCGGTGTCCATCCCCCGGTCCGAGGCAACGGGCTGTGGCGCAGCTTGGTTAGCGCGCTGCGTTCGGGACGCAGAGGTCGCCGGTTCAAATCCGGCCAGCCCGACTCGACATTTTCCCTGGTCACTGCATTGTCCGGTGGCGGGATGATCGGGGATCTCGAAAGCGACCAGGTGCTCATGCAAGAGCCCCTCCATTGTCGGAGGTAGTGAGACCGTCCGGTTCCCGGGCGACGATTTCGGGCGGCCCTGTCACGAGCTGACCACCGATGCCTCGGGTGATCGACTCGGATGGCCAGTCGGTCAACTGGATCGTCGGGCAGCGCGGCCGCCAGTGGGCTGGGGATCGGATCGGGCCAGCAATTCATGCTGCCGGGATCCCCGTCGAGGGACAGCCCGCTGGTTGACCTCCCGGGACTGGGCTGCCCCTCATCGTGGGACGGGGCATACTTGGGCAGTGGGTTCATCCGGGGAACGGCGGAATCCGAACCTGCCAACGGTTCAGCCGGGGCGTCATCTGCCGCCCGCGATGCGGCGCTGGCGTGAGCAAAATGCTCTGATGCGCTTCGGGGGCATCCTTGTACCCACCGTCTTCGTCATGCTGGCCGCAGGGTGTGGCAACAGCCAGGCCCAATCTACGGTGCCAGATTCGGCCATCTGCTCCTCCTTCGATGCCCTCGTGTCGCCACTAGCCCACAGCCAGCAGGAGGAGTTCACGGACCTCCGCAGTCTGGCAGAGCTGGCTTCCAAGGCGAAGAGCACCCGGTTGCGATCCGAAGGTGATGCGCTCAGCCAAGGGATCCAGGGGCTGCCGGCTGTTCCCAAACCGAACGTCTCCTATGCGGTCAAAGACGCCGATGTGATTTCTCGAATCGGTGCGTTCTGCGTCTCGAAGGGCTTGACGAAGCCGGGCTGGCAGTATGCCGCCTGAGGTGACGGCCTGACCGGGCCGGGGCCAACGGAGCGGGCCGGGTTTTCCTCCCGTCCGTTCGGGTATCGCGCTGCACGAAGATCGTCGAGCGAACCGGCCGATCGAGGACCCGAACAACGATGAGCGACCGGCAGATCATCACCGAGATCAACGAGACGGCCGAAGAGCTCGGCGCCTTCCCCCGTGACGTCCGGGAGGTGCCCGAGGACCTGATGCGCCTTCGGGAGCTGAGCAGCCGGATCGCCTCGCGGCTGAGCTACCTCGTTCACCTCATCGACGACCGCCAGGGCTAGCGGAAAGGGCGAGGGCACCGTGGCGCCAGCGTCCCGCCCGAAGCACGGATCACTCGGCCAGGCGGCCCGGACCGCAAGACGGCGAGCAGGCGGCTGCTACCGGGTCGGGCGGGGGGCGCGGGCCGCGGCGCTCGTCGCCGCTGTCGCCTTCTCGCTCTGGCCGCTCGCCGCTGCCCCCGCCCGTGCGGCCCAACCGGCCCGGCGGTCCGCGCCACGGAACGGCTCCCCGCCGCCGGGCTCGGCCTGGCCGATGTACGGGTTCCGTCATACGAACGCCCGCCACAACCGCCTCGATACCGACATCACCCGCCGCACCGTCGGAACCCTCGCCCCGGCCTGGTCGGAGGACGGGCTGGTCGGCGTCGTCGGTACCCCGGCGGTGGAAGGCGGCATCACCTATTTCGCCGATCTGACCGGCACGGTGCGGGCGGTCCGGGTCTCGTCGGGCGCGGTCCTCTGGAAGACGGCGATCGCCCCGGGCACGGTGGGAGGGCCGGCGATCGCCGGTGGAGCCGTCTACGTGGGAAGCGGTGACACCCTCTACCGGATCGACCAGGCCACCGGGGCCATCGTCTGGAAGGCGGTCACGAACACCAACCCCTACGCCCAGATCTCCGGATCGCCGGTCGTCATCGGGAACGAGGTCGTGGTCGGCACCGCCTCCTTCGAGGTGTTCGAGAGGAGCACGACGTACAGCTTCCAGGGGTCGATCGGGGCCTTCTCCGTCGTGGACGGCACGCCGCTGTGGAACTTCGTGACCACCCCGAACGACTCGAGCAGCGGCGCCGGAGAGGGAATCTGGTCGACGCCGGCGGTGGACCGGAAGCTCGGACTGCTCTACGTCGGGACCGGTCAGAACCTGGCGCCGCCGGCCGGTCCCCTGGAGGACTCGATCCTGGCCATCGACGACCGGACCGGCAAGCTGGTCTGGTCCTTTCAGGCCACCAGCAACGACGTGTTCAGCTTCGGCTACCCCACCGGGTTCGACTACGACTTCGGGGCATCCCCCAACCTGTTCAGCGTGGGCGGGCGCACCGTCGTCGGCGACGGCGACAAGGCCGGCTACTACTACGCGCTCGATGCCCGGACGGGGTCGCTCGTGTGGAAGACCAGGGTGGCACCGGGCGGTTCGTTCGGCGGCATCCTCGGCTCGGCGGCCATCTTGCCGGGCAAGCTGCTCGTGCCGGCCAACAACGGGAACTCCGTTCCCGAGTCCTCCGAAATGGTGGCCCTCGACACCGCCACGGGGGCGATCGAGTGGAGCCATCCGATGTCCGGCCATCTGCTCGGGCCGGTCAGCGCGGTCGACGGCGTCGGGTTCGTCAGCTCGGACACGGGCGACCTGGTGGCGGTCGACACCGGGTCGGGATCGACGCTCTGGTCGTACACCGCCCCGGCCCAGGCGGCGTGCGGACCTTCGATCGTCGGCGGCGACGTGCTGTGGGGCTACGGCTTCACCTTCACCGGCGGCCCGGGAAAGGGCGGAGTGATCGACTTCCGGTTGTCCTGACGTCGAGCCGGCGGCCAGCGGGCGTGCGCTAGACGGCGGCGTGGACCAGGGCCCGGTAGAAGGTGCTCGGAGCCGAGCTCGGGCCTCGGGAAGCAGAGCGCGCCCGGCGGCCACGAAGACGTCCCGAGCGGCGCACGTCAGGAGGAGGGACCGGCGCCGGCGGGCCGACCACGGTCCGGACCGAGGAGAACCCGGCCGCCCGGCACAGTGACTCGAGTCCCGCCAGCGTCGGCACGTACCAGTTCCCGAAGTCGTGGTTGAGATCGCGGGCATCGTGGAATTGCACCAGGCTGGCGTGCTCGAGACCTTGCAGATGGAGAGCCAGGGTCTCGATGACGGCCACCCCACCGGTCACGGCACGGAGCCGCTCGAGGCAGGTCAGCGGCTCCTTCATGTGGTACAGGACCCCGAGATAGAGCACCACGTCGAAGGTGCCGAGCTCGGCGAGGTCGACGGTGGTGAAATCGGCGACTCTCGGCTCCACCGAGGACGCCAGCCGGGCAGCGGCGAAGTCGAAGCCTTCCCGTCCCGGCAGTTCGGGGCGCCAGAACTCGGTCAGGTCGCGGGACAGATCGGGCAGGACGCCCCGGGCCGCGCATTCCGTCCAGTACTCGCCCCGGGCTGCGATGTCGACACCCCACGCGTAGTGGTCGAGGGCGACGACCCGCCGCGCACCGAGCCGCTCGGCCAGGAACGAGTAGTACCCGTCCCAGGCGCCGATGTCCAAGACGGTGCAGCCGTCGAACGGCGGAAACCGGTCGTCGGGGATCTGGAACTCCGAGGCGCCCTTGGTCACCACCCCGTCACCGAGGTCGATCGAGTGGAACCACGGAATGGACTCGAGGTGGGAGCGGTCTTCCTCCGAGAGTCCCATCGCCCCGGGAGGCTAGTCCCGGGTCAGCGGGCCAGCTCGGTCAGCAGGTCGACGACGCGCTCGGGACAGGAGAGGAACGGGGAATGGTCGCTGTCCCACTCCACCCTCCCTCCGCCACACCGTTCGGCCATCACCCGTTGGAGGTCGGGATGGATGATCTGGTCGTCGCCACAGACGAGGTAGGTCGAGGGCTTGAGCTTCCACGACACCCTCTCGGGCGTCTGCTCCAGGGTGACCATCGGTTGGGGACCGAGTCTCGCAACGGCCCATGCCGTCGTGTCCGCGTCGCACCGGTTGTACAGCGCCGCGGCGGCGAGCTCGGGCCGGAGCGAGATCAGACCGTCCTCCGAGACGACCGTGCCGGCCCCGACGTCGGGCCGGCCTTCGTACGAGATCGAGGCTGCCGGCGGTCCGGTCACCGCGGTGGTGCAGGTCTCGGTCTCGTCGAGGGCCAGGGCGCACAAGAAGACGAGCCGGCTGACGGCGGGGTGGTCGCCGGCCTCGGTGATGACCGCCCCACCGTAGGAATGACCGACCAGCACCACGGGAGGCTCCAGCCTGTCGAGCACCTGGCGCACCCGGGCCGCATCGCCGTGCAGGTCCTCGAACGGCCCGGTGTCCCCGCCGTGGCCGGGGAGGTCGGGGGCGGTGGTCGCCACCTGGCGGGCAGAGAGTCCCTCGACGACCCGGCTCCAGCACCAACCTCCGTGCCAGGCCCCGTGGACCAGCACCACCGTCGAGGCCGGCCCATCCGCCACCGGGCGAACCTATCCCATCCCCCGCCCCGGCCCGGGGCCCCGCCGACGACCGAAAGGGTTGCCACAGTTGGCGGGCGACCAGCAGCGGGAGCCCGGGGGCGCCGGGGTCCTGTTCCACCGGCACCGGTCGCCCGGCGAGACCCGTCGGCGCGGGCGGTTCCCGTCGCCCGGGAAACCGGGCCCGCCCGGCGAGGACGTCCCACACGGTGAGGACCACCCCGAGGTTGACCCCCTCGGGGCCGGCGGCGGCATGGTGGATCCGATGGTACGAGGGGCTCACCACGACCCTCCCGAGGGGACCGTAGGACCAGCGCAGGTTGGCATGAGGGAGCGTCCCGAGGCACACGTACAGGGTGACCAGCTGGGGGGCGAGGCCGCGGTGACCCGTGAGCACGTACGCCGGAAGCGAGGCGAGGAGGAACCCCGGCAGGTGGCTGAGCGGGTGGGCCCGAAAGGAGGTGAGGACCCCGAGCTCCTCCTGCGAATGGTGGAGGGCGTGCATCCGCCACAGCGCGCTGAAGCGGTGGTCCGCCCAGTGGGCCGCCCAGTTGGCGGCGTCCATGAAGACGAGGGTCAGGACCGAGAGGAGCGCGATCGGCAGGTGCCCGCTCCACGTGCCGGACAGCCAGCCCGCCCGCTGCTGGAGCAGGGAGCGGAAGCCCGCGCTGAGCAGCGTCATCAGGGCCACGACCACGGTGACGTGGAGGAGCAGGAAACCGGCGTCGTGCCGGAGGCCTCGGGACAGGAGCCGGCGCCGTTCGGCCGGTCGGACCCGCTCGGCGACCAAGGTGGCCGCCACCAGGGCCAACAGGGGTGGGGCGAGGAGCACGCCCCTCCCGGCCGACAGGCCCGACGACAGCCCGCCCGAGTGCCGGAGGGCCACCGCCCCCGCCCCGACGGCGACCGCCGCGCCAGCGAGCAGGGCGACCGCGGACGGCCGGATTCCGGACCGCCCGGGGACCGGCTCGGCCACCACGGCCACGCCGAGGGGGGCGACCGAAGCGGTTGGGGCTCCGACGGTCCCCGACGCGGTCAGTAGCCGTACCCGCCGCTCGGCGGGGTGGCCGGCGGCATGGTCGCCGGTGGGGGCGGGGTGGTGGCGGTGCTCGGCGCCGAGGTCGAGGGCGGCATCGTGGTGGCGGCCGCGCCCGATGGGGCGGTGGCCGACACCGGCACCACGAACCAGGACCCGGCCACGCCCTGCCCGCTGGTATCGCCGGGCCTCTTGTCCTCGCTGAAGCGGTACAGCGGCATGCCCCGGAACGTGACCTGCAACGAGCCGTCGGACCGTCTCACGGTCCCGAGCGCCGACGAGGGGACACCCGTCCCCGCCATGACGTGCGTGGTCGGCGAGGTGAGCGGCGGCCACGCCGTGGCACACCCACCGGTGCAGGTCGGCTGGCCCGTGCCGTCGGGCGCGAACCGGTAGAGCGTGAACCCCGTACGGTCGACGAGAACGGTGCCGAGCGAACCGGCCGATGCCGTCGAGACGGCGACTCCGCTCATCTGCGAGCTGGCGGGACGTTGCTTGATCACCTTCGGCGCCGGCGACGCCGCCGAACCGCACGCCGCGGCGGCGACGACGATGGCGCCCGAGGCGATGGCCGCCGCCCATCGGCCGCGGGCCTTCCAACGCGATCCACGTCGGGAGGCGTCACGCCCCACCAGGTGCTGGCGCACCATCGTCCTCGCCCGCCATCTCTTCGCCCGCCATCTCCTCGCCCAGCAGCTCTCTCACCACGTGATCGCCTTCCATGCGCCCGCTTTCCCTGTGTCCGCTTCCCATGTGACCGCTTTCCATGTGCTCGCTCTCCATGTGCTCTCCTCGACCGGTACGCCAGTACTACGGCGGTCGTCCCGTCGGAGATTCCCCGGCCCGCCGGCGACAGGCGGTTGTGGCGGTACGATCCCGGGCGAGGCCGCGAGCGGAGCATTCGGGGGATCATGCAGACGACGACAGCCAGGTCCGGGGCATCCCTGGTCATCGGGGGCAGGTTGGTCGCCGGTGACGAAGGGACCTACCCGGTCCGCAATCCCGCCCGGCCCGACGAGGTCGTGCTCGAGGCGCCGTCTGCCTCCCTCGCCCAGGTGGACGAGGCGATGGCGGCGGCCCGATGCGCCCAGGCGGAGTGGGAGTCCCTCGGGTTCGACGGACGCCTGAGCCATCTGCGGCGCGCCTGCGCGTCGGCCTCCGAACGGCTGGACCTCGATGCGCTCGCCGCCCTGCTCACCCGTGAGCACGGCAAGGTCCGGGTCGAGGCGCTCTTCGACCTCGCCACCACCGCCGGCATGGTCGACGCGCTGGCGCCGCTGGTGGCCGGGGCGCTCGAGCCGCGTTCGGCCGGGACCTCCACCGTCCACCCTGTCCCCCACGGGGTGGTCGGAGCCGTCCTGCCGTTCAACTGGCCCGCCGCCGTCATGGGCAACAAGATCCTGCCCGCGCTGCTCGCCGGCAACACGGTCGTCGTGAAGACCCCGCCGTCCTGCCCCGGCGCCGTGCTCGAGCTCGCCGCCGCCCTCGCCTCGGACCTGCCGGACGGAGTGCTCAACACCCTCAACGGTCCCACGCCGGCGTTCGCCGCGGCGGTGGTGGCCCATCCCGGTCTCGACATGGTGTCGTTCACCGGCGGGGTGGCCGCCGGTCGCGCCGTCCTGTCGGCCTGCGCGCCGCACCTGCGGCCGGTCGTGCTGGAGCTCGGCGGAAACGACCCGGCCGTCCTCGCTCCGGACCTCGACCCGACCGACGAGCTGGCCGACCGGCTGCTCGATGCCGCCTTCACCACGTCCGGGCAGGTGTGCATGGCGATCAAGCGCCTCTACGTCCCCGCCGACCGGTTGGCCGGATGGCGGGACGCGCTCGCCGAATCCCTGTCCCGCACCGTGGTGGGCGACGGTCTCGAGGACGGGGTGACCATGGGACCGGTGCACACCGAGGCGGCCCGGGACCGGGTCGAGGCCATGATCGCCGAGGCCGGGGACACAGCCGAGGTGGTGCGGCCGGCCTCGGTCAAAGGGCCAGAGCAGGGCTGGATGGTGTCACCGGCACTGGTGGTGGACCCGGACCCCGCAACCGCTGTGGTCCGGGAGGAGCAGTTCGCGCCGGCCCTGCCCCTTCTCCCCTACCGCGGGCTGGACGACGCCGTGGAGGCGGCGAACGACACCGCCTTCGGGCTGTGCGCCTCGGTCTGGAGCGGGGACCCCGACCTCGCCGACGCGGTGGCCGGACGGCTGCGGGCGGGGACGGTGTGGACCAACGCCCATGGCATGGCGGCGATGGACCATCTCGCCCCCATGGGCGGCTGGGGGGAGTCCGGCCTCGGCGTCGAGCTGGGACCCGAGGGCATGGCGGCCTTCACCCGGCCCCGGGTGCACCGCCGGGGCAATTCGTAGGAACCTCTGGAGGTACTGCGTAGGCGGGCACCTCGGTCGTGCGTCGTCGGCGTCGTCGACGTCAGGCGAAGTCCGGCGGAGCCTCGTACCCCGGACCGGCAGCCCGGTCCAGCAGCCCGGCCACCCGGAGCAGCCGGCGATCCGACAGGAACGGTCCGACCACCTGCACGCCCATCGGGAGGTGCTCGGCCGTCCGCCCGATCGGCACGGTCACCACCGGGAGCAGCACCGCGCCGATGGCTCCCAGCCAGGCCATCATGACCAGGTGGGGCACGGGGGTGCCGTCGACGTCGACCACGCGGCTGGCGATGTCGCCCTCGACGTCGTGGGGGAAGGCGGCGGTCGGCAGCACCGGCGCCAGCACCACGTCGTAGCGCTCGAAGAGCCCCGCCCAGGCGGCCCGCTGGTGCTGGCGGGTCCCGTTGGCCCGGGCCCAGGTGCGGTAGCGGCCGGCGAGCGACCGGCGCGCCCACGGCGACGGGATCGTCGCCGGGAACCGCCTCGAGCCCGGCGAACGAGGCGTAGGCCTCCTCGGGCAGTCCGAGCCCGATGATGGGCAGGACCAGCTCCTGCCAGGAGCGCAGACCGTCGGCCAGGGGAACGGGCAGCGGCACCGCGTCCACCGCCGCCCCGGCCTCGGCGATGCGACCGGCGAAGGCCTCGAGTCCCTCCCGCACGTGGCGCGCCAGCGGGAGCAGGTCGCCGCCCTCGTCGAACACGGTGGCGACCCGCAGGGAGGAGACCTCGACGTCGCGTCCCTCGTCGAGCTCGAGCCGCCAGCCGACGGCGTCCTCGGGGAGCGGACCGGCCACCACGTCGAGCACCAGGGCGCAGATCCTCGATGCTCCGGGCCAGGGGCCCGTTGCTGTTGACATCGGCCTCGACGAGGGTGCCGGGCGGTCCCGGGATGTGACCCCGGCCGGGGACCACGCCCCACGAGGGCTTGAGGCCGTAGACGCCGTTGCAGTGAGCGGGGTTGCGGATCGAACCGCCGATGTCGCTCCCCAGCTCGACCGGGGTGAGCCCGGCGGCGACCGCCGCGGCGGCGCCGCCCGAGGACCCGCCGGCGGTCCGCGTCCGGTCCCACGGGTTGTTGGTCACCCCGTAGACCTCGTTGAAGGTCTGGAGATCCCCGGCGTAGAGCGGCGTGTTGGTCTTGCCGAAGACGATGGCGCCGGCGGACTTGAGCCGGCTCACCGCCAGGGCGTCCCGGTCGGGCACGTATCCCCGCAGCTCGGGAGCGCCCGACGTGGTGACCAACCCTTCGGTCTCCCAGACGTCCTTGATCGTCATCGGCAGCCCGTGGAGGGACCCCTTCGCCCCGTCGGTCGCCGCCAGCCGGTCTGCGGCGTCGGCCGCCGACCGGGCCCGTTCGGCGTCGAGCGCCACGACGGCGTTGAGGCCGGGGTTGTGCTCCTCGATGCGCTCGAGCTGGTGGTCGAGCAGCTCCCGGCTCGAGATCGTCCGTTGTCGGAGGGCGCGGGTGAGCTCGGTGGCGGTGGCGAAGCCGGGGTCCATGGCCACCATCCTGCCCTGCCGCCATCCGTCGGGCGACCGGTGCCGTGGATCGGGGCCGGCGCCTGGGTACGCTCGGAGCACGAGTCGCCCCCGGTCCCGGTGACGGTCCCGAGCCCCGGTCCCCTACCGCCAGCGAGATCCGGCGCGACCGCCGCCGCCCATGGTCGAGTACCAGATCCTCAAACCACCGCCCCGCCGCCACCGCGGCGTCCTCGTTGCCGTGGTGGTCGTCCTGCGCTGTCGTGGCCGTCGGGCTCGGGGCGTTCTTCGCCGGCCGGCATGCGTCCGCGGTCAAGGGCACCGGCCGGGTGCCCACCCCTTCCACGGCGGCGAGGGCGCTCGCCGTAGCCTCCGCCACCCCTTCCCCCGGAGCGACCGGGGTCCCGCCCGACCAGGTGGTCACCCTCCGCTTCTCCTCCCGGATCGCCGGGGTGTCGGGCCTGCCCGCCTTCGACCCCCCGGTGAAGGGCACCTGGACCCAGGTCGGCCCGGACACGGTCACCTTCGCCGCCGCGGCCCCCTTCGTCCCGACCTCGACCGAGACCCTCGTCGTCCCGGCCGGGACCTCGGGACCGGCCGGGGCCGGCGGCACCCGGCTCGCCGCCCCGGTGACGCTGTCGTTCACGGTCGCCCAGGCCAGCACGGAGCGGCTCCAGCAGCTGCTCGCCGAGCTCAACTACCTGCCTCTCTCCTTCACCCCGTCTGCCGGCCTCGCATCGCCCATCGAGGCGGCCACCGCCCAGGCCGGCACCTTCGCCTGGCGGTGGCCGGGAACCCCGGTCTCGTTGACCTCGCTGTGGACCGAGGGGGCGGAGGACGTGATCACCAAAGCAGCCGTCATGAACTTCGAGAACCAGCACGGCCTCGCCGCCGACGGCCTGGCCGGACGCCGGGTCTGGTCGGCGCTGCTCGCCGACTTCGCCTCGGGACGGGTCAACGCCGACCCCTATACCTATGTGTTCGTGTCGAAGCAGCTGCCCGAGGCGCTCACCCTCTTCGAGAACGGGGCCCCGGTCATGGTCAACGTCCCGGTCAACACCGGCGCCCCCGGGGCCGACACCGTGGACGGGACCTACCCGGTCTTCGAACACGTCACCAGCTCGCGAGATGAAGGGGACCAACCCCGACGGCAGCACCTACGACGACCCGAACGTGCCCTGGGCCAGCTACTTCGAGGGGGGCGACGCGCTGCACGGGTTCGTCCGGGCGACGTACGGATCCCCCCAGAGCAACGGGTGCGTCGAGATGCCCATCCCGGTGGCGGCGCAGCTCTGGCCGCTCACCCCGATCGGCACCCTGGTCACCGTGGCCGGACCGGCCAGCTGAACACCGGGGCCGCCGGCTCCTCGGCCGCGGTCAGGTCCCGAACCCGAGCGGCTGACTCGCGGTGAGGAGCGACTCGTCGATGGCCCGGCTCCGCTCGAGTGCCGCCGCCTGCAGCGACCCCTGTGCCGACACCCCGTCGACGTCGGGCACCCGCGTCCATAGTCCGGCGGCATCGAGCGACCACGACCGGGCGTCGTCGGCCAGGTTGAGCCGGAGGATCTCCTCCAGCTGGGCGACCGACTCGGGGTCGGCGACCGGGATCATCGCCTCGACCCGCCGGTCGAGGTTCCGGCGCCGGAGGTCCGCCGATCCGATGTAGTAGGTGGCCGGGCCGCCGGTGCCGCCCCCGAACCGGAGGATCCGCGAGTGCTCGAGGAACCGGCCGACGATCGAGCGGACCCGGATGGTCTCGGACAACCCGGGCACCCCGGGCCGCAGGCAGCAGATCCCGCGGATGATCAGGTCGATCGGGCACCCCGGCCTGGGAGGCGCGGTAGAGGGCGTCGACCACCGCCACGTCGTCGAGGCCGTTGACCTTGATGACGATGCGGCCGTCCGGTCCGGCCGCCGCCTGCTCGTCGATGGCGTCGACCACCCGGTCGCGGATCCCGCCGGGCGAGGTGACCAGCTCGTGGTAGTGCGGCGGCTGGCTGAACCCGGTGATGTAGTTGAAGAAGCGGGTGAGGTCGGCGCCGAGTGTCTCCCGGCACGAGAGGACCCCGAGGTCCTCGTACAACCGTGCCGTCTTGGGGTTGTAGTTTCCGGTGCCGACGTGGCAGTAGAGGCGGACCGACGCCGGCCTCCTGGCGGACCACCAGGGTGGTCTTGGCGTGGGTCTTCAGCCCCATGAGCCCGTAGATCACATGGGCCCCGGCCTCCTCGAGGGCGCGGGCCCACCCGATGTTGGCCTCCTCGTCGAAGCGGGCGGTGACCTCGACCAGCGCCGCCACCTGCTTGCCGTGCTCGGCGGCCCGCACCAGGGCGGCGACGATCGGGCTGTCTCCCGAGGTCCGGTAGAGGCACTGCTTGATGGCCAGCACATGGGGGTCGTCGGCCGCCTCGTTCATCAGCTCCTCGACCGAGGCGGAGAACGAGTCGTAGGGATGGTGGACCAGCACGTCCTGGCGGTCGAGCACCGAAAAGATGCTCGAGTCCTCCTCGCGCTCCACCGAGGTCAGCACCTGCGGGATGAGCGGCGTCCACGGTTCGTCGTGCAGGTCCGGCCGGTCGAGCCCGTAGACCGTCCAGAGGCAGTCGAGCCCGAGCGGGCCGGCGAACCGGTAGACGTCGTCGGGCCCGAGCCCGAGCTCCTCGGTGAGGCGGTGGACCGGCCCGTCCGAGGTCCGTGAGTCGATCTCGAGGCGGACGACCGGAAGGAAGCGGCGCCGGCGCAGCTCCTCCTGGAGCGCCAGCAACAGGTCGTCGGCGGCGTCGTCGTCGAGCGCCAGGTCGGCATCGCGGGTGACCCGGAAGACGCAGGGCTCGCCGACGTCCATGCCCGGGAAGAGCTCGTCGATGAAGGCCACCAGGATCTGCTCCAGGGGGATGAACCGGTCGCCGTCGGCGAGCCGGAGCAGGCGGTCGACGTTGGGCGGGACCTTCACCCGGGCGAAGCGGGTGGTGTCGTCGGTCCGGCTCCGCACCTCGACGCCGACGTTGAGCGAGAGGTTGGAGATGTAGGGGAACGGGTGGCTCGGGTCGACGGTGAGCGGGGTGACCACCGGCAGGATGAGGCGGTCGAAGACCTCGTGGAGGTTGTCCCGGTCCTTTTCGCCGAGGGTGTCCCAGTCGCAGAGCTCGATGGCTTGGCCGGCGAGCGCCGGAGCGATCTCGTGGACGAGCAGCAGTTCCTGCCGGCGGAGCATCCGCTCCAACGAGGCCCGCACGTCCCGGAGCAGTTGGTCGGGGGTGCTCCCGTTGAGGGCCAGGGACTTGATGCCGGCGACCACCTGCCTGCGCAGGCCGGCCACCTGCACCTGGAAGAACTCGTCGATCCGCTCGCTGAACAGGACCAGGAACTTGACCCGCTCGAGCAGCGGCAACCGCCGGTCGGCGACCAGGTCGAGGAGCCGGTCGTTGAAGTCGAGATCCGACAGCTGGCGGGCGAAGAACCGGGGCTCGGAGTCCCCTCCGGTCTCCTCGCTCACCCCCGTCACGGTCTCGATGCTCACCGGACCAACGATACAGCCGGGTCCGGTCGCACCCAGGGCCGGGGCGCGAGCCGGGTTGCGGCTGCCGGGCGGGCCACAATGAGGACGACGAGCCCGGTGGCCGGACCCGCCGGGTTTCGCCCGGCCGGACGCCGGGAACAGCGCCAGCAAAGGTGACCACCATGAGCACGGCACGGAGCGACGACCGGACGATCGAGGTGATCGTCGAGATCCCCCGGGGGAGCCGCAACAAGTACGAGTACGACCACGAGCGCCATCTGATCCGGCTCGACCGGCGGCTCTTCTCGGCGACCTTCTACCCGGCCGACTACGGGTTCGTGCCGGGCACGCTGGCCCAGGACGGCGACCCGCTGGACGCGCTGGTCCTGCTGGACGAGCCGACCTTTCCCGGGTGCCTGGTGCCGTGCCGGCCGGTCGGCGTGTTCTCGATGGTCGACGAGCACGGGCCCGACGCCAAGATCATCACCGTGGCCTGCGGGGACCCGCTGTGGGACCGCGTCGTCGACCTCGACGGGCTCCCACCCTTCCTGACGTCCGAGATCGCCCACTTCTTCGACGTCTACAAGGACCTCGAGCCCGGCAAGATCACCCAGGTGAACGGCTACGACGGGGTGGAGGCCGCCTGGGAGGAGATCGAGCAGTCCTTCGCGCGCGCCCGGGGAGACGAGCGCTCGGGGCCCGAGGGGCCGCAAGGCCCGCCACCACCCCCATGACCGACGGCGGTGCCCGGCCCGGACCGGTCCGGTCCGGTCCGGGGCGACCCCGTCGGCGAGCGTTACCGGATCAGCCGAGCACCTGTGCCTTGGCGGCGGCGAACTCCTCGTCGGTGAGGGCTCCGGAGTCGTGGAGGGACGCCAGCTGCTGCAGCTGGGCGATGCGGTCGCTCCCACCCGCCGCCGGCGGCGCGGCGGGCGCGGGAGGAGGAGCCGGCTCGGGCGCTGTCCCGCCACCTTGTTGCATGGCCCGGTTGGTCCCGGCTTTGGCTCCCATGTAGGCGACGCCGCCGACGGCAGCGGCTCGGAGCAACGGTCGTCTGCGCACGAACGGCATGATCCAGCCTCCTCCCCGTTCCCTGCTCGTCTACTCGCTCTTCGCCTCGTCCTCGATGCCGAGATCGATGCCGAGGGCGAAGGCGATCTCGGCGGCGGCCGACACGATCCGGACGTTTCCGACCGCCGGGTTCACGGCGACCAGCACGCCGAGGATCTCTTCCGGAGTCACCCCGGACTCGAGGGCGAAGGCCACCTGGAAGACGTAGGACGCCGGCGCGGCGTCGGCGGCGATGAGGGCGGCGATGTTCACCAGCGCATAGGTCTTCGGGTCCAGTCCCGACGCCTCGAGATTGTGCGACCGTGCCTTGAGGACACCCTCGATGGCGGAGGCGTCGTGCTGGGCGACCCCGAGGAAGATGTCGCTCGTCTCGCTGGTGACCGGCATGTCTTCCTCCACTCGATGGCCCGCTCCCGCCGGAGCGGGTGAGACCCGCGGCAACTGCGAGGCCACCCTATCGGATGGCCCGATGACCCAGCTCTCCGACGAATCAGCTCTGGTGGATCAGCTGGCGAATTCCGGCATGACGTCGCGAGCGAACGTTTCGACCTGTGACGCCCCGGCGTCGGGCCACCCGCACACCAGGTAGCCGTAGCCGGCGTCCCGCCACTTGGCGGCGTGCTTCCGGGCGGTCCCGAGGTCGTCGAGCGACAGCGAGCTGGCCCGGACGATGGCGGCGGGGTCGCGTCCCACCTCGGCGGCCAGCTCGTCGACCCGTCTCCCGGCGTCGCGGAGCGAGTTCGGCGTCCCCCAGGCATGCCAGACCTCGGCGTACCGTGCCACCAGCGGCAGCGTCCGGCGAGGCCCGGTGCCCCCGATCCAGATCGGTGGATGCGGCCGCTGCACGGGAAGCGGCCGCAGTTCGCGCGTCGTGCAGCGACACCCGGCGCCCCTCGTAGGAGACGACCTCACCGGTGAACAGGCGGGTGACGATCTCGAGGGCGTCCTCGAGCAGGTCGAAGCGCTCGGCGACCCCGGGGAACGGGATCCCGAGCTCGAGGTGCTCCTTGTCGAACCACGCCGCGCCGAGGGCGAGCTCGAGCCGGCCGTGGGAGGCATGGTCCACGGTCAGCGCCTCGGCGGTGAGCACGGAAGGGTGACGGTAGGTCACACCGGTGACGAGCAGCCCGAGCCGGATGCGCGACGTCTGGCCGGCCAGGGCGGCGAGGGTGGTCATCCCCTCGAAGGTCTCGCCCGGTCCCTCGCCGTACATCGGTTGGAGATGGTCGAAGCCCCAGGCGCCGTCGAAGCCCAGCTCCTCGGCGAGGCGCACCCGGCGGACCAGCTCGTCCCACGGCATCCGCTGCTGGGCCACGTCGAGACCGAACCGCATGCCCGGCCACGCTACCCGGGGCCGGCACCGACCGTCCCGGGCCGGCGGCCGCGGGGCAAGCGGTCACCGGGGGGCGCCGGGGGCGAACTCGAGGTGGAGACGGTTGAGCCCGCGCAGGATGTAGGTCGGCGCGTACGAGTAGCGCCGCGCCCCGGGGGGCCCGTGCGCCTCCTCCGAGATCCTGACCAGGGTTCCGTCGTCTCACGGGCCTCGCTGGCGTCCGCCCCGCATCTGAGCCTCAGACCCGGATGACCTCGAGCTCGTCCAGCTCCACATAGTCGTCGTCCTGGGTCACCACCGGGACCCTCAAGGACATGGCGGTGGCCGCAATCCACGAGTCGTTGACGGCCATGCGTTGACCGGTCTCTCGGAGCAGCAGGCGCAGCCGCGCCCACTGCTCGGCGACCGCGTCGTCGACCGGGACCGGGTCGAGCTCGATGGCTGTGGTCAGGGTCGCCAGACGTCGACCCCGTATCCGGACGTCCTCGGCCGAGAGTACGCCGGCGTGGAGCTCGCCGATCGTGATGACCGACACCGCCAGCTGGTCGGGCACGCCGGACTCGGCGATCGGTCGACCGGACTCGCGAGCGATGAACACCGTCGTGTCCGCCAGCCCGCGGGCCGGTGTCACAACGGGAGATCGTCAGTGGTGTCGGGCGCCAAGTCGCGGAGCTCGGCAGCCAGACCCGGGTCGGCCTGGCGTCGAGAGAGTCGCCGGATGAAATCGGGTCCGGCGATCCAACGGGGCTTGGGCTCGAGCGGTCGCAGCGCGGCGACCGGATGGCCGTCGACGGTGATCACGATGTCCTCACCGGCCGCGACCCGCCCCAGCAGGCCGCGGGTGTCGTTCCGGAGCTCGCGGGAGGCCACTTCGGTCATCTCGCTACGAGCGTAGCACATATGCGACAGCACTCCACCACGCCGCGCTGCCGCGACCACCCGGTACCCCCCGGTATTGCACCGTTCGTTCCAGATGATCGCGGGCGTGAACTTCACCTCTACCGAGGCGGAGCGCGACCTGCCGGCCTCTGCGTGGTAGATCGGCTTCGCGGCTCCAAGGCCGAGCGCGTGCTGTACGAGCACGAGGCCGTACTGGGAGGCGGCAGTGGTCGGTCGTCCGGACGATCGGGTGTGGGCGGAGGCGCCGGTGGCGTTCGTCGTCCTCCGTCCCGGCACAGCAGCGACAGCGGAAGGCTTCTTCGGGCACTGCCGCGCCCAGCTGGCCCGGTTCAAGGTGCCCAAGGCGATCACCTTCCTCGACGCCCTCCCGCGGAACCCCTCCGGCAAGGTCCTGAAACGAGAGCTGCGTAGCGGCGCCTGACGGAGCCGGACTGATGCGCGTGCGTGCCCTACGAGGACGCCGCATGCCCGCTTTCAGGCCGCGTGCGCACCTCGGATAGCCTGTCGACCAGCGGGGATGTAGCTCAGTTGGCTAGAGCACCTGCTTTGCAAGCAGGGGGTCACGGGTTCGAGTCCCGTCATCTCCACCCGCTCCGACCCGACCCAGCCCACCCGGACCCGACACTTAGCTTTAGTGAACTCACCAGGCAGCCAGCCAGCAACCAATGGCCATCGGCTGAACGATCTCTAAGGAAGTGGCGCCGTCACGTTCGGTCCGCGTCGCTTCGATGGCGAACAGCAGTGACTTGAACAGTTCGGGCGTCGTCATCGATCAAATAAAGCACTCGGTAGTCACCCCGTCGGGCCGACCACGCCGGATCGAGCGGCGGGTTCAGTGGCCTTCCGACTCGACGAGGATTGTCCAAGAGCGAGCCGGTGATGAACTCGTAGATTGTTGCGGCCACCTTGGCCGGGACCACCTGGGCGAGCGACCGTGCTGCCGGACGGGAGATGACAAGTCGGGATGACCGGTCGGTCACCCGCTGGATCGGAGACGTCCGGCTTCACGCATCGTCTCTTCAAGCGTGCCTTCGTCCAAACTGTCGCCTCGTTCGAGCGCCTTCATTCCTTCGAGGTGGTCGTGAAGCAACTGCGAGTCTGCTAGCACTGCGATCGTCTCCTGCAGCGAGTCGTAGTCACCGGCGGCGAGCAGAACGGCCACTCGGTGACCATTGCGCGTGATCTCGAACCGTTCGTGCGTAGAGGCCGCTTCCTCGACGAGCTTGGAGAGCTGGATCATCGTCACTTTCGGGTGGTCCGCACAACTGCTGGAAGGCCGTTCACGGTGCTGCCCGAATTCCCTTGACCTCAAAGAGGTTCTCACGATCCGCGACAAGTTGCAGAGCGAGACCGGGCCAGACATCGACGTCGCGTCCCCGGTCAGGTGGCGCATCCACAGGTTCTGGGCTGTACTCGGCACGGCGTGTCCACAGCACCGAGGATCAGAACCGCTCCAACTCCCGCTCCAGAGAGCGGGCATGACGCAGAAACCGTGGTCGCCCGGTCGGCGTTGACAGTGCCAACAGGCATACTTCCAGGCTGTACAGAGCTGCAGCCCGCATCTCAGTCTCACCGAGCCAGCCTACGGCCCACTGTCGGTATAGCCCATATGGCTGTACCAAACCTCTTTTGCCATCGGCGTGGGTGAAAGTTCGGTTCCGATCATGCCGCTGACCTGCATCGCTTCAACCTCCTTCACGAGCGCCGCCGTTGGTCCGTATCCGGGATGCTCCTTGTAGACGTTCACGTCTGACTGGAACGCCAAGACCAACGGTTTGGGCACCTCGGACACAACGACATCGAGGACGGTGGTCAATAGCTCTAGTGCTCGCTCGTACGGATCGGCGGCGCTGAGTTGAAAAAAGTCGATCGTTCAGCCCTTCAAGGAGGGAAAGACCCACCGCCTGGATCATGTCGTCTCGGCCGCCGTCGTTCAGAGCCAACAGCACACCTTCACGACGCCAGGGACCTACATGGCAACGGTTCGAGTGACAGCTCAGCAGCAGGGCCGTGTTGCCTCTCCCTGGGGCGAAGTCCAAAATCTGGCCAGCGTCAGGGTTGTCGTGCAGTAGGTCGGCGACGTGTCCCTGAACGGCACTCACGGATCACTCAGAGGCGTATGATCCAACCTCCGTCGACCGAGATGGTCTGCCCGTTGATCCAATCGCCTGCTGGCGAGCACAGCAGCAGCATTGTTCCGACCAGATCCGCGGGGGGTCCCGAGGTCTTCCCGGGGATCTGCTGCGCGAGCACTTCCCGATACGGTGAGTCCTCTGGAAGGCTGAGGTAACCACTCTTGCTGGCCACGAGCCCGGGGGCGATCCCATTCACGTTGATGCCGCGAGAGCCAAGTTCCGACGCGAGATTGGCGGTGAGACCATGGAGCGCGTACTTGCTCACGCCATAGATGCCTCCCGCCATAAACGCAGCTGCCGATAGACCGTTGATGATCCGACCACCGCCCCTTGCTGTCATGGATTCGACGACGGCTTGCGAGCAAAGGAGCGGACCCCGCAAGTTCACGTCCAGTACTCGGTCCCACTCAGCGACGGGCATGTTGGCTAGCCCATAGGGCGGCAGATCGGTCATGATCGCGGCATTGTTGATCAAGATGTCGATGCCGCCGAATCCTTCGATCGTTGCTGCGGCCATTTCGGCTGTCGACGTCTCCGATCGCACGTCCACCTCTCGGGGGGCAGCGCGCCAGCCCCGGGAGCCAAGGCTCTCTGCGATCGTGGTGGCGGCATCGAGGTCGAGGTCGGCCACGACTACCGACGCTCCAGCGCTGCAGAGGGCTTCGGCATAGACCGCCCCGATGTCACCGGCACCTCCGGTGACGATCGCGACCTTGGACGCGAGGTCGAACAATTCGTTGACGTGCATGACCGCATTCCACACGGGCGCGACTTGAAAGTCAAATGCCTTATTTGCTAAGACGAGTGAGTTATACACGGACCTAACTCGAGGGATGCCTGTCATGACGGTCGACACGACGGTGCCCACAGTGCACCTTCACATCGGTGGGGAGCTGTGGGCGGAAGGCTCTGCTGGTACCCACGACCACGTGTTCCCGGCGACCGGTCAGGTCCAGGGGCCGGTGCCCCTGGCCGGCCCCGACCAGGTCGATTCGGCCGTGTTGGCCGCCCACCAGGCCCTCAAGGTGTGGAGCGCCTGGAATCCCGCTGACCGGAGCCGCGTCCTGCGTCGACTGGGTGAGTTGATGGAGCGCGACCGGGACGAGCTGGCGAGACTGTCGGTGCTCGACAATGGGATGACGTTGTCCATGAGCCCTCTACTCGTCGACCTGATGACCTCATGGACCAGCTACTACGCGGGTTGGGCGGACAAGATCGAAGGACGGGTCACCTCGGCTCCTTCCCAGCACCGCGAGCTGGGCTTCACGGTTCCCGAGCCCTACGGGGTGGTCGGGATCATCCTTACGTGGAACGGACCGCTCGTGTCGGTGGGCATGAAGCTCATCCCGGCACTCGCCGCGGGCAACACCGTGGTGATGAAGCCATCGGAGCTGACGCCCTACGCGACCGAGCGGGTGATGCGACTGGTGCGCGAGGCCGGCATTCCCGACGGCGTCGTCAACCTCGTCCTGGGTGGACCCGAGACCGGTGAGGCACTCGTGCGCCATCCACTGGTGAAGAAAGTGAGCTTCACCGGCGGACCAGCCACCGCTCGGAAGATCCTCGCCACCTGTGCAGAATCGCTCAAGCCGGCCGTGTTGGAGTTGGGTGGGAAGTCGGCCAACGTGATCTTTCCCGACGCCGATCTCGATGCCGCGATGGCGGTCAACGCCTTCAGCGTGTTCGGAACCCTGGCTGGCCAGGGATGCGCCATCCCAACCCGCATGATCGTGCACGACGAGATCTACGACGACGTGGCCGAGCGAATCGTCGCGACGGTTGGCACGCTGCGTTGCGGGAATCCGTTCGACCCCGAGGTCGTGGTGGGGCCTGTGGTGACGAGGGCCGCACAACAGCGCATCTTGGGCATGATCAAACGAGCAGCGGCCAACGGAGCAGTGCTCCTGGCCGGTGGCGGTGTGCCCGAAGGACTGGACACGGGCTTCTTCGTGGAACCAACCGTGCTCGGCGACGTCGATCCCCGCAGTGAGTTAGGTCAGATCGAGGTGTTCGGACCGGTGCTCGCCCTCATGCGATTCAGCGACGAGGGCGACGCCGTAAGCCTTGCCAATGCGACCGAGTACGGACTGGCTGCATACCTCTACACACAGGACGCCGCACGCATCCACCGGGTCGTGGCGGGGCTCGAGGCCGGCGGCGTGTACGTGAACGGTGCCTCCCCCGTTGTCGGGTGCGATCTCCCCTTCGGTGGCATCGGTCTCTCCGGCTACGGGAGAGAAGGAGGAGAGGAGGGGTTGTTCGAGTTCCTGCAGACCAAGGCGGTGGCCGTCGCGTGACCGTCCCCTTCGCCCTCGAGGGCGCGGCAGCCGTGCTGACCGGTGCCGGCAGCGGCATCGGGCGGGCGACTGCCCTCTCCCTCTCCGCACGAGGGGCCAAGATCGTTGCGAGCGATGTCGACGGCGCCCGGGCCGAGGAGACGGCAGCGCTCATCGGCCAGGCCGGCGGCGACGCAGTCGCCCTTGCCGTCGACGTCGCAAAGCGCTCGGATCTCGAAGGGCTTCGAGCCTTGTGCCTCGAGCGGTTTGGCCGCCTCGACGTCGTGATGAACAACGTCGGCGTGATCGCGATGGGCGCACCGGAGTCGATTCCCGTCGAAGCGTGGGAGCGGGTGATCGACCTGAACCTCTTGAGCATCGCCCGCAGCAACCTCGTGTTCCTCCCCCACCTGCTCGAGCAGGGCTCGGGACACGTCGTCAACACAAGCTCGGCGTCGGGTCTTCTCGCATACGGGTTCGATCGCCTCCCCTACGTGTCGACCAAACACGCGGTCGTCGGGCTCTCCGAGGCGTTGGCTCTGTATCTGGCCCCGAAAGGCATCGGCGTCACCTGTGTCTGCCCGTCCGGGGTGATCACCAACATTCTCGAACAGATCACTGTGTACGGTGACGCGACCAGTCCCCGGGCACCACAGCATCGACTGGCGGAACCGGTGGAGGTCGGTGAGCTCATCGCTGAGGGCGTGACACATGGGACCTTCCTCGTGGTGACTGCCGAGGAGGTCCACCACGAGTTGCGAGAGCGAGCGTCCGACCCTGAGGCCTACATGCAGCGGATGATCAAGGAGCAGCTCGATGACTGAATGGGCAAGCCGTGACGAACGCATGGCCGGTGCCCGCGCCGAATACGAGAAGATCATGACCACGGCCAGCCCGGATCCAACCGGCGCCTACATTGAAACCGGCGTTATCGGGTTCGTGTTCGGCGAGATGTGGCGGCGTGGCGTCCTCACTCCCCGCGACCGTCGATTCATCACACTCTCCTGCGTCGGCGCCGCCGGCGCCATCACCCCGATCGAGACACATGTGTGGGCCGCCCTCAACAGCGACGACCTCACCTACGCCGAGTTCGACGAGTTCGTCTTGTTCTTCGGGACTCAGCTCGGCTGGCCCAAAGCCTCGGTGCTCACCACTTGTGGAATGATGTCGGCGCTCCGGCTTGCCGAGGAGCGCAACATCCCGCTCGAGGAACTCGACTTCGAGCGCTGGGTGGGCCCCACGGAGGATACGGTTCGACGCGCTCGGGGGCAGGCGGCCTTCCGCGACGTTCATGGTGCCGCCGCCCCACCCGAGACCACCGCCTTCCGGGGGACGTACGTCGACTTCCTCTACGGGGAGATCTGGACCCGAGACAAACACCTGACCCGGCGGGACAGGCGGATCGTGAGCATCTGCTGCGCGGCGGCGGTCGGTGTCGACGAGGAAGCCGTCGCTCACCTGCGTGCCGCGCTCAGCCGGGGGAATTGACCCACGAAGAACTCCAGGAACTCGTCGTTCACTACGCGGTCTACCTGGGTTGGCATCTCGGTCGTCACCTCGACGATCTCCTCCTTCAGGTCGCAGGCGATCTCGGCCTCGAGACGTCATGAGCCACCGGCACCCCCGCGTCGGATTCATCGGGCTCGGCAGTCAGGGTGCCCCGATGGTACGACGAATCATCGAGGCGGGTTACCCGACATCGCTGTGGGCCCGGCGCCCGGAGACCCTCGAGCCATTCGCGGATTCGGCCGGCACGGCGGTCGAGTCACTGCCCGAACTCGGCCGACGCTCCGATGTGCTCTGCATCTGTGTCGTCGACGACGCTGGTGTTGACGACGTGCTTCGTGGAACGGACGGTGCTCTCGCCGGCATGGCCGATGGCTCGACGGTCGTGATCCACAGCACGGTCCATCCCGACACGTGCGCCCGCCTGCAGGCGGACTATCCCCGTCTCCACGTCGTGGACGCGCCGGTCAGCGGTGGGGGCCACATGGCCGCCGCCGGTCAGCTGCTCGTCATGGCCGGTGGCCCCGCCGACGTCGTCGATCGGTGCCGTCCCCTGTTGGAGACCTTCGGCGACCCCGTCCTCCACCTCGGATCGCTCGGCGCCGGCCAGGAGGCCAAAGTCCTCAACAACACGGTCTTCGCCGCTCAGCTGGCGCTGGCCTGCGAGGTGTTTGCGGTGGCCGCCGACCGGCATCTCGACCAGCAGGCACTTGCGACGATCCTGGCGCACGGCAGCGGCCGTAGCTACGCGGCAGACATCGTGGCGGGCGGGGGGTTCGATCTTGATGCACTTGCCCCGCTGGCCGGGGCGCTCCTGGCCAAGGACGTCGGCATCTTTGTCGACCGCACCGGCCGTCGTGACCTGCTGTTGGTCGAGGTGGCCGATCGGGCGCTCGAACGTATGAAGGTCGCACGGGCGAATGGCTGACCCGAACCGTCGTCACCATCCGAGCGCTCCGAGCTTGTGCACGAGGTGACGGCCGACAAGCCCGCTGAGCCCACCGGCAGCGCGCTGCGTCTAGTGCTCGTCGCCGAGCGGCTCTTCGCTCTCCGAGGCATCGAAGGAGTGTCGCTGCGACAGATCGCGGCCGAAGCTGGATCGGGCAACAACTCGGCGGTGCGTTACCACTTTGGCTCCAAGAGCGGGCTGATCAGGGCGATCTTCCAGCATCGCCTTCCCCAGATCCTCAGTGAGCGGCGTCTCTTGGTCGCCCGATGCGACCTCGACGATCTCCGATCGAGGCTCGAGGCACAGATCCTTCCCGTGCTCGCCTTGGCCGACGACCCCAACAACCATTACGTGTCCTTCGTCGAGCAGCTCCAACGTCAAGGCTCTGGCACCATCGACGACCTGCAGGAGCTGCCGCCCGAGGGCCAGGCATCGAACGACGAGTTCTGTTGCGATCTCGGGGCAAGCCTCGCGGAGATCCCCGCCCCTGTTCGGCGATTCCGGATCGAACAGGCGCAGCTCTTCTATCTCCACGCCGCGGCAGACCGCGAACGGGCGGTCAGTGCTGGCGTGGTGACGGTACCCTTCCCCGTGTTCGTCGATGCGATGCTCGACGGCCTTGCGGGGTTTCTAGCCGCACCCGTCTCCAAGGAGACGCTCCGGCGAATCGGCCCAGCCGGGGACGTCGCGTTCTCCCCACGGCAGATGCTGTGACGAACGGAGGGCGGGTGTCCTGCTGTGCCATCGAAGAGCTGGACCCATACGGGCTTGTCTTGAGGTAGCCCTGGATACCCCATCCAGCCGGTTCTCGTATCCCCAACCGGACTGCTTGAAGCCACCAAAGGGCATGGCGGGATCCCACATCGTCTGGCAGTTGATCGAGACGGTACCTGCGTCAAGGTCTCGGCAAAGGCGGTGACCAGGCCGAGACTGCGGAACGGACTCGCGAATGCGTCAGCCGCTCACGGTCGTCTGGAGCGGTGCCTGGGCCTGCGTGTCGAGGCTGGAGGCGGTTGACGTCGCAAGGTTCGGCCCCTCGAAATAGCGATATCGGTGAAGTACGAGGGTGGCCGGTGTGGCGGTGAGCGTCGGGTCGGTGACCGGGACCGAGCCGACGGGGGAGGTGAGGTTCATCCCGTTCTGGCCCCAGGCGGCGGCGTCGCCGGTGCACTGAGGCGGTGAGGCAGGGTTCCGGTCCTCGTACACGGTGGTGACGTTGAGACCGCTGATGTCGGTGTCGAGCGTGCGCACGGTGACGAGCGAGCCTTGGTCCCCCGACACCATCTGCCATGACGGCGGAGGGGTGGACCCGGTGGTGGAGGTGATGGGCGTGACGGAATCGGGTGAGCCATCGATGGCGACGCCGCTGTTGAGAGGGTCCGAGTAGGTCAGCCCGGTCGTCCCCGTAGCGAAGTCGTCCGCGCTTCCATAGCCCGGAAGGCCGGCATGGCCACGCAGCTCGGTGACGGTGTCCTGCCGATCCGGATAGAAGATGTCGGTGTTCACCGTGTACTTGTAGCTGTTGGCGCCGATGTACGAGCGGATCGCCCGTACCGGACCCGAGATGTTGACGATGAACGCCCCTTCGCCGGGGTTGTCGGCGCCTCCGTCGAAGGTGTCCTCGCTTCGACTACAGGTGTTGACGACGTAGTAGTGCGTCCGGTCGAGGATGTTGACGCCCGTAGCGCCGCCTTGGGTGATGGACAAGCCGTTGTTCAGCCACCGGTCCCCGAAGGCCAGGCTGTACGACGGCGTGACCACGGTCGAGTGCTCAGGATTGAATCCCCACGTATTGTTGGGGGCCAGTGATCCCGTGCCCATCTTGTACGTACTCGTATAGGAGCCCGAGTCGAGGCTGAAGTTGTAGTTGACGCCGTCGGTTCCAGCGGCACCCCCGGTCAGCGTATGGCTGTGGAACAGGTACACGTAGCCGAGCTGCGAGGGCGCCAGCGGGTCGGTGGCCTTCACCTCCTCACGGCTCTTGGCAAGCACGCCGGCCGGGTTCGTGACCGAGCTGTTCACTTGTTGGCCGCTGTCGCTGGCCAAAAAGGACAGCTCGTCGTTGCCGTCGAACGTCGGGTCCGAATCGGGTGGTGTGTAGGTACCCATCGAGGTATACCCCGGGGCGAGGTGGACCGGGGGTGTGTAGACGAGCATCTTGTACGGGGTGGTCGTGCCGTACAAGTCCGGATAGCTCGACGCGGGAAGGTGGTAGATCTGGCCCGGGCTCACGTAGTCCCGCTGGTCGACCTGCACGGGTATCTGGTGCCAGACGCTGCCGTCCCAGGCGAAGCCCACGATGTGCATCGGGTCGGAGCCGAGGAGCTTCGGAAGGGCGCTGCCGTCGAGGACCACCGGGTCGGAGGGCCGGGACAGCGTCGCTCCGAAGCGGGTGCACCCGGTCAGACCGAAGACCGCCAATCCGATGACCAACAGGGCAACGGGACCACTCCGTCGTAGCTGCTTCACGCCTACCCCTCCCCGATGACCAGGCCGTCGATGGCGATTGTTCCATGGACTCCCGTGGTGGACAAGCGACCGACACCAGACGATCGGCTCATCGGTACCCGACCAAGAGCACCCTTCGGCCGACGGGCGCACGGGCCGGGGACGTTTGGAAAATCCTGATCGTGGTATGGGATCGGCACAATCGGCGAGCGGGCATGGGATTGCTGCCGCCCCGTCAGCGATGTCAGGAAGGGATGACTGATGATCAAGGTGCTCCTTGTCCTCTTGTGCCTGGTTCTGCCCTTCTTGGCGGTTGCTCTCAAGGAGGGCCTCAGCATCAAGGTCCTCTGGGCCTTCCTGCTGCAACTGTGCGGTCATATCCCTGGTGTCATCTACGGGATCTATCAGGTCGTGAAAGACTGAAACTGGCGGAGCTCTCACCGGAGGACCGGCGCTCGGCCACGGCTCGACGGCATGAGCTTCCGAACCCTCGGGACTGCTCAGCGGCCAACCGCTCACGACACGATGAAGCGGAACGTCCCGTGTTGGGCTGACAACCGTTGAAGGCTCGCACTTCTCGACCCGTTTGCCTCGTACTTGGACGGTGACAGTGGTCGACACCTGACGGGGTTCGGCTGATGTGCCGCGGACTTATCAGCGGCGGGTGATCGGAGCGAGCGCATCTGCCGGCTCTCCGGGAGGCACAAGCTGCTCGCCACGGTCCGGTAGCAGCCGGACTGCACGCCGGTCATCTCCAGGCGTGCCTCGACACTCCGATCGTTCTCACCCGTCGGTCGTTCCGGCATCTCGCAGCATCGGCCAACCTCGAGGCGCCGGCACCGTTCCGGTGGTGACGGTCGAGCCAGAGCCCATCAGCTCAGGGCCGGGCACCACCCCTGAGCACGTCGATTCCTCAGCCGATGCGTTCAGCCTGTTGACGTTGTGTTCACGGTCGCTTGATAGGGCCGGCACGGCTCGTTGCGCAGGCTCGGACATGCCGGCAGAGGCGTTGTCACAGCGACGCCGGGCACGACGGGCAGCACGAGGCTCGACGGCATGGACCGGGAGAAGGCGATCGAGATCGCCGCAGTTCCGTTCGGCACCGTCTGGCTGAAGGACCAGACAGGCTGAGTCCCGTTCGGAGCCGAGATCGTCACGCGGACACGCGATCCGGCCCGGTACACGTGGCCCTCGTAGTAAAGAGGGATTGCGACCTTCTCGAACTGGCCACTGGGCATGGGAGCCGAGCTTGAAGCCTTGTAGGAGGGAATCGGATCGAGCAGCGAGCTCTGCTGCTTGAAGAGGTTGTCCGTGTTGTTGGACAGCTTTCGTTCGCTGGCCCGCAACCAGCCATTCTGAACGAACGTTTCGTTGCCGTCCGGGCGTACCTCGCTGACCGTGGCCTGAAGGTCGACATCCGGGGTCGACGAGCGCACCCAGAGGTAAACGGCGCCCGCACCGATGACGGAGGTGTCGGCTGTCAACGGTGACGAAACATAGGACACGGCCGTGCCCGAAGGGTTCTGCTCCCAATTCCACTGCCACTGGGAAGCGTTCCCCCACAAACCGCCGCTTCCGGTGTTGCTCCCGAAGTCGGTGAGAGGCAGGGCACTGGCGTTCGAAGTGTACGAATCGACGCCGCCTGACTTGGACGGCGCGGCGTCGGTCAGCGTCCCGGCCGGCCCGAGGTACCAGGTCCGGGCGGTCGTGCCGGGGACGGGCAACGACGAGAAGCTCTGCTCGAACCCAGGATACGGATCGCCCGGGTTTGACGTCCCCGTGGGTGACGGGCCGGCGCCGTTGTCGAACAGCACCCGCACCTCTGGAAGGTTCTCAAAGGCTGCCAGCGCCGCGCTGTACGTCGGGATCGTCTGGATCGGATCGACGGGCAGCGTGACGAGATCGGACTGCGGTAGGCCCATCGCCATCTGGTAAATGACCGGCGCCGCCGCTCGAGTGACCGCGATGTTCACGATCGGAGCCTGATGAGCGACGAACAGTTCCAGGAAGTCGTACCAGCGGTCGTAGGTGTACGGGTCGATCGAGTCGATGTGAGCACCGTTGGTGAAGGTGAACCACTTCTGGCTGGTACCCGTGAAGTGCTGGACCAGCTCGGGGCAATGGCCGCCGGTCTGTTCGTCCTCCCACTGGCAGGCCATGAACGTCGGGACGTCGATCTTGTTCACGAACGTAACCGGATCGAGTGGGTCGGCGGTCGCCGGCACGTAGTGAGAGTTGGCAGCGATTTTGGCGCTGAGGTCGGCGGCCTCGCCGTGAAGCACCTGGTTGGCCGCGCACGTCGTATCACCGCTTTGGATTTGCTGGTACGCCCACGGCTGGCCGCTGTTCGGTCCGGCAGGCTCTGCCTCCTGCTGGCGCTGTGCGGCCCAGTTGACCGCGAACCCGGTGTTGAGGATCCCACCGGGGTACAGGGTCGTCGCCGTGGCATCGAGGGTCGAGAGCGGTGCGATCGCCTCGAGGTCCGGGGGATCGAGCTGTGCGGTGAACAGCTGACTGATGGCTCCGTAGGAGATGCCCATCATCCCGACCTTGTGGTCGAGCACCCAAGGCTGGTGTGCGATCGTCTCGATCACGTCGTATCCGTCGAGGTTCTGCAGCGTCTCGAAGAAGTCGTAGGCACCTCCCGAACAACCAGTCCCACGCATGTTCACGTCGACGACTGCGAAACCCATCAGATTTGCCAGAATGGCGATGCCGTTGACTGGTCCGGCAGGGTCGGCATATCCGTACCCCGAATACTCGATCAACGTGGGATATGGCGGTAGATAGTCGGGTCCGTCGGGGAGCTTGGTGCCCGACGGTAGGCCGGGTTCACCCGCCGGGCTCGTCGGTGGATGGACGTCGATGGCGAGCTTCGTCCCGTCGCGGGTGGTGAGATAGGTGTAGCCATTGTCCGGGATCGATTGGTCGTAGATGCTCGGGTCCCACGGGGCGGCCTGATCGGAGTACACGGTGAGCGCCCCCGACTCCTCCCCGTCCGAATCGAGGCGCACCCGGTATCGGCTGCCGGGCCGCACGTTCCGGAACAGCAACCCGCCGAGCGAATCGGCATTCTGGGTGGCGACCACTCGGCCCTTCC
The DNA here is from genome assembly GCA_963764555.1 of uncultured Acidimicrobiales bacterium. GTDB lineage: Bacteria > Actinomycetota > Acidimicrobiia > Acidimicrobiales > RAAP-2 > Bog-756. Next base: position 440,112 of record CAVXSW010000005.1, read on the forward strand.
CGGTCAACAGCGACATCTGAGCGGACGGGGCCACCCCGGTGACGTACACCTGCTCGGCGCTGCCAGAGGCGCTGAAGCTCGGGGCTGCCCCCGAAGCCGCCGGCGCCAGCGCACCGACCACGAAGCAAGTGCTCATCACGACGGCCGAAGCGCACACTGTCCGCCACATCTTGGTTGCCGATCTCACCCTGCGGTCCCCCCTTCGGAGCATGCCCGACCCGGGCTGCGACTCTGCCGGACCCGGTTCTGTTTCGCTGCTTGGACCACCACCTGTTTTCGCTGCTTCCAGCTTGGCATGCCCGGTCCGCCCATGCTGATGCCCATCGAGGTGCGCACAAGCGTCACCTCATTTCAGGTTGCTGCCCCTGGACCGAGTGGCCTCAACCGCCGGGCCTGCCCAACCATCCGGATCACCTCCCGGACCTTCGCCGAGGCGAAGCGGGCGGGCGGGGGTGCCAGTTCCGAGCATGGCGGCCGACGGCCCTTGACCTTCCTATCACTAATAGGTAGACTGCCTATCGATGATAGACACAGTAACCCTCGGCGGTACCCGGTCGGAGCCCGACAAGGTCACGCAGCGACGGCAGGCCAAGGTGGCCACGATCATCGAGACAGCGTGGAACCTCGCTCGAGAGCACGGGATCGCCGGGTTGTCGTTGCACGCTCTGGCTCGCGAAGTCGGGATGCGGCAACCGTCGCTCTACGCCTACTTCGACTCCAAGATGGCGCTCTATGACGCCATGTTCGCCGATGGGAACCGACGGCTGATCTACCGGCTCGACCTGGTCAAACTCCCTCGAGATCCGCGGGCGGCGTTGAAGAGGTTCTTGGCCGAATTCGTCGCGTTCGCTCTCGAAGACCCGGCGCGTTATGAGCTCCTCTTCGAGCGGCACGTACCGGGATTCGCTCCTTCGGCGGAGTCCTATGCACTGGCGGAGGGAGTGCTGAGTCGTGCCTACACGCTGCTCAACGAGGCCGGTGTCAGCAAGCAGGGCGACATCGACTGCGTAGTGGCCATCGTCGCCGGGCTGATGGAGGCGCAGCTGAGTAACGACCCCGGAGGCAGCCGCTGGATCCGTCATCTCAACCGTCTCGTGGATCTCTATATCGACGACGTGCTCGAAAGGAGCCAACAGTCATGATGGCCGACCGAATCAAGCGTCCAGAAGCCCGCATCCTGGCCGAAGAGGAGTTTTCCCGGTTTGCAGATCTGGCGGCGTCCCTGACGCCGGACGAATGGGCGACGCCCACCGATTGCACCGGGTGGGACGTCCGCAAGATGGTGCTGCACGTCCTCGGATCAGCCGACGCCCAAGCGTCGGTCCGAGAGTTCGTGCACCAGCTGAGACGGGGAATGCCGCTCAACAAGGAGATCGACTCGCACCATTGGGTCGACGGGATGAACGAGCTGCAGATCCGCGAACGCGACCACCTGTCAAACGACGAGCTCGTCGTCCGGAGCGCCGCAGTGGGCCCGAAGGCCGTCAGAGGCCGGTGGCGAACACCACCACCAGCCCGTTACATCCCACTTCCCTTCGGGCCACCGATCGGCTGGGCGCCCCTCAAGTACCTGTTGGACGTCGGGTTCACGCGCGACGTGTGGGCGCACCGGGTCGACATCCACGCCGCCATCCAGCGTCCGATGCGGCTCACTGCCGACCACGACGGACGCCTGGTCGCCGACATCGTGGCCGAGTGGGCCACGATCCACGGGCAAGCTTTCGAGTTGGTGCTCGACGGCCCTGCCGGCGGGAAGTTCACCCAGGGTGTCGACGGCGAGCGGGTCGAGATCGACGCGTTGGACTTCGTTCGTACCCTTTCCGGCCGCCTGCCCGGTACGGGAGTACTCAGCCATCCCCTCCCTCTGTAGGCCGACGACGCCGCGCCTCCAGGTCTCGAGGTCCCTGTCGAGATGCGCTTCCCGCTCGCGATCTCGGGTCCCACAACGGCATCGCTCAGGTGGTGACCGCGATCACCTCCTCCGACCCTCGCCATTCCGGAAGCCGAGATGCTCCGTGCGCTCGGCTTGAACCGTCTTGCCTGTTCACTCAAGGGGATGACAGCCGACGTCGTCGTCGGCATGGGTGAACATGACGACCACCCGGCGGTGATCGGCGAGGGCGACGTCCACGTGGCACTCGCGGCGGAGCCAGCCGGCCGCGTCGTAGCCCGACATGCCGAGCCGCCAGACGTCGAGTGGGACCTTGGTGGGATCGGCGTCGGCTACCCCCACCCCTGCCCGCCAGCGGTCGAGGTCGAGGTCGATGCCGGGCACCTCGGCGGCCGCTTCCGTGAAGCGGGCGCTCAGGACGAGCGCCCGCCCGAGCAGCTCATGGCCGTCTTCCATCATCTGGCGGCGCCAGCCGTCGATGGCGGCGTACATCAGGGCGCTCGGGCTCGTGGTCGAGAACAGATCGGCCCGGGCTGCCACCAGAGCCGGGTCCACCCGCGTACCTTGGAGATGAAAGCAGCTCGACTGCTCGAAAGCACTCCCGCTCTTGTGCACGCTCGTCACGCAGAGGTCGGCGTCGGCGTCCATGGCCCACGTCGGCAGCGAGTCGTGGAACGGGAAATGGCAGCCCCAGGCCTCGTCGACGGCCACGGGCAGGTCCCGTCGGTGGCAGGCGGCGACGACCCCTTCGAGATCGGCGCACGTTCCGTAGTCGGTCGGGCTGATGGTCAGGGCGCCCTTGGCCCCCGGCGCACGGCGGAGGACCCGTTCGAAGTCCTCGGCGGCGGGTGGATGAGCGACCTCGAGGTCGGCATCCCACCGGGGCGATGCCCACCTCGGCACGATGCCGGACAGGACGAGCCCGGCCACCACGCTCTTGTGGGAATTCCGGGCGAGCACCAGCTCCTCCCCGGGGCCGGCCATCGACGACATGACCGCCTTCACGGACAGGCTGCTCCCGCACGTCGAGAAGAAGGCCGTCTCGGCGTGGACCGCGTCGGCCAGGAGCTCCTCCGCCGCGGACAGGACCCCTTCGGACAGGCGCCGGTCGTCGAGGCCGTTCAGCATGAGGACGTCTGCGGCGAACGCCTGCTTGCCGAGGGCGTCCAGTACGGCCCGGGCCACGCCGCGCCCCTGCTTGTGGCCGGGCGGCCCGTACACGACGTGATCGCCGGCATGGAAGGAGGCGATCGCCTCGAGGACGGGTGCCCGGTTGTGGTCCACGGTCGTTCCTCCCGCCGACAGCGGCTCAGCGACGGCTGTGCCGGCCCCGCTGGCCCGGCCGGTCGGCCTCCAGCTTGGCCTGCCGCTCGAGCTCGGCGTTGATCTGGCCTCCGAACAGCACGGCGAGGCCGGTCAGGTAGAACCACAAGAGGAACACGACCACCCCGGACAAGGCTCCGTAGGTCTTCCCGTAGGAGCCGAGCGCGCTCACGTAGAACGACAGCCCGAACGAGGCCAGCAGCCAGATGGCCGTCGCCAACAGACCCCCTGGCGAGATCCAGCGCCACGGGAGCGGCTTACGGTTCGGGCCGAACCAGTAGAGCACCGAGAAGAGCGTGACCATCAAGAGGACGGTCACGACCCAGCGGACGATGGTCCACGGCACGTCGAAGGCGACGCCCGTCACCGGCGACACCTGCTCGATCTCGCGCCCGAGGGGTTTGGCGAACACCACCAGCGCCGAGGCGGCGCCCCCGAGCAGGACGACGAAGAGAAGCAGCACGAGTCCACGGATCCGCTTCGCCACGAAGGTCCGGTCGGTCGGGAGCTCGTAGGCGACATCCAGCCCGGTCTCGACCACGCTCATCCCGCCGGACGCGCTCCACAGTGCCACCACGATGGCGATGACCGTCACCGTCAGCGTCCCGGTGGTGCGGCGGTGGGCGGTCTGGAGGGCCGTGGTGAGCACGCCCGAGGCTCCCTGAGGAAGGGTCTTGCCGATCCCCCGGATCAGGGTCGAGATGGTCGACGGGCTGAGCCCGACGAACTGGGCGATCCCGACGAGGGCGATCAGCAGTGGGAAGACGGTGAGGAAGCCGTGGTAGGCGATACTGCCCGCCATCATCGGCACCCGGTCCTGCTTCGCCTTGGTCCGGGCCCGCTTGAACGTGGCCAGCCAACCGGCCCCCGAGATCTCGGTGGGCGATCCGGCGTACGCCACCCCGCCGGGACGGCTCATGCCGCCCTGCTCCGCATCGAGCCGGCCGGCGACCGGCGGGCGGGAGGTCTCAGCCATCGGTCGTCATGGTCGCAAGCCGCCCGGCCTTCTTCACGTTGTCGGAAACTCGTGGACCTGCTGGCCGGTCACCTCGCCCACCCGGCCCTCGACCTCGGCCACCTTCCCCCCGACGGATCGATCTGCTGCCATGCCACCCACCTCTCCGGCTCACGATCCCCCGCTGCCGAGGGCATGGGCCGGCCATACCCGTGGGTCGGGTGACCTATGCGGCCAGTCCTGGATGTTTCAGCCGGGCGGCGCTCCGGCCGAGATCGGTCCGGACCGACGTCACTGGGGCGACGACTCGTTCTTGAGAGAGATCCCCAGAGTCGGCACGAGGAGCGAGAGGAGGTACAGGGGCCAGATGTTGGCGCCGTAGCAGCGGAAACGGACGACTCCCCCGTCGGCCACGTCAAAAGCTCGGACCCGGCTCGAGTATCGGCCCTTTCGGATCCTCAGGGTGTGGTGTCCCGGTGCGACCGGCGTCTCGATCGGTTGGTGCAACTCGATCGGGCCGACGCTCAGGCCGTCGACCAATACGTCGAAAATGCCGCGGTGAAGCTCGATGAACATTCCTTCGCGGGAGAGCTTGAGCGTCGCCGACACCTGGTGTCCCCTTTCTGTCGATCCTTGGAGGATCAGCTCGGTATGAGGCGGAGTCCTCGGGTGTGGTAGTCGTCGCCCCGGTCTGCGCCTGCCCGGTCGATTCCGATCGCCGTCGCGGCGATCAACGTGTCGTCGAGGGGAGGCGGCGATCCTGTTCGAACCCGACGGAGCGCGGCGCTGATCTCGATCCGGAGCTCGCGCCCGGGGATGCCGGGTCACGGACCAGTGTCGCATCTCTGCGCCGGCCTGGCCACGAGCGCGGAGCCGGTCCCATGGCCCGGCCGCACTCGCCGCCGGCCGTCACGATCCATCAGCGACTTCGGGATCCCGATCTCGCTCTGGGCCCTGCTGCTGGCGTCGCACACGGTCTGATCTGACCTACCCCGGCTCGGCATCGGCAAGTCCGCCCGAGCTACCGAGGGGACCGTCCTTTCAGGTCCCCGACCGCCAGCGATCCCTCGTGGGGCACCATTCTCGTCATGTTCGGCGCCATGTTCGGCGTCGTGTTCGGCGCCGGCCACGTCTGACGATGGCGCCGGCGGGTCGTCGAGAAAGTCGAGAGCCGGTACGAAGAAGAGGTTGCCGGTCACCGCCGTCGAGAAGTCGAGAATCCGGTCGTAGGTGCCCGGCGGCCTGCCGACGAACATGTTGGCGAGCATCTCCTCGATCACCTCCGGCCGGTGGACATAGCCGATGAAATAGGTGCCGAATTCTCCCGCGCCGACCCGGCCGAACGGCATGTTGAAGCGCATGATCTGGTGCTGTCGGCCGCTCTCGTCGACGATCGTGTTGAGCGCGACGTGCGAGTTGGCCGGCTTGGCGTCGTCGGGGAACTCGACGTCGTCGAGCTTGGTCCGGCCGAAGCTGCGCTCTTGTTCCTCGACACTCAGCGCGTTCCAGCCCTCGAGGTCGTGGAGGTACTTCTGGACGACGACATAGCTGCCACCCGCATAGGTCGGGTCCTCGCCGTCGATCAGGACGGCGGAGCGGGCCGCTGCGCCGTCGGGGTTTTCGGTGCCGTCCACGAATCCCAGCAGGTCCCGTTCGTCGAACGAGCGGAACCCGTGCACCTCGTCGACCACCTGCCCGTCACGGGCGAGCCGCTCGGTGAGCAGTTGCGCGAGCTCGAAGCACATGTCCAGGCGGTGGGCCCGGATGTGGAACAACAGATCGCCCGGGGTCGCCGGAGCCCGGTGCCTCGGTCCGTCCAACTCCCGGAACGGATGCAGCCCGGCCGGGCTCGGAACACCGAACAGCCGGTCCCACACCCCGGCGCCCACGCCCACCACACAGGTCAACCGGCCCTCGGGGATCCGGAACCCCACCGACCGTGTCAGCCCGCTGACCTCGGACAGCAGGTCACGGACCCCGTCCTCGCCACCGTCGTCGACCGTCACGGTGAGGAAGATGGCCGCTTCGGTGATGGGAGTCAGAATCGCCTGGGGTACCGCGGCCGGCATCGGGCCTCCATCTCTCGGGACGGCACCACAGTAACGGTGCTCGTGGCGACGCTCGTGGCCGGTTCCGTCCCCCGCACCGGGGCCGTCACTCACCGGGCCCGCCCGTAGAATCGGACCATGCCGAGCGGTGACGACGAGACCACGAGCAGCCATCCGGAGACGGGCGGGCCTCACCGGGAGGCGGGCGACCAGTACGAACCGAGCGCCTGGGAATGGGTACGCGACCAGGTAGCGGAGTACGAAAGCTCGGGAGGTCGGCGGGCCAACACCCTGCCCGGCACCGAGTTACCGGTGGTCATCGTCACCACCCGCGGGAACAAGACCGGCAAGGTGCGCAAGATGGCCCTCATGAGAGTCGAGCACGAGGGCCGATATGCCCTGGTCGCGTCCATGGGCGGTGCGCCGAAGCACCCGGTCTGGTACTTCAACCTCAAGGCGCACCCCGACCAGGTCACCATTCAGGACGGACCCGAACCGTTCGAGGTCGAGGTGCGCGAGGTCGAGGGCGAAGAGCGGGCCCGGTGGTGGGAACGGGCCGTGGCCGCCTACCCGCCCTACGCCGAGTACCAGGAACGGACCTCGCGGCGAATCCCGGTCCTGGTGGCGACGCCGAAACGCGGGTGATCTGAGACTTGGGCGGAGGGAGCGGCACGAACGCAGCGCGGACCATCCGGCGCTGATTGACCTCGACGTCCTCGTCGGTGGTGGTGGACCGGGACGCTGTCGACCACCTGGTGGGTCGGGTGGGAGAAGCACCGCGTGGGCGGTCCCGGGAAACGACTTCGAGCTCGCCTACGAGCGCCGTTGATCGAGCCATTCGACGCCTCCGTACACGTCGACGCCTCCCTTCACGCCCCGGTGAGAAAGTCCAGCTGCACCCGGACCGGGCCGGCGAGACGCACCCGGTGATCGACCTCGGGAGGGATCGGTTGGGAGTCTCCGGCGCCGAGGAGCCGGTCGACACCGGGCTGTGTGGCCATCCAGAAGCCGACCGAGCCGTCCAGCACCCGGAGGAGGCCCCAGTTTCCGGCCGGAACACGATGGTCCCGGGTGAGGCCGGCGGGCACCGTCGTCTCGTCGAAGGGTCCGACGCTGCGGGTGACGATCAACCCGCCGGGTAGCTCGGCGCGGTCGCAGAGCGGGCAGTCGAGCGGGGTGCCGATGTGCTCGGCCCGGGTCGCCTCGTCGGTCACCCAGGGGCGTTGCTGAAACGGCGGGCGGTGCCGGACGTGCTGGTTGTGCCGACAGTCCAGCTCGGCGACCCACTCGCCCTCGTCGTCCTGGTGGAACCGAACGATCCGGCGGCGCACCGGCTCAAACGGACCGGCGGTGGCCGGAAAGCTCGTTCATGTCGAAGGGAGCATGCCAGACGCGACGATGCCCAGGCCGGGGGCCCGGGTTCTGCTCCCGGGCCCGGTCGGCTTCTGGTCGTTCGCAGGCGAGCCCGCTGCCCTGCCGGCAAGACCCGCCGATACGGTGAAGGCGCTCATCATCGGAGGGAAGCGTCATGTCGGGGGCCGGCCCTGGGACACGATCCGCTGTCGACCCCGCCGGCGGATCCGCGCCCGCGGAGGGCGCACCGAAGCGGAGACGGAGGCGCTGGCCGGCCTTCGTGGTGATCTGCGTGGCGGTCCTCGCCGGGGTCGAGGCCGTACCGGGAGTCGTCGGCCACGATCAGTCGGCGCTCCTGTCCGAGATCGTGGCCTCCGACGCGGCGGGCGCCGTCTCGAAGGCCGACCCCTTCGCCCACGCCGACGCGAGCTCGATGCCCTGTGCCGGCCTCGAATCGACCTTCGGGGTGGGCAACCATCTGCTGAAGAACCGGCGGTTCGGGTTCTATGCGAGCGTGTGGCCGAGCTACCAGGCGCTCAGCGCGTTCTACGTGGCCTCGCTCCTTCCCGACCGGTCGGCGTGTCGGACCGACTTCGAAGAGACCGTCACCTCGATCGACGACAACTACTGGGACCCGTCGTGGCCCCGCCCGCCCGGCGCATTCGACCAGGGTCCGGCGGCGTTCCACCTCAGATCCGATCTGCCGCGGGTGGACGACAGCCTGTGGATGGGCCTCGCCATCATGCAGCAGTACGCACGGGACGAGGACCCGGCGTTGCTCGAACGAGCCGAGGACGTGTTCGATCTGGCCACCGACAACTGGGCCCGGGACGGCGGTATCTACTGGGAGGCGACCGGCGCCAACAACCACGCCCGGGCGGTGGTGTCCAACGCGCCGGCGGCCCTGTTGGGCATCGAGCTCTTCGAGCAGACCGGAAGGGCGAGCTACCTCGACTGGAGCCGGAGGATCGTCGACTGGCTCGATGGTCACCTGGTGGACCCGACGAACGGCCTCTACGACGACAATCTCGACGACCGGGGCGGTCGAGCGAGAGTGGATCCGACGATCTACACCTACACCCAGGGCGCGATGGTGGGCGCTCTCACCCTGCTCTCCACCATCGATCCGACGAGATACCCGCTGAACGAGGCGGTGGAGCTGGCGGAACGAGCCATGGCCTACTTCGACGCCCATCGCACCTACGGGCTGCCGGGGTTCGACCTCATCTGGGCCGAGAACATCCTCTGGACGGCGGCCGTCGCCGGCGACGCCGCCTTCACCGACGATGCCCGAACGACCCTCCGACACGTCCTGGCAGCCGAGCCGAAGCACCCGAGCGATCTCCTCACCTCGAGCAGCGAGGCGGCGCTGGCGGAGCTGGCCCAGCTGCCGCCCGCCAAGTACGGCGATCTGCTGTATGTGACCCGCCGCTCGCCGAACCGGATCCCGGCGGGTCCGAGCGCCCCGGTGTCCCGCACATGACGGGGATAGGCTCCCGGTAGAGGAGAACACGATGTCCGACAAGCCGTCCGAAACCGTCCGCAAGCCGTCCGACAAGCCGAGCTATCTGGGCCTTCTCAACGCCATCGCCCTCAACGAGAGCCGAGCGTACGAGTACCTGCGGGTCTGGATCGGCGCCACCTCCGATCCCGAGGTCGAACGGGTGCTCCGCACGGTCGCCGCCCGCGAGGGTGAGCACGGGACGAGCTTCGCCAAACGCCTCGACGAGCTGGGGTTCGAGGTCCGCGAGCGCGACGACCAGGGCTTGCAGGAACGGATCCCCATCGCCGGCTCCACCGACCTCTCCGACGTCGAGAAGTTCGAGCGATTCGGTCTGCACCAGCTCGACCGGCTCCTGTCCTACCTCGACGACGTGTTCAAGGACCACTCGATCGACATCCGGACCGGCGAGCTGCTCGGCCGGTACATCGCCGAGGAGCACGACAGCTGCCGCCTGCTCCGAGGCTGCTACGAGTCGCTCCTCGCCCGCACCGGAACGGGACCCGCCACCGGCCCTCGCCTGATCCCTGCCGGCTCACGGGAGCGATCCCGGGCCCTCCGGCTGGAACGGCGGTCAGCCGATATGGGTGTGGCCGAGGGGAGGCGGTTGGTGGTCGAAGATCACCGTGCCGACCAACTGGTTCGACGGCGCGTCGAGCACGACCACGGCGAAGTGCCCGGCATCCTTGCCGTACGGTCGGGAGACCGAGGAACGGGCGAACCGACCCGAGAACCCGAACACGCAGACCCGCTGCTTCGGGTTCGCGGTCGTCGGGAGCGCCTCGTCCAGCTTCGGATACCGCTGGCGCAGGCTGTCGACCCGGAAGAGACGGACACCGGTCAGCTTGTGGTGCGACCCGGCCGCCTGGGCTGCGGCCGGCAGCGCCAGGTAGCACGCGCTGTCCGTGGTGCCGAGGACGCTTCGGGCTGCGGTGCAACCGCCTGCCAGGCCGGCGGCGAGGGCCAGACCGGCCAGACCGGCGAGGAGCCGGTGGGGACGGGATCCGGCCGCCCGGCTCGGGTTCACGATGGCTCCGGGGTCCGCTGGGCCGGGTCGATGACCACCGCCGGCACCGGATCGGAGACGGATCCGGGGCCGAGGGGGACCGGGGCGGCGAGCGTCTGTCGGCGCCAGCGGCCCCCGCGCACCTCGAGCGCCAGTTCGCCGACCAGGGCCCAGCCGATGACGAGGACCAGCCAGAAGCTGATGAACCGGTACATCAACACCGCATCGACGGTGGTGGTCCGGGCCCCGCCGAAGGCGACCAGAGCAATGGTGATGCTGCCTTCGACGGCGCCCAAGCCGCCGGGCGTGATGGGGAGGGCGGCCGCCAACTGGCCCGCCCCGTACGCCAGCAGCAATCCCTTCCAGGGAACCGGAGCATGGACCGCCACGAACATCATGGCGAAGCAGGCGCAATCGAACAGCCAGTTGGCCGTGCCCCAGGCGACGACGGTGATGCCCTGACGCACGCCGATGCGCACCGAGGTTGCCGAGCCGATGATCCGCTGGATGTGCGCCTCGGTGATGCCCCGGGGCCGCCCGAAGATCGCGTGCGACGCCCGGACCACCCCGGTGACGGCGACGAAGAGGGGACGCTCGTAGACGAACAGCGCACCGATCACGATCGTGACGAGGAACGCACCGATGATGACGGGGATCAGGTCGAGGGAAGCCCCCTCCCCGGTGGCGAAGGCCAAACCCGTCGTCGCCACCAGTGCCAGAGAGAGGAACGCGGCCACCAGGGTCCCGACCATCGTCCATGCCGCCAACGGGCCGTCCGCGCCGAACCGGCGGAACCACCGGAAGGCGTACACGGCGGACACTGCGGTTCCGCCGGGCAGCGAGTTGGCGAGCGCTTGGGCGGCCAGGGTCATCTTGAACAGGGGCACCCTGGGTGCCTTGAGGCGGCCGCACCGCAACAGCTCGTACTGCATGCCGGCAAAGCACACGAAGGACGCCGTCTCGGCGACCACGGCGGCCGGGATCCACCACCAGTTCAGGTCTTGGAACACCTCGGAGAGACCCGACAGCTCATCGGTGTGCGAGGCCAGGACCCAGACCGCCACCGCCAGGATCACGATCCCGAGCACGAAGCGGAGCAGCGGCCAGCGGCGGCGAAGCATCCCGGTGACCCGCCGGGCCCGGGGCGGAGCGGCCGGGCCGGTCTCGGCGGCCTGCGGGTGGTCGGGCGCAGCGGTCGTCGTCGTTCCCTCGCCGGACGGGCCGCTCATCGGACCACTATGCCCTCCGGCCTGCCCGCAGTCCTGAGCTCGGGCCTGCCCGGGCCTGGCTCGGACCCGGCGGCACCTCTCAGGGCGCGGCGCGGACCGGTCGCCGGGGTGCGGGGCACCGCCGGCGAGGTCGGGCGACGGTCATCGGGGAGGCAGCTGCTCGATGACGTCGGGCGGCAGCTGCTCGATGTCGTCGTCGGACAATTGGTCGTAGACGGCGCCGGCCAGCCGGCTCGAGCGCGAGCGAAGCGAGAGCATCTCGGCGAACCTCTGCTCGTCGCCCCGCATCCCCGAGATGAGCGGCGAGTGGGCGATGGAGGCGGCCCCGACGAACATGACCACCAGGGACACGGCCTCGAGGGGGCCGTAGGCGCCCGAAGTCCGGAGATTGTCCCCGAAGAGGGCGATGCCGATGGCGAGGCTGGCCAGGGGGTCGACGAGGACCAGGGCGGTCTGGGAGGCGGCGATCGGGCCGGCGTGGTAGGCGTTCTGGGCCAGGAACAGCGACCCGACCCCGCAGACCACCACACCGTAGGTCTGCCAGTGACCGAACATCTCCGTCCATCCGGAGGCCAGGTAGCCGCTCAGCGTCTTCATGAGGGACGCCGTGAACGCGAACCCGACCGCGCCGGCCGCTCCGAACATGGCGGCACGCCACCATCTCGGGCCCCGCTGGGCCAGCACGACCATGACGACGACCACCCCTCCGCAGATCGCGCTGACCACGATCCATTCCCGGGTGTCGGGGACGGAACTGTCGCTGCCCGGTTGAGCGAACACCAGAAAGCCGGCGAGGCCGCCGGCGGCGGCGAGGCACGCGATCCATTCCTGGAGGCCGATGTGGAACCGGAACCACATGGCCAGCAGGAGGATGAGGAACAACAGCTCGAGGGTCAGCATCGGCTGGACCTGGCTCAGGCTCCCGAGGTGCAGCGCCACCGCCTGCAGCACGAACGACGCGATGATGAGGCCCAGCCCGAGCAGCCAGACCCCCCGCTTCAGCGCGTGGGTGAGCAGGCTCAGGCGGAGGCTCGCCTCCTCGGGGGCGTCCTCCAGGCCCATGCGCTGGAGGATGCTGCTCAGCGCATTGGCCAGCGCGCAGGCGGTAGCGAGTAGGTAGACCATCGATATCCGGTCACCCGAAGGCTAGCCGCCGGAGGGGCGACCGCCCCTCCCGGTCCGGCCGGCCCGGCCCGGCGGAACGTCCCTGGTCGGAGCAGGGGTACCCCCGGGTCGCCATCAGCGCCCGGTCTCGCCGTCGATGAGCTCGCGCAGGATGTCGGCGTGCCCGGCGTGGCGGGCGGTCTCCTCCAGCAGATGGCCGAGCACCCACCGGAGGGACACCGGCGACTCCGTGCCCGTGTCCGCACTCAGCTCGTCCAGGCTCTCGGGAACCGAGACGATCGAGTCGACCCGCGCCCAGGTGTCGCGGTACGCGGCCACAGCCGCCTCGATGGTGTCCGAGGAGCACCCCGGCTCGGGCCCGGACGGAGCCGGACGGCCGGCGAAGCGGCGTTCGACCCAGGTGGACTCGGCCTGGGCCAGGTGGCGGACGAGCCACACGAGGGAGGTGCCCGTGGGCACCGGGCTCCGTCGACCCTCGGCCTCCGAGACGCCGGTCACCTTCCGGACGACCGACTGGCGTTGGTACCCGAGCAGGGCGAGCAGGGTCTCGCGCTCCCCGGCCACGGTCCGCGGCGGCTTGTGGTCAGCCACAGCCCGGCCCGCTGCTCATCCGTCCCGGCCGCCCCTGGCCGTCCCCAGCCAGCTCCACCCGGTGCACGATAGCGGGGCCGTGATCACGCTCCCGCGGACGGAGTGCGCCGACAAGAATGTCGCCGTGACCGGGCGCAGATTCGCGAGCAGGCGGCCCGGGACGGACCCGATGGCCGGCGATCCTCCATCAGGCACCGATCCCGACCAGCCGCTCGGCGGCGGGTTCACCCCCATCGACACGAGCCGGCTGGAGGCGTTCAGCGACGGCGTGCTGGCCGTGATCATCACCATCACCGCCCTCAGCCTCAAGACGCCACTGTCGGGTTCCTTCGGCGCCCTCCGCCACCGGCTCCCCGAGCTCCTCGTCTACATCTTGAGCTTCACCTTTGTCGGCATCTACTGGAACAACCATCACCATCTGCTGCGGGCCACCCGCCACATCAGCGGAGCCGTCATGTGGGCCAACCTCCACCTGCTGTTCTGGCTCTCGCTCATCCCGGCGGTCACCGAGTGGATGGGGACCGACTACCGCGACACCGGGCCGGCGGTCACCTACGGGGTCGTGGCCCTCGGATCGGCGATCGCCTTCACCATCCTGGTGGGGACCATCATCCGGGCCAACGGGCGCGATTCGCCGGTCGGCCGCGGCGTCGGCCGCTACCGCAAGGGAAACGTGTCCCTCGTCATCTACGCGGCGGGGTCGGGCTGGCGTTCGTGGACCCGTACATCTCCTATGCCTGCTATGCCGGGGTCGCCGTCATCTGGTTCATCCCCGACCGTCAGCTCGCCCGGCAGGGGGCGACGCTCCCCTCCGAGGATCGATGACGACCGACCCCGGGCGCCCGGCGGCCCTGGCGACTCGGTTCACCGAACTGGTCGGATGCGGGCTGCCCATCCAGCAAGCGGCGATGGGCACGGTGTCGGGTGCCCGGCTGGCGGCCGCCGTCTCCCATGCCGGAGGGCTCGGGATGCTGGCGGCGGTGAGCGACGGCCTCGCTGCCGAGGTGGAGACGGTGCGCCGGCTCGCGCCGGGAAAGCCCTTCGGCGTCAACTTCCTCGTGCCCTTCCTCGATCCCGCCCTCCTCGAGGAGATCGCTCCTCGTGTCCGGCTCGTCGAATGGTTCTGGGGCAGACCCGACCCCGCCCTCGTCGAGGTGGCGCACGAGGCGCACGCCCTGGCGGCGTGGCAGGTGGGGTCGCGGGACGAGGCGGCGGCGGCGGCCGACGCCGGCTGTGACCTGGTCGTCGCACAGGGAACCGAGGCCGGTGGTCACGTGCGCGGGACCGTGGGGCTCCTGCCGCTCCTCGACGCCGTCCTCGGCACCGTCGAGGTCCCGGTGGTGGCCGCCGGCGGCATCGGTTCCGCACGCGGCGTCGCCGCCGTCCTGGCCGCCGGTGCGGCGGCGGCAAGGGTCGGTACCCGGTTCGTCGCCACCGACGAGTCCGACGCCCATCCCGAGTACCAGGACGCCCTGGTGGCTGCGGGCGGCGCGGACACCGTCGTCACGGAGTGCTTTTCGGTGTGGTGGCCCGGAGCACCCCACCGCGTCCTCGCCTCGGCAGTCGAGTCCGCCCGGGGGCTCGACGGGGTCGCCGGTACGTTCGAGGGTCGGGACGGCGAGGCCGTCGCGGTACCCCGGTTCGCGGCACGGCCACCCGACCGGGGCACCCGCGGCACCATCGGCGCCATGGCGCTCTACGCCGGCCAGTCGGTCGCCACGGTGACCGGGGTCGTGCCCGCCGCCGAGGTGGTGCGCGAGCTCGCCGACGGCGCGGCCCGCCTCCTCGGCGGTGGCCCCATGGACGGCTGAGCCGCCGGACGAGGGGTGACCGACACTGAAGCTCCTGGTGACGGCGGCCGGCACCATGGCGGGGGGAACGACAGAGGTGGGCTTCGAGGAACGCCGGTCGTGGAGCCGGCCACCGGCTGGACTATTACGTTCTACGTAGTAGTGTGTCGGCGATGCCCCGCAGAACCTCCGCCACCAGCCGGCTCGATCGCGCCAACGAGCCCGCCGTGCTCATCCTGACCGGTCTGGCATCGGGGCCGAAGCACGGCTACGCCCTGACCAAGGACATCGAATCCTTCGCCGGGGTGACCCTCGGCCCCGGAACGCTGTACGGGGCCATCACCCGGCTCGAGGAACGGGGGCTCATCGAGCCCGCCCCGAGCGACAGCCGCCGCCGCCCCTACCGCCTCACCGCGAAGGGGCAGGCCGCCCTGGCCGAGACGGTCCGGGACATGGCGGCCATCGCCGAAGAGGGTGCGGCCCGGTTGCGCCGCACCCGAAGGGCCCGGACCGCCCTGGCAGGAGGGCCGGTGGGCCTGGCGCCGAGGTGGAGCCGATGACCCGGCCCCGACCGATGCTTCGCTGGTACCCGAAGGCGTGGCGGGACCGGTACGGGGAGGAGCTGGCAGCTCTGTTGGATGACACCTACGGCGATCGTCCGCTCCCCCTCGGGTGTCGCCTGTCGCTGGCGCGGTCGGGGATCGGCGAGCGCCTCCGAGACTTGCCGGCCCGGGCAGGAGGGCCGGCAGACCGGGTCCGGTCCGGGTCCCTCCTCGTCCTGTGCGCCTGGGCCGTGTTCGTCGTGGCCGGCACCGGGTTCGCCAAGTCCGCCGAGCACTGGGACGCCGCGACGCCCGCCGGCGCCCGGGGGTTCCCCTCGGTGGCCTACGACTCGGTGCAATGGGCCGCTGCGGTCGGCACGCTGATCGTCCTGGTCGGTGCGCTGCTCTGCCTGCCGGCGTTCGCACGGCTCCTCCGGCGCGGGAACTGGCCCCAGGTCCGGCGGCCCGTGCTCGCCGCGGCGACCGCCATCGTCGTGGCCTCGCTCGCCGGGACGGCCGTGGTGATCTGGGCGCACCACCTTCGGGCGACCGGTGACGACGGCCGCTCGGTGGCGTTGCGACTGGGCCTGGCGGTCTGGGTGTTCACGATCTGTGCTGCCATCGGGCTGTGCTCGACGGGGGCCGTCGCCGTGGTGCGGCGACTCGACCTCGGAACACGCCTGGTCCGGATCGAAGGGGTGCTGGCGCTGTCGATGACCGGCGTGATGGCGGTCGTGACCGGGGGCACACTCGCCTGGTGGGTGTCGGTGGCCAGGGTGGCACCCGGCTTCTTCGCCGGGGGGCCCGCCGGAACGCCCGGATTGCCCACCACCCCGGCCCTGCTCGTCTCCGCCCTGCTCATGGTCTCGGGGCTGGCCGTCGCGGCCGTGGCGGCCCTCTGGATCGTCCGTTCGCTGGCGCGCCTCGGTGGGGCAGGTCCGGCGGCCTGATGCCATGACCGGCAACCCGAATCCCATCGTCGGGGGGACCGCGTCCCCGCAGCCCGTCGTCACGCCGTGACCGGCTACCCCAAGCCCATCGTCGGGGTGAACCACGTGGAGCCGGTGCCGCGCCGGATCCGAGCCGTCCACGGCGACGACCTGGTCGTCGACACCAGAGCCGCCCTCTACGTCTGGGAATGGGCCCACTTCCCGCAGTACTACGTGCCGCGCCGCGACGTCCGCGAAGACCTGCTGGTTCCCGACGGCCGCACCGCGGCCGGCCCACTGGGCACCGTCCAGCGCTACGGGTTCGCCTCGGCGGGCAATCCGGACCCGCCCGGCGTCGCCCGGCTGGTGGTGGACTCGCCCGTCGAGGGCCTCGCCGACACGTTCCGATTCGAATGGGACGCCTTCGACGCCTGGTTCGAAGAGGACGAGCAGGTCTTCGTCCACCCCCGGAGCCCCTACACCCGGGTCGACGCCCTGCGCTCGACCCGCCAGGTGCGGATCGAGCTCGAGGGGCTCGTCCTGGCCGAAACCTCCTCGCCCGTGCTGGTGTTCGAGACCGGGCTCCCCACCCGCCACTACCTGAACCGTACCGAGGTCCGCTTCGAGCATCTCCGCCCGAGCCCGACGGTCACCAGCTGCCCCTACAAAGGGACGACGACCGGCTACTGGTCGGTCGACGTCGGCGGCGCCGTCCACCGGGACCTGGCCTGGACCTACGACTTCCCGACCCGCCAGCTCCTCCCCATCGCCGGGCTGGTGGCGTTCTACGACGAGAAGGTGGACGTCTTCCTCGACGGCGAGCGCCAGCCGCGCCCCGTCACCCACTTTTCGGGCTGAGCCTTTCTCCGGAAAGGGATCCGAGGCTTCGAGCACCCACGAAGCTCCCCAGGCCACTCCCCGAAACGCCGCCACAGTCCATCTTCACAGGACGGAGAGTGTTTGAACGCGCGCTGTCGGTGATATAACAGTGATCGTGGGCAGGGGCACCCCGGACATGTCGCCGATCGGCGATCCGCACACCGGCGATCGCGAGATCGGGCCGGCTGCATCGGCGGACCACGGGCGGAGCCGAGCTGGTCGGGCTCTGCTGATCCTGATCGGAGCCGGAGCCGGCCTGGTGGTGGCCCTGTTCCTCTCGACGGCACTGGCCCGGCCGGCGGGCGCCGCGGTGGTGGCAGCCGGCCCGGTCACGGTCCCCGCCCCCGGTGTCCCGGGGGTGAACGCCCCGGTGGCGGTGCCGAGCGTCCCGGTCCCGGTCCAACCGCCCGTGTCCTCCGACACCGGTCGCCCCGGTGGTCCCGGCGCGCCCCTCGTCCTGGTCCCGACACCGGGGACCTCACCGACCGGCGTCGACCTGCCGGGCGGCGTCAGGTCGGCGCTCCCGCCGGACGCACTGCCCCCCGTGGGGCTCGGCGGCCCCGGAGGGACGGACGCCCTGACCTCGCCCCTCCTCGCCGCGGCCGATCCAGCCGTCGGCGGTACCCCGGGGTCCACCCCTCCCGCCTCGGGCGCCGCAGCCGCCGCAGCCGCCGCCGCCGGAAAGGCGTCGCCGACAGCCTCCTCCCATTCCGCCGTGCCGGCCCATCGGGCCGGCCGCCCCACCGGTGGGACGGGAACCCCGCCGGCCGGGATCCGTGACCGGGGAGCACCGCCCGTGCCCCGGCCGGCCCCGGCCCCGGCCGGCCCACGCGGTGGCCCCCTGGTCGCCAACGACGCCGTCGGCTCCAGCCCGTCCGGCTCGGGTGGCACCCCCTTCGGTTCGCTGCCGCCCCCGGGCCTGCTGCTTCCCGTACTGGCGGTCGGCGGTGCCGCCCTGGCGGCGGCGCGAGCACGCCGTCTCCTCCTCGATCTGAGGTACTCCCCACCGGGTTAACGGTTCCTGCTGCTCCGAACGCACCCGTGGTCCCCGTCGTCCGGTCGACCACGGAGAACCGACTATCCAACCCGACGAAGGAGAACTTCTCATGAGTACCTTGACCAAGCGCGCCGCCACGGCGGTCGTCGCCTTCCTCATCGCCCTGCTGGGCCTGGCCGCTGCCGGAATCGGCTCGGCCCCGACCGAGGCCCTGGCCAGCTCGTGCCAGGGCAACCTCCCGGCTGCCGGTTCGGTCGCCGGACCGGCGCTTGCTGCCCCTGTCGCGGGGACGGCAAGTGGTGCCGCGGGCAGCGGGTCGTCCGCCGCTCCGCAGCCGTCGAGCGGGTCCGCGGGTGGCCTGGTGCCACCCTCCAGCGGCTCCGCGGGTGGCCTGCAGCCACCGTCCGTCCCGCCGGTTCCTGCTGAGAGCTCGACGCTGGTGAACGTCAGCGCCCCGGTCGGCAGCTCGACCGGAGAGACGGGCTCGGGAACGCTGGTGAACGTCAGCGCCCCGGTCGGCAGCACGACCGGTGGCTCCGGCTCCGCCCCGGGCGGTCCTCGGACCCTGGTCAACGTCAGCGCGCCGATCGGCAGCTCGACGGGCAGCACCGGCTGGGGGACCCTGGTCAACGCCAGCGCCCCGGTCGGCAGCTCGACCGGTGGTTCCGGCCCCGCCGCCGGCGGCCCCTCGACGCTGGTGAACGTCAGCGCGCCGGTCGGCAGCTCGCCCGGCAGCACCGGCTGGGGGACCCTGGTCAACGCCAGCGCCCCGGTCGCCTCACCGCCAGCCGGGTAGGGCCGGCGGGACCGGGTCCCAGCCCGGTCCGGCAGGCATCAGGCCGAGTCGCACCCCGCCTCCGATCCGGGGCGGGGTGCGGCGCCGGCCGCGCTCCGGGTCCGGGGGCCCCTTGTCCGGCGGGCGCTTGCCGTACCGCCGGCGCTCCCTACGGGTGGTAGATGCCCTTGTCGAAGGTCGAGCTCACCGTGGTGGCCTCCCCCAGGTGGGGCAGCGCGAAGAGGTCCTCGATGGAGGCCAGCGACGAATAGTGGTTGTACTTTTTGGTCACCACGGTTCCCGGCGTGACGTAGGGCGAGATCAGCACCGTCCCGGTCCGGCCCCCGCCCGGGCCCTGGAGCCCGTTCCCTCCGGAGTTGGCCGCCGGCCCGGGTGTCTCGTTGCAGCATGCTTTGGCGTCTATCGGGTTCACGTCGGCCTCGTCGAAGGTGATCTCCAACAGCCCGTCCTGCTTGAACGCCGGAGAGTTCTCGATCATGGGGACCCAGGTGCTGAGGAACGAGTCGATGTCGGCGAGGGCCGAAGCCCCGCTCGGCTGGTTCCGGCACGGGTAGTCGTGCCCGTCGTCGCACAGGTTGGGGGTGATGAAGCTGAAGTTCGGCGTGGTGGCGACGGATTGGAGGTCGGTGGCGAGCCCGGTCACACCCGCCGGGGTACCCGGCGGCAGCGTGCCGCTGGTCGTGCCGAGGGGCACGACCTGGGAGTTGCACTCGGCCGTGTTGTCGATGATCGAGTGGAAGTAGACGAACGGGTCGTGACGGGCGGCATAGCCGTCACCCGACTCGGCCACCAAGGTGTTGTCCGAACCGCCGACGGGGGGATGGCCGCACGTCGCCGACTCGCGGCTCGGATCGTTCCCCATGTCCTCCTCGTAGCCCTTCCAGCTGAAGCCGGCCGAGGTGAGCTGGTCCGGGAGGGTGGACACGCCGGCCGGGTACACACACCCGGCCCCCTGTTGGATGCCGTTCACCTGGCCGTCGCCGGGCGGGAAGTCGACGAAGCCCCCGACGCAGTCGGTCTGGTTGTCCGAGTTCGGCGGCTGGCCCGAGACGAATCCCACGTAGTTGTCGTTGGAGAAGTGGCCGATGCCGTAGTAGTTGGTCAGGAGCGCGCCCTGCGACGGGAGCGTCGTGGCCAGGTACGGGTCGTTCGCCGGCGAGCCGAAGGTCTGGTCGTAGCCTTCGTTCTCGAGCATGATGACGAACACGTGGCGGACGCCGGGCAGCCCCTTCACCGTCACCGACAGGGTCTGGGTGGCCGAGCCCTGGGTGTTCTGGGCGGAGAAGGAGAACGAATCCGTCCCGCCGAAGGGGAAGGTCCCGCTCAACGTGCCGGTCCCGTTCCCGTTGTCCACGAACGAGAAGCCGGTCGGGAGCGGACTGGTCGCGCTGATGGAGGCGACCGGATTGGCCTTGGCCTTGACCGTGAAGCTGAACGGGGACCGGGCTGTCGCCTTGGTGGCGCTCTTGCTGGTGAACACCGGCGCCGACAGCGGCTTGGCCGCCCCCGCCGGCGTGGGCAGTGCCGCCAGGGCGGTGGCCACCATGACCGCGCCGGCCACGACGAGTCCGATCCTTCGGTCGACGCGCATCAGTGTCCCCCTTGTGCTCCGCGAGCCCCGACTGCACGGCCGCAACCGTTCTGCACCGACCACCGGGCTGCACCGACCGACCGGCCGGCAGCCACTTCTAGCACAGCCGACCTGCGCCGGCCATCGGGTCGGCGGGGGAGCGGGCGCCACGAGCGGGCGTTTGGGCTCCGGCCCACGCGGGTACCGACCGGTAACAGCCCTGGTTGGCGCGCCTCGAGCGCCCCCCGAGAGAGCGGAGGGATCCGTGGAACGACATACCGAGCCCGACGAGGAGACGACCGCAGCCGAGCGGGCCGAGGCCGAGCGCGCCCACACTGCCGACCGCCCGGCCACCGACGAGGAGAGCAAGGCCGCAGAGCACGGCGTCGATGAGTCCGATGAGGAGCGGAGAAGGGTCGCCGAGCACTTCCACGAGATGAACGAGATCGGCGCCGACACCAAGGGAGAGGGTGCGATCGAGTAAACAGCGGTCGCCCGGGCAGACATCCCGGGACGAGTGAAGGCCGCGACCAGGCCCGTTGTCGCCCGACCCCTCCCACGACTAGGTTGTTCGACCATTGTGCTGAGTGCCCGGTGCTTGCCGCCGGCGGGACCAATCGCACGAGTCAGCTTCCGTCGGATCGTGTCGGCGGTGCTCGTCTCGGGTCTCGTCGCCCTGGCCGCCGCTCTGGTCACCGGACCCGGTCGGCCAGCGGCGGCCGACCAGATATCTGACCTGCGGGCCCAGGCGGCCACCCTGTCCCAGCAGCTGGTCCAGCAGCAGCTGGAGGTGGGCGCCTACCAACAGCAGTACTCGGTGGTGTCTGCCCGGGTCGCATCGGACGCCCAGGCCGTCGCCGCCACCGCCCAGCAGATCGCCGACGACCAGCAACAGATCGCCGCCAGGTCCGATGCCGTACGGCAGCAGGCGATCAGGTCGTACATGAATTACGGCAGCGGCAGCGGATCTCCCGCCAACAGCCTGTTCGGCGGGAACCAGGAGAAGGTGCAGGCGGCGAGCGAGTACGCCTCCATCGCCGTGGGCAACATCACCACCGCCGTCGACCAGCTGCACACGGCCGAGAGCAGCCTCCAGGCGCACCAGGCGGCCCTGCGCCAGCAGCAGGCCGAGGACCAGTCGGACCAGTCGCGTCAGGCCGCCGTGCTGGGCCAGGCCGACAGCACCGCCAGCCACCTCTCCTCCTTGCAGTCCGAGGTGACCGGGCAGCTCGCCGCGGCGGTGGCCGCCCAGCAGGCGTCACAGGCGGCGACCGCGGCGGCGGCGGTGGCGGCCGCCGACCACACCACCGGGAGAGCGGCACCACCGCGGCCGGCCGGTCCTTCGGCTCCGGCGACCGGTGCCGGGGCGCCCGCCCCGTCGGCCGGCTCCACCGACCCGGCCCTCAACCCGTTCCTCCAGTGCGTGGTGCAGGCCGAGTCGGGCGGGAATTACGGCGCGGTCTCCCCGGACGGGCTCTACATGGGCGCCTTCCAATTCAGCCAGTCCACCTGGAATCTCGCCGCCCAGGCCGCCGGACGACCCGATCTGATCGGCGTGCCACCGAACCAGGCCTCCCGGGCCGACCAGGACACCTTGGCGGTCGTCCTCTTCTCGCTGGACGGCGAGCAGCCCTGGCTGGGCGACCGCTGCAGCTCCTGACGGCGCTCCGCCCGGTGACCCCGGGCCCGTAGCGGAAGGGTCTACGGACGAGCAGGGTCTACGGGCGGCAGGGTCTACGGAAGAACGGTCAACGAAGGCGGCAGCGCCCGGTCCCCGCGCACACCTCGCACTCGGGTGCCTCGCCGGCGACGTGGGCCAGGCAGTGCGCGATCCGCTGCTCCACGATGGTGCCGAGCAGCGGATGGGGACCGAGGGGGGCAGCCACCAGGTACCCGACGTCCCGATGGCGGGCGGCCGCCTCGGCTGCCAGGACCGGGATGTCGCGGTCCCAGTGGCTCCCCGGCCACAAGAAGTAGGGCACGACGACGACCGTGGTGGCACCGGCGGCGACGCAGGCGTCGAAGGCGTCGGCCACCGAGGGCCCGGCGAGCTCCATGTGGGCCGCCTCGACGATGTCGTACCCGCCCCGGTGGCGCCACTCGTCGACGAAGGACTCGTGGCGACGGTTGGCCTCGGCACGCGTCGACCCGTGGTCGACGATCACGATCCCGGTGGCGCCCACCACCCCAGCGTAGGGGCGGGCCCGGGACAGGCCGGGGCGGGCTCTCAGCGGGCCGTGATGTACTCCATGAGCTCGTTGCGGTCCTTCTCGAGATCGTGGATCCGGCTCTTCACCACGTCCCCGATGCTGATGATGCCGCAGAGCCGGCCGTCGTCCACCACGGGCACGTGGCGGATCCGATGGTCGGTCATCATGTTGCGGATCGACTCCACGTCGTCCGAAGGCCGGCAGACCCGGACCGAGGTGGACATGATGGAGGAGACCGGCTCCTCCAGCAGGTCGGTGTGCAGGACGCTCAGTCGTTGGACGATGTCGCGTTCGGAGACGATGCCCTCGATGCGGGCACCGTCCGGCGACACCACGAGCGCACCGACCCGGTGCCGGGTCAGATCGGCGACGACCTGACCGACGGTCGCCGTCTTGTCGGTGGTGACGACAAGGGTCCCTTTCTCCTGCAGCACGTCGGCTACGAGCATGACCTCCCCCTTCCGGAGATTCCCGAAGCGTGCCGCCATCATCGCGCCCTCCGGGTCGCAAGGGAACAGGTGCCTCGAAATTGCAACGAACGGGCGCCTCACCGGGCTTCCGGCGGGAAACACCACTTCAGGAGGGTCCTCCCCTACCATCGACGGCATGGCCGAGACGGTGTCGACCCGACGGTGGGTCCAGCGGGCCGAGGGAGACCGCCGGGCGCGGGCCCGGCTCCGCCTCGTCGAGGGCGACGGGGTGATCGTGCTCAACGACCGCCGGGTCCCCGGCTCCCGGGAGACCATCAAGGTCATCGCCGTCTCGTCGGCCGGCGTCTTCGTCATCGACGTCAAGACCTACAAGGGCCTCGTCCACACCATGGCGCCGGGGACCATCGGCAACCTCGGGCCCCGCGAGCTCCACGTCGGGCGGCGCAACTGCACCGGCTCGGTCGAGGCTGTCCGCCGGCAGACCGAGGTCGTGCGGGCGGCGGTCGAGGCCGGCCGGCCCGGCTCCGAGGTCCCCGTCCACGGCATGCTCTGCCTCACCCGGGCCGAATGGGGCTTTCCCTCCGCGATGCAGATCGGCGAGGTCCGGGTCGCCTGGCCGAGGCTGGTGGCCGGCGAGGTGCGGGCACCGGGGGTGCTCGACGACCCGATGGTCCAAGCGGTCTCGACGATGATCGCCGGCGGGCTGCCCGTCGGCTGATCCTGCGGGTTCAGAGCGCGTCGGCGGTCAGGTCACCGCCGAGCGCAGGTCCAGCTCGCGCCAGCAGTACCACGCAACCAGGCTCCGGTAGGGGCGGAAGGGCTCGCCGAGGACCTCGAGCTCCTTCGGGGTGGGGACGGCCGGGAGGCCCCAGGCCCGGGCGAACCCGGCTCGCACCCCGAAGTCGCCGGTCGGCCACACGTCGGGGCGCCCGAGGGTGATGAGGAGGAACATGTGGGCCGTCCAGGGCCCGATGCCCCGCACCCGGGTGAGGTGCGCGACGACCTGGTCGTCGGACAGCCGGCCGATGCGCTCGAAGGTGATGTCACCGGCGGCGACCCGCTCGGCCAGGTCGCGAATGGAGCCGGCCTTGGCGGCACTGAGCCCGCACGCCGCCAGCGTCGCCGGGTCGGCGGCAAGGACCGATTCGGGTGTCACGGCTCCGCCGACCGCCGTCACCAGTCGGCCGTGGATCGATGCGGCGGCCTTGCCGGCCAGCTGTTGGTAGACGATCGCCTCGGCCAGTGCGGCGAAACGGTCCGAGGCCCGGACGGCCGGGCGCCGGGGCGGGACGCCGTGACGGTCGATGAGCGCGTCGAGGGCCGGATCCCGGCCGGCGAGCGCGACGGTGGCATCGGTCATCGAGGGTCGCGCCATGGGCGCATGATGCTACCGAGCCGGTCCGCCCGGTCGGCCGGGACCAGCTCGGCCCGGTGTGCCCTCCCGCCCCATTGGTAGGCTCCCCGGGCGCGGCCGGCTCGAGGGCGGCAGCCGGCGCCGCCGAGACGGGACCTTCCGCCCCACGACTGGAGCGTCATGAGCCTGCACGGGAAGGTGGCCATCGTGACCGGCGGCAACACCGGGATCGGGAAGGCCGTGGTGCTGGCGCTCGCCGGGCAGGGCGCCGACATCGTGATCGACTACATCTCGAACGAGCAGGCCGAGACCGAGCTCGAGGCCCAGGTACGGGGCCTCGGCGACAAGGTCGCCGGGGTCAGGGCCGACGTCAGCAAGGTCGAGGACCTGCGCAAGCTCGTCGATGCCGCCGTCTCCAACTTCGGTCGTCTGGACATCATGGTCAACAATGCCGGGATCGAGACCCGCTCCTCGATCCTCGACACGACCGAACAGCAGTACGCCAGCGTGATGGACATCAACCTCAAGAGCGCCTTCTTCGGGACCCAGCTCGCCGCCAACCAGATGATCGCCCAAGGGGGCGGAGGTCGCATCATCAACATGACCTCGGTGCACGAGGACTGGCCGATGCCCGGGAACACGCCCTACTGCCTGTCGAAGGGTGGGATGCGCATGCTCACCCGCACGGCCGGGGTCGAGCTCGCCCCGCACAACATCCTGGTGGTCGGTGTGGGGCCCGGCGCCGTCGACACGCCCATCAACAAGGCGACCGTCGCCGACCCGAAGGCTCTCGCCACCCTCGATGCGGCCATACCGCTCGGCCGGCTCGCCGAGCCGGAGGAGATCGCCAACGTGGTGGCGTTCC
Organism: uncultured Acidimicrobiales bacterium; assembly: GCA_963764555.1. Taxonomy (GTDB): domain Bacteria; phylum Actinomycetota; class Acidimicrobiia; order Acidimicrobiales; family RAAP-2; genus Bog-756. The sequence goes on from CAVXSW010000005.1 coordinate 465,497, forward strand.
TGGCGGGGGACGGGGCCAGCTACCTCACCGCCACCACCATCTTCGCCGACGGGGGCATCATGCAGTCGAGCCCCGGGCTCTGAGCGCGTCCGGGGTGCCGGGCCCGTCCGGGGTGGCGGGTCCTCCCCGGGTGCCGGGTCTGTCCCAGGCGCCGGCCGGGGTTGTTCAGAGCGAGGCGGCCTGGGGCAGGACCTCTTCGGCGAGGAGGGCGAGGTGCTCGGGATCGTGGAGGTCGAGCACCTGGAGATAGACGCGTCGGGCGCCGACCGCGGCGAACGACGCCAGCTTGGCGACCACCTCGGCTGGCGTGCCGCACAGGCCGTTCTGGCGTAGCTCGGCCACCTCCCGCCCGATGGCGGCCGCCCGGGCCGCGATCTCGGGGTCGTCGCGACCGCAGCAGACCACCTGGGCGGCCGAGTACTCGAGCGAGCCCGGGTCCCGGCCGGCCGCCTCGCAGGCGGCCCGCACCCGATCGAACTGGCGGCCGGTGTCGGCGGCCGGGCAGAACGGCATGTTGAACTCGCTGGCGAAGGCGGCGGCCAGACGCGGCGTACGGCTCGGCCCGCCGCCGCCGACGATGACCGGCGGCCCGGGGGCCTGGACGGGCTTGGGGAGCGCCGGGCTGTCGGCGAGCCGGTAGTGGTCGCCGGCGTAGGAGAAGGTGGCGCCGACGGGAGTTGCCCACAGCCCGGTGATCACCGCCAGCTGCTCCTCGAGCCGTTCGAACCGCTCCCGCAGCGACGGGAAGGGGATCCCGTACGCCCGGTGCTCGTCGTCGTACCAGCCGGCTCCGAGCCCGAGCTCGACCCGGCCGCCGCTCATGGCGTCGACCTCGGCGACGGCCACCGCCAACGGGCCGGGATGACGGAAGGTCGCCGCGGTGAGCAGGGTCCCGAGCCGGATGCGGCTCGTCTCCCGGGCGATGCCGGCCAGGGTCACCCACGAATCGGTCGGGCCGGGGAGACCGTCGCCGCCCATGGTCAGGAAGTGGTCGCTGCGGAAGAAGCCGTCGAACCCGAGGGACTCGGCGGTCCGGGCCACCGCCACCAGGTCGTCGTAGGTCGCCCCCTGCTGGGGCTCGGTGAAGATGCGGAGGAGCATGGCCGCCTGTCTACCTCGGATGGGTGAGGCGCGCGCCGGTGCGGCCCGTCCCCGGGTGGCCGTCCGACACCAGGCGCCCGAGGGCGAGCACGCCGGTCACCCGGGCGCCGGCCAGACGGAGGGCTGCCGCCGCGCTCTGGGCCCTCGCGCCGGTGACGACGCTGTCCTCGACCACCAGCACGGCCTCGCCGCGCAACCGGTCGCGGTCGAGCCCGGGCCCGAGGGCGAACCCGCCCCGCGCCGCCCGCAGGTGGCCGGTCGGTTCGGGGCCCCGAACCAGCAGCGTCCGGTGCCGGCAGGCGAGGCTCGGGAGACACCGCACCACGGCGTCGACCGGGACCCCCGACGGACGGGCCGACGACGGCACGGTCGCCACCAGGTTCCAGTCGCCGAGAGCTCGAGCGCGACCGGCCGTCCCGACGGCGACCAGCCAGGCCTCGGCCATGGCCCCCAGCCAGCGGACGCAGGACTCCCGGGTTTCGGCCACGGGTGCGTCCTTGTAGGAGCGGAGCCGCCGGTGGAGGGGATCGCCGAACCGGTAGTCGGCGATCGGAACGATCGGCACGAGGGGCATCCGCAGCTGGCGCACCAGGATGCCGCAGCAGAAGCAGAGGGCGAACCCCGGCGCCGCCGGCGCACCACAGATCCCACAGCTCGTCCCTCTGCCGGTCGCTCTGCCGATCTCTCTGCTGGTCTCTCTGCTTGTCCTCGTGGGGGGAACGACCATGCCTGCCCGGTTCGTGCCGGACCCATGCGGGTCACCAGTACCGGCGGGCCGGGCGACAGCCGGACCGCGATCGGGGTCACCGTCGGCCGGCGGGAGCCCCTCCCGGGGTCAGCCGGGCGGCGGCTCCGAGTCGTGCCGGTGGAGGAGGAAGGTGCCGGTCGAGCGGCTGACCAGCCGGTCCGTGTGGTCGGTCACCGCCGCCTCGGCGTAGGCCACCTGGCGGGCCATCCGCACCACCTCACCGCGCAGGCCGTAGCGCTCACCGGCCAGCGCAGGGCGCATGGTCTCGACCTTCATCTCGAGAGTGGCCCGGGTGCGGTCCCGATCGGCCAGCGCCGAGTTGATGGCGAAGTTCATGGCCGCGTCGAGCAGCAGCCCGTGCACTCCCGCCTGGACCACGCCGTGGGGATTGCAGGCCCTCCGGTCGGGGACGAAGACGCCGGTCACCCAGCCGAGATCCTCGCCGTCCACGCCGTAGTCGTCGAAGGAGGCCCCGACCGTGCCGATGAGCTCCATGCCCCCGTCGCCGAGCCAACGGTCCATGTCCCTGATCCGGCCCATGGGGCCCGACCGTAGTGCCCGGGTCCGACACCGTCGATGCCGGCGGGACCCGACACCGCTACCCACCTGGGGTTTGTCCAGCGGGCATCCGACCCGGCGGTGCGGTGCAGCAGAGGAGTGGCGGGCCGTTCGGCTGCGCGCTCCCCGACCGCCGGGGGCCCGCTCGCCGATAGAGTCGGCGTTACCATCGGACGAACACCCCTCGCCCGCCGGAGCCTGCCCGCACCGACCGGGCCGACCACGGGGCGCCAAAGGAGACCGCCATGACCGACGCCGTGATCGTCGACGCAGTGCGCACACCGGGAGGTAAGCGGAACGGGAAGCTGCGCAACTGGCACGCCGTCGACCTCGCCTCCGAGCCGCTCAAGGCACTCGTCGAGCGGAACGATCTCGATCCGGAAACCGTGGACGACGTGATCATGGGCTGCGTCATGCAGGTCAGCGAGCAGTCCCTCAACGTCGGGCGCAACGCCGTGCTCGCCGCCGGGTTCCCCGAATCGGTCCCCGGCACCACCATCGACCGCCAGTGCGGCTCGTCCCAGCAGGCCATCCACTTCGGCGCCCAGGGGGTGATGGCCGGTGCCTACGACGTGGTCATCGGCGGCGGCGTCGAGGTGATGACCCGCACGCCGATGGGTGCCTCGGTCGTCCGCGAGCTGGGCTATCCGTTCGGGCCGAGGATGATGGCCCGTTATGCCGACCGGGGCGGCCTGGTCAGCCAGGGAGAGGGTGCCGAGCTGATCGCCGAGCGATGGGACATCGACCGCGCCGCGCTCGACGAGTACTCGGTTCGCTCCCACCAACGCGCCGCCCGGGCCACCGCCGAGGGCCGTTTCGAGCACGAGGTGATCCCGGTGGCGGTGAAGGACGACGACCGGGCCGACACCGACGAGATGGTGGTCACCGACGAAGGTATCCGCCCCGACACCAACGTCGAGGTGCTGGCGAATCTCAAGCCCGCTTTCCGCGCCGAAGGAGGTCGGGTCACCGCCGGCAATTCCAGCCAGATCACCGACGGCGCGTCGGGTGTGCTCATCATGAGCGAGGAGAAGGCGAACTCGCTCGGACTCACTCCACGGGCGCGCTTCCACTCCTTCGCCGTCGCCGGCAGCGATCCGATCACCATGCTGACCGGTCCCATCCCCGCCACCCGGTCGGTGCTCGAGCGGGCGAAGCTCAGCTTCGACGATCTCGACGTCATCGAGATCAACGAGGCGTTCGCCTCGGTGGTCCTGGCCTGGCAGAAGGAGTTCGGCGCGGACATGGACAAGGTCAACGTGAACGGCGGCGCCATCGCGCTCGGCCATCCCCTCGGCGCGTCCGGGGCGAAGCTCATGGCCACGTTGGTCAACGAGCTCGAGCGGACCGAGGGCCGCTACGGCCTGCTCACCATGTGCGAGGGGGGCGGCATGGCCAACGCCACCATCATCGAGCGCCTGGGCTGACCTTGGCACGCCCGTCATCGGGCCGTGTCGCGGGGCCCGTCCCGATGCCCTAGCGCACCGGCCCGTCATCGGGCCGTGCTCACCGGGCCGCCTCAGTGATAGCGGGTGGCGAGGATCAGGCCCACGAAGATGGCCCCGATGGCGGCGATGAGCCACAGGTTGTTGACACCGCCGGGCAGCACGCCGGCGTAGTTGAGGATCACGACCAGCACCCCGACGGCGAACATGGCGACGATCAGCACGCCCATCCAGCGCGGGCTGGACTTCACACTTTTGGGAACCGGGGGCGTATAGCGCGGGTTCTGCACGGGCCGCCCTGCCGCGGTGGTGCGCCCGCCCGAGGAACGGCCCTTCTTCTGTGCCTTGCCGGGACCGGGTTTGGCCTTGGTCGCCATTGGGCGAAGGATAGCCACGCCGACGCCTGAGGGGCAGCGCCCCGGGCCGGGGAGCCCGGGCCGGTACGATCGGAGGCCCATGGGGACGCGCGTTCTGGTCGTCGACAACTACGACTCGTTCGTCTACAACCTGGTCCAGGAGCTCGGCGAGCTCGGAGCCGAACCTGTGGTCCACCGCAACGACGCCATCGACGTCGACGGTGTCCGGGCGGCGTCCCCCGACGCGATCCTCATCTCACCCGGACCCGGCCGGCCCGACGACGCCGGGATCAGCCAGGCGGTGATCGCCGAGCTGGCCGGCGAGCTCCCGATCCTCGGGGTCTGCCTCGGGCACCAGGCCATCGGGGCCGTCTACGGAGGCCGGATCGTCGCCGCTCCCGTGCTGATGCACGGAAAGACGTCGGCGGTCCACCACGACGGGCGGGGAGTCTTCCATGGCCTGCCCGATCCCTTCGTGGCGACCCGCTACCACTCGCTGGTGGTCGATCCGGGGTCGGTGCCCGACTCGCTGGAGGTCACGGCCACCACGACCGACGGCGTCGTCATGGGCCTCCGGCACCGCACCCTGCCCGTCGAGGGGGTGCAGTTCCACCCCGAGTCGTTGCTCACCCCGGAGGGACCGTCACTCCTGGCGAACTTCCTGGCTTCGGTCGGCAGGAGCTGACGCCGGCTCACCCGGACGGCGTAGCCCGCAGTCGGGACGAGGGCACGGAGGCAGACCGGTGAGAGTGAGTCGGGATCAGTCCCCGCCGCCCTGGGAGTTCCCGTTCCCCGGCGGTCGGCCGGAGTGGCCGCCCTGACCCGAGGTCGACGACGTGGTCGAGGTCGAGGTCGGCGGGCTGGTGGTGGTCGTGGTGGTGCTGGTGGTGGTCGGAGGCGGTCCGGTCGAGACCACGATGCTCACCGCGCTGCCCGGTGCCAGCGGGGTTCCCGCCGGCGGGTCCGACGAGATGACCAACCCCGAGCTGTACTGGGTCGACGGGGCCGAGGTCAGGCCGCCCAGGGTGAGACCGGCCTGATTCAGCAGGGCGCCCGCCTGGGGCTGGCTCTGTCCGGCCAGCGAGGGAACGATCGCCTGGGCCGGCCCGGACGAGACGGTGAGGGTCACCGAGCCACCCTGGGGGACCTTCTGACCCGGGCTCGGGTTCGAGCTGATGACGCTGCCCTTCTGGACGCTCGAGCTCGGCTTGTAGACGACCGAGGAGCCGAGCCCCGCCGACTGCAGGATCGACTGGGCGTTGCTCAACGTGGTGTTGATGATGCTCGACGGGACCGTGACCTGTTGGACCGGGGCGGGCACGGCCACCTTCAAGGTCACGGTGTCTCCTTTCTTGACCAGCGAATTAGGGGGCGGGTCGGTCGAGATCACCGTGCCGGCCGCGTCGTTCGAGACCTGGTTCGACCGCTTCACGACCAGGCCGTCGTTCCTCAGCGTGGTGGTCGCCTGGGCCACCGGCTGTCCGGTGACCGAGGGGAGGTTGAACGACGAGCTCCCGCCGAAATAGCCGAGGCTCCGCCCGAGGAAGTAACCGGCCACCAGCAGGGCGATCACCAGGATGGCGAGCACGATGGCATAGGTCCGGGTCCGGTGGGAGCCGGCCTCCTCTTCCTCTTCGGGCTCTGCTGCGCCGACATCGGTGGCGGCGATCGCCTGGGTGGCGTCGGCGCCGTCGACGGTGCCGAAGGCCTGGGTGGTGGCGGCGCCCACCGCGCCGGCGGCCAGCAAAGTCGTGGCATCGCTCATCGCCGACACCGATCGACCCTCGTTGAAGCGCAGCAGGTCCGCCCGCAGCTCCTCGGCCGTGGCGTAGCGGTGAGCCGGGTCCTTGGCCATCGACTTGAGGATGATGGCCTCGAAGGTCGGCGGGATGGCCGGGTTGAGCTCGCGTGGAGCCGGCGGGTGGTCGCGGACGTGCTTGGAGGCGACCGCCACGGGGGTGTCCCCGAGGAAGGGCGGTCGGCCGGTCGCCATCTCGAACATGACGACCCCGAGCGAGTAGATGTCGCTGCGGGCGTCGACGCCGTGTCCCTCGGCCTGCTCGGGTGAGAAGTACGTGGCGGTGCCCATGACGGCGCCGGTCTGGGTCAGGCTCTCCTCGGTGTTCATCGCCCGTGCGATGCCGAAGTCGGTCACCTTCACCTGACCGTCGTCAGTGATCAGCACGTTGCCGGGTTTGACGTCGCGGTGGATCACGCTGTGCTTGTGGGCGTAACCGAGGGCGGCGGCGACGTGGGCGCCGACGTCGGCGGTCCGCTCGGCCGACAGGGGGCCGGCCGACTTGAGGATCGACGAGAGCGGCCGCCCGTCGATGAACTCCATCACGATGAAGTAGGCGCCGGAATCCTCACCCCAGTCGAACACCGGGACGATGTTCGGGTGCGAGAGATTGGCGGCGGCCTGTGCCTCGCGGCGGAACCGCTCGACGAACGATCGATCGACCGACAGCTCGGGGAAGAGCACCTTGAGGGCCACGGGACGGTCGAGCAGCCGGTCGCGGGCGCGGTAGACCTCGGCCATGCCCCCACGGGCGATCAGGTGATTGAGCTCGTAGCGCTCGGAGTAGACACGTGGCGTCTGGGTCGGGTCCATGTGGGTCAAAGCCTAGGTCCTGGTCTCGTTGGGGTTCGGGGTTCTGAACGGCCTTCGTAACGTGCTTGGTGAATGTCCGGACGGATCGCTGTCGGTTCGGTTTGCCCGCACCCGGTTACGGTCATGGTGTGGCGGCCAGGGCGTCGCCGAGGATCGTGACCATCGGGGGTCCCGAAACCTGGGCGCCGGTGTCGCTGCCCGGCTGGTTGGGGACGACCACGGCGGCGGCGACCTTCGGGTCGTTGGCCGGGGCGAAGGCGATCATCCAGTCGTTGGTGAGGGTGGCGTTGGGTCCGGTCTCGGCCGTTCCGGTCTTGGCCGCCACGTTCCACGCCGCCGGGAACCCGCCGAAGCCCGACCCGGGGGCGGCCGTGCCCCGGGTGACCACGGCCTGCATGAGCGAGGTCACCGCCGCCGCCGTCTGGGGGCTGGTCGCCGTCAGCCAGGGCTTCGGCTGGTAGGTGGTGACCAGGTTGCCCTGCGAGTCGCGGATCTGCTGCATCACGTGGGGGGTCATGACGACGCCGCGGTTGGCGAACCCCTGGGCCACCAGTGCCATCTGCAGGGCGGTGGCCGTGACGTCCTGCTGGCCGAAGGCCGAATAGGCCTGCGACGGCGCGTTGTTGGCCAGCTGGGCCACCGACGGGAAGTTGGACACGCCACTGCCGGGCAGGTCGATCGGGATGCGCTGGTTGAAGCCGAACGCCTGGGCCTCGGTGGTCAGGCTGACCGCGCCGAGGGCCATGCCCAGCTGGGCGAAGGCGGTATCACACGACTCGGGCAGGGTCTGCTGAAGCGTTCCGCCGCACGACTCGGGCCCGGTCGGTCCGCTGTGCCCGTAGTTGCACAGCTGCCGGTTGGTCTGCGGAAGGGAGATGCAGGTGGCCCGGGGGTAGTTGACCGCAGCCAGGGCCGGCTGGTGGTCGTAGACGGCGGCCGAGGTCACCGTCTTGAAGGTGGAACCGGGCAGGAACCCGTACTGGAAGGTCCGGGACACGAGCGGGCTCTGGGCGCTGGCCGGATCGAGCGACGCCCAGGTGAAGCGTTCGGCAGCGCTGCTCGGTGAGACCAGCCCGGTGGGATCGAAGGTCGGGTTGGAGTACATCGCCTCGATGGCTCCGGTCTTGACGTTGAGGACCACCGCACCCGCCTGGGGTGCCTGACCCCCTGCATCGGTGGCGTCGACTGCCGCGGCCACCTGGCTCTGGAGGTGCGAGTCGATGGTGAGGGTGACGTTTCCCGTCGTGGTCCGGTTGACCAGCAGGTCACGGAGGGACCGGGCCGGACGGGTGTGGGACTCGAGGTAGTTGTTGTACTCGGCCTCGACGCCGGTCCGTCCGTAGATGGGCGAATCGAACCCGACGATCTGGGAGAACAGGACCGCGGTGTCCTTGTTGTACACGCGCTGGTACTTGTAGGCCCCGTGCTGGGCCAGCACCGACGAGGCCAGGGTGACGCCGTCCGAGGAGAGGATCGCTCCCCGCGACTGGCTGCGGGCGACGGCGAGCACGTGAGGGTTCTCCGGGCTGTTGGCCAGGGCGCTGGACTTGAAGACCTGGATGTTGTTGAGCTGGACGAACAGCGCGACGAAGCAGAGCACCATGAAGATCCCGAGCCTGCGGATCCGACGTTCCATCACGCCCCTTTCGTCGTGGTCGGGGACGAGGAGCCGGTCGGCGGCGCGGCCGGAGCCGGTGCACCTTGTTGCTCCTTTGCCGCCTTGAGGTTCTCGACGTAGCTCTCGGCGTTGGCCACCGACGTCTCCTCGACCCCCGCTTTGAGCGCGTGGACGTAGGTGGACGGGACATCGGCGGTCGTCACACCGGTGCGCTTGGCCACCGTCGGGTGGTACCAGAGGAACCCGCCGACCCTCCCCTGGTAGATGACCAGCTCGTTGTGGTCCACGCCCACGAAGTAGGAGTTGGTGTCGTACCATCGCACGGCGGCGAGTGCCCCCACGATCACCGCCGCCACCAGGAGGACGAAGACGACCGTCCGGACCGTGACGAGCCGCCGGCCCCGGGCCAGTCGGCGCTCGCGACGCTTGGCCTTCCGGCGTTCCCGGCGGCTGGGTTGGTGCTCGGACAGCGGCACCGGAAACGGCTCGGCCACGGCTTCGGCGGAATCCCCGGCCGTGGCGAGGGGGGTTCCGAAGTCGGAGGCGACGGGCGACACGTCCGGCAGGTCGGTGGCCTCGTCCTTCTCGCCGACCACCACGTCGACGACGATCACGGTGATGTTGTCGCTGCCGCCGTGGGTCCGCGCCGCCTGCACCAGCAGTTCGGCCGCTCGCTGCGGATCGCCGACCGACGAGAGGACCTCGGCGATCTGCTCCTCGGTGAGCTCGTTGGTCAGGCCGTCGCTGCACAGGAGGAAGCGGTCGCCCCGCACGGGATGGATGCGCCACAGGTCGACGGCGACCTCGGTCGCCACTCCGAGCGCCCGGGTGAGGATGTGGCGGTGGGGATGGACAGCCGCCTCGTCCGAGGTGAGGTCGCCGGTGCGCACCATCTCCTCGGCCAGGCTGTGATCGGTCGTGATCTGGCTGATCTCGCCCTCGTGGAAGCGATAGGACCGCGAATCGCCCACGTTGACCAGAGCCAGGGTGTCGTGTCCCTCCTCGTTGACCAGGGACAACGCCGTGATCGTGGTGCCCATGCCCCGGAGCTCCGGGTTGTCGAGGCTGTGCTGCCAGACGACGTCGTTGGCTTCCGACACCGCCTCGGACAGTCCCGACCCGGTCGGCTGCCGGCCGAAGGCCAGGGCAAGGGTCTCGACGGCCAATCGGGCCGCCACCTCGCCACCGGCGTGGCCGCCCATCCCGTCGGCCACGACGAAGAGGGTGGGCGTCTCCATGGCCAGGTCCTGGTTGACCGACCGGACCAGCCCGGTATCGGTGGCGGAACCGGATCGGAGCAAGGTCATCTCAGTGCCCGCCTCCGACCGGGCAGCATCGGGACCCGCGTGCCAGCGGTCCGGGTCCCACCGGTCTGCCTCGACAGCGGCGTCCCACCGGGCCGGCTCCTCACTTGCCCACTTCGAAGACGGTCCCCCCGACTTGCAACAGGTCGCCCTTGCGGAGCTTGGTCCGCTCCCCGATGCGCACGGTGTTGACCCAGGTTCCGTTGGTGGACCCGAGGTCCTCGGCCCACAACTCGCCGTCGAGCCGGAAGAGGCGGGCATGCAGGTTCGACGAGTAGGCGTCGTAGTCGATGGCGACCCCGCAGCCGGCCGCCCGGCCGACGGTGACCTCGTCCCCGATCTCGTAGGCACGTCCGGCGTGTTCCTCGGGACGGATCACGTGCAAGCGGAGCGGCCGACCGCGACGGCCCTTGCCGTTGGTGGACGGGACCTCATTGGCACCGCGACGGCGTCGCGGGCGCTTGAGCGGACGTACCTCGACCCAGACCGCTCGCACCACCCACATGAAGAACAGCCAGAGCAGGATGATGACGCCGTACTCGAGAACGCGGAGAACCGGCGTGTTGTCGGTGGGCCCGGGGAGCGAGACCAGGAGCTGGTGCATGGGCAGTTCAGCTGACGACCGTCACGAGGTCTCGAACCGCAGGACGGTGGTGCCGATCACGATCTCGTCCCCATCGGCCAGCGTCCGCTCCCGGACGGCGGCGCCGTTGACCCTGGTGCCGTTGGTCGAGTGGAGGTCCACCAGGATCACGTCGTTCCCCATCCGCCGGAGCTCGGCGTGGCGCCGGCTGGCGTTGGGGTCGTTGACGGTGATGGCGCTCTCGGGGAGGCGGCCGATGGTCATGGGCTCGGGTCCGAGAACCACCCGCTCGCCGTCGGCCAGCACGATCGACGCTGCCGGCAGGCCGGAGGGGCCTTCTTGGACCTCGGAGAGGATCGTGAACCGGCCGCGCTTCTCCTGCCTGTCCTCCTGGATGGAGACGCTGACCGGTCCGACGAAGACGTACTCCTCGGTGCGGGCGTGCTCGCGGGCCGCCTCTTCGAGCTCCCTGACGAGGGCGTCGAGGAACGTCTCGAACCGGTCGAAGTCGGTGCTCGAGATGTGGACGACGAACGAATTGGGCGAGATCAGCCCGTGCACGCCGACCCGTCGCTGGAGGTCCATCTCCCGCGTGAGGCGGCGGCCGATCTCCACCGGGTGGAGATCGCTCCGGAAGGCCCGCGAAAGGGCGCCGTCAAACAGACGCTCGAGGCGCCCTTCGAACTTCTGAAGTCCCATGCTGCGGTCAGCCTACCGGTGTCAACCCCCAGGTAGTGGGTAGGGCGAGGCCGGAGCCGCTGCGCCGCTGCAGGACAGGCCGTCGAGTCGGCCGTCTGCGAACCATGGCCGCTGAACAGGCCCTTCTGGGGCGTCAGGTAGCCTCTAGCCGTCGCTCGGGCGAGTGGCGGAATTGGCAGACGCGCAGGATTCAGGTTCCTGTGTCCGAAAGGATGTGGGGGTTCAAGTCCCCCCTCGCCCACCACGGGCTTCCGACAAAACTGGGCGCTCCGCAACGACAAAACTAGGCGAGACCGTGCCAATTCTTCTCGAGATAGGTGATCGCGGCGCTCACCTGGAAGGGCGAGCCGCCGGTGATCGGCCGCCTCAGCAAGTCATCGGTTCGATTCGTTCCCGAGGGGCGCGTCGACCAGAGCCGTCGATATATGCGAACCCGCCCCGCGTCCTCAGGCGGTGAGAGGTGGGTCAGGATTGTCGGTGGTGGTATCCGCGGCTTCGACTGGGCACCTGGTTGCCGGTGCCCAGTCGCTCAGCGACTTGGTCCGACGTTGTGATGGGAGCCTGCGGACCTTCTTGGAACCCTCGGAAGCCCGCGCCTTGAGGAACTCCTCGATCTTGCGCATGTTGGCGGCGAACAGCTGGAAGGCGAGCAGCACACTTTGCGCGACCAGGCCTCGGAGCCGGCGGCGTTCGGGGTCGTCGACCTGTGAGTGCCGAAAATGTCATCCAAGGGGCTCACGCAGCCAGTTTGTACTCATGGATGAGACCACCGAGCTTGTCGGTTCTCCGCAGACGTGTTGCATCTGGAGACGTCGGCGCTGATGCAGGGGACGTCGAAAGCGGCGCCAGTTGACTCAGCGACCGGTGCGGCCGGTGTCCGTTTTAGTGGGCCACGTAGTCGGCAAGTACTTGCTCGAGATGGCGGTGCCCGAAAGTCAGCATGCGATCGAGACACTCACGGCGTACCGTGCCCACGAAACGCTCGGCGAACGCATTCGCCCGTGGTGCCCGGATCGGCGTGCGAATGATCCGCATGTGCTCAGACTGCATCACCTCATCGAAACTCGAGGTGAACTTGGCGTCTCGGTCTCGTATCAGGAACTTGACCGAATGAGCCCGGTTGGCCAGAACCAAGCTCAGGTTTCTCGCCTGTTGGACCACCCACGCCCCGTTCGGATGTGCCGTGATCCCCATCACGTGCACCCTTCGGGTATCGAGTTCGATGAAGAAGAGCACGTAGAGCCTCTTCAATAGCACGGTGTCGACGGCGAAGAAGTCACAGGCCAACATCGAGGACGCCTGGGTGCGGAGGAACTCGGACCAGGTAGGGCCCGTTCTTCGCGGTGAAGGGTCGATGCCGTGTCGACGCAGGATCTCCCAGACGCTGGAAGCAGCGAGGGCCACCCCCATCCTGGCGAGCTCACCCTGGATCCGGCGGTAGCCCCAGGTGGGGTTCTCCTTTGCCAGCCGCACGATGATCGCAACGGTGCCGGCGGGGATGATCGGCCGACCTGAGCGGTGGGGGTAGGTCCAGCGATGACGGACCAGGTCCCGATGCCAGCGGAGCAGGGTCTCGGGTTGGACGAAGAACCTGCCTCGGCGCCGACGATCAAGGAGTCGGCTCAGGCCGGCGAGCAGCGCTCTGTCTGAGGGTCGTAAGGCCGGGCGCGTCGCTTGGCGGCGGAGCACCGCCACCTGGTGCCGAAGCATGACGACTTCGATCGCCAGCTGTTGGTCGCTTCGCCGCATGAGCCGGAGGAGCTCGAAGACTCGGACGAAGACTAGGTAGAGGAAGGACAGTGCCATGGCCCAGATTTGTTGCTCGGACCAGATCTGCGAAAGTCGAGTTCAGCGGACCCGCATGACATTTTCGGCACCCACACGGTACGGGCTCCCCGGGCCAACGCCTTCGCTGAGCGCTTCGTCGGCACCGTCCGGCGTGAGTGCCTGGATCGGATATCGACTGCCAATCGGCATCAGCTCGAAGCTGTGCTCCGGGAGTACGTCGACCATTACAACCAGCATCGGCCGCATCGGTCGCTCGGCCAGAGGCCACCCAGACCGCACGTAGAATCTCCCGGGGTCCGGCCTACCGCCGACCTGTCACGGCTACGACGATCGGACCGGCTCGGCGGACTCGTCCATGAATACCACCTGGCCGCGTGATGTGGACGACATTTTCGGCACCCACAGGGACCTCCGGCCGCGTTCGTGGACACCTTGCTGCTACCTCACACCGTTCAACGCGAAGACTCGGACTATGGCGGTCGGTTTGCGGTTGCACCGCCCATGGGCGACGCGAATTATCTCACCGCACTTCCGATTTTCGAATCGATGCTGGCGACGTGGCATTGGAACTGAGCCGACAACGGTTTGTCGCATCTTGGAACGGGCGTCGACAACGCTGGCGCTGATGGTGACGTGTCCTGACCGAGAATCGGACGGCGAAGCCGAGTAGCTCAGAAGCAAAACTGGGTGTTGGCTGCATCCTGTTGGAATTTTCCACCGGACGAGTACCAATGCGGATTCGTGGCATGAGACGGAACTTGATCGTAAAACCACGACAAGAATGCGAGCTCCTGCGGATGGTATGTCACACCGTTGCGCATCGGTCCCACCGCCTCGTTGATACCGCCAAGGGAATCACCCACCTCGGTACTGTTCGGCGGCGCGGGAGGCGTGCTCTGACAGCCGCCACCGGGAATGGGAGGTGCCGCGTTGTTGTTCATAGGATCGTCCAACCACTCTCCGATTTCGTGGGCCAGGGTGCTCACGTCGGGTGCCATGGTGAAACCGGTCGTATCGAAGTCGACCTCCGCGTAGGTCTGCAGAACTCCGTTGCGGTTGAGGTAGTCGCCATGGCTACCTCCGACATCGCAAAGGCTCGGAGTGAGGACGTAGCCGCAGATGTTACTTCCGAGGAATACAGGGAACGACGTCGGGCGAATGTGTAGGCGTGGGAGGAGTACCTGTTGGACGTAGCGATCCAGTGCCAATGCGTCGAGCCCCCACATGTGCCCGCACGGCGATGAGCCATATGGATCGGTGACAGGGTTGAAAGGAGCGAGCTGGGATGGACTGAATTGGACGGTGATCCAGCGAGGCTTCAACTGAACGGCGTAGCCGGGGTTGTGCGAAGCGCGGATGGCTTGCCAGAAGTTCGCTCGCTGGAACTCGCTGACGTACTGGCCGGTTCCCACGGAGGTGCCCCCAACGACATACGAGAACTTCTTGAAGATCGGTGATCCAGTCACAAGCTGTTTGGGCGAGAGCGAAAGGGATGGGCCACAACCCGTTGGTTTCGTCGGATCAGAGACAGTTCCGTCTGAGAAGTGCAAGACCGCCGAAATGATCGGAACATCGATGGTCACCGTGGGATCCGTGTGATGAACGAAGGGGCTCTTGCCAACCATGCGGTAGGTGTAGTTCGAGCCTTGGGACTGGACCGTACCGGTCCAAAGCGGAATCGTCTTTCGGGCAGCCGATTGCGCCATGATGCGCCGGACGTCAGCGCTCTGCACCGGGGTAGCGGTAGCCCGTGACTGAATCGCATGGGAGGTGGAAGTGGCGTTTGCAACGCTAGATGGATACACAAGCCATAGTGACGCCGCGAGCAGAACGCGGCGCTCATCCCGAGAACCCGCAGCTTGCCGTCGAACACTCCTTGGAGACCGTGTCGCACGCGGGACCCAGTCATCTGCCAGGCTCCCCGGCCCGCATCGACAAAGAGCACCTGTGCCCAGGATGCGCGCCCCTTGGCCGGCCCCGTGGAAGGAGGCAATCTTGTGGCTGTAGATACACACCCACGTGTTGACAGAAGGACAATCCGTCACCACCCTTTTGGTTATCCGCCCACGGGACCTCCAGGAGAGTGGAGTAGGTGCATGAGGCGGTCACTACGCCCACCGGAGGGACTGTTTGCCTCATCGCAACACCGCCCAGCACATCGCCGCAGAGTGCTCGAAGCTTGACGTCTGGCATATCGAATGTCAATCGGCTCAAGCGACGAAGCGGGGTTCAACGATCCCAGGGCCCATCACGTTGGTGTCCCTTGGCGTGGTGTAGCTCGACGATGGCCGGCGTGAGCTCGGCGTGGGTCGGGTGCTGGTCAGGCGGTGACGGCGAGGGGCGCCTCCGGGAGGGTCGTCGGGTTCAGTCTTGTCGATGGTGGCGAGGGCGGCCATGGATTCTTCGGAGAGGTAGCGCCGTTCGGCGACTTGCCATTCGTCGTGGGTCTCGACGATCACGGCGGTGATGAGGCGCAGCACGGCGGCGTCGTTGGGGAAGATCCCGACGACGTTGGTGCGCCGTTTGATCTCCCCGTTGAGCCGCTCGAGCGGGTTCGTGGACCAGATCTTCTTCCAGTGGGCGACGGGGAAGGCGGCGAAGGCGAGGAGGTCCTCGCGGGCGTCGGCGAGCATGGCGGCCACGTCGGGGAACTGGGCGGCGAGCATGCGGCGATCTCGGTCGAGCTGGGCGCGGACATGGGCGGCGTCGGGCTGGGCGAAGATGGTGCGGATGGCGGCGGCGACCATGTCGGCCGACGCCTTGGGCACCCGGGCCAGGACGTTGCGCATGAAGTGGACCCGGCAGCGCTGCCAGGCGGCGCCGACGAACACCTCGGCGATGGCCTCCTTCAGGCCGAGGTGGTGGTCGGAGATGACCAGGCTGCACCCCGGTCAGGCCCCGGGCGCGCAGGGAGCGGAAGAACGCGGTCCAGAACGCGCCGTCCTCGCTGTCGCCGACGTCGATGCCGAGCACTTCCGGCCGCCGTCGGCCGGACCCCGGTGGCCACCACCACCGCCCGGGAGACCACCCGGCCCCGGACCCGGGCTTTGACGTAGGTGGCATCGGCGAACACGTAGGGGAACTCGCCCTCGAGCGGCCGGGTCCGGAACGCCTCGAGGTCGACGTCGAGCTCGGCGCAGATCCGCGACACCTCGGACTTGGAGATCCCCGCGCGCCGCTCCGAGGGCTTTGACCAGGTCGTCGACCTTGCGGGTCGACACGCCGTGCACGTAGGCCTCCATGACCACCGCGAACAGGGCCCGGTCGATCCGGCGGCGGCGCTCCAGGATCGACGGGAAGAAGCTCCCCGTGCGCAGCTTCGGGATGGCCAGCTCGATATCGCCGGCCGCGGTGGTGATCAGCTTCGGGCGGTGCCCGTTGCGCTGGGCGGTGCGGCCCCTCGGCGCGCTCGCCCGGGCGCGGCGCCGATGGTGGCGGTCAGCTCCGCCTCGATCAACTGCTGGAGCACCCAGGCCAGGCTGAGCGGATCGTTTCGGTCATCTCGCCGGCCTTGACAGCAGCGAGCAGGTCGGACAGGTCAGATCGGTGAGGGTCACCGGCGTGTTCTCCTTCGTGTGTTCTGGCAAGGAACACGTCGAGCATCACGCCGGTGGCCCACCCAACAGGTGGACCCTCCGTCAGTCAGCTACACCACGAGAAGGGACACGATCCCCATCACAGCTGACCCGCCGTCTCCTCATTCGCCCTGGAGTAAGCCGCTGAATTAGAGGGAATTCCCTGTAAAACGGCTATCAGCCTTTACTCTTAGTCATCGCTTCGCTGGGACTAGCCCCATGAACACTCGATTCGAAACTGAGATGCAGTTTCTCTCTGCTGCAGCGAGGGCGGGCAGGCCAAGCAGTTGACGATTGCCGACTCCCGCCGAAGGTTTCTTAAGTCTCGCCGCCGGCTGTCACTCATTTCAACTCCAGATTGCAGAAACACGCACTCACATCCCTCGACAAGCCAGCGAAGATGCTCGGATCGTGGATGATGAGGGACGGAACAGCTCTAAGAAGCTACCGGAGCAGTGGCGCAGGCTATGGCCTTATCAGGAACCAGCATCCAGGTCGTGGGAGGGGTCGGATCCGCTCCCATCGCGCTCCATACGTGGGATCTTCCCCCGCCTGCGGTAGTTTCGCGCGCTCACGGCCGACCGTGAAAGCCTGCAACGGGTCGGATCCATGAGGATGTGTGCGGGCCCTTTCCACGACGGAGGATCCGTCCAACCAGCCCACAAGGCGGGCGCCGGTAGTTGCGCTCACAACAATGTGGAAAATCCGAGCCGTTAACGTGGAAAGTGCATCCTTCTAGCCGCCCATTACTGGTGGTCAGCGGGTTTTGTCATTAGCCGACCACCACCCGACTCACCACCAACCAACCAACCGACCAAACCGGCCGACCGAGCGGCGGATCCGCGGTTAACGCGGTGGCACCGGGTCCGGTGTGGACGCCCCTCATCCCGGCCACTGTGCCCGCGGAGAAGGTCGAGGCCTTCGGGATCCAGGTTCCCATGGGCCGGGCGGCCCAGGCCACGAGATCGCCCCTTACAAATGTCTTGTTCGCTGCCGAGGAGCTCTCCTGCTACTGCAGCGGTGAGATCCTCGCCCCGATCGGGCGGGGGGAGACCGTACCCGGCTGATCGGACCAGCGCCTCCTCTACTTCCGACGGCTCATCCTGCAGGAGCGGCCTTGGAGGGCAGTATCTTCCCTCGTTCTCAGTTGGCCTTCCGGGCCGCCTTGACCGCGGCGGTTGTTTCCTCGAGGCGTTCGGCTTCCTCCCTAGCCGCGAGGGCCTTTTCCTTCTCCGTGAGGGCCTGCTCCTTCTCGTCAAGCTCGGCCAGGCGAACCGTGCGCTCCCGTTCGGTCCGCGCTTTCTCCCGGGCCTGGGCCGCCTTGTCCTGCGCCTGTCGGCGCCGTTCAGTCACTTCTTCGATCTGGTCCAGCCTCTTCGCCTCGACCTCCTCAGCCGCTTCAATCGCGCGCCTCTGCCGAGAGTTCTGTCTGCTGGCGGCGGACCTCGGCGCGCCTGCGCCCCTCATCGAGCTTGCGGTCGGCGACCTCCTGCTTCTGATCGGCTTCGGTGCGAAGTCCCAGCGCCTTCTGGCGTTCGTCTGCGGCCCGACGCCGGCGCTTGCCGTCCTCTACCAGCCGGGCGTCCCAGGTCATTCGACCGAGCGTCTCGCGGGTGGCTGCGTCGGCCCGATCGACGGCAATCCGCACCGGAGAGACCCGGTCCCTCCCGCCGGTCAGCCCCACCATCAGGTCGACTGGGGCCCGCACGGCTCGGATCGAGCCGTCGATGATCGAACGCGGTACCACGTGCCAGTCCATCACGCCTCCTCGGGGTCGATGGCGTCGGCCCGCCGGGCGGCGGCCGCCGCAGCGGAAGCCGCCGCGGCGGCATCTTTCGCAGTCTCGATGTGGGAACGTCGGCCATGGTCCAACTCGGCCTGCGCCGCCCGCTCACCGGCCTGGCGCTGGGCCTCGGCCTCGGCTTCCTGGCGACGGGTCTCGGCCTTTGCGTGAGCCTCGGCACGCGCCGCCTCCTCCTCCATCTGTTTCTGCTCGCGCTCGCTCTGGATCTCCTGGCGCAGTTCGGCGCGCTCCAGGTCGAGCTCCTCGCGCTCGGCGTGCAACTCGGCCTCGGCCTCGGCCGTCTCGGCCTGCTCCTCTCGCCGGTGGCTCTCCACCTCGGCGTCGGCGGCCGCCTGCTGCAGCCGGCCCTCTCGGGCCAACTCGTCGTGGCCCACTACCTCTCCGGCGATCTCCTTGGCCTTGCCCACGAGCTTCCCAGCTGTGCCAGAGGTGATGTTCTCATTCTGAGCGGGAGTGCTCATCAAACCTCCTTCAGTCGTTGGCCGTCGACCTACCCAGCGGCGACTTCCGCCGAACATGACGAATGACACTTATGGCCGTTCGTGCACGCACTTGCCCGTCACCAGGGCGATCCGAAGACTGGCGCATCGGCCGCTGGCCGCCTAGGAGGACGGCGCCTCGTCCTCCCTCGGGCCGCCAGTTCTCTTGCTCAGGTTTCAGACGTCGCAAAGTCGCCTACGGCCGGACCAGGGAGCATCTGCGGATCGTTGTGTCGACAACAATGTGGAAAATCCGGAGCAATGGCGTGGAATCAGCTCCTACAAGAACACGACTCCCCGACGTGGATCGGGTTATGTCGCTAGCCCACCACGCACGCACCAACTATCCGGCAGGCCGCGCAACCAGTTCAGTCTAGTTCGCGACCGTGATGCTGACTCCCGGACTAAAGGCTTGGCCACTGGAATTGAAGGCTTCAGACAACAGCTCATACGAACCGTTTGCGACCGTTGTGGTGTTCCAGCTGTAGAGCCATCCGTAGAGGGTCGGAGTCGCCGTGCCGACTAGGTGACCCGAGAACCCGTAGGAGCCACCAAACAGCCAGAACTGGACGCTGGTGGCATTCGAAGCGGTGGCGTCCAAGGTGGCCGCAGTTCCGGACAGTGTTGATCCGTTGGAGGGGATTATCACCGTTGTCGTGGGGGGCGGGACATTGTTGACCGTGATGCTGACTCCCGGACTGAAGGCTTGGTCACTGGAATTGAAGGCTTCAGACAACAGCTCATACGAACCGTTTGCGACCGTTGTGGTGTTCCAGCTGTAGAGCCATCCGTAGAGGGTCGGAGTCGCCGTGCCGACTAGGTGACCCGAGAACCCGTAGGAGCCACCAAACAGCCAGAACTGGACGCTGGTGGCATTCGAAGCGGTGGCGTCCAAGGTGGCCGCAGTTCCGGACAGCATGGCGCCGTTTGACGGTATGAGGATGCTCGTGGTCGGCGGAGGAGTCGAGTAGCTATACGTCTGGACGTCGAAGGTTCGGCCAGTGGAGTCGGTGGGCATCACCGTCACCTGGTTTCCGTTCACCGTGACCAGTAGAAAGCCGTAGACATTGGCATCGGATCCAGGCTGCGGTGCCCGGCACGACGAGCCGGAACCGATGGCGTAGGCGTCGAATGCGCTACAGCCGCTGACACTGCCGAGCGGGGCACCACCGGTACCCGTCACGTAGCTCACCATCGGCTTGCCGGCGATCTGGGGATAGTTGCGCTCGTATTGGTGGGCGTGACCATTGAACACAATGTCCACGTTGTTGTCGGCCAGTAGGCCCTCGAGGGAGTTCGGGCCGTCAAGGTAAGTGTCAGTCGGTTCGCCGCCGTTGTCGACGTAGAGCGGATAGTGGAAGAAGGCGAACTTGAGCGGGGTGTCGGCATGGGCGGCGAGGTCGGACTTGAGCCACTGCAGCTCCGCACCGCAGGGCGCGCAGCCCGACACCGAGCCGTTCCAGTGGGCCAGGAAGTCGCCCTGATAGGCGCCGGTCGAGTCCGCCCAGGCGCCGTCGAGAACATAAAAGCGGGCCGATCCCCAGTCGAATGCATACCACGCACTCGGATAGGTGTGCGCCCCACTCAAGGTCGAGATGCAGCAATAGGACTCCGCCGTGAAGCGGCCGCCCGACACCTGTGCCGCGGTGAGGCCCGGGAAGTTCTGGAGGTACGCCTCGTACTGGGTGAACCCGTGGTTCCCCTCAGCGGCGAACACCGGCCGGTTGCCGAGGGCGGGCAGGTACTGGGCAGGAAAGACGTTGCCCCCGGAAAGGTCCCCGTATTCGGACTGGGTCCCGTTGTTGTAATCGTTGTCCCCGACAGTGACCACGAAGCTAGCGGGGCTCGCCGCGATCTGCCCCATCACATTGGCTTCCGAGGGAGTCCCTGCTCCCCAGTCGCCGAGTACTGCGAATGAATACGAACTGCTAGGTCCGGCCTCCGTGCTCACCCTCGGGGACGGGTCGCTCCCTAGGAGGTCGGTCGTGCCCAATTGCACCCGGTAGCAGTAGGTCCCCGAGGACGGAAAGGTCACTGCCGCGGTCCACTGATACTCGCTCTTCGAGTTGAAGCCGGTGATCGGCGTGTTCGTCGCGGTCACCGAGTTCGTAGGCACGCAGGTCCCGCTCGAGACCGCACCCCATGTCGCAGTTCCCGCGCTCTGTGACGTATCGGTACCCCAGTTGATCCGGACCGAGTTGCCGACCGCGTCGGTGATGTAGGGGAACCGGGTCAAGGCCGTCGCAGTCGCCGCAGGGGCTCGCACGGTCGGTAATGCGATGGTCACCGACCCGACCACGAGAATGATGATCAGAATGTAGCGGCACACCCGTCTGGTCCGACCCATACGAGTCGAGAATTGCCAAAGAGCCACGGTTTCCGCCCCCCCCCGTGTCATCATCGGTCTCCTGTTCGAGCACTTTCCAACCTATCGGCCGACCACGGCATGTTCAAGGACCCCGATCTCGTGGAGCGCCAAGAATCAGCCGAACCACGGCCCTGGGGTTCTCTTGATAGTTTCACCAACAACAAAGTGGAAACCTGGATCCATAGCGTGGAGAGAGATTCCTCAGGAACTTGCGCCGGCCCTGGTCCGAGGGTTTTGTCGGTAGCCCACCCGGAACCCGGGGTCGCCTGAGGAGCCGGCCGGGTTCTTCGACACGGTGCTCCCGCACCTGAACGAGATACAAACCCTCGTGCTGGCGGGCGCCCTTGCACAAGTCCGCGCCGGGATCGAGCCGTCGGAGCGCCAATGCTGTCCGCGGAGGAGACAAGCCGGCAACCGACAAAGCAGGCCGGCGCTCGCTGAGCTGGTCCATCCCTCGACGCGTGGCACGACGCATCCGGACCGTGACGGCCAGTTCGGTTACATCGACAAGGTGGTGACGGCTCGGCTCAAGCTCGGTGAGCCGTCATCAGCCCGGACTGCAAGAAGAATGGAGCGGATCGGCAACTACGCCAACGGAGGGCGCGAAAGGCAACCGACTGGCGGGCCCACCGGGGGAGGACGACCTCGCCGATCGGGCGCCTGGTGGGTTCGCCAAGGCCATCCCCTATGGGGATTACGAAGTCGGCAACGACGAGGGCTGGGCCTCGGTCGGCGACACAGCTGACACCGCCGAATCGAGTCGATCCGCCGATGGTGGTACCAGATGGGCGGGCTCGGTTCCCCGAGCCCCCCACCCTCCTCATCACCGCCGGTGCCGGCGGGTCCAACGGCCCGAGGGTGCGGACCTTCAAGTACCACCTCGCCCAGCTCGCTGCTCCCACTGGGACCCAACCGGTGTGAAGATCAGCAACCTATCCCGGCGGCGGGCCCTAAGAACACTCTCGGAGGGCGTTCGGGCCGCCCGGTGCAAGGAACCAGGTAGGGGGATCCGCATGCGAACCCCCGCCAACCGGTCCGCCTTCACCGGCCGGTTAGACATCCCACGGCCGTAACTTGTCAAGCGGCCCGCGCTTGCTCCAGCTCTGCTCGGTGTCCCCAGACCGTGTTCTCGTCGTAGGCCGTGTGGCTGAGCATGCAGCCGTGGAGGATGCCAACCAGGCGATTACCCAGGGTTCGGAGTGCCGCATGATGCGTGTCTCCGGTAGCCCTGCGGCGGTCGTAGAAGGCTCGGGCTCCAGGTGAGGCGCTCATCGACGCAAAGGCCCAGAAGTAGATGGCATCGGCCAGGCGCTTGTTTCGAACGTGACGGGCGAGGACGGTCCGCTTGGTGCCCGAGGCTCGTGTGATGGGTGACGTGCCGCCGTAGTTTTTGCGAGACTTGGCGGTGGCATACCGGTTCGGCTCATCGCCGAATTCGCCGAGCACCCGGGCGCTGAGGATGGTCCCAAGTCCTGGCAGGGATCGGACCACCTCGGCATCCGGGTGTTGCTCAAAATGGGCTTCGAGCTCCTGGGCCAGCTCGGCCACCTGGGCGTTCATGGTGGCGATCACGGCCACAGTGGCCGAGACCGAGGACCCCATGGCCGTGGCCACGAGGGCCGAGCCCTGGAGCTGGGGTGCCCGCAGGGCCTGCTGGATCTCCTCGGCTTTCTGGTCGACGCGGCGCTGACGACCACCTCGCCGGAGAGCCGCGGCGATCTTGGAGCGGGCCAGCCCGGCCCCAAGGGTCGGGGTGGGGGCCACTTTCAGCACCTCGAGGGCATCGCCGCTGGTCAGGTCGTCGAAGGCCACCAAGGCAGCGGGATAGAACTCCCGCAGAGAGGAGCGCAGGAAGTTGCTCTGACGGGTCCGTGACCAGATCATGGTCTGGTGGGCCCGGGCCAGGACCTTGATGGCCTCAGCCAGCTCGCTGTCCGCGGCCACCGGTCGGTGGTTGTGCCGGTCGGTGCGGACCATGTCGGCCAGCACCTTGGCGTCCCCGGGGTCGGACTTGGCCCCCGAGGTCGAGTGGCGATCCCGATAGCGGGAGGTCGACATGGGGTTCACGGCGAAGACCTGGTAGCCGGCAGCCACCAGCGCCGCGACGAACAGGCCCCGATCGGTCTCGATCCCGATCACCACCTCATCGGGCTCTTCGACGAAGGAACCGACCATCTCGTGGAACCGGGCGATGCCCTCCACCCCTTCGGGCAGCCGGCCACTGGCGAGACGTTTCCCGTCCTCATCCTGGACGAACACATCGTGGTGGGCCTCAGCCCAGTCCACTCCGACAAAGATCATTCCCTCAGCTCCTCTCCATCGACGGTCACGGCATGAGCCCGAGGACTCCAGCAGCTTCCTAATGGATCAGTGCTCGAGGCACGACATCCCACCAGCCGTCCGAGGAGACCTCACCGACCAGCAGGGGCACGATCTAACCGTAGGACTCGAGGTCCTGGGACTCTCAGTGCTCACCTGTTGGCGGCTCGGCAACCAGCCTCACGCTCTCAAGGCACGAAGTGGTCGATCCCCATTAGGACGTCAGTTGCCGTTACTCGGCTGTGTGTAGGTCACGCCGTTCAGCGTCGTCGTCATGGTGCCAGTGGCCTGGAAGTTGTTGCTCTCCAGGAGATCCAGTGTGTTGATCGTGAATCCGCCGGGACTCGTGACTTGTGTCCCTGACCCCTGCTGTCCGTTCGCGGTGATGTTCTCGTTCCAGGTGATATTCCCGAAGGTGTCACCGCTGGTGGAGATGTCCTCGGTGCCGTTGATGACGTTCATCCCCTGCGCCTGCTCGTAGCCGCTGTAGGTGATGTCCATCGTCTGGATCCCGGTGTCCGAGCTGTTGTCCGTGATCGCGACGGTGGCGGTGCCCGCGACGTCGCCTGTGATGGTGTAGGTGCCGGTCGGGATGATGTTGTAGCCGGGCAGTGCCTGGCCGGTGTATGGAACGGCCCAGCTAGAGGGCGCGGTGTTGGAGATCGGGACCGGTGACTTGGGCTTGCTCGGCGGGAGAGCCAACCGGGCGATCATGAGGCGGCTGTTCCTACCCCCGGGCTCACCCGAGCCCGCGCAGTAGCGACCCGATGCGTTGGCCCCGCAGGCGAAGTTCTCTGCGTAGACCACAGCCGTGCTGTCGGCTGTCCAGACCGGGTCGGCCCCCGCATTCCAGTTGGGATCGGCCGTCGCCGCGTTGACCTGCTCGGTCAGCGGGGCCGATGTGCTCGTGATCCAGGGCTCGAAGAACCGGCGATTCCCAGCGTTGCGCATCTCGGACACATCTGCGATCGTCACCAGGCTCGTGGCGATGGGAGCGACGCCCTCGAGGCCCGACAGCCAGTCCATGCGACCGCTCCCGGCGACCTCGTCATTGACCATGTACTTCCCGTTTGGCGCCATGAACATCGGGTCGGTGTACTGGGCGTGCACGGTCAGAGGCTTCGACCTCGACGAGGTCAGGTTCGTTTCCCAGGCGTCGACGCTGTTGTCCTCGTAGGACTGGATTCCGAGGATCGACTTCCCATTGCTCGACCAACCGCGGGCCTCCCCGATCATCGCCTTGGGCTTGAAGACGAGACGCTGGCCCGTCTTGGCTTTCCCCCTGACGACCCAACCACGGTTGGTCTGGGGCAGGAAGTAGACATTGGTGAGGTCGTAGCGCTGGTTGGTGGCATCCCAGGACAGCGCCCCCTCGAACTCGTATTCGTTGATGTTGCCACCGCTGTAGCTGATGTTGTCCCATTCCATGTGGACGCCGTCCGGGCTGAGTCGCCATTCGCGTCCGTTCCCCTCCAGTCCGCCGGGTCCTCCGAGTGGGCTGGTTCCCCAGTAGATCGGAGAGATCTGCGTATGCGCCGCGGTGCAGTTGGGATCGGTCACGACGAGGAGGGCGCCGGAGGCATCCGTGCATTGCAAGATCCCGTTGCCCACGAGAATCCGCGTGTCACCGGGGAGGGCATGTGGAGGCGGGTAGCCGAAGTCGCTCTGGATGACCCCACTCGGGAGCGTGACGCCACAGGTGAGGCACTGCCAGGCGTCGCCATCGGGGAAGGTGCCATCCGTCTTTTCGAGCACCACCTGTTCGCCGTTGTAAATGCTCGACGGGCCGCTGCTCGGAGCACCGGCGTAATCGACCCCGACCAAGACGTAGCCAGGCTGCCAGAAGAACCCAGGTGAAGACAGTGATCCCCAGCTCGCGGACAGACAGCCGGTCGGATTGGTGCACACACCGTTGCTCGGAACGGTCGGCGGCACCGGCAGCTCGGACACCGTCGACGCCACGTTGAGCTGATTGCCCGGATCCGTGGGCACGCCGGCAGCGCCGGAGACACCGCCGACCTGGGTGATGACCGCCACCATGCTGGCGACGACAAGTACCGGTGCCAACCTCTTGAGCATCGGGACTCTGGGAGTCTTCTCCACGACCTTCATTCCTGACAACCTCCCCCAGCGCCGTCGGGCGCAAGTCACCGTGACTGACGTTCGGCTGGTGGTTTCGATCCACCTGAGTCGGAAGTCGCTGGTTGAGATCCTGAGCTGACACGCGCGGTCACGATCTCAACCTGGATGCTCCGGTCGCGGCCCACCCCTCAGCCTCACCGTTGTTAGTACATCCGTTCTAACTTGGAAGGGGCGTCTTGTCAATCCTGAATCATCAACTCAGGCTCAGGGCTTGGCGTGAAGTTTGCTCGTCAAGGTCCGCAGCCCTCCGCAGCCCTTGTGCCCCTTCTGACGCTGGACTTCCGCTAAGAACGTACGGATGGCCACCCTTCGGCGTCCTCGGGCCGCCAGCCTCGAGAAGCGGAGACGGATGCTGGACGCAGCCGAAAGGATCATGCTGCGGGACGGCTACGCCGCCCTCACGTCACGGCGCCTCGAGGCAGAAGCCGGGGTGAAGCTTCACTACCATTTCGGGTCGATTGACGATCTCTTCATCGCCGTCGTTCGACGTCGAGGAGAGGGCAATGTGGCCCGACTGCGGGACGCCTTTGCATCCCCGGATCCGCTTCGATCCTGGTGGCGCCTCACCTCGGAGCCGGCCGGTAACACGTTGCTGGTCGAGCTCACAGCAGCCGCAAACCATCGCCCCCCCCTCCGAGCTGAGCTGGCGGCCTTTGCTCGCGAGGCACGCAGCATCGAAATCGACGCACTGCGGATGATTCTCCATCGCTACGGGATCGACCAGGCAACCTTTCCCCCTGCCCTGGTCGCTGCGACGGTTCACGGCTTGGCTTTCGCCATGGCCTACGACCAGACCTCAGGATTCGAGACGGCCCACCGCGAGGCCTCAGGGGCGGTGAACCAGTTCATCGAGCAGCTCGAGCTCAGGCGGAGCAACGGCGCTGGTTCCGGCTGAGCCCGGCCGTCATTGGGTGGCCGGGAGCAGAAGGCGCCCTCCGGGCGGCCTTTGGGGCGTCGGTGGGAACGTCATGGGGGACACCGGGCGGCCCGGGTTCGCATCTCCCGAGGACTGCCACAGCTGGCATCTCTGCGCTGGTTGACAACAGAGCTCCGACTAGTTAGAACAGTTGATCTAACTCAGAACGCGGGCGAGGGCAGCGTGCGATTGGCCAATCCGACGAAGGAGGTGGCGCGCCGATCGACGGCACGTCTCTACTAGCCAAACGAAAGAAAGTGATCCAGATGCGGAGACTCCTGCTGTTCGTCGTCGTGGTGCTCTCGCTGGGGGTCGGATCGACTGTTATCTCTTCCGCTATCTCTTCCGGCGGGCCGAACCTCGCGTCAGCAGCCGCTCCGACCACACTTCCGATGGGCACGGTTCGATCGACAGCGCCTTCGGCGTCGACAGAAGGGTATGCACCCACGGGCACGATCATCATGATCAAGCTCTACGTCGGTAACGTCGGTGCAGCACAGCAGTTCTACAGTGCGGTCTTTGGGGCCCAGCCTGCGATCAGCTTGGGGGCAATACATATTGTGACCTTCCCAAAGGGCGGACCTGGCCTGGTGCTCATCCCCAGGAGTCGTGGGGATGAGAAACAGGTGGGGGGATTCATCATGGAAGTTCCGAACCTGAAGGCGGCAAAGCGGCTGGCATTGGCCCACGGTGCCAAATTTCAGAGCAGGCATTCTGGCAGTCCAGGTGGGAACGTCGCAGACGTCGATTGACCTCCTCGATCCATGGGGGAACAACATAGAAATTCTACAAATCGGCTAATCCGATGGAGACCAACGTCTATTTCGACCCCTATGACGTCGAGATCAACGCGGATCCTTATCCGACGTATGAGCGTCTCCGCGAAGACGCACCGCTCTACTTCAACGAGCGCTACGACTTCTGGGCCTTGGCTCGTCACGAGGATGTCCAGAAGGCGCTCGTCAACTGGCAAGTCTTCTCCAGCAGCCGAGGCGACCTGCTCGATGTGCTACGAGCCGGCATCGAGATACCTACCGGTGTCGTCATGTGGGAAGACCCGCCGGTGCACACGACCCATCGCGGCCTTCTGTCACGCGTCTTCACCCCGAAGCGGATGGCGTTGCTCGAGGACCAAGTTCGTGCCTACTGCGTTCGCTGCCTCGATCCGCTGCTTGATTGCGACGGGTTCGACGTCATCACTGAACTTGCGTCGATGCTTCCGATGCGTGTCATCGGAATGCTGCTGGGCATCCCCGAACAAGATCAGGTTGCCGTTCGCGACAAGACTGATCGCGAGCTACGCACGAGACCCGGTCAGCCAATGCGAATCGACCAGTCCGACGTCGTGACTGGAGAGATGTTCGCCGACTACGTCGAATGGCGTTCCCACCACCCGTCCGACGACCTCATGACGACGCTGCTCAACGCAGAATTTGAGGACGAGTCGGGAGTCATGCGGACTCTGACCCGCCAGGAGGTGTTGACCTACACGTCCGTATTGGCGGGCGCCGGCAACGAAACGACCGGACGGTTGATCGGTTGGCTGGCCAAGGTGCTGGCAGAGCACCCGGAACAGCGTCGTCTGGTAGCCGCTGATCGATCTCTCATTCCGAATGTGATCGACGAAACACTGCGTTTTGAGCCCACGGGCCACGCCTCGGCCCGGTATGTCACCGAGGACGTCGAGTACTACGGCGTGACCTTGCCGGCGGGGAGCGCAGTCCTCTTGCTCATGGCATCGGCGAACCGCGATCCCCGTCGATTCGAGAACCCCGCGGCGTTCGACATAAACCGGAACGATCTGCAACACCTTACGTTTGGCTACGGCGTGCACTTTTGCCTCGGATCGCATCTGGCCCGGCTCGAAGGCCGAGTGGCACTCGACGAGTTCCTGAATCGATGGCCCGAATGGGACGTGGACTACAGCGGCATCAAGCTGGCCTCGACATCGACCGTCCGCGGCTGGGAACACATGCCCATCCTCGTCCGATGACCGGGTCAGAACCGGTCATCATCGTCTCGAACGACACGCATATCGGCCCGCGCCTCGTCGAGGACCTACGACCCTATTGCCCATCGAAGCACCTCGATGAGTTCGATCGGTTCGCGAAGAGCGCGGCGACGGAGCGGGCGGCCTTCGCTGCCATGCTGGAAGGCAGCGGATACCTCGACCATCCGAATTTCCAGACGCCTGGCCACTACGAGTCAGAAGCACGTCTGGCCGACTACGACCACGACGGGGTAGCGGCTGGGGTCATCTTCCATGGAAGCACCAACATGGAGCCCATCCCGTTCGTGCCACAGCCGTTCGGAAAACCAGGCCCGAAGCCCGATCCCGAGATGGTGGTGGTCGGGCAGGAGATCTACAACCGCTGGCTCGTCGACTTCGTCTCTCGAGCGCCGCCTCGCCACATCGGGCTCGCCTACGTGCCGCTCTCGAACATCGAGAGGGCGGTGGGAGCGTTGTACTGGGCGCACGAGCATGGTCTCCGAGGGGTCAACTTCCCGGCTATGCGTGACGGCGACCTGCCCGAGTACAACCGCCGCCGCTGGGAGCCGTTCTGGTCAGCCTGCGAGGAACTCAGGATGCCCCTCGTGACGCACGTCGGCGGCAGGACCAGCGCCCGGTACTCCGGTCTCGAGTCCATCGCGCTCATCCAACTTGAATCAGCCACTCTCTCGCAGCGGGCCGTGCCCTGGATGATCTTTGGCGGCGTCTTCGAACGTCACCCCGATCTCAAGCTCGTCATCACCGAGACACCTGGCAACTGGGTTCCGCCGATGGCGGCTGAGCTCGACGCCATCAGGGCCTTCTACGAGTTCAAGAAGGAGGAGCCGCTGAACAAGGCGCTGCTGACGCAGGTCCCGCGCCGCCCGAGCGAGTACATGGCCCGCAACCTGTTCGTGGGTACCAGTTTTGCGTCCCCCTACGAGGTACGGCAGGCAAAGGAGCATGGGCTCGGCTCCCAGGTGCTCTGGGGGTCGGATTATCCTCACCTCGAGGGCACATTTGTCTACAGCGAAGCCCACGACCTTCCCTCCGTGACCCGTCTGGCCCTGCGACATACGTTCAGCGACATGCCGCCCTCGGAGATCCGCCGGATGGTGGGTGAGAACGCCATCGACCTCTACAACCTCGACCGCTCTGCGCTTGAACGGATCGCCGTCGAGATCGGGGCACCGAGCCTCGACGAGCTCAGGACACCGATCGAACGGGTTCCCGAAGAAGCCAGTGTGACGGCCTTCCGTACCGGCGCAGGCGGCTGGAGCTGAGCGCGAGTCGGATGCCTGGGCAAGGAGCGGAATGAAGCTCGAGGGCCGATCGGCCATCGTCGCCGGCGGAGCCGGTGGGTTGGGTGGTGCGACCGTCCGCCACCTCGTCAGCCTCGGTGTCGGTGTTGTCGTGATCGATCCTGATGCGGATCGTTCCGAGGCGCTCCGGTCGGAGATCGGTGACGCGGTCACGACGATTCTCGGTTCTAGTAATGACGACGAAGTGGTGTCGAGAGCGATCTCGTGCGCGCAATCGCTCGGCGTGTTCTCAGTTGCTGTCAGCGCGACCGGTGTCATGATCAGAAGCCCACGCCTCGTCAACGACGACGGAGTCGCTATCTCCAAAGACGTCTTAGCGGCGAATCTGGAGGTCCACGTAATAGGACCCTTCAACCTCGCACGGCTTTCGGCTGCCGCCTTTGCCTCGAATCAACCTGATGAAGACGGCCAGCGCGGGGTCGTCATCCAGACCTCCTCCATCAGCGCCTTCGATGGCCAACAGACCATGGTGCCCTATGCGGCTGCGAAGGGAGCCATCACGTCGATGACGTTGCCAATGGCCCGCGATCTCGCCCCACTTGGCGTGAGGGTGTGCGCCATTGCACCCGGTTCCTTTCTCACCCCTCTGACCTCGTCTCGACATGTGCAGGAGCTACTCCTCGAAGACATCTTGTTCCCCAAGCGACTGGGCCGCCCGGAGGAGTACGCCAGCTTGGTCGAGGTGATTGCCCGGAATCCCTATCTCAACGGCGAGGTGATTCGTCTTGACGGTGGCGCACGACTGAGCATTGCGATGGGTCCACGACGAACCCAGTAAAGCCAGCCTGCGCCGATCATATGAAGCGAGTCGAAAGGAGACCGAAGTGACCAAACTCGATGGCAAAGTTGCGTTTATCACGGGCGCCGCTCGTGGGCAGGGGCGGAGTCACGCCGTACGCCTCGCTGGGGAAGGTGCGGACATCATCGCGGTTGACATCTGCCAGCAGCTGCAGTCAGTGGGCTACGAGATGTCGACGACCACCGACCTCGAGCAAACCGTCAAGGAGGTGGAGGCCCTCGGTCGAAGGATCGTCGCCCGAGAGGCCGATGTTCGTGACTTCGCCCCCCTCCAGGCTGCGCTTGATGAGGGAATCCGGGAGCTCGGACCGGTGCAGATCGTCGTCGCGAATGCCGGCATCGGACCAGGTGGGAAGGCCTCCTCCGAGCAGCAGTGGGCCGAAGTCATCGGTGTGAACCTGACCGGCGTGTGGAACACCGTACGGGCCGCGATCCCTTCGATGGTCAATGCCGGAAGCGGCGGTGCGATCGTGCTCACCAGCTCCACCGGTGGCGTAACCGGGGCGCCGATCGGCACCGCAGGAATGCTGGCCTATACGGCAGCCAAGCACGGCGTCGTTGGGTTGACACGGTCATGGGCCAACGCTCTGGCACCGCACTTCATTCGTGTGAACAGCGTTGCGCCGACGACCGTTCGTACTCCGATGGCCGGAGACGGGAACGTCGCCGAAATCATCGAGCATGTCCCCCAACTCGCCGGGTCGTTGTTGAACGCACTCCCCGTCGAAGCAGTCGACCCGATCGACGTATCAAATGCCATCGCCTGGCTTGTCTCGGACGAGGCCCGCTACGTGACAGGGTCCGTGATTCCAGTGGATGCGGGAAACATCAACCGACGTTAGAGCGCTGAAGGGAAGCACCATGACCGTAGAAGCAACGATCGATGAGCTTCGCAACCGGCCCGGTCAAGGCAAGATCATCCCGATCATCGACCCGGTGACGGAACAGCCGATCGCCGAGTTTGCCGACGGCGGCGCCGCGGCCATCGACGAGGCAGTCGATCGGGCTCGGGAGACGTTCGACTCCGGAGTGTGGCGCCAGATGCCACAGAGCGAACAGGCCCAAGTGCTGTGGCGTGTCGCCGAGCTGCTCGACGCCCAGGCCGACGACATCGCGCAGCTCGACTCGCTGAACACGGGCATGCCATTGCCTCAGGCTCGGCGGAATATCGCAGCGGCCATCGAGTTCTTTCGCTATTTCTCTGGCTGGTGCACAAAAATCAACGGGATCGCCCACGACGTTCGGATGACCGGGGGGCTCTCGGGCCTCGATGCGTCCGTGCATGCCTACACGATCAAAGAACCCGTGGGTGTCGTGGGGCTGATCATCCCGTGGAACGGCCCGGCCTTCAATGCCGCTGCCAAACTTGCGCCCTCACTTGCCGCCGGCTGCAGCAGCGTGCTCAAGCCG
The DNA here is from genome assembly GCA_963764555.1 of uncultured Acidimicrobiales bacterium. GTDB lineage: Bacteria > Actinomycetota > Acidimicrobiia > Acidimicrobiales > RAAP-2 > Bog-756. The sequence goes on from CAVXSW010000005.1 coordinate 497,431, forward strand.
GCTGAGGAAACTCCGTTGTCGGCGCTCGTCTTCGAGAAGATCCTCGCCGACGCCGGCGTGCCCGACGGTGTCGTCAACTTGGTCAACGGCTATGGACACACCACCGGCCAGGCCCTCATCGACCACCCCGACGTGGACAAGATCGCCTTCACGGGATCCACAGAGGTCGGCAAACGCATTGTGCAATCAGCGGCCGGGAACCTGAAGAGGGTCATGCTCGAACTGGGAGGCAAATCCCCTGTCCTCATCTACGACGACGCCGAACTCGACAAGGCCATCCCCGCTGCGGCAATGGGCATATTCATCCACTCCGGACAGGCTTGCGTCGCTGGCTCTCGCGTCTTTGTGCAGCGCGGAGTGTACGAGCGCGTGGTGGAAGGGATCGCGACACTCGCCGGAAAGATCCGGCTCGGCGGGCCAAATGACGGAAAGGTCCATAGCGGGCCCATCATCAGTGAACGCCAGTTGCACCGCGTTATGGAATACATCGACGAGGGCAAGCGCGACGGCGCAGAAGTCGTGGCCGGCGGCTACCGTCTCGACCGCACCGGTTACTTCGTACACCCGACTGTGCTCGCACAGGTCGGGCAGGACATGCGCCTCAACCGGGAGGAGATCTTCGGACCCGTCGTTGCACTCACGCCGTTCGACGACGATGACGAGGTCGTAGCCATGGCCAACGACACCACCTATGGCCTCGCTGCCTCAGCCTGGACTAGGGACGTATCGCACGCACATCGACTCGCCATGCGCCTCGACGCGGGTACCGTCTCGATCAACTGCCAGATGATGTGGGACCCCGCCATCCCCTTCGGTGGCTTCAAACAGTCCGGTTGGGGATACGAGAACGGGCAAGACGGAATCGAGGGGTACCTCAAGGGCAAGACCGTCTGGGCACAGCTCTGATCGGCAGCCCACCCGATCGAGGACTCTTGCCATCCGGCCAGATGAGCGTCGACCACTGCCAATCGTCGCTCGGCGGCGTGTCCGTCGACGGAAATGCGGCCTGCTTGGTCGTCAGGATGGTGACGCCGTCGTCAGGGCGGTGACGTCGATGACGTTGGCGTAGTGGGCGTCGAGGAGATCGGGACGTTCGGGGTGGGTCTCGGCGCGCGACGCGGTGAGACGGTCGCGCTCGTTGGCGTTGCAGTGCCGACGAATGTGACCTCGGCCTCCGCTCCTCGCGTCGACGCTGGAGCCAGAAGATCCGCCCATCCCGGCTTGCAGGAGCCTCGTGCGAATCGGCGCGCGCTGCTTGGTGCCCTACGCGAGCTCACGCGCGATAGGGAGCTCTCCCGACCGCTGGGCTGGACCTCGCACTCGACCGGATCCTCATCCTCATCGGCCTGATCGTCATCCTCTTCGACTCGGCCTCAGCGATCGACCCGCAACACTTGTTGCCGGACCGCCGCGTGCATTCCTCCAAGGCAGTGCCACTGGCTTCTGATTGGGGCGACGCGGCGGTATCGCCCGGCGACCATGTCTCTGGCTCGGTCTTCTCCCCGTGGCCATATGTGCTCTTCTGTGGGTCCATACGTATCTGTGTCCACATGTGTACGCACGTGCTACCCTGGCGCCGTGGGTAGCTCGATATCCGTCCGCGACTTGCGAAACACGGTCAGTGAGGTGCTCCGTCGGGTCGAACGCGGCGAGCGGTTGACCGTCACGGTCGACCGGCGCCCCGTAGCTGAGGTGGTGCCGCTCCGCCGCCGTCGGACCGTGTCAGCGGCGGAGGCGCTCGCCATCGCTTCCCGCCACCCCGCTGACCGGAGCCTGCTCGAGGACGTGCGGAGCCTGCTGGCTGACACTACCGACGACCTATGAGGGCTCTGCTCGATACCTCGTTCTTCGTCGCCTCGGAATCAGGGCGACCGCTCGGCAAGTTGGAGGGGGTCTCCGAAACGGAGGTGTCGGTGGTGACGCTCGCCGAGTTGATCGTCGGTGTGCTCATGGCCGACGACGATCAGCGGTCAGCGCGAGTGGCAACGCTTTCTGCCGTGGAGTCGACTTGGGATCCCTTGCCAGTCGACGCCGAGGTGGCGCGGCAGTTCGCCCGGACGGTCGCTGCCCTGCGGGGGATTGGTCGCCGGATCCCGGTCCTGGACGCGCTGGTGGCCGCGACTGCGATTGTCGAGCAGATCCCGGTCGTTACCCAGGACCAGGACTATGAGGCCATTCCGGATGTCGAGGTGATCAGGGTGTGATCGGCTGCGCCGGTGGCTATAACCTCGCGCCGGCCATCGGACCAGCGCCGCATTCTCGGCGCGATCAAGTCCGATGACGGCGACTAGCCGCACGCAGCAAGTCTCCCAATGTTGTCGCGCGCAACCGCTCATCTCGAACGCCGGTCGAAGGTGCGTTCCAAAGAGCGAGCTCGACGACGGGAACTATCGGGTGAGTGCGTGGGTGATGTCCAACTCATGGTGTGTTACGTCATGTGCGTTACTTCGAACGATGTCCTCGAGTCCGATGGACCCGCGATCTGGATGGTGCATGACAAGGTGGGCGGGCGCTGTATCGACCGCTTCGAGCCAGTCGCGGACGGCTCGTTCGAGGCTCCACAACGCGGCGCCGAGGCTGATGGAGTCGTAGACACGCGCAGCAGCAAGTTGATTTTCGTCGTAGCTCGCCACGACCGTTGGACCGCCGAGTGCTATCCCGGCAAGTCGTTCCGCCCAGATGCGCAGGTTGTCGCTCACATGGCACACGTACGCGCTCACCGACCAGGTCAGATCGGGATGGCGTTCATCGCCACTCGCCCCGTCCAAAAGATCGAGCAGTCGTGTCGGGGCACCGGCGACGAGAACCTCGGCATCCGCCACGTCCAGGCTCCAACGGAATCCGCATTCCCGGCACGGGTCCCCGTAGGTACACGATCCCCAGTCGCTCATGAAATAGAGCATGCCAGAGCAGAACCACAACCTCTCACTTGATTCCGCCGACCCTGCCCACACCGGGCCACTGCCTTCGATCGCCGCGACCGAGCGCCACCTCATCGGGGCAGACGAGGCCGCCGTCCCGTCGGAGGATCGGCACGATGGTCGGGAGCACCGGAGCGAGGCGCTTGCCGGCCGGACCGCGCCGCACCGTCCACACCTCCACCGGGCCTCGATGACCTCCGGGCCGTATATCGGACGCCGGGGCTTGCGGGGCACGACCGGCTCGAGGGTGCCCACCTCTCGCAGGGCCGCACGGGCGTGGTCCCGGTGCCAGCCGGTGCGGCCGACCACCTGGACGGGTGGGATCCCCTACGAAGCGGAGATTCCTAGTTGAGGCAACGTAGCCCTCTACGCGGAGGTTTCTCGTGAGTCAACGCGGCCGTGCCCCTACGAAGCGGAGATTCCTACTTGAGGCAACGTAGCCCTCTACGCGGAGGTTTCTCGTGAGTCAACGACGGGCGCGGGACGGGATCCAAGCGCATGAGGTATCATGGACGCCAGTGCCCGGCCGAATCACGCAGGCCGTGCGTCGTTGTCGGTTGCCTACGGGTTCTTCCGCAAGCATCGTGCGTGGAGAATTGAGGTAATGACATGGCTGATGGCACTGTCAAGTGGTTCAACCCAGCGAAGGGTTACGGGTTCATCACCCCCGACGACGGCACTGCCGACGTATTCGCACACTTTTCCGCCGTCGAAGGCTCCGGTTACCGTGAGCTGATCGAAGGTCAGAAGGTGTCGTTCGTCTCCGAGCCGGGGGCAAAGGGGCCACAGGCCAAGAGCGTTCGAGCGATCTAATCGATCGCCCGACATCGTTCGGCTGTCCGGACGGCGGCTCTCATGAGCCCGCCGTGCTGGCGCGGCACCTTTCCCGGTTGGCGCCGCCGAGCCGAGGCACCGAGGTGAAGCCATGACCATCGCACCGGTACTGATCCCGCCCAGTTCCGCGCTCGGGACCCCTACGGACGGCGCGGCCGAGGTGAATCCACAGGGGGCATCGCTCTACGCCACCACTTCCGGTGGGGTGCTCCAGCGTGCCGTGGTCACCGCTCTCGTGCTCACGCCCATCGCCGGTGGTGTGCTCACTCTGGTGCGGTTCTGGTCGCACGGGATCGGCTGGTTCGACCTCGCGTTGGCCATCGCCATGTACGTCGTGACCGGCTTCGGGGTGACGATCGGCTACCACCGCCTGCTCACCCACGGAAGCTTCCGGCCGCAGCGGTGGCTCAAGATCGTACTGGCCGTTGCCGGTTCGATGGCCTTCGAGGGTTCGGCCATCAGTTGGGTATCGATCCACCGCCGCCACCACGTCTACTCGGACCGTCCCGGCGACCCTCACTCCCCGGTCCGCTCGGGCGATCGCCTCCTCGATCGCATCGAGGGTCTCTGGCACGCACACGTCGGATGGCTCTTCCAGCGCAATCGGGTGGACGGCCAGCGCTGGAGCCCGGACCTTCTCGCGGACAAGGACATCGCCTTCATCTCGTCGGCGGCCCCGGCGTGGATGGTGGCGTCGCTCGCCATCCCCTTCGCACTGGGCTGGGCCGTCACACGGAGCCTGTGGGGAGGGGTGCTCGCCCTGCTGTGGGCTGGACTGGTGCGCGTGTTCCTGCTGCACCACATCACCTGGAGCATCAACTCGATCTGCCACGTCTTCGGGGCCCAGCCGTTTCGGACCAAAGACCAGAGCCGGAACGTGCGGGCGCTTGCGCTGGTGTCCTTCGGCGAGTCGTGGCACAACGCGCACCATGCCTTCCCGGCCCTGGCGCGCCACGGGGTCGACCGCTGGCAGCTCGATCCTTCGGCGATCGCCATCGCCCTCTTCGAGCGGTTCCACTGGGCGTCGGAAGTGCGGTGGCCAAGACCAGAGCTCCTCAATCGCCGGCGCCTTGCCCGCTGAGCTCCCCGGCAGCACGGGGATCGGTCACGCGCCGGGCGGCCGGATGACCCTCAGAATGACGGGCTGAGCCACGCGGGCTCTTGTCCGTCGATGGCGAACAACCCGGCCATCGGCGTAGGTCGTCGGCGTGGGAAGGCCGCTCGATACCTTCCGATCCGGAATGGTCAGTGGGGAGTTCTCGACAGCTCGACCCGACCCGACCCGGCCGCACCCGGGGCGGTGACGGGCAGCCGGTGCACATCGACTGCAGCGACACGACCGTCGGCGCCGAGCACGACCGACACGGCAACGGTCACCGGATCCGGGTACCGCGGTCCGACATACGGTTGGAGTCCGTTCAGACGGATCGGCCGGCCCGAGGCGAACAACGCATAGGCCGCGCCCCACAGCACGCCGATGGCATAGCTCGGCGAGGGGCCGCCGCGGACCTCGAGCTCGAAGGGCACGGGGGCAGGCACTGCGTGGGCAACCTTCGCCGACGCGGTGGCACTGGCGGAGACCGCCGCCGGGCCGCCGAGCTCGGACCGGTCGCTCGGCACCAGCCCCGCGACCGACACCACCACGGCGGCCGATGCGGCGAGCAGCACCAGGGCGCCCACCACTGCCCAATGGCCGGTGGCACCGCCGGGGATCCGTCGGCGGGCGGAGCGGTCCCGACCCACCCGGCGCCGGACGATCGAGCTGAGGGCGGCCACCACCTCGCCCAGCCCGAACAGCATCACCACCCAGGCCATCATGCCGACCGGCACGAACACGATGTCCAAATAGAGAAGCTCGAGAGCGTCGGGGGACGGGACCCGCGCCACTGTCGCAACGGTCAACAGGCAGCCGGTGAGGGCGATCCATGCCGCGCCGGCCAGGGCGTGGCGACGGCGCCGGGTGGCCAGTATCCCGATGCCGGCGAGGATCCCCAGCGTCGCTATGCCCCACCAGGCAGAGCCGCCGAAGGCCGAACGGACGAGAAGGTGGAATGTCGCCAGCTCGCCCCCCTGGTCCGACGACCTGGACATCCAGGTCGGCGAGGGGCGGGTCACGTTGGCGAGGCTCCACAGCGCCAAGCTCATCCCCAGGTGGCCTCCGGACTTCGATGACCGTCCGATGAGCGTGAGGTTCCCGGGACGGTCGGCCAGCTGCTGCACGACCGTCGGGAGCCAGAGCACCGCCGCGCACACCGATCCGACGGCCAACCACCGCAGACCGCCGCCCCCCCGTCGGTCACCGGCCGCCGGCCGAGGCGGTGAGGGCCGGCGCATCATTCCGAGCGGCAGGCTGACGGCGCAGAGTCCCGCCGCCGCCAGCGTGTAGACGAGGTGGGCCTGCGCGGCGAAGCTGGCGGCGGCGACCGCGGTCACCCACCACCCGAGCCGACCACAGCCGGTCGCCCAGGCCGCAGCCAATGTCGTGAGGAACCACACCGCCCCGATCCAGGGAGTCCAAAGAGGATCGAGGACGACGCCGACCTGGGTGGCGGCCAGTGTCAGCAGCGCGGCGGCGCAGAGGACCATGCCGACCCGCCCGGCGGCCGCCCGCGCCGCCTCGACGGCCAGGCCCGCTCCGACTGCGCCGATCAGCGCCGATCCCCACAGGCTCCCGTGCAGCGGATCGAGGTGGACCGGAACGGTCAACAGCCACGAGGCGAGCGGCCCGGGTGCAAAGACGATGTGCCCGCCAGCGAGGCCGTGGGTCGGCGAGCCGAGGAGAGTCGGATGAGCCGACAGGACGTTCCAGGCACGCCAGGTGAAGACGGCGTCGTCCGAGGTCGGGGCCCACCCGGCCGATATCTCGAGGAGGCACACGACCACGAAGGGCAGCTCGACCGCGGCATGGCAGGCGAGCCGGAGGGGATCGAGGCTCCGACGCCGCCTCCGGTCGTCCGCGCCGCCATCGGCACGGACACCCGCCGCCGGCGACAGATCGACGACCGCGGTCACGGTCTCGCCCCGTCCGGTCAGGATGCCGACCCCGTACCGGCTGGCGCCGGCCGGATCCACGAACGCAGGAACGACCTGGCGGGTCGCCCGGGTGCGGGGGGATCCGTCACGGCGCCTGCTTCCGGCACCGCGCCGAAGGGTGCCTTCCGAGGACTCCGGGTCGGCGCCCCGTTCGAGGCGGAGCCACGCGCTGGACGACCGTGCGCCATCCGCATCATCACAGCGGGTCCGGATCCCACCGGCAAGTGCGACCCCGGCACCACCGCCGGGATCCCCCCTTCCCCCCCAGCGCCCGCCTGTCGTCCCCGAACGTGACAAGAGTTGCCTTCACGCAGGCGAGAACTGCACTGCCTATGATGCAACCCTTGATCTCCATGCGGACACGGGCGCAGTCGGCCCGACCGGAGCCGGCGACCGGCATCGAAGCAGACGACCACGTGGGCCCAGGGGGGAGTCGGTCGGCGGCCCGTCGATCGCGGCGATGGTCCGGCGGTCGCAGACCCGGCGGTCGCAGACCGGCGGGCGCCGAGCCGCCGGGGGTGCCGCTCCGCTGGCGGCGGTCCTGTTGGTCGGGGCGTTGTCGGCCGCCTGCTCGAGTGGCACCGGCGCCGGGACACCGTCCTCGACGACCCCGCCGCGCCCGGCGGGACCCGCCGCCAAGCTGGCTCGTCTGTCCGGCGGATCCGGCGTCTTCATCGGCTCACCGGTGACGGTGAACCTGCAGCGCGTCGGCTACGTGCAGCGGGAGTACGTCGCATCGGGGACTGCGACCTCCTACAAGGACGAAGGGACGCTCACCGGCGACGGTCGCTGGACCTTTGCCCCCGACGGCCAGGCACCTTTCCGGACCCGGGTCCTCGTGCGGTACCCCGCCGACCCCGCCCGCTTCAGCGGGACCGTCGTCGTCGAGTGGCTCAACGTCAGCGGAGGGCTCGACGCCGACCCCGAATGGGCGACGCTGCACGAAGAGCTGATACGTCAGGGTGACGCCTGGGTCGGCGTGTCCGCGCAGCGGATCGGGGTGATGGGCGGGCCGGTGCTGGTGGCGGTCCCGGGCGTCGCCGGCGCGAACGTGGCCGGCGAGGGGCTCCGGGCCATCGACCCGGCCCGCTACGGAAGCCTCCAGCACCCCGGCGACGGCTTCTCCTTCGACATCTTCACCCAGGTCGCCCGGGCAGCCAGATCCGGAGCGGGGCTGGGCAGCCTGCGGCCCGAGCGGGTGATCGCCGCCGGCGAGTCGCAATCGGCGTTCGCCCTCGTCACCTACTACAACGGCGTGCAACCCCTCACCCGCGCCTTCGACGCCTTCTTCGTGCACAGCCGGGGCGCGGTCGGGCTCCCCCTCGTCGGTCCCGGCCAGTCCGCCGACATCGCCGGTGCCATCAGCGGCACGCCGGCGATCTTCCGAACCGACCAGACGGCCCCGGTGCTCGACGTGCAGAGCGAGACCGATGTGACGAGCGTCCTCGACTCCTATGCGGCCCGACAGCCCGACAGCGACCGCTTCCGGCTCTGGGAGGTCACCGGGACCTCCCACGCCGACGCCCACCTGCTCGGTTCCTACGCCTCGGCCATCCAGTGCGGGGTCCCGATCAACAACGGCGCGATGCACGTGGTGGCCAAGGCCGCCCTGGGGGCGCTCGCCACCTGGGTCCGGACCGGCAAGGCACCGGTGACTGCCCCCCGCATCGACGTCCGACCGGGGTCCACTCCACAGATCGTGCGCAATTCGGACGGGATCGCCCTGGGCGGCGTCCGCACGCCACCCGTCGACGTGCCCGTGGCGACCCTGTCCGGGGTGCCGGGCCCCAACCCCTCGACCATCTGCCTCCTGCTCGGCTCGACCATCCCGTTCACGCCGGCGCGGATCGCCCAGCTCTACCCGTCACGGACCGCCTACCTCCAGCGCTACACGGCCGACGCCGACGCCACGGTCAAGGCGGGGTTCGCCCTCCCCGCCGATCGCGCCGCCCTGCTGGCCTTCGCCGATCCTTCGGCCGTCCCGGGCTGACCGCCCTCGCCCGTCTCGTCGGCAAGGGCGCCGAGGTTCGAACGGGGACGGCCGCCTCGACCAGGCCCCGCTCCGTGAGCGTGTCGAGGTCACGCCCGCCCTCAGCTCGTCGACGTCACCTGCCCTCGCCCCCGGCGAGAGCAGGGTCCCGGTCCCGCAGACCGAGCGCGTTGATGCACAGACGGGTCAGCTGGTCGACGCCCTCCTCGAAGTCCAGGTCCAACTGGTCCTGGACGAACCACATCTCCGCGAAGCGGCTGACCATGGCGGTGAGGGCCGAGGCCGCCATGGTCGGGTCGAGACCGGCGTCGGCCCGGCCCTGGCGCTGGAGCCGGCGGATGGCCACCTCGGTCTGCCTCAGATACGACTCCTGCTGGGCCAGACGGGCCTTGCGCACCTCGTCGTCGTAACGGGAGACCTGCTCGATGACTCCCATGATCCCCGCTTCGTCACGGTAGTCGGCCAGATATCTGCGGTTCGACTCGGCCAGTCGTTGCCGCATGGTCGTGCGTGCCGAACCGTCGAGCAGTCCGCTGTCGATGATCGAGTGGGTGCTGAGCTGGTTCTCCTGACCCTTGGCCACCTCGCGGAAGATCTCCTCCTTCGATTCGAAGTAGTGGTAGAAGGAGCCGTGCGAGAGCCGGGCGCGTTCGGAGATGTCCGAGATGCGCGCGTCGAGGAAACCGTTCTCCTCGAAGACCTCCTTCGCCGCCTCCACCAACCGGGACCGGGTCCGCGCACCTTTGGGCGAACGGGGGCCGACCGGCCGCTCGGGGTCGGCGGGCGGGGGAGCCGGCCGCTCGGGGTCGGGCGGCGGGGGGGCCGACGGTTCTGTCATCCGTCCGCCCGCTGGAGGAGGAGGACCCCCGAGGGGGTGCCGCCGCCGGTCGCCACCACCGCGGTCCGAGCCCCGGCCACCTGGCGCTCGCCGGCCTGGTGCCGGAGCTGCACGACCGCCTCGTAGAGGAACCCGAACCCGTGAGTCCGCCCCTCGGAGAGCTGGCCGCCGTGCGGGTTGACGGGCAGGTCGCCGCCGGGCCCGATCCGCCGGCCGCCGTCCAACCAGTCCTCCGCCTCGCCGAACCCGCAGAACCCGAGCGCCTCGATCCAGGAGATGGCGTTGAAGGTGAAGCCGTCGTAGAGGAGGGCGAGGTCGACGTCCGCCGGTGACAGGCCGGTCCGGCTCCAGAGGTGGGCCGACTGTCCGAGCAGCTGCGGCTCGTGGGTGACCGTGTCCTGGTCCCAGGAGATCCGCTCGGTCACCTGGGTCCCGACCGCCTCCACCCGGACGGCGCGGCTCGGCAGGTCGGCGGCGACCGAGGCGTCCGAGACCACCAGCGCCACCGCCCCGTCACAGGGGACGTCGCAGTCGTAGAGGCCGAAGGGACTGGTGATCGGGCGGGCTGCCAGGTAGTCGTCCATGGTCATCGGGTCCCGGTAGATGGCCGCCGGGTTGCGTGCCGCATTGGCCCGACCGTTCAACGCGATGAGGCCCAGCAGCTCGCGAGAGGCACCGTAGCGATGGAGGTACTGGGAGGCGTTCATGGCGATCCAATTGGCCGCCGACAGGGCGCCGAAGGGGAGCCGCCAGGCGGTCCACCCCGTCACCCGTCCCGCGCCGGCATGGCGGCCGAGCCCGAGCGCGGCATAGGTCGACTCCCACACCGTCCGGAAGCAGAGGACGTGCCGGCACAACCCGCCGGCCACCGCCAGCATGGCGGCGACGACCGCCCCCCCGGGGCCCGGAAGGTCACCGCCCCCGTTGATCCAGGTGGGCCGCAGACGCAGGGCCTCCTCGACGGCGGTGACCCCGCCCTCGCTCATTCCCGCCCCGGCGCTCCCGGGGTAGGTCGACAGACCGTCGATGTCGTCGAAGGAGAGGCCGGCGTCGGCCACCGCCGCCGTGCAGGCATCCATCGTCAGGGACAGGGGGTCGACCATCAGCCGGCGGCCGAGCACCGACCGGCCCACGCCCGAGAGGACGGCGCGGTGCTCGAAGCGGTCGTCGGCGGCCGGCGGGCGCGACCGGGGCCGCTCGGGCGGCGGGACCCGGTCCACCGGGTCGGTCCCCCCGGTCGGCTCGAACAGCGGCAGCCAGACGTCGTCGTGGTGCTCGAAGCGGACGGCGACCTCCTGGCCGATGTGCACCCGGTCGGGATCGCAGCCCACCACGTTGGTGGTCAGGCGGACGGCCGGGTCCTCGGCCAGGGCCACCGTGGCGATCACGTAGGGCGGCTCCATCCCGGGCAGCCAACGGTGGGCATTGACCGTGAACCCGATGACCGTGGCCCGACCCGAGACCACGGCCTCGGCACGGCGACGGCTCCGGCACACCGGGCAGATGGGGACCGGCGGGTGCACGAGCTTCCCGCAATCGGCACAGGACTGGATCCGGAGGTGGCCGTCCTCGCCCGAGGTCCAGAACCACTCGCTCCCCGGGACCAGCTCGGGAAGCGGCCTCATCGGGCGTCCCGGCTCGGGAGCGGGCGCCGGTCGGTCGGCAGTGGTATAGACATCGATGTCGACGTCAATTTTTCACGGCCGGCGCGGGTTGACAAGCCCGAGCCCGCCGGCGGCTCCGGTCGCTACCCCGCCGCCGGTGCCGCCGGGGGCTCCCCTCGCTCGGGCCGGGGGTCCCGGGACGCCTTGTGCAGCACGTTGGCCGCCAGCCGCATGTGCGCGGCGTCCACCAGCCGACCGTCGTGGCTGATGGCGCCCACCCCGCGGTCCTCGGCGCTGGTGTAGGCCTCGACGGCGGCCCGGGCGGATTCCACCTCGGCGTCGGTCGGCGAGAACACCTCGTGGGCGACGGCGATCTGGTCGGGATGGATGGCCCACTTGCCGTCGAAGCCGAGCAGGCTGGACCGGACGGCAGCCGAGCGGTAGCCGTCGAGGTCCCGGTAGGCGGGGTACGGGGCGTCGACGGCGTCGACACCGGCCGCCCGCGCCGCGGCCAGCACCTGGAACCGGGCGAAGTGCCAGAAGTCACCCGGGTAGTCGCCGGCCGGGTCGAAGTTTCCGTCGACCCGGGCACCGAGCGAACCCGAAAGGTCGCCGGCCCCGAGGATCACCGCTTCCAGCCGGTCGCTGGCCCCGGCGATCTCCGCCGCATTGGTGAGCCCTTCGGCCTCCTCGATGAGGACCTCCAGGCCGATGGGCCGCTCGAGTCCGAGCGTCGCCTCGAGCTGGGTGAGAAGGACGTCGAACCACCAGACGTCGCGGGCGGTGCGGGCCTTGGGCACGATCAGCACGTCGAGCGCGTCCCTCGCCCCGGTCACCACCTCGATGACGTCCCCGTGGCACCACGGGGTCCCGAGCCCGTTGACCCGGACCGCCCGCACGGTCCGGCCCCAGTCGAGCCCGGTGAGCGCACCGACCGCGATGCCACGCGCCGCCTCCTTGGCCGAGGGGGCGCACGCGTCCTCGAGGTCCAAGAACACGAGATCGGCGCCGCTCCGGGCGGCCTTCTCGCACATGTGCTCGTTGCTGGCCGGGGTGGCCAACTCGGCGCGGCGGGCACGTACCGGACGCACGGGGGCGGGCCCGGTCACACGACGCCGTCCGCCCGGAGCCGGTCCAGTTCCTCGGAACCGATGCCGAGCAGCTCACCGTAGACGGCCTGGTTGTCGGCGCCGAGCGCCACCCCGAGGTGGTCGACCCGGCCCGGCGTGTCGGACAGCTGGGCTACGGGCGCCTGCACGGTCACGTTTCCGAGGTCGGGGTCCTCGACCGACAGGAAGGACCCCCGCGCCCGCAGGTGCTCGTCGGCGAGGAGCTGCTCGGCGTCGTAGACCGGAGCGGCGGCCACCTCGGCTTCCTCGAACACCGCCATGGCCTCGGCCAGGGTACGTGCGCCGACCCACTTCTCGACCAGCTGGTCCAGTTCGAGCGCCCGGGCCTGGCGACCGACCGGGTCGACGATGTCGGGATGCTCGGCGAGGTCGGGACGCTCGATGGCCCGGAACAGCCGCACCGCGATGTTGGGCGAGGCGCTCGAGACGGCCAGCCACCGGTCGTCCGCCGTCCGGTAGGCGTTGCGCGGCGCGCTGGCCGCCAGGAGGTTCCCCGCCCGCCCCGGGACCACGCCGAGCTGGTCGTAGGCGAGGGTGGCGGTCTCCAGCAGCCGGGCCAACGGCTCGACGAGGTTGACGTCGACCAGCTGCCCGTCGGCATGGTGGTGGTCGCGGTGGTACAGCGCCATCGTGACCGCCGCCGCGGCGGCAAGTCCGGCGACCCCGTCGGCCAGCATGAACGGCGGAAGCGTGGGAGGGCCGTCCGCCTGACCGGTCAGATGGGCGAAGCCGCTCATCGCCTCGGCCAGGGTCCCGAACCCGGGCCGGTCGCTTGCCGGGCCTCCCCGCCCGTACCCGGAGATGTGGAGCATGACCACCCGGGGGTGTGCCGCATGGACCGACTCCCAATCGAGCCCCCAGCGGGCGAGCGCGCTGGGACGGGCACCGGCCACCAGGACGTCGCTCACCTCGAGCAGGCGGTGGAGGAGCACCTGCCCGGCCGGCCGGCGGAGGTCGGCCGTCACACACCGCTTGTTCCGGCTCATGCTCTTCCAGAACAGCCCGATGCCCATCCGCCGGTCGCCCCAGGTCCGCAGGGGATCGCCGGTGCCGGGCTGTTCCACCTTGATCACCTCGGCCCCGTACTCGCCGAGCACGGTCGCCGCCAGCGGCCCGGCGGCCAGGGTGGCGGTGTCGAGGACGCGGATGCCGGCGAGGGGTCCGTCCGCCTGCTCAGGCATGGGCGACCGCCGGCGCCACCCGCTCGGGCCGGGCGAGCCCGAGGTGCTGGCGGAGCGTGGACCCGGTGTAGGCGCTCCGGAACAGGCCGCGCCGCTGCAGCTCGGGAACGACGAGCCGGACGACGTCCTCGTAGGCCCCGGGGACGTGGGTGGCAGCGATCACGAACCCGTCGCAGGCACCCCCGTCGAACCACTCCTCCATCTGGTCGGCCACGTCCGGGCCCGTCCCCACGAAGCGGGGGCCCTGGAGGAGGGTGGCCCGGTGCCCGGCCAGGTCGGCCAAGGTCACCGTGCCGCCGATGTGCGCACGCAGGTTCTGCACGAGTCCGCGGATCCCGGACACCGATGCGATGAGCTCGTCGGTGATCGGGGCGTCGAGCGGAAGGGAGGAGAAGTCGTAGTTCATGAGCTCGGAGAGCAGCGTGAGGGAGGCGGTCGGGTCGACCAGCTCGTCGAGGAAGACCCGCTCGCGCTCCTCGGCGTGGGCGACCGATTCGCCGACCACCGTGTAGGCCATGGGCAGGATCTTGACCGCGGCCGGATCCCGTCCGAGGGCCGCCACCCGCTCCTTCTGGTCGGCGTAGTGCGTGCGGGCGAGCTCGATGCCCGGATCACCGGTGAAGATCAGCTCCGCCCAGCGGGCGGCGAACTCGCGACCGCGCCCGGACGAGCCGGCCTGCATCAGCAGGGGGCGGCCCTGCGGCGAGCGGGGCACCGTCAGCGGACCCCGCACCCGGAACCACTCACCCTGGTGGCCGAGCTCGTGGACCCGGTCCGGGTCGGCGAAGACCGGGGTGGCCCGGTCCAGCACCAGGGCATCGTCCTCCCAGGTGTCCCACAAGCCGGTGGTCGCCTCGAGGAACTCGTCGGCCCGGTCGTAGCGGGCGTCGTGGGCCAGGTGGGCGTCCACCCCGAAGTTCTGCGCCTCGCCGTCGTTGACCGAGGTCACCACGTTCCAGGCGGCGCGTCCGCCCGACAGGTGATCGAGGGTGGCAAAGGTGCGCGCCACGTGGAACGGCGAGTAGTAGGTGGTGGAGTACGTGGCGCCGAGCCCGATCCGGCGGGTCGCCGCCGCGCAGATCCCGAGCACGATGGAGAGGTCCAGCTTGACCGGACGCGCACCCAACCGGACGGCATCGGCCACCGAGCCGCCGTAGATGCCGGGCATCGCCAGCCGGTCGTCGAAGAACATGAGGTCGAAGCACCCTTGCTCGAGGGTCCGGGCCAGCTTGGCGTAGTACTCCTGGGTCAGGAAGCCGTGCTCGGTGGCCGGGTGCCGCCACGACCCGGCGTACACGGTGGTGCTGCCGGCCTGCATGAAGCCGACCAACGACATCTGGCGCGCCGTGGCCGGGCTCATGGAGTGGCTCGCCTGTCGCTGGTGCCCATCGTTCGAATTCCCTTCGAGGCGGTTGGATACGGACCGGGCGCGGACGGCGCCGACCGGCTCAGCTCTGTTCGGCGGCCAGCGCCCGCCGTGCCCGGGAGCGGAAGCCCTCGAGCTTCTCGTCCGGCGTCCGCGTGCGGGTGCTCCGGGCCATGATCGAGACGTCGTGGCCGGCGGCCCGGCGGCGGAGCGCTCCGACGGTCGCGTCCGGCTTGGGGATGTGGGCGAAGGGATCGAACGAGTACCACCGCATGGCGTTCTGGTGGGTGATCCGGTCCACCTCGTCCGCCGGCACCTCGTTCTTCTCGAACACCGCACCGAGCTCCTCGGGGGCACCGGGCCACATCGAGTCGCTGTGGGGATAGTCCGCCTCCCAGGCCATGTTGTCGATGCCGATCCGGTGGCGGAGCTCCACGCCGACGGGATCGCTGATGAAGCAGGTGAGGAAGTGCTGGCGGAACACCTCGCTCGGCAGCCGGCCTCCGAAGTCCTGCAGCGTCCAGGTGTGGTGCATCTCGAAGGTCCGGTCGACGCGCTCGAGGAAGTAGGGGATCCAGCCGGTGCCTCCCTCCGACAGGGCGATCCGCAGCGAGGGGTACTCCTTCAACACCCGGGACCAGAGGAGGTCGGCCGCAGCGGACTGGATGTTCATGGGCTGCAAGGTGATCATCACGTCGGGGGGCGAGTCGACGGCGGGGATCGACATGCGGCCCGACGACCCCAGGTGGATCGACAGCACCGTGCCGGTGTCGCAGAGCGCTCGCCAGAGCGGGTCCCAGTACCCGTCATGGAAGCTCGGGTACCCGAGCGCCGCCGGGTTCTCGGTGAAGGAGAGGGAGTGGCAGCCCTTGGCAGCCACCCGCCGGACCTCCGCCGCGCTCAGCTCGGCGTCCCAGATGGCCGGCACCGCCATCGGGATGAAGCGTCCGGGGTGGGTTCCGCACCATTCGTCGATGTGCCAGTCGTTGTACGCCCGCACCAGTGCCAGCGACAGATCGACGTCGTCGGTGGCGAAGAGGCGGGCGGTGAAGGTCGGGAAGGACGGGAAGTTCATGGAAGCCAGCACGCCGCCGGCGTCCATGTCCTTGACCCGCTCGCCGACCTCGTAGCAGCCAGGACGCACCTCGTCCAGGCTCTGGGGCTCGAGCCCGTACTCCTCCTTGGGCCGCCCGGCCACCGCGTTGAGCGCCGCGTTCTCGATGACGGCCTCCCCGAACACCCACACGTCGCTCCCGTCCTCCCGACGGACCAGCTTGGGGGCCCGGTCGAGGTAGGCGGCCGGAAGGTGGTTGACGAACACGTCCGGGGGCTCGATGACGTGGTCGTCGACGCTGATCAGGATGAGGTCGTCCGGGTCGATCATGGGTCCCCCTGAGAATGGCCCTCTCGTATCCAAGAGTGATATTATACCAAGCCGTCGACCGCGGGGGACGGCCGATGATTCGCCGGCCACCGGAGCCCGGCGGCGGCACCCCCCCGTCCCGAAGGAGGTCCGCATGACCCCTCGCCCGCCGAAGGCAGCCGTCCGCCTGCGGAGTGCCCGGATGCTCGATGTGGACGCCGGGAAGTTGATCGAGCCGGGGGACCTCCTGGTGGTCGGCGACCGGATCGCCGAGCTGGCCCCGCTGTCGCCCCCGGCCGACGCCACCGTCTGCGACCTCGGCGACGTGACGCTGCTGCCCGGGCTGATGGACATGGAGGTCAACCTGTTGCTCGGCGGGCCCGACCACCGCAGCCCGCTCAACGTCGTCCAGGACGACCCGGCGGTTCGGATCCTCCGGGCCGTGGCCAACGCCCGGCGCACTCTTCGGGCCGGGTTCACGACGGTGCGGAACCTCGGCCTCTTCGTGCAGACCGGCGGACTCCTGCTCGACGTCGCCCTCAAGAAGGCGATCGACCTCGGGTGGTTCGAGGGCCCGCGGGTGGTCCCCGCCGGACATGCCATCACCCCGACCGGCGGACACCTCGATCCCACCATGTTCCAGGCCCTCGCCCCCCACATCATGCCGTTGACCATCGAGGAGGGGATCGCCGACGGCGTCGACCAGGTGCGCCGGGCCGTCCGATACCAGATCAAGCACGGGGCCGAGCTGATCAAGGTCTGCGCCTCGGGCGGGGTGATGTCCCACACCGGGCCGGCGGGGGCGCAGCAGTACTCCGACGAGGAGCTGGCGACCATCGCCGACGAGGCCCACCGGGCCGGCCTGAAGGTCGCCGCCCATGCCCACGGGGACGCCGGGATCCGCGCCGCCATCGAGGCGGGGATCGACTGCATCGAGCACGGATCGCTGATGAGCGACGAGACCCTGGACCTGATGATCGAGCGCAGGACGTTTCTGGTGCCGACCACCTACCTGGCCGACGGCATGGACGTCTCCCATGCCGCGCCCGAGCTCCAGGCCAAAGCGGCCGAGGTCTTCCCGAAGGCCCGGGAGACGATCCGCCGGGCGGTCCGGCGCGGGGCCCGCATCGCCTGTGGGACCGACGCGCCGGCCATCCCGCACGGCCGGAACGCCAAGGAGCTGCTCGCCCTGGTCGACCGCGGGATGACCCCGCTCGACGCCGTCCGGGCGGCCACCACCGTCGCCGCCGAGCTCATCGACGTCGACGACCGCGGCCGGCTGGTCCCCGGCCTGCTGGCCGACGTCATCGCCGTGCCGGGGGACCCGACGGCCGACATCGGGGTCGTCGAGCAGGTGTGCTTCGTGATGAAAGGCGGCGCCGTCGTCCGGGACGACCGCTCCGGCCCGGTTCCCTGACCCGGCCGTTGCGCCGGCGCGGCCGTTCAGCCGGCCGGGTCGGCTCGGATCCCGTCGAGCAGCAGCTCCCAGAGCAGCTCGGCGGCCCCTTCGTCCCGCCGGGCGGGTGACCCGCTGATGGTCGAGGCGAAGGTGTTGAACATGATCGCCTGGAGGACCACACCGGAGATCTGTCCGTGCGAGAGCCCGGGGCGGATGTCCCCGGCGGCCGCCGCCTCGTCGAGCAGCTCCTCGAGCAGCGAGACCAGGGGCACGAAGGCGCGTGCGGCCTCGTCGGGGTGCTCGGTGAGCAGCTGCTGGGCGAACTCGGCGATGGCCCGGGGGGTGGGGCCCTTTTTGGAGCGGCCCTTGGACACCGGGCGGCACCGGCGGTAGTACTCGACGGCGAACCGGTGCAGGCGTTCGAGCGGGGTCCCCTCCTCGGCGACCGCCTGGCGGAGCTCCTCGGCCGCCGAACGGACCGAGTCGTCGAACAGGGCGAGCAGCAGGCGGTGCTTCCCGTCGAAGTACTGGTAGAAGCTGCGCAGCGACTGGCCCGACCGCTCCACCACCTCCTGGACGGTGAAGTCCTTGCCGGATTCGCTGTTCATGAGCTCGATGGCGGCATCGAGGAAGCTCTGCACCCGGGTCTCGGCGCGGGCCCGGGCGGGGTCCGCCACCCGGGCCACGGCCAGGTCCCGCCAGCTGGGAGGCTCGCCGCCGTCGGCCGGCCGGTCCGCCGTCGCCGGTCCGTTCGCGCTCATGGACACCAGCCTACCGGGCGGGCGGAGAACCCCGATCTCTTCTGCCCCGGGGACGTCGATCAGATCCGGAAAGATCGTTCTCCGAGCGATGACCCCGCAGGCCACCGTCCGGCCCAGCCGGCACGCTGCCTCCCGACTTCGCCGATCCGACCACTCCCCCGTCGACCAGGAGGTCGGTCCCCGTGACGAACGAAGCCTGCGGTCCGAGCAGGAACTCGGCGGCCGCGGCGATGTCGCCGGGCGTCCCGATCCGTTGCAGGCCGGACCCCTCGGTCATCGATCGCATGATGTCGCCCGCCGGGCCGCCCAGCTCCTCCCGCCCCATCGGTGTGGCGATGATGCCGGGGCTGATGGAGTTGACCCGGGCACCCCGCCGGCCCCAGGCGACGCTGGCGGCCGCCACGCGCACGAGGTTGGCCCGCTTGGCGAAGGCATAGGCCGGGCCGCTGTCGCCGGAGCGGACCGCCCGGACGCATTCCAGCTCCGACAACCCGGACACCGGGGCCAGGGCCAGGGCCCGCTCGTCCTCCCGCGACATCGGAGGGGCGAGGTGCCCCGCCATGGAGGCGATCACCACGGCGGCGCCGTTCCCGGCGATCACCTTCCCGAATTCCTCGAGGACGAGCGCCACCCCCAGGAGGTCCACCGCCACGACGGCCTCGGCCGGCGCCTGCGCCGGTGAGAGCCCTGCGGTGTGGACGAGGAAGCGGACCGGCCCGAGCTCGGCGGCCGCCGCCGCCAGGCGCCTCACGTCCCCGGGGTCGGAGACGTCGACGGTGTGGGCGACGATGTGGTGTCCCTCGGCAGCCAGCGCGGTGCCCACCGCGTCCACGGCACCGGGATCCACGTCGGCGACCAGGAGCACCCGGCCCGCTCCGCAGCGTCTGGCGATGGCCTGGCCCATCCCGCCCGCGCCGATGACGACGAGCACATCGGGAGGCGGCACGCCCGCATTCTGCCGCCGACATCGGCGATCGTCTAGGTTCCCGCCGGTGCGGCCGGCGAGGGACGAACGGCGCCGTGGCTGACCGGTGCCGAGTGATCCAGTGGGCGACGGGGAACACCGGCCAGCGCGCCCTGCGTGAGGTGGTCCGGGACCCGTCGTTCGAGCTGGTCGGCGTGCTGGTCTACGACCCGGCGAAGGACGGCGTCGACGCCGGCGACCTGTGCGGCGAGGCGCCCACCGGTATCACGGCGACCACCGACCGCGACACCGTGCTCGGGCTCGAGGCGGACTGCTGCATCTACATGCCGCGTGCCACGGGCAGTGGCCGGACCCGGGCCGGGCTCACCCAGGGCGAGCTGGTCGAAGACGTCGTCGCCCTCCTCGAACGGGGCACCAACATCGTCACCACCTGCACCGACCTGATCGCCCGCGGGATACGGCTCGGCGAGTCGGACCGGGCCCGGGTGGTCGAGGCCTGCCGGCGGGGCGACGCGTCGGTCTGGGCGGGTGGCAGCGATCCCGGGTTCATCACCGAGACCGTGCCGCTGGCCCTGCTCTCGCTGCAGCGACGGATCGACCTGATCGAGATCGAGGAGTTCGGCGACCTCTCCCACCGGCCCTCCCCCGACATGGTGATGGAGCAGATGCGCTTCGGCAAGGCGCTCGCCGACTTCGACCCGGACCGCCGGACGGGCCACCTGTTCGGCGAGTACCAGCCGGCACTGACCGTCCTGGCCGACATCGCCGGGCTCGAGATCGACGAGTGGACGGCCGAGGGCGGGGTGGCCGCCGCCCGGGCCGACGTCACCATCGTGTCCGGCACCATCGGGGCGGGAACTGCCGGGGCCCAACGGATCGTCGTACGGGGCCGGACCGGCGGAGCCGACCGGGTCCGCTTCACCCAGTACGCCTTCGTCACCACCGACGTCGAGCCGGACTGGGACCTGCGTCCCACGGGATGGCGGATCCGCATCGACGGGGATGCGCCGTTCGACGTCACGATGCCCTTTCCGGTTCCTGCCGACGACATCGCCTCGTTCGTGCCCGCCTTCAACGCCAACGGACCGGTCAACGCCGTCCCCTACGTGTGCGCCGCCCCTCCGGGCATGCTCACCACCGAGGACCTGCCCCACCTCCTGTCCCGGGGTCCCCGGGGGACCTCCTGAAACCGGTCGGCGCCGGCCGAACCCCTCTGGCACCTGCCGAGCAGGGTCACACGGCCGGTTCGACGACGACGTCCATGCTGGCGGCGCCGCTGTCGGGCACCCTCGGTTGGCGCCACACCTCCACCGGGAACGAGACGTTCACCAGCGAGTAGCAGAGCCGCAGCAGGCGCAGCCCCTCCTCGGGAAGGGTGCCCACCTCGAAGTCCGCCAGGTAGGCGGCCGCGTCCTCGAGGCGGGGAAAGGCCGCGTCGTAGAAGGCCTGCAGCTCGTCCATCGTGCTCGAGAGCCGCTTGGCATAGCGCTCGGCCTCGGTGGCGAGCGCCCAGCCGGCGAAGGGCTCGAGGTCGGCGAAGCCCTCAGGCAGGGACGTCGACATGGCGCACCTCCTCTCGGTCGGGCCCGGCGCCGGGCTCCGGCGACTCGCCCTGCTGGTAGGCCTCGACCATCCGGCGCGCCGTGACGTGGAGCTGACGGAGCAGGATCTCCTGGTCGTTGAGGGGGAACCGGTCGACGGCCCGTGATTCGAGCATCGACTGGGTGGCCTCGAGCGTGTTGCCGTCCTGGAGGGCGTACTCCTTGAAGGTCACGCAGGCCAGCTCCTGGCGGAGCCGGTCCAAGGCGTTCTTCGGGGGGACGAAGTAGAGGGTCCCCTCGAACACATGGCTGTGGTACGAGGTCGGCCAGTAGTGATAGGTGAGGTACCAGTTCGGCTTCCAGATCAACAGCATGAAGTTGGGGAAGAAGACGAACGTGTCGATGCCCCAGGCCGGATGGTCGGCGGGGTTCAGCGCCGGGGGAAGCTCCCCGACGTCGGGGGCGTCCCACGGACCGAAGAGACCGCTGCGGAGCACCCGCTCGATGGGCTTGACCATGCTCGGGTCCTTCGGCGGGGCCATGCCGCCCCAGGTGGACACCATCCCGTGAGGTCCCTCCAGACGGTAGGCCAGCGCCTCGAACCCCACGTTGGACAGCTTGTGCGACTCGTCGGCCACGGCCTGCTTCGCGTGGAGGACGGGGGCATGGTAGAACTCGGCGAAAGCGTCGACGAAGAGCTTCCAGTTGCTGCCCACCTCCGCCCGGTACTTGGTGACCTGGGTCATCCGGTCGAAGGGATAGTCGGCGAGCTCCCTGCCGAATGCGCCCAGGTAGTCCTGGAGCGACGTCCGGTTCCCCGGATCCAGGTTGACGAAGACGAAGCCCGCCCAGGTCTCCGTCTGCACCGGCACCAGGCCGAAGTCGTCCCGTTCGAGATCGAAGAACTCGTCCTCCTGCTGCACGAAGTTGAGCGCACCGTCGATCGAGTACCGCCATCCGTGGTACTTGCAGGTGAACTGGCGGCAGGTGCCGCTGGTCTCCTGTCGCGGGTAGTCGTTCCAGACCAGCTTGTTGCCCCGGTGGCGACAGATGTTGTGGAAGGCACGGACCGTCCCGTCCGATCCGCGCACGGCCACGACCGAGGTCCGGGCGGCGTCGAGCTCCTTGGTGAAGTAGCTGCCGGTCCTCGGGAGCTGCTCCACCCGTCCGATGTTCAGCCAGGTGCGGGCGAAGATCGCCCGCCGCTCGAGCTCGTAGTGCTCGGGCGAGATCGAGTCCTCGTAGGAGACGGTGCCCGTCCCGAGCTGTGGGTAGTGCTCGGTCCAGCTCCCTTCGGGTGGTTTGGCGAAGTGGCTCATGGCGGTCCTCCCCGGGCTGGTGATGGCAGAAATCGGCTCATGGCTCCCTCGGGAGGGAGAGCTCGTGCCCCCTCAGGTCGGCGTCGAGCTCGACCGCGAAGGTCCGGAACGCCATGGCGAGCGTCTCGTAGGCCCCGACGGTGAACACCAGATCCAGAAGCTGCTCCTCGTCGAGGGTGCCGGCCAGCCGCGACCAGGTCGGCTCCGTGATGTCCGCGCCGCCGACCAGCTCGTCGGCGGCCCGCACCAGGGCCCGGTCGAGCTCCGACCAGCCGGCGGCGTCCGGCCCGGCGGCGACCCGGCGGACCTCGTCGGGCTCGAGGCCGGCGTCCTGGGCCAGCACGGTGTGCTGGAGCCACTCGTAGTCGCAGTCGCGCAGGCAGGCCACCCGGAGCACCAGCAGCTCGCGCTGGCGGGGGGTGAGGGACGAGCCGAAGAGGACGTGGCCGTTGAAGGTGTTGAACGCCTGGGTCAGCGCCGGGTGGTGGGCGAAGAGCCCGAGGACGTTGAGGGCCCGGGGCCGCCCCTCACGCGGGGGCAGAGGATGGCGCGCCTGTTCCGGCCGGAGCGGGGCCAGCGCGGACTTCATCCCCTCGGGCCAGTCCGGCGGGGCCAGGGGCTCGATGCGCGCCATCAGGTGGTCCGACCGCCGTTGACCCCGATGACCTGGCCGGTGACGTAGCCGGCCTCCTCGCTCACCAGGAAGGAGCACGTGGCGGCGATGTCCTCGGGCCGGCCGGCCCGCCGGACCGGGGTGCGGGCGGCGTGGTACTCGACGCTCTCCCCGAGCCGGCCCCGGCGTTCGGCGGCGCGCAGCATCGGGGTGTCGATGAAGCCGGGGGGGATGGTGTTGACGGTGATGCCGCGGGGCCCGAGCTCGAGGGCCAACGCCTTGGTGAAGCCGATGACCCCGGCCTTGGACGCGACGTAGTGGGTCATGAGCGGCTGGCCGCCCTGGGCGCTCGACGAGGAGATGTTGACGATCCGGCCCCACCCGGCGGCGACCATGTCGGGAACCACCGCCTGGCAGCAGTGGAAGGTCCCGGTGAGGTTGACCCGGAGGATCTGTTCCCAGGTCTCGACGCTGATGTCGAGGAACTTGTCGAATCCCTCGATGCCGGCGTTGTTGACCAGCACGGTCGGGGCGCCGAGAGTCGCCCGGACCTCCCCGAGCGCCGCCTCGATCCGCTGGCGGTCCGTCACGTCGACCGCCAGTCCGGTGGCGGTCCCGCCGCCGGCGCCGATCTTGGCCGCCGCTGCTTCGGCCGAGGCACCGTCGCGGTCGAAGACGGCGACCGCCAGACCGTCGGACGCCAGCCGCTCGCCGATCGCCAGCCCGATGCCGGATCCGCCGCCGGTCACGACGGCCACCCGGCCGCTCGGCCCGGACGAAGAGCGGCCGGTTCCGCCCTCGGTGTCGGGCGAGGTCATCCGATGGGTTCGTCGCCGACGAGCGTCGTTCGGTGCATGTCCCGTGGCGAGGAGGGCTCGTAGGGGCAGGCGCGGTGCATCACGCCTCGGTTGTCCCAGATGACCAGGTCCCCGACCGCCCACCGGTGCCGGTACACCCGGGCCGGCGCGGTGGCCCGGCCCACCAGGTCGTCGAGCAGGGCGCGCCCCTCCTCGGGCGTCATCCCCTCGACGTGGGAGGCGGTGGCGCCGAGCACCAGGGACCGGCGGCCCGAGCGGTGGTGCCAGACCAACGGGTGCACCTTGGAGGGCCGCCGGCGCCAGCGGTTCACCTCGTCAGGGGAGGGATCGGGGTTCACCAGCCGTTGCGACGCCTCGAAGGTGTGGACCACCCGGAGCGCTCCGAACCGCTCCTTCTCCTCGTCGGAGAGATCGTCGTAGGCGGCGTAGGTGCTGGCGAACTCGGTCTCGCCGCCGGAGGCCGCCACGGCGTGGGCGCTGAGCACGGTGGCCATGGTCGGGATGTCGTCGGTGCACCCGTCGATGTGCCAGTCGAAGGTGCCGCGGAGATAGGAGGCGGCCGGGTTCTTGGCGGGGTCGAGGGTCACCCGGAAGATCTCGGGGTGGTCGCCCGTCCCGAGCACCTCCACCTCTCCGAGGCGCCTGCTGAAGGCGACCTGGGTGGCGTCGTCGACGTGGAGATCGCGGAACACCAGGACCCCGCTCCGCTCCAGGGCGGCGAGCGTCCACTCCGGCAGGTGCTCGTCGCCGAGCAGGGCGGAGCGACCGACCCCGACCACCTCGGCGCCGACGGTGTCGCCCAGCGGTGCGATGGTGGCGGTGGGCATGGCATCCTCCCGGCCGTGCCGGCCGATGGTCCGGGGGCCCGTTCGGAAATCTTCCTCTATCCTTTGCAAACGCATCATATCATTTTGAGAATGTAGTTTCCACGCCGGGATGGCCGGAGCTCGGGTCATCCCGTCCACAGGGCGCCCCGGCGGAGCTGGTCCCGCAGCCGGAACTTCTGGACCTTGCCCGACGGGGTGCGGGGGAAGTCGGGCACCTCGTGGAGCTCCTCAGGCCACTTCTGGCGGGCCAGCCCGGCGGCGGCCGCATGGGACCGGACCTGCTCGAGCGAGGGTGCGGCCGCCCCGGGACGGGGCCGGACCACCGCCGCCACCCGCTCGCCGAGGCGATCGTCGGGCGCCGCCACCACGCTGACCTCGGCGATCCCCGCCATGGTGAGCAGGACCTCCTCGACCTCCTGGGCGCTCACGTTCTCGCCGCCGCGAATGATCACGTCGGAGATCCGGTCGGTGATGGTCAGGTACCCCTCGTCGTCGAGGACGCCGACGTCACCGGTGTGGTACCACCCGACCTCGTCGAAGACCCGGGCGGTGAGGACAGGGTCGGTGTACCCGACGAAGCAGTCCGGCCCCCGGCTGAGGATCTCCCCCTCCTCCGACAGCCTGATCTCGACCCCGGGCAGCGGGTGGCCGTCGGTGGTGAGCCGCTTGTCTTCGGGCTCGCCGAGGAGGCACCCGGTGATCGACGGGTGCTCGGTGCTGCCGTAGGAGCGGAAGGCGGCGATCCCCATGCGGGTGGCGCGCTCCATCACCGCCACCGGGACCGTCGACCCGCCGAGGCCGGCGAAGGGCATGAGCTCGAGGTGGGCCGGTGTGAAGTCGGGATGGTCGAGCAGGCTGGTGAGGAAATAGGTGGCCCCCCCGGACACACCGAGGTGCTCGTCGAGCATGAGCCGGAGCACCCGGCCCGGGTCCCAGACGTCGACCAGGTGGACCGGGCGGCGGCGGAGCAGTGGGACGAGGAAGGCATTGAGCATGCCGATGAAGTGGCCCACCGGGGCGCCGGTGATCTGGGGCGGGCCGCCGCGGGGGAACATCCCCTCGAGCTGCCGGGTCTCGAACCCGATGGTCCGATGGGAGTGCACCACTCCCTTCGGGTCGCGGGTGGTGCCCGAGGTGAAGGCCACGACGGCCGGGGCGTCGGGGTCGACCGCCACCGGCTCGTCGAGGGGTCCGGCCTCCAGCATCGATCCGAACGGACGGGCCGCCGGGGGAAGGATGTCGGCGCCACCGGCCACCAGCCAGAGCGGCCCGGCCGCGCCGGCGAGGAGATCCCCATGCATCTCGAGGTAGTCGGTGGGCCCGAACCGGTCGGCCGTCACCACGACCTCGGGCCGGGTCGCCTCGAGGATGTAGGAGAGCTCCTTGCGTCCATAGAAGTGCACGACCGGGACCACGACCGCGCCGAGGTAGGCAGCAGCCCAGAAGGTGATGCCGGCCTCGACCCAATTGGGCAGTTGGAAGGCGACCACGTCCCCGGGACCCACTCCGCGGGCGGCCAACGACGCCGCCAGCGACCGCGCCGCCCGGTCCACCTGGGCGAAGGAGCCGGCCCACGGATGCACCTCCGAATGGACCTGGAAGCGTTCGCCTCCCATGGTGGTGAGGCCCTCGGCCACCATCGACCCGAGGGTCCCCTCGCCCCAGAATCCCTCGGCGACGTAGCGGGCAACCAGATCGTCGGGCACCGGTCGTGGCGACCAGCGACTCTCCCCCGTGACGTCGGGCACCGCTCGCCTCCCTTCGCCCGCCCGCCGGCCGGAACGCCCCGTTCCCCTCGGCTGAGAAGCAGATTATCATAAACGTGTATGGCGCTCTCGCAGGCGGCCGACCTGGCCGACCATACCTCCCGGGACCACGGCTTCCACGAGCTCGGGGTCCGCGCCGTGGTGTCCGAGACCGGCGACGCCCGCTCCTTCGTGCTCGACGTCCCCTCCGATCTCGCCGCCGCCTACGCCTACGAGCCCGGTCAGTTCCTGACCTTCCGGTGCCGGATCGGGGGCGAGGCCCACCTCCGCAGCTACTCGATGTCGTCGGCTCCCATGGTCGACGGGGCCATGCAGGTCACGGTCAAGCGGGTACCCGGCGGGCTGGTCTCCAACTGGATGGTGGACACGCTCGAACCGGGTGACCGGATCGAGGCCACCCTCCCCGCCGGGGTGTTCGGCCGGCGGACCGCCGCCGGCGACGTCCTGGCCTTCGCCGGGGGAAGCGGCATCACACCGGTTCTCTCGGTCCTCAAGTCGGTGCTGGCGACAACCGGATGCCGGGCGCGCCTCTTCTACGCCAATCGCCATCCGGACTCGGTGATCTTCGAGGCCGCCCTGTCGTCGTTGGCGGAAGACTCCGGCGGCCGCCTGGAGATCGTCCGCCACCTGGACACCGAACAGGGACTGGTCGACTCCGACGAGCTCGAACGCTTCGCGCCCGACGCCGCCGGGCTCGACTGCTACGTCTGCGGGCCCGCCCCCTTCATGGAGCTCGTCGAGGCGAGGCTGCTGGCGGCCGGAGCCGCCCCGGACAGCATCCACATCGAGCGGTTCACCCCCCCGGCGGGCGGCCCCGTGGCCGACGACGTCGCGCCGGCCGGCCCTGCGTCCGGCGACGACGGCCCCGTCCGGGTGACCGTCGAGCTCGACGGCCGGGTCGAGGCCACCGACCACCGGGCGGGGACGACCGTGCTCCAGACGGCCCGCCAGCTCGGCTGGGCGCCGCCTTTCTCCTGCGAGGCCGGGAACTGTGCCACCTGTATCGCCAGGCTGGCCGAGGGGGAGGTCATGATGCACGCCAACAACGCGCTGACCGACGACGAGGTGGCCGAGGGCTGGATCCTCACCTGCCAGAGCGTGCCCACCTCGCCATCGGTCCATGTCGTCTACGGCTGGGGGGACTGAGCCGGGTGGGCGCACCGGAAGCCGACGTCGTCGAGATCCAGCAGTTGCTCGCCCGGTACGCCGTGGCCATGACCAAGGACGACATCGACGCGGTCATGGAGGTGTTCACACCGGACGGGACCTACTGCGCCTTCGGCACCACCTACCCGCTCCACGACTTTCCGGCACTGGTGCGGGCGGCGCCCAAGGGCCTGTTCCTGGTGGGACCGGCGGCGATCGAGGTGGACGGGGCGGACGGACGCGGGGAGCAGCCCCTCTGCTTCGTCGAGCAGACCACCCACGACGTGCGCATCGGCTACTACACCGATGCCTACCGGCGGACCGATCGCGGGTGGCGTTTGGCTACCCGGTCGATGACCTTCCTCCGGCGGAGCGGGGGGCGCGACGCCGGCCGCGCCCACGACCCGCAGCGGCCCGAGCCCAGCGGACCGGACCGGGCCTAGCCGATTCCGATGGAGCTCGCCGAGTTCCGATCGTCCCTCGACACCTGGCTCGCGGCGCACGAGGAGATACTCCGGGGCGACGGCCGGCCGGAGACCCTCGACGCCCAGATGGCCCAACTGGCCGGAGTCAAGCGGGCCACCTACGACGCCGGCTGGATGCGTTGGGGCTGGCCCGAGCGGGTCGGCGGGCTCGGCGGTTCCACCCTGCTGCGTGCCTACCTCGGTGAGGCGCTCACCGCCCGGGACCTGGTGGAGCCGGGCATCTACTCCATGACCGAGGTGCTGGCCCCGACCCTCATCGCCCACGGGTCACCGGAGCTGGCCGCCGAGGTCGTGCCGCGGCTGCTGCGGGGGGAGGAGACCTGGTGCCAGGGCTTCTCGGAGCCGGCGACAGGCAGCAACCTCGCCGCCTTGTCCTGTCGGGCCACCCGCGCCGGTGACCAATGGCGGGTCTCGGGCCAGAAGGTCTGGACGAGCCTCGCCCAGTACTCGCAGCGCTGCGTCCTGCTGACCCGGACCGGGCCCGCCTCGGCGGCCCACCGGGGGATCACCGCCCTGTTCGTCGACATGGACAGCCCCGGCATCACCGTGCGGCCCATCGAGACCATGCACGGGGTCCCCGAGTTCTGCGAGGTGTTCTTCGACGACGTGGCGGTGCCGGTCGAACGGACCCTGGGCGAGGTCGACCACGGCTGGACGGTCGCCATGGACCTGTTGCCCTTCGAGCGCAGCACCGCGCTCTGGCACCGGAGCGCCTTCCTCCACCGCCGGCTCGGGGAGGTGCTGGCCGAGGCCCCGCCGGGATCGCTCGCCCCCGGCGAGGTCGGCGACGCCTACCTGTGCCTCCGGGCGTTCCGGGCCCGGTCGCGCACCACCCAGCACCGGATGGCCGCAGGAGACCCACTCGGTCCCGAGACCTCGGTCGACAAGGTGCTGGTCGCCACGGCCGAGCAGGCCGTCTTCGACCTGGTGCCCGAGGCGCTGACCTCCGAACTGGTGGCCGGGGGGACGCCGGCGGCGGCACGGTGGAGGGCGGAGTACCTCTACTCGCGGGCCGCCACCATCTACGGCGGCAGTCTCGAGATCCAGCGCAACATCATCGCCCGCCGGCTCTTGGCGCTCGGGGACGACCGCTGATGGACCCGGACGAGCGCGAGCTCTTCGAGCGCAGCGTCCGGACCGCCCTCGATCGTGACCCGGGAGCCGGTCTCGACGACGAGCTCGAACGGCTCGGCTGGTACGAAGCGCTCCGGCGCGAGCCGGCCGTGGCCGTCGCCGTCCTCTTCGAGCTCGGGGGGCGGTCCCTCGCCGCCACCCCGCTCGACCCCGTGCTGTCGGTGGTCCTCTGCCCCGATCGCCCCGATCGCCCCGACCGGCCCGACCGGCCCGACCGGGCAGTGGTGCTCCCCCCGCTCGGTCGATGGCACCCTCCCGCCGAGGAAGCCGACGGCGCGGTCGTCGTCCACGGCCTCGGCACCCGCCGGCTCGTCGGCGCCGCCGAGGCGATCGTGGCCGTGCGCTCCGGCGACCGGACGACACTCGCCACCGTCCCGACGGCGGACCTCGAGCTCTGCCCGGTCCGGGGGCTCGACCCGGAACGGGGCTTGGTGGAGGCACGCGCCACGCTGGGGACGCCGCCGCCCGGACCCGACGCCGGCAACCGGTGGCGAGGCGCGGTGGCGCTCGCCCGGCTCGCCGTGGCCCACGAGCTCGTCGGCGTCTCCCGCACCATGCTGGCCATGGCCCGCGACCACGCCGTCGAGCGGATCCAGTTCGATCGTCCCGTCGCCTCGTTCCAGGCGATCCGTCATCGGCTGGCCGATGGCCTGGTGGCCGTCGAAGCCGCCGAGGCGGCGGCCGAGGCGGCGTGGCTCGACCCCGACTCGCCGCTCGAGGCCGAAGTGGCGAAGGCGCTTGCCGGCACGGCCGCCAAGTCCGTCGCCCGCCACGCCCAGCAGATCCTGGCCGGCATCGGATTCACCGCCGAGCACCCGCTCCACCGGTTCGTCAAGCGGACACTCCTCCTGGACCAGCTCCTCGGCTCGGCCCGCTCGCTCACCCGCTCGATCGGCACCGAACTCCTCGCCGCCCGGACCTTGCCCCCGCCCATCCCGCTCTGAGTTGGTCGCGCTCTGAGTTGTCTGGCCCCGATCTCGGGCCCGATCTCGGGCCCGTTCGACTCCGTCGCGTTCCTCAGTAGCCGCCGAGCAATTGGCGGACTCGTCTCAGGTCTTCCGGACCGGCGCGGCTGTGCCACCGCGAGGGGTCACCGGGGCGCCGTCCCCACAGGAACAGGTTGCGGGCGGATGCGTCGGTGACGATGGTGGCGTCGCCCTCGGGTGCGGCGAAGGAGATGCTGTTGGCGTCGGGGGTGGCGGTCACGACGACGTCGTCGGTCCCGTCGACCCGCAGGCGGCCTTCCACCTTGTGCATGGCGTGGAGGTCGAGACGAGCGGCGCCGCGGGCGAGCAGGGGGCGGCCGACGGCGAGGACGGAGTGGGCGGTCATCCATGGCTCCGCCAGTGCAGCCCGGGCGGTGTCGTCATCGCCGGCGATGTCCCAGCGGTGCAGGACCAGTTCCTCGCGCATGTGCTCGACGAACCAGGCCACCTTCATGGTTCGTCCGGTCCACGCCACGTCCACCTCGGGTCCGATCTCGTGCGTCGCGGCGGCGCTGATCTCGCAGAGACGTTCGATCTGCCTCACCAGCGCCGCCCACAGGTCGGCATCCGTCATCGCCCGATAGGGAGCCTCCCTCTCCTCGAACCGTCGCGTCTCGACCGGCGCGCCGGACAGGTGACCGCTCAGCACGCGGGCCAGTTCTTCGGCGTTGCCGGCCTGGTGGGCCACGACGTCACGGACGGTCCAGGCCTCGCACCACGTGCCCGCGTCGGGTCGGCGGTCGCCAACGATCGCAGCGAACGGCTCCCACTCGGGCAGGGTCTCGTTCACGGACCCCTTTGCCACCACAGGCACCTACCCGGTCAGGCGGGAGTCAAGCCCGAGATTCGCCCGGCCCGACGGCGTCAGCGCGACCGGCCTTGCCGACGCGCCAGGAACCGGTCGATGTTGGCACGGAGCTCGGGCGAGTCGAAGGACCGGTGTTCGGCACCGAGGGCGAAGTCGATGGTGGCCAGCACCGCCCGCTCGAGGTGGAGGTTGAGCACCCGCTTGGTGTCCTCGACGGCCTGCTGGGGCAGGTCGGCGAGGCGCCGGGCACAGGCCATGGCCTGCTCGAGCACCTCGTCGTCGGGGCACACGTGGTTGACCAGGCCGATGGCTGCCGCCCGCCCGGCCGGGATCGGATCTCCGGTGAGGGCGTACTCCTTGGCCAGCTGCAGGCTCACGAGCAGCGGCCAGGTCACCGGGCCGCCGTCGGCGGCCACCAGGCCGATGGCGACGTGGGGATCGGCCAGGTGGGCGCTCTCGGCCATGAAGGAGATGTCGGAGAGGGCGACCAGGCTGCACCCCAGCCCGACGGCGGGCCCATTGACCGCGGCGACGACGGGCAGGCGGCACCGCACCATGCCGGCGACGATCTGGCGGCCGTGTGCCAGGGTCTCGGCACGGAGGGCCAGGTCCTTGGACAGCTCGTCGAGGTAGGAGAAGTCGCCCCCCGCCGAAAAGGCCCGCCCGGCCCCGGTGAGCACGGCGACCCGGGCCCCGGCGTCCTCGTCCAGCTGGGGGAAGAGCCGGGCGAGCCCCCGGTGGAGGGCGTGGTTGGTGGCGTTGAGGTGGTCCGGACGGTTGAGCCGCACGACCCGGATGGGGCCCTCGGCGGAGACTTCGATCTCCTCGGGAAGGTCGTACAGGGTCACGAGCTCGGCAACCCGAGGAGGCGGCGGGCCACCAGGTTCCGCTGGATCTGCGAGGTCCCGCCCATCACGCTCTGGGCCCGGCTGTAGAGGTACACCTTGAGCCAGGTGTCGTCCCCCTCACCGTGACCGGCGCCTCCGACGGTGAGGGCGGCGTGGCCGACGGACTGCTCGGCCGCCGTCATGAGCAGCTTGTCCACGGATCCCTCCGTCCCGTGGGAGATCCCGTCGCGCCGCTCCGAGAGCCGGCGGCAGACATGGAGCCGGAGCATCTCGGTCTCGACGGCCGCCCAAGCCAGATCGAGCCGCTGCTCGGCATCGAAGCGCGCCGGCTCTTCCCCGACCTGGCGCGCCAGCCCGCGGACGACTTCGGCGTAGCGCGCCACGTACCCGAGCTCGGCCGGCTCCCGCTCGTGACCGACCACTGTCATGGCCAGCCGCCAGCCCTCGCCCGGCTCGCCGATCATGTCGGTGGCGGGGACCCGGGCCCCGTCGACGAGGACCTCCCCGAATTCGCGGGTGATGCCGTTGATCATGCGCAGGGGCCGTTGCTCGATGCCGGGTTGGCGCATCGACACGGCGAAGGCCGACAGCCCCTCGTGCCGGGGTGCATCCGGATCGGTGCGGGCGAGCAGCAGGCACCAGTCCGCCTCGTCGGAATAGCTGGTCCACACCTTGTGCCCGCTGAGCACGTACTCGTCACCGTCGGGATCGGCGCGGGTGCGAAGTGAAGCGAGATCGGAGCCGGCGTCGGGCTCGCTGAACCCCTGGCACCACCGTTGGCGGCCGCTCACGATGCCGGGGAGGAAGCGCGCCTGCACGTCCTCGTTGCCGTGGCGCAGGATGCCCTGGACCAGGTACCCGAGGCTGGGCCGCGGCGGAGCCGAGGCGGCGGCGAGCTCTTCGTCGACGATGACCTCGTACTCACCCGGCAGGCCCTGGCCGCCGATGGTGGTCGGCCACGAGACCCCGAAGAACCCGGCCTCGTAGAGCGACACGTGCCAGGCCGCCTGCCCCGCCCAGTAGGCGTCCGAGGTCGAGGACGGGGGAAGACCCGGGTTGTGCTCGGCCAGCCAGGCCCGCAGGCGCCGGCGGAAGGCCGCCTCCTGCACCGAGTCAGCGAAGTCCATGGTCGTCTCCCCGTCCGACGTCGGCCTGGCCGCTGCCGTGCTTGGCGTCCGTGGCCGCGTTGGCGGCCGTGACCGCGTTGGCGGCCGTGACCGCGTTCATGCCCGTGACCGCGTTCAGGACGCGATCGAGGCTCGCTCCCACCCCGCCGAGCAGCTGGGTGGACAACAATGCCCGCCGCAGGTAGACGTGCGCCAGGCAGTCCCAGGTGTTGCCGACCCCGCCGTGCACCTGGATCGCCGTCTCGCAGACGTCCCGGGCGGCGCGGCCGCAGTACGCCTTGGCCATCGCCGCAGCGACCAGGGCCTCCTCCGGGACGAGCGCATCGACCGCCCAGGCGGCGTGGAGGGCCACGCTCCGGGAGCCCTCGAGCTGGACGAGGGCGTCGGCCAGCAGGTGCTGGACAGCCTGGAAGGAGCCGACGGCGGCCCCGAACTGGTGGCGGCTCGCGGCATAGGTGGTGGCCAGCTCCAGGGCGCCACGCATGGTCCCGACGAGGTCGGCACAGGCGGCAGCCCCCCCGAGGACGGTCCAGCGCACGAGGTCCGCTTCGCCGACCGGACGCGCTCCGACGACCGCCGGATCGTCCGAACGGATCGATGCCGAGGGCCGGGTGAGGTCCGGCGTCCCGCACGGCTCGCCGATGGGGACGACCGAGAGCTGCCGGTCCGCACCGAGCAGGAGCGCGGCCGCGCACCCGCCGGCGTCGACGGCCAGCGCCGGCGGGCGTCCGTCTCCGGACTCGGCCGTGCCCGACCCGGTCCGCACCGATCCGGCCAGCACCGATCCGGCCAGCGCGGAGAGGTCGGAGGCCAGGGCCACCGTCTCGGGTGCACCGGCCGGCTCCGCCCCGGCGCACCGCCGGAGCTCGACGGCCAGGGTCGGGCCGACGAAGGGCACGTCCACCAGCCCGCGGGCGAGCTCCTCGGCCACCAGGGCCACCTCGACCCCTGAGGCCAGGGGGCCGTCATCGGCGGCCACCCGCAGCTCCCGCCAACCGGTCGCCTCCAGCGCCGCCTCCAGCTTGGCCCGCCGTTCCGTGTCGTCCAGATCGCCCACCGAACGTGGGCCGAGACGGTCGGCCAGCTGGGCAGCCGAGTCACGCAGTGCCCGCTGCTCGGGCGACAGGCGGACGTCCATCAGGCGGCCCCGCCGGCGGCGGGCGCCTGCCACTGCTCGCTGAGGGTCCGGCGGAGCACCTTTCCCGACGGGAGCCGGGGGACGGCATCGACGACGATCACCTCCCGCAACCGCTTGTAGGTGGCGAGCGTCCCGGCGATCGACTGCTCGAGCTCGGCGGCGGACACCGGACGGCCCGGGTCGAGCTGCACCGCCGCCACCGGGCGTTCCCCGGTCCGTTCGTCGGGCACGCCGAACACCGCGCAGTCGACCACCGCCGGGTGGCGCAGCAGCACGGACTCGAGCTCGGCCGGGGCCACCTGGAACCCGCTGACCTTGATCATCTCCTTGGCCCGGTCGGTGATGTGGATCCAGCCGCCGGGTTCCAACCAGCCCACGTCACCGGTGCGGTACCAGCCGTCGTCGAACGCCTCGGCGGTGGCGCCCTCGGGCAGGTAGCCGGCCATCACCGACGGGCTCCGGGCCTGGATCTCGCCGGCCTCGCCCGGCGCGACCTCCTTGCCCGAGTCGAGGTCGACCACCCGCAGGGACACCCCGGCCGGCGGGAGCCCGGCCGAGTCGATGCGCCAGGAGGCCGGATCGTCCACCGGGTTGGCGGCGATCACCGGCAGCTCGCTCGCCCCGTAGGCCGGGAGCCACCGCACCCCGCTCCGGCGGGTGACGGTCTCGGCCACCTCGGGGCTGACCGGGGTGGCCCCCCACATGACGTAGCGCAGGGAGGAGAGGTCGAACCGTTCGAGGTCGGGGTGGTTGGCCATGGCCAGCGCGATCGGCGCGACGGCCATCTCGAGGGTCATCCGCTCGGCTTCGATCCAACCGAGCTCCTCGTCGAGGTCGAAGCGCCGGTGCAGGCGGACGGTCGCCCCCGCCGCTTCGGCGGCCAGCAGGTTGAGGAGCCCGAGGATGTGCGACGGTGGGGTCGCCACCTGGAAGCGGTCGTCGGGGCCGAGTCCGAGGGCATCGCACCAGTGGGCGGTGGCGTGACGGATCGACCGGTGGGTGTGCCGGACCGCTTTGGGGAGCCCGGTGGTCCCCGAGCTGAACACCAGTACGGCCTCGTCGGCGTCGGTCGTGGGGGCCGGTCGGAACGGGGTCCGGTCGCCGCCGAACGCCTGGGTACGCTCGGTACCGGCGCCGGTGCCGAGATCGGTGACCCGGACCGGATCGAGGCGGTCTGCCAGCGGCGAGGACCCGGCCTCTTCGACCACGGCATGGGCCGGGGCGGTCAGCGCCAGGGCGTGGTCCACCTCGAGCGCCCGCCAGGCCGGGCTCAGCAGGACCGGGGCGGCGCCGAGCTTGCTGGCCCCGTGGACGGCGACGACGAACTCGGGGCGGTTGGACAGCATGACCGCTACCCGGTCCCCGGCTCTCACGCCGCGGGCGTCCAGGTGGCGGGCGAAGGCGTTGCTCAGGCCGTCCAGCTCCCCGAAGGTCCACCGGTCCGGACCGGCCAGCACCGCGTCGCGGTCGCCGTGGCGGCGTGCTGCCGCCTCCAGCCCCCCGTGCATCGGCCCACGCAGCAGCACGGAAACATTGTTCTCTGTTTTGAGATCGACGTCAACAAACTCGCCGTGTAGGGTTCCCGGATGGCCACGGAGGGCGCCTCCGCACCGCCGACCGACCCGGAGGTCCGGACCGAGATCGTCGAGACCACCCGCCGGTTCGTGGCCCGGGAGGTCCTGCCGATCGCCTCCGAGCTCGAGCACGAGGACCGCTTCCCCGACGACCTCGTGGGCCAGATGCGCCGGCTCGGCCTGTTCGGGATCACCATCCCCTCCGCCTACGGCGGGCTCGGGCTCGACCTCGTGACCTATGCCGGGGTGATGGAGGAGCTGGCGTACGGGTGGATGAGCCTGACCGGCATCGTGAACACCCACACCATGGTGGCGACGCTGTTGCTGGCTCACGGCACCGACGCCCAGCGGGACCGTTGGCTGCCCCCGATGGCGGCCGGCGAACGGCGGGGAGCCCTCTCGCTGTCGGAACCCGACGCCGGCAGCGACACCCGGAGCATCACCTGCCGCGCCGAGCGCGACGGCGACGAGTACGTCGTCAACGGCCGCAAGGCCTGGGTCACCAACGGGGAACGGGCCTCGCTGGTGGCCCTTGCCGCTCGGACCGCCGAGGGGATCTCGGCGTTCGTGGTCGAGAAGAAGCCGGGGCCCGTCTCGGAAGGGATCACGGTGAGCCGTCACATCGGCAAGCTCGGCTACCGGGGTGTCGAGACGGTCGAGATGACCTACGACGACCACCGGATCCCGGCGGCGAACCTGGTCGGGGAGCCGGGCCGCGGCCTCGGGCAGATCCTCGGCGTGCTCGAGGTCGGACGCATCAACATCGCCGCCCGGGCCGTGGGGGTGGCCCGGGCCGCGTTCGACGCCGCGCTCGACTACGCCCTGCAGCGCACGACCTTCGGCAAGCCCATCGGCGAGCACCAGGCCATCCAGCTCAAGCTGGCCGACATGGCCACCCGGCTCGAGGCCGCCCGGCTGCTCACCGCCAACGCCGCCGAGCGCAAGATGGCCGGGCTCCGCTGCGACGTGGAGGCGGGCATGGCCAAGCTGTTCGCCAGCGAGACGGCGCTCGAGATCGCCACCGAGTCCATGCGCATCCACGGTGGCATCGGATACACGACCGACCTGCCGGTCGAGCGCTACTACCGGGACGCTCCGCTCATGGTGATCGGCGAGGGAACCAACGAGATCCAGCGACTGGTCATCGCCCGGGGCCTGCTGGAGCGGGCCCGGCGGCAGGCGGACGGGTAGCGGACCACCCCGCCACGACCTCGTCGGTGTGCTGGCCGAGACCGGGGACCGCGGCCGTCCTTTGTCCCACCCCGGCGAAGGTGACCGGTCCGTTCACCGTGCGCATGACGCTCCCGTCCCCACCCGCGTCGACCTCGACGAACCCGTCGTTGGCCGCCAGCTGCGGGTCGGCTACGACCTCGGCGGGGCTCCGGGCCGGCGCCCACCACACCCCTTCCCGTTCGAACCGCTCGGCCCACTCGGCGAGCGGTCGTTGCGCGATGGTCTCGTCGAGGAGGGCGATGACCTCGGTCCGGTGCCGCCGGATGCTGGCCGCGGTGGCGAAGCGCTCGTCGTCGATCAGGTCGGGCCGGCCGAGCGCCCGGCAGACCGCCGGGAGGTGCCGTTCCGCCTCCAGGCCGGTGAAGAAGAACCACCGACCGTCCCCGGCGCGGTAGGGGTTCATGAGCGGCGCCTGGTTGCTCCGGCGCGGCTCCGACCCGGCGACCTTGCCGAGCGCCATCTGGAGGCCCAGGTCCCAGCCGAGGATGTAGGCCCCCGTACGCAGCAGGGAGATCTCGACCACCCGTCCCCGCCCGCTGGAGCGCTGTTCGACCACCGCGGCGAGCACGCCGGCCAGGGCGGCGAGGCCGGTGATGTGGTCGCCGATGCCGCCCCGGGCGTTGAGCGGGCTCCCCTCGGCGTCGGCCATCTGCACGGCCAGTCCCGAACACGCCCAAAAGGCACCGATGTCATAGGTCGGGCGGTCGCGGTCCTCGCCCCTCAGCCCGTACCCGCTCACGCTGCAGTAGACGAGGCGTGGGTGACGGGCGACGGTCTCCGCCGGCGCCAGGCCCAGCCGGTCGAGAGCGCCGGGCACGAGATTGGTGACGAACACGTCCGCGGCGGCGAGCAGGTCCTCGAGCCGGCGTCGGCCCGCCGGGTCGCGGAGGTCGAGGACCACGCTCCGCTTGCCGCGGTTGTCGAGGGCGAAGGCCGGGTTCGGCAGGTCCCCCGGAACCCCGAGCGAGCCGAACACCGAGCGCATGGGGTCGCCGGTGGGGGCCTCGATCTTGACGACGTCGGCGCCCCAGTCGGCCAGGAGGGCGGCCGCCGCCGGTGCGGCGACCCATACCCCGAGCTCCACGACCCGCAGGCCCTGGAGGGGTGGGGTGGCCTCCGGCGGGTCTCCGCTCATCCCCGCCCGCCCCGCGCCTCACCCGTGGCCCTCGCCCGGAGCGACTCCTTGTCGACCTTCCCGGTGGCATTGAGCGGCAGGGTGTCGACGAGCTCGAGCCGCCGGGGGACCTTGTAGTTGGCCAGCCGCTCGCGGCACCACGCCATGAGCTCGTCGCCCGTGGGCTCGGCCCCCGGCGACGCCACCACGAAGGCCATGCCGACCTCGCCGAGCCGTTCCTCGGGGACACCGATCACCGCCGCCTGGCGGACGGCGGGATGGCCGAGCAGGACGTTCTCGATCTCGGCCGGGTAGGCGTTGAAGCCGCCGACGACGAACATGTCCTTGGTCCGGCCGACGACGCGGAGGTTCCCGTCGGAGCCCATCACCCCGAGGTCGCCGGTCCGCAACCACCCCTCCGGCGTCAGGACGGCGGCGGTGGCGTCCGGGTCGTCGAGGTACCCGGCCATGATGCTGGGGCCGCGCAGGCAGATCTCGCCCGGCCGACCGGGTCGGACGGCTCCGCCTGTCTCGTCGACCAGGCGCAGCTCGAAGCCCGGCCGCGGCCGCCCGACCGTGGTGGCGACGGTCTCGACGTCGTCACCCGGTGACGTGCCGGTGGCGGTACCGGCCTCGGTGAGGCCGTACCCGGTCACCACCGCGGAGAACGACAGCTCGGCGTGGATGCGGCGGACGAGCTCCACCGGGATGTCGGCCGCCCCGGTCACCGCCACCCGCAGGCTGGCGAGGTCGAAGCGCTGGCGTCCGGGGTGCTCCAGGATCGCCTGGTAGAGGGTCGGTGGGCCCGGGAGGACCGTCACCCGCTCGGCCTCGACCCGCCGCAGGACGCGGTCCACGTCGAAGACGGGCTCGGGGAGCATGGTCGCCCCGGCCGACAGGGAGGCGAGGATGCCCGCCTTGAGCCCGAACATGTGGAAGAAGGGATTGACCATCAGGTAGCGGTCACCGGCTCGGAGCCCGGCCATGTCGACCCAGTCCGTCGCCACCCGCAGGGTCCGGCCCTGCGTCATGACCACGCCCTTGGGCGTGCCCGTGGTTCCCGAGGTGAAGAGGATGTCCGAGACGTGCGAATCACGCACATCCGCGCTTCGGCGGTCGAGCTCGGCCCGGTCCCGCTCCGCCGCGGCCGTCACGAAGTCGTCCCACCCGGTCGTCGCCTCGGACACGTCCCCGCCGGCCACGACGATCGTGCGCAGATCCGGGAGCTCGGCACCGGTCGACCTCAGCATGGAGACGTAGTCGGTGCCGAGGAACCCGTTCACGGTGACGAGCACCCGAGCCCGGCTCCGAGTCAGCACGTCCGCCGCCTCGAACCCCTTGACGCGGGTACTGACCGGGACGAGGACCGCTCCGGCCTGGGCAAGCCCCAGCAGGCCGACGATCCATCGGGCCCCGTTCGGCGCCCAGAGGGCGACCCGGTCCCCCGGCCCGACGCCGGCCGCCACCAGGGCCGCTCCGAATGCACGCGACGCCTCGACCAGCTCGGGGTAGGTGAGCGCGGACTCGCCGTCGTCGACTGCGAGCCGGTCGCCGAAACCTTGGGCGCCGGCCACCAGAGCGGGGATCGTCCCGACGGGCGGGCCGGGCGCCTTCACCGCCGGACCCGGGCCGCCCGATCGGGTGCCACGACTAGATCGACCCCCCCAGGGAGGCGAGCAGCTGGCGGGTCCGTCGCGACGAGGCGATGAGAGCGTCGCGACCCTCGCCGACGGGGACCACCCGCGCCGCGAGGTCCGTGGCCCCGGCGTCGGCGTATGCACGCAACCGCTTCTCGACGGCGGACTCGCCACCGGCGACCAGCAGGTCACCGATGGTGCGTGCCTCCCCGCGCTCGAGCAGGCGCTGGTAGTTGGGGGAGACCTCCGCCTCGCCCAGGATCCGGTTGGTCCGCTCGACAGCGAGACCTACCTGGTCGTCGCGGCAGAGACAGACCGGGACGCCGGCCACCACCCTCGGTGCCCGTCGGCCAGCGGCCTCGGCGGCCCCGGTCAGGTGGGGCACCACGTGGGAGGCGATGGCCCGCTCATCGGCCATCCAGAGGATGGTCCCGTCGGCCCGCGCTCCCGCCAGGCGGAGCATGCGCGGTCCGAGGGCGGCGAGCAACACCGGCGTGGGTCCGACGTCGGTGATGTCGAGCGGGTTGTGGACATCGAAGAGCTCGTTGGCGACGTCGACCGGACCGGGCGCCGACAGGGCGACGTCGAGCACGTCGAGGTAGGACTCCATGGTCAGCACCGGGTGGTCGTAGTCCAGTCCGAGCATGTCCTCGACGATCCAGTGATGCGAGACGCCGAGGCCGAGGCGGAGCCGGCCGCCGAGCACGGCCTGGACCGACAGGGCCGCCTGGGCCAGCGCCACCGGATGTCGGGGCTGGACGGGCACCACCGCCGTCCCCACCTCGATCGCGCTCGTCACCTCCCCGACCACGGTGGCCGCGGTCAGCGCGTCGAAGTCGTCGGGGACCTGGGGGATCCAGACCGAGGCGAGCCCGGCCTCCTCGGCCCAGCGGGCGTCGGCCCGCAGGCGCTCGACCTTGGTCGCGTAGCGGCCCCGCTCGGGGCCGATCATCACGCCGATGCGCATCCCGGACCTCCCGTGTGACCCGCCGGGCCCTCCGGCCGCCTCGTGGAGAACGCCATTCTTGATTACTATAACGCCACTTCCGGTCCCCGGTTGCCGGCTCGGGGAAGCACCGGCGCGGCATCGGGCGATCGGGAAGCACTGGCGCCACGGCGGCGGGATCAGGGCGCCACCGGCTCGAGCCGGCCGATCACCTCGTCGACGAAGTCGAGGGTGGCGCGGTGACCGGCGGTGACCCCGAGGGCCTGCTCGAAGGCGAGCACCTGGGCCAGCCCGGTCATGACGAGCAGGGCGGCCACCGGCGGCAACCGGTCGGGTGTGACGCCGTCGGCCACCAGCGCGGCGGTGACCGCCTCGAGCTGGGCGGCGCGGTGGCGTTCGGCGTAGCGGGCGATCTCGGCCCGGATCGACTTGCGGTGGTTGGCGAGCGCCACGAACTCGGTCATGAAGGCGGCACCCCGCGGGTCGGCGTTGAGCCGCCAGAGCGTGCGCAGCGAGCCGTCGGCCGCAACGGCCCGCTCGAACCGGGCGAGGTTGGCGTCGGCACGGCGACGGAACACCTCGAGGTAGAGGTCGTCCATCGTCCGGAAGTAGTAGTGGACCAGCTGCGGCTTGATGCCCGCTCTGGCCCCCACCTTCCGTGAGCTGACGGCGGCATATCCCTCCTCGAGGAGCAACCGCTCGGCGGCGTCGACCAGCTTCACCCGGGTCTTCGAGTCGGAGGCGCCGATGCGCCGCGACGGCGAAGGTGGCGGGGACGACAGAGACCTCGGTGGCGTCGGCACCCCACCAACTTGCCACGTCCCGGCCCCGATGCTAAGCACTCGCACAGCATTTTGGGCGGGTGCACAGCGAGACGGCCCGGCGGGCGGCGGGCGGCCCGGCGCAGCAGGCCGACCC
This sequence comes from uncultured Acidimicrobiales bacterium, assembly GCA_963764555.1. GTDB lineage: Bacteria > Actinomycetota > Acidimicrobiia > Acidimicrobiales > RAAP-2 > Bog-756. The sequence continues at coordinate 538,754 of CAVXSW010000005.1, forward strand.
GGCGCAGCGGGACTCCGGCAGAGCAGGCGGAAGGAGGCAGGCAGGCATGACCGATTGGGAGACCACCGACTTCTTCTCCGACGACTCCCTGCTCGAGGACCCCTACCCCTATTTCGAGCACCTGCGATCGAGGTGTCCGGTGCTACCGCTCCCGCACCACGGGGTGGTGGCGGTGACCGGCTACGACGAGGCGGCCGAGGTCTACCGGGACGAGGCGACCTTCTCCTCCTGCAACTCGGTGGTCGGTCCCTTCGCGTCGTTTCCGGTCGAGCTCACCGGCGACGACGTGAGCGCAGTGGTCGACCGGTACCGGGACCAGCTCCCGATGAACGAGCACATGGTCACCATGGACCCCCCGGCACACACCCGCGAACGCGCCCTCCTCATGCGGCTCATCACACCGAAGCGGCTGCGGGACAACGAAGAATTCATGTGGCGGCTCGCCGACCGCCAGCTCGACGAGTTCGTCGCCGACGGCCGGTGCGAGTTCATCAGCGCCTACGCCCAGCCCTTCGCCATGCTGGTGGTCGCCGATCTGCTCGGGGTGCCCGAGCAGGATCACCAGCGGTTCCGTGAAGGTTTCGGTCTCAGCGGCAGCCCCGGCAAGCTCGGCGCCGAAGGGGCAGAGGGCCCCGGCATCAACGCACTCGGGTGGCTCGACGAGTGGTTCGCCGACTACATCGAGGACCGGCGGCGCCGACCGCGTCGGGACGTCCTGACCGACCTGGCTCTGGCGACCTACCCCGACGGCACGACCCCCGAGGTGACCGCCGTGGTGCGAACGGCCACCTTCCTGTTCGCCGCCGGGCAGGAGACGACCGCTCGGCTGCTCGCCACGGCCCTGAAGTATCTCGCCGAGCGCCCGCAGCTCCAGGACGACCTCCGTCAGCATCCCGACCGGATCCCCGGCTTCATCGAGGAGGCCCTGCGGATCGAGAGCCCGGTGAAGGCCGACTTCCGTCTCGCCCGCCGCTCCGCCACCGTCGGCGGCGTGCCCGTCCCCGCCGGCACGCCCGTGATGCTGCTCAACGGGGCGGCCAACCGCGACCCGCGCCGGTTCGAGGAGCCCGCCGAGTTCCGGGCGGACCGCCCCAACGCCCAGGCCCACCTCGCCTTCGGGCGGGGCGTCCACTCCTGCCCCGGGGGACCCCTGGCGCGGGCGGAAGGACGGATCGGTCTCGAACGGATCCTCGACCGCATGCGCGACATCCAGCTCTCCGAGGAGCACCACGGACCTCGGGCGTCTCGGCGCTTCCGCTACGAGCCGACCTGGGTGCTCCGCGGCCTCAGCCGGCTCCACCTGGAGTTCACCCCGGCCGCCAGCAGCAGGTGACCGGCGTCCGAGCCGGTCAGATTCGACGGCGCGGCGGCAGCCCCTCGATCACCCGGGCGCGCTCCCGGTAGAAGCTGAGCATGCCCCGGATGGGTTCGCACTCGGGCCGGGGATCCTCGTAGCTCCAGGCGACGTCGGCGGTCGGCGCACCGTCGACGACGGCCGTCCAGTGGGTGGCCGTCCCCTTGTAGGGGCAGTAGGTCGAGGTGGGGCTGCGGACGAGGAGGTCCGTGCGCACCTGATCGGGGACGACGTAGAGACGGGGTTCGAGGGACGTCTCGTAGACGCCCACCGTCTCGGTGGTGTCGACCAGCACCGCCGAGGCGACGCTCACCACCAGGCGCCGGTCCGTGCGCAGGCAGTCGACCCGGTGGTAGGGGTTCCGCGGGTGTCCGAAGATCTGCTCCTGCTCCTCGAACCACTCGTCGGCGGCCTCCCAGGGCACCCGCACGCAGCCGGGGACGGCCGGCTCGGGCTCGGGTGCCTCGAGTGCCACGTCGGGCGCGGGGAAGGCGAAGGTCGGGGCCGAGCCGGTCCGGTGGACCAGCCACACGGAGTCGCTGTCGACCACCCGGCACCCCGCCCGGCTGGCCCGGACCCGGCGCGGGAACGGCTCGGCGTACACGAGACCGGCCGGGACCGGCGCATCGAAGTGACCGGCCGGGTCGGGTCCGAGCGGCCCACGACCCGTGGTGAGGCTCACAACGCCGTCCGCTCGTCGAACGGGCGGCGGTGGCCGGGGAACGCCCGGACCATGGCGTCCACCCCGAACGAGGCGAGCAGGTCGCCCTCCTCGTCGTGCACCCGGCACTCGGAGTGGGTCATGCCGGCCCCGGCGAAGGTCGAGCGGTGCCGGTAGAGGATCCAGCGATCGACGCGGACGTCGCGGTGGAGCGAGAGCGAGATGGCGTTGACCGCCGTCGACAGCGTGCGGTGCGCCTGGTGCTCGCCGTAGCCGGGGTGGGGCCGCAGGGCGGCGGCGATCGACATGTGTCCGGTGAACTGGGCCAGCAACCCGGCGTGGAGCACGGGATCGTCGGGCACTCCGGAGAACCGCACCCAGGCGTCGATCACCGGCGGCCCGACCGGTGCGCCCGGGTCGCCGTCGTAGGCGCTCTCGACGACCCGGATGTCCCGGCCGGTGACGCCCATGTCGAGCGGGACGCTGTCGTAGGGGCCGGGCACGTCGGGCGCCTCCACGGCGTGGCGCACCACGTCGGGCGCGGTCACGTCGAGCAACAGCGAGCCGGCGGCCCGGAGCCCGCCCTGCTGGGTGACCCGCGCCCCGAGGGCGGCGAACGTCCGGCCGGCACTCAGCTCTTCGAGCTCGAAATGGAGGGGCACCGCAGGGTCGGCGGCTCGGAGGAAGGCCATCCAGCCCGAGACCGGCCGCCGTCCCGGGATCTCCCGTCCGGCCGCCACGATCGCCTGGGCGAGCATCTGGCTTCCCTCGACGACCCGGCGCCGCCGGTCGGCCCGGGCCGTGCTCTGGTAGGTGTGTCGACCGGCCGGACCCACGTCGAGGAGCCCGACCAGATCCTCGACGTCGCCCCAGTCGGGGAATCGCTTCACGGTGGCGTCCCCCGGGCCCCCGGCACCGGGGTCGACGAGCTCGACCACCACGCGGTCGTGGTCGAAGGCCGCCATGGCAGACAGCCAGGCGCGCTCTTCGGGTGGATCGGGGAAGGTCCGCACCAGCCGTCTTCCGGCGGCATCCCCGGGTGCGCTCCACCACTCGGGCGTCCCTTCGGACGGGTCCGGCCCCGACGCCATGTCCTCCTCGCGCCGGAACCGGTCGAGACGGACGTCCCCCCGGGGGAAGTAGAGAACCGGTGACCGGCCGGTCCGGCCCGGGTCGTCCACCCGGACCGCGCCCTTCGACTCGGCGACCATCTCCGGCCCCCAGAAGGCACGGGCCACGAACCGGCACGCCTCGACCACGCTCGCCAAGACCTCCGATGCTACGCGGCTCCCGTCCCGTGTGTCGTCGACATCGACGTCAGTGTCGAAGTTGCTACCATCGGCTGCGCCCGCCGGAGGGGGAGCGCTGCCCGATCATGCCCGTCACGCTGACCCCAGACCAGGCGTTCTTCCGCCAGACCACCGCCCGATTCCTGGACGACCGGTTGCCGGGGACCGAGCTGCGGCGACTCCGCCACGATCCGAGCGGCTTCGACGAGCACTACTGGCGGAGCGGCGCCGAGCTCGGGTGGACGTCCCTGCTGGTAGGCGAGGCTCACGGCGGCGGCTCCCTCAGCGGCGAAGGGCTCGTCGACCTGGCCCTGGTCGCCTTCGAGTTCGGGCGCCACGCCGCACCCGGGCCCCTCCTGCCGACCAACCTCGTGGCGTCCGCCCTGAGCGAAACGGGTGGGGATGCCCATGCCGAGCTGCTGGAGGGCCTGGTCTCGGGGACGATGGTCGCCACCCCCTGCGACGACCTCGCCGGCGGCGGCGACGGCAGCACCGTGGCCATCCACGAGGAAGGCGACAGCCTCGTCGTCGACGGCGCGGTCAGCCCGGTGGAATACGCCGCCGACGCCCAGTACCTGTTGGTCACCGGGCGCGGCGCGGGCGGTCTGCGTCAGGTGCTCGTCCCGACGGACGCTCCCGCGGTGTCGATCGCGCCCCTCGGTACCGTCGACCTCACCCGCCGGTTCGCGGCGGTGACCCTCGACGCGGTGCGGCTGGAAGGCGCTGCCGCCGTCGGAGGCCCGGGAGCGGACCGGGCGGTGGCGCGCCAACGGCAGCTTGCCCTGGCGCTGCTCGGCGCAGAGTCCGTCGGCGCCATGCAGGCCGGGTTCGACCTGACCGTCGAGTGGGCCCTCGACCGCCATACCTTCGGTCGCCCCTTGGCCTCGTACCAGGCGTTGAAGCACCGGTTCGCCGACATGAAGAGCTGGCTCGAGGCCGGGCACGCCGTCAGCGACGCGGCGACCTCCGCGGTGGCCACCCGGTCGCCGGCCGCCGACGAGCTGCTGGCCGCAGCCAAAGCGTTCGTCGGCCACTTCGGCGGCGAGCTCCTCCAGGACTGTGTGCAGCTCCACGGTGGGATGGGTCTCACCTTCGAGCACGATCTCCACCTCTACCTCCGCCGCCACACGGTCGACCGGGCCCTGTACGGGACGCCACAGGCCCACCGGCAGCGGCTCGGTGTGGCGGTCCTCGGAGACCGGGCGGCGGCGTGAACCGGGGCGAGCGACGTGACCAGGCGGGCATGAGCTGCGGGGCGGCATGACGGTCGAGACCGAGGACGTGGCGAGCTTCCGGCACCGGGCCCGCGCCTGGATCCGTGACAGCCTGCCCCCGGCCGGTCCCGACCGACGGATGTGGGGGCAGGCAGGCCAGAGCGAGGAGCAGGAGCTGGCCGACGTGGAACACGATCGGCGTCTCCAGCGGACCTTCTACGACGGGGGGTTCGCCGGCATCTGCGTGCCCCGGCGGTACGGCGGCCAGGAGCTCACCCCGGCCCACCAACGGGCGCTGAACGAGGAGCTCGCCGGCTACGACTACCCACGCCGGCTGCAGGCACCCACCTTCGCGCCCTGCGCCGCCGTCCTTCTCGACTTCGGTACCGAGGATCAGAAGGAACGCCACCTGCCCGCCATCCTGCGGGGCGAGGAGATCTGGATGCAGCTCCTCTCCGAGCCGGGCGGCGGCTCGGACGTGGCCGGCGCCCTCACGACCGCCACCCGGGACGGCGACCAGTGGGTGCTCAACGGCTCGAAGGTCTGGACGACCGGTGCCTGGTGGTCCGACTGGGCGCTGTGCCTGGCGCGGACCAACTGGGACGTTCCCAAGCATCGGGGGCTCACCGTCTTCGTCCTGCCCATCGACCAGCCCGGCATCGAGGTGCGACGGATCGAGATGCTGAACGGCTCGCGGGAGTTCTGCCAGGAGTTCCTGACCGACGTCGTGGTGCCCGACAGCGACCGGGTGGGCGAGGTCGACGAGGGCTGGACCGTGGGTGTCCGCTGGATGTTCCACGAACGGATGCTCCTCAATTCCCCCTACGCGACCATCCCGGTGGGTGACACGGCCGGCGAGACGAGCGAGTCCCTGGCCGAGGTGGTCCGAGCCGTCGGGGCCGCCGGCGACCCGCTGGCTCGTGACCTGGTCGGGGAGGCCCGCATGCTCGAGCTGGTCGGTGCCTCGCTCGCCGGAAGGATGGTCGAGGCCATCGCCGCCGGGGTGGTGTCCGACCAGGCGGCGGCCATCACCCGCCTCTTCCGGGGGGTCACCTCGTCCCGCATGCGGACCATCGCCTACGAGCTGGCGGGGCCAGCCGGCGCGGCGTGGCCGGACGATGCCGGCGCGCTCGCCGACGCCGCCACCGGCTATCTCATGCGCCAGTCGTCCTGCATCGCCGGAGGGACGGTGGAGATGGCCCGGAACGTGGTCAGCGAACGGGTCCTCGGCATGCCCCGGGAACGGGCGGTCGACCGGGACGTCCCCTTCCGGGACGTACCCCGCGGGCGGGGTGGGACGTGAGGCGCGTTGGGACCCGACGGGGTGGAGGGGGAACCCGATGGAAACCGTGACGTCACCTGACCGCCGCGACCAGCCCCGGGTGACGTCATGAGCCGCCGGGACGGGCCCCTGAGGACGGTCGTGGTCGGGGCGTCGAGCGGGCTCGGTCGTTGCATCGGCGTCGGGCTCGCCCGCCGGGGCGCCCGGGTGGCGCTGCTGGCGCGGCGTCTCGAGCGGCTCGAGGACGCCGCCCGGGAGGCGGGTGCGGGGGCGCTCGCCCTCCGCTGCGACGTCACCGACGAGCCATCGTGCCGCCGGGCCGTCGACGAGGCGGCCGCCGGCCTCGGAGGGATCGACGCCCTCGTCTACTCGACCGGCATGGGGCCCCTGGCGCGCCTGGCCGAGACCGGTGCGGCGACCTGGCGACAGGTGCTCGACACCAACGTGGTCGGCGCGGCGGTGGTGACCTCCGCCGCCCTGCCCCACCTCGCCGCGTCCGGAGGAGTCGCCGCCTACCTTTCCTCGGTCAGTGCGTCGGAGACCCCGCCCTGGCCCGGCCTGGGTGCATACGTCGTCAGCAAGGCCGCGCTCGAGCGGATGGTCGACGCCTGGAGGGTCGAGCACCCGGGGATCGGGTTCACCCGGGTGGTGGTCGGCGACTGCGCCGGAGGGGACGGGCCCTCGATGACCGAGTTCCCCTCCGATTGGGACGCCGGGCTGGCGGCCGAGATGGGGTCGATCTGGGCGGCGCGGAACTACCTCAGCGGATCGCTCCTCGACGTCGACGACCTCGTCGACGCACTCGACACCGTGCTGCGCTGCGGCGCCGGCGCCAGCGTGCCCGCCATCAGCGTCGGCCCCCGGCCCCAGCACTGACGGCCGGGCCCGCCCGGAGTCAGCGCGGGCACCTCGGGCCGCGACTCAGCGGAGCACCTCGGCCTGCCACCTCAGCAACGCCGGGGCCAGCAGGGGCCAGCGGACGAACAGCCCTTCGCCTGCCGCCGCCTGCCGCTCGATCCACTCGCGGTCGCCCCAGGGGGGCTCGACCAGGCGGGCCCGTGGCAGGAGGGAGCCGAGCGCCTCGGACGTGGCCCGGGTGTGATGGACGTCGCTGGCACCGCTCCGGAACACCAGGGCCGGAAGGTCCAGCGCCCGGGCCTCGGCATCGGGCAGGCCGGGCACGGGCTGATCGTCCCGCGGGCAGTAGGCGAGCATCCAGCGCTCCATGGTGGCGATGAACGCGGTGCGCTCCTGGTCGAGGAACCGCTGCCGGTTCGCAGGATTGCGTGCGACGACCTCCGCCCATTCCGGCAGGGCCGCCACGTCTTCCATGCCACCGGTCCAGGCGGCGGCGAGGGAACCGCCGCAATAGTGGGTGGCGAGCGAGAGGAGCCCGAACACCCCGCCGCTGACCCACCAGATGGCGAGCCCGGCGGCGGCCCGGCGGTGGCGGGCGGCGGCCAGCAGCGACACCCGCGAACCCCCCGACCCGCCGGCGATGACAGCGGGCACCATGCCGAGGTGGTCGAGCAGCGCCACCAGCGCATCGGCCTGCATGGCGGACTCGGACTCGCCCTCGAAGCAGACGTCCGATTCGCCGCAGTTGGGCCGGTCCCAGATCAGCACCCGGTTGCCGCCGGCCGCCAGCTCGGCGGCGAGCTCGCGCACCCCGGGTGACTCCCGGGAGAAGCGTCCGCCGGGAGTGATGACCCATGGGGGCCCGTCGCCCAACGTCTCGTAGCCGAGCGAGAACCCGTCCACCTTCGCGATCGCCATGGCGGAGCTCTCCTTTTCCGGTGCGCTCGGGGCTTCCGGCGGCTCGGGGATTCCGGTTCGCTCCGGCCGCTGCACCGGTGCTGCCCGGCCGGGTTCCCGGCCTGCTTCCCGTGCGCAGGCTACGGTCCCCGAACGTGAGCCGGGCGACAGTCTCCCCCGGTCCGGCAAGGGAGGCAGACGTGACCGACGACCTGGGCGCAGCCGGCCTTCGCCTCGAGCGGGACGGTGCGGTCGCCTGGTGCATCATCGACCGGCCCGGGGCTCGCAACGCGCTCGACCCCCTCGATGTACTTCGGGATCAAGCGGGCCGTGCGACTGGTCGACCGGGACCCGGACCTCGCCGCCCTGGTCATCACCGGAACCGGTGACGTCTTCGCACCCGGTGGCGACCTCGGCGGTCGCTCCGAGCCCGGCGACGGGCCGCTCCCCGACATCGGCCCCGACGTGTTGCCGTTCCTCGCCATCCGCGACAGCCGTGCACCCGTCGTCGCCGCGGTCAACGGCATCTGCCAGGCGGGCGGCCTGCTGATCGCCATGCTGGCGGACATCGCCGTGGCCAGCGAGCGGGCCACCTTCCGGGTGCCCGAGCTCCTGCGCGGCATCCCCGACGCAACCTACGCCGCCGTGCTCCCCGCCCATGTGGGCGTGGCCGTCGCCCGCGACCTGCTTCTGTCGGGGCGGCGCTTCGACGCGGCCGAGGCCCAGCGCCTCGGCGTCATCTCGCGTGTCGTCTCCCACGACGGGCTGCGAGCCGCGGCCGCCGAGGCGGTCCGCGAGATCCTGCAGACCCCGCCCGAAGCCCGCATGCACGTGAAGCGGATGCTCAACGAGCGCTACGGGCTCATCGACTACCAGACGATGTTCTGGGCGCTCGACCGTTCGCCCGAGCCGCGCGAGGGGATGCGCGCCTTCATGGAGAAGCGGCCGCCGAGCTGGGTCCCTCCGGGGCTGGCCGGGGACGGGCCGCCCGCCTGAGCAACCCACCACGCCGACGGCTCAGCCGGCAACCGCCCGGAGGCAGAAGGAGATGACCCGTTCGGTCTCCGCCCGGGTGGGCTGGACCCGCCGCCAGAGGCAGTCCGAGAGCCTCCCGAGGGTGGCGTGCGCGGCCAGGGCGGCGTCGAGCTCGGGGTCGTCGCTGCCCAAGGCGGCGAACGGTCCGGAGAGGAGCGAGGCGAGGGGCGCACTGGCGAAATGGCGGCCGGCCGCCAGCCCCGAGCCGGCGCTGCTCCCGTTCCAGAGCACGGCGAGGGTCGTGGCCGCGGTGTCGGCGTCCGCCTGGGCGAGGACGCCCTCGACCCAGCGCCGGACCCGCCCCTCGGCCGTCGGTTCCTTGGACAGCTGGTGGGCGAGGTAGCGGCACAGGCGCTCCGCCCCGTCCTCGAGGATGGCGTCGACCAGGTCGTCCTTGGAGCGGAAGTGCCGGTAGAAGGCCTCGTTGGACAGCCCGGCGGCGGCCACGATGTCGGCCACCCGGGGGCGTGACGACGTGCCCCGGGCCGCCATGACCTCGAGCGCGGCATCGAGCAGGCGCCGCACTTCCCCGGCATAGTCGTGCTCGCGCTGGGCCAGCGTGCGCCGGGCGATCCGGTCGGTGACGCCGATCTCGGGTTCCGGTATTGCATTCTGGATGGCCAGAATCTTATTCTGAACCGACCGAGGAGGGCGCCATGGCGTGGGACTTCGAGACCGAGCCCGAGTACCAGCAGAAGCTGGACTGGGCGGACCGCTTCGTCCGGGAGGAGGTCGAGCCCCTCGACCTGGTGTTCCCCCATCTGCAGTTCGTCCCGCTGGAGGGCAAGCGGCGCGACGCCGTCGACCCGCTCAAGGAAGAGGTCCGGCGCCAGGGCCTGTGGGCGACCCATCTCGGGCCCGAGCTCGGCGGGCAGGGCTTCGGTCAGCTCAAGCTGGCTCTGCTCAACGAGATCCTCGGGCGCTCGCAATGGGCGCCGATCGTGTTCGGCTGCCAGGCGCCCGACACCGGCAACGCGGAGATCATCGCCCATTACGGCACTCCCGATCAGAAGGCGCGCTACCTGCAGCCGTTGCTCGACGGGGAGTGCTTCTCGAGCTACTCGATGACCGAGCCCCACGCCGGGGCCGACCCGACCCGGTTCACGACCCGCGCCGTGCGGGACGGCGACGAGTGGGTGATCAGCGGCTGGAAGTTCTTCTCGTCCAACGCCCGGACGGCGTCGTTCCTCATCGTGATGGCGGTGACCAATCCGGACGTGAGCCCGTACCAGGGCATGTCGATGTTCCTCGTGCCGACCGACACCCCCGGAGTCGACATCGTGCGCAACATCGGCCTCTACGGGGAGCCGATGAACGAGGGTGCGCACGCCCTCATCCACTACGACGACGTACGGGTCCCGGCCGATGCGCTCCTCGGCGGCGAGGGACAGGCCTTCGTCATCGCCCAGACCCGGCTCGGGGGCGGACGGATCCACCACGCCATGCGGACGATCGGGATGGCCCAGAAGGCGATCGACATGATGTGCGAACGTGCCCTCAGCCGCGAGACGGCCGGCGGCCTGCTGGCCGACAAGCAGTTCGTCCAGGGCTACATCGCCGACTCCTATGCCCAGCTGACCCAGTTCCGGCTGTTCGTGCTGTACACGGCGTGGGAGATCGACCGATACAACGACTACAAGCGGGTCCGCAAGGACATCGCCACGGCCAAGGTCGTCATGCCCACCGTGTTGCACGACATCGCCTGGCGGGCCATGCAGGTCCACGGCGCACTCGGGACCACCAACGAGATGCCCTTCTTCGGGATGATCCACGCCGCCGGGGTGCTCGGGCTGGCCGACGGCCCGACCGAGGTGCACAAGGTCACCGTGGCGCGCCAGGTGCTCCGGGACCACCGTCCGAGCGGGGACGTGTGGCCGACCGAGTGGACACCGAGGAAGACCGACGCGGCCCGGGCCAAGTTCGCCGACTACCTCGAGCTCGAGGTCGGGAACCTGTGAGCGCGGCGGGCCCGGCGCCCGTACCGACGCTCGCCGGCACCGACCGGCTCGCCGCCTGGATGGACGGCCAGGGACTCGGGGTCGGGGCACCGCTGGAGCACGCCTACATCTCGGGCGGGAGCCAGAACGAGATCTACGAGCTGCGCCGTGGCGACCTGCACTGCGCCCTGCGCATCCCTCCTCCGAGCGCCCCCGCGTCCCGTGACGCGGGCATCGTGCGCGAGTGGCGGATCATCGAGGCCCTCGAGGGATCCGACGTGCCCCACACCGCGGCCATCGGGGTCTGCACCGATCCGGCGGTGCTCGGTCGGACCTTCTACCTCATGGGCTTCGTCGACGGCTGGTCGCCCATGCAGGCGCGCGCTGCCTGGCCGGCTCCCTTCGACCGCGACCTCGACGCCCGCCGCGGTCTGGCCTTCGAGCTCGTCGAGGGCATCGCCCTGCTCTCGCAGGTCGACTGGCGTTCGAAGGGCCTCGGCGACCTCGGCCGGCCCGAGGGGTTCCACGAGCGCCAGGTCGACCGCTGGACGGCGTTCCTCGAGCGCATCAAGGGCCGGGAGCTCCCGGGCTTCGACGAGGCCGCCGCCTGGCTGCGGACCCACCGCCCCATCGACTACCTCCCCGGGCTCATGCACGGCGACTACCAGTTCGCCAACGTGATGTACCGGCACGGTGCGCCGGCCCGGCTCGCCGCCATCGTGGACTGGGAGATGGGCACGGTCGGCGACCCCAAGCTCGACCTGGGCTGGGTCGTCCAGTCCTGGCCCGAGGACACGAGCGGGGGGGACGGCAGCGTGGGCGGCTACGTCGACATGACCGGCATGCCCTCGCGGACCGAGGTGCTGGAACGCTATGCCGCCACCTCGGGCCGACAGGTGGACGACATCGACTACTACTGCGTGCTGGCCAAGTGGAAGCTCGCCGTCGTGCTCGAGCAGGGGTACCAGCGGGCGGGAGACGACGAGAAGCTGGCCGGGTTCGGGCCGATCGTGCTCGACCTCATGCAGGCGGCAGCCGATCTCGCCGCGACCACCGACTACTCGAGCGGCGCCCCGGCGGCCCCGCGGTGAGCCGGATGAACCCGCCCCCGGCGCCGGCTCGGTGCCTGCCTAGAATCGACATCGATGTCAGAGTCATATTCTGGGCCCGCGCCGGCCTCCAGCGGGCGGATCCCGGTGCCTGACGGGCGGATTCCGGCGCCCCGCCGGCCGGCATCCGGCGCCCGGAGGGTCGCCCGGTGACCGCGGTGATGCGGGGGGTTCGGGTGCTCGAGGTGGCCGAGCACACCTTCGTCCCGGCGGCGTCGGCCCTGCTGGCCGACTGGGGCGCCGAGGTCGTCAAGATCGAGCCGATCGAGCGGGGCGACGCCATGCGCGGCCTGGCGTCCACCGGCGTCGTGTCGATCGGTGGGGACGTCCACCCGCTCCTCGAGCACTCCAACCGGGGCAAGCGGAGCCTCGCCCTCGACCTGACCGCGCCCGAGGGGCTCGAGATCCTCTACGACCTGGCGGCGACGGCCGACGTCTTCCTCACCAACAAGCTCCCCGGCGTCCGTCGCAAGCTCAAGATCGAGCCGGCCGACCTCCGTGCCCACAACCCTCGGATCATCTACGTCGCCGGCACGGGCCACGGCGAACGGGGACCCGACGCCGACCGCGGCTCCTACGACTCGCTGGCGTTCTGGTGCCGGGCCAGCGTGGCGCTCGGCGCCAAGGCGTCCGATTCCGACCGGGTACCCCCGCCTCCGGCGCCCGGGTTCGGTGACTCCATCGGCGCGATGACCATCGCCGGCGGGATCATGGGGGCGCTGTACCACCGGGAACGGACCGGGGAGGCGACCACGGTCGACGTCTCGTTGCTCGGCACGGGGATGTGGGCGATGGGCCAGGCCCTCGCCCTCTCGCTGCTGAGCGGGGTCCCCTGGTCCGGCCCCCCGGCCGGTGCCCCGCGCCGGAACCCGCTCGTCGCCAACTACCTGACCAAGGACGGGCGCTTCCTGTCGTTCTGCTGCCTCCAGGCGGCGAGGTACTGGGCTCCGCTCTGCCGGGCCATCGGCCGACCCGAGCTCGAAGAGGATCCCCGCTTCGCCGACCACGCCGCCCTCCTCGACCACAGCGACGAGGCACAACAGATCCTCCACAGGGCCTTCGGGGAGCGGACGCTGGACGAGTGGCGGGAACGGTTGGCCGGCTTCACCGGGCAATGGTGCGTGGTACAGGACTCGCTGGAGGCGGCGGCGGACCCCCAGAGCGCGGCCAACGGGTACGTGCAGGACTGCACCACTGCTGCCGGCGTCCCCTTCCGGCTGGTGACCGCGCCCGCACAGTTCGGGGGGGAGCCGGCGCCACCGGGGCGGGCGCCCGAATTCAACGAGCACGGCGATGCCATCCTCGGGGAGCTCGGCATCGACTGGGATACCATCGTGGACCTCAAGGTCCGCTCCGTAGTCGGCTAGACGCGATCTGGAGGACAAACACATGGCTCTGTTCGATGCATTCCGCTACGACGGCAAGCGGGCTCTGGTCGTCGGAGCGGCGAGCGGCATGGGCGCGGCCACGGCTGAACTGGTGCAGGGCGCCGGCGCCGACGTCGTGATGATGGACTACGCGGAGATGAAGCTCCCCGACGCCAAGGCGATCCACGTGGACCTGGCCGACAAGGACTCCATCGACGCCGCCATCGACGAGTGCCAGGGGCCGGTGCACGCCCTCTTCGCCTGTGCCGGCGTGGCCGACGGGACGCCGGGGATCGAGAAGATCAACTTCATCGGCCACCGGCACCTCATCGACCGCATGCTGTCCGGCGGCATGATCTCGGGGGGCGCGGCGATCGGCTTCATCTCGTCGGCGGCGGGCCTCGGCTGGGAGTCCAATCTGGCCGAGCTCGAATTCCTACCTCGACACCCCGGACTTCGAGTCGGCGGCGGCCTGGGTGGCCGAGCACGGGAAAGCGGACTACCTGTCGACCAAGCAGGCCATCTGCGCCTACGTGGCGCGCCAGGCGTACCCCCTGCTCAAGCGCGGCATCCGGATCAACGCCATCTGCCCGGGGCCCACCGACACGCCGTTGGCCCAGGCCAACAAGGACCTGTGGCTCGCCTTCGGGGCCGACTACCGGGCCGAGGCCGGCATCGAGGCGTCGACGCCGCTCGAGCAGGCCTACCCCCTCGTCTTCTTGTGCAGCGAAGCGGCCGCCGCGATCACCGGCATCACCATGATCACCGACGCCGGCTACATCAGCTCGGGCATCACCGAGTCGTTCCCGCCGGCCACGGCCGCCGCCAACTTCCTCCTCGGACGGATGTAGGACGTGCTCCCGACGACCGAGACGGGATAGCCGACCAACCAGCGAGGCGCCATGACCACGACCGCCACCGAGCCGTACTACGACCCCTACGACTTCGAGATCGACGCCGATCCCTACCCGGTCTGGAAACGGCTGCGCGACGAGGCCCCGCTCTACTTCAACGACCGGTACGGGTTCTACGCGGTGAGCCGCTACGACGACGTCGAGCGGTGCCTGGTCGACTGGCAGACCTACAGCTCCGCCAAGGGATCGGTGCTCGAGATCATCAAATCGGGGTTGGAGGTGCCTCCCGGCCTGTTCATCTTCGAGGACCCGCCCGACCACGACCTGCACCGCGGGCTGCTCAGCCGGGTCTTCACCCCTCGGCGACTGGCCGCCATCGAGCCCCAGGTGCGCGCCTTCGCGGCGCGGAGCCTCGACCCACTCGTCGGCAAGGGTGGCTTCGACTTCATCGCCGACCTCGGCGCGGAGATCCCGATGCGGACCATCGGCATGCTCCTCGGCATACCCGAGGAGGACCAGCAGGCCATCCGCGAACGCATCGACGACGGGCTCCGGCTCGAGGACGGCGTCATGCCGTCCGGCGTCATCGCCGACAGCCCGGTCATGGACTTCGCCGAGTACATCGACTGGCGCGCCGAGCACCCCTCCGACGACCTCATGACCGAGCTGCTCGCCGCCGAGTTCACCGACGAGCACGGGACGGTGCGGACACTCACCCGCGACGAGCTGCTCGGTCACATCGGACTGCTGTCGGGCGCCGGCAACGAGACCACCACCCGTCTGATCGGGTGGGCCGGCAAGTTGCTGGCGGACCATCCTGACCAGCGCCGCGAGCTGGTCGACGACCCGGGCCTCGTCCCGGGCGCCATCGAGGAGCTCCTGCGCTACGAGCCGCCCTCGCCGGTCCAGGCGCGTTGGGTGACCCGGGACGTCGAGCACCACGGCCGGCCCGTCCCGGCCGGCAGTGCGATGGTGCTCCTCAACGCGTCAGCCAACCGGGACGAGCGCCAGTTCGCCGATCCTGACCGCTTCGACATCCACCGCAAGGCCCAGCGTCACCTGAGCTTCGGGTACGGCGTCCATTTCTGTCTGGGCGCGCACCTGGCCCGTCTCGAGGCACGGATCGCGCTCGAGGAGGTCCTCCAGCGGTTCCCCGAGTGGGAGGTCGACCGGGAGCACGCCGTGCAGGCCCGGACCTCTACCGTGCGCGGCTGGGAGAAGCTGCCCGTGGTCACGCCGTGAGTCCTCGCCGCTGAACATCCCCGACCGCGCTCGAGACTCGATCGTGCACTTCGGGCTCCGGTTCGACTTCCGGAACCCCGGCTTCGCGGCCACCTCGATGGCGGACCGCTACGAGGCGGCGCTCGACATGGCCGAGTGGGCCGACCGCCTCGGGTGTCTGACCATCGCCGTCTCCGAGCACCACGGATCACCCGACGGGTACCTGCCGAGCCCCATCACCGTGCTGGCGGCGATGGCGGCGCGCACTACCACCGTCCGCTTCTCGATCGCCGCCCTGGTGGCGCCGTTCCACCATCCGCTCCGCCTGGCCGAGGATCTCATCGTGCTCGACATCTTGAGCCGTGGCCGGGTGGACCTGATCATCGGCGGGGGGTACGTGCCCGAGGAGTTCGACCTGTTCGGTGTGGACATGCGCGAGCGGCCCCGGCGGGTCACCGAGACGGTCCGCACCCTCCGGTCGGCCTTCGGAGGTGAGCCCTTCGAGTTCCGGGGTCGGCGGGTACGCCTGACCCCGGCGCCCTCGAGCCCGGGCGGCCCCCCGATCCTCCTCGGCGGCAGCAGCGAAGCGGCGGCGAGGCGTGCCGCCCGGATCGCCGACGGGTTCGTGCCCTCCAGTCCCGAGGTGTGGGACCCGTACCGGGAGGAGGTCGTCCGGCTCGGTCGGCCGGATCCCGGGGCCTGCCCGACCGGCCCCACCACCGTCGTCGCCTTCGCCGAGCGTCCCGACGAGGCCTGGCCCAAGATGGCCCCCTACTTCCTCCACGAGATGAACGCCTACGGCGCCTGGCAGGCCCGGGACGACCTGCCGAACCCCTACCGCACGGTGGCCGACACCGACGAGCTCGCCCAGACCGGCCGGTACCGGGTCCTCACCCCGGCCGAGTTCCTCGCCGAGGGGAAGGGCACCCCGGCTCCGTTCCTCATGCTGCACCCGATGTGCGGTGGGATGCCGATCGACCTGGCCTGGTCGAGCCTGCGCCTGTTCGAACGCGAGGTGCTCCCGGCCCTCCGGTAGGGCCGGCGGCCCGCAGACCTCGACCGGCTCGTGCTCGACCGGGCGGACCGGCCCACCGGTCGCCGGACCGGCCCGGACTACACGCTCTTGCCCGGTATGAGCGATCCGCAGACCGGGACCGCGCCGGACACCAGGTGGAAAGTCGAACCGGACAGCCGGGTGACCCAGTAGCACTGAGTCGTCGGCGCCGCCCGCTGGCTCCAGTCGACGGTCTGGTGGCCACCCCACAGCCCCGCCGCGTCGTAGGCGGTGATGTGGGAGAGCGACTTGATCAGCGAGCTCTGGGTGGGGCTCGTCCCCGCCCCCTTGAGGCCCTGGACCAGGCCGTCGACCGCGAGGTACGAGACGTATTCGGCGAAGGTGGGATCGGTGTGCACGTTGGCGTAGGTCGCCAGGGCGTGCTGGAGCGCCTGGGTCGCCGCGGTGTGCATCTCGACCGGTTCGTAGGCCGTCTCGAAGAAGACCCCTTGCGCCGCCTGTTGAGCCGCCGGACCGGCGCTCGCCAGGTCGCCGCCGTAGCCGGTGGGGGCGAGGGCCACCTTCAAATGGACACCCTGCTGGTTGAGCGCGGTGACCAGTGCGAACACCGTCGACGGCTCCGTGTTGACGGTGATGCCGTTCACCCCGGCGCTCTTCATGGCCAGCGCCACCGGTGCCACATTGGTGCTGCCGAATTGGAAGCTGTCGTTGACGTACCCGGCTTTGATGCCTTGCGCCTGGGCCGAAGCCGCCGCCGACCGGGCCGAGGCGGCCGAGCTCGGCGAGGCCGAGTAGCCGACGGCACCCAGGTTGGTCACGCCCTGGCTCTTGAAGAAGGTTCCGCTCGTCGTGTACACCTTGGTGTAGTCGAGGTTGCCGAGCACCGAGAACATGTTCGTGCTCTTCGGCAGCAGCCACTCGGACCCGTCGAAGGAAGCGCCGACCACCGGGATGCCGTTGGAAGTGAGGTAGTCCGACGCGGTGAACGTGAGGGCCGACAGCCCGAGCACGGCGAAGACGTGGTCTTGCTCGACCAGCTTCTGCGCCCCGGCCAGAGTCTGGGCCGGGTTGGTCCCGGAGTCGGCGACGACGTATTTGATCTTGTACCCCTCGGTGCCGGCCACCCCAACCCCGGCCTTGACCCCGTTGACCGCCGAGCCGAACTCGGATGCTGCGGGACCGGACGCGTCGGTGAGGACGCCGACCGTGATGGTCTTCGATCCTCCGCCGCCGGTTCCCGACGTCGTGGTCGAGCTCGCCGTCCCGTTGCTGCTCCCGCACGCCGCTGCGACCAGCACGACGAGGCAGGTCAGTCCGGCGGCAATGAGCTTCCTATTCCGTAAGGGCATGGTCTCTCTTCCTGTTGTTCCTGGATTGGGTTGGCTCTGGATCTGGCTCCGGCAGCTGTTCTGGCAGTGGACCTCACCGTCGGGCCTGGGGTCTGGGATCTGGGACCTGGTGCACGGTCAACTCGGTTCCGGGGCCACCGTCATCTCCCTTCTGCGCCCACGGTCATCGCCTCACCGAGGTAGTGCGCAAGCAGGTCCTCCCCCATCCCGCCGGCCTCGCCCTGCCAGGCGACCTCACCGCGCTGGAGCACCACACAATGGTCGGCGAACTGCAGTGCCCGGTGGACGTACTGCTCGATCATCAGGATCGTCACACCGCTCGCCCGGGCGCGGGCGAGCCCCTCGAACACCGAGTCGACCAGCTTCGGGGCCAGCCCGAGGGAGAGCTCGTCGGCGATGAGCAGCGTCGGGGAGGTGGCCAGCGCACGGGCGAGAGAGAGCATCTGCTGCTCGCCGCCCGACAGGCTCCCGGCGATCTGCCGGCGGCGGGTGCTCAGGCTCGGGAAGAGCTCGAATGCCGCTTCGATGGCCTGACGTCGTGACCGGCGGCCTCGGAGGACGGCGGTGGCCATCTGCAGGTTCTCGATGACCGACAGCCGCCGGAAGACCCCGCGGCCCTCGGGCAGATGGACCACACCCGCCCGACGCAGGCCGCACGGCGACTCCTTGGTGACCTCCCTGCCGGACAGCCGGACGCTTCCGGACCAGCTCGGCACGAGGCCCGAGACTGCCCGTGCCAGGCTGCTCTTGCCGGCGCCGTTCGGACCGAGCAGCGCCAGCGTCTGGCCGCGGCCGATGGTGAGTGAGCAGTCCGACACGGCCACTGCCTGCCCGTAGCGGACACAGAGGTTCTCGACGGCGAGCAGCGGGGGCGACTCACCGGGCTCGGGAACGGTTCGGGGGGCGACTCCGCTCCCCGGGCTCTTCGTTCCGCCGTTGTGGTAGCCCGGCTTCACCTCTTCTCCGAGGTAGGCCGCCCGGACCTGGCGATCCCGACGGATCTCATCCGGGGAGCCGGTGGCGATGAGGACACCGAAGTCCAAGACGTACATCGTCGGACACAGGCGCATGACGAGCTCGACGTCGTGCTCCACGATGAGCACCGAGACGCCGCGCTCGGCAGGGATGCGCCGGAGCGTCTCCTCGAATTCGGCCGTCTCGGCCGAGTCGAGGCCCGAGGACGGCTCATCGAGGAGGAGGACGGTCGGTGCGGTGGCCAGGGCCCGGCCCAGCTCGACCAGGCGTGACACTCCGAGCGGCAACCCGGCGGCAAGCCGCTCGGCGACCGGAGCGAGGCCGAGCGTCAGGATCAGGTCGTCGACAGCCGCCTCTTCGTCCCCATCGGCCGGGCGGAGGCTGCCGAGCGTGAACAGATCGGACCAGACCCTCCGCTTGGCCGTCCGGGCCCGGTGCGCCAGTACGAGATGCTGACGGACGGTCAGGCCGCCGAAGAGCTCGGGGTGCTGGAACGTACGGGCCAGACCTCGCTCGGCTCGCGACTGCGGAGACGCCTCGGTGACGTCCTGCCCGTCGAGGAGGACCGTGCCCGCCGATGGGCGGACCAGGCCCGAGAACACCCCGAACAGGGTGCTCTTCCCCGCGCCGTTCGGCCCGACCAGGCCCACGAGCTCGCCGGCCGGGACGGCCATCGCCACGTCGTCGACGGCCAGCAACCCTCCGAAGCGAACCGTGACGCCACGGCACGCGAGCCGGAGCGGCGACTCCGCTCGTCGGGCGCCCCCGTTCGTCGCCGGTTCGCTCACGACCGGACCTCGGGCACCGAGGAAGGAGCGGCGACCGGCGCGGCGGCGCGTCGCGGGAACCGGGGGATCATGGCGGTCAGCTGGCGGATCTGGCGACCGTACCGGACGACGACGCCGTCGGGATCCCTCGCCACCGCGATCGCCCCCAGCCCGAAGAGGACGGCCGGAGCCTCCGCCCAGCGGGTCGGGACGTAGGTCTGGAACACTCCGGGCAGCAGCGCGAAGGCCAGCCCGGCCAGGGCGGCTCCGACGATGGACCGAACGCCGACGGTGACGACCACGGCCAGCCAGACGAGACCCGCAAACGTCTCGAAGGAGATCGGCTGGGCGACTCCGGCGTCCATGGCCAGGAACCCGCCGCCGACGGCGGCGACGAACGCTCCCAACGCGCCGACGATGACCTTGACCTGGACGATGCTGATCCCCAGGGTCCGCGACGCCGCCTCGCTGTCCCGCACGGCTCGGAGAGCCAGGCCGCTGGTGGAGCGGCGGAGGTTGATGATGAGCGCCCCGAAGACGAGGAAGACGACCAGTGCCAGGTAGGAGAACGCCAGATCACCGCTGGCGAAGGCGGGCCGACCGAGCGACACACCCAGCCCGCCCTTGGTGAACTGGTTGAGTGTGAACACGAGCGTCTCGACGAGCAATCCGAAGCTCAAGGTGACGAGGGCTACGTAGAGATCGCCGAGCCGGATGGTCAACAGGCCGATGACCGCACCGACGACGGCCATGATGATCGCCCCGAGGACGATGGCGACCAGGACGGGAACGTGCCAGACCGTCACGAACTGGGCCGCCGCAAGTGCCCCCCCGCCGGCGAAGATGATCTGGGACAGCCACAGCATCCCGCCCTCACCGGTCACGACCGTGAAGGACAAGAAGGCGATGGCGTAGCACATGCCGGCGGCGACCAGGCCGAGCCAATACGGGGACCCGTGGAAGATGAGCGGCACGACGGCGACGAGGGCCATGGGGAGCAGGGGGAGGACCAGCCTCGAACCGATCGAGGCGGAGTCGCCGACGGTCGAGCCGCTCACCGGCAGGTCCTGGTGGGCGGGACGGATCGCCTGGTCCAGCGGGCCCCCGGCTTGCGCCTCGTCGGCCACCGTGCCCGAGCGCAGCAGATAGACGAGGAGGAAGACCAGGATGAAGCCGAACGGAATGCTCGGGATGATGGCGGCCGTGAAGGAACTGTCCGGCGGCAGGTACTTCTGCACCACGTCGGTGACCACTCCCATGGCCAGCGATACGGCCACGGCGCCGACCAACGAACGCAGGCGGGCGGCGACCACGGCGGCGAAGGCCGCCGCCATCAGGGTTGCCATGCCGGCGGGGGTCAGGCCGTTGGTCGGTGCGACGAGGATCCCGGCCAGCCCGGCGAGCATCGTGGCGACGGCCCAGACCCCGAGCGCCACCCGGCCGGGGCTGACCCCGGACAGCGAGGTCATCGACTCGGAGTCGACGCTCGCCCGGACATGGAGCCCGATGCGGGTGAACCGGAGGACGAGGGTCCCGGCGACGACGACGAACAGCACGAAGCCATAGGTGATGACCTGGTCGGTGGTGACCGGCGCCCCGAGGAAGTGGTAGGGCTGGTCGGACGAGAGGGCGAGGCCGGGTGCGGTCGTGATCGACTGGATGCCGAAGACGAGATCGGCGATGGGCGGCAACGCGACCGACAGGCCGATGGTGACCACGATCTTCACGAGGGTGGTCCGGTTGCGGACGAACCGGAACAGCACGGCGTAGAGGACCATGCCGAGGAGCGGCGCCATCACCAGCACCGACATGAGACCCGAATCCGCCGTGGTCCATCCGTGTTGGGTGTTGAGCCAGTAGTAGAAGCGGGCCACGACGAAGGCCATCGACCCGAACGCGAAATTGAGCACGCCGGCCGACACGAAGGTGACGACCAGTCCGGCCGACGCAATCGCGTAGATCGATCCGAGTGCCAACCCGGCCAAGACGTACTGCAGCATCCCCCTTACCTTTCAGCGGTGATCGACACCCGGGACCCCTCCCGGTGGCACCACGGCACAGCGCCGGTCGTCTCCTTCCCCCGAAGGTCGCGGCCGATGCTAACAACAGGCTCTCGGAGCGGCCGTCGGGCTCGGGTCATTTCGCCGCGAACCGGAGCGCTCCGTCCAGACGGATGTTCTCGCCGTTGAGATACGGGTTGCGGGCGACGGACTCGACCAGCATGGCGAACTCGTCGGGCCGCCCCATGCGGGGCGGGAACACGATGTCCTTGAGCAGCTTCTCCTTGACCCGATCGGACACGCTCAGCATCAGCGGAGTCCCCATGGTCCCCGGCGCGATGGCGCACACCCGCACTCCGAGCGGTGCCAGGTCCCTGGCCATCGGCAGTGTCATGCCGAGGATCGCCGCCTTTGCCGATCCGTACGCCACCTGCCCGGTCTGACCCTCGAGGCCGGCGATCGACGCCGTGTTGATCACCACGCCCCGCTGCCCGTCCTCGTCGGGCTCGTTCGCCGCCATGACCGGGACGACCAGCCGTGTCACGTTGAAGGTGCCGACGGCGTTCATCTGCAGAGTCTCGACGAACGCCGACTTGTCGTGGGGAGTGCCGTCCCGGCCCACCACCCGGCCGCCCCCGGCCCCGCCGCCGGCCACGTTCACCAACACGACCAGGGGGCCGAGCTCCCTGGCGGCGTCTGCCGCCCTGGCCACATCTTCGTCGTCCAAGACGTCGCCGCCGACGGCGACGGTCGGGCGCGCCGAGCTCCTTGGCGAGCTCGTTCGCCCCGTCGAGGTCCCGGTCGAACACGACCACCGCCATGCCCGCCGCGGCGAGTCGCCGGGCCACGGCGGAGCCCAGCCCACCAGCCCCCCCGGTCACGATGGCGGCACGGCCCTCGAGCTCCACAGGTCTGCCTTCTCCCTCTTCCCCCACGTGCCCCAACGGCGGCGGACCGCGCTCACCTGCCGGGCCCTCGCACCGTACCCAGAGTTGACCTTGACGTCAATATTGGATATGGGCCCTGGGCGGCCCCCGACTAGGGACGGTCCGGGACCCTCATGACGGGGCGGGGGCCTGGAACTGGGGCGACGCGGCGACCGTGGTGAAGGCCCGGAGGGCGCCGGTCGACGAGGACAGGCCGTAGGTGAACCCCCGCCCGGGTGCGTCGAAGTAGAGGACGGCCCGGATCCGGGGGAATTGGCGCGGGATCTCGTCCTCGAAGGCCGAGGTGATCCAGGCCGCCTTGGCCCCCGGGTCGGCCGGGTCCTCCACCGAGCCGGTCTCGGCGATCATCACCGGACGGGCGCTGACGGCGGTGATCTCCCGGTAGGGAAGGGCGAAGATCGACGTGAACGACTGCCACGGCGTCCCGCGGTTGTAGCCGTCCAGGGAGATCCACGAGACGTACCCGTCGCCGGGGAAGAACTCGGTTGGGTCCGGGCTGGGCGGTCTGGCGGCGGCGCACCAGACGAACTGCACGTTGCTCGCTCCCTCGGCCCGGAAGATCCCGACGATGTGCTGCCAGGCTGCGATGTACTCCTCGGGGCTGGTGTTGCCGTTGACCCCGAGGCTCCAGGGATAGGTCCGGTCGTTCATCTCGTGCATCGGCCGCACGTACACGACGTGTCCGAACGCCTTGGCCTGGTCCGCCCACGATCGGATGTAGCTGTCGTACCGGCCGGACGCGAGCTGGGCGAGCGAGAAGTCCGGCTGGTCGCTCAGCAGGGCACCCGGCGACTGGCGGGCGTTGACGGGCTGTTCCGGCTGCCAGGTGATCATCGGCGTGGCACCGACCGACTCGGCGTAGGACGCGAACCCGTTCGGGAAGGGAACCGGAGCGCCGGCGGCGGTCTCCCATCCGGTGAAGGTCTGCACGATGGCCAGGCGGTGCCCGATGCGCGACTCGAATTGCCCGAGCGTGGAATCCGCCCCGCCGGCGGCCGGGTCCGGCTTGACGTAGACACCGAGGGCGATCCCACCCGAGCCGGTGGGCCCGGGCAAGCTCGAAGGAGGCACGCCCGGAGTCGTGCCGGGAGGCGAGCTCTGCACCGACGACCCGGTCGGCCGGAACACCAGAGCCAGCGAGACGCCCAGCGCGACCACCAGCACCACGGCGACGGCGATGCCCCGGACCCGTCTCGTGCTGTTCATGCGGGCTCATGTCCTTTCGGCGTCGCATCGGGCCCTCGTCCGCCGAGGTCCAGAGGCGTCGGGACCGCACGAGCGACGTCGAGACGCCACGAGCGCGCTCGCCGTGGGCGTCGTCCGGCAACCAATTTGATGCCGCAATCTACTCAATTCTGATGACCGGCCATCGACGGCTCCGGGCCGGCGCCGCGCTCGCCCCCTTACCCGAGCTCCCGCACCACGGTCGAGACGCGGTCGAAGCCGAGCAGGCCGATCACCCGTGGGACGAAGGCGGACGCCGCCACGACCACCACTTCGTCGACGCGGGTGCCACAGCGTCCGATGACCGAGAACCCGCGCACCGACACGAACGGGCACCGCGTCAGGTCGAAGACGACGGTGCGCGGGTTCGAGGCGAGCACCGCCTCGACCGTCGCCTGGAACGAGCCGATGGACACCAGGTCGAGCTCACCGGAAACCGTGATCGTCACCGCCCCCACCCCGTCGTCCAGTACCTCGACCTGGAAGGGCAACGGGCGCGTCTCGGGCGGGGGCGCTGACAGGGACGTGGGCGCCGGGTCAGGCTGCAACGGGAATCCGTCCCGGCAGCACGGTCCGCCCCGGGTCCACGGGGTGCGAGAGGCCGGGTCGCGCACGGGCACCGGCCCGGTTACCGTCGCTCGCCCAGCGAGCCGGTCGCCTCGGTGGTACTGGTGACGCCCACGGCACAATTGCCCAGTGTTGTCGGCGCCCTGGTCCCCTTCAATCACCCGTTCGGGTGATTTGCGCCCGGGAGCGGCGGGCCTACAGTGACCCCGTGGGGACGCGTCCGGTCAAGGTCGCCCTGGTGAACGACTACGAGATCGTCCTCCAGGGGCTGCGCAGCCTGCTCGAGCCGTTCGAGCCCGACATCGTGGTGGTCGAGGTGGACGTCCGGCACGCCCCGAGGAAACGGG
The DNA here is from genome assembly GCA_963764555.1 of uncultured Acidimicrobiales bacterium. Classification (GTDB taxonomy): domain Bacteria; phylum Actinomycetota; class Acidimicrobiia; order Acidimicrobiales; family RAAP-2; genus Bog-756. The sequence continues at coordinate 563,023 of CAVXSW010000005.1, forward strand.
TCGACGTCACGCTGCTCGACACCTACGGTGAGGCCACCGACCTCACCACCCGGGTCCGCGCCCTCGCATCGGATGCCGCCAACGGCGCGGTGGTCGTGTTCAGCTTCTCCGACCATTCCGATGCGGCCCGCCGGGCCACCTCGGCCGGAGCCCGCGGGTTCATCTCGAAGGCCGTCGCCGCCGACGAGATCGCCGAGGGCATCAAGGCGGCGGCCCGGGGAGAGCACGTCGTCAAGACCCGACGGGCCCAGCGCGCCGCGATCGACGACGCCCTGCGCTGGCCGGGTCGCGAGCACGGCCTCACCGAGCGGGAGAGCCAGCTCCTGTCGCTGCTGTCGACCGGCATGACCAATCGCGAGCTCGCCGCCCACCTCTACGTCAGCGAGAACACCGTCAAGTCCCAGCTGAAGGGGCTCTACGTCAAGCTCTCGGCGCGCAACCGCGCCCAGGCGGCGGCCCTCGCCCGCGAGGGTTACCTCGGCAGTCGCCAATCCGATCGGGTGGTCGGAGGACGGCCGGTCCTTCCGCTGAGCTCACGACGCCGAGCTCGGCCACCGGGCCTCCCGACCGGCCACCGGCGGCGCGCCGGGCGGGACGGCGCCCTCACGGAACCCTCACATCTCCCTAACCCCGGTCCCACGTCCAGCCGGGATGATGAGGGCTTCGACAAGCCAAACCCATCATCGGGAAGGAGCCATCGTGTTCAAGAAGATCATCGCCCCCGTCGCTCTCGGGGGAGCCGTGCTCGGGGCAGCCGTGCTCGGGGGAGTCGCCACCGCCGGTGCGGCCACCACTCCGGCGCCGACCGCCGCTACCACGGCCCCGAGCACCGCCGGCAAAGGGCAGGGGCGGGCCTGGCTACGCGCTCATCGCAAGGAGCTCCGCAAGGCCGGTCTCGAGGTCAGTGCCAAGACGATCGGCATCTCGCCCCAGGACCTCCGGTCCGACCTGAAGGCGGGCAACTCCATCGCCGGCGTGGCCTCCCAGCACAACGTCAGCGCCCAGACGGTGGTCAATGCCCTGGTGAGCACGGCCGACAACCGGATCAACCAGGCGGTCACCGACCACAAGCTGACCCAGACCCAGGCCCAGGCCATCGAGGCCAAGCTGCCGGCCCGGTTCACCAAGGTCGTGAACCACACGTTCTGAGCGACGCAACCGGTCCCGGCCGAACCCGCCGGTCAACCTCCCCGCCCGTGGCCAACCAGTTCCGGCCGCGGGCGGGTGCGCGTCCCGGGCCCCGTCAGGCGCGCCGCTCCTCGCGACGCTCGCGCCGGCGACGGTGCCGGCGCATGACACCCAGGCCGAGCCACACCAGGGCGCCGAAGGCGGCGACGACGATGGTGTAGAGCCACAGCGGCCAGCTGAAGCTCCAGACCAGGAAGTGCAGCCGGATCTTCTCCGTGTTCTGGGCGATGAAGATCACGAGGAGCGCCACCCCGACGAGGGATGCGGCGGCACCCCCGCTGAGCCTCCTCCGGTCGGTCGCTTCCCCCTCGGGCAATTGCCGGGCCATCATGTCGTCCTCGTTCGCGTGCCGACCGAGCATGGCACACACCGAAGCGGGCTGCGCGGCCTCCTCACCGGTCGGCGCGCCAGTCCAGCCAGGCCCCGTGCTGGTGGACCGACGCCAGCACCTGGCCCGCCGTCTGGTCTCCGTGCCCGAAGATGGCGGCGGCGAGGACGTTGTCGGCCCCGCCGGCGTCATCCGAGCCCACGGGTGCCTCCGACAGCACCGAGCGGTCGTCGCCCACCAGCCAGGCGACGGGTCGCTGCCTCGAGGCTTCGGACAGCGCATCGACGTACGCCCGCCGTTGCTCGCCGCCGAAATAGGAATAGGACCAGGTGTTGACGACCACCGCCGTGGTGCCGGGATCGAGCCCGTCGAGGAGCCTCGGCAGGTCCTCGACGGCGTCGCCCGCATGGACGGTGGGCAACGACTCCTGGGCCAGATGGATGGAGGCCGCCGTGCGCTCGAGCCGCCCGGTGTCCGGCCAGACGCAGGCGAGCAGCCAGCGGGCGTCATCCGGATCGGTCAGGTCGACCGGCGAGCGGTCGAGGCCCGCCCTCGTCACGAACGCCGGGAGCGCCGGAGCGATCGGCGGGTGCCCGCCGACGACGTCGCAGCGGATCCTCACCGGCGAGTCGGACGGCCCGGTGGAGCCGTGCTCCCCGTAGTCGAGCCGGTATCGGTCGGCGACGAGGTTGAGCCCGGCACTGGCGCCCACGTCGAGCAGCGCCAGGGGACCCGGGACCCGGGCGGCCAGCCAGGTCAGTCCCGGGCCGAGCAGGGCGCTCCGCCCGCAGTCGTTGGTCTGGACCCGGCGGAACCCGAGCAAACCGAGCAGCTCGTGGCGCTCGGCCCGGCACAGGTCGACGAAGAGGGGACCGGGATCGGCGCCATCCCGCCCGGCGTAGACGTCGGCCAGCGGGTGGTCGAAGCCGTCGAGCAGGAGATAGTGCACGCTGGCGAGCAGCACCGGCGGCAGGTGCGCCTCGGGCGGCGCCTCGAGGAGGAGGTCGAGCACCTCCTCGCTGGTGGAGACGGCGACGGCGATCCGCTCGTAGAGCGGGGAGTAGCCCCGGTACTGGTGCTCGGCGAACCATGCCCACAGCCGGCCCAGCTCGTCCGCCCGCTCCGGCACGTCCCCCATCCTCGCACCTTCGCCCCGGAGCGGGGTCACACGATGCGGGAGCCGTGCTCCCCCCAGTAGCGGTCGCGCAGCAGCCGCTTGTACAGCTTGCCGGTGGGCAGCCGCGGCAGCTCGTCCTCGAAGTCGACGCTCCGGGGGCACTTGAAGTGGGCGAGGTGGTGGCGGCAGAAGGCGATGAGCTCGCGCTCGAGCGCCGGACCGGCCTCCGCTCCCGGGGCGGGCTGGACGACGGCTTTGACCGTCTCTCCCAGGTCCTCGTCGGGAACGCCGATCACCGCGGCGTCCATCACCTTGGGGTGGGTGACGAGCAGGTTCTCGGTCTCCTGGGGGTAGATGTTCACCCCGCCCGAGATGATCATGTGCGACTTGCGGTCGGTGAGGTAGAGGTACCCGTCCTCGTCGAGATAGCCCACGTCCCCGACCGTGCTGGTCTCGCCGTCCGGCAACCGGGACTCGGCCGTCTTGGCGGGGTCGTTGAAGTACTCGAAGCTGGTCGCCCCGCGGAACCAGACCGTGCCCGGCGTGCCGACCTCGCAGGGATCGCCGTTGTCGTCCAGGATGAGGATCTCGCCGAGCAGCGATCGGCCGACCGTCCCCTTGTGGGCGAGCCAGTCCGCCGAGTCGCAGAAGGTGGCGCCGTTGCCCTCGGTGGCGGCGTAGTACTCGATGACGATGGGGCCCAGCCACTCGATCATCGCCTCCTTGACCGCCACCGGGCACGGGGCGGCGGCGTGGATGACCACTTCGAGCGACGAGACGTCGGCGCCGCGTCGCACCGCCTCGGGCAGCTTCAACAGGCGCGAGAACATGGTGGGCACCACCTGGGTGTGGGTGACCCGGTAGCGCTCCACCAGCTCGAGGAAACGGGCGGCGTCGAAGTGCTCCATGACCACCGAGGTGGCGCCCAGGCGGAGGGCGAGGGCCACGCTGGCCTGGGGCGCCGAATGGTAGAGCGGCGCGGGGGAGAGGTAGACCATGCCGTCCCGCAGCCGCCAGAGGAGCGAGAGGCGCTGGCGCAGCTCGCGGCCGGCGGTGGGGTCCGCGTCGGGAAGCGGCCGCAGGATGCCCTTGGGCCGGCCGGTGGTGCCCGACGAGTACATCATGGGAGCCCCGAGCCGCTCGTCGGGGACCGGCGTGGTGGGCTGGGCGGCGACCGCAGGGTCCCAGGGCTCGAAGACGCCGGCGGCGGCCCCGCCGTTGCCAGCCGGCCTCACCGCTAGGGCCGGCCATCACCCAGCGCTCCACGTCCGGGCACTGCGCCGGCAGCTCGCCGGCCACGTCGGCCTTGGCTGCCGAGGTCATCACCACCCGCGCTCCGGAGTCGTTGACGATGTAGGCCACCTCCTCGGCCGAGAGGTAGGAGTTCACGCAGGTGTAGAGCAGCCCCGTGCGCTCGGCGCCGCCCTCGGAGACGAGCATGGGCACCTCGTTGTCCATGAAGACGGCGACGTGGTCGCCTCGGCGGAGGCCCGTCTGCCGGAACAGGTGGGCCACCTGGTTGGCCGCCGCCTCGTACTCGGCGAAGGTGACCACCTCGCCACCACCGGCCATCACGATCGCCGGCTTGTCGGGGTGGCGCTCAGCGTGCTCTCGGGCGAACATGAGCGAACGGTACTCCCGGGGCGCCGCTGCGGGCGGTCCGTGGCCCGGTGGGCGCCGCTGCGGCGGGCCACAGCCGGCGGGCGCCGGCCCGGTGTCAGCCCGCCGACGCGGTCTGGTTTCCCTCGGCCAGATAGGAACGGCAGGGCTCGCCCCGCAGCGACCCGCAGGCGGGCAGGGTGGGCGTCGCCGCCACGCCGCCGACCGTGTTGACCACCAGAGCCGACGCGGTGTCGCCGCCGAGCCCGACGGTGGCGGACTGGCCGTCGTCGAGGGTGGCGAACTCCCAGACCGGCCGGTCGCCGCCCGGGGCAGAGACCACCACCCGCAGCTCGGTCCCCGGCCGGAAGGTGTGCACCACGGGATCGATCGGGATCTTGACGAGCCGGTACGAGTCGGGCGCGAGGTTGACGGCGTCGGCCAGCAGGTAGGTCGGATCGGTGAACAACGGGGTGGAATCGGGTTTGTCGACCTGGTTGGTGCTCCGCAGGAAGCCGGAGGTGACGTACTCCTCCTGGCTGTCGGACGGCCGGACCTCGGTGATCGTGGCCTGGAAGTCCTCGACCGGCACCGATGCCTTGACCCACAGGTCGAGGGTGGCCGGGCCGACGACGGTGACCGGCTCGGTGAACGGGGCGGTCTGGTAGGCGATGCCGTCGTTCGCCGGCACGGTCGTCCAGTCCCACCCCGGGTTGGCGGCCCAGGCGTTGCCGCCCGGCGGGAGGCTGGTCGGCGGCCGGGCTCCCGGATCGAGGGTGAAGGTGGTGCTCGACTGGCCGCCGGGCGCGCTGTCCTGGAGCGTCCCCCCGTTCCCGAAGTAGAGCGTCTCCGCCGATCCCGCCGGCGGCCAGCTGGAGAAGTCGGCCGAATAGGTGGACTGGATGGCGCCCGGTCCCGCCGGGCCGGCACCGTTGTCGAAGAGGACGTGGACCAGCGGCGTCTGGGCGGCGAAGTCCCGGGCGGCCTTGGCCGGCGTCGGGGCGTCGGTGAAGCGGACCGGCGGAAGGGGCGCCTGGCTCGAGACGCCCGAGGCGAAGCCGGTGAACTCGTCGAGGAACAGCGACGCGATGACGTTGGGCTGGGCCGGCACCTCCCGGCCCACGAAGATGTCCAGGAACTCGAGCCAGCGGCTGATGATCTGGGGGTCCGTCGAGTCGATGTGCCCGCCGTTGACCATGTTGGCGTAGACCGGAGTGGTCTTCGGGAGGGCGTCGATGAGCGCCGGCCACTGGGGCCCGGTCTGCTCGTCCTGGAGGGCTCCCGAGATGAAGACCGGCACCGTGATGTGACCGGCGGCCACCGTCATGGACCGGCGGTCGAAGAGCGAGGGGTCACGGCCCGGTCCCGTGCCCGGTGCCACCTCCTGGGGGCCGACCAGTGAGGCCAGGCTCTCGGCCTGGTTGTGGAGGGCCTGGTCGGCGAGACAGGTCGAGGACGTGCCGCCGTCGGCGGCCAGCTCGGCGTCGATCTCGTAGTAGGTCCAGGGCTGGCCGACCCCGCTGACCGGGGTGGTGGAGAGCTGGGTCAGCCGGCCGGCGGTGGAGGAGGCGGCGGCCCGGGCGTCGGCCTCACGGGACTGGAGCCAGCTGGCGGCGAAACCGTCGTTGAAGATCCCCCCGGGATAGCCGGTGGAGAACAGGTCGTCGGTGGGGCTCATCGGGGCGATGGCCGCCAGGCCCGGGGGGTCGGTCCCGGCCGAGGGGAACTCCGACAGCCCCGAGAAGCTGATCCCGACCATCCCGACCTTGTGGTGGGCGACCCAGGACTGGTGGGCCACGATCTCGATGGCGTCGTAGGCGTCGTAGTCAGAGGGGTAGCCGAACAGGTCGAAGGCCCCGCCGGAGCACCCCGTGCCCCGCATCTGGAGGCTGACGGTGGCGAATCCGGACACCCGGGCGAGGACGGACCCGACCGCGGTGGCGGTGTCGGGCAGCAGGTTCGGGTCGCCACAGCCGGTGCACGGCGTGTGCAGCGCCTCCGAGATGAGGGTCGGGATGGGATCGGTCGGGCCGGCGGTGTCGTAGCCCGAGTACTCGATGACGGTCGGACAAGGGCTGGTGTCGCTGCACGTCCCGCCGTAGGGGTAGCGCACGGTGGCGGCCAGCTGGATCCCGTCGCGCATGGTGATGTAGTTGAGGCCTTCGTGCATCGGCTGGTCCTGGTAGAGCGACGAGCCGGTGGCGGGGTCGTCGCCGGGGGCGAGCACCGGGAACCGACCCGTGTGCTGGCCGGTGGTGGTGTCGAACCAGGCGTAGCCCGAGCCGGGCACGAGGTTCCGGACGATGAGGGTCCCGAGGGAGTCCGCCACCCCGGGATTGGCGGGGTTGGCGACCGGGGTACCGCGCTGCTCCAGCACGATCCGGTCGCCGGGGTCGGCCCCGGTGAGCCAGGCCTCGTCGACCGAGCCCCGTCCCTGCAGCGTGGCGCTCACCGGCGACATGGACGGTGCCGGGGTCCCTGCCGCCCCGGCGCCCGACGACAGCGGGCCGATGCTCACCAAGACGACGGCGGCCAGCACCGGGACGGCACTGGACAGGATGTGACGGCGCATGCGCATGGCTCCCCCTCGCAATCGAGGGAAATCTACCGGTCGCCGCCGCCCGGGGTCCAGGTCGGCGCACACCCCGAGATCGTCACCGGGGAACGCCGTCACTCAGCGCGTCCGCGGCACGGATAGGGGACGGGGGGAAGGCCCGGCATCGGGTTCTCCCACCAGGTGGGCACCTCGCGCGGGCGGTGATCGTCAGCCGTCGGGAGGCGGGCCAAGCGGTCGTGGTAGCGGCCGCCGACGGTGAACAGCCACGGCTCGCCTTCGATCAGAGCCCGTTGGGGTTGTGGAAGATGGACACACAGGTCGCCGCCGCCCCGGCCCTCGAGCTGCACGGCACGGTTCACCACCAGGTGCTGGGTCCAGGTGAACACCGGGAGCACCTCGGCGAGCCAGGCCCGGACCTCGCCGTAGGGGCCGCGGAAGCCGCCGGCCGAGCGGTAGTCGAGGCAGGCGTCGAGGGAGAACACAGTGTCGAGCAGCGACCAGTCCCTGGTGTCGACGGCGGTGGAGTAGCGATAGCGGTTATCGCCGTCGAGCGGTTGCCCGTCGCCATCGACGAAGGTCAGTGGGTAGATCGCGTCTTCTGGCGGATTGCTGCCGAGACCGATCATTGCAAGGGTCGCTCGCTTCAAATAGGAGTTGCCGTACACGCCCATTGTCTCGGCGGACATCTGCCAACCATTCACACGGGGCGCGATCGTCGGGAACTTTGTCTGCATCGCGAGCTGTGCGGCGGTTGGGGCAGCGTCGATCGCCTCGCGGACAGCAGGGCCAACCGCCTGAGAATCGAACGCTTCGCCCGGCTCCAGCCCGATCCGCCGAAGGCGCGCCAGCATCGACCAGTCCGTCGCATGGGGGGGATTGACCTTCATCAGTTCGGCGGCGGAGGCGAAATAGTCGGCGGCGGCCAGGCTGTTGACCTGCTCGACGGCGGGAGTTGTCATATCGACGTTCGGATCGATCTTCACGGTGACCGGCTCGGGCTCCTGTCCCCAACGCGACAGTGGCGTAATGCGAAAGCCGTCCTGTATCGATTCACCTCTCGATTCACCTCGGGGTAGTCGTCGGGCCCACTGGCCTGGGTGTGGCCCATGACCCAGACAATCGGAGTGGGAGCGGCGATACGCATGATCCCCGCCGGAACTTGGCCATGCCAACTCGGTGGCACGATGGCGAAGTGACCGGGCTCGCTTCCCGTTGTGCGTTTGCCCGGCACGGCAAAGACATCGGTCCACATGTCCTGAACCGGAAGCATGTAATAGCGACCGCCGGTGTCCGGCGCGGACATAACCAGCGGCTCCTCCCTCAGGTCGAGCCAGGCGAGCGAGTACAGCGTGTCCGAACTCGGCCAGGGCACAGCCTTGAACTCCACTGGCGGGACTGCACGCATGTGACTGAATGTGTTCATTGGGCCGAAGCCAGGCCGCTCTCCGCCTTCACTGTTGGTCATCTGCCGACGGGTGGCATCCATCATCGCCAGGGGGAAAAGGTAGAGTAAGCCTCGACTGATAGAAAGTAAAAAAGACAAGAAAGAGGAGGAAGGCAAGAGCACAACAAAGGATCACAGAACCACCGACGACATCGATGGCACGCAGTTCCTCCTCGTCCTCCCGATCGCCCTGCAGAGATGTTTCGTCTGATAGCACCCGGCCCCGCGCAGTCGTTCGATAGTGGTCGACGTGATCTGACAGTGGCGGAACTGGGTCCCGTGCCAAGGCGCCGAACGAATACTCAACCCGCGCACCCATCGCCAGGGGGCGCAACCTGGCCTGGAGTGCGACTACCTCAGTGACCGCCCGTTGGTGGCCGGGGCAAGCCCGTTCCCTATACCGCAGCCGACAACCGTCCCGAAAGTTCCGTTGTGGGCGACACGGCGACTTCGCGAACAGGGACGTGTCGAGGCACCGCCACCAGCCCCTCGCTCCCCCGAGACGGCTGGCATACCCAGGCAACGGCGGCGATTCGGATGGTGTCGACGGCGGTGGCGTAACGCACCAGCAGGGCGTCGATCTCGAGCCGGTCGACCGGCGCGTCGAGGGCCCCGGGCACGGCACGAACGTAGTCGCACGAACGCAGTCGGCTCGGTCCGGGGGGCGCGGCGGCACCATCGCGCGTAGCCTCTCGGCGGTGAGACGGTCGCGGCAGGCGCCGAAGCGTTACGACGGCGAGATCGCCGTGGTGACCGGTGCGTCATCGGGCATCGGGCGCCGGCTGGCCCTCGACCTGGCCGGCCGCGGCGCCACCGTGGTCGGCCTGGCCCGCCGGCAGGACCGCCTGTCCGAGGTGGAGGAGCTTCTCCGCTCGAAGACCGCAGCGAGTTCGACCATCGTCTGCGACGTGGGCGACTCCGACGTCTACCGGCGCGCCCTGGCCGGCATCGAGGAGCAGCACGGGCGGATCGACGTGCTCGTCAACAACGCCGGCATCGAGCAGCTCACCCCGGTGGAAGAGGGCTTGACCGGTGCCTACCGCCAGATCTTCGACGTCAACGTGTTCGGCGTCATGACCGGCACGCTGGCCGTCCTCCCGGGCATGCTTTCACGCCGGTCGGGGACCGTCGTCAACGTCTCGTCCGACTCGGCCCGGGCGCCCGAGCCCGGACACGGGGCCTATTCGGCATCGAAGGCGGCGGTCGCCGCCTTCACCGAGGCGGTCGCCCACGAGGTCGCCGATCGCGGGGTGCACGTCCACGTCCTCTATCCCGCCTGGGTGCCGACGGCCATGGGCCTGTCGGGGAACGAGGACGGCGGCTCGCTTCCGCCCAAGCTGGTCCGGCGGAGCGAAGCGGACATCTCGGACCTGGTGCTCGAGCGGATGGGCGGCCCGCGCATGGAGATCAACGCGGCGGTGCTCCCCCTCCTCGCCCCCATCGGGCGCACCGTCGCCCCGGTCTCCTACCAGAAGACGATGCGCCACCGGGGCCATTGACCACCGGGGCCATTGACCACCGGGGCCATTGACCACCGGGCCGTGACCACCCGTGGGCCGTGGCCACCGTGGGGCCTGACCACCGGGCCCGTTGAGGAACCGCCGGGTGACGGCTACGAGGGCCCGATCTCGGACAGACGGGGCACGGTCTCCTCGCCGAGACGGGTGACCCACCCGAGCCGGGTCCGGTCCGGCGGGCATGACCTCGACCAGGTCGATCCCGAGCGCGGCGTACTCCTCCATCGCCGCCAGAAAGGCGTCGGGGTCGTCGAAGGGCGAGGCGAAGCCGAGAATGGTCCGCTCGACGTCGGCGGGGTCGCGGCACTCGGCCTCGCAGTGGCGGTCGAGGACCTCCAACTTGTGGGCGACGACGGCAGGGTCGGGGGCGAAGAGGTTGCAGGCGTCGGCGTAGCGGGCCACGAGGCGCAGGGTCTTGCGCTCGCCGCTTCCCCCGACCAGGATGCCCGGCCGGGGCCGGCTGATCGGCGGTGGGGAGCAGATGGTCTCGGCCAGCTCGTAGTGGCGGCCGTGGAAGGGCCCGTCGTCGTCGCTCCACATCTGCAGGCAGATCTGCAGCGTCTCCTCCAGCCGCTCGAACCGCTCGCCCACCGGTGGGAAGGGCACCCCGAGGCCCCGGTGCTCACGCTCGTACCAGGCCGCCCCGATCCCGAGCCGGGCGCGTCCCCCGACAGCACGTCGAGCGTGGTCACCACCTTGGCCAGCAGTCCCGGATGGCGGTAGGTCACTCCGGTCACCAGCAGCCCGAGGGTCATCCGCTCGGTCTGCCCGGCGAGGAAGCCGAGCGAGGTGTACCCCTCGAGCATCGGCTCCCCGGCGGTGGCGAAGTGCTCCATCTGGAACCAGTGGTCCATCACCGTGAAGGTCGAGCACCCTCCCTCCTCGGCTGCCCGTGCGGTGGCGGCGAGCGTCGGGGCCAGCGACCCCGGGCTGCCCGGCAGGCTGAAGTTGACGAAATGGACTCCGATCTTCATGGGGCTCCTCTCCCGGTCCTCATGGCGCTCCTCTCCCGGTCTTCATGGCGCTCTCCCGGTCGGGCTCCGCTCCGGCGGGAAGAACCGCGGCAGGTAGTGCCGGTTGGCGTCGAGCAGCGCATCGGCGAGCCGCTCCGCCTTCGGGTACTGGCCGACGAGCGGGTTGGCCACCAGGGCCCGGATCATCGTCTGGCGGCTGCCGGCCAGCGCGGCCTCGACCGCCAGGCGCTCGTAGGCCTTGCAGTGGGCGACCAGCCCGGCCATGTCCGGGGGGAGGGCCCGTTGGGGGAGCGGATGGGCACCGTCGCGATCGACTGTGCAGGGGATCTCGACCACGGCGTCGTCCGCCAGCCCGGGGAGGGCACCGTCGTTGCGCACGTCGACCACCTGGGTGTCGCCGGTGCCGGCGTGCAGCGAGGCCATCAGCCGGACGGCCGCTTCGGAGTAGAAGGCGCCGCCCCGCCACGACAGCTTCTCCGGTTTCGTGACGAGTGACGGATCCCGGTACTGGACGAGCAGCTCCGCTTCGAGCTCGGCCACCACCTCGGCACGCGAGCGCCACCCGGGCTCGGCCTGCTCGGCCAGGTTCTGGTCGAGGCAGTAGTAGTAGTGCAGGTAGTAGGAGGGGAGGGCTCCGAGGAGGTCCAACAGGCCCGACGGGCAACCGCTCTCGAGCTCGAGCTCGGGACCGAAGCGGGCGAGCAGCTCGGGCATCCGGTCCACCCCGTCGACCGTGGCCGAACGGGCCCAGGTCAGGTGGTTGAGCCCGACGTGCTCGAGCTCGACCGTGTCGGGGTCGATTCCCAGGTAGTGGCCGATCCGGCGCTGGACGTGGATGGCCACGTTGCACAGCCCGACGGCCCGGTGGCCCTCGTCGGCGAGAGCCTGGGTCACGATCCCCACCGGGTTGGTGAAGTCCACCAGCCAGGCGTCCGGGGCGCCGCGGGCGGCGGTCTGCTCGGCGATCTCCAGCACCACGGGAACGGTGCGCAGGGCCTTGGCCAGCCCCCCCGGCCCGGTCGTCTCCTGGCCCAGGCAGCCGTACCCGCCGGGCAGTGTCTCGTCCACGTGGCGGGCGGCCTGCCCGCCGACCCGGAGCTGGACGACGACGAAGTCGGCCCCGTCGATGGCCCGCTCCCGCTCGTCGGTGGTGAGGAGCCGCCCGGCCCAGCCGCGCTCGCGCAGGATCCGTCCGGCGAGGCCCCCCACCGCCTCGAGGCGATCGGTGTCCGGGTCGAGCAGCACGAGCTCGTCGACGGTCATCCGGTCCTCGTGGGTGCAGAGGCTGTCCACCAGCTCGGGCGTGTAGGTGCTCCCGCCGCCCACGACGGCCACCTTCGTTCCCATGGTGGCCGAACGTAACATCACCCCCCGTGCGCTCGGACCCGAAGGACACCGGTTGAGCGCCGGTGCCCGGGACGGGGTGATCCTCGCCGTCGACGGAGGGGCGTCGAAGACCGACGTCTGGGTGGTGGCGGCGGACGGGACCCTGCTCGGCACGGCCCGAGGGGCAGGGTCCAACCACCAGTTCTCCGGGCTCGAGGGAGCCATGGACGCCCTCGGGGGGACGATCTCCCATGCGCTCGGGTCGGCGGGTCTCGACCCCGGGCCGCGGCCGGTGGCCGGGACCGGCGTCTACTGCCTGGCCGGGGTCGACCTCCCGGTCGACGAGGAGCGCCTCGGGCGCGCCCTCGCCGAGCGTGGCTGGAGCGCGGACGACGTGCTCCGCAACGACACCATGGCGGTGCTCCGGGCCGGGGTGCGGTCGGGCTGGGGGGTGGGGATCGTCTGCGGGTCGGGGCTCAACTGCACCGGCCTCGCCCCCGACGGGTCGGTCCAGCGCTTCCCGTCGCTCGCCGAGCTGTCGGGCGACTTCGCCCCGGGCGGCTCGTGGCTCGGCGTGCGCGCCCTCGGGCTCGCCTTGCGCGGGCGGGACGGCCGCGGCGGGCCGACCGTCCTCGGCGAGCTGGTGCCGGCCCGGTTCGGCCTCCCCGACCCCGAGGCGGTGCTGACCGCGGTCTACACCGGGGAGCTCGACTACGGCCGCCTGTTCGAGCTGGCCGAGGTGTGCCTCGACGCCGCCGAGGCGGGGGACGGACCGGCGACCGCCGCAGTGGAGCTGCTGGCCGACGAGGTGGTGGCCATGGCCAACGCCGCCGTGACCCGGCTCGGAGCGACGGCCGACGAGGTCGAGGTGGTCCTCGGCGGCGGGTTGTTCGACGGCGACCATCCCCGCTTCTCCGAACGGGTGCGAGCCGGCATCTCGGCGCTGCGCCCCCCGGGCCGTGTTCCGGCGCCTGGAGGCGCCCCCCGTGCTCGGGGCCGCCCTGTTGGGGCTCGACCGACAGGGGGCCGGTCCCGCCGCCGAGCGCCGTCTCCGCCACAGCGTGACGCATCGTGGGTGACGCCGACTCGGCCCGCTCCTTGCGCGCCGGCCGTCGCGGCTCGTAGCGTTCCGCCCGTCGGGACCGACCAGCCGAGAGGGGGAACGGTGGGCTCGAGTCGGGGTCGGGATCAGTGCCCTCGGTGGCTCCGTTCGTTCGGGCGCCGCTCGTTCGCCGTGCTGGGACTGACCCTCATCACGGTCCTGCCGGTTGCCGTCGGCGGCATGGCCGAACCGGCGAACGCCGCCACGTCGTCGCCGGCGCTGACCGGCGCCGGCGCGCCAGGCCAAACCCCCCTCGCCCGCACCGACCTCCCGCCGGCCACCCTCCCGACCGCCGGCGCCGTCCTCGACAGCCGCCCGGCGTCGTGCCCGACCCCGACGAACGATCCCAACACCGGATCGGGCCCGGCCAGTGCCACCGGCCAGTTCCCCTGGCCACCGGCCCCGGCGGGCACGTCGGCGGCCGACTGGCTGGCGGACCCCCACACCCCGGCGACCGCCATCCCCGAGCGCCCGGCCAACTGGAGCCAGGGCGGTGGTGACGTCAAGCTCACCAGCGCCCGCTCGAGCGATCCCGCGCTGGCGGGCAACCCCCAGGAGCTCTGCGGGGTGGAGGGCAACAGCGCCGACACCGCCTGGCAGACGACCACCGGACGTCCGACGACGGTGCTGGCGGTGACCGATTCGGGCATCGAGTGGTGCGACCCGGCGCTGGTCGACAAGATCTACCTCAACCGCGACGCCCTCCCCCCGCCGGAGAACGCCGCCGGCCAGACCGAGGCCGAGCTCGCCGGCGCCGCCCACCGGGCGGCCGGGGACCCCTACGACCTCGACGGGACCGGCATCTTCAACGTCGAGCAGTACGCCTCGGACCCCCGGGTGGCGAAGCCGTACTTCTGTGCCGCCCACGGCGGCGACGGGTTCGGATACACGGGCATCTCGGCGGCCGACCTCATCGCCACCTTCGGGACCCCCGGATCGCCGCATGCCGTCGAGCGCACCGGGCCGGCCGGGTTCACCGATGCCATCGCCGGATGGAACTTCGTCGACGACGACAACGACCCCTACGACGCCGTCCACTACGGCCACGGGACGGGCACCGCCGAGGACGCCGCAGCGGCGGCAGGCACCGTCGCCCAGGAGGTGGGCGCCTGCCCGAACTGCATGATCATGCCGTTGAAGGTGGGCGACTCCTTCATCACCTCGGGCAACGCCTTCGCCGAGGCGGCGCTGTTCGCCGTCGATTCCGGGGCGAGCGTGATCCAAGAGGCGCTCGGCACCTACGACGTCACCGCCACCGACACCGAGGCCGTCACCTACGCCGAGGACCACGGGGTGCCGGTGGTGGCCAGCGCGGCCGACGAGGAGTCCGAGCACCACAACCTGCCCGCCGTGCTCGAGAACACCATCGTGGTCAACAGCGTGACCCATGCCAGCTCCTTCACCCCACCGAGCTATCTCTTCCTCAACGGCTGCACCAACGTGGGGGCCAACATCTCGGTCAGCGTGGAGAGCACCTCGTGCTCCTCGGAGGCGACCGGCAAGACCGGCGGCATCGTGGGACTGGCCGAGTCGGCCGCCGCCGCCGCCCTCGCCGACCACGCCATCAGCGCCTACCCCGGCCTGCAGACGGCATCGGGCGCCCCGGTGGCGCTGTCGGCGAACGAGATCACCCAGCTGGTGACCATGTCGGCCGACGACATCGACTTCGCCAAGGCCGCCCCTCCCACCGGGCCCGCCCACAACAACGCCGTGTCGACCGGCCTCCCGCTGGTGACCACGGTGCGCGACCCCACCAAGAAGGGCTTCGACCCGACGAGCGGCTACGGCCGGATCGACGCGGCGCGCCTGGTGCAGTGGATCGCCTCGGGCCGGATCCCGCCCCAGGCCGAGGTCGACGGCCTCCCCTGGTACCAGGTGCTCACCCCCTCCGACACCTTGACCGTGTCGGGTCTGATGGGGACCACCCGGAGCCCGTCGTGGCACTACGAGGTACAGGTCGCCGCCGGCGAGACGCCGCGGCCCTCGGCCTGGCGGGTCGTGGCGAGCGGCACCGGGACCGGCGTCCGCCACGGCGAGCTGGCCCGGATCCCCCTCTCGGAGGTGGCCCCCCTGTTCCCCAAGGCGGTGCACCTCGACGGCACTCCCGCCACCCCCAACGGGCAGCCCGACCCCGACCGGTACCTGTTCACCGTCCGGCTGGTGGTCCAGGACGCCGACGGGATGGTGGGCATGGCCCGGCGCGCCGAGTTCCTCCACCAGGACCCGAGCCTCCTCGGCGGCGCTCCCGTCCGCTTGCCGAGCTCGGTGGTGGCGCCGCCGGTTCTGGCGCCGATCGGCCCCGGGGGGACCAATGCCCTCCTGGTGGCGGCGGCCGACGGCACGGTCCACGCCTACGGCTCGAACGGACAGGACCTGCCGGGCTGGCCGGTGCGCACCGGACCCGACACCGGGTTCCACCCCGGGGAGACGGCCTACGGCACGGGGATCGCCGGACCGCACGGCGAGATCGTCGGCGGAGTGGCCGTCGGGGACCTGGCCGATGCGTCGGGTCACGACCTCGACATCGTGGCCACCGACCTCACCGGACGGGTCTGGGCGTGGAACGCGCAGGGGCAGCTCCTGCCGGGCTGGCCGGTGCGGACCGACGGCGACTTCTCCGGGCCGGGGGTGGACGACCTCGACAACGAGGTGCTCCGCGGCATCCTCGGGGCGCCGGTGCTCGGCGACCTGACCGGCACCGGGACCCTCGACGTGGTGGCCGCCGCCATGGACCGCCACGTCTACGCCTGGGGCCCGGGCGGCTCGGCGGTGCCGGGCTGGCCGGTGGAAGTGGTCGACCCCAAAGAGGTCCAGTCGGTCGACCCCGCCGACGGGCACGTGACCTTCGCGCCCGGGGCGGGAGGCGACACCGGGTCGAAGCTCGTCGACACCCCCGCCCTCGCCCAGCTGGTCCCCGGCGGTCCGCCCGAGGTGGTGGTGACCTCCAACGAGCAGTACGCCGGGCCTCCCAACGCATCGCTCGGACTGCTCGGCACCCTCTTCTCGCTGACCGGCAAGCTGCAGGACGCGGCGAACAGCCGCGTCTACGCCATCTGGCCGGACGGATCGCAGCACCCGGCGTCAGCCGGCGCGCCGGACCCGCCCGGCTACCCCAACCCCGGGGCGTTCCTCCCCGGTTGGCCCGTCGCCATCGCCGACCTCGACCCCAACCTCCTCCCGGACATCGGTGACGGCGCCAGCAACGGGCCGGCCGTCGCCACCGGGCCCGACGGCGCGCCGCTGATCGCGGTCCAGTCCGACGTCGGGCCGGTCTACGTGCTCCGGGCCGACGGCAGCGACGCCCTCGGGACGAGCGGCGGCCTGCCCAACGTGCTCGTGTCCAGCCCCCCGGGCGCCAAGTCGAACTCGACCGGCGTCCTCGGCACCAGCGTGCCCGCCCTCGGGGTCCCGATCATCGCCCCGTTCGGGCCGGCGTCCGCCACCGGCGGACCGCTCGACGTGCTGAGCGCGGCCGAAAGCGCCGGTGAGCTGTTCGACGTCTCGGAACCGGCCAGCCAGAGCCCCCACGACAGCCAGCTCGACGCCTGGGACGCCTCGACCGGATCGTTCGTGGCGGGCTTCCCACAAGTCATGGGTGGTCTCCAGTTCTTCGATCAGCCGCTCGTGGCCGACCTCACCGGGTCGAAGGGGCAGGCCTACGCCGTCGAGGCCAGTTCGGACTCCGACCTGCGGGCGTTCGACGCCGACGGACGCGAGGCGCCCGGCTTCCCCAAGCTCACCGGCGGCTGGGTCACCGGCGGCGCCGTCTTCGGCCCGCTCGGCACGGGAGCCGACCAGGTGGTGGCGACCGGCACCCGGGAGGGCGAGCTGTTCGTCTGGCAGACCGGCGCGCCGGCGTCGGGGCCCCGCGGCACCTGGCCCCAGATCCACCAGAACCTGGCCAACACCGGTGACTTCACGCCGCCGGCGCCGGGCTGACAGTCGGAACTGCCGGGTCGGCTCGCCGGATGGATCCGTCACGCCCCACCGGGGAGGTGGTGCCCTGGTGGGACTCGGGGGTGCTCTACGAGATCTACCCGCGCTCGTTCGCCGACTCGAACGGCGACGGCGTCGGTGATCTGCAGGGCATCATCGACCACCTCGATCACCTCGAATGGCTCGGCGTCGACGGCCTCTGGCTCTCACCGGTGTCGCCGTCCCCCAAGGCGGACTGGGGCTACGACGTCTCCGACTTCTGCGCCGTCGATCCCGACTACGGCTCGCTCGCCACCTTGGACGCCTTGGTGGCCGAAGCGGCCCGGCGCCGCATCCGCGTCCTGTTGGACCTCGTCCCCAATCACACGAGCGATTCCCACCCCTGGTTCGTCGACGCCAGGTCGTCGCGTACCGCGGCCCACCGCGACTGGTACGTGTGGGCCGACCCGGGCCCCGACGGATCCGCACCCAACAACTGGACCGCCCAGTTCGGCGGGCCGGCCTGGTCGCTGGACGAGTCGAGCGGCCAGTACTACCTGCACAACTTCACCCCCGAGCAGCCCGATCTGAACTGGTGGAACCCGGACGTGCATGCGGCCTTCGAGGAGATCCTGCGGTTCTGGTGGGACCGGGGCGTGGGCGGCTTCCGGATCGACGTGTGCAACATGCTGGTGAAGGACGCCGCGTTGCGGGACAATCCGGCCGCCACCGAAGACGACTCGGTGATGGAGCAGCTGCTCGGCCAGCGCTTCGTCTACAACGGCAACCGGCCCGAGGTGCACGCCATCCTGCAGCGCTGGCGCCAGCTGGCCGACACCTACGATCCGCCGCGCCTGCTGCTCGGCGAGACCGACGTGCACCACCTGTCGATGCTCCCGCCCTTCTACGGGAACGGCCACGACGAGCTGCACCTGGCGTTCAACCTCCCCTGGCTGCACAGCGAGCTCCGGGCCGAGGACCTCCGCGCCGTAGTGGAGGAGACCGAGCGGATCCTGCCGCCGGGGGCCCGCCCGGTCTGGACCGGGTCGAACCTCGACAACTCGCGCCTCGCCACCCGCTGGGCCCACGAAGACCCGGGCCTGGTCCGCAGCATCCTGCTGGTCCTGTTGACCTTGCGGGGCACGCCGGTTCTCTACCAGGGCGACGAGATCGGGCTCCCCGACGCCGAGATGACCGAGACCGACCTGCGCGACCCGGTCGGGCTCCGCTACTGGCCGGCGATCACCGGGCGCGACCCCGAACGCTCGCCGCTCCCCTGGCACGACGGCCCCGGCGGCGGCTTCACCGGCCCCGGCGTCCGCCCCTGGCTGCCGATGCGCACCCCGCCCACCTGCAACGTGGACGCCCAACGGGACGACCCGCACTCGGTCCTGCGGTTCACCCGGGACCTCATCGCCTTCCGCCGGGCCGAGCCCGATCTTGTGGCGGGCGATTACGAGAGCCTGCCGGCGCCTCCGGGCGCCTGGGTGTTCCGGCGGGGGCGGCGTTTCGCCACCGCGGTCAACCTCAGCGACGGTCCGTGCCACATCGCCCTCGGGGGCTACGCCGGCGGCGGTGAGGTCGTCGTCGGCGGTGAGGGCCCCGGCGGCGGGGACGGGTCCGGCGCCACGGTGATCCTCGGGACCGACCGGCGCCGGGACGGCGAGCCCGTCGGGTCGGCCGTCGCCCTGGCCCCCGGGGAGGGGGTCCTGCTCGGACGCCGGTGACCGGACCGGTCGGCGGGGCCACCACGGCACTCGCTCCGGCCGGGACGAACCGCCACGCCCCCGCCGGAGTGGCAAGAATCGGGGCCGGGACCGGCGACCGTGCCGCCCCGAACGAACCGTGACGGAGGTCCGACGTGGAGACTCCTCCCTTCCAAGGTGTCATCGGCGACGACTGGCGCAGCTCCACCCCCTGGTGGGCGCCGGCGTCCCAGCCACCCGAGGGGGCGCCGAACGTCGTTCTCGTGGTGCTCGACGACGTGGGCTTCGCCCAGCTCGGGTGCTACGGATCCGACATCTCGACCCCCACCATCGACGCGCTGGCCGCAGGCGGTCTCCGCCTCACCAACTTCCATACCACCGCGCTGTGCTCGCCGACCCGGGCCTGCCTGCTGACCGGCCGCAACCATCACCGCAACGGGCTCGGCCGGGTCGCCGACCTCGCCGTCGGGTTCCCGGGCTACAACGCCGAGGTTCCGAAGGAGAACGGGTTCCTCTCCGAGATCCTCCGCCAGCGCGGGTACGCCACCTACGCCGTGGGCAAGTGGCACCTGACCCCCGACGACGAGACCCACATGGCGGCCCCCCGGCACTCGTGGCCGCTCGCCCGGGGCTTCGACCGCTGGTACGGCTTCCACGGAGGGGAGACCCACCAGTTCGTGCCCTCCCTCTACCACGACAACCATTCGGTCAGCCCGCCCCGGTCGATCGCCGAGGGCTACCACCTGAGCGCCGATCTCGCCGACCGGGCCATCGGCCATCTCGCCGACCTCCGCGCCGTCGACACCGACCGTCGGTTCTTCCTCTACTTCTGCACCGGCGCCTGCCATTCGCCCCATCACGCCCCGGCCGAGTGGATCGAGCGCTACCGGGGACGGTTCGACAAGGGATGGGACACCTGGCGGGAGGAGATCTTCGCCCGCCAGCTCGAGAGCGGGCTCCTCGCCCCGGGCACCGAGCTCTCCCCCCGGCCGCCCTGGGTCCCGGCCTGGGAGACCCTCCCGCCCCGCGAACAAGGGGTGGCGGCCCGGTTCATGGAGTGCTTCGCCGGATTCCTCTCCTACACCGACGACCAGCTGGCCCGGATCTTCGCCTTCCTCGAGGAGACCGGCGACCGTCACGACACCCTGGTGATCCTGGTGTCCGACAACGGCGCCAGCTCCGAGGGCGGGCCCTCCGGTTCGATCAACGACAACCGGTTGGCCAACTTCGACCCGGCCGGCCCCGACGAGCTCGCCCGCCGCATCGACGAGCTGGGGGGGCCGAGCGCCCACAACAACTACCCGTGGGGCTGGACCATGGCCGGCAACACTCCGTTCAAGCGGTGGAAGCGCGAGGTGCACGAGGGCGGGGTGGCCGATCCCTGCATCGTGAGCTGGCCGGAGCGCCTCGGGCCGGGCGGCGGCGTCCGCCGCCAGTTCGCCCACGCCGTCGACGTCCTGCCCACCGTGCTCGAGCTGGCGGGGATCGAGGCTCCGGACCGGATCGACTACGTGCCCCAGGCCCCGATCGACGGCATCAGCTTCGCCTCCTTGCTCGGCTCCGACGGCGCTGATGCCCCCGGGCACCGGATCACCCAGTACTTCGAGATGTTCGGCAGCCGCGCCATCTACCACGACGGTTGGAAGGCGGTCACCTTCAAGCCCATCGGCCCTCTCTACGACGACGGCATCAACTGGAACGCCCCCTTCGCCGAGGACCGCTGGGAGCTCTACCACGTCGCCACCGATCCCTCCGAGGTCCACGACGTGGCCGACCAGCACCCCGATCGCCTGGCCGAGATGGTCGAGCTGTGGTGGGCCGAGGCGCGCCGCAACCAGGTCCTCCCCCTCGACAACCGCGTGCTCCACGCGCTGGTCCATCCCAAGCCGGACCGGCGGCGCCCGCGGCTGCGCACCCGGTACTACCCGGGGGCCTCACCGGTCCCCGAGCCGGTCGCCGCCAACGTCAAGAACCGGAGCCACACCATCGAGGCCGACCTCACCGTCGGCGAGGACGGGCCCCCCGACGGGGTGCTGCTGGCGGAGGGATCGGTGCTCGGCGGGTTCTCGCTCCACCTCCGACGGGGATGTCCGCGCTACGTGCACAACCTCTACGGCAAGGAGCTCCATGTCGTGGAGGCCGATCGACCCGTCCCGCCCGGCCGGCACCGGGTCGGGTTCCGCTTCGAGCGCGACGACGGTGGCGGGGGCACGTCGGTGCTGTCGGTGGACGGGGAGGACGTCGCCAAGGGCACCATCCCCACCTTCACGGTGGCCGCCTTCAGCGCCACCGGCGCCGGCCTCACCTGCGGGTACGAGCTCGGCCCGGCGGTCGGAGACGACTACGAGGCGCCCTTCGCGTGCACGGCCACCATCCACTCGGTCACGGTCACGCTCAGCGAACAGGTACCGGTGAACCCGATGGTCGAGTTCGAGCGCATCATGTCCGAGCAGTAGGCGGAGCCCGTCTCGCCCATCGGGTCAGCGGCACGGCTCCCGCTTGCCCGTCAGGTCGACGTTGAACTTCGCCCCGTTGAAACCGAGCGCATTGTCGCCGGGACAGAACGAGGCCGTCGGGCGGTGGTACTCGGCGTTGAACACCGCCTTGTGCCCGACGTAGTCCGCCAGCAGTCCGCACGACGAGTACTGGTTGCACTGCTCGGTCAGCACGGCGTCGGCCAGCGGGTACATGTCGGCGGCGAAGCTGTCGCCGGTGTCGTCGGGGTTCTTGATCCACCATCCGAGCCCGAGCCCGTGCATGTAGTCGGCCAGGGTGGTCAGGTACGACTCCTCGGTCGCCCGGGTGAGCGGGAACCCGCTCGGGCTGGCGTACTCCTCGTCGATGTCGGTCTCCACCGCGTCGAACCCTTTGGCTGCGCACTGCCGGTCGATCATCGACTCGATGATCGAAACCGTGGCGCCGGAACGGATGTCGAGGTAGCGCTCGGGGTAGCCCGCCACCTTCTTCCCGAGCACCCGAGCCTTCTCGAGCTGGCGGTAGTACGTGGTGGCCACGCCTTCGTCGGCCGCCGAGTAGTAATTGCCGGCCGCACCGACCTCGATGTAGCAGACCACGTGCTTGCCCCGGGCATGCAGCCCGGCCACCGTCGAGGACGGATTGATGATGGCGTCGATGTCGTAGACGGCCGGCGGGGGCGCCGGGCTCCCGTCGGGAAGCTCATCGTCGGTGCCGAGGTCGCGGGCGCTGGTGAGGCTCAGGGGGTGGCTCAGCTCCCACTGCCAGGGCTGGTTGCCGAGCGGGGGGACCCACCACCGTGGGACGGCGCCGGCGGGCGCGGCCCGACCAGCGCCGGTGGGCCCGGCGGCGGGGGCGACGGTGGGACCCACCGCCGTGCTGACGCCGGACGAGGGCACGGCCGCCGCTCCCGGTCCTGCCCCGGCGACCCCACCGACCCCACCGGCCACGGCGACCACGACGGCCACGGCGACCACGGCGGCCACGGCGGCGGCGATGCGGAGGGCGGCGGGCCGGCGCACGGCTACCGTCCCGGTCCGGCGGGAGCCGGGACCCGCTCTTCCTTCCGAAGAACCCACTCGCTCGAACACGGCCGCCTCCCGGGTGGTCGCCGTCGGCGAAGGCTACCCCTCACCTTCGGAAAGACTTCATCGAATCCTCACAATTCGACGAACGATCCCTCATCATTCCGGGTCAATCTCTCAGTGATGACGGCTACCACCGCCACCACCGGGCCGGCCACGGCCACGCCGGGCACCACCGCCCTCGTCGCCCACCTCTACCGGCGGGCCGGGTTCGGGGCCACCCCCGCCGAGCTGGCGGCCGCCTCGGCCAAGGGCTACGAGGCCACGGTGGCCGACCTGGTCGCCGGGATCGGCTCGCCCGACCCCGGGGCGGACCCGACCCCGGTGCCGGCGCTCAGCGGACCACCGGCCGACTACGCCCGCCTGAGGCGCGACGTGGCAGCTCGACGGGCGCTGGCCCAGACCCTCCGCTCCGAGTTCGGCGGCCTCCTCACCTGGTGGCTCACCCGGATGGTGACGACCACCAATCCGCTCAAGGAGAAGCTGACCTTCCTCCTGCACGGGCACTTCCCGACGGCCATCTCGAAGGTGCGCTTCCCCCTCTACATGTACGGCCAGAACCAGCTCTTCCGCACCCAGGGCGGCGGCGATTTCGCCGCCCTCACCCAGGCCGTGGCGACCGATCCCGCCATGCTCATCTGGCTCGATGCCGCATCGGACAAGGCGTCCCACCCGAACGAGAACTTCGCCCGGGAGCTGATGGAGCGGTTCACCATGGGCATCGGCAGCTACTCCGAGGCCGACGTCCGGGCGGCGGCCAACTGCTTCACCGGCTGGCGCCTCGACCTGGCGACCGGTGGGTTCTCCATCTACGCCCCCGACCACACCCCGTCGCCCCAGACCTTCCTCGGCGTCCACGGAGTCGACACCGGCCAGCAGGTCATCGACCTCGCCACCCGGAGCTCGGCGTCCAGCCACTTCGTGCCGGCCGCCTTCTGGAGCCACCTGGCCTACCCGGTCGCCACCACCGACCCGGTGGTGGCCGACCTGGCGTCGGGCTACGCCGGCAACCGGAACCTCGCCGACCTGCTCTCGGCCATCTTCTCGCACCCCCAGTTCGTGTCGGGAAGGGCGCGCTCGGGCCTCGTCAAGCAGCCGACCGAGTACGTGGTGGGAACTCTCCGGGCGCTCGGGGTGACCCCGGGGGCCCTCGGATCCCTGGCCACCGGCCTCCGGGGCGTGCTGGCCGAGCTGGGCCAGATCCCCTTCGACCCCCCGAGCGTGGGCGGCTGGCCCCAGAACGGGTACTGGCTCTCGACGGCGGCTGCGCTCACCCGGTGGAAGTTCGCCCACTCCCTCGCCCGCCGGGCCGACATCTCACCGGTCGCCGACGCCGCTCGCGCCGCGCGGGTCGACGCCGCCGCCGACATGTTGTCGGTGCCGGGATGGAGCCCGGCCACCGCCCGGGCCCTCCAGGGCGCGACCGGCGATCCGCCCACCCTCGTCACGCTCGCCCTCGTCTCCCCCGAGTACGTGAGCAACTGAAAGGACCGTGCCGAGGATGGAACGCGAATCGAGGCTGGAACAGGAAGCGAGGACCGAACGGGAGGGAGGACCGGTGGCGTCCGCCGGCCGCGTCGCCCTTGGCCGCCGGCGGTTTCTGGCGCTGGCCGGGGCGACGGGCGCCATCGGGTTCCTCGGCGCCGCGCTCGGGCCCCGGGCCTGGGACTCGCTCTTCGGCGACAGCGCGTCGGGCGGGGCCCGGGGGTCACCCGACGGGCCCAAGCTGGTGCTGGTCACGCTGTACGGGGGCAACGACGGCCTCAACACCGTGGTCCCGTACCAGAGCTCCGCCTATGCCGCGGCGCGCGGGGTGCTGGCGGTGGACCCTTCCAGCGTCCTGCCGATCGGCGAGGGGTTCGGTCTGCACGCCGGCATGCCCGGCTTCAAGCACCTCTGGGACGCCGGACGGCTGGCCGTGGTGCACGGCGTCGGGTTCGCCGACCCCAACTACAGCCATTTCGAGTCGATGGACATCTGGCAGAGCGGCGTGCCCGGCACCCCGGTGAGCACCGGGTGGATCGGCCGGTGGCTGGACGCCACCGCTTCGAGCCCGCTGCGTGCCATCGGCATCGGCCCCACCCTGCCGACCGCCCTGTCGGGCGAGCGCATCCAGGGCGCCGCAGTCCCCGCCGGCCCGATCACCCTTCCCGGCGACCCCGCCGAACGGGCCCGCTACGCCGCGCTGGCCGACCCGTCGCCGCGCCAGGCGAGCCTCGAGGCGCAGTCGGCCGCCTCGGGCGCCGTCCTCCTCGAGATCGACGACCGGATCGGCCCCATCCTCGACCGCACCGGCAAGTCCGACCCGCTCCACCTGTCGGGAGCCGGGGCGCCGGCCTCGGCGAGCACGGCGGCCGGCTCCCTCGCCATCTCGAACGGCGGGGGCGGACAGGCCGCCGACAACGTGCTCGCCACCCAGCTCAGCGTGGTGGCGAACCTCATCCTGGCCGGGGCGACCGCCGAGGTGTACAGCGTCGACCTCGGCGGGTTCGACACCCACAGCGACCAGCTGGACGTCCAGTCGGCCCTATTGACCGAGCTCGACACCGCCGTCACCGCCTTCGTCGATGCCCTGGCCGGGAATCCGCGGGGGGAGCAGACCGTGGTGCTCGTCTACACCGAGTTCGGGCGGCGGCTGGCGGCCAACGCCAGCGCCGGCACCGACCACGGCTGGGCCAACGTCTCCTTCGTGGCCGGGCCGAAGGTGAAGGGCGGGTTTGCAGGGGAGCCGCCGAGCCTCACCAAGCTGTCCGAGGGCAACACCGTGTACACCACCGACTTCCGCTCGGTCTATGCCACGCTCCTCGCCGGGGTGCTGGGCGTCGACCCCAAAGGCCTCCTCGAGGGCTCCTTCCCGACGCTGCCGATCGTCTGAGGTGCCGGCCGTGGACAGACCGTTAGGAGGCACGGCCGTGGACAGGCGGCCAGGAGGCACGGCCGTGGACAGGCGGCCAGGAGGCAGAGTGCCTCGAGCCCCGGACGACCGATCGGAGGCAACATGAGACGACTGCGAGCGATCTTCGGAGCCCACCGGCTGGCCGTCGAAGTGGCCGGTCTGGTCGCCGCCCTGGCCCTCGGGGCCGGAATCGGCGTGGCGGTGTGGGGACCCGGGGGCGGCACGGCCACCGTGTCCGCCACCTCGGTCCCGCCGACCAGCCCTCCGACGTCGACCACCCAGCCCCGACGCAACGGGCTCCGGGGCCGGATCACCGCCGAGAACGGTGACACCTGGACGGTCATGACGGTCCGGGGCCGGGCGGTCACGGTGACCCTGACCTCGTCGACCAAGTTCGGGACGGCGACCGCGCCGGCCACCCAGTCCCAGTTCACGGTGGGCAGCCCGGTGGCGGTGGTCGGCACCCGCTCCGGCGGCACCCTCACCGCCACCCGGGTGATCACCCCGGTGCATCCGCTGCCGAGCACGAGCCCGTCCACCACCAGCGCTCCCTCCACCACCACCGCCCCCTCCACCACCAGCGCTCCCCCCGGCGCCACGGCGGCGGTCGCGTCGGCCGGCACGCTCGGGCCGGTGGGGTCGTTCTCAGCCACCGTTACGGTCGCACCAAGCCCCGTCACGGGCGGGCCCTCTACCGTGCCGACAGGAGGAGAGCAGGATCCGCCGACCACCCTGCTCGCCCGCACATGAACTGGTTCTTCGCCGTCCTCCCGCTCCTCGCCCTCGTGGTGGCCTCGGCCACCATCCCCCGAATGGTCCCCGCCGTACGTCACCAGCGCAGCGTGCTCGCCGACGACCGCCTCCGGGCCGACGGGCCCCGTCGCCTGTCGTCCAACGGGCACGGCCACCTGTCGGCGGGGACGGGATCGGTGGGCACCCGGCGCTGAGCCGGGCGGCTCCCGGCCCGCCGGGCCGCCTTGCCCGCCGGCCGGATCAGGAGGTCATGCCCCCCAGTCCGACCAGTCCCCGGGCGAGCTCGATCTCGCCCATGTGACGGAGGGCGTGCTGGTAGATCCAGCATTCGGTGGCATCGAGCACAGTGACCCCCTCGGGCCCGGCCACCCGGGCGCTGTAGGTGCTCGCCACCTGCGGGGGGAAGGGGCGGGCGATGACCACCCGGGTGAGCTCGGCCGGGTCCAGCTTCTCGAGCCACTCCTCGGTCCGGGTGAACACGGCGCCCATGTACTCGATGAAGGCTCCGTAGTCGCCGATCCGCTGGTGGACCATCTCGGCCACGGTGCGGTGCTTGCCGTGGTCGCGGATCGCCGGGCGCACCCGGTCGGCCCATGACTCGTCCCAGATCGGCGCCTCGCCGGTCATGAGCAGGAACGAGGCATCGATCATGTTCACGATGTGGAAGAGGCTGAAGGCGATGGGCAGGACCCCGTCCCGCTCGAAGTGGTTGACCTGGTCGAGGTCCATGCTCCCCACGGCGTCCCAGTACAAGGAGTGGAGCGCCCGCATCCGGCGCCGCAGCGAATCGAGGATCAGGTCGTCGCTCATGGTCCCACCCAAACACTTGTCAGTCGAACTGTCAACGGTTAGCCTCCGCCCACCCCGAGCCGGGAGCGCGCCGTGGATCTCGAAGTCGACCGCCGGGACATCCGCCACGTCCGGGTGGTCGAGCGGCCTCCGCCGCCGCTCGGGCCGGGCGAGGTCCGCCTCCGCGTCGATTCCTTCGGGCTGACCGCCAACAACATCACCTACGCGGTGTTCGGCGACGCCATGGGGTACTGGCGGTTCTTTCCGGTGCCCGAGGAGGACGCCGGCGCCGGGGACGGACCCTTCGGGCGGGTGCCGGTGTGGGGGTTCGCCGACGTGGTCGAGTCGACGGTCCCCGAGGTGCCCGAGGCGACCCGGGTGTACGGCTTCCTCCCCATGGCCGAGCAGCTGGTGGTGCGACCCGGCCGCGTCGACGAGCGCGGCTTCTCCGACGTCGCACCGCACCGTCACGAGCTGCCGAGCGTCTACAACCGCTACTCGTCCACGGCCACCGACCCCGTTCACCGCCCCGAGCGTGAGCCCCAGCAGATGCTGCTCTGGCCGCTGTTCGTCACGTCTTTTGTGGTGGACGACTTCCTCGGCGAGCACGAGCTGTTCGGGAGCTCGCTCGTGGTCATCTCGAGCGCCTCGGCCAAGACGTCGATCGCCGCCGCCCACCTCCTCTCCCGCCGTGACGACCTCGAGGTCGTGGGGCTCACGTCGTCGCCCAACCTCGACTTCGTGGGCGGGCTCGGGTGCTACGACCGGGCCTACAGCTACGACGACCTCGAATCGGTGCCCCGGCGGCGGGCGTGCTACGTCGACGTCGCCGGTCGGGCCGACCTGACCCGTGCGGTGCACGACCACCTCGGGGAGGACCTCGCCTACAGCATGATCGTGGGCGACACCCACTGGGAGGACATCTCCGGTGGCGACGTCCCCGGTCGCGGCCCGGCGCCCACCTTTCTCTTCGCGCCCGACCAGATCGCCAAACGCCGCCGCCAATGGGGACGCGACGGGTTCGAGCAGGCGGTGACCGAAGCCTGGAACGGGTTCGTGCCCTGGACCGACGAGTGGCTGGTCCTCCGCCGAGCGCGCGGCGCACCGGAGGTGGAGCAGGCCTATCGCCGTCTGGTCGACGGACAGGTCGACCCGCGGGCCGGCGACGTGTGCATCCTGCACGCCGGCTCCGCGCCCGGCCCCGACCCGCGCCCCGGTGGGGCGAGCCGGCAACGGTAGCCTGGCTCGGACCATGGCCCTCAATGCCGACCGCGACCCCGTCGCGCCCGCCGACCCGTTGCCCGGCACCGAGGAAGACGACTCGTCGGTCGACGGCCGCCAGCTCCGGCGGCGGCGGAACCGGGAGGCGGTCGTCGAGGCGCTTCTCGACCTGTACCGGGACGGGAACCTGCGCCCGAGCACCGAGGAGATCGCCGCCCGCTCCGGTCTCTCGCCGCGCTCGTTGTTCCGCTACTTCGAGGACGTCGACGACCTCACCCGGGTCGCCATCATGCGCCAGGAAGCCAGGGCCATGCCGCTGGTGCCCATCGCCGCCGCCCCCGACGATCCCTTCGAGCAGAAGGTGGCGGCGCTGGTGGACCAGCGGTTCCGGCTGTTCGACGCCGTCGGCCACGCCGCCGCCGTGACCCGGCTGCAGGCTCCGTTCCAGGCGCTGCTCGCCGCCGAGCTCCGCCAGAACCGGCGGTTCCTGCGATCGCAGGTGCGTGCCCTGTTCGCTCCCGAGCTCGACGCCCGGGACGAAGACGGCAGCCGGCGCGCCCTGGCGGCCGCCGACGTCCTGACCTCGTTCGAGTCCTACCACCTCCTCACCGAGGACCGTTCGATGACCTCGTCGGAGGCGAGCAGCGTGGTGCTCGACGCCCTGGCGGCCATCCTCCGACCCCCCTCCTGACCGGGCTCGCCGGGTCATGCCGTCCTCGCCGGGAGGTCCGGCCCTCGGGTCCCCCGCCGCCGGGTACTGGCCGGGTCCCTGGTCGTGCGAGGACGGGGGCCCCCACCGTCGCCAGGTCGCCCCGGCCGGCGCCGAGCTCGCGCCCGGTCCGCACGGCTACGACGTCGTGTCGCGGTCGGTGCCGGCGGCCACCATGGTGGTCACCCGGGACGCCGACGAGGTCTTCCTGTTGCGCCATACCGCCGGCGACGCGGCGGTCTGCTTCGTCGAGCGCATCGATCCGTCCACCCTCGAGCCGCTGTCGCGCTCTCCCGACCTCGCCGGCGGCCCCACCTGGCCGGGCAGCCTCGCCGTCCACGCCAACGGCTCGGTCTACGCCGTGTTCGGCAACCACGCCCACCGGTTGGCGCCCGACCTCTCCCCGATCGCCTCCGCCGCGCTGGGCCGGGGCCGGCCGTACAACGGGTTCGTGCTCCTGCCCGACGGCCACCTGGTCACCAAGGACTTCGCCGGGGCCCGCCCGGGGCGGCCGGTGCCGGCCTCCGAGCGGGAGCCCTGCGAGCTGGTCGTGCTCGAGCCCGACCAGCTCGTCACCGTCGCCCGGTGCACCCTGCCCGAGCCGTCGATCGCCCGGCTGTCGGCCGACGGTGACGACCTCTACGTCGTCGGGGACACCAGCCTCTGGCGCCTGCGCTGGGACGGGAGTCTGCGGCTCGACCCGGACTTCCGGGTCCCCTACCGCACCCTCGAGGGGCAGACCTACGGCTGGGACTGCGTGCTGGCCCTCGGCGCCGCCTGGTTCCTCGACAACGGCGAGGGGAGCGAGTCCTACTCGGGGACGCTCCACGGCCACGGCGTGTCGGCGTCGCCCCTGCACCTGGTGCGCGTGGATCTGGAGACGGGGCGCTGCTCGCTGACCGAGGTGTGCGACGGGCCCGGCGGCCTGGTCGCCAATCCGCCGCTCATCGACGCCGACCGCTCGATCGCCGTGGCCTACGACAGCGGGAACGGCGTCGTCCACGCCTTCGAGGTCGGCGACGACGGCACCCTCACCAGCCGGTGGCGGCGCGCCCAGCAGCACGGCGGGCACCTCGTGCTGCAGCCGGACACCGGCTGGCTCGTCACCGGCGATCACGACCCCGTCCGCGCCGCCGAGCAGATGGTCCTCCTCGACATCCGTGACGGCAGCGAGCGGGCCCGGGTCGACACGGGCAGCCCGGTCCAGGGGGTGCTGTTCCCCGCCGCCACCGAGCACGGGCTCTACCTGTGCACGTTCACCACGGTGAGCCGGATCTCGCCGAGGTGGGACCCCGGGGCAGGCACCTGACCCTGGCGCCCGACCGGGCTCAGACGGCGGCCGCCCGGGCCTCGGCGAGCAGCTTGTCGTCGTCGGCCATGAGGGCGCGGGCGAGGTCGCGCACCAGCTCGAGCACCTCGGGATGGGCCTCGGGGTCCCAGCCCTCGAGCAGCTCGGTCATCGAGTCCCGCCGGGCGGCGGTGAGCCGCTCGATGGCCTGGTGGCCGGCCGAGGTGAGCTCCAGGTTGGCGCCGTCGACTCCGGCGCCGCCGTCGAGGAGACCCGGAGCGGGGAGGCCCGGTCCGCCCGACGCCCGAGCGGCGTCATGACCGTCCCGGCGGAGCAGGCCCGCGGCGATCAGGGTCTCGATGGAGGCCTCGAGGTGGGCCGGGTCGACCCCGAGGCGTGAGCCGACCTGCTGGAGGGTGCAGCCCGGCCGGTCGGCCAGCCGGTACAGCATCCACACGCCGCGCGGCTCGAGGTCGAGGTGGGCCCGGGAGGCGAGCGTCTCGTAGAGCTCCCGGCGGTTCTCGCGGCTGGCGGCCCGTTCGAGGATGCGGCGCACCTCGCCGAGCGAGGTCCGGGGCTCGGGCAGGCCGAGGTGCTCGGCGGGCTCGGAGGTCCGGATCGACTTGCGCAGCTCGATCTCGGGCAGGGTCCAGCTGAGGGCGAAGGCCACCAGCCCGATGGGGACGCCGATGAGGAACATGGTCTGGACGGTGTGGGCGATGCCGGCGACCACCGCCTGGTGGACGGCGGGCGGGAGGCGCTGGATGCTGCCCGGATTGGCGCCGCTGAGGCTGAACCCGGCAGGAACCCTCGGCACGTGCAGGGCGGCGAGCACGTTGTGCAGCACCAAGTTGGCGTAGATGGCACCGAACACGGCCGCGCCGAAGGAGCCGCCGATCATCCGGAAGAAGGTCGTCCCCGAGGTCGCCGTCCCGAGCTCCTCGTAGGGCACCGCGTTCTGGACCGCGACCACCAGGACCTGCATGACCAGTCCCAGCCCGAACCCGAACACGGCCATGTACCCGGCCGTCGTCCAGGCGCCGGTGCCGACCCCGATGAGCGACATGAGATAGAGCCCGACGGTCATGAGGGCGGTGCCCATCACCGGGAAGATCTTGTAGCGGCCGGTGTGGCTCACCAGCTGCCCGGAGCCGATGGAGGCGACGAGGAGACCGCCCATCATGGGGAAGAGCCGGACCCCCGACTGGATGGGGCTCACCCCCTTGACCTCCTGGAGGAACAGCGGCAGGAAGGTGAGCGCCCCGAACATGGCGAACCCGACGACGAACCCGATGGCGCTGGAGGCGGCGAACACCGAATTGGTGAACAGCTTGAGCGGGATGACCGGCTCCGCCGCCCGCCGCTCGGCGAGGAGGAATGCGATCCCGAAGACCACCCCGGCGACGGCGAGCCCGATGATGAAGGGCGAGCTCCAGGGGTAGGAGGTCCCGCCCAGGCTCGTGAACAGCACGAGAGCCGTGGCGGACAGGGCGAGCAAGGCCGTGCCGAGGTAGTCGATCACCCGGTGGACCCGGCTGAGGGAGCCGGGCAGGGCGACTGCGGTGACGGCCAGGGCCGCCGCCCCGATGGGCAGGTTGATGTAGAAGATCCACCGCCAGCTCAGGTAGTCGACCATCACCCCGCCGATGAGGGGGCCGATGACGGTGGTCACCCCGAACATGGCCATGAACAGGCCCATGTACCGGCCCCGCTCGCGCGGTGACACCACGTCGCCCACGATGGTCTGGGCCCCGACCATCAGGCCGCCGCCCCCGAGTCCCTGCAGGGCCCGGAAGACGATGAGCATCAGCATGGAGCCGCTCAGGCCGGACAGGGCCGACCCGATCAGGAAGACGACGATGGCCAGCTGGAAGAAGAACTTGCGGCCGTACTGGTCGCCGAGCTTGCCCCACAGCGGGGTCGACACGGTCGAGGACAAGAGGTACGCCGTCACCACCCAGGTCAGGTGCGAGGCGCCGTGCAGGTCCCCGACGATGGTCGGCAGTGCGGTCGAGACGACGGTCTGGTCCAGCGCCGCCAGGAACATGCCGAGCATGAGGGCGCCGATGACCACCAGCACCCGGCGCCGGGACAGGTCCGCGGCGGAGCCCGGCGACGGAGGTGCAAGGGTCTCGCTCAATGTCTCCTCCACTTGTGCGCCGGACCGCACCATTGTACGAACCCCTAGGGACCCGACCCCCGGGCCGGTTCGAAGGTCGGGGTCTCCGCCGGGCCAGGGGAAACGCCGGGCCAGGGGAACCGCCGGGCCCGGGAACCACCGGGCCACGGAACCACCGGGCGGACGTCCCTCTCAGCGTGGCGCCGTTTCCACCCGCCGCCGGAAGCCGGCGACGGTGATCTCGACCACCCGGTCGTGACCCCATCGGAGCACCGGGTGGGCCATGCGGCTGGCGAGACGCATCGCCGGTTGCTGCATCTCGACCCTCCAGGCGACCTCCACCCCGGTGCCGCCGGGTTCCGGATGCATCCGGAGCGTGGCCGGTCCGGTCAGGTCACCGGCCACCCGGGCGTCGACGGCGCGGGCTCGCTCGCACCGGAGCAGCTCGACCCGCAGCCGCATCCGGTACGGCACTGGCGGGCTCACCACCCCCTGCAGCACCGATCCGGACGCCAGCCCATTGCCCTCGAGGCGGAATTGGGTCAGCCAGGGCCACCAGCCCTCGAATTGGTCGACCTGCTCCAGCTGCGCCCACAGGTCGGTCGGGTCCAGGGCGAACCGGAACTCTCCTCGGTAGTCGATGACCGGAGCCGCCACGCCCCGACGCTACGCGGGCGGGGCCTCCGGGACCGCCGCGTCCCGTCCCGATGGTCGTTCCTCGTCCAGTCGGTCGTTCCTCAGCCAGTCCCGGTGGTCGTTCGCAACGCATCGACCAGCCCGTGCAGGTCCGACCGGTCGACCCGGTCGGTGGCCTTGACCGACGCCCGCCCGAGGTGGGAGCCGAAGGGGAGCGCATCGACCAGACCGCGCCCCACCCAGCTCCGGAACAACCGGAGCTCGGTCGACCGCGTCAGCGCCCGCTCGTCCACCACCGGACCTCGGGACATCAGTGCGGCGTTGGTCAGTCGGCGGATCTCGGCGGGCCCGACGGTGATCGATTGCTGGCGGAGGGCGCGCACGAGATAGGAGGCCGTGTTGTACCAGTCGCAGCACCCGTGCACGATCGAGGCGACCTGGCCCACGACCCCGTCGATGGCGAGGGCGAGCACCGGGCCTCCCTCGAAGGTGGAGGCTGCGGCGGCCCCGACCAACGCCACCTGCAGCGCACCGACCGCCGTCGAGATCGAGCGTGCCTGTCGCGAGGCCAGCAACTCGACGCCCTCCCGGTCGTAGAGGACAGCGGGGTGCTCGAGCACCTGGCCCGACATCCAGTCGAGCAGCCGGGGAGGGGCGGCCCGCACCTGCTCACGCGCCCGCCGGATGCGTCCGGGGCCCCCGGCGACGACCTCGCGGCCAATTCCGCCCAACGCCGCCTCGAGCTCGGCGGCGGCCTCGGGGGGGAGACCCTCGGGCCGGAGGAGCGCCCGGAGGGCCTGGGCGAAACTGGCTCTCGCCCTGGCAGCCGCCGCGGCGCCCGCTCGAGCCCCGGCCCTGGCCCCCGCTCTGGCCAGCCGCGACGCCCGGGCCGCCGGCGCCGACGATTCTCCGCCCGCCTGCGGTCCGGAGAGTCCCTCGGTCACGCCGCGAGTCTGCTGAGCGCGGCACCTGCCCCGCAACCAGCCAGCGTGCCAACCAGCAGCGTGGACACCGTCCCCAGTCCGTGCCCCGCATCGTGGGTGCCATCAAGGTGCGGACCGCCCGGCGGGAGAGGACCTACCATCGGGCCACCAGCCGAGGCGGTCCCTCGGACCGGATCCGGGCGGGGTCCTCGGAGTCAGACCCTCTCGGGGGCAGAGGGCCCGAAGACAGGGAGCAGCGACAGTGGCACTGGACATCGGTCGCAGGAAATTGGCCCGCGAGGTGTCGGCGGCCCGGGCGGCGGGCCGCGCCGTCCCGAGCGTCCTCATCGTCGGCGGCGGCATGTCGGGGCTCGCCATGGGCATGCAGCTCGTGAGGTCCGGCCTGTCGGAATTCACCATTCTCGAGCAGTCGGAGCGCGCCGGTGGCACCTGGCGCGACAACGTCTACCCCGGGAGCGGGTGCGACGTCCCCTCCCATCTGTACTCC
This sequence comes from uncultured Acidimicrobiales bacterium, assembly GCA_963764555.1. Classification (GTDB taxonomy): domain Bacteria; phylum Actinomycetota; class Acidimicrobiia; order Acidimicrobiales; family RAAP-2; genus Bog-756. Next base: position 597,198 of record CAVXSW010000005.1, read on the forward strand.
TTCTCGTTCGCCCCGAAGTCCGACTGGACCCGGCGCTTCGCCGACCAGGCCGAGATCCTCGACTACGTCGACCGCTGCATCGAGCGGTTCGGGCTCCGCCCGCACCTGCGGCTCGGGACCACCGTCGATCGCGCCATCTTCGACGAGGGCAGCGGGCGCTGGCGGGTCGACGTCTCGACGGCGAACGACGGGGAGACCCTCGAGGCCGACGTCGTCATCTTCGCCTGCGGTCAGCTCAACCGGCCCCACGTACCCGACATCGAGGGTGCCGAGCGGTTCGCCGGTCCCTCGTGGCACTCGGCCCGCTGGGACCACGCCGTGGACCTCACCGGTCGGCGGGTGGCGGTCATCGGGAACGGAGCGAGCGCCATCCAGTTCGTCCCGGTCATCGCCGAACGAGCCGCCGAGGTCACCGTCTTCCAGCGCACCCCCAACTACGTCGCCCCGAAGCGCGACCGTGCCTACAGCCCGCCGACCCACTGGGTGATGGAGCACGTGCGCCCGGTCGCCGCCCTCTACCGCTGGTGGATCTACTGGAGTCTCGAGTTCCGCTGGTTGTGGTTCCGCCGGGGCAGCTGGTTCAGTCGCACCCTCACCCAGCTCTTCGCCAAGGGGATCCGCACCGACGTGGTCTCCGATCGCCTGCCCGAGGCCACGGTCGTCCCCGACTACCCGGTCGGGTGCAAGCGCATCCTCATCTCGAGCGACTGGTACCCGACCCTCGGGCGGCCCAACGTGCGGGTGGTCGACCGGCCGGTGGTCCGCATCGAGCCCGACGCCGTCGTCACCACTAGCTCCGACGCTGTCGTCACCGCCAGCTCCGAAGCCGTCACCGCCGGTGGGCGACGACACGTCGCCGACGTGCTCATCTACGCGACCGGCTTCTCGACGACCGACCTCCTGGCGCACATCGAGGTGACCGGGATCGGCGCCCGCTCCCTGGCCGAGGAGTGGGAGGGAGGTGCCCATGCCTACCTCGGGGTGGCGGCAGCCGCTTTCCCGAACTGCTACTTCCTCTACGGCCCCAACACCAACCTGGGGCACAACTCGATCCTGTTCATGGTCGAGCGCCAGATCAACCTCGTGCTCCAGGCCATGGCCGTCCAGACCGCCGCCGGCCAGGCCGGCCAGCTCCCGGCCGTCGGAGTGGACGACGAGGCGTACCGCCGCGACGACCAGCGGACCCAACGCCTGATGGCCGGCACGCCGTGGGTGACCAACTGCCGGAGTTGGTACAAGAACGCATCGGGGCGGGTCGTCAACAATTGGCCGACCTGGACCGTCCGGTACTGGTACGACACGCTGCGCCTGCGGAGCGGACGGCTGGGCGTCCTCGGGGACGTCCCCGGGGTCCCGCCGGGCGCCCGGGCTCCGAACGGCAACGGCCGGGACGTCGATGGTCCGGACGGCCGGGGCCCCGGCCGGGCCGATCTCGACGGGGACCAGGGGCACCACGACCCCGGATCCGGCGCAATGCGGGTCGGCGCCGAGCGGCCCCGCGCCCCGGCATCGCCGCCCGCCCGATGATCGCGGCGCTTGCTACCGTTCCGGGCCATGGCTCGTAGCGGCCCCGACGGTCCTGAGCCCTCCCCTCCCGCCGTCCCGGACCCGCCCACCGGCCGGCGCTACCCGGCTCCGGGGAGCCCGCCCGGCACCGAGGAACCCGGGCCCGGCGACCCGGGAACCGGCGGTCTCGCTGCGCTCGACCCGCCCAAGCGACGCCACGCCCACTCGGCGCGCCGTCCCGCGCCGGCCGCCGCGTTCGACGAGAGCGGGCTCCGGGCCCTCGGCGACCAGATCAAGGCGGCCCGCCGATCGGGCGGCCACCACCGGAAGGCGAAGTGGATCCTCGGCACCGCGGCCGTGGTCCTCTTCGTGGTGGTCGGGGCGACGGTCGGGTACGCCTGGTACCTCGACCACGAGATCCACCGGATCGACGTCCGCGGGCTGACCGACGTCCCGACCAGCGGCGCCGATGCCGGCACCGAGAACATCCTGATGGTCGGCTCCACCGACCGTTGCGCGCTCAAGGTGCAGAACGCCGCCTACGGGCTGTGCTCCGAGGGTGTGAACGGGGTGAACAGCGACGTCGTGATGATCCTCCACCTGGATCCGTCGCGCCATTCGGTGTCGATCCTGTCGATCCCGCGGGACCTGTTCGTCCCGAACGCCCGGACGACCGGGGCCAACAAGATCGATGCCGCCCTCTACCAGGGCCCGAGCCAGTTGGTGGCGGCGATCAACGAGGACCTGGGCATCCCCATCCAGCACTACGTGGTGCTCAACTTCGACACCTTCGCCAACGTGGTCAACGACCTCGGCGGGGTCAAGATGTACTTCCCGGAACCGGTGTTCGACGCCTACTCGGGACTCCAGCAATTCACCCCCGGCTGTGTGTCCCTCGACGGGTACCACGCCTTGCAGGTGGTGCGGGCCCGCCACCTCCAGTACAAGGGCCCGGGTGTGACGACCAACGACGCGCCCTACTGGCCGTCGGAGAACCAGAGCGACCTCGCCCGCATCCGGCGCGACCACGAGTTCCTCCGGGTGCTCGCCACCGCGGTGTCCAAGCAGGGACTGGGCAACCCGATCACGGACACCCAGCTGGTGAGCAGCGTCGCCCCCCAGCTCGAGGTGGACCGCCAATTCTCCTCCTCGGACATGATCGACCTGGTCCTCAACTTCCACAACGTCAACGTCGGCTCGGCACCCCAGCTGACCCTGCCGGTCCAGGTCGACCAGTTCGGCTCCTATGTCTACAAGGGCGCCGCCTACGGGGACGTCGAGTTCCCGTCCGGTGCCCAGGACCAACAGGTGATCGACCAGTTCCTCGACGTGGGACCCGGCACCGACACCATGACCGGCCAGAAGCTGCCGGCTCCCTCGACCGTCTCGGTGTCGGTGCTCAACGGCACCGGGGTCTCGAACCAGGCGGCCGACACATCGGCCGCACTGGGGGCGCTCGGGTTCGACGTGGTCGGCGAAGGCGACACCCCGTCGGTCGCCACCCAGTCCGAGACGGTCGTCTACTACGCCACCAAGACGCCGGCGGCCCAAGCAGCGGCCCAAGCGGTCGCCCACTCGCTGTCCGGCGCGGTCGTCACCGCCCTCGGGCCGACGACCGACGGAGCCGAGACGACGGTGGTCACCGGCTCGCAGTACGCCGTCGACCCACCACCGACGACCCCCACCACCGTGGCCGCCGGCGCCTCTCCTTCGCCCTCGTCGAGTGCTCCCGCCACGACCACTCCCGCCACCGGCTCGACGGGATCGGGGGGCTCATCGGGACCGACCGGTGCCAACGGCCCGTTCCAGCCGCCCACCCCGGCCGTCACGCCCCTCCAGCCCTGGGATCCGCGGTCGTGCACGGCGTCAGGGGGCGAAGGGCCCTGAGTCGACGGTCCGGTTGACCGGCCGCCGGTGGCCGCCGCCGACCGCCGGTGAAAGCACCCATGGGCGACCAAGGCGACGGAGGAGGCCCCGATCCGTCAGGACCCGATGTGACTCGCCGGGACGGTGCCCAGCTTTCCGGCCTGGTAGTCCTCGAAGGCCTGGGCCACCTCTTCCCTCGTGTTCATGACGAACGGTCCGTAGGCATAGACCGGCTCCCGGATCGGCCTCCCGCCGAGGACCAGCACGTCGAGCTCAGCACTCGGCGACTCCGGTGCGTCGGCCCCGGACACGGTCACGTAGTCGCCCTCGCCGAAGACGGCGAGCTGCCCGCCGGCGATCGGCCGGCCTTCGTTGCCGGCGCTGCCGCTCCCCCCCAGCACGTAGACCAGCGCATTGAAGTCCCGCTTCCACGGGAGCTCGAGGCGGGCGCCCGGTGACAGCGTGGCGTGCACCATGGCCATGGGCGAATGCGTCGAGCCCGGGCCGGTCTGGCCCGCGATCTCGCCGGCGATGACCCGCAGGAGGGCCCCACCGTCGGGCGACGAGAGCAAGGTCACACTTTCCCGCCCGATGTCCTGGTACCGCGGTGGGATCATCTTGTCCGCCCGTGGCAGGTTGACCCACAGCTGGATGCCGTGGAACAGGCCCCCGGTCGCCACCAGCTCCTCGGGCGGCGCCTCGATGTGGAGGATGCCGCCGCCGGCGGTCATCCATTGGGTGTCCCCGTTGGTGATCACCCCGCCGCCGCCAATCGAGTCCTGGTGCTGGAAGACCCCGTCGATCATGTAGGTCACCGTCTCGAAGCCGCGGTGGGGGTGCCAGGGCGTCCCCTTCGGCTCGCCCGGCGCATACTCCACCTCGCCCATCTGGTCCATGTGGACGAAGGGGTCGAGATACCGGCGGTCGACGCCGGCAAAGGCCCGCCGCACCGGGAACCCCTCTCCTTCGAACCCGGCCGGAGCGGTGGTCACCGAGACGACCGGCCGTCCCGTGCTCGCGGCGGCGTCCGGCCGGGCCACCTTGGGTAGAGCCAGTACGTCGTCCACGGTCACTGCCGGCATGCCGACCTCACTTTCGTCGTGCCCCGTCCTCTTCCCCGCCCTCGACAGTGTTACAACGTTTGTTGCGCCTGCAACATTCCTGCCGGAGACGTGCCGGGAGGCTGCGGACGACGGACGACCGGACGGCGACGGGGCGGCGACCGGGGCGGCGACCTGCCGGTGGAAGGCGGGGGCAAGGGCTGTGGACAAGGGGCCGGTGGCGAAGGGCGGTGGCAGGGCGGCCGGGAGAGCTCTCAACCGGGCCGGGGGTTGTGACGAAATAGTTCAATGAACAACTACGCTTGCCCGCAGGGCAAGGTCAGGAGACTTGAGGTGGTCCGCCAGCGCGGAGGAACCGCACCCCGCCACGACCAACAGGAGACGTCCTCCGCCGAAGAAATCGGGCGCCTGCTCCGGGACGCCCGGGAGGAGCGCGGCCTCGACCTGCTGGCCGTGCACGACCGGCTCAGCCGGCCCATCACCCAGCTCGAGGCCCTGGAGCAGGGGGATCTCAGCCGGCTCCCCGACCAAGCACTGGCCTTGTCCACGCTGCGCCGCTACGCCGTCTTCCTCGGGCTCGACGGCGACGCCCTGGCCCTCCGGATGATCGACGCCTGGTCGGCGCGACCGGCGGCCGGACACTCGCCGAACGACACGGCCGCCCTCGCCAACGTGGTGGCGGCGGTGACGGCGGGCCCCGACCACCTGCGCGCCTTCACCCAGACCGGCCAGGTCCCGAGAGTCGGCGCCGGCTCGACGGCGGCACCCGGCGGGTACGGGTTCGGAGTGGCGCCGGGGCCGCCGACCGGCACCTTCCCGGTCGTCCCCCAAAAGGAGATCAAGGACAGCAAGCGGGCGGTCGCCCGGGCGAGGCGGCGATTGCGGGCACCGACACCGCTCAAGGTGGTGACCTGGGCCGCCGCCCTGTTGGTGGCGGCGATGGTCGCCGGCTTCGCCGTCTACCAGCTGCGACCTCAGTGGCTGGCCCAGTCCCACATCCTGCGGGTCGCCCAGCCCGGCAGCGGGACCCCCGCCAAAGCGGGCCCACCGACCGGGTCGTCGACGCCCTCCGCACCGCGATCCACCGCCCCGCCCGCGTCGCCGGGCCACCAGACGGCGCCGATCGTGACCACCTCCACGACCGGATCGGGGGCCACCTACACCCTCGCCGCCAAGCAGTTCACGGTGGCCGCCGTGACCTCGGGCCCGTGCTGGATGCAGATCACCAGCTCCGATGCGCCGACCCCCCTGCTGGTCGGGGTCCAGCCCGCCGGCAAGCGGGTCTCGTTCGATTCGAAGGGGGGCGCCACCTTGACCGTGCAGGTCGGATCGGCCGCGGTGGTCGTGGGAGCCTCCGTCAAGGGCAAGTCCGTCTTCCTCAACACGCCCCAGACCACGCCGTTCACCTACGTCTTCGCCCCGGCCTCGAGCTGAGGTCGTCTTCCCCGGCCTCGAGCTGAGGTCGTCTTTCCCGGCCTCGAGCTGAGGCGCGTCTTCGCCCGCCCGATCGGCCCGCGACCTCCCCGATCGGCCCGCTACCGCTCGATCGGCCCGATCATCCCCGGAAGGGGTTCGGCCACCGGCGCCACGGGAGCCTGGGCCACCGGCGCCACGGGAGCCTGGGCCCCCGTCGGCGCGACCTCCCCCGCCCCGGCCCGTGCCCGGGCCTCCTCCTCGGCCCTCCACTGGGCCTCCAGCTGCGCGTCGTAGCGCAGGCCTTTGCGCTCTTCGAAGCGGACCCACTGGATGAACACCGGGATCAGCGCCAAAAACGTGAACAGCTCGGCCCCGATCCAGAGGATGGCACCGCCGGCGTGGGTGCTGTCGAGTGTGTACATGGAGGCGGCAGCGTGGGTGCTGCTCAGCAGAGCGAGGCCGAGGAAGGACTCGATCGGGACCCCGATGACCAGGTTGACCATCCGGAGCCCGTAACCCATCTGCCAGTGCGGGACGGGGTCGAGCCCGACGATCGGCCACCAGAACAGCGTCGAGGCGAAGAGGAAGCCCACGTTGATGAGGTCCATGAGCCACATGTGGTCCATGGCGAACCCCAGGGCGAAGGTCAGGAAGAAGGCGAACATCGAGAAGTAGTACAGGAACCACACCGGCAAGGGATGGGTCAGCACCTGGAACGGGCGCGAGTTGAGCAGGCTGAGCAGCCGGACCTTGCCCGCCCGGCTGGAGGTCTGGAGGGCGAGGGTCATCGGCGCCCCCATGGCCAGCAGTGGCGGGGCGACCACCATCAGGAGGAGATGCTGGAGGACATGGGCCTGGAAGTAGTCGGCGGTGAAGGCGGCCACCGGTGACTGCAGGGCCACATCGATTGCCACCAGACCGGCGAGGAACGAGACCGTCCGTCGCGGGCTCCAGCGCCGGCCCCGGACGGCGAGGGCCGCCTGGGCCCGCAGGTACCAGACGGCGGCCACGACCACCGCCGCCAGCACCAGGGCGGCGAAGGGCCCGAACAGCCACTGGGTCATGACGTTGTGGGCGTCGAAGGCCAGCCGACCGGCGCCGTGCATCCCGGACATGTCGGGCACCGCCCCAGACTACGACCGGGCGGAGGGCCCCATCCGACGACGGGGATCCGCACGCGGTTGTGGCCGTCGGCCGGGCCCCCTACGCTACTACGAGTCGTAGTTCTGCCCGGCGTGGCGGCGGCTCCGTCGCCGGGCCGGTACGAGTCAGGGATAGGAGAAGCGCTCACTCGGTGAGAACGGACCTGGGAGCACGGAAGTGGGAGGCACGACAGGCTCCGCCCCCCAGGATGACGGCGCCGGGCGAGCCGGCGGCCCGGGTGTGGTCCAAGCCCGATGCCCGGCGTGCCATGCAACTCGTGCTCGCCACCTTCTGGCTGCTCGACGGCATCCTCCAGCTCCAGTCGTTCTTCTTCACGAAGAGCTTCGGTCTGGAGATGATCTCGGGGGTCTCGTCGGGGAACCCGCCGGCCATCTCCCGCCCCATCGCCTGGTCGGCGACGGTCATCGGCCACCACGCGGTGGCGACCGACGCCGTCTTCGCCCTGGTGCAGATCGTGATCGCCTTTTCGATCGCCTGCCGCCGGACTGTGAAGTTCGGGCTCGCGCTCTCCATCGTTTGGTCGCTCGGCGTCTGGTGGATCGGCGAAGGCCTCGGCGGCGTCGTGAACGGAACCGCCGACCCGACCAGCGGCGCGCCGGGCGCCGTGATCCTCTATGCCCTGGCGTCGGTGCTCCTGTGGCCCAAGGACCGGTGCGCCGACCGTCCGTCCTTCGTGGCGGCCCGCGGGGTGGGCGAGCCGGTCGCCAAGACGCTCTGGGCGCTGCTGTGGACGTCGCTCGCCTACTTCGCCCTCGTCGGTCCCAATCGGTCGCCGCGGCACCTGCACAACCTGATCGGAGGCGAAGCGGTCGGCGAGCCCTCGTGGCTCGCCGCCTTCGACCGCCATACGGCGAGCACCCTCGATCACCACGGACTGGTGGCGAGCTCTGTCCTGGCCTTCTTGTGCCTGGTGGTGGCGCTCGGGATCTTCCTTCCCACCCGGCTCGCCAACGGGACGCTGTTGCTGGCGGCAGCCCTGGGCCTCGTGCTCTGGGCGATCGGTCAGAACTTCGGGGCGCTGTTCACCAACGGGGCGACCGACCTCAATTCCGGCCCTCTGCTGGTGCTGCTGGCGGCCGCGTACTGGCGGTGGTCGCCGGACCCGTCGGTCCGTCCGGCCGCTCGCCCCGACCACCGTCTCGCGCTCGAGGTGGCATGACGTGTCCAATCCCCAATGGCTGGACGACCTGTTTGCCGGCGCGATGTTGGCGATCGCCCTCTACAGCGCCGGTCGGCTGGCCGCGTCGAGGGCATGGGGGCGCCCGACCCACCGCGATGTCGACGTCGCCCATGTCCTGATGGGGGTGTCCATGGCCGGTCAGCTGGTCTCCGAGCTGAACCCCGTTTCGAACGGGGCATGGGAGCTCGTGTTCGGGTCCCTCGCTCTCTGGTTCGCCCGGAGGTGCTACCAGTTCGTCCGAAACCCCGGCACCGACAGCCGCTATGGCGCCCACGTCCACCGGTTGTCGCGCCGGCTCATCCACCTGACGATGGCGCTCGCCATGCTCTACATGTACCTCGCCGCGACACCGGCCCGGATCGGGACGGGCATGGCCATGGGGACGGCCTCGGGCACCACTTCCGACTTCGTCCTCATCCCCACGGTGTTCGTGTTGGCCCTGCTGGCGTCGGCCATCTGGCAGGTGGACGGCATCGGCCGCCTGGCACCACAGGCGACCGATGGTCCGGCACCGCAACGGGTGGAGGTCGTCGGCGGGACCGTCACCGAGGCAGCCATACCGACCGGCGGGTCGACGGGCGACGGTCCCGTCGCCCTGGCTCCCGCCGCCCCGGCTGTCACCGCCAGGTCCACGAGCGGGAGCCCGGCGGGACCCGCCTGGTTGGCGCCCCGGATCGAAGCGGGGGCGCACATCGTCATGGTCGTCACGATGGCCTACATGCTGGTCCTGATGCTGTGAGCGCCGACGTGAGCCCTGCCCGTTCGACGACGTGCGAGAACCCGATGTGCACATGTGATCCATGCACCTGCGTCGATACCTGTCGCTGTGGCTCGGCACGCCTGGGCGAGCTCGAGGCGCGGGTCATGGACACGCTGTGGGCCGAACCCGGCCGCGAGCGGACCGGCCGCGAGGTGGCCGACGCCCTGGCCGACTACGCCTACACCACCGTGGCCACCGTGCTCGACCGCTTGGTGCACAAGGGACTCGTGCTCCGCCGGATCGAAGGGCGGACGATCCGGTTCACGCCGATCGGGACCCGGGGAGCCCACACCGCCGTCCGGATGCACGAGGCGCTGGCCGCCGACGACGATCCGGACGCCGCGCTGGTCCGGTTCGCCCGGACCCTTTCCCGCTCGGAGGCGGCGGTCCTCCGCAAGGCGCTCTCGACCCGCCGCCCGGAGCGCTGACCCTACGCCGGGACGACCCGGTCGATCAGACCCGTCCTCACCGAGTACCGCCACCCTTCGACCTCGACCCCGGGGGGTATGAGGCCGCAGGTCCGCACGGCATCGACATCGCCGACCAGCGAACGGTCGGGATCGGGCATGGCGAGGAACGACCACGACGCGGCGGCCTCGGCCGTCGCCGCGGGGAGCTCGCTCCGGATGGTCTCGTCGGTACGGCCCGCCAGCGCGCACTCGGTGTGCTGCATGACGGCGATCCGGCGGACGTCGAGGAAGTGGGTGGCGAGCACGAGCGAGCGGAGCACGTCCTCGGTGACCCTCCCGCCCCCGTTGCGGAGGACCTTGGCGTCGCCCGGGACCAGCCCGAGCAGGGACAGCGGATCGAGCCGACTGTCCATGCAGGTCACCAGGGCGAATTCCTTGGCGGCCGGGGAGCTCACGCCCTGGAGCTCGAACGTCGACGCGTATCGGCGGTTCGCTTCGAGGAGATCGTCGAACATGCAAGAAGCATGGCAGATCGAATCGCGGTCATCCGGAGCGGGAACCGGCCCCGAATAGCCCGACAGCGTGCAGCCTCGACCCTGCCGGAGGTTCCCATGAGCGGATTCACCCGTCGTACCTTTCTCAAGTCGACCTCGGCCGCCGCGGTTGCCGCCGGCGGCCTGGCCACCCCGGTGTTCCCGGCGGCGGTCGGCGCACTCGAGACGTCTGCTCCGGCCGATACGGCCGCAGCCGACCAGGCCGCCGCCGAGCCCGGGATCGCCGACCTCGGGGAGCCGCTCATCGCCCACGTCCGCGACCTGGCAACCGGCGAGATCGGGCTGTTCACCGGGACCCGGGAAGTCACCGTGCTCGACCCCTCCCTTGCCGCCCGGCTGGCCCGGGCGATCCGATGACCGGCGGGCCGAGCCCGAGCTCTGTGATCCGGCCCCCGAACCACGCCACCCGCCGCCTGCTCCACCCGACCGAGAACCCGAACCAGCTCCACCGACCAACCGAGGTGTGCCATGTCGTCCCATCGTGAAGCTCCCGAGATCTCGAAGGATCCCGTCGCCGATTCGACGGACCTCTACGCCTTCGTCAGTCCCGACCGTCCGGAGCGGGTGACGATCATCGCCAACTACGTCCCGCTCGAGTCACCCGACGGCGGGCCCAACTTCTACGAGTTCGGCGACGACGTCCTCTACGAGATCCATGTGGACAACAACGGGGACGCGCTGGCCGACATCACCTATCAATTCCAGTTCACCGCCGAGGTGACCAACCCGGACACCTTCCTCTACAACACCGGGCCCATCAAGCGCCTGGACGACCCGACCTGGAACCGGCGCCAGACCTACTCGGTGACCCGCCTGTCGAACGGCCAGCCCGCCGAGCTCCTCGCCTCGGGCGTGCCCTGCCCGCCGTGCAACATCGGCCCGCTGTCGACGCCTGACTACGACCGCCTGGTCGACCAGGCCATCACCGGCATCGCCCCGGGGACGAAGGTCTTCGCCGGCCAGCGCGCCGAGGGCTTCTACGTCGACCTCGGCGCGATCTTCGATCTCGGCGATTTGCGCCCCTTCGAACAGGACCACAACACGTTCGGTCTGGCGAACACCGGACTCGGGCAGATGGCCGCCGGCGTCAACTCGACGGCCGGGGTGAACGTCCACAGCATCGCCCTCCAGGTTCCGATCCGGGACCTCACCGCCGACCGGCTCCTGCCCAAGAGCGTCACCAGCCCCACCGCCGTGCTCGGCGTCTGGACGACCGCCAGCCGCCAGAAAGCGCGGGTGCTCGAAGCCAGCCCCGGCACGTCCGTCAACTCCGGCCCGTTCACCCAGGTCTCGCGATTGGGCAACCCCCTCTTCAACGAAGTGCTCGTCCCGCTGGCGGAGAAGGACTACTGGAACGCCCAGCCGCCCGCCCTCGACAGCCAGTTCGCCAAGTACGTGGCCAACCCGGAGCTGGCCGGGCTGCTCCCAGTGCTCTACCCGGGTGTCTTCCCCGAGCTCGCCGCTTTCAACCGGACCGGGGCACCGCGCTCGGACCTCCTCGCCGTGCTCCTCACCGGCATCCCCGGCGGCGTGGTCCCCGGCTTCCAGAACTTCAGCGGTCCCGTCCAGGCCGACATGCTCCGGCTCAACGTGTTCGTGCCGCCGTCGACGACGGGCGTTTCCAATCTCGGGCTCGTCGGCGGGGACCCGGCCGGCTTCCCGAACGGCCGCCGGGTGTTCGACGACGTGACCACCATCGAGCTCCGGGCGATCGCCGGGGCCACCCTTCCCCTCGTCGACCCGTCGTTCACCCCCGATGCCGCCGCCTCGGCCGTCTCGATGGGGCTCACCTCCGGACCGGCCGACCTCACCGCCATGGGAACCGAGCACTACCTCGCCGAGTTCCCCTACCTCGGCACACCGATCTCCGGGTTTGCGGCGCTCACCCCGGCGGGCTGAACCGGTGGAGAGGCGTCCGACCTCCGAGCCCCGGCCCGGGGACCGCCGTTCCCGAGCAGGGGTCCCCGAGCCCGAGCCCGGACCGAGCGGCGAGGGGACGGTGGTGCTCGACGTCGGGGAGGACCGGGGCGCCCTGGTGGTCTGGATGCCGCCCTCCCTCGACGGCGCCGAGATCGAGGTGCGGCCGACCGGAGGACGGTGGCGGGGCGACCACACGTCGGTCCGCGGGCGTGATCTCGGAGCCGGACGGCGCTTCGCCGCCGTCTTCGGCTCGCTGGTGGCCGGTGCCTACCAGCTCCGGGTGCGGGGGACCACCACCGGGCCGCTCGCCGGTGCCGAGGTCGTCGGCGGCACCGTCACCGAGCTCAACTGGCCGGTACCAGGCCGAGGACCCGCAGCGCGTTGGTCCGGAGGAACTTGGGCCAGACCTCGTCGGTGAACCCCACGTCCGGCAGCTCACCCATGATCCGTTCGAGCGAGAGCCCCATCGGGAAGTAGCCGGCGTAGATGACCTTGTCCGCCCCGCGGGTGTTGGCGTAGTCGACGATGTCCCGCGGGTAGTACCTCGGGGCGAAGGCGCTCGTGGAGTAGTGCAGCCCGGGCCATTTGAGCATGAGCTTGACGGCCAGGTCGGTCCAGGGCTCGCATCCGTGCCGGGTCACGAACACGAGGTCCGGGAAGTCGAACATCACCTCGTCGATGAGCTCGACGTGCTGGCAGGCGCCCTTCAGGCGGGGACCCGGGACGCCGGCGCAGCAGAAGACCGGGATGCCCAGCTCCACGCACTTGGCGTAGATGGGGTACATCTTCTTGTCGTTGATCGGAACCTGGGGGAAGGTCCCGGCCGGAAAGACGCCGACCGCCCGGACGCCGAAGGTCTCGTACTCGCGCACCAGCCGGGCGATGCCCTCCATGCCGTCGTTGGGATCGGCGTTGGCACAGGGGACGAACCGGTCGGGATGGCGTCGGAGCGCCTCGTCGGCCGGTCCCGAGCCGACGTGGACCAGGCCGAGCTCGACGCCCCACCGGTCCATCTCGGCGAGGGTGACCGCCACCGGATCGGGAGCGCCCTCGAGGGCCTTGCCGGGGACGTCCTTGAACAGGTACTCGACCGGGAAGCCGAACTCCTCACGGGACTGGACGTCTTTGGTCTGCCGGGTGACGAAGCGGTAGGCCTCCTTCATGTCGGGATGGGGGAACCCGATCATGGTGTCGACCACACCGATACCGTCGGGCATGCCCATCGGCGCAGTTTCCTCGACCGGGGCGCCTCGATCAACAGATCTCGTGCCCCGGCGGGACGAGGACACCAGCCGCATGTGCCGGTTCACGCCGGTACCCGCCGGCCCGGAGCTCGGCCGCCCCGGCGAGGACGGCCAGGACCGCCAGCAGCAGCGTCCCGACCGCGTCGACCGTGCGGTTGCCGGGATGGAGCGCGGCAAAGAACGCCGCGACTGCGGCCCAGGCCAGCGACCGGTGTGGTGACCGGCGGTCCACCAGATCCAGCATGAAATAGATCACGGTGGTGGCCAGCAGGTAGTAGGGGAAGAGCACGGACTCGAACACGAGGCGGCTCCCGACGCACACGAGCGAGGAGCCCGACGAGCAGCTGCGGGTCGAGGAGCGACCGGCCGAACCGGTGGCGGGCCCACACGCCTGCGGCGAGAGCGAACACGACCGGTGCGTCGCGCGCCACGGACGAGACCACCGATCTCCGGTTGCCCCGAGGAGGGTGAGCACCGTCGGCACCGGTGCACCGCCCCGCCGCCGCTGGATCCGCTGAGGTTGTCCCAGGTGGCCCGCGGGGCGGCGAGGAAGAAGGGAGCCAGGCCGGCGACGAAGGCCGCGGCGGCAGGGACGAGGAGGCGGCGCCGGGCCCGGGCGTCGGGTGCAGCGAAGGCCGCCGGGACGAGCACCAAGACGGCGAACTGCTTGGTGAGCACGGCCACGCCGAACAGGAGTCCGGCCGCGACCCACCGGCGGCGCAGGACCTGAGCCAGCCCGCCCACCGCCAGACCGAGGCTCACCACGTCCTGGGGATGGTAGAGCTGCACGACGGCGCTGCTGGCCGCCGGCAGGAACGCCAGGAAGGCGAACATGGCCGGCGATCCGGCCGAGGGTGGCCGACCCCGGACGCCCGGAGCAGGGCGAGACACCCCCCGGCCAGCACCGTCCAGGAGGCGGCCCCGAGCAGTCCTTGGGATCGGTACCACGGGGGAAGCGATCCGGTACCGCCCTCGGAGGTGGGGAGGGCCGGGCTGCATCCGGCGGCTCCCGGCGACCGCTCCGATCCTGGCCCGGATACCCGGCCGGACACAAGCCCCGGGGCCACGCCGGGCGACGAGCCGGTGAGGCACCATTGCGGCGCGCCGACCGCCGTCGGGAACAGGGCGACCAAGGGCGAAGTGAGCAACGGATAGCCGGGCGGATCGGGCAACGAGGTGTCCGCCGCCGCGGCGCGGAGCTGGCCGGTCTACAGCTGCCAGGTAACCGAGGTCAGCGGGAGTGTGTCCCTACCGGGTGCCGGCCCGTGACGGATGGCGATGATGCCGAGGTAGCAAGCCGCTCCGGCCACGAACAGCAGCCACGATGGCGACCGCCCGCCGGAGGCGAGAGCTAGTGTCCCTCCGCCTGGCACCCCGAGCGCCCGACCACGCCATAGCGTCCCCCACGCGTCGCGTCCGTCGGGGTCACCATAGCCAGGGGTCCGATAGGGGCGGGAGAACGGATGGGTGACCGTCACCGGTTGACCGTGAGATGACCGTCGTCGACCGATCGGCCCCGGTGGCGACGGGCAGCGGGACGACCGTCGGACCGGCGCGCCTCATCCTTGCCGCGCCGCCCTGCTGGCGGTGGTGGTGGGCATGGTGGCCGGCGGGCTCTACCGCCACGGAGCCTTCTTCCCCGCCGAGGCCTTCGGGTTCGCCGTGGTGTCGCTGGCTCTGATCGTCGTGAGCGTCGCCGTCCGGACGTGACGGCAACACCGTGGCGACGCTCGTCTTTTCGGGGGGGCTCGCCCTCTGGTGGCTGGTGCGTGCCAACCTGGCCGGCAGCCCGGCCGCCTTCCTTCCCTTCGGTGCCTCGGTCCTCGCGTTCCTCGCCGCCTACTCGGTGCTGCGGGTCCTCGGGGACGAGGACCGGCACCGGCTGGTGGTGGCGATCGCATCGGTCGGCTCCGTGGCCGCGGCAGCCGGACTGGCCGGCGTACTGTTCCGCTGGCCGTCGCTCGCCACGACCAGCGCGGGAGTCTGGCGGGCAGCGGCGACGCTGACCTACCCGGCCGGGGCGGCCACGCTGTTCATCGTCACCCTCCTCGTCGCCTGGCCCTCGATCTGGAGCGCCCGCTGCCGCGATCGGCGGTCTGCCTCTGCCTGGCCGGTCTGATTGCCACGCAGAGTCGATGGGAGCTGCTGGCGCTGGCTGCCGGGGCGGCGTTCGTCCCCGCCAGGCAGTGGCAGCGGGCCCTGTGGCCCCTCGCCCTCGGGCTGGTCGGAGGGGTGATCACCGTCGGCGCCGCCTCGGGTCCGGGCGTCCACTGGCCGGCCGCGCAGGAGTGGCTGCCGTCGTCGTCGCCTCGATGCCGACCAGAGCCTCGATGCCGACGAGGGCCCCGATGCCGACCAAGCCGAACCGAGGGTCGGGATCCCCGGAGCGATGGGTCCGGCCGGGGGTCGCGCTGGGGGCCTTGGCGCTGGTCACCGTCGGGGTGGTTGCCACGGTGGTCCACCCCTTGGTCGGGACCCGCGCCCGAGACCCGGGCCGAGCACCAGCTGCTCGCCTGGTCGACGGCCTCGCAGGCGTGGCGGGGCTCGGCCTTCCAGGGTGTCGGTCCCGCCCGGATCGGGGCGGTGCATGGGGCCGTCGGCGACCTGCCCGGCTTCCGTCCCGACGACTACCTCACCGTGCTGGCCGAGGGCGGCCTGGTCGGTGCCGCGCTCGTGGTGGGTGCGGGAGCATGGGTGGCCGCCAGCATCCGCCGGCGGAACCTGACGTCCTCGTGCGCCGCGGGCGCCGCGGTGGCGTTCGCCGTCGCCGGCGGTGTCGACTTCGGCTGGCACCTCCCGGCCTCGCCCTGGTGGGCGGCTGCGCCGCCGGGCTGGCGACGGTGCCGATCGGCAACCCCGCCGTTCGGCCGGTCGACGGTGGACCAGCCGGGCCGGTGGCGGTACCGGTCGGGCTGCCGATCGGGCGGTCGCCACGCCGCCTCCGCTCGCTGCGGCGATCGCCTGGACGCTCGTCGTGCTGGTGGCGGGGACCACCCAGCTGGCCGTCGGGACCGCCCGCGAACCTTCGGCCACCCCGGGCGCCGGGCCCACGCTCCCACCTCCGACCCGCACGCCGGAGGCCCCGGCCCGCTTCATCCTCACCGGGCCCGACCCCACCGACCCCTTCATGGTCGACGTCGACGGTCGCTACTTCCTCTACACGAGCCAAGGCACCAGTTCCTCGAACGTCCCGCTCCGGACGTCCACCCGGCTCGGCCGCTGGAGCAAGCCGATCGACGTCCTACCCCGCCTGCCGGGCTGGGCCGAAGGCGGCGAGACATGGGCGCCCGACGTCCATCGGGTGAAGAGCGGGTGGGCGCTCTACTTCACCGCGCTGCTCAAAGGGGTGACCCCGTTCACCCATTGCATCGGCTCGGCCTTCGCCACCTCTCCGACCGGGCCCTTCGTGCCGACGTCGCGCCCGTTCATCTGCCAGCTCGACCATCGAGGGACCATCGACGCGCGGGTGTTCGTCGACACCGGCAACCGCTTGGTGATGCTGTTCAAGTCCGAGGACAACGCCAACCCGTCGGTCCCCGGCCCCGATCAGAACGGGCCCACCGGCATCTACGCGCAGCCTCTGAGCGCGGACGGCCGCAGGCTGGTCGGCCCGGCCGTCAAGATCCTCGGTCCCAACGAGCCCTGGGAGGGAACGATCGTGGAGGCGCCGGACATGGTCGAGGCATGGGGCACCTACTGGCTCTTCTTCTCCGGCAACTGGTACGACTCGGCGGACTACGGGATCGGCGTCGCCGCCTGCCAGAGTGCCTTCGGGCCTTGTTCGGATCCCCGGAGCGGCCCCCTCCTCGGCTCGAACCGGCAGGGAAGCGGGCCGGGGGAATCTTCGCTCTTCCACGACGGAACGGACCTCTACCTTCTCTACAACCCGTTCCGGGCCAACGACCCCGGGCCGGTGATCCCCCGTCCGGTGGCCATGGCCCGCATCGGACTGGCGCCGACCGGCCCCTACCTCGCCGCTCCCTGACGGGTGACCGCCGGGCGTCGTCGCCGGTTGCGAGAACCTCTTCACATGCCGCGCAGATTCACATCCGCGCAGAGATTCTCCTGGCTGCGGCGTCAACCCTGGGGTAGCGTCTCGGCCCAGTAGGCAAACGCCTGGGGCGGTTCGGGGGTTGTCATGAAGCGCTGGAAGCGGTGGACGCGTTTCGGAGTGATCGCAGCGGCGAGTTTCGTGCTGCTGGTCACCGTCCTCCCGGAGGTCGCATCCGGGATCGGGCTGGGGTCGCTCGGGGCCAGGTTGGCGGCGGCCGACTCCTGCGGTTCGAGCGGGTCGTCCGGCTCCTCCGGCTCGGGGAGCAGCTCGTCGAGCCAGTGCGGGCCGGGGACGCTGACCGGGACGGTGACCGTGAGCGGAGCGCCGAGCGGGTTCACGCCCGGGTTCCTCGGTGCCGGCGCCTGCCCTTCCTCGACCCCGCCGGGGACGGTCTGCGCCGATCCGCAGTACGCCTTCGCCATCAACGGCCAGTACACGCTGTCACTCTCGCCGGGTAGTTGGGAGGTGAGCGGCTTCTACGAGATCAACCCGTGGGCGGCGTGTTCCTCGGCCCGGCCGCCGTGGTCACCATCCCCTCGGGTGGGACCGTCACCAAGAATTTCGTCGTCCCGTACCAGAGCCCGTCGACCCTGAAGGGGAAGATCACGGTGACGGGCGTCCCGAACGGGGTGACCGTCTTCCAGCTCACGGTGCTCCTGTGCCCGGCATTCGCTCCCTTCACCGGCGGAGTGCCGTCCCTCGCCTGCGTCAGCACCTACCAGGAACCGACGGTGCCGGGGGTCCCCTCGGGCACCTACGACATCACCGGGTTGCCGCCCGGCCAGTGGACCGCCTATCCGGGGTACTGCACGGAGTTCGGCTGCTCGACGGGCGCCAACTCCGGCAAGAAGGTCGTACTGGTCGCCGGCCGTACCACGCACGCCAACCTGAAGACGCCGTACCTCGTGCCCTCCCAAGGTGAGCTGGCTGCGACGGTGACCGTCACCGGGGCTCCGAGCGGGTTCGCCGACCAGGTCGGGATCTCCGCCTGCCAGGGCGCCGGCGGCCCCTGCGAGACCTACTACGCCTACGGGAACAATGCGATCCGTCTCATCCTGCCAACGGCCAGTGGTCGGTGCAGGGCTTCTACGTGGTGCCGCCCTTCGACAACACGGTCAACGGCCCGGCCCAGGCGGTGACGATCTCGGGCGGCCAGACGACCACCGTCGCCGTGACGGTCCCGTACCAGGCGCTCGGCGGTGTCACCGGCACGATCAAGGTGACCGGGAAGGGGACGGGCACCCCGGTGACGAGCTACACCGTCCTGGCCTGTCCGGGCTCGGCCGCCACCACCTCGCCCGAGTGCATCAACGAGTACTCGGGACCGGGAGGGTTCGGCTACCTCAACACGCTCACCCGCCCGGCGAAGGGTGCGGGGCGCAAGGGGACGGGAGGGTCGGCCATCAACCAGTACCAGCTCGCCACCCTGACGCCGGGCCCGTGGACCCTCTACCCCGGGTACGGGACGCGTTCGGCTCGTTCACCAGCCCGACCGGCACGACGGTGACCATCGTCGCCGGTCAGACGGCCGTCCAGAACCTGCGGGTCGCCTACCAAACCCCCTCCGTCGGCACGGTGACCGGAAAGGTGACGTCGTGAGTCCGGCGAACAACTTCGAGGCCGGGGTCCAGGCCTGCACCGCCCCGCCCACGGGGACCTCGTGCTCCGGCGAGCAGTTCGCCTACCCCGGCCCGGACGGCATCTACACGCTGGCGCTCGCCCCCGGCACCTGGTGGGTGTCGGGTTTCGTGGACCTGTTCGCCTACCCGGCCGTCAACCAGATCACGACCTCGCCTCAGGTCATCACGGTGACGGCCGGCTCCCACTCGAAGGCCAACTTCACCGTCCGGGCCGCGTCCTCCTGATCCCGGCCCGTCCCGAGGGGTCCCGCCGGGCCGTCACCACCGGGGCGTCGGATCACCCCGGGACGAGCGCCGCCCCCGTGGCTGGATAGCCTCTCCGTTCATGGCCGATCCGGACGTCACGATCTTCCACAACCCCAAGTGCTCGAAGTCACGGGAGGCGCTGGCGCTCGTCCGGAGCAGCCAGGTCCCCCACACCGTCGTCGAGTACCTGAAGGCGCCGCCCGACCGGACCACGCTCGAGACCATGGTGGCGGGGCTCGACGGGTCCCCGGCCGAGCTGGTGCGCACCGGCGACGCGGGCTTCGCCGAGCTCGGCGTGGACGCCGCCTCCCTCTCGTCGGCGCCGGCGGTGGTCGACCTGCTGGTGGCCCATCCCGAGCTCATGCAGCGCCCGGTGCTGGCGCGCGGGGGCCAGGTGGTCATCGGCCGCCCGACCGAACGGGTGGCCGAGGTGCTCGACCACCGCCCGGCCTGACTCCGGTCGGCCGAGCGGTCGAACGGGAACCACCCAGCCGACATGGGCGCCGGAGACCACCGAGAACAGGGAGGCGCTGGAGCCGTGACCACCGGGAGCCGGGCCGAAGGTGGCGGGGAGGGAGCCGGTGAACGGCCGCTGCTGGTCGGCATCACCACCCCGGTCCTCACCATGCTCCCCGATGCCCACGCCGGCTGGGAGGAAGAGGGCACGATCGGCGACGTGGCAGCGGTCGCCGAGACGGCGGACCGGCTCGGGTACTTCCACCTGACCTGCAGCGAGCACGTGGTGATCCCGACCGAGGTGGCCGACGTCCGGGGCAGCCGGTACTGGGACCCTCTCGCCACCTTCGGCTACCTGGCCGCGGTCACCTCCCGGATCCGTCTCGCCACCAACGTGTTGGTCCTCGGTTATCACCATCCCCTCGAGATCGCCAAGCGCTACGGCACCCTCGACCAGGTGTGCGCCGGTCGGCTCGTGCTCGGCCTGGGCGTCGGTTCGCTCCGGGAGGAGTTCGAGCTGCTCGGCGCGCCTTTCGCCGATCGCGGAGCGCGCGCCGACGACGCCATCGCCGCGTTGCGGGCCTGCCTGTCCGATCGCCGGCCGGAGTACGCCGGGCCCTACTACCGGTTCTCGGACGTCGTCATGGACCCCTGCGCCGTGCAGCGGTCGGTGCCGCTGTGGATCGGCGGACGCACCGCCCGGTCGCTCCGGCGCGCCGTCGAGCTCGGGGACGGATGGGTTCCCTTCGGGATCAGGGCCGCCGACATCGGGACCATGCTGGAACGGGCCCGGACCACCCCGGCCTGGTCCGCTCGTCATCACCCTCTCGAGATCGTGCTCCAGAACGGACGGCCCGCCGACCCGGCCGGCGATCCCGACGGCACGTTGCAGATGGTGGAGCGTCTCGTCGCCGCCGGGGCCACCGGGCTCCAGCTGCGGTTCGTCCACCATTCGCTCGCCCACTACCTGGAGCAGCTCGAGGCCATGGCCGGGCTCGTGGCGGACTACCTCGGCACCCCATGACGGACGGCGAGACGGAGCGGCGGTGAACCGGGTCAAGATCGGCTTCTTCTCGCTCACCGACCGCTCGGGCACCGGCGACGACCGCTCCTACCTCGAGTGGCACGCGCTCGACCACATGCCCGAGCAGTACCAGCTGCCCGGGCTCGTCGCCGGCCAGCGGTGGGGCTCGACCCCGGAGTGCCGGGCGGCCCGGGCGGCCGAGTCGGGCGACTGGGCGTCCGTCGAGCACGCCGTGTGCTACCTGATGGGGAACCCGGTCGACGAGACGATCGACGAGTTCCTCACCCTCGGTCGCCACCTGGCCGAGCTCGGACGGTTCCCGCACCGGATGCCGTCGCGCTACGCCGGCGCCCTTCGGTTGCTCGAGGCCCACGCCGCGCCGCGGGTGCTGGTCTCGGCCGAGGTCGTGCCGTTCCGACCCCACCGGGGGGTCTACCTGATCGTCGAAGAAGCGGTCGATCCGGCCGATCGCGCCGCCCAAGACGCCTACCTCGTCCGCCGCCACACCGAGCTGCTACCGGGTCTCGTCTCGGTGCCGGGTGTCGCCGGGGCGTGGAGCTTCGCCACCACACCGGCCATCCGCCGCCCTTCCTTCACCGAGGGCGACTACCGGATGACCGTCTGCTATCTCGACGGCGAGCCGCCGGCGGTCGCCGGACGGCTCGCCCCGATGCTGGACCGCCTGGTGGCTGACGAGCCGGTCCGGCTGCTGCTCGCCGCCCCGTTCGAGTCGGTGGTGCGTTGGGACTGGGAGCGGCTCGGCCACCGCGCTCGATAGGGTCAGCGTCGACGGCACCCGAGGGTCGGCAGCGGCCGGGTGTGCGGACCGCCTCGGGACTGCTCCGGGGGGACTGTTCCGGAGGGACTGCTCCGACCGGTCGGTCAGGCGACGTTCCCTTCCTGCTCGCGCCGCTTGCGCAAGGACCTGGCGATGGAGGCCTCGATGAGCTTGTCGTTGTCCTTCGAGATGAAGTGGTGGACCCGTCGCTCCAGCAGGACCCGCATCACCGGGTTGAACACCTCGTAGGTCTCGCGGAAATGGACCCGGGTCCGCCCGCCGCCCAGGTCCTCGAGCCGGGTCCACCCCGAGGCCCGGGACCACAGGGGCTTGCCGATGGCGTCGTACCGCCACGACACCGGGCGCTTCGATTCGGTGATCCACTCCCAGGACTGGGCCCGGCCCCGGGACAGCAGGTACTTCGGAACGGGGAACACGCAATGCCGGACGAGACCGTTCCCGTCCTCGTCGCCCTGGTGGTAGATCTCGATCTTGTAGCGATCGGTGTCGACCCCGGCCCGGGTCCGCCCCCAGATGACGTCCCAGACCTCCTCGGGGGACCCGTCCACCACGAAGTCGAACCGGTGGTCCTGCATTTCCCGTCCTCTCGTCAGCCGGCCCGGCGGGCCGGGGCCATGGCGGCGAGCTCCGACTTCAGCACCTTGCCGCCGGCGTTCCTCGGCAGCTCGTCGAGGAAGGTGATCCGCCGGGGCACCTTGTAGTCGGCCAGCCGCTCCCCGGCGAAGCGGCAGAGCTCGTCGGCGGACAGCGCCGACGTGGGCGACCGGACCACGAATGCAGCCACGTCCTCGCCCAGCACGTCGTGGGGGACCCCGATCACCGCCGCCTCGAGGACGTCGGGATGCGCGTGGAGGGCGGCTTCGACGTCGTCCGCATAGACGTTCATCCCACCGCGCACGATCATCTCCTTCTTGCGGCCGACGATGTAGAGGTAGCCGTCCCCGTCGAGGTAGCCGAGGTCGCCGGTGTGCAGCCAGCCGCCCGCCCACATCCGAGCGGTCGCCTCGGGGTCCCTGTAGTACTCGCGGTGACGGCCCTGGTAGCGGGTGACGACCTCCCCGACCCCGCCGATCGGGCACTCGGAACCCGCGTCGTCCACCACCTTGACCTCGACCGACGGTCTCGGCTTCCCCACCGCACCGGGGTGGGTGCGGGCCCCTTCGGGATCCATCGAGAAGGTGGCGTGCCCGCCCTCGGTCATGCCGTAGCTGTTGAGCACGGCGGCACCGGGAACGCCCTGCTGGAGCAGCCCCAGGGTGTGGGGCGAGAGCGGCGCGCTCCCGAGCACCACCCGCTCGAGGCTCGACAGATCGGCGGTCGGGAAAGCCGGGTGATGGGTGATCAGCTGGGCCATGGCCGGCACCACGAAGGCGATGACCGGCCGCTCCCGCTCGACGACCTCGAGCCAGGTGCCGGCGTCGAACTTGGGCAGGTAGAGGACGGTCATGCCGCCCTTCATCGGGTTGTAGACGAAGCCGAGACCGGCCAGGGTGAACACCGGGGTGGCGGTCAGCCATCCGGCGCCGCTCCATCGGGGCGGCGTGGTCGGCAGGAGGGCGATGTTGCCGTGCCGGACGGCCACGCCCTTCGGGCGGCCGGTGGTCCCCGAGGTGTACATCACGTCGGCCAGGTCTTCGGCACCGAGCGGCGCCTGCACGGGTGACGGGTCGCTGTCCTTGACCTCCTCGAGGGCCACGACCATGCCCCCACCCGCTCCGGGGGCCATTCCCCGGGCCGCCCCGTCGGCCATCCCCCCGTCGGCCCCGGCAGCCGCTCCGTCGGTCGCCCCCCCGTCGGCCCCGGCAGCCGCTCCGTCGGTCGCCCCCCCGTCGACGACGGCCACCAGCTCCAGCGACCCGAGGGAACCGAGGAGCGGGACGACCGCGCCCACCTGGGAACCGCTCGCCACCACGACACGGACCTCGGCGTGCTGGAGGATGCCCCGGGCCTCGGGCGGTGACAGCCGGTTGTTCATCGGCACCGCCACCGCCCCGATCTTGTGGAGGGCGCTGTAGGCCACGATGAAGTCGATGATGTGCCCGGCCTCGAGGTACAGGGCGACCAGGTCGCCTTTGCCCACGCCCCGCCGGAGGAGCCCGTGGGCCAGCCGGTTCGACTCGCGCTCCCAGGCGCCGAAGGTGATCGACGAGCCGTCACCGAGGTTGCGGTAGGCGATCTCCCCGGCATGAGCACCGGCCATCAGTCGGAGCTGATCGGTCTGCAGGTCAACCACGGCGTGGTCGGTCGAGCAGACGCGCCGCCGCCCTTCCGAGGAACTCGTTCATCGCGTCCGCGCCGAGCGGCAACCCGCGCGCCGCCTCGAGCGCCCGTTCCAGGGGCAGGAAGGGATGGTCCGAGGCGAACAGCACCCGGCCTCGGCCGCGTCGCGACCCCATGAAGGTGACCAGTGCCGGGTCCATGTACCTGGCCAGGTATGCCGAATTGGAGACGTAGAGGTTGGGCCACTTGAGCAGGTACTCGATGAGCAGCTGCTCGTAGGGGTGGCCCATGTGGGCGCCGATGACGACCAGCCCGGGGAAGTCGATGAGAACGTCCTCGAGCAGCACCGGGTCCTGGCACCCCGACCGAACCCGCGGACCGGGGATGCCCACGTTGATCGACACCGGGATGCCGAGCTCCTCGCAGGTGGCGTACACCGGGTAGTAGAGGCGGTGGTTGAGGGGGTACTGGTGGACGAGCGGGGTGACCCGCACCAGGTCCACGGTGCCCTCCCCCGCCCGGGCCCGGACGGCTGCGGCCTGCCGGGTCGGCCGGTCCGGCCGGTCCACCGTCGCCGCCAGGTAGAGGCGGTCGCGGTGGTCGGCGACGAAAGCCAGCGTGTCGGGCTCCACCCGGGACAGGCCGGCGGTCAGCACGGCCCGGTCCACACCCAGCCGGTCCAGCTCTCCGAGGAGCCCGTCGGTGGTCAGCCCGCCACGCACGTCGCTCCCGAAGAACCCCTCGATGGCATCGAACCCCGGTTGCCCGAGGAAGGCCTCGGCCGCCTCCTTGGAGAGGGCGTTGACCCAGAGGTCGATGACCATGGGCCACTGTACCCAGCACCGGATGGGGAGGCCCCGGCGCCATCGGGCGACCCGGAGCCGGTGGCGCTGACCGGTGGCATGATGGCGCCGCACATGGCCGACACCAGACCGCACATGGAAGACACCAGACCGCACATGGCCGGCACCGGCACGGCGAGCGGCACCGGCACGGCGGCCGGCCCCGGCACGGCGAGCGGCACCGGTACGGCGAGCGGCGCGGCGTCCTTCTTCGACGTGGTGCTCTCCCAGCGCGCCTGTCGCCAGTTCCGCGACGAGCCGGTGGACGACGAGCTCGTCGAGCGCTGCCTGGAGGCCGCCACTCATGCGCCGAGCGCCGAGAACCTCCAGCCATGGGTGTTCGTGGTCGTCCGCGACCCGGAGCGGCGCGCCCGCATCGCCGACCTGACCCGGCGAGCCTGGCGCGAAGCGGGCCGGGCCCACTCCGAAAAGCGCCTTCCCGAAACGCTGTTCCGGGACGTCGACCGCGGTGCCGAGGAGGGGATCGGCTCGGCGCCGGTCATCGTCGTCGTCGGCGGAGATGCGGACGTCGGATTGGAGTCGACGCTCCCCTCCTCGGTCTACCCCGCCGTGCAGAACCTGCTGCTGTCGGCCGGCGCCCTCGGGCTCGGGTCGGCGATGACCACCCTCGCCACACTCCACGGCGACCAGCTCCGCCAGCTGCTCGACCTTCCCCCGAGCGTGCGCCCTCTGGCCGTGGTGCCGATCGGCTGGCCGGGCCGACCGCTCGGGCCACCCCGGCGGCTGCCCCTCGCCGAGCGCGCCCATCGCGACCGTTTCGGCCACCCCTGGTGACCGCCCCCATTCCCGCCTTCAACTGGATCGGCCTCGCCGTCGCCGACCTCGGACGCAGCCGCCGCTTCTACGAAGAGCTCCTCGGCTTCCGCTACGAGCGCCAGCTGTCGCCGCCCGACGAGCCCACCGCCCGCCTGCTGCGCATCGACCCCCCGGTCAACCTCACCGCCGCCTACCTGCGCCTCGACGGGTTCGTCCTCGAGCTCCTGCACTTCGACCGCCCGGCCAACCCACCGGCCCGGGAGCGGCCGGTGACCGAGCCCGGCCTCACCCACCTGTCGGTCGGCGTGCCCGACATCCCGGCGGTGCTCGCCCGGGTGGCCGACTACGGGGGGACGGTGCTGGAGGACACCGACCTCGGGACCGCGGTGTGCATCCGCGATCCCGACGGGCAGCTCATCGAGCTCCTTCCCGCCCGAAGCGGCTGAGGGGGGCCGGGCGGTCGCGGTCAGCGCCCGGCCGACTGGACTACCGGTGCGGGGCCTAACGGGCACGGACCCCGGCCGACTGGGCTACCGCGCGGGCCTAGCGGGCACGGACCCCGGCCGGGCGCCGCCGCGGGCTCGGGGGCCCGGTCGCCCGCCCCTCCTCGGCCAGGTAGTCCCGGACCTGGTCGGCGGTGATCGGCCGCGAGAACAGGTAGCCCTGGATGCTGGTGCACCCGAGGGCGGCCAGCGCCGCGTACTGCTCGGGCTGCTCGACCCCCTCGGCCGTCGTCTCGAGGTTGAGGGTGTGGGCGAGCTGCATGATGGCATTGACGAACCCGCGGCCCTGTTCGTCGCGGACCAGGTTGTCCACGAACCGCTTGTCGATCTTGAGGATGTCGATCGGGAGCTCGGCCAGGGCGGCGAACGACGAGTAGCCCGTGCCGAAGTCGTCGATGGCGACACGGACCCCGGCGCGCCGCAGCTTGTCCAAGCTGGCGATGACCCGTCCCGACTCGAAGGCCAGCACCGACTCGGTCACCTCGATCACGAGGGACGTCGCCGGCAGCCCGGCCCGGGCCAGCGCCTCGGCGACCTGGTCGGCGAACCGCGGGTCGGCCAGCTGGAGCCGCGAGGCGTTGACCGACACGCGGTGGTCGATCCCGGGGGTCCACGACCGCCACCGCCGGGCCTGCCGGCACGCTTCGAGCAGGACGGACCAGCCGAGTTCGAGGATGAGCCCCGACTCTTCGGCGAGAGGGATGAACTTGTCGGGCGGGACGTAGCCCCGGGACGGGTGCTGCCAGCGGGCCAGGGCCTCGAACGACGTCGTGCGGCGGCTCACCGTGTCGACGATGGGCTGGTAGTGCACGCTGAGGGCACCCTCGCGGATGGCGGTCCGCAATTCCTGCTCGAGCGTCATCCGCTCCACCGAGGCGGTGTGCATGGCCGACTCGAACACCCGGTAGCAGCCCTTGCCCTCGCGCTTGGCCCGGTACATGGCAGCGTCGGCGTCGGCCAGCAGCCGGTCGGTGCGGGTGTCGGTCCGGTCGGTGAGGGCGATCCCGACACTGGCGCCGATGACCACCTCGCGGTCGGGCAGGGCCAGCGGGCCGACCAGCGAGTCGAGCACCCGCTGGGCGACCCGGCCCGCCTGGTCCGCCGCCTCGAGGTCGTCGAACAGGATGGCGAATTCGTCACCGCCCAGCCGGGCGACGGTGTCGAAGCCCCGGAGGGAGCCGGTGAAGCGCTTGGCCACCGCCATCAGCAGCTGGTCCCCGACCAGGTGGCCGAGGCTGTCGTTGACCACCTTGAAGCTGTCGAGGTCGACGATCATGACCGCCACGAACCCGGCCGACTGGGACCGGCGGCGCAGCGCGTGTTCCAGCCGGTCGTTGAACAGCGCCCGGTTGGGGAGCCCGGTGAGCGGGTCGTGCATGGCCTGGTGGCGGATGGCGTCCTCGGCGCCGAAGCGCACCGCCGCCGACAGGAGGATCCCGGCCACGATCTCGACGAGCTGCTCGTCCCCCGGGCGTGAGCGGGGCACCGCGGTAGAGGTCGATGAAGGCGATCGGCTGGTCCGGGTCGCCGATGGGCACCCGGAGGTCGGGGGGTCCGGGCTCGTCGAGGACGGTCCCCTCCCGCCTCGGGGGGGTCGGGGGGTCGGTGCTCCGGCGCTGTGGCTCGCCGAGGTCCGAGCGGACCAGGTTGTTGACGACCTGGCACGAGCGGCACTCGAGCAGGCGCTCGATGACGGCCACCGCCGACCGGGTCGCCTCGTCGAGGGTGGTCGCCCGCAGTGTCTCCCGCCCGAGATCCGAGATGGCCGCCTGGCGCTCCTGGCGCTCACGCCGCTCGGTGGCGTCGCGCGCATTGATGACCAGGCCCCCGACGACGGGGTCCTCGAGCAGGTTGGTGGCGAGCCCCTCCAGCCAGCGCCACGAGCCGTCGCGGTGGCGGACCCGGATCTCGAACCCGGTGCGCCGGCCGGGGTGCCCCTCGACCGCGCCCAGGCCGGCCCGGAGACCGCCGACGTCGTCGGGGTGGATGAGCGCCCCCGGGTCCGGGCCGAGGAGCCCTTCGGGCTGGTAGCCGAGCACCTGCTCGCACGACGGGCTGGCGTAGGTCAGGACCCCCTCGGGATCGACCACGAACACCAGGTCCGAGGAGCTCTGGACGAGGGCCCGGAAGCGCCGCTCGCGGCTTTCGGTCAGGGCGGCGGCCTGCTCCCGGTCGATGAGGGCGGCTCGGAGGGAACGGTAGGAGAAGACGATCCCGATGGCCATGAGCACGGCCAGCCCGTGCACCTGGGGCAGGGGGATGAGGGAGGGGGCCCAGTGGAGGGCGATGAGGCCCTCGCCGGCGGCCAGGCAGGCCAGCGCCCAGCACACGATGACCCCCTCCGAGGAGGTGCCTGCCGCCACCAGGGCCTCCTGGCCGATCAGCACCAGCCCGATGGCGAGCGCCGGACCCCAGCCGGTGGCGTAGATGGTCGCCGTCACCACGACGGCCTGGGAAGCGACCCACAGGTGGAGCAGGGCGCGGGTGCGATGCCGGTTCCACCAGATGCCGGTGGTCGTCGTGACCACCTGGCCGACGCCGAGGATCACGGGGACGACCCACAGCGGCGTCTGGGCGACGAGGTGGAGCTGGCGCAGCACCACGATGGCCACGATGGCGAGCGGGGGCATCACCAGCACGGCCACGAAGTGGGCGCCGGTCGTCCCGCCCGCCAGCCGGCCCCGCAGGCGGTCGAACGACATGTCAAGGGATCGACCGACTCCGACACCAGCTTGAACCGGCCCCGCCCCGGCTGGCGTCGGGTACCGCGCCGGCCCGCCCGGCGGGCCCGCGGAACGGTCCTGAACTGGGACTTCGTCCCCGCCGCCGGACCCGGCTCCGGGAGGACCGGGAGGCGCCCCGAACCCCCACCTCGTCCCGTCCGGCCGGCCTCGGGACCCCGCCGAGCCCCGGCCCCCGGGAACAGTCCGTTTCGGGTGGGGCCAGCACTCGGCAGGTACCAGTTCTACGGAGCCCTCGGCCGGCGGGATGGCGTGGATCAGCGAGACCGGTGCGGGATCGGGAGGGTCCGATCTCAGGCCTTCGGCAGCCCCGGGGGATAGCCGACGATCACCGCTTCGTAGACGAGGGTTCCGGCCGGGGCGGCGGCGATGCCCCGGTCGGCGCGCCGGGCCTCGGAGTCGAAGATCCCGACCTGCACCTGCAGCCGGCGGTGCCGCTGCCAGGCCCGGCCCGACACCTGGCTGGCCGGACGGTAGTCGGCGGCCGGCGCATAGCCGTGTGCCCCGAGCTCGTGGGCGTACCAGCCGTAGAGGCGGGCGGGGGTGGTCGCCACGGTGAGCACCGCCCCGGTGTAGGCGGGGTTCGGCTCCTCCCCGGGCTCGGTCGGGGTCTGGTTCGCCCCGACGTCGGACACCACTTTCGATCCCGGGTAGTAGAGGTGGGCCCCGGGCAGGCGACCGAGATCCGACTCCAGGACGGGCCGGTGGACCGGCAGCCCCGAGGCGTCCGCCGGGCCCGGGCTGGCCGACGGGCCCGGGCTGGCCGAGGTGCACGCGGACAGCAGGGCGGCGGCGACCAGCCCGCCGATGACGGCCCGGGGGGTCAGCGCCTCGCCACCACCACGGCGCTGGCGGCGACGAGCACCACCAGCCCGACGAGCTCCACGACCAGGGAGGGGGTGGCCCAGGGGACACCGAGGTCGTCGTGCAGCCCGAGGAAGCCCACGGTCGCGCTCAGCGCCAGTGCCCCGATGCTGGCCGCCATGAACAGCGCCCCGCCCACCATCAGGACGAGGACGCGCCAGACGGCGAGCGCCGTGGCGAGCACGAATCCCACGACGGTCTGGAGGAGGAAGAGCGGCCCGATGTCGTGGATGTGGCGGTAGCCGGCGAGCCAGAGGTGGAGGTGGATGGCGGAGGACAGCGCGATCGCCGCCGCCCCGACCACGACGGCGGCCGTGGTCGCCACCCGCCTCCACCGCACGCCCGAGGACGGGACCCGGCTCACCAACAAGGCCCCGATCGCCTCCCGGTCCCACCCGTGGCCGGCCGGCGCCAGCACCGACGCTCGGTTCATGTCCGGCCCGTCCCCGTGCGCATCACCGGTCGCAGCCGTCGCCGTCGTCGGGGCCGCCGTTGTTGTCGGCATCGTGGTCACCGCCGTTGTTCTGGGGGATCGTGCAGAGGGTCGTGCTGGAGGACGACGGCGACGAACGGCCGGTGGTGGTCGGTCCCGAGCTCGGCGACGTGGTGGGGGCGGTGGTGGTCGTGGTGACCCGACCTCCCGAGCCCGAGGTCGTCCCGGGCTTGCTGGAGGGGGTCGAGCTGCTGCACGCCGCCGCCACCACCGCCAGCACTCCCAGTCCGAGCATGATGGCTCGTCGTCTCATCCGATCCTCCGATCCGCCCCGCGTTCAGTATTCCTCACCGGGATTCCTCGTTCCTTGCCGGGT
Organism: uncultured Acidimicrobiales bacterium; assembly: GCA_963764555.1. Lineage (GTDB taxonomy): Bacteria > Actinomycetota > Acidimicrobiia > Acidimicrobiales > RAAP-2 > Bog-756. The sequence continues at coordinate 627,254 of CAVXSW010000005.1, forward strand.
TCCTCGCCTTGGCCGGGTTCCTCGCCTTGCCGGGTTCCTCGGTCGCCGGGACCTCCCCCGGCACCCGGTACTACGTAGCCCGGGCCCGCAGGGATGGCCTCCGGTCGAATCGCCTGGCCCTGGCGCCTGGCCCTGGCGCCTGTCCCTGGCGCCGGCCGCCGGGCCGGAGCCGGTCCGCCGGCCGTCGGGTGGCGCGGACCCCGCACGGATCGGTCAGAGCCGCCGATGGCGAGCCTCCACGGCCGAGAACGCCGCGTAGGCGACGAGGCCCGTGGCCGCCAGGCCCAGCCAGACCGGGCCGGCCGGCTGGTGCGCCGTCGTGAGCAGCACGGTGTCGAGGCTCCGGACGTGGAGCGGATCGTCGGTCGTGGCGGCGAGGAGGAGGTAGATGCCGATGGCCACGACCAGGGCTCCCCGGGTGACGTTGCCGAACGCCCCCAACAGCCTGGCTCCCGACGCCACCCTCCGGTCGGGCCGATGGGCGGTCAGCTCCTCGCGGTGGTCCCGGGCCACTCCCCACACGCCGAGCACCGCCCCGCCGACCACCATGGCGGCGCCGGCGAGGCCCAGCCACAGCGGGCCGCCCGACCAGGCGAGGACACGGGCGGCGGCGGAAACGGGGTGGTTGGACGGCCCGCCCGAGCCCGGTCGTCCGAGGAGGATGTGGACGGCCTGGTACAAGAGGCCGACATAGACCAGAGCGATCGCCGCCCAGCCGAGGCGCTTCCAGCCCGAGGTGCCTCCCGAGGCGTCGCGGCCGACCGCCTGCATGACCCGCCACGACGCATAGCAGAGGAGGCCGAGCGAGAGGAGGGTGAGCAGGGCCCGGCCCCCGGGCTGGCGGACCACGTCGGCCAGGGCGCCTCCGCCGGTGGCCCGTGTCGGGGACGAGCGGTCGAAGGCGATGTCGAAGGTGAGGACGGCGAGCACCAGGTAGACCACGGCCCGGGCGGCCAGGCCCGGCCGGCCGAGCGCCTCGGCCACCGATCGGCGGACCTTCTCCGGGGCGGGCCGTCGGGGCCGTTCGGGACGGCGCCCGTCGGAAGCCCCGCCCGCCGACCCTGTGGTGGGAGGGGCGGCACCCATCGCAGCCCGGGCGGCGGGCAGCAGCGGGCGGGCAGCCGCTAGGACGAGCCCGGCTGCGACTGCTGCTGCGACTGCTGTGGCTGCTGCTGATCTCCCCCGACGGCCTTCTCCGCCTCTCCGGCGGACTTGTCGACGAGGCCCCGATCCCGGCCGCCAGCTTCCTTGTCGGCGAGCTGCTCCGCCTTGTCGATGCCCTCGTCGACCTCCGTGCTGTGAGATCTGGCTTCTTGTTCGATGTCCCCGAGGTCAGGCATGGCCCCTCCCTACCCCCGGGTGCATCCGGCAAACGCCGGTAGCATCGCCGGGTGCCCGAAGAGACCGGCGGCGTCGCCATCCCGGCCTTTCTCGTCGGCGATCCCCAGGAAGTGGCTGCCGGGGTGTGGTTGCTGCCGGGGTTCGGCAACACGACCATCGTGCTCGGGGGTTCGGGGGTCGCGGTCGTCGACCCCGGGCTGTACGTCAACGGGCCGCGGGTCGTCGACGCCGTCCGCACCCTGACCGACGACCCGATCACCCACGTCCTCTACACCCATGGCCACTTCGACCACGCCTTCGGCACGCCGGCGCTCATCGACGAAGCCCGCCGGCGCGGGCACCCCGAGCCGGTCGTGGTCGGTCACGTCAACGTGGCCCGGCGCTTCGAGCGCTACCGGCGGACCGCCGACCATCTGGCGGTGACCTACGACATGCAATTCGCGGCGTGGGGGCCCGGCGGCGGCGACACGGTGCGCAAGGCGCGCTACGTCCCGCCGACCCTCTCGTTCGAGGACCGGCTCTCGATCGACCTCGGTGGGTTGACGCTCACCTGCCGCCACGGGCTCGGGGAGACCGACGACCACATGTGGGTCTGGATCCCCGAACGGCGGGTGGTCGTCGGGGGGGACTTCATCGTCTCGTCCATCCCCAATGCCGGGACGCCCTTCCGGGTGCAGCGCTACGTCCTCGAATGGGCCGAGGTCCTCGAGGAGATGGCGTCGCTCGATCCGGAGGCGATCGTCAGCGGCCACGGCGGCGTCTTCACCGCCGACGCGGTCGAGATGCTCACCACCACGGCGGCCGCCTGCCGGTGGCTCGACGACGAGGTCGTCCGTCGCCTCAACGCGGGCCAGTGGGGCGACCAGATCCTGCACGAGGTGCGCCTGCCTCGAGACCTCGACGAGAGCCGGTACCTCCGCCCGCTCTACGGCTGCACGAGCTTCATCGTGCGCGACCTCCTGCGTCGTTACAAGGGGTGGTACGACGGCAACCCGTCGATGCTCTTCCCGTCACCCGAGGCCGAGGTGGCGGCCGAGGTGGTGGCGCTGGCCGGCGGCACCGGTCCGATCCTCGCCCGGGTCGACGAGCTCGCCGCCTCGGACGACGTCGCCCAGATCCAGCGGGCCCTCCACCTGCTGGACTTCGTCCTCCTCGGCGACGGGTCGGCGGACGGGGTGCGCCGACGGAAAGCCGACCTCCTCGAACGACGCGCCGGCGGCGAGCCCTCCTTCGTCGCCCAGAACGTCCTCCGGTCGGCGGCGGCCGTCGAGCGGAGCGCGCCCGGCTGATCCGCCCGACGGGGGCCGTGCGGTGCACCCCCGGTGGGTCACCGCCCCCGGTTCAGACGGCTCCGGAGAGCCAGAAAGGCCAGGCTCATGCTGACCGCACCGATGCCGGCCAGTGCCGCCAGCCCCTCGCCGAGGACCACCGGTTGCCAGCCGGTGGCGATCAGCCCGCGCAGGGCGCTCAGCAGGTAGGTGATCGGGTTGTAGGTGGCGATCGTCGAGAACCACCCGGTGAGGAACTGCTTCGGCACGATGGCGTCGCTGAGGAAGAACAGCGGGAAGAAGAGGACGAAGCAGGCGCTGACCGCCGCCGGGCTCCCCGAGTAGAGGGCGACGGCGTAGGGGATGCCGGTGAAGACCAGCCCCCACAGCGCCGAGATGACGACGAACACGACCACCCCCGACACCCCGGTCACGAACCGGACCCCGACCCCGAAGCCGATGGCGAGCACCGGCAGGCACAGGGCCACCAGCACGGCTACGTCGGCCGCCATCAGCCCGAGAAGCAGGGCCGAGCGCCGGATGGGAGTCATGGTGAGCCGGTCGAAGTAGCCGCTCTGGATGTCGGTGACGAGGACGGGCGCCCTCGACATCCCGGTGACGGCGAACGCGATGGCCATGGGAACGAGGAAGGCCTTGAAGCTGTATCCGGCCGCCGTGCGCTCGACGACCCCGAGCGCCCCCAGGTTGGTGGCGTAGAAGAAGGCCGGCACGAACACGGCCGCCATGACCGACGCCGGCTCGCGGGGGACCTGACGCAGCGCACGGCCGGCCACCGTGCCGACGTCGTGCAGGAACCCCGCACCGGCCCGGCCGCTCATCGCTCCGCCCCGGCCAGTGACCGGCCCGGGCTCTCCCGGGTCAGCTGGCGGAAGACGTCGTCGAGGGTCGGCGTCCGGACGGCCAGTTGGCGGACCCGGGTGCCGCCCCGTCCGAGCTCCACGGCGACCGGGCTGAGAACGGCGGTGGCATCGGCCGTGGTGATCACCAGCCGCTCGCGGTCGCGCACGGCGGTGTCCACCCCGTCGACACCGGTGATCCGCCGGACGATCGACTCGTCGGCCCCGTCCACCTCGGCCTCGATGACGTCGCGCCCGACCGTCCGCTTGAGGGAGCGCGGCGTGCCCTCGGCCACCAGGCGGCCCGCCGCGATGATGCCCACCCGGTCGGCGAGGGCGTCGGCCTCCTCGAGGTACTGGGTGGTGAGGAAGACGGTCTTGCCGAGCTCGCCGTTGAGCCGGCGCACCTCCTCCCAGACCCGGTGGCGGCTGTCGGGATCGAGCCCGGTGGTCGGCTCGTCCAGGAACAGGATGTCGGGATCGTGCACCAAGGCGGCGGCCAGGTCGACCCGGCGCTTCATCCCACCGGAGTACGTGCCGATCCGGCGGTCGATGGCGTCCCCGATGGCGACGAGGTCGAGCACCTCGGCGATACGTCGGCGGGCGTCCTTGCGCCCGAGCCCGTAGAGGCGGCCCTGCAGGGTCAGGAGCTCGCGTCCGGTCTGGCGGTCGTCGAGCGCCGCCTCCTGCAGGGCGGTACCGATCCGCACCCGCACCTCGGTCGGGTGGGTGCTGACGTCGTGGCCCGCCACCTCGGCGCGCCCGGCGCTCGGCCGGACCAGCGTGCACAGGACGCGGACCAAGGTGGTCTTCCCCGCCCCGTTCGGCCCGATGAACCCGTAGACCTCGCCGTCCCGGACCTCGAGGTCGATGCCGGCCAGGGCGGCCGTGGCGCCGTAGCGGCGGACCAGCGCCTCGGTCCGGATGGCGCTCCCCCGGCCAGGCCCATACTCACTACCATCTGACATACTGATTAGTATGCAATATACTGATGGGTAGGTCAATGGCCCTCCGACCCCTCACCCCCGAACGACGGCGACAGCAGACGCGGGACCAGCTGGTCCGTGCCGCCACCGAGGTCTTTGCCGCCCAGGGCTTCCACGGGACCTCCCTCGACCAGGTGGCCGCCCTCGCCGGGTTCACCAAGGGCGCCGTCTATTCGAACTTCGAGAGCAAGGACGAGCTGTTCCTCGCCGTCCTCGAGGCGCGCTTCGAGGAGGACATGGCGGCCCTCCAGGTCGCCATCGAGGCGGCGGACGAGTCCGGGGAGAACGACGCGTACGACTTCGTCGGCTACCTCGGCACCCAGTTCACCGAGACCACCGATCTCTGGGGTTCGCTCTACCTCGAGTTCTGCCTCTACGCCCGCCGCAATCCCGAGGCGCGGGAAAAGCTCGCCCGCCTGCAGCGGGCCGACATCGATGCGGTCACAGCCATCATCGAGTCGCAGCACCGCCGCCACTCGATCAGCCCGGTCGAGCCCGCCGAGCACCATGCACGGATCGTGCAGGCGCTGTTCCGCGGCCTCGGCACCCTCCGCCTCGTCGACCCGGCGGCGGTCGACGAACCGTTGCTCGAGTCGGTGATGACGTTCCTGACCCGGGCGATGGTGCCCACCGAGTGAACCCGCCGGGCGCCCGTCGAGCAGATCGCGCCGCCGGTCGTCGAGCGGGCCGTGCCCGGCAAGACTGACCGGTGATGACCCTCCGTGCCGTCGACTGGGCGACCGTCTCCTCGCTGGCCACCGCGGCCGGGACGCTCGTGCTCGCCATCGCCACGTTCGCCGCCGTCCGATCCTCCAACCGCTCGGCACGCCTCGCCGAGGTGGCGCTGCAGGAGCAGCGCCGGCCGCTTCTCGCCCCGTCCCGCCTCGAGGACCCGATGCAGAAGATCAATTTCCTCGAGGGGCGGTGGGTGAGCGCCGCAGGAGGCAGGGCGGCGGTGGAGCTCATCGAGGGATCCCTCTACCTGGCCATCAGCCTGCGGAATTTCGGCAGCGGCATCGCGGTCTGCCAGGGGTGGATCGTCCGGCCCGGAGCCAGCTCGTCGCGGGACTCCCCCACTCATGCGCCGTTGGAGGACTTCCGCCTGCAGGCCCGGGACCTCTACGTCCCGGCCGGCGACATCGGCATGTGGCAAGGGGCGCTGCGCAACCCCGACAACCCCGTCCACGCCGAAGTCACCGACGCCATCGCTGCGGCCCAGCCGTTCACCGTGGAACTGCTCTATTCCGACCTGGTCGGCCGGCAGCGCACGATCTCGCGTTTCGGCCTGGTACCCGCCGGCGAGTCCTGGCTGGCCAGCCTGAGCCGCCACTGGTACCTCGATTGGGAAGGACCCCGTCCCGAGAGCCTCACGCTCGAGGCCTCCGAGACCATCTTGCGCGACCACGAGGCGGCGGCGGAACGCCGGGCGGCCGTCGACCGAGACCGGAGCGGCGCCGAGCCGGGGCAGGACGGGACCGGGTCCGACCGGCACGGGACCGGGTCCGACCGGGACGGGACGGGGTCCGAACAGCGTGGCCGGTCCGAAAGCCGGTAGGTGCGGTGACCGATACCGGTGAGCTGCTCCTGGTCGATGCGGCGAACGTCATCGGATCCCGGCCGGACGGCTGGTGGCGGGACCGACCAGGGGCAGCGCGGGCCTTCGTCGAACAGGTTCGTGCCGCGGTGGGGGCCGGTCGGCTCGTCGAGCCGGTCGTCGTGGTCCTCGAAGGGGCGGCCCGTCCCGGGGTCGAGGCCGGCACGGCCGGCGGCGTCACCGTCGTGCATGCCTCCGGGAGCGGCGACGACACCCTCCTTGCGGTCGCAGGGGACGCTCGGAGCCAGGTGACGCTGGTCTCGGCGGACCGGGCGTTGTGCCAGCGAGCCGAGCAGCTCGGAGCACGGGTGACGAGGCCCCGATGGCTCATCGATCGACTTGCCGGGTGAGCTGCGTGACCGGGCCGCGCCGTGCTTCGGGCCCCACCGTTGACCGGACACCGCTAGCAGCACCTGGTCGGGGAGGGTTGCGCCCGTTCCGGTGTGGGTACTCACCTCGGATGCGAGACGATCGCCGCGGACCGCCGCCGAGCCGCAATGATCGGCACCAAGCTTCGAGGGCTCCCTTCGGCCGCCCCGGTCGCCGAACGGCTCGAACGGGTGGATGCGCTCGATGCTCCCGTCGCCGTCGTCCGGCGCGCCGCCAGGTCGCTGCTCCGCCACCCCGGTCCTCCCCCGCTGGTCAGCGGCCGGGAGCTCGGTCACCCCGCTCATCCGGTCCTGGTGGACCTTCCCATCGGCCTGTGGGGAAGCGCGCTGATCCTCGATCTCGTCGGGCCCGGCGGGCGGGACGCCGCCCGGCGGCTCACCGGTCTCGGGGTGCTCGCCGCCCTGCCGGCTGCGGTCACCGGTGCGTCGGACTGGATCGACACCGACCGGGCGGAGGCACGCGTGGGGCTGGTCCACGCCGCGACCAACACCGCAGCCCTGCTCTGCTTCGCCACCTCCTGGAGGAAGCGGCGTCGTGGCGGAGGATCCGGCAAGACTCTGGGGGTTGCTCGGAGGCGGAGTGATGGCGGCCGGCGGTTGGCTGGGAGGACATCTGGCCTATGGGATGGGCGTCGGCGTCGACACGAACGCCTTCGAGAGCGGTCCCGATGACTGGACCCGGGCCCAGGGCGACGCGCCCGGCCCCGGGGGACTGGCCAAGGTGGTGGCCGACGGAGTCCGTGTCGTCGTGGCAGACACACCCGAGGGATTGCGCGGTCTGGCCGACCGCTGCAGCCACCGGGGAGGGCCCCTCTCCGACGGCGAGAAGGTCGGGAATTGTGTCGTCTGCCCGTGGCACGGCAGCCGCTTCGAGCTGAGCTCGGGTGCGGTCGAACGAGGTCCGGCCTCCGTGCCGCAACCGACCTATGAGATCCGGTCCGAAGGCTCGGGCGTCGAGCTCCGCCGATCCGAGCCGCGGGCGCTCCGCCGACGCGCCGTCCATTGACCGAAACGCCCGGTTAGCGGGGCGGGGAGCCTCCGTCGGCAGCGGTGCGGCCTCGGCCAACCGGGCAAGGTCCGACGAGAACCCTCGGGCGGGAGCGGGCCGCGGGCCGGTCGCTGGTCCCGACCACCAGTCGGTTCGGACGGAGATGGTCGAGACGTCGGGCACGTTCCAATCGGTCGAGCCTGCGTCGCTCCTCGTGCCCCGCCACAGGTGGAAATCCCCCACCTTGCAGGTAGACGCTGGCTCTCCAGGCGAGGTGGGCTCCGTGCCCGTGTGGATGGGGCGCCCCGTCGGCGCCGAACGGCCGGGTAGCCGCGGTCGAAGCTCTGCCGCAGGGATGCGCCCGGACTGCTCGTCGGGAGCTCGACGGTGCCGTGCTTGCAGCGGGCGGGGCCGGCCGGATGCCCGGCGGGTGGCTCGGCTCGAGCTTCTGAGATTGTATTTCACGTCTACATGAACTATTGTACTATTCGGCAACTAGTCTCGGGAAGAGGGGAGAGCTCCTCATGGATGACCAAACGTTTGTGCCGGCACTCACCTACCGCGACCCCAAGACGGCGCTCGACTGGCTGGCGGAAGCCTTCGGGTTCGAGCTCACCATGGCGATCGAGGGTCCGGACGACGACCCGTCTCAGTGCCACTACGAGATGGGCTACGACGGGCGCGGCCGGGTGATGATCGGCGGCGAGTGGAACGAGTGGATGCGCAGCCCGGCGTCCAGCGAGGGTCGGAACTCGTCGAACGTGCACGTCGCCGTGCCCCGTGACATCGATGCTCATTGCGAACGAGCTCGTGCTGCTGGAGCACGGATCGTCATCGAGCCTGCGGACCAGTTCTACGGAGACCGGACCTATCGGTGCATCGATCCCGAGGGGCACCACTGGACGTTCGCCATGCACGTGCGCGACGTCACCCGCGCCGAAGCCGAAGCCGCGATCGGCGCGCCCATTCACGCTCCGAGCTGGCAGTGACCCCGCCGTCGGCGGCGCTCCCCGACCCGGACGGGGTCGATCGTGCCCTTGCGGCGCTGGCCGATCCCGTGCGGCGCCGGTCGGTCGAGCTGCTCGCGGAGCGTCCGCGGCGGGCGGGCGAGCTCGCCGGAGCGCTTGGCGTCTCGGCCCCGGTCATGAGCCGGCATCTCCGCGTGCTTCGCAGTGCGGAGCTGGTCGAAGAGGAGCACCCACCCTTCGATGCCCGGGTGCGGGTGTACTCCCTCCGGTCTGCCTCCATGCATGCGCTGAAGGACTGGCTCGCCGAGGCCGAGGCCGGCTGGACGCAGCAGCTGAGGGCGTTCAAGGACCACCTGGAGCACGGGTGAGCCGGTCGCGGGTGCTCGTCGCGATGCGGGTGGCCGCCCCCGTGGCCCGGACGTTCAGTGCGTTCACCGGGGAGATCGGCGAGTGGTGGCACCCGAACGGGTTGTTCCGCTTCACCGATCGCACCTGCGGGCGCCTGGCGTTCGAGCCGGACCCGCCCGAGCATCTGGTGGAGATCGGCACCGACGGCGAGCGGTTCGAGATCGGAGCCGTGACCGTCTGGGATCCGCCGCACCGGCTCGTGTTCGGATGGCGCCAGGCGGGGTTCCCAGCTGGCCGGTCGACCGAGGTCTCGGTTCGCTTCGACGCGGTCGAAAGCGGCACGCGCCTCACCGTCGAGCACCTCGGTTGGGACGCGATCCCCCAGGACCACGCGGCTCGCCACGGGTTCCCGTTGGACGCGTTCCAGCAGCGGCTGGCGGAGTGGTGGCAGGTATTGCTGACGTCGCTCGATGCCCGAGTCAACGGACTGCGACCCCCGGGGTAGGTGTTCGTCGCCCTGCTGATAGGCCTTGTACACAGGGCGACGAGACGGCCAGCGGGCGCACTCACAGTAGAGCCGGATCGGCGGTCAGGCACTCTGTCATGTCATCCTGCGGGTCACCATGAGCTCACGAAGGGGTCTTCCCGCCAGCACGATCCCCTGTGCGGATGCTTCTTCCAGCCAACCAGGCCTCGGACCAGACGCCCGATCCAGTTCGTCGCTGTGGACGTCGATCACGTTGACCGGATTGCCAGTGATCGCGGTTGCGACCTCCCGATTTATCGAGAGGACTGGATCGAGGTGGGGCTCGCGTCGTCGTCGGTCGCTGATCCACCTTGCCCGGGGCTGAACCGCGTGAACGATCCGATCCGCCGAGGGTTTGACGCCACCCTGAGCTGTTATTTTCCGCCCAACTACACTCCCGCTTGCCGGATGTGGCCGGACCGACGACGGCGGTGGCCGTGATGCCCCACCTGATCCGGTAGACCTGCCGCAGGCGAACCCCTCGTCTTCTGCGCACCGGACGGGCAGTCCCTGCAGTACGCGAACAGGCGTTGTCGAGTCTGGGTGCCCGCGTGTCTGAAGGTGGGTCGGAGGGGTTTCAGTTCAAAAGGCTACGCACGGCTAATGCCACGGTGATGGTGGCGCTGGCGATCGACATGAAGCGCGAGTCGGCGCGCGATGGTTGACGAGGCAATCGACGGAGTGCCCGGCCATCAGGGCCCTGACCAGGAGAGGGTGGGGCTAGCTGGAATCGAACCAGCGACCTCAGCATTATCAGTGCTGCGCTCTAACCGACTGAGCTATAGCCCCGACACGTGGCGCGACGACGCTACACCATGGGTCCAGCGCGACATCGTGGTCGGCTCTCTCCGAGGAACCGCCCTCGGGCCTTGCCGCCGCCGGACGTCGGGCGCTTCGGCCGCTCGGAGTGACCGTGACAGCTGTGCCAAGGCGCTGTCGGCGACGACTGAGCCGGCCGAGCGGATGTCTCGCCGGTGCACCTGGCTCGGCGTGCGGTCAGCTCGGAGGAGGCAGCAAGGCATTGGCCCGGGCGACTGCTCCGAACCAGGCGGCGCTGGGCTTGGCCTGGCGGGCGAACGTGGTGGGGTCGACGCTGTGCAGGCCGAATTTCGGTGTGAACCCCCTGGCCCATTCGAAGTTGTCGAGCAGGCTCCACACGAAGTAGCCGCGGATGTCCACCCCGTCGTCGAGGGCGCGCCGGACGCCCCGTAGGGCTTCGCCGATGTAGGCGATCCGCTCGGCATCGTGGTCGGTGGCGAGGCCGCTCTCGGTGAGGAGGACAGGGATGCCGGTCAGGGCTGCGGCTCTCCGAGCGCAGTGTTCCACGCCTTGCGGCCAGTACTCGTAGCCCATTTGGGTCACCGGCACGTTCGGGTCGTTCGGAGCCTGGCCTTCCGGCCCGAAGTGGACGCGCGAATAGCACTGGACGCCGATGAAGTCGTCGCCCTCGGTGTCCCGCATGAACCGCTCCTCGAGCACTTCCTGGGCGGCCTCGAGGACGGCCTCACCGCCCGGGTCGGCCACCATCTCGTCCATGGACAGCGTCAGCCCGACCGGGAAGTCGCCCGGTCCCGACCGGATGGCCTCGACCGCCAGACGATGCGCTCTGGCCACCACGTCATTGACGGCGAGGTGGCGGACGAAGTCCTGTACTCCGGGTGGCGAGGAGCCCAGGCCGTACCCCATCGCACCGATCAGGTTCAGCTCGTTGATCGTGCACCCCCATCCGATCAGATCGCCGAGATGGGCGGTGGCCCGTGCGGCGAACCGGGCGAACACCTCCGGGGTGTCCGTGGCCTCCCACCCGCCGCGCCGGGCCAGCCAGGTCGGGGTCGTGAAGTGGTGGAACGTGACCACGGGAAGGACGCCGACCTCGCGGCATGCCGCGCACATGCGGCGGTAGTGGTCCAGCGCAGCAAGGGAGAACTCCCCTTCGGCCGGCTCGATCCGACTCCATTCCAGCGAGAAGCGGTAGCCCCCCAGCCCCATGCCCGCCACCAGTTCGATGTCCTCGGACCAGCGGTGGTACGAATCGCACGCGTCGCCGCTCGACTCGGCGCATCCGGAATCCGGTGTGTGCTCCCATTCCCACCAGTCGTTGTTCACGTTGCCGCCCTCGATCTGATGGGACGCCGTCGCCGTGCCCCAGAGGAAGCTCTCGGGAAAGCGGGCCTCGGCAGTCGTGGTCTCCGGTTCAGTCATGGCAAGGACTGTACCTACGTATCGGCGAGGAACTGCTCCGAGTAGAAGGCGAACCGTTGCGAAAGCTCGTCGAGATCGAGGCCGACGTCCTCTGCCCGGTAGTCGATGGAGCCGAGTCGACCGCGCCGATGGCTCGTCAGGTAGGCACCGATGGCGGTACGAGCGTCCGGCGTGAACGGCTCCGATGCGTGGGCATAGACCCGCGCCGCGGTGCCGAGCTCGTCATTCATGAACTCGTCGAAGCGAACGTCGATGCACTGCTCGGGAGCCAGCCGGTCCCGGTCCCGGGCGTAGGCCGAGAGCAACACCTCGACACGGTCCGCCCAATAGCGTCCGATCCGGGCCACGTCCACCCGATCGGCGTGCATGCGAGCCGTGTAGGCCTCCATGGTGGCGAGGGACACGACCACCAGCGCCGGGTCGCGGTGGGTCACCACGACGGCGGTACCGGGAAACACCGCAGCGAGCACCCGGAGCTGCTCGAGGTGCTGGGGCGACTTGAGCAGCCAGCGGCGCCCACCGCGCAGGAACTGCAACGCCCGGAGCATCAGTCCGAGGAACTCGTAGTGGGAGCTCTGATCGTGCGAACGGTAGTAGGCGGCCCAGTCGGGGACGAGCCCGAGGACCTCGAAGAACATGGTGGAGAAGTCGACGGCGAGGAGGGCGATCTCCTCGTGGGCGTGGTCCGCCGTCATCTCGTGCATCAGGGGGAAGAGCGGCATGGCCTGGTTCATGAAGGCCACCGCCATGTCGGTCCGCGCCCGGCGCGGGTCGGGTTCGATGCCGGCTTCGGACGGCAATGGGAAGGGCTCGAGACTCTCCCAGTAGGGCAGCGTCCGCAGCCGCGTGTCCGCGGCCAACAGGTTGTGGAGGTGGGTGGTGCCCGACCGGGGCAGGCCGGCGATGACGACGGGTGGAGCCAGGGGCGTCTCAGGCAGCTCGGGATGGCGTCGGAGGAGGTCCGCCAGGAGCAGGCGGTTCTTCAGGAGCTGCAGGATCTGGGCGTGGTACCCGACCTGCCCGGCCGGGGTGAGCCCGTCGATATCTCGCAGCGCACCGAGGAGCACCTCCAACCGTTCCACGTAGTCGCGTGGTCCGAAGTCCTCCAATCCGGTATCGGTCGCCGCCTGCCGGTGCAGGGTCTCCGCCGAAAGATCGCAGTCGGGGACCATGGCCGCCATGGCGTCACGGATCGCCTCGACCTCCGGCGTGAACCGGGGACGGGAGAGGTCGTCGATGTGGATCCGGTCCCCCATGCTCGCTCCAACCTCCGGCCTCGAGGGCTCCGCGCTTTCGAGGGCTCCCCGCCTCGAGGGCTCCGCGCCCAGGGGCGCCTCCGGGGCTCGGGTGGTCCCGATGGTCTCGGTGATCCCGGTGATCCCGGTGGCCGGCCCACAGTACCGAGCACGGGCGGCGCCGGCCCTTCCGCCGTGGCGGCGGTACGGTGCCGGGTCCGGCGGCGGTGCCAGCCGGTCCCGCGGCGGCGCCAGCCGGTCCCGCCTGCTGGTACGGTGCCGGCGTTGCCCGAACCGCCGCCGATCCCGGCCGTGGCCGACGAGCCCGGCGAGCCTCGCTTCGACAGCCCGGCTGCCTTCCACGAGCTCCTCGACGGCCTCCGCCAGCTCGAGAGCGTCTTCCTCGAGGGGCCGCGGGCCGTCCGGGACGAACAGAGCGTGGCCAACGGCTACCGGTCGCTGCTCACCGCGCTCGGGGTCGCCCTCGACGCCTACCTCTTCGGGGATCCGCTCCGGCCCATCTTCGTGGACGTCAACACCCCCTACCGGCGTGACCGGGCCTGGGGCGGCGACAACACCGACGCCTGGTACTCCTTCACTCCGATCGAACCGGGCCGGACCTACCGGATCAGCGGCTCCCGGGGCGACAGCGACTACTTCTCGCTCACCGTCTACAACGAGCCCTCCCCCGGCGCCTGGTCCGACCGGATCGTCGGCATCGTCAACGACACCGATCTCGAGATCGACGAATCGGGACGCTTCTCGTTCCTGATCGGGCCGACGGCTCCCTCGGGGTACCACGGGCCCTTCATCGAGCTGAGCGACGACGCCGCGGTCGCCTTCACCCGCGACTACCAGAGTGACCCGGCGAGCGGCCGTCGAGTCGACTGGCACATCGAGGCCCTGGCCGACCCGGGCCCGCTCCAGCGGTCCGACGCCGACACCGCCACCGCCCTCCGCACCGCCCTCACCTGGATCCGGACCCTCTTCGCCGTCGTCCCGCTCGCCGTCTCCCCCCGCCACGACGCCCCGGGCACCCTCGGCCACCAGGCACCGGTCGGGGCCAACCAGTTCGCCGAGCCGTACCAGGTGCCCGACGCCAACTACGGCTGGTCGGCCCGCGACGCCTGCTACGCGTTCGCCGGGTACGACCTCGGGGCCGACGAGGCCCTGGTCGTCACCCACCGCCCGCCGCCCTGCCGCTTCTGGAACGTGGTGGCCTGGGACCCGTTCATGGCGACGGTCGCCCTCGGCGACGCCCGCACCTCGGTCAACGGGGGCAGCGCCGTCCCGAACGCCGACGGGACGGTCACCGTCGTGGTCTCGAGACGACAGCTCGAGCACCCGAACGCCATCTCGACGGCGGGCAACGCCCGGGGCACGGTCGCCTTCCGCTGGTTCCTGGCCGAGACGGTGCCCGAAAAGCCGGTGGTCGAGCTGAGACACGCCGGCGACGCGCCGCGCTCGCCGTGGTGACCGGCCCGCCCGCGGCCGGTCGGTCCCACCTCAGGCGGCGCCGTCGGTCTCCCCGGACACCAGCGCCACCGCCGCCACGGCATCCCCACCGTCGAGGTTCATGACCCGCACCCCGGTGGCGCCGCGTCCCTGGGAGGCGATCTCCCGCGCCGCGGTGCGGATGACCACCCCCGAGGTGGACACCAGCAGGATCTCGTCCTCCAGCGCCGCCATGAAGGCGGCCACCACCCGACCCCGGGAGGCGGTCAGCCCGATGCCCCGGACCCCCTGGCCGCCGCGGGCCTGGCGGTTGAACCGCTCCACCTTGGTCCGCTTCCCGTAGCCGGCGTCGGTCACGAGGAGGATGTCGGCCTCGTCCCGGGCCACGTCACAGGAGACCACCTGGTCGCCGGCCTTCAGGCGCACCCCCCGCACCCCGGCGGCGTCACGGCCCATGGGGCGGACGTCGGCTTCGGAGAACCGGATGGTCATGCCCGACGCGGTCACCAGGAAGAGGTCGTCGTCGCCGTGGGTCTCGACCACCCGGACCAGCTCGTCGCCGTCGCGCAGGTTGATGGCGATGAACCCCTCCCGCCGGGACTTGTCGTACTCGCTGAAGCTGGTCTTCTTGATCTGGCCGAGCTTGGTGCTGAACACCAGGTAGCTGTCCGCCGAGAAGTCGCGGGTCCCGACGATGGCCTGGATGACCTCGCCCGGCGCCAGTGGGAGCAGGTTCACGATGGCGGTGCCCCGGGCCGTCCGCTCCTTCATCGGGATCTCGAGCCCCCGCAGCCGGAACACCCGACCCCGGTTCGAGAACAGGAGCAGGTGGGCGTGGGCGGTGGTGTGCACGACCCCGTCGATGAGGTCCTCCTCCTTGAGCTTGGCCCCCTGCACCCCGCGGCCCCCCCGGCCCTGGGTCCGGAAGGCGTCGGCCGACACCGCCTTCACGTAGCCGGCCCGGCTCATGGTCACCACCAGCTCCTCGTCGTCGACGAGGTCCTCCACGTTCATGTCGCCCGGGTCGTGGGTGATCCGGGTGCGGCGCTCGTTGGCGAACTTGTCCCGCACCTCGCCGAGCTCGGTGGCGATCACCCCGCGCAGCTTGGCCGGGTCGGCCAGGATCTCCTCGAGCTCGGCGATCTCGGTCCGGAGGTTGGCCAGCTCCTCTTCGAGGTTGGTCCGGCCGAGCCGGGTGAGCCGGGCGAGCGTCATGTCGAGGATGTGGTTGGCCTGCTCCTCGGAGAAGGCGAACGGGTCGGCCTGCAGGGTCGCCGCCGCGGCCGGGCGGTCCTCGGAGGCCCGGATGGCGGCGATCACCTCGTCCAGCATGTCGATGGCCCGGAGGAGGCCCTCGACCACGTGGGCCCGGGCCCGGGCCTTGTCGAGGAGGAACTGGGACCGGCGGGTCACCACGTCGACCTGGTGGTCGACGTAGTAGCCGAGCATCTGGGCGAGGTCGAGGGTGCGGGGGACGCCGTCGACCAGGGCCACCGCGTTCACCCCGAACGAGGTCTGCAGCGGGGTCTGCTTGAACAGGTTGTTGAGCACCACGTTGGCGTTGGCGTCGCGCTTGAGCCGGATGACCAGCCGGGTCTTGCCCCCGGCCGAATCGTCCTGTACCTCGGCGATGCCGTCGAGGTCGCTCGAGCGCACCAGGTCCTCGATCTTCTTCGACACCGAGGCGATCGACGTCTGGTAGGGCATCTCGGAGACCACGATGCGGGTCTCGCCGGCCCGGCCCTCCTCCACCTCGGCGACGGCCCGGAGCTTGATCGACCCCCGTCCCGTGCGCAGGGCGTCGAGGATCCCCTGGCGCCCGAGGATGAGCGCGCCGGTCGGGAAGTCGGGCCCCTTCACGAACTCCATCAGCTCGTCGGGGGTGGCGTCGGGGTGCTCGAGCAGGTGCACGGTGGCGTCGATGACCTCGCCCAGGTTGTGGGGCGGGATGTTGGTGGCCATGCCCACCGCGATGCCCTGGGACCCGTTCACCAGCATGTTCGGGAACCGCGACGGCAGCACCACCGGCTCCTCGGTGGTGGCGTCGTAGTTCGGGACGAAGTCGACCGTCTCCTGGTCGAGCCCGGCCATCAGCTCGAGGGCGAGGGGGCCGAGCCGGCACTCCGTGTAGCGCATGGCGGCCGGGCCCTCGTCGGGTCCGGTGCCGCCGAAGTTGCCGTGCCCGTCGACGAGCGGATGGCGCATCGAGAAGTCCTGGACCATGCGGGCCAGCGCCTCGTAGATGGCCGAGTCCCCGTGGGGGTGGTACGAGCCCATCACGTCCCCGACCACCTTGGCGCACTTGGTGTGGGGCCGGTCGGGCAGCAGGCGCTGGTCGTACATCGAGTAGAGGATCCGGCGGTGGACGGGCTTCAGCCCGTCGCGCACGTCGGGCAGCGCCCTCGAGACGATGACCGACATCGAGTACTCGAGGAACGACCGCTCCATCTCCTCTTGGATCTCGATGGGCTCGATGAAGCCGGAGAGGTCCTCGTCGGTCTGGCGGGTACCGGTCCCGTCCTCGTCACCGGCTGGCATGCACCCTCCCCATCAGAAGTCGAGGAAGCGGACGTCTTTGGCGTTGGTCTGGATGAAGTGGCGCCGGAGGTCGACGTCCTCGCCCATGAGGACCGAGCAGACCTCGTCGGCCACCACGGCCTGTTCCACGGCGATCTGGAGCAGCGAGCGCCTGGCCGGGTCCATGGTGGTGTCGCGCAGCTCGGCGAAGTCCATCTCGCCGAGTCCCTTCAGGCGCTGGAAGTCCTTGGCATGGTTGGGGTGCTCGACGAGGAACGCCTCTTTGGCCTGGTCGTCCTTCAGGTACACCTTCTCCTTGCCCACCAGGGTCGAATAGAGGGGCGGCTGGGCCACGTACACGAAGCCGCCCTCCACCAGCGGCCGCATCTGCCGGAAGAAGAAGGTCAGCAGCAGGGTGCGGATGTGGGACCCGTCCACGTCGGCGTCGGCGAGGACGATGATCTTGTGGTACCGGACCTTCGCCGGGTCGAAGTCCTCGGCCAGCCCGGCACCGATGGCCGAGATCAACGCCTGGATCTCGGCGTTCTTCAGCATCTTGTCGATGCGGGCCCGCTCGACGTTGAGGATCTTGCCCCGGATGGGCAGGATGGCCTGGGTGCGCGGGTTGCGGGCGTCTTTGGCCGACCCCCCCGCCGAGTTGCCCTCCACGATGAACAGCTCGCTCTCCCTCGGGTCGCGCGAGGAGCAGTCCACCAGCTTGCCGGGCAGACCGGCGCCGTCGAGGGCCGACTTGCGCCGGGTCAGGTCCCGGGCCGAACGGGCCGCCACCCGGGCCCGGGCGGCCAGCAGTCCCTTCTGGACGACCTGGCCGGCCTCGCGGGGGTTCTCCTCGAACCAGTTGGTGAGCTTCTCGTTGGTGGCCCGCTCCACCAGCGACCGCACCGGCACGTTCCCGAGCTTGGCCTTGGTCTGGCCCTCGAACTGGGGGTCCTGCAGCCGGACCGAGATGATGGCGGTGAGCCCCTCGCGGATGTCCTCCCCGAGCAGGTTGTCGTCCTTGTCCTTCAGGGCGCCCTTGGCCCGGGCGTACTTGTTGGCCACGTTGGTGAGGGCCTTCTTGAAGCCCTCCTCGTGCATGCCGCCGTCGATGGTGGAGATGCCGTTGGCGAACGAGAAGATGCTCTCGTAGAAGCCGGTGTTCCACTGCAGGGCGAGCTCGACCTCCATGGACTCCTCGCGCTGGTCGAAGGACGCCACCTTGCGGAAGAGGGCCTCCTTGGAGGCGTTGAGGTGCCGGACGTAGTCGACGATGCCGTCCTTGTACTTGAACACCTGGGGCGCCTTCGCCTCGGGCCGCTCGTCGGTGAAGCGGATCTCGAGGCCCTTGTTGAGGAAGGCCATCACCTGCAGGCGCTCGACGATGGTCTGGGCCCGGAACTCGACCTCCTCGAAGACGTCGGGATCGGGCCAGAAGCTCACCGTGGTGCCGCTGCGCCCCCGGGGGCGCGCCCGTCCACCGCCAGCTTTCCCTTGGGCTTGCCCCCGTTGGCGAACTCCATGACGTGGTGGTCGCCGTCGCGGTCGATCTCGAGCACCAGCCGGGTCGACAGGGCGTTGACCACCGAGACCCCGACCCCGTGCAGGCCGCCCGAGACCTTGTAGCCGCCGCCCTCCCCGAACTTCCCGCCGGCGTGGAGGGTGGTGAGCACCACCTCGGCGGCGGAACGACCCTTGTACTTGGCCATCGGGCCGGTCGGGATGCCCCGGCCGTTGTCGGCCACCCGCACCCCCCCGTCGGCGAGGACGGTCACGTCGATCTGGGTGCAGTGGCCGGCCATGGCCTCGTCCACCGCGTTGTCGACGACCTCCCAGACCAGATGGTGCAGGCCGGTCGGGCCGGTCGACCCGATGTACATCCCGGGGCGCTTGCGGACCGGGTCGAGACCCTCGAGGACGGTGATGTCCTCGGCGTTGTAGCCGGAGGTTCCCCCCCGCCGGCCGGCCTCGGTTTTCAGCGCCACGGGCGCGCCCTTTCAAGCGTCGATTGACCTGAGCGGGAAGCGATGCAGCCGGTCTGCCGCCGGCGGGACGAGCCCGCCCGGCGGTGGCGATGCACCGATTCCAAGGGCTCCAGTGTACCGCGGCGCACCGCTCCGAACGGCTCATTCCCGGCCCGCATCGGCCGGTTCGGGGCCTGTTCCGCCCCGGTCAGCGACGGATGCGGACCTCCACCCGCTCAGGCCGTGGCATGCCGGTCTCCTCGACCACCCGGTCGAGCAGCGCCGACCCGAAATGGCGTACCTGGGTGGCCCAGGCAGGGTGGTCGACGCTCACCACCAGGCGGGTGGGGTCCATGCGGACGGGGTGCACGTGGTCGGCCATGGAGGGACCGACGATCGCCACCCAGCGGTCGAACAGGCGGCCCACTCCCCGGGATCCCCCGATCCCGAGCTTTCTCGACACCTCGTCGAGGGAGGAATCGAGCGGGCGGGGACCGCTGCCGCGCTCACGCGGGGTCCTCACCGGTCCCGTCCTCCCCGCTCCGACACCTCGGCGCACCCACCCGCTTCCATGGCATAGAGCTTGTCGGCGGGCACGGCGGGCGGCGCCGAGGCCGCCGTCACCAGGGCCTGGCCGGGCGGCAGCCCGTCGAGCAGTGCCTCGGACCGGTACGAGTCGAGCTCGGAGAACACGTCGTCGAGCAGGAGGACGGGCGCGGTGCCCAGGCGCTCGGTGGCCAGCTGGTGGGCGGCGAGCTCGAGGGCCAGGGCCAGGGTGCGCTGCTCGCCCTGGGAGGCGTGGACCCGGCCGGCCAACCCGTCGAGGGACAGGTCGAGCTCGTCCCGGTGGGGCCCGACCGTGGTGGCGCCCCGCTCGAGGTCCCGGGAACGGGACTCGGCCAGGGCGGCCAGCAACGAACCCGACCACGAGCGCCGGTAGTCGAGACCCACCCGGGTGGGCCGGCCGGCGAGCCGCCCGTAGTGGGACTCGGCCAACGGCGCGAGGTCGGAGACCAGGGCGGTGCGCGCCTCGGCGAGGGCGGTGCCGGCGGTGTCGAGCCGTGCGTCCCAGACCTCGAGCGTGGTCGCCACCTCGGCCCCGGGACGTCGCCCCCGGCTGGTCCGCAGGAGGGCCGCCCGCTGGCGGAGGATGCGCTCGACGTCCTCGCACCGGCGGGCCGCTTTGGGATCCACCACCGCCAGGGTCTCGTCGAGGAACCGCCGCCGGTCGTTCGGCGAGCCCCGGACCACCTGGATGGCCTCGGGGGTGAACACCGTCGCCTGGAGCGCCTGGTGGAGGTCGTCCCGCCGCCGTACCCGTTGGCGGTTGACGAAGGTGCGCGACGGTCCCTCGGCGGCCAGCTCGGCCTCGATGCCGAGGGTTCGGTCGTCCACCCGGGTCTCGGCCCGCAGGATCGACCGGGCGGCCCCACGGCGCACCAGGGCCTCGCGGGGGGCGCCCCGGAAGGACCGCAGCGTGGCGAGGTACCCGATCGCCTCGAGCACGCTGGTCTTGCCCGCCCCGTTCGGACCGGTGATCACGGTGGTGCCGGCGGGATCGGGCTCGAAGGTCAGCTCCTCGATGTTCCGGAAGTCCGCGATGGTCACCGACACCAGGTTCACGCCGCCTTGGATCCTCTCAACGGGTCAGGAGACCCGCACCGGCATCAACAGGTACCGGAAATTCCCCTCCTCGGCGGCCCGCACCGTGGCCGGCTTGGTGGCGTCCACCGTCTCCAGCAGCACCTCGTCGCCGGCCACCGCCTCGACCCCGTCGATGAGGTAGGTGGGGTTGAAGGCGATGGTCAGCTCGGTGCCGTCGAAGTCGGCGTCGACGGTCTCGCTGGCGTCGCCCACCTCCTGGGAGACCACCGTGAGATCGACCCCGCCGGGCCTCATCGAGAGCCGCACCGGCGTGGTGTTGTCCCGCACCAGGAGCCGGACCCGCCGGAGGGCGTCGAGGAGCGAGTCCTTGGCGACGTGCAGGCGGTTCGGGTACTCGGACGGGATGAGCTGGCGGTAGTCCGGATAGCTCCCGTCCAGCAGCCGGGTGCTGACCTTGACGTTGCCGGCGGCAAAGGTCACCTCGTGGTCGCCGATGGACAGCCCCACGCCCGGACGTGCGGGTTTGGTGCCGCCGTCTGCGCCGGGGTCCTCCCCGGCCGAGCCGCTCCCGTCCTTTCCGCCCGGGCCCAGCACCGACAGGCGTTGCAGCTCGGCGAGCGCCCGGGCCGGGACGAGGATCTCCTTGGTGTCGGCCAAGGCGTCGGTCCCGTCGATGTCCCGCATGGCCAAGCGGTAGGAGTCCGTCGCCACCAGGCGCACGCCGTCCCCCTCGGGAGCGATGAGGACCCCGGTGAGCAACGGACGGGCATCGTCGCTGGAGGCGGCCCGCACCACCTGGCGCAGCGCACCGGCCAGCTCCCCCGCCGGCAGCGAGGTCGCCGGTGCGGGAGGTTCCGGCAGCGAGGGGAAGTCGTCGACAGGGAAGGTGCGCAGGCTGAAGCGCGATCTGGCCGCGCCGATCTCCACCTTCTCGGACTCGGCGTCGATGGTCACGGCCCCGGGCTCGAGGGAGCGCACCACGTCGGCCAGGAGCTTGCCCGGCGCGACGCAGACGCCGTCGTGGATGCCGATGGCCTCGGTCGACACGTGCACCGTGAGATCCAGGTCGGTGCCCACCACGCTCAAGTGGTTGCCGGTGGTCTCGAGCCGGAGGCCGCCGAGGGCGACCGACGTCGATGTCCGTGAGCTGACCGCACGGCCGGCGGTGGTCAGGACGTCCACCAACGAGTCGCGTTCACACCGAAACTTCACCGAGGCGCTTCCCTTCTTGTCATGTTTCCTATGCTTTGAATTGGGTAGTAGTGGTAATAAGGGCTGTGGTCTGTGGACCGACGGGCGTTGTCCCAGCGCAGGAGCGTTGTCCCCGTCAACCGCTCGTCCACTGTTTCGTCAGGCCGGGTGTCCATGGGGCGGGGCAGGGTTACGAGGTATGGACAACCGGGTCGGCGTGCACAACATGACCCCAGCCCCGGCCGGGGATATCCACAGATGGTGCACAACCTCTGGATAGAAACCCGGGGCTCGGAGCGGGCCGATTTGCCCTCGGGTCTCCGGTCCTCGGGAGGTCCATGGGGCCCTGCGTGCCGTCGTCCATTCATGCCCCGCTCTTGATGAGGACGATGAGGTCGGTGACCTGGTTGTAGATGTGCTGGCGCTCCTTCATCATGGCGGTGATCTTGTCGACGGCGTGCATGACCGTCGAGTGGTCGCGCCCGCCGAACTCGCGGCCGATGGCCGGGTAGCTGAAGTCGGTCAGCTCGCGGAAGACGTACATGCTGACCTGCCGGGCGGTCACCAGGGGGCGCCGCCGGTTGGGACCGCAGAGCTCCTCGACGGTGAACCCGAAGGTCTGGGACGTGGCGTCGAGGATGACCTGGGGGGTGATCCGCCGGGGCTGGTCGGCCGAGACGATGTCGGAGAGGACCTGTTCGGCCAAGTCGAGGTTGAGCGGCTGCCGGTTGAGGCTGGCAAAGGCGGTCACCCGGATGAGGGCGCCCTCGAGCTCGCGGATGTTGTCCTTCACGTGGGTGGCGATGAACTCGAGCACCGGATCGGAGACGTCGAGGTGGTCGTGCTCGGCCTTGGCCCGCAGGATGGCCAACCGGGTTTCGAGATCGGGCGGCTCGACCACGGTGATGAGACCCGAGAGGAACCGGCTCCGCAACCGGTCCTCCAGGGTGGCGATGGACTTGGGCGGCCGGTCCGAGGTCAGGACGATCTGCTTGGAGGCGCCGTAGAGGGAGTTGAAGGTGTGGAAGAACTCCTCTTGGAGCGACTCCTTGCGTTCCATGAACTGGACGTCGTCGATGAGGAGCACGTCGCACTCGCGGTAGCGGCGCTTGAACCCGGTGGTCGCATTGGTCCGGATGGCGTCGACGAACTCGTTCATGTAGGTCTCGGTGGTGACATAGCGCACGTGCTGGCCACCGAAGTTCTCGAGCACGTAGTTGCCGATCGCATGGAGGAGGTGGGTCTTGCCGAGCCCGGCGTCGCCGTAGATGAACAACGGGTTGTAGGACCGGGCGGGGGACTCGGCCACCGACTGGGCGGCGGCATGGGCGAAGCGGTTGGAGGAGGCGATGACGAAGGTGTCGAAGGTGTAGCGGGGGTCGAGCACGGTCGGGGCTCGGGGCGTCGCCGAGAGACGGGAAGCCGGTGCGGTCCCTGGCGGTCGGGCCGGTGAGGACGTCGGCCGGGGAGGTGCTCCGTCCGGCGGCCGGTCCGGGAGCACCGTCTTCCGCCCGCTCGTGCCCCGGTTCCGCCCGCTCGTGGACCGGCGCCACCACTTCGAGCTGGACGGCGAGGTCCCGGCCCACCGTCCCGGTCACGGTGTCCTGGATGAGCCCGAGGAACCGGGACTCGACCCGGTCCCGGATGAGGCTGTTCGGGACCCCGAGCACGATCTCCCGGTCCTTGACGGCGACGGGGGTGATCCCCGACAGGTAGGCCTGCCAGATGGCGTCCGAGACCTGTTCACGCAACGCTTCGGAGCACAACATCCACAGGCCTTCAGTGTCGTTCACGTGGGCCTCCGCCCCTACGAAGCTCAATCGATCCACAAGGATGTCCACAGTTGTGGATGACCATCGCGATGTCGTTGACGCACCGGCCCGGGGGAGCTCGGTCCGGGGCGCGAAGTAGGATTTCGGGTGGTTACGGCGTTCTTTTTCGACGGGAGCCCGGTGGCCAGTGCGCCATCGGTGCCGACCCGTGCTGCGGTCGGAACGGTACACCGTGCCCGTGTGCCGCGCGTCGCCGCACCGACTAGAGCGGGGCACCGTTCGCGCCTAGCATGTGAGGGAATGCCCCGATCCCTGTGACCCGGGCCCCTGCCCACGTGGCGACCCCGAGTTCCCGGTCCAGGGCGAGGAAGGAAGTGGATGGATGAAACGCACGTATCAGCCGAACGTGCGCAAGCGGGCCAAGACCCACGGGTTTCGCAAGCGCATGTCGAGCAAAGCCGGACGCGCCATCATCCGGTCGCGCCGGGCCAAGGGTCGCCATCGACTGTCGGTGTGAGCACCCGACCCGCCCGGTCCCGACCGGGAGGCCGGAAGGTCGGTCCTGTGCGTTCCCGCCGGACCTTCGAGCAGCTGCGGACCAGTCCCCGCCGCGGCCGGACCGGGTCGTTGTCCGTGAGCTATCTCGAGGGAAATCCCTGGTCAGGACCACAGGTGGCCTACGCGGTGGGACGGAACGTGGGGACCGCGGTGGCGAGGAACCGCTTGCGCCGCCGGCTCCGGGCCATCGTCTCCGACCTCGCGGCGCAGCTTCCGGCAGGGGCGTACCTGGTACGGGCCGGTCCCGAGGCCGCCGAGCTCCGGCCGGGCGAGCTCCGGGCCGCGCTCGGGCGGGCCTTCGAACGCGCCGCCGGGGACGTGGCCGATCTGGCGGTGGCGGGCGATCGGTCGGGGGCGGGCGAGCCGGCCGACAGCAGAGCCGGGAGCAGCAGAGCCGTGAGCAGCAGAGCCGCGGAGCAGCAGATGAGCGCGATGCCGACCGCCCCGGACGCCGGGGTCTTGTCGCAGGGAGACGGCGTCGTCGAGGGGCGCCCGGTGCCCAATCGATGGGTGGCAGCCCGCCTGGTCTCGGCCATCCGCGCCTACCAGCTGGTGCGGACGGGACGGCCCTCGGGCTGCCGGTTCCTCCCGACCTGTTCCGAGTACGCCGTCGGGGCCCTCGAGGCCCACGGTACGGTGCGGGGCGGCGGGCTGGCGCTCCGGCGCCTCCTGCGTTGCCGTCCCTGGGGCGGACACGGCGTCGACCCCGTGCCCCTCGACCCGCCGCCCGGTCGTTCCCGGCCCCGTGAGGAGGCGCCGTGCAGTCGCTGACCAAGGACATCGGCCGGATCTTCCAACCGCTGCTCGACGCGGTCGGGTGGATGCTGGCCCTCTTCTACTCGGCCATCCCCAACTACCCGATCGACGTCGCCCTGCTCACCGTCCTCATCATGGCGCTGCTCACCCCGCTGACGGTCAAGAGCACCAAGAACATGGCGGCCATGCAGGCGCTCGGGCCCGAGATGAAGAAGCTGCAGCAGAAGTACAAGGGCGCGGAAAACCGGACGCAGCTAAACGAAGAAATGATGAAGCTCTACAAAGAGCACAATGTCAACCCGGCTTCCGGCTGCCTCCCGATGCTGTTGCAGATGCCGGCTTTCTTCGTTCTCTACAGCGTGATCCGCGGGATCACCAACGTGGTCACCCACCCGGCATACACCACGACGGTCGGCGGGCTGAAGGTCGTCCACCCGGCGACGGTGACCGCCGAGCCGCGCTACATCCCGGTGCACAGCGAGATGCACACCAACATCGTCGCTGCCCACGGGCAGCTGAACTCGTTCGGGATCAATTTCGCCGACAAGCTGCTGTCCCACCACAGCTCGATCTGGGCGGCCATCCCCTTCCTCGTCCTGGTGGCCGGGGCGGTGGGGCTGCAGTACCTGCAGATGGCCCGGTTGAACGCCCGAAACCCACAGGCAACCCAAGCCAATCCTCAAGCGGCCATGCTGCAGAAATACATGCCGCTTATCTTCGGGTTTATTTATATAAATGTGGCCGGAATTCTGAACGTTTATTTCATTGTCTCGAGCGCCATCCGGATCCTCACCCAGGAGATCCTGTTCCGGAGGGGCATCGTCGGCGCCGTTCCGGCGCCACCGAGCGCGGCGCCCGCAGGGGACAAGGAGAAGCGCCCGAAGACACCGGTGGTCGACCGGACCGAACGGGCCCTGCCCAAGGCCAAGAGCAGCGGCCAGCCGGCCGGGGCCGGCAACGGGAGCGGCCCGAGCGCGGGGAAGGGACAACCGTCCAAAGCACCGGCGAGAGCCAAGCCGGGAGCAGCGGGAGCCAAGCCCGGAGCAGCGGGAGCCAAGCCGGGGACCAAGCGCCCTGGCGCCGCCCCCGCTCGCCAGCCGGCGAAGGCGGCCGGCGGCGGCACCAAACCGGCGACCAACGGGTCCCGCTCCACCCGGAGCCGAACCCCGAGCCCGGGCGCTCGCAGCAACGGCACCGGCAACCAGGCGGGCGGCGACGCGGCACCGAAGGCGCACCCGCGTTCGAAAACCAAGCGCGCAAGAAAGGCGCGGTAGCCAGTGGAGTGGGTCGAAGCCAGCGGCAAGTCACTCGGGGAAGCGAAAGAGATCGCTCTCGACCACCTGGGCGTGGCCGAGGACGATGCCGAGCTCGTGGTTCTGAGCGAGCCCAAAGCGGGCCTGTTCGGGCGGATGCGGGGTGAGGCCCGGGTGCGGGCCCGGGTACGGCCCGTCACTCCCCAGCCCAAACGAGGTCGGCGGCAGCGGCCCAGCCGGGGCCGGGGCCAACGGGAGGGCGGGCGCGAGTCGAGCGGGCGATCGGGAGCGGACAACCCGAAGTCCGGTACCGGATCTTCGACCAAGC
Source organism: uncultured Acidimicrobiales bacterium (assembly GCA_963764555.1). Taxonomy (GTDB): domain Bacteria; phylum Actinomycetota; class Acidimicrobiia; order Acidimicrobiales; family RAAP-2; genus Bog-756. Next base: position 653,352 of record CAVXSW010000005.1, read on the forward strand.
GGTCTTCGGCGTCGTCGAACGGCGGCCGGAGGGGCGGCCGGAGGGAGCAGCGGTCGACGGTGCCGGCCAGCACGGCGGCGGAAGCGGACGGGACCGGGCGCTCGAATCGACGCGAAGGTGGGCGCGGCTCGGCGAGAGCGTCCGATCCGAGCGCTCGGCCGAAGCGGGTCGAGGAGACCACCGGAGCAAGCTCCGGGGAGAGTGAGGGAACCATGGAGGAGTCGCTGACGCTGGCGCAACAGGGCGAGAAGGCCAAGGAGTTCGTGGTCGGCGTGGTGGAGCACTTCGGCCTGGATGCGGACGTGAGTTATACCGAGCTCGACGAGGACACGGTGCAGGTGTCGGCTCGTGGCGATGATCTGGGGTTGTTGGTGGGGCCGAGGGGGGCGACCCTGACCGCGCTCCAGGACCTCACCCGGACCTTCGTCCAGCGCCAATCGGAGAACCGCACGGACCGGATCCTGGTGGATGTCGGCGGGTATCGAGAGAAGCGGGCGGCGGCCCTGCGTCGTTTCACCGAGGGCATCGTGGTGGAGGTGAAGGAGTCCGGGATCGGAGCGCGCCCTCGAGCCGATGACACCGGCCGACCGCAAAGTGGTCCATGACACGGTCAACGAGATCGACGGTGTCGAGACCCGGTCGGAAGGAACCGAACCGTCGAGATACGTGGTGATCCAACCCTCGACATGAGCTCGGGGCCGGCCCGTCCGCCCGGACCGGCCGAGCTGCGGGACCGAGTGCCGGTCGGGGTCATGGCCATCTTGGAGCGGGCGCGCCAGCTCGGGTTCATCGGCGCTCCGAGTCCCCTCGACCAGGTCGACCACGCCCTCGGCTTCGTCAGGGTGGTCGAGCAAAAGGGTCGGGGGGTGCCCCCGACTGCTCTCGACCTCGGTTCCGGTGGCGGCCTCCCGGGGCTGGTCATCGCGTGGTGCTGGCCGGAGTGCCGGGTGACTCTCCTCGATGCGAATCGGCGCCGGACGGAATTCCTTCGCCGGGAGATCGCCCAGCTCGGCCGAACGCCGACCACCGACGTCGTCTGGGGCCGTGCCGAGGAGCTGGGCCGCCGGGCCGAGATGCGGGAGCGTTTTGCGCTGGTGACAGCTCGTTCGTTCGGGCCACCGGCGGTCACGGCGGAATGCGGCTCGCCTTTTCTCGTTCCCGGAGGTTGGTTGGTGGTCTCCGAGCCCCCGGTGGGAGCAGGGGACCGGTGGCCCCCCGAGGGTCTCGCTCAGCTCCAACTGGAGGACCACGGTCCGGTCCGCCCCGACGAGGGCCTCCACTACCGGCTGCTCCAGAAGGCGGGCCCTGTCGCCGACCGCTTTCCGCGCCGGACCGGAGTACCGGCCAAACGGCCCCTCTTCTGACCGACCCACTCGTCGTGCATTCCGGGTCATGGTCGAGGCAGCGGTGCGCTGGCCGTTCGAACGCCCGAGGCCCGGGAATGTTTCACGTGAAACATCAGACCGGCCTGTCCGGTGGGGCCGAAGGCCCCACGCCGCGCTCGGCCCGACGGTCGGAGGTCGAGGGTTCGAGTGGCCGGGAAGTGGCAATCAAAGAGGGCCGCTTCACCTGCGCGGCGGCGCGGCCGAAAAAGGGTGGATCTTCCGTCCCACGGCCGGTCCCGCCATCGCGATGAGGCCGTCCCCGACGACAACGGGTGACCCGCGGGAGGTCGGGACACCGGTCCGGTCTGTTGGCCAGCGCAGCGCCCGGTGTTAGACCGGCGAGACCGCCCGGCTCTCGAGCATGTCGGCGGCCTCACGAAACGGCCGAGCTCCGGAGCGCCGAAGGGCGTGAGCTCGCCTCGTCGGGGGATCGGGGCACGCCGGCGACGGGAGACCGCTCCCTCACCGGTTTGGCGCGCTCGCGTGGCAAGACGGCCAGCGGGCGGGCCCGGGCCTCCTTCCGGGCCGTTCTCGAAGCTCTGAGGGGTCGGTTTTCCCCGACCCGATCGTCCGTCCCGGGTGGCTTTCCGATGTTTCACGTGAAACATCGGACAAATGCTTGACCCTGGTTACCTGCCGGGCGAGGATGAAGGCCTTGATACCTGCTACCCCGACGAGACGGTAGTGCGCGGTCTTCGACGACATCGCAGGGCACCTCGTCCCGACGATCCGGCTCCCAGCCCAGCGTCAGGGGAAGATCCCACCGGGACGGGAGCGGTCCGGCTGGTCTCCCCGGAGCGCCCGGAGACGCCCGAGCCGGTCGAGGCGGAAGAAGCGCCGCCGACCTTCGACGACGCCCCGGAGCCCGGGTCCGGGCGCTTCGTTTCGGGCATCAGGGAGACCATCTCCGACGTCGTGACGGCCCATGCCGAGCTCGACAACGTGCTCCCGCCGACGCCCGTCGCCCCGTCGCCCCAGGTTGACGCTCCGGTGGACAACGGCTCGACTCCGGCTCGAGGGTCGGCCCCCGTCACCGACCTGCCGGAAACGGCCGCGCCGGGCGTGACCGAAAGCCGGCACGAGGGGGCGCCAGGGGGGAACCAGTACCCGCCGCCCCCGACCCTCCGGCGCAGATGGTCGACACCACCGGCCCCGACCCCGGCGCCGGGGACCAGGCCGAGGAGCGCTGGGAGCCGCAGGCGGCGTCCGGCAACGCCCTCCCCCGCGTGCTGGCCGTGGCCAACCAGAAGGGCGGGGTCGGGAAGACGACCACCTCCGTCAACCTCGGGGCGGCTCTCGCCGAGCTCGGCTACCGGGTGCTGGTCATCGACCTGGATCCTCAGGCCAACGCCACCACCGGCCTCGGCATCGACGCCCGGACGTTCGAGCTGTCGATGTACGACGTCCTCATGCGCGACGCCTCCCTGGAGGACTGCGTCGAACCAACCAGCATGAAGAACCTGTTCGTGGCTCCCGCCACCATCGCCTTGGCCGGTGCCGAAATCGAACTGGTCCCCGCATTCAGCCGCGAGCTCAAGCTCAAGAAGTCGATCGAGTCGGTCATCGAAGAGTTCGACTATGTGCTCATCGACTGCCCTCCGTCCCTGGGGCTGATCACCGTGAACGCCCTGGCGGCAGCCGACGAGGTCCTCGTCCCGATCCAGTGCGAGTACTACGCCCTCGAAGGGCTCAGTCAACTGATGCGCAACGTGCACCTGGTGGCCTCCAACCTCAACCCCAAACTGGACATCTCGACCATCGTCCTGACCATGTACGACGCCCGCACCAAGCTGGCCGATCAGGTGGCCTCCGAGGTGCGACAGCACTTCGGTTCCAAGGTGTGCCGGATCATCATCCCCCGGACCGTGCGCCTCTCCGAGGCCCCGTCGTTCGGCCAGCCGATCACGACGTTCGACTCGGGGTCCCGCGGCGCCGTCGCCTACCGGGAGCTAGCCAAGGAGGTCAGCGGTGGCACGCCGTAGCGGACTGGGCAAAGGGCTGAGTGCGCTCATCCCGACCGAAGTGGTCGGCGACCGGTCGTCGGTCCTCCGCGAGGTGCCCATCGGTTCCATCAAGCCGAACCCGCGCCAGCCCCGGGTCAATTTCGACGAGGACAGCATGGCGGCGCTGGCCTCGTCCATCAAGGAGCTCGGCGTGCTCCAGCCGGTCCTGGTCCGCCAGATCGGGGGGGACGCGGCCGACGACTTCGAGCTCATCGCCGGCGAGCGCCGGTGGCGGGCCGCCCGCCGGGCCGGCCTGCACACCATCCCGGTGCTGGTGCAGACCTCGACCGAGACGTTGAGCCTCGAGCAGGCATTGGTGGAGAACCTGCACCGACAGGACTTGAACGTGCTGGAGGAGGCGGCGGCGTACCAGCAGCTGATCGAGGACTTCGGGCAGACCCACGATCAGGTGGCCACCCGGGTCGGTCGGAGCCGCGCCGGGGTGACCAACACCCTCCGCCTGCTGCAGCTGCCGGCCGGGGCTCAGCGCCTGCTGGCGGAGGGCCAGATCACACCCGGTCACGCCCGGGCTCTGCTCGGCACCCCCGATCGCGGCTACCAGGAGACGCTGGCCAAGCGGGCGGCCGCCGAGGGCCTGACCGTCCGTACCGTCGAGGACCTGGTCCGAGAGCACGACGAACCCCGGACGCCCGCCGAAGCGAAGGGCGATGGCCGGCCTCCGGACGACGCCGGGCGCCAGCGCCGACTTCCCCCTCCCGGGATCCTCGAGCTCGAAGAACTGCTCTCGAGCCATCTCAACACCCGGGTGAAGGTCGACCTCACCTCGAGACGGGGAAAGGTGATCATCGACTTCGCCACTCTCGAGGACCTCGAGCGGATCTACACCCTCATGATCGGGGGACGCGGACCCACCCCCGCCTGAAACACCCCGGGGAGGATATCACGGAGGGTGGTCGACTCTGACATAACCACCGAACGCCCTGCAGATCAGCCACTGTCCGTGTGAATCAGGCTCTGAAGCGGCAGTAGAGCGTAATCCACAACCTGTGCATGACGTTGTGGATTACGGGATTGTGGCGCCAGTCGAGGTCGATGGTTGGAGGGGCGGCCGGCGGGCTGGCCCGCACCCCCGGGACAGGCGGAGAGGAGGACCCGGACGGCCGGTCAGTCCCAGGGGCTGCTGACCCATTCGGCCAGGGCGCCGACGGTGGCCCGAGCCAGCGTGGAAGCTCGTTCGACCACCACCGTGGCGGGGCTGATCTCGCAGATGACCGCCGGCATCCGGGTTTCGCGGAGGACGGGGAGGGACATGCCCCGGCTGCCCCCGTCGGGCAGGTCGAGCGAGGCCGGAAGGGAGCTCTGGAGCAGCTCGGCGAGGCGGCGCCCCCCCGGAGAGGAGTACCGCTCGACGGCGTAGTAGGCGGTCGAGCAGTGATGCCCGCCGGCGTCGAGCCGCAGGCCGATGTAGACCTCGGCCCCTCCGGCATTGGCCTCGGACGCCTGGACCGAACCGTCCGGGTGGTGGTGGGTGCTCACCACCGCCCCCTCGTTGACCAGCAGCCGGCGGAGGCCGGCCACGGCGGCGTCGAGCCCGCCCTCCTCGCCGACGGCCACCCGCCGGCCGGCCAGGGTGCGGGGGGACTGGCGGAGCCGCTCGCGATCGCGGACCGAGGTCACCAGCTCGCTGTCGTCGTGGCGGGCTCCGAACCGGAGCAGGGCCCGGACCGTCGAGGCGCCGGCGATGCCGTCCACCGGCAGCCCGACGTTTCGCTGGAAGTCGCCGAGGGCCGCCGAGGTGGTGTCGCCGAAGATCCCGTCCACCCGGCCGGTGTCGAACCCGAGGGCGCTCAGCCGCTGCTGGAGCTCGGCCACGTCGTCGCCGCGCAGCATGGGTGTCCGCCGGTAGAGGAAGCGGTCACCGAGCTGGTGCCCGGCCTCGACCAGGGCCGACCAGGTCTGGCGGCCGCACACCCCGTCCACCCGGAGGCCCCGGCGGTGCTGGAACCCCTCGACGGCCGCCCGGGTCCCCGCGTCGTAGGAGCCCCGGGGATCGATGCCGGTGGAAAAGCCCAGCTGCTCGAGCCGGCGCTGCACGTCGGCGACGGCGGGCCCCCGGTCGCCGGTCGCCAGGCGGATCTCGCGTCCCGCGCTCACCCCGTGGGGCGGGCCCCGGACAGCCGGGCCCGGTGGTCGGCGGCCTCCGGGGGGGCCGAGCCGGTCAGATGTGGGGGGACAGCTCCTGGAGAAGCTGTCCTTTGCCCTTGGCCCCGACGATCCGGGCGGCGGGCTCGCCGTCCTTGAACAGGATGAGGGTCGGGATGCTCATGACGTCGAACCGGTGGGCGATGCCCAGGTTGTCGTCGATGTTGAGCTTGGCCACCTCGAGCTTGCCGGCCTGCTCGGTGGCGATCTCCTCGAGCACCGGGGCGATCATCTTGCACGGGCCGCACCATTCCGCCCAGAAGTCCACCAGCACCGGGACGTCCGAGGACTTGACATGCTCGTCAAAGCTAGCGTCGCTCAGGGTTGCGATCTTCTCACTCATGGAGCTTCGTTCCTCTCCGGCACACGCCTCGCGGATCCCGTCAACCGGGCATCCGCCCGTGTCACACGCTAGGTCAACCGTCCGGCCGGTGGCTTCATTCCCGCCGCCGCGTGGGCCGGCGCTCGCCCCGGCGACGGCACGGTGGATCCGGTCAGTGCGCCGAGGAGCGCCGATCCTCGAGCCAGCGTTCGGCGTCGATCGCCGCCATGCAGCCCGAGCCGGCGGCGGTGACCGCCTGGCGGTACCGGTGGTCCTGGACGTCCCCACAGGCGAAGACGCCGTCGACGTTGGTCCGGGTCCCTTCCATGGTCACCAGGTAGCCGCTCTCCTCCATCTCGAGCTGCCCCTTGAACAGGGAGGTGTTCGGCTGGTGGCCGATGGCCACGAACAGCCCGCTCACGTCGAGGACCGACTCCTGTTCGCTCAAGGTGTCCCGGAGCCGGACCCCGGTGACCGAGGTGTCGCCCAGCACGTCGGTGACGACGCTGTTCCAGGCGAAGTCGATCTTCGGATGGGCGAAGGCCCGTTGCTGCATGACCTTCGACGCCCGCAGGTCCCCGCGGCGGTGGACGACGGTGACCTTGGTGGCGAACCGGGTGAGGAAGAGGGCCTCCTCCATGGCCGAGTCCCCGCCCCCCACCACGGCGATCTCGCGGTCGCGGAAGAAGAACCCGTCGCAGGTGGCGCAGGTGGAGACGCCGTAGCCGAGGAGCCGCTCCTCGTTGGGCAGGCCGAGCATGAGGGACTGGGCGCCGGTGGCGATGATGAGGGCCTCGGCCTCGTAGGTCGGGTCGCTGGCATCGGGATCGTCCAGCCAGACTCCGAAGGGGTGGTGGGAGAGGTCGACCCGGCGGGCCTTGGCCGTCACGTACTCGGCACCGAACCGGGCCGCCTGCTCGCGGAAGACCTGCATCAGCTCGGGGCCCATGATCCCGTCGACGAAACCCGGGTAGTTCTCGACCTCGGTGGTGAGCATGAGCTGGCCCCCGGGCTGGTCGCTGGTGGACGAGGGCTCCCCTTCGACGACGAGGGGGGCCAGCTGGGCGCGCGAGGCGTAGATGGCGGCGGTGAGCCCTGCCGGTCCCGAACCGAGCACCACCACGTCACGAGCTTCGGTCATCGGCCCTTGCCCGACGGCCCGCTCGGGCTCCAGCGCTGGTGCCAGGCCACCATGCCGATCAACACGAACATCGCACCGACGACGGCGTCGGAGATCCACACCCGGCCGTCGAAGGCGTAGACCGTGAGCAGCCGGATGAGGGTGATCGACAGCAGGATCATGGTCACCACGCTGGCGGCCAGCACGATGATCCCGAACACCACCGCCCGGGTGGCCAGGGTGAGCGGGCGGACGGTGCGGTCACGGAGGAGCTCCACCAGCTTGTCGACCAGGTCCGCCCCCCGGGCGGGGAGGTCGGCCAGCACGCCGGTCCCCGGCAGTGGCGAGGACGGCGGATCGGGCTTCGGGTCCATGGCGAGAGGATAGCCGGGGCGATGCTCTGGCCAGCCCGAACGCGCCGACATATCGGCGGCCGGGCCCGGCTTCCCCCGGGCGGGTGTGCGCCGGGGCGCGACCCTGTCGGGCGGGTCAGCCGGCGGTGATCATGCACACGCCGATCGTGCCGGGCCCGGCGTGGGTGCCGACCACGGGCCCGAGGTCGGTGACCACCAGCGGGTGCTCGCTCTCGACGCCCTTGATCATGTCGAGGAACTCACCGATGTCTTCGGCGGCGCCGTTGCAGACGGCCAGCCGGCTGAGGGGCTGGGCCTCGATGGCCTTGTCGGCCAGGTACCGGAGCGATCGCCCCCGGGTGCGCTGCTTGGACTCCTCCTCGACGACCCCGTCGATGATGGTCACCACCGGCTTGATCGACAGGAGGGACCCGAGCAGCGCCCGGGCCCCGCCGATCCGCCCGCCCTTCTCCATGTGCTCGAGGGTGTCGACGACCCCGAACACCAGCGAGCGGGACTTCAGCTCGTCGACCCGGGCGGACAGGTCGTCGAGCGTGGTCCCGGCGAGCGCCAGGTCGGCGACGTCGAGGACCATCAGCCCGAGTCCCATGGTCAACGAGCGCGAGTCCACGGCGCGCACTTCGATCCGGTCGGCGACGGCACCGGCCGCCGCCGCGGCCGCCTGGTGGGTGGCGGAGACCCCTCCGGACAGATCGAGGCAGAACACCCCGTCGTAGCCTTCGTCAGCGGCGGCCTCGAAAGCCTGCTGGAAGGCGCCGGGCGACGGCGCGGCCGTCTCGGGCAGCACTTCGCTCTTGGCGCAGCGGTCCCAGAATTCGTCGGTCGACAGGGTGGTGCCGTCCACGAACTCCTCGGAGCCGAAGCGGATCGAGAGCGGCACGACGGTGATGTCCGCTGCCCGCGTCAGCTCGGCCGAGAGGTCGCAGGCGCTATCGGTTACCACCCGGATCCGGGCCATCGGTGTCCTCCTCGTCTGCGGGTGGGTGATCGCCCCCCGGTCGGTTGGTCACCGGGCGGAGGTGGCGGACGGGCGACGGGGCGCCGTGATCGTCGATTCTGCCATGGAACGACGGCGGGGACGGCTGGTAGGGATCGTCGAGCGGCATCGGCAGCGACGGCGGGCCGGCGCCGGCCGGCGGAAGCGGGGGGCGGGTGCGGGCTGCCCGGGCGCGGCGCGCCTGTCGGGCCGCCAGCAGTGCGGCTGCCGTGCCGTAGGCGAGCGCGCCGGCCACCACCGCCGCCACCACGCGGGCCAGCAGCCCGAGACCCGACCGTGCGCCCGAGAGGTTGAGGACGATCACGGTGACCACCGCCATGGCGGCCGAGGCGGCGAGCACCCGCTTGACCGGGGTGGTGAGGTCGTCACCGCCGAGTCCGCCGACCCGTTGGCGGACGACGGCCATGGCCAGGACGGCTGCCACCGTGTAGGCGATGGAGAGGGAGAGGGCGAGCCCTCGCACCCCGAGGGGCCCGACCAGCGCCACTCCGAAGACGATGTTGGTCCCGTTCTCCACCACGTAGAGCCGGAAGGCGGTGCGGGTGTCCTGCATGGCCTGGAAGACCCGCACCATGTACAAGAAGGTGCAGAAGCCCGGGAGCCCGAGGGAGAAGAGGGCGAGGGCGGCGGCGGTCGAGTCGGCTTGGGCCGAGGTCTCCGCCCCATGGGCCAGCACCAGGTCGATGAGGGGATGGGCCAGCAGGATCATGCCCACCGCCGAGGGGATGATGATGGCCAGGATCCCCCGCAGCCCGAAGGCCATCCGGTGGCGGAACCCGACCGTGTCGCGCTGTGCCCACCGGGCGGCGAGCGACGGGGTGACCGCAGTCATCACCGACACCGCCACCACGCCGTAGGGGAGCTGGAAGAAGGTGTAGGCGTAGGTGTACGAGGACACGGCCCCCGGGGTGGTGACCCCGTCGGCCAGCGCCAGGATGAGCACCAGGGCCACCTGGTTCGCCACCACCCAGCCGAAGGTCCATCCGGCCAGGCGGGCGATGGTGCGCATGGCCTGGTGGGCGGGATGCCAGAGGAACCGCACGTGCAGACGGGCGCGGACCAGCGACGGCGCCAGCAGGACCGTCTGGACGACGACCCCGAGGGTGGTGCCGATGCCGAGCAGCACGAGGGCGCTGTGGTGGGCGTCGATGGTGGCGAGGCTCGGGTGGGGGACGGCGGCGTGGAACCAGAGGAGGACGGCGATCACCACGAGGTTGTTGGCGATCGGGACGAACATCGGGACGGCGAACTTCCCCCTGGCGTTCAACAGGGCGGTGAACAGGGCGATGAGCCCGTAGCAGGTCAACTGGGGGACGAACCACCGCAACAGGAAGACCGCCTCGCGTTGCTGGGCGGCGACGTCGGGGTTGTGGTTGGTGACCGTGTAGAGATGCACGATCTCGGGGGTGAGGAGGAAGAAGGCAACCGTCGCCGCCACCAGCACCGCCACGGTGACGGTGACCACCGACGAGATTGCCTCCCAGGCCTCCTTGGGCCGTCGGGTGGTCAGATGGTCGACGAACACCGGGACGAACGTGGCGGACAGCACACCCCCGATGACGATGTCGGTGACGATGTTGGGTGTGGTGTTGGCCAGGTTGTAGCCGTCGGCGAACCCCGCTCCACCGAGCGCGGTGGTGGTGGCGACGACCCGGCCCACGCCGGTGACCCGGGACAGGGTCGTGCCGACCGCCATGCCGAACGTGGCGCCGGCCAGCCGCCGCCGCCCCCCATCGGTCGCCGGCGGGAGCCCGTCCAGCTCGACCTCGGTCACCGGCTCACCCGGTCGGCACCGGCTCGGCCGGCTCCTCGATCACGGACTCGGACCGGCGGGCGCGGCGCCGTTTGCGCGAGGTGCGGATCCACCAAGCCACCAGCACCACCACCGCTCCGAGCGAGAGCACCACACCCACCACCGAGGTGGCGGTGGAGCGGACGCTCACCTGGCCGCTCGAGAGCACCATGCCCCCCGTCGGGGCGCGCAGGACGATGTCCACCTTGAACAGTCCCGAGGCGCGGGCCTCGACCGGGACGTAGACCACGTTGGTGTGGGCGGGCGTGAGGGTGATGCTCTGGGTCACGCTGGTCGCGTGGTTGGCGAAGATCAGCTTGTCGCTGCTCAGGGTCAGCAGGGCGCTCACCGCGTACGGGGCGGTCGAGACGATGGTCACCGGCACCCGCCCGCGTGGTGAGGTGAGGGTGATGCTGCGGTCTCCGGCCACCGCGATCTGGGCCAGCTGGGCGGTGACGGCGGCGCCGGCGTTGGCGACGGTCGCCGCTTGCTGGGCGGGACGGAGGTTCTCGGACTGCCCGGACAGGACCACTTCGCTCAGCTGCACCGTCACCGGCCGGGAAGCGGGCGCGGCGGCGGCCAGTCCGTTGATCCGCTGGCGTTGGGTGCGGATGGCGCCGGTGGGAAGGCCGCCACTCCCCGACGTGCTCCCCAGACGGCACCCGCCGCGGCAGCTGGCCGGCGGCCCGAGCGTGTCGAACAGGGTGGCGGTGGTGACCGGTTCGAGGACGGGGTTGGACTGGAGGGCGTTCAACAGCGTGTCCACGAAGTCGGGACTGTCCGACCATCCGCTCGGAGGGACGGCCACCACGCCGCGCACCGTCGTGTCGTTGGGCTTCTCGTAGTACATCTGGGACGCCTCGGCGACCAGCTGGTGGGCGGCGAGCACGGGATCCGACGGCGCACCCGTGAAGCGGGACGACAGGTCGGTGTTGAAGGCGAGCGCCTCCATCGCCGTCCCCTTGGACGAGGTGACGCTGAACGGCTCTGCGGTCGAGCCGTTGGTCGGCGCCGAGGTGACGTCGCCGGCCGGCAGGACGACCCGGTCGTACCCGTCGGTCTGCAGCTGGCCGAGCGTGCCCGGGTCGAGACCGTCGTCGGCGAACCAGGCACCGAGGTCCCGGGCGCCGCCCGCGCCGGTCGGCGCCGAGGGACGGACGCCGGCGGCGGCGAGCACCTGGACGCCCTGGTCCACTTGCAGCCCGAGCTCGGCCGGCAGCCCGGCGTCGATCAGGCCGGCGGCGTCGACCGGCACGAAGGGGGAGGCGGCGAACTCGTGGACCGACGGGGAGGTCGTCGACAGGGCGGCCAGCTCGGCGGCGGCGGGCTGGTGCCCGCTCGAGGCGAGCAGGGCCACCGTCTGGGGACTGGCCTCGAGGGTCACCGGCACGGAGCTGTGGGCGGGAGCGGCGAGGACGGCGACGGTCCCGGTCACCGCGGCGAGCTCGGCTCCGGTCGGAGGAGCCAGGGCGCGGTCGGGCCGCTCCCGCAGCTCGAGCGGGCTCGGCGCCGGCGCCGGCCGCACGGTGGTGTGGACGGGCAGGACCACGGCGAGCCGCAACCGCTCGGTGCCGGCGGGCGGGTCGGTGTAGACGAGGTGGGTGGTGAACCCACCGAGGGTGGTGCCGCTCGTCGTGTCGAGCAGCTCGATCCGGACCGGGTAGACCCCCGAGGGGGACGCCCCGCACTGGCCTCCGACGGCGGTGAGGTCGATGGCGAACCCCCCGGTCGGGGCGGCGGGCGTCGACCCCACGGCCACCGGCATGGAGAGGTCGTAGACACCGTTGGCGACCGGGACCTGGGCGAGGGGCAGGGGGGTGCGGGTCGAGGCGATCCGGGTGCCCGCCGGACCCGACGCCGAGCTCACCGACTGGTCGAAGGCCGACACGCTGGACAGGCACCCGTAGACGGCCACCGTGAGGGCGAGGTCGGCGACCGGTGGGCCCCCGACGGCGGGCCGGACCCGGACGTCGAAGCTCTGGCCCGGTTGCACGAAGGCGCTCTGCGCCTCGAGGACGAGGGCCGGCGATCCCGCCGCCGCCGAGGTCGATGCCGTCGCCCGCACCGGACCGGTGACCGCCGTGGCCGGTGCCCCCCCGGACGGTGCCGCCCCGGACGGTGCCGCGCCGCGTGCCGCGCCCGCCGCCGCAGTGGCGATCGCCGCGCCGCTCACCGTCGTGACGAGGCCGGTCGCCACCACCGCGAGCACCACCAGCCGGGCACGGGGCACGCGACGGGCACGGGGCACCCGACGGGCGCGCCGCTTCCGCCGAGTGAACGCGAGCCGCCGGGTGCACAGCGGCGCGGGGGCGTGCTCCCTTCCCCTACGGTGTGGCGCCGGAGGCCCCGTGATCGGAGCGGGCCGGACCCCGAGTGGCACGCCGGCCCGGGGCTGGCTGCCCGTGGGGCAGAGGCTGCCGCGTTCCCGATCCACTTCGGAGGGCAGCCTACGCCAGCCGCAGTACCCTCGGCGGCGTGCTCCCGGCCCGTCTGCAGCCCTTGGTGACGGCCACCGCGGCGTTGTCCGACCGCTTCCGCGCCGCCGGCCACCGGCTCTACCTGGTGGGCGGTTCGGTGCGCGACGCCATCGTCGGGCAACCCGGTGACGGAGGCGGGGACGGCGACCTCGACTTCACCACCGACGCGCGTCCGGACGCCATCGAACGGCTCGTGACGGGTTGGGCCGACGCCGTGTGGACCCAGGGCAAGCGCTTCGGGACCATCGGTTGCCGCCGGGGCGGGCGCACCTTCGAGATCACCACCCACCGGGCCGAGGCCTACCGGCCCGATTCGCGCCGGCCGGACGTGGTCTTCGGCGACGAGGTCGAGGCGGACCTCTCCCGGCGCGACTTCACCATCAACGCCATGGCCTTGGCGCTCCCCGAGCTCGAGCTGATCGATCCGTTCGGGGGGCTGGCCGACCTCTCCGCCCGCCGCCTGCGCACCCCGCTCGACCCCGAGGTGTCCTTCGGTGACGACCCGTTGCGCATGCTGCGGGCCGCCCGGTTCCTGGCCAAGCTCGATCTCGAGCCCGACTCCGACCTGGTCACTGCGGTGCGGACCGGGGCCGGGCGCCTGGCCATCGTGTCGGCCGAGCGCATCCGCGACGAGCTGGACAAGATCGTCATGGTGCCGGTCCCCTCGGTGGCGTTGTGGTTCGTGGTCCGCACCGGCCTCGCCGAGGAGTTCCTGCCCGAGCTGCCCGCCCTCGCCCTCGAGCAGGATCCCGTCCACCGGCACAAGGACGTGCTCGCCCACACCCTGGCGGTGGTGGACAAGACCGGCCCGGACCGCCTGTTGCGGTTGGCCGCGCTGTTCCACGACGTCGGCAAGCCGAAGACCCGGGCGTTCGGTGAAGGAGGGGTGACCTTCCACCACCACGAGGTGGTCGGGGCACGGATGACCCGCCACCGGATGCAGGCGCTGCGCTACCCCGGTGACGAGATCGACGTGGTGACCGAGCTCGTCAACCTGCACCTCCGGTTCCACACCTACCGGCTGGGGTGGACCGACCGGGCGATCCGGCGCTACGTGCGCGACGCCGGGCCGTTGCTGGACCGGCTCAACGAGCTGACCCGCTGCGACTGCACGACCCGCAACCCCAACCGGGCCCGGGCCCTCGCCCGCCGCATGGACGAGCTGGAGGCCCGGATCGCCGAGCTGCGCAAGCAGGAGGAGCTCGACGCCATCCGTCCCGATCTCGACGGGACCCAGGTGATGGAGGAGCTCGGGATCCCTCCGGGCCGGGAGGTGGGCCGGGCCCTCGCCTTTCTCCTCGAGCTCCGGATGGAGGAGGGGCCTCTCGGTGAAGAGGAGGCACGCAAGCGCCTCGCCGCCTGGTGGCGGGAGCAGGACTGAGGTCGGGCGTCGCCCGGCGGGGACGCCCGCGGCCCCGGGCGCGGGATCAGAGCCGGGTGGGGACCAGAGCCGGGCGGGATCAGAGGGTGGGAATTCAGAGCCGGGCGGGGATCAGAGCCCAGCCCCGGCGGAGCTCACTCCGGATCAGGTGAGCGGCTGTCCTCGGGCCAGACCGGTCCGGGGTCGCCGTCGGCGAAGGCCTCGATCATCTGGTGGCACACGTCGTCGTGGTACTGGACCGGTGGTGACTTCATGAAGTAGGCGCAGGGTCCGAGCAGAGGACCGGCGATGCCGCGGTCGAGGGCGAGCTTGGCGCACCGGACGGCGTCGATGATCACACCCGCCGAGTTCGGGGAGTCCCACACCTCGAGCTTGAGCTCGAGGTTGAGCGGGACGTCGCCGAAGTTGCGCCCCTCCATCCGGACGTAGGCCCACTTGCGGTCGGCGAGCCAGGGAACGTGGTCGGACGGGCCGATGTGCACGTCGTCGGCGGGCAGCGAGCCGTGCTCGATCTGGCTGGTCACCGCCTGGGTCTTCGACACCTTCTTGGACTCGAGCCGGTCGCGCTCCAGCATGTTCTTGAAGTCCATGTTGCCGCCCACGTTGAGCTGGTAGGTGTGGTCGAGGGCGAGCCCGCGGTCCTCGAACAGCCGGGTGAGGATGCGGTGGACGATGGTCGACCCGACCTGGCTCTTGATGTCGTCGCCCACGATGGGCAGGCCGGCCCGGCGGAAGCGGCGTGCCCATTCGGGGTCCGAGGCGATGAACACCGGGATGGCGTTCACGAAGGCGACCCCCGCCTCGAGGCAGGCCTCGGCGTAGCACCGCTGCGCCTCCTCCGACCCGACCGGCAGGTAGCCGACGAGCACGTCGGCCCGGCTGTCTCGCAGAGCGGCGGCGACGTCGACCGCCTCGACCGGGGACTCCTCGATCGTCTCCCGGTAGTAGCGGCCGAGCCCGTCGAGGGTCGGGCCGCGCTGGACGGTGACCCCGAGCTCGCCCACCCCGGCGAACCGGACGGTGTTGTTCTGGCCGGCGAAGACGGCTTTGCCGAGGTCGGTCCCGACCTTGGCCGCGTCGACGTCGAAGGCGGCCACGAACTCGAGGTCGCGGACGTGGTAGCCGCCGAGCACCACGTGCATCAGGCCCGGGACGGTCTCGGTCGGATCGGCGTCCCGGTAGTACTCGACTCCTTGGACGAGAGAGCTGGCGCAGTTCCCGACGCCGGCGATGGCCACGCGGATGTTGCTCATGGGATTCCCTTCGTTGCTGTCATGGCGCGCTCGCCCCGTGAAGCGCGACCGTCGGACCGGGGGGCCTGGCGCTGCCGCTCGAATTCGATGAGCCGGTCGAGCCAGGCGATGTCGTGCTGGGTCGCCTCGGTGCTGTGCTCGGCCAGCGAGCGGGCGTAGACGTCGAGCCCGCGACCGGCTGCCCGCTCCTGGTCGGCGGCCAGCCTTCTCGTGAGCTGGGTCCGGCGACGCTCGAGCAGGGCCAGACGGGCCTGGGGGGCGAGGTGCCGGGCGAACGCCAGCCGCAGGCCGAAGCTGCGGGCCTCGTCCGTGCCCGACGGCTCCTCGGCGTCGAGCAGCTGCTCGAACCGCTCGCGGCCGAGGTCGGTGATCCGGTACACCTTGCGCGAGCGCTTGGTGCCTCGCGGGGCGCTGGCCCGCCGGGCCCGCAGCCCGGCCCGCTCCCCGCTCAGCGAACCGGTCGAGGGCAGGGGAGTGCTGCGGTGGGCGGCCGCCGACTCGGTGACCGTCACCGCCTGGGCCGCCTCGAGCCGCGACAGGGCCGGGTAGAGCGAACCGAAGGAGATGTTGGCGAAGAGCCCGAGCTCGTCCCGGAGGCGCCGGCGGATCTCGTAGCCGTGCAGCTCCTGCTCGTGCAGGAGCCCGAGGATGGCGAGGTCGAGCATCAGCCCGCCCCTGGCGGCGCCGGTGGCCATGTCCAGACGATATATCAGTTCGATATATCAATGCAAGCCGATGGGGTCCGAGGACCGACACCGGCGGGGGACGCCGGGCGGGCCCGCACCGTCGGACGCCGGGAGTCGGGTGCCGGGCGCGGCGGGAGCGCTGCCCTTCCCGGAAAGGGTGTCGGCGGAGGCCCGAAGGGTTACCCTGGCACGGTGCGTTTCCGACCCGGGGCCTTCGACGGTGCGGCGACCTCCCCGAGCGGAGGTCGGGTCGAGTACCTCCTGGCCCGCAACGCCGTGGTGCGCGAGTACAAGCGGGGCCGGCTGTCCCGCCTCGACGTCTGCGACGCCCATCCCGAGCTCCTCCGGGCGGCGCGCAACCTGGGCCGGCCGAGCGGCGAGCCCTGCCCGATCTGCGAGGAGTCGGACCTCGTCGACGTGACGTTCGTGTTCGGGTCGCGCCTGCCCCCGGGCGGCCGTTGCGTGACGACCCAGTCGGAACTGGCCCGGTACTGGCGCCGCAAGGAGCCGGTGGTCTGCTACGTCGTCGAAGTGTGCGCCGAGTGCTCGTGGAACCACCTGGCCCGGATGTACCCGGCCGGCGCCGGCGTGGCGGGCACCAGCCGGCCGGCCCGGTCACGGACCGGCACCCAGCCCGGCTCCTGAGCCGCCCGCCGCCTGAGCCGCCGCGGCCGCCGGCGCCGACCCGGCCGCCTGAGCCGCCCGCCCCCGGCGCCGCCGGAGGGCACCGGCGTCCGGAGGAAACGCCCGCCCGCCCCGTCGCCGGCGCAACTATCCTGGTCCCGGCACCACGACGTGCTCCGCGGTGGCTTCGCCACCGACCATGCCGCCGGCAGCCCCGAGGCGCTGGACGGTCGATCAGGAGGAATGCCAAATGCCCGAGACCCGCGCCGCGCCGGTCACCGTCCCCGCCGTCCGCGCCACCAAGCGCCGCGACGGCGCCGCGCCGCTGGTGATGGTCACCGCCTACGACGCGCCGAGCGCCCGGATCGCCGACGCCGCCGGGGTCGACGTCATCCTGGTCGGCGACTCGGTGGCCAACAACGTGCTCGGCTACGAGGACACGCTCCAGGTCACCGTCGACGACATGGCCCACCACACCGCGGCGGTGGCCCGGGCCCGCCCGCGGCCGTTGGTGGTCGGCGACCTGCCCTGGTTGAGCTACCACCTCGACCCGGTCGACACCGTGCGCAACGCCGCCGCGCCTGGTGCGGGCCGGGGCCCAGGCGGTCAAGCTGGAGGGCGGCGCCTGCCGGATTCCGATGGTCGAGGCCCTGGTGGCGGCCGAAATCCCGGTCATGGGCCACCTCGGGCTCACCCCCCAGTCGGTCAACGCCATGGGCGGCTACCGGGTCCAGGGTCGGAGCGACGCCGCCGCCCACGTGCTGGCGCTGGACGCCAAGGCCCTCGCCGCCGCCGGCTGCTTCGCCCTGGTCCTCGAGGGCGTGCCCGAGTCGGTGGGGGCGACGATCACCGAGTCGATCGACGTCCCGACCATCGGCATCGGTGCCGGGCCCGCACTGTGACGGCCAGGTCCTGGTCTTCCACGATCTGCTCGGGTTCAACGCCGCCACCCCGAAGTTCGTGCGGCGCTACGCCGATCTGGCCACGGCGGCCACCGCCGCCTTGTCGGCCTTCGCCGCCGACGTGCGTCGGGGGCTCCTTCCCCGCCGACGACGAGGTGTACCACTGAGGCGCCGCCGCTGAGTCGCCGGCGCTGAGCGGTTCATGCACCGAGCATCCGGGCACCCCGCGGTGACCCGGGACCCGGTGCCGGCGGGCCAGCCGTTGCCGATAGGGTAGGGCGGCTGTTCGGCGGCCGCCCGGTGCGGCCGTCCCTGTCCGACCTGCCCCGTCGATCGGGGCCCGGCCGCTCCGAGCGGCCGGTCCAGAGGGAGGTGAGCCGCGGGTGCGGCCCTACGAGACGATGGTGATCTTCGACACGGCGGCCGACGAGCGTGCCGTCAACGGGGTGCTCGACCGCGCCGTCGAGGCGCTGAAGGCCAAGGGCGGCATCGGTCGGCCGGGTCGAGCGGTGGGGGCGGCGGACGTTCGCCTACGAGGTCCAGCACAAGCGCGAGGGCTACTACGTGATCATCGAGCTGATGGCCGAGCCCCCGGCGGTGGCGGACATGGAGCGGATCCTCGTCCTGGCCGACGAGGTGCTCCGGCACAAGGTGATCCGGCTGCCCGACGCGGTGGCCGGCCGGCGGGCCGCAGCTGCGGCCCCGACAGGTGGGGAGGGCTGAACTCATGGCCAATGGGAACGTCGTGACGCTGGTGGGCAACATCACCCGCGACCCGGAGCTGCGGTTCACCAACACCGGGCAGGCCACGTCCAGCTTCGGGCTGGCCGTCAACCGGCGCTGGCAGAACCGCCAGACCCAGGAGTGGGAGGAGGCGACCTCCTTCTTCGACATCGTGTGCTGGCGGGAGATGGCCGAGAACGCCGCCGAGAGCCTGTCCAAGGGCTCGCGGGTCATCGTGACCGGCCGGCTCGACCAGCGGAGCTGGGAGACGCCCGACGGGGACCGGCGTTCCAAGGTGGAGGTGGTGGCCGACGAGATCGGCCCGAGCATCCGCTGGGCCACCGCCCAGATCACCAAGAACGAGCGTCGCGGTCCCGGGGACGGGGGGGCGCCCGGCCGGGGTCAGGGCGCACCGGCTCCGGGAGGCACCGCCGGCGCCGCCGGCGACGCCGGGTACGGCTACAGCGAGGAGCCCTTCTGACATGGCCCGCAACAACGACCGGGGCGGGTCGACCCGCCGAGCCCCGAAGGACGCCGGGCGGCGGCTCAAGAAGAAGCCCTGCGCCCTGTGCAAGGACCGGGTGGAGTGGGTCGACTACAAGGACGTCGGCATGCTCCGCAAGTACATGAGCGACCGGGGCAAGATCCGGGCCCGGCGGGTGTCGGGCAACTGCACCCAGCACCAGCGTGACGTGGCCATCGCCATCAAGACGGCCCGGGAGCTGGTGCTGCTTCCCTACACCCAGCGCACCACGACCGAGCGGCCGGGCGGGCGCCGCGGACGCGACGGCTACGGCGGGGGACGGCGCGGTCGGGACGAGGACCGCCCGCCGAGGAGCGAGCGGCCCGAACGGACCGACGGGGCGGCTTCCGCTCCCGCCGGTGACGGTGCCGGCCGGTCGACGCCCGCACCCGAGCGGGCGGCGGGCGGTCCGGCGGGCGAGGGCGCGGCGGTCGCCGGCAGCGGGGACGGGCCGGGTACCGAGGTGGCGGGCGAGGGGGCGGCCGCCGGGCAGCCGGGTGCCGCGGAGGGCGGCGACACTCGATGAAGGTCCTCCTGCGCAGCGACGTCGACGGCGTCGGCAAGCGAGGCGACATCATCCAGGTCGCCGACGGCTTCGCCCGCAACCATCTGCTCCCGGGCCGCAAGGCCATCCTCGCCACCGACGGCCTGAGCAAGCAGTCCGAGGCCATGCGCCGGTCGCGGGACCTGCGCGACGCCCGTGACCGCGAGTCCTCCGAGACCGTCGCCCGGGCCCTGGTCGGGACGGCGATCACCATTGCGGCCCGGGCCAAGGGCGAGCGGCTGTTCGGTTCGGTGACGGCGGCCGACATCGTGCGCCGGGCCGAGGAGCAGACCGGTGCGGTCGTGGACCGCAAGAGCCTGCGGCTCGAGGAGCCGATCAAGACGCTCGGCGGTCACCAGGTGCGGGTCGAGCTGGCCGGCGACGTCGTGTTCGAGCTCGACGTGCAGGTGGTCCCCGAGGGCTGACCGACCGGCCCGGCCGATCTCCGGCGGGCCCCCGCGCCGGTGGCCGGGGCCTCCGACGGCCGATCCCGCCTCGTCGCCCTTCGAGGGCACGCCGGCATCCCCCGTCGTGAGATACCCGCCGGGGATGATGGCGACGTGTCCCGGTGTGTCCGCAGTGGAGCCAGGCTTTCCCACCCATCGTCCACACCGGCCGCCACCTATTTCCCCAAGATGATGGTCTTACCCTCCACAGGGCCGGTCGGGGAGGGTTGACGGAGCATGGTGCAGGCCTTCGACGACACGCGACCCCGGCGCCTCCTCCCGACCGGAGGGGGCGGGCGGATGCCGGCGGGACGGGTCCCCCCCCACAACCTCGAGGCCGAGGAGTCCCTCCTCGGGGCCATGCTCCTGTCGCGCGACGCCATCGCCTCGGCGATGGAGCTCTGCCATGCCGAGGACTTCTACAAGCCCGCCCACGGCCACATCTTCGACGCCATCACCTCGTTGTTCAGCCAGGGCGAGGCGGCGGACTGGGTCACCGTCACCGAGGAGCTCCGCCGCCGCGGTCTGCTCGAGTCCGTGGGGGACGCCTCGGTCTTCGTCGCCCTCCAGGCCAACACCCCGTCGGTCGGGCAACGCCGAGCACTACGCCCGGATCGTCGAGGAGCATGCGCTGCTGCGCCGGCTGGTGACCGCGGCCGGTGAGATCACCGAGCTCGGCTACAGCCTCCCCGAGGACGTCTCCGACGTGCTGGACCGGGCCGAAAGCCTGGTGTTCGACGTCGCCCAGCGCCGGGTGGTCGACTCGATGACCCCGCTCCACGAGCTGCTCGGCCAGGGCCTCGACCACCTCGAGCGGCTCTACACCCAGGGCGAGTCGATCACCGGGCTGGCGACCGGCTACACCGACCTCGACGAGCAGCTCTCGGGCCTGCAGCCGTCGAACCTCATCGTGGTGGGGGCCCGCCCGTCGATGGGGAAGACGGCCTTCGCCCTCGGCATGGTCGCCCACGCCGGGGTGAAGCTCAACCAGCCGGTCCTCCTGTTCTCGCTCGAGATGAGCCACATGGAGCTCACCCAGCGGCTGCTGTGCTCCGAGGCCAGGGTCGACGCCACCCGGATGCGGACCGGCAAGCTCCTCGAAGCCGACTGGGCGAAGATCGGCAAGGCCATCAGCCGGATGAGCGACGCACCCATCTTCATCGACGACAACCCCAACCTCACGGTCATGGACATCCGGGCCCGGGCCCGCCGACTGAAGAGCCGGAACGGTCTCGGGCTGGTGGTCGTCGACTACCTCCAGCTCATGACCGGGCGTCACGGCGCCGAGAACCGCCAGGTCGAGGTGTCGGAGATCAGCCGCGGCCTCAAGATCCTGGCCCGCGAGCTCGAGGTGCCGGTCGTCGCCCTCTCCCAGCTGTCCCGCAACCTCGAGATGCGACAGGACAAGCGCCCGATGCTCGCCGACCTGCGGGAGTCGGGCTCCATCGAGCAGGACTCCGACGTGGTCCTGTTCATCTACCGCGACGAGCTCTACAACCCCGACTCGACCGAGACCCAGGGGACGGCGGAGATCATCGTGTCGAAGCACCGCAACGGGCCGACCGGCTCGACCCGGCTGGCCTTCATCGGCCACCACGCCCGCTTCGACAACATGGCCCGGGTCTAGGCCCGCCGCCCTCGGTCAGGCCGGTGCGGGCCCCGCCCCGCCGGCGCCCGGCCCCGCCCCGCGCGCCCCTCCCCCTCCGCCCGGCCCTCCGCCCGCCCCGCCGCCGAGGGCCGTCATGGTGTTCCTGATCTGCTCGATGGCCACGTCCTGGGCTTCGAGGTGTTGTTGGATCTGGAGCGCCTCGTGCAGCACGGCGTCGGCATCCTTGTAGGTGGCCTCGGACCGCTGGTCGGAGGCGGAGCTCTGGATGTTCTGTCCCACGATGATGATCGAGAGCAGCACCAGCTGGATGAAGGTCTGGGCGATCCACGAGATGATGGCCGGCCGCCCGGCGCGGATGGAGTCGGGCAGGCTGATGAGCGCCAGCAGGGCGAAGGCGTAGGCGCACCACATCGTCCCCACCCCCGAGGTGATCTTGACCGCCAGCCACGAGTTGAACCGCCTGGCGGCGTTGCCGCTCGGCAATTGGTCTGCGACCTTGGCCGGCGGGTGCCGCTTCCGCTCCTGGACGTAGGGGTGGGCCACATGGGTGAAGAGTGTCGACATGAGGCGATAGTGGCACCCGGGAGGGGCGAATTCGATGATGATGGGTCGATGGCCGAGTTCGAGCTCCCTCGGGTGCCGGCCTCGGCCGGCGCGCTGATCGGTGACGGTGCCGGCCGGTTGCTGGTCCTCAAGCCCACCTACAAGCGGGGCTGGACGATCCCGGGCGGCCAGATCGAGGCCGACGGGGAATCCCCCTGGGAGGGGTGCCGGCGCGAGGTCCGCGAGGAGACGGGCCTGTCGGTGACCGCCGGGCGGCTGGCCTGCGTGGACTTCCTCCGGCCGAGGTCCGGCCGGGCCGGGGGGCTCCGCTTCGTGTTCGACTGCGGCTCGCTCCCGGCGGCCCGTCGCCGCCGCATCGTCCTGCCCGAGGACGAGATCGCCGAGTACCGGTGGGCCGAGCCCGACGAGGCCCTCCGGCTGCTCCGTGCCCCCGTCCGGCGTCGGCTGAGCCAGACCTTGGCCGCCGAGCGACCCCTCTACCTGGAAGACGGCCGGCCGGTGGCCGGGGTGACCGGCTGACCGGAGACCCCGGCGGGGCCGGCCGGGGCTCGGCCCGGAGGCCGGCGGCAAACTGGCCGGCGGCAACCGGGCGGCGCATGCTGGAGCGATGCGTGACGCGCCCTACACCCACGGCCACCACGAGAGCGTCCTGCGGTCGCACCGCTGGCGCACGGCCGCCAACTCGGCGGGCTACCTGCTCGACCGGCTCGAGCCGGGCATGAGCCTGCTCGACGTGGGGTGCGGGCCCGGCACGGTCACCTGCGACCTGGCCCGCAGGGTGGCGCCGGGCACGGTGGTCGGCGTCGACGCCGTCGGCTCCGTCGTCGAGGAGGCCCGCGCCGAGGCCCGGCGGTCGGGGCCGCCCACCGTCTCCTTCGAGGTCGGCGACGTCTACGACCTGCGCTTCGCCGAGGGGAGCTTCGACGTGGTCCACGCCCACCAGGTGCTCCAGCACCTGGGCGATCCGGTGTCCGCTCTCGCCGCCATGGGCAAGGTGTGCCGTCCCGGTGGGATCGTGGCCGTCCGCGACAGCGACTACCCGACCTTCCGCTTCTTCCCCGAAGACGCCGAGCTCGAGCGGGCGATCGCCACCTACGGCCGGCTGACCCGGGCCAACGGCGCCAACTGGGATGCCGGGCGGCTCCTGCTCCACTGGGCCAACCAGGTGGGGTTCGCCTCGATCGAGCCCTCGGCCTCGGCCTGGTGCTTCGCCACACCGGCGGAACGGGCCTGGTGGGGCGACCTGTGGGCCGAGCGGTTCACCCGGTCGGCCCTGGCCGACCAGCTGCTCGACCGGGGCCTGGCCGACCGGGACGACCTCGAGGCGTTCGCCGGGGCCTGGCGGCGCTGGGCGTCGTCCCCCGACGGCTGGTTCAGCGTGGTCCACGGCGAGCTGGTCTGCACCCGCTGAGGCGCGGCGGCGCCGCCTCCGACCTGGGACTTCGTCCGGAGAAATTTCTGCTCAAGTTCGGGCGGCCCCGTGCCGATCATTTCGGAGCCGGGTCTGTGGAGCAGGGAACCTGCAATCCCCCCCATCCGCAAGTTTCCAACCTGCTCCAGACCCGGCCCTTTCGCTCCGGGGTCCGCCCCCGGCTCACTCCGGGCCGGTCACCGCCTCGACGAAGCGGTCCGGCGCCTCGAGCATCGGGTAGTGGCCCACCCGGTCGAGCACCACGAGGCGGATGTCGGGGCGGGCCCGGCGGAGCCGCCCGGTCATGGCCACGTCGGCGATGGGATCGTCGCGGCCCCACACCACGGTGAGCGGCGACCGGTGGGCTTCGATGGCGCCGGTGTAGCGGTCCTCGTGGCGGCGCCGCTCCTCGACGTAGCGCACGAGGCGGGGGAGCAGCCGGTGGCCCCCGTGGTGGGCGATCAGCTGCCAGTGGGCGCGGCCTTCGACCGGATCGGGCCGGGTGGCGGCGCTGAAGGTGGCCTCGATCCCGCCGACCACGGCGTCCCGGTCGGGCTCGGCGTCGGGCCCCAGCCGCTCGTCGGGCAGGTCCAGCAGGAACAGCTGGCCGGGGCTCAGGTGGGCCAGCTCCATGTAGATGCTGCCGTTGGCGAGGGTGCGGTCGGTGATGTCGGCGTCGAGCCGCCCCTCGGACTGGCGGGCACAGAGCTCGCCGCCGAGGGTGTCACCGACGTCGTGGGTGAGCAGACCGAACCGCTGCCAGCCCATCTCCTGCACGAGGGCCGTGGCGAGGTCGGCCTGGCGGTCGAAGTCGAAGCGGTGGTCGGGCTTGTCGGACAGGCCGAAGCCGAGCATGTCGTAGAGGACGACCCGCCGGGTGGCGGCCAGCCGGTCCACCACCCGGTGGAAGTCGAACGAGGAGGTGGGGAAGCCGTGGAGCACCAGCAGGGGCGGGCGGCCCTGGTCGGTGGCGGCGGGCACGTCGACGACGAAGAGGCCCGCCCCGCCCACGGCCCGGATCTCGCCGCGGGCCCGCCAGGCCTCCGCCAGCTGGTTCAAACCCGGTGCCGCCGGCCGGTCATCCGAGCAGCCGCTCGGTGAAGAAGTCGAGCACCTGGTCGAGCGCCGCCCGGGTCGGCGTCCCGGGCCGGTCGTCGAGGTCCTCGGTGAGCACGGAGTGCGCCGCCCGCCGGTGCCCGGCCGGGTTGCCGGGCGAGGAGTCGAGCTCGACACCCACGAACCGGTCGCCGAGCAGCGTGCGGAGGTGGTCGAACCGCTCGGGCGGGCTGGCCCGGTCGCCCGAGAAGCGCAGCCCGAGCACGCAGGTCCCCCCGGCGGCCCGTTCGACGACCCGGGCGAGGTCCGGCGGCGACAGGCCGAGATCGGCCCGTCGGCTTCTGGTGAGCGGCAACGGCAACGACGGCTGGCTGAGCACCGGGGCCACCACGGCGTCGTCGACCATCATGCCGAGGGCGAACCCTCCGGTGAAGCACATGCCCACCGCCCCGACGCCCGGGCCGCCGCACCGGGTGTGCTGGTCACGGGCCAGGGCGCGGAGCCAGCCGACCACCGGGCTGGTCCGGCCGGTGGCGAGCACGGTGAACTCCCTCGAGATGCACGACCGGGTGAACGAGGAGGCGATGTACGCAGGGGTGGGCGCCCGGCCGTCCTGGCCGAACAGGTGGGGCAGCACGGCGGTGAAGCCGGCCTCTGCGACCGTCCGCCCGAACCCGGCGACCCGCGGGGTGATGCCCGGCAGCTCGGTGACGACGATGACCGCCGGCCCCGATCCGACCCGGTAGACCGCCCGCGACCTCCCCCCGGCCGAGAAGCTGTCGCGCTCGAACCCGTCGAGGGGGTCCGCCGCCGAGGTGGTCGACATCGTCCGTCGACGCTATCCCGGCCCGTCGACGAGGTGCGCCCCGTGGTTCCGACCGGGACCGCGCCGTGCCAGGTCGTCGGGTTCAGGTGATGGCGAGGGTCACCACGGCCGGCCGGTGGTCGGAGCCGGCGAAGTCCCCGATGCGGGCGTCGAGCACCGCCACCGGGGGCGTGACCAGGACGTGGTCGAGCTGGCTGTGCGGGCGGCGGGCGGGCCAGCTCCGTCCGGTCACGCCGCGCCGCCAGCCCCGGAAGTACGAGCTGGTCGGAGGTCCCCACAGGTTCATGTCCCCGGCCAGGCAGGCGGCCCGGTCGCTGGTCGGCAGTTGCTTGGCCAGGCGGCGGTACTGGGCGTGCGAGCCGTGGGTGATGTGGGACATGTGGGTGCCGCAGACGACGAGCGGCCCTCCGGCCAGCTCGGTGGTGCCACGGATGACCGCCCGTCTGGCCGGGTCGCGCTTGAGCTGTCCGAGCGGGATGACCTCGGTGTCGCGTGACGGGCAACCGCGACAGGAGGGCGATCCCCCACCGGCCCCGGGCATAGGTGCGGTCGGCGGGTCCGGCCCTGGCGCGGTACCGCTGCTCGTCGAGGTGGAGCGCCGTGCGGACCTGGGTCATCCAGGGTCCCCAGCGCCCGGTGTCGGTGGGGAAGGGCGAGTAGAGCCGGCCCCGGGCCAGGGCCACCTCGGTCACCACCGTGTAGCCGAGCTTGCGGGCCACCACCGCGGCGGTGCACGGGCTCCCGTCGTCGGGCTCCCACGACTCCTGCAGGACGAGGATGTCGGCATCGAGCCGGTCGCACTCGGCCACCACGTCGAAGGGGCGGCCCCATCCGTCCACCCCCATGTGGACGTTGTAGGTGGCGAGCGTCAGCGACGCCGGTGGGGCCGGTGGCATCCGCCCTCAGGGCCGGTCGAGGCCGGCGGCCACGTCGGCCAGACCGGCGCGGAAGTCGGGATGGGCGATGCCGACCAGCGCCTCGGCCCGCTCCCGCACGGTGAGACCGGTCAGGTCGGCCGCACCGAACTCGGTGACGACCACGCCGGTGTGGTGACGCGGCGTGGAGACCACCGAGCCCTCGGGCAACAACCCGACGATCCGCGACCGGGTGACCCCCTCGACACCGGCCGTCGACCGCAGGCAGATGAGCGAGTGGTCGTCGACGCGCAGTTCGGCGCCGGCCACGAAGTCCTCGTGGCCCCCGACGCCCGAGATCTGGCGCCCCCCGATGTTGTCCGCCACCACCTGGCCGTAGAGGTCGACGCTCAGCGCGCCGTTGACCGACACGAACGAGTGGTTGCCGGCGATGACCGTCGGGTCGTTGACGACCTGGACCGGCACGAAGGCCACCCCGTCGTTGCCGTCGAGCCAGCGGTACAGCTCGGCCGAGCCGAGCGCGAAGGTGGTGACCGACACGCCGTCGAAGACACCCTTGCGGTCGTTGGTCACCTTGCCGGCCGCCTGCAGTCGCATGAGCCCGTCGGTGAACATCTCGCTGTGGATCCCGTAGTGGCCGCCGGTCCCCGACGCCAGCCCGGACGCCACCATGTCGGGCACCGCCCCGATGCCGATCTGGAGCGTGGCCCCGTCGACGATGAACGAGCGCGCCAGCTCGGCGATGGCGGCATCGGTGTCGTCGGGCTCCGTGGGGGGCAGGGCGAAGGGAGGCCCGTCGGCCTCGACCACCACGTCGATGAGTTCGAGCGGCAGCTCGTTGGAGTAGGACGGGCGGAAGGGAGCAGGTCCGGGGAAGGTGGGGGTTGACCTCGACGACCAGCAGCCGCCCGGGATCCCGACCGGCCGCCACCAGCTCGTCGTAGGTGGCCCCGAGGTGCAGGGAGAGGTTGACCGTCCCGTCCTCGCCGGCCGGGGCGGCCTGGGCGGCCATCACCCGCGGCGCGAACCGCCGGAGGATGGGGGCGAATTGGCGGAAGCCCCCGGGCACCAGCTCGACCCGGGCGCCCTTGGCCGCCAGGATGCGCTCGGCCGGGCCGAAGAAGCCCGAGCGGTAGGAGACCTTCGGGTGGCTCGAGGACGGGGTAGTACCCGAGCAGCAGGGCTCCGCCGAGGACCAGGTCCTCCCAGTCGTCGCGGTCGCCGAGCGCGCCGAGGAAGGCGTCGGGGATTGGCCGGGCCGAGGCCGAACCCGATGGTGTCGCGGGTGCCGGATCATCGAGGCGGCCTCGGCCGGCGTCACGAAGACGGGTGCCACCGGTCCAGTGTCTCACCGCGTCGGCCCGGCCCCTTCCGTGCCAGCGATGATCGGCGTGGCCCGCCATGGCGATCGACACCGCGCTGACCGGGCTCGAGGACGCCGCCGCCGACGCCCGGAGGCTCGAGGAGCTCGGTGTGGACGGGGCGTTCACCTTCGAGGGCCCCCACGACGTGTTCACCCCGCTGGTGCTGGCGGCGCCGGCCACCACCGGGCTCGAGCTCGCCACCAACGTGGCCATCGCCTTCCCCCGCAACCCGGTGCAGCTCGCCCACCAGGCCTACGACCTCCAGCGGCTGTCGAGGGGACGGTTCACCCTCGGCCTCGGGTCCCAGGTCCGGGCCCAGATCGAGAAGCGGTACGGCGCCGCCTTCGATCGGCCGATCGCCCGGATGCGGGAGCTCGTGGCCGCGCTGCGGGCGATCTTCGCCGCATGGCAGACTGGGGGAGCCGCTCGACTTCCGCGGCGAGTTCAGCTCGCACACCCTCATGCCACCGACGTTCGACCCCGGCCCGAACCCCTTCGGAACCCCGCCGATCGCCGTCGGGGGGCTCGGGACCCAGATGGTCCGGCTGGCGGCCGAGGTGGCCGACGGATTGCTGGTGATGCCGTTCAACTCGGCCCGGCACTTCGCGGACCGGACCTTGCCGGCGCTGTCCGAGGGGCTGTCCCGTGCCGGCCGGGGCCGGTCCGAGCTCACCGTGACCGGTGAGGTCATCGTGTGCTGCGGGCGCGACGAGGAGGAGCTGGAGCCGGCCCGCGCCGCCGGGCGCTGGCTGCTCGCCTTCTACGCCTCGACCCCCGCCTACCGTCCCGTGCTGGAGGCCGAGGGCTGGGAGCAGCTCCAACCCGAGCTCAATATGCTCTCCAAGTCGGGTCGCTGGGAGGAGATGCCGCGGATGGTCGACGACACCATGCTCGAGACGCTGGCCGCGGTGGGCTCGCCGAAGCAGGTCGCCGCCGACGTCGAGCGACGGTTCGGGACCGGGTCGACCGCGTCGGCTTCTACCCGCCGGGCCACCTGGCCCCGGAGACGCTCGGGGAGCTGGTCGACGCCCTGGGCAGGCGCCGGGGCGGGAACCGGGCCGTGACCGTCCCGAGCGGGGCCCCCTACGACGAGTTCTCGATGTTCGAGGAGAACGCCACCGAGGCCGGCCTGCCCTGGCACGGTCCGCCCACCGTGCGCCGCGAGTCGGTGGAGGTCGCGCCCGGTCGGCGGCTCAGCGCGCTGGTCTGGGGGATCGTCCCGTCCCGAGCTGGTGTTTCTCCACGGCGGCGGGCAGAACGCCCACACCTGGGACACGGTCGCCCTCGCCCTCGGGCGACCGCTGGTGGCCGTCGACCTGCCCGGCCACGGCCATTCGGACTGGCCCGGCGACGCCGAGGTGCTCCGGCCCGCCGCCATGGCCGAGGACGTGGCCCGGGTGATCGGCCGGCTGGCCCCCGACGCCGCCATGGTGGTCGGGATGTCGCTCGGCGGGGTGACGTCGATCGCCCTGGCCGACGCGCACCCCGAGCTGGTACGGCGTCTGGCGCTCGTCGACATCACCCCGGGGGTGACCCGCGAGAAGAGCTCCGACATCGCCGCCTTTCTGGCCGGACCCGAGACGTTCGCCACCTTCGACGAGATCCTCGAGCGGACCATCCAGTTCAACCCGACCCGCTCGGTGTCCTCGCTGCGACGCGGGGTGCTGCACAACGCCGTGCAGCGGGACGACGGGACGTTGGACCTGGCGTCACCAGCTGGGCCGCCCGGCCGGCTCCGACGCGGCTCCACGTGGGCTCGGTGGACTTCAGTGGCCTGTGGGACGCGCTCGAGCGCATCGCGGCGCCGGTGCTGCTGGTGCGCGGCGCCCTGTCCCCGGTGGTCGACGACGCCGACGAGGCCGAGTTCCGCCGCCGCCGGCCGAACGACCCGTCGTCACGGTCACCGAGGCCGGGCCACAGCATCCAGGGCGACCAGCCGCTCGAGCTGGCCCGGGTCCTGGCCGACCACCTGGCCGGCGCGGAGAACGCCTGACGGTCCCGCACCGATGAGGGACCGTCGCCCGCTCGGACGGGCGTG
Organism: uncultured Acidimicrobiales bacterium; assembly: GCA_963764555.1. Lineage (GTDB taxonomy): Bacteria > Actinomycetota > Acidimicrobiia > Acidimicrobiales > RAAP-2 > Bog-756. The sequence continues at coordinate 682,810 of CAVXSW010000005.1, forward strand.
CGGGTCCGTCGCCCGCTCGGTCCGCCGGCTCAGGCGGCCACGGCGGGGACCGGAGGCTCGGGCACCGGGCGCGCACCGGAACCGTGCAGCTCGCCGGCGTCCTCGGCGGTCACCAGCGCCGCCTCGAGCACCTCGCCGATGTCGGTGGCCAGATGGAAGGTCATCTCCTCGCGCACGGCCTCGGGGACGTCCTCCAGGTCGGGACCGTTGCGGACCGGCAGCACGACCGAGGTCAGCCCGGCCCGGTGGGCGGCGAGCACCTTCTGGCGCACCCCGCCGATGGGCAGCACCCGCCCCTGGAGGGTGACCTCCCCGGTCATGCCGAGGACCGAGCGCACCGGCACGTCCCGGAGCAGGCTGACCAGGGCGGTGGTCATCGTGACCCCGGCCGAGGGGCCGTCCTTCGGGATGGCGCCGGCCGGCACGTGCAGGTGGAACCGCTTGCCGGCGAAGACGCCCGGGTCGATGCCGAGCTCGGCGGCGTGCGAGCGCACGTAGGAGAGGGCGATCTCTGCCGACTCCTTCATCACGTCGCCGAGCTGGCCGGTCAGGGTCAGGCCCTCGGGCCCGTCCATCACCGAGGCCTCGACGTAGAGCACGTCCCCCCCGGCACCGGTGACGGCCAGCCCGGTGGCCACCCCGGGGACGGCGGTGCGGTCGGCCGCCTCGAAGAAGAACCGGGGCCGGCCCAGCCACCCCCGGACGTCGTCGGCGTCGACCGAGACGGGCGCGCCCGTCTCGCCCGAGGCGATGCGGGCGGCCACCTTGCGGAGCAGCCGGCCGAGCTCGCGCTCGAGGGAGCGCACGCCGGCCTCGCGGGTGTAGTCGCCGATCACGGCCTCGCAGCGCGGCGTCGGTGATGCGCACCTCGTCCGCTCCGAGCGCGGCGCGCTCCAGCTGGCGCCCGACCAGATGGTGCCGGGCGATGGCCACCTTCTCGTCCTCGGTGTAGCCGTCCAGCCGGATGACCTCCATCCGGTCGAGCAGCGGCCCGGGGATCGGTGTCGGCCACGTTGGCGGTGGCGAGGAACAGACCTTGGACAGGTCCAGCTCGACTTCGAGGTAGTGGTCGCGGAAGGTGTGGTTCTGGGCCGGGTCGAGCACCTCGAGCAGCGCCGAGGACGGGTCGCCCCGGTAGTCGGCCCCCAGCTTGTCGACCTCGTCGAGGACGATCACCGGGTTCATGGTCCCTGCCTCGCGCAGGGCCCGGACCAGGCGCCCGGGCTGGGCGCCGACGTAGGTGCGGCGGTGGCCCCGGATCTCGGCCTCGTCGCGCACACCACCGAGGGCCACCCGGACGAAGGAGCGCCCGAGGGCGCGCGCCACCGACTCCCCAGCGACGTCTTGCCCACGCCCGGGCGGGCCGACGAGGGCCAGGATGGCCCCCGCACCGCGACCGGACACCGGGGCCAGCCCGCGCTCGGCCTGGAGCTTGCGCACGGCCAGGTGCTCGAGGATCCGGTCCTTCACGTCCTCGAGGCCGTCGTGGTCCTCGTCGAGGATGCGCGACGCCTCGGTGACGTCGAGGCGGTCCTCGGACAGCTCGCCCCAGGGCACCTCGAACACGGTGTCGAGCCACGTGCGGATCCAGCCGTGCTCGGGGTTCTGCTCGCTCATCCGCTCGAGCTTGTCGATCTCGCGCTCCACCGCCTTGCGGACGCCCTCGGGCAGGTCCCGCTGCGCCAGCCTGGTCCGGTAGTCGTCGGGATCGTCGGCGTCGCCCGCCCCGATCTGACCGAGCTCCTTGCGGATGGACTCGAGCTGGCGGCGCAGCAGGAACTCGCGCTGGGTCTTCTCCATCCCCTCTTCGACGTCGGTCTTGATCCGCTCGCGCAGGGTGAGGTCGGCCAGGACCTCGCGGGCCCAGGCGATGACCAGACGGAGCCGTGCCGTCGACGTCCAGGGTCTCGAGCACCTGCGACCTTCTGGGCCAGGGAGAGGTCGGGGGAGTAGCCCGCCATGTCGGCCATCCGGCCCGGGCTCGGTGACCTCCGCCAGGCGCTCGGCGATCCGGCCGGCGCCGCGGCTGAGCAGGATGTTCTCGAGGACGGCCCGGTACTCGCGGGCCAGCTCGCTCGCTCTCGGGAGTGGGGGCGCCCTCCTCGAGGACCTCGACCTCGACCCACAGGGCGCGACCGGTCCCGGGCACCGCCGTCCCGAGGCGGGCCCGCTCGACGCCGCGCACCGCCACCGCCGGCATGCCGCCGGGCAGGTCGCCGCGCTCCATCACCTCGGCCAGCACGCCCACCGAGGCGTAGCGGCCGTCGATGAAGGGCACCAGCACGAAGTGCCCGTCGGCCGCCTCGGCCGCCTCGGCCGCCGCCTGGGCTTCGTCCGACTCGAGGGCCATGGTGAAGACCATGCCCGGCAGGACGACCCCCGAGGTCAAGGGCAGGAGCGGCAGGTTCTTGTTGCGTTCGTCCATCGTTCCTCCGAACTCCGGGCATCGGGAACGGGCCCGACGCCGTGGGGGTTTCAACGCTGTCCTGGTGCACCTATTCCCCGGCGGGCGGACGGCCCCGGACGCGGCGCGGAGTGGCCGCCCCGCCACCATCTGCACCAGCCGGGCCGAGTTCATGAGAAGACCACCATCTGTTCGTGTCGTGTTCACACGAGCGTCGCAGGACGTTCACCTCGCCTCGGTACCGTCCCATTGGGCGCAGGACGCGCTCTGGGCCCGGGGCCGACCGCACCGGGCGAGACCGAGGCTCGACCACACGGAGGTTGCAGCGCCAGTGGACTCAATCAAGACACCCCGGGCGGACAGGGGGCGCAAGCCCGTGGCCGCCCGAGCGCTCGCCGCCGGCCTCGTCGCCGCCGGCGTCCTGCTCACCGCATGCAGCTCGTCGTCGACCCCGCCGACCACGACGGTTCCGGCCGGCGGCAAGCTGACCGGTGACAACGCGTCGTATCTCGCAGCGGACCTCCGGGCGCCCGCCGGGTCGCTCAACGCCGCCGGCTCGACCTTCGTCCAGCCGTTCTTCACCAAGGCCTTCTACACCTACCAAGCCGAGAACCAGGGCCTGCAGGTGAATTACTCGGGTGTGGGCAGCGGGACCGGCATCAGCGACTTCGAGGCCCGTACCGTCGACTTCGCCGCCTCCGACGTGCCCATGTCCGCCAGCGACCTGGCCAAGGTGCCGGCGTCGTCCGGCCCCGTGGTGCAGGTGCCGGACATCCTCGGCGGGGTGAGCGTCTCCTACAACCTGCCCGGTGTGACGACGAGGCTGAAGCTCGACGCCGCCGCCCTCGCCGGCATCTTCGGCGGGACCATCAAGACCTGGAACGCCTCGCAGATCAAGGCCCTCAACCCGGGCGTCCGGCTTCCGGCCGACACCATCGTCCCGCAGGTGCGGGCGGACAGCTCGGGCACCACGTACATCTTCACCGACTACCTGGCCAAGGCGGCCGGGACGGCGTGGACCCTCGGTACCAGCAAGACGATCTCGTGGCCGTCCACCGCGGTGCAGACGCCGAAGAACTCGGGGGTGGCGAGCTCCATCAAGTCGACCCCGTACTCCATCGGGTACGTCGAGCTGGCCTACGCCATCGAGAACAGCTTCACCTACGCCGCGATCAAGAACGCCGCCGGCAATGACGTGGTCCCCTCGGCGGCCACGGTGGCGGCCGACGCCGACCAGAAGACCGGCGTCAGCTCGACCGACTTCTCCATCGTCGACGAGCCCGGCTCCACCAGCTACCCGATCTCGGGCTACAGCTGGGCCATGCTCCTGCAGAAGCAGTCCAGCGCCACGACCGGGGCGGGGATCGTCAAGGTCCTCGACTGGACCACCCACACCGGAGGCGGCCAGAACCTGGCCGCCGGCCTCGACTACGTGGCCCTGCCGCCGGCCGTCCAGAACCAGGTCCGCACGGCGCTCCTGACCGTCACCGGCCCGAGCGGCCAGGCGCTGCTCACCAAGTGACGATCGTGGAGCGGGGGGGCTGACCGGTGCCCGGAAGGGCTGACCCGCCCCTGGCCGGAGCGCGCGAGGCGGGGCGGACGCCTCGCGCTTCCCGACCGGTGGTACCGGGTCCTGCTCGCCGTGGCCGCGGCGGTCTTCGCCGGCCTGGTGGGGTGGTTCCTCGTCGCCCTCGTGGTCCAGGCCAGACCGGCCTTTTCGACCCTCGGCTTCTCGTGGATCTTCCACAAGGACTGGAACCCGTCGCGCCACCAGTTCGGCCTTCTCCCGTTCATCCTCGGCACCCTCGAGACCACCGCCATCGCCCTCGTGCTGGCCGTGCCCATCGGTCTCGGGACGGCACTGTCGCTGGCGTACCTCGTGCCCCACCGGCTCCGGCCCGGCCTGTCGACCGCCGTCGAGCTGTTGGCAGCGGTGCCGAGCGTCGTGTACGGGCTCTGGGGGCTCGTCGTGCTGGCCCCGCTCAACCGCGAGTACCTCGAGCCCTTCCTGACCTCGGTGCTCGGCTGGACCGGCCTGTTCAACGGGCCCGACCAGGGCGTCGGACTCCTGCTGGCCGGAGTCATCCTCTTCGTGATGATCCTCCCGACCATGGTGGCCATCTCGCGGGACGTCCTGGCGACGGTGCCCAACGAGCAGGTCGAGGGTGCGACGGCCCTCGGTGCCACCCGCTGGCAGGTGCTCCGCAAGGTCGTGGTCCCGGGTGCCCGCACCGGGCTGCTCGGAGCTTTCACCCTGGCCACCGGGCGTGCCCTCGGCGAGACGGTGGCGGTGGCACTGGTCATCGGGAACACGCCGTTCATCGCCCACTCGGTCAAATCGCCCGCCGCCACGCTGCCGTCGCTCATCGTCAACAACTTCGGCGAGGCAGCGGGCACCGAACTGAGCGCGCTCTTCGGCGCCGGCCTGGTGCTGCTGGTCATCGGGGTGACGGTGAACGCCCTGGCGCGCACCCTCGTCCGGTCGACGGCGCGCACGGCCGCGGTGCCGGCCGCATCGGTGGCGGTGGCCTGATGACCGCCCTCGCTTTCGATTCCGTCTCCGACCCGATCCTCGAGCGTCGCCGGCGGATCCAGTTCGAGGCGGCTGCGTCGCTCCGGCGGCGCAGGGTCTGCTCCGCCGTCGCCATCTGGGTCTGCCGGGCGTTCCTGCTCGTTGCCATCGTCCCGCTGGTGGGGGTGGTGGCCTATGTGGTGGTGAAGGGTCTTCCGGCCTGGAACGCTGACTTCTTCACCCACCCGACGGCCCCCGAGGGGGTACCGGGAGGAGGGGTGTGGAACGCCATCATCGGGACGGCCGTCATCGGGACCCTCGCCACCGCGGCGTCGGTGCCCATCGGCCTGGCCTGCGGGCTCTTTCTGGCCGAGTCGGAGGGCCGCATCGCGGCGGCGGTCCGGTTCGTCGCCGACGTGATGACGGGTGTCCCGTCGATCACCATCGGGATCTTCGGCTACATCGCCATCGTGAAGACCACCGGCCACTTCAGCGGCCTGGCCGGCGCGTTCGCCATCGGGATCATCATGGTTCCGATCATCATGCGGGCCGGTGAGACGGCCATCCGCGGCGTTCCCCACCACCTCCGCGAGGCCGCGCTGGCCCTCGGGGCCCGCCACGCCACCGTGGCCGGACGGGTCGTCGTGCCGGCCGCCCTACCCGGCATCGCCACCGGTGTGCTCCTGGCGGTGGCCCGCGGGCTCGGCGAGACGGCTCCGTTGCTCCTGACCATTTTCGGCAACCAGTTCGTCCAGTGGAACCCGAACAAGCCGATGGAGGCACTTCCGCTGGTCATCTACGACAACAGCAGCCAGCCCTCCGCCGACCTCGTCCAGGTTGCGTGGGGAGCGGCCCTGCTCCTGGTGGCCGTGGTTCTGGTCCTCAGCATCGGGAGCCGCGTACTGGCCGCATTCCTCCAGAGGGAGAAGCGATGATCGACCCGACACCTGTACCAGACGTATCGCTCGAGGGGATCGACATGAACACCGCCCAGGTGCTGGTCGACCGGCCGGCCGGGGAGGCGGTCATGCGGCTGGACGAGGTGTCGGTGGCCTTCGCCGGCCGGACCGCGGTCCGGAAGGTGTCCTTCGACGTCCACCGAGAGCGAGATCACCGCGCTCATCGGGCCGTCGGGCTCCGGAAAGACGACCCTGCTCCGTGCCCTCAACCGGATGCACGACACGGTCCGCTCCGCCTCGGTCAGCGGGTCCGTGCAGCTCGGGCCGATCGACGTGTACGCCGGCTCCACCGACCCGACCCTGTTGCGAAGTCGGGTCGGGATGGTGTTCCAGCGGCCGAACCCGTTCCCCACCATGAGCATCTACGAGAACGCCGTGGCCGGCCTCCGGTTCAACGGCGTCCGGAAGAAGGCGCTGCTGGACGAGGCGGCCGAATCGGCCCTGATCGCCGCGGCCCTGTGGGACAGCGTGCGGGACCGCCTGAAGTCGCACGCCAGCACGCTGTCGGGCGGGGAGCAGCAACGGCTGTGCATCGCCCGGGCGTTGGCCGTCGAGCCCGAGGTACTGCTGATGGACGAGCCCACCTCGGCGCTCGACCCGATCGCCACCAAGCGCATCGAGGAGCTGGTCGGCGAGCTCAAGCACCGGGTCACGATCGTCATCGTGACCCACAACATGCAGCAGGCCCTCAGGGTCTCGGACCGTTGCGCCTTTCTCCTCATGGGCGAGGACAAGGCCGGCGAGCTCATCGAGTTCGGTCCGACCGCCCGCCTGTTCAGCGAACCGAGCGATCGGCGGACGCTCGACTACGTGAACGGGCGGTTCGGCTAGCTCGGGGGAGAGCCGATCCGTCGGGGTCGAGCCGGAAGCCCACGCCACGGACGGTGACGATGTAGCGGGGGTTGGCGGGATCCGGTTCGAGCTTGGCCCGGAGCCGGTGGACATGGGTGTCGAGAGTGCGGCTGTCCGCCAGGCAACCGGTCCGGCCAGAGCAGGTCGATGAGCTCCTCGCGGGTCCGGACCCGCCGCACCGGGCTGAGCAGGACGGCCAGCAGGTCGAATTCGCGGCCGCGAGAGGTGGATCGGACCGTCCGCCGACCGTGACGTCGCGGCGGACGAGGTCGACCGTGGCCCGACCGACGGTGGCCTGCGAGGGAGGTCCGCCGGACCACGGCTCCTCGCCGTCGTCCCGAACTGGCGTGCGGGGCCGACCGGGCCCTCGGGAGGAGAGACCCGGCGCAGGATGGCCTGCATCCGGGCGACCAGCTCCCGGAGCCGGAACGGCTTGGTCACATACCCCGCCGCTCCGAGCTCGAGCCCGAGGACGACGTCCAGCTCGGAGCCGACGGCGCTGATGATCACGATCGGCACGGAGCCGAGCGCGGCCAGGCGGCGGCAGACCTCGGTGCCCGCCAGGCCCGGCAGCCGCAGGTCGAGGAGGACGATGTCGGGTGGATGCTCGGCGAACCGGCGGAGACCCGCGGCCCCGTCGGCGGCGAGCTCGACCACGAACCCCTGCTGCCGCAACCCGGCGGCGAGCGCCTGGCGGTAGGACTCCTCGTCCTCCACCACCAGCACCCGGGCCCCACCACCGACAGCCACCGCTCACCGGCACCTCCACCGGGCACCATAGGAAACCCAGGTGAACGCCGGGCGACCCCCGGGCTACCGGGGGATGATCGTTCGGTGAACGGGAATCACGCCAGAGACCCGATGGCGAGCCCGGCGGCGGCGGCACCGAGCCCGGCGACGACGGAGACGGCGGCGTTGAGCACCGACAGCGGCCCCAGACCGTCCTCGGCCAGTCGCACCGTGTCGAAGGTGAACGTGGAGAAGGTCGTGTACGAGCCGATGAGCCCGGTGCCGATGACGGTGACCCATGCCGGTGAGAGCCCATGGTGGAGGCCGGTGCCGACCAGAACCCCGAGCACCAGCGACCCAGTCAGGTTGACGACCATGATCCCGACCGGGAAATCGGAGCCGGCTCGTCGCTGCACCAGGTGGTCGCAGACATAGCGGAGCACGGCGCCGAGCGACCCCGCCACGGCCAGCCCGACGAGGATCACGGCCGGGTTCTCGACCCGCCGGCGCCGGCGCCGCCAGGGCGCTGCCGGACCCGGGCCCGGTCCTCGGCCGGCACCGGCTCGGCCGACCGGTCGGTGCTCGTGCAGCGGGCCGAGGTCGTCGGGGTCCGGGATGGGCCGGCGGCCGGCGAGGGGGAGCTTCCAGCGGGCGAGTGCGATGCCGAGCGCCGCGGCGAGCAGGCCGGCAGCCATGGTCGAGACCAGGTAGGCGGCGGCGATGCCGGCGCGATCGTGCCGGGCGAGCTGGGCCGTCTCGACCGCCATCGTCGAGAAGGTGGTGAACCCGCCGCAGAAGCCGATGGCGGCGAAGGGGCGGGCATAGCGCCCGGGCGACCAGCGCTCGACGACCAGGATCATGATCGCGCCGAGCAGGAAGGAGCCGATCACGTTGGCGAGGAAGGTCGGCCACGGGAACCCGAGCGGGCTCGGACCGATGGCCTGTCCGAGCTCGTAGCGGGCGAGGGTGCCGAGGGCGCCCCCGATGGCGACGGCGGCGACACGCGGCCCGGTCCCGGGGACACCTCCGGTGGCGGCTGACGCGTCGGCGTCGGACCGCTTGGCTCGGGGCACTCGTCTCTCCTTCCGGCGCGCGTCAGGCCTGTTCCGGTAGGAGCCATCAGCCGGATCCTCGGTCGGACCCGGCGGTTCGGGCGAGCCCCATCGCCGCCACCAGTGTACGGCACGGGACGCCGCCCATGGGAGGGGAGAACGGTGCTCCCCGGGGCCGAGCCGGGGCCGAGCCCGGCGGGGGCCTCGAGCTCGAACCATGGCGTCCCTGGGTAGTGTTCACCCGCACCGGCGCCCACCTGGCCTTGAGGAGAGACTTGAGGAGAGAGCGATGAGCACCCCCGACGCGATGGTGGACGTCCTCGGCTCGGAGGAATGGCGCGCCCTGGCCGCCCATTTCGAGCAGCTCCGCCACCGCCACCTTCGCCAGCTGTTCGACGAGGACCCGGACCGGGGCGAGACGATGTCGGTGGCCGCCGGAGACCTCCGCCTCGACTACTCGAAGCACCGGGTCGACCGCCGAGACGCTCCGACTGTTGATGGCGGTGGCCAGGCGGGCCGGGGTCGAGGAGCGTCGCGACGCCATGTTCGCCGGGCGACGGATCAACACCACCGAGGACCGCTCCGTGCTCCACGTCGCGCTCCGGATGCCCCGGGACGCCCAGCTGGAGGTGGACGGCCGTGACGTGGTGGCCGACGTGCACCGGGTGCTCGATCGCATGGCGGTGGTGGCCGAGCGACGTGCGCTCGGGCCGTTGGACCGGGCAGACCGGCCGGCGCATCACGGCGGTGGTCAACATCGGCATCGGGGGCTCGGACCTCGGGCCGGCCATGGCCTACACGGCCCTGCGCGACTACGCCACGCCCGACATCGAGTGCCGGTTCGTCTCCAACATCGATCCCGTCGACCTCTACGACAAGACGAAGCGACCTCGACCCGGCCGAGACGCTCTTCGTGGTGTCGTCGAAGACCTTCACCACCCTCGAGACCCTGACCAACGCGGCGGTGGCCAAGCGGTGGCTGCTCGACGGACTGTCGTGCGGGGAGGAGGCGGTGGCCCGCCACTTCGTGGCGGTGTCGACCAACACCGAGGCGGTGCGCGAGTTCGGCATCGACCCCGAGAACATGTTCGGCTTCTGGGACTGGGTGGGCGGCCGCTACTCGTACGACTCGGCGATCGGCTTCTCGCTGATGGTCGCCATCGGGCCCGGGGCCTTCGCCGAGATGCTGGCCGGCTTCCATGCCATCGACCGGCACTTCGCCACCGCTCCCCTCGAGGCGAACATGCCGGTCATCCAGGGGATGCTCAACGTCTGGTACGACAACCTCTTCGGGGCCGAGACCCACGCCGTGCTGCCCTACAGCCAGCGGCTGTCCCGGTTCCCCGCCTACCTCCAGCAGCTGACCATGGAGTCCAACGGCAAGTCGGTGCGCCGCGACGGCTCACCGGTGTGGGGACAGACCGGGGAGATCTTCTGGGGGGAGCCCGGCACCAACGGGCAGCACGCCTTCTACCAGCTCCTCCACCAGGGCACCAAGCTCGTCCCGGCCGACTTCATCGGGTTCGCCCGCTCGACCCACGAGGACGGGTCCCCAGCAGGACCTGCTGATGGCCAACTGCCTCGCCCAGTCCAAGGTGCTGGCCTTCGGGCGGACGGCCGAGGAGGTGGCCGCCGACGGCACTCCCGCCGAGCTCGTGCCCCACAAGGTGATGCCCGGCAACCATCCGAGCTCCACCATCCTGGCCGACCGGCTGACCCCGTCGGTCCTCGGCCAGCTGGTGGCGCTCTACGAGCACACCGTCTTCACCGAGGGGGCGGTCTGGGGCATCGACTCCTTCGACCAGTGGGGCGTGGAGCTCGGCAAGGTCATGGCCAAGCAGCTCGCCCCCCTCCTGAGCGGGGCGAATGACGCCGGACACCGGTGACCAGGACAGCTCGACGGCGGCGCTGGTCGCCGCCTACCGCTCCCGCCGGTCGGGGTGAGCCCGGCCCCGGCCCGGTCGGCGCCGGCGTGAGCTCAGGCCGATGCCAGCTCCCGCCAGAGCGCCCGGTAGTTCGGGTAGGTCAGCGCGTCGGTGACGTAGCCGGCTCGCTCGAGCTCGGCGTGGAAGGCGGGCAGGTTGCGGAAGGGGATGCCCATGTCGACGTGGTGGGCCAGGTGCCAACCGGTGTTGTACGGGACGAGCCAGAACCGGGCCGGCCAGGTCTGGCGCACGTTGTGGGTCGTGACCCGCCGGTCGGTGCTCGCCTCGAGGCCGCCGTGCTCGGCGATGGCCCGGAGCCGGTTGAGCACCCGCCACTGGGTCATCCAGGGCAGCCACCACAGCAGCGGGTAGATCCACCAGCGGCCGGTGGCCGCCCACATCGACCGCCCACAGGAGCACCTGCACGCCGAGGATCGAGACCGAGATCCGCCGGAACGGCGCGGCGCTTCAGGGCCTTGAACAGCGGGGTGAAGTTCTTCCAGCCCGAGATGCCCACCGCGTCGCGCACCAGCCGGCGGCCGAGGGTGCGCCGGTCGCAGCGGTAGCCGCCGTAGAAGGCCATGTCCGGCTCCTTCGGCCCGAACTCCTCCTTGTGGTGGGCGAAGTGGCCCCGCCGGTAGATCGAGATGGGCGTCCAGGTCGGGATAGGCGATGAGCCAGGTCCCGACCCAGTCGTTGGCCCGCTTGTTGGTGAACAACAGCTTGTGGGCCGCCTCGTGCATGAGGATGGCGAACCGGGCGTACAGCGGCCCCATGAGGACGAAGGCGGCCAGGTAGGCCCAGCGGGTCGTCGATCCACACGGCGGCGCCGATGACGACGGCCACCCACAGCCAGACCGGGGCCACGGTGAGGGCGTTGCGCAGGTTGTCGATCCGGCGCAGGTCCTGGCGCAGGTCGGGCCGGGCCATGCCGTTGGCGAGGAGCCGCTCGTTCGGGAGCACCTCGGGCCGGGCCGACCGGTCGGCCACCATGGTGGGCGCCATGCCGGTACATTACGCTTCTCCTACAAGTGATGCAAGTCGGTAATACCTCCCAGGCCGGCGACGGGCCGGCGGCGGCCGCCCCGGGCCGTTCCGCCGGGCTGACCGCCCGGTCGGTGCTGGCCAGCGCCCTCCTCGGTCAGGAGCCGCCCGAGCTCCCGGTGGCCCACCTGGTGCACCTGGCCTCGCTGTTCGGGATCAACGAGAACCGGGCCCGGGTGGCCCTCAGCCGGATGGCGGCCGCCGGCGAGGTCACGACCGACGGGGCGGGCCGCTACCGGCTCGGCGGCCACCTGCTCGCCCGCCAGGAGCGCCAGAACCGGAGCCGGCGGGCCGAGACCCGCCCCTGGTCGGGAGCCTGGCGACTGGTGGTGGTCACCGCCACCGGGCGCTCGGCCGAGGATCGGGCGGGCCTGCGACGCCGGCTCGCCCTGGCCCGGCTGGCCGAGCAACGGGAGGGGGTGTGGCTGCGGCCCGACAACATCGACCTGTCCCCCGATCCGGCCGGCGATCCGGATCTCGCCGTCTACACCGCGGTGCCCGAGGCCGACGCGGATGGCGCTGGCCGCCGACCTGTTCGACCTCGACGGGTGGACGCGGGGAGCCGAGGAGCTGACGGCCCGCCTCGAGGCTGCGCCGCCTGCATCGGCCCGAGGACCTGGCCGCCGGGCTTCGAGCTGTCGGCCGCGGTCCTCCGCCACCTGCAGGCCGATCCGCTGCTGCCCGCCGAGCTGGTGCCCCCCGGCTGGCCGGGGGCCGCCCTGCGCCGGCGCTACGACGACTGGGACCGGCGGTACCGGCGGGTCCTCGCCCGGTGGGGACGGACGGCGCCGGAGCCCGCGCCGTGAAGGGCGCCGGCCCTCCGCCCCCGTGACACGGCACCGGGAGGGCGCGCCTCGGCCCCGATAGGATGCCGGCCGGCCCGGAGCCGGAGCGGCCCGAGCGGCCCGAGCGGCAAGCCCGACCCGAGGATCCCGGCCCGGCCCGGGTGGGACGGCCGATCCGTACTCCCCGGCGAAAGCGCGCCATGACCGACGAGTTCCCGAGCACAGCGTCCGAGCCGCCGTTCGCCGGCAAGGTGGCGGTCGTCACCGGCGCCGGCCGGGGCCAGGGCCGCAGCCACGCCCTCGAGCTCGCCCGCCTCGGTGCGGACGTGGCCGTCTGCGACCTGTGCCATGACCTCGACACCGTCGGGTACCCGATGGCCACGGCCGACGACCTCGCCGAGACGGCCCGCCTGGTCGAGGAGCAGGGCCGCACCTGCGTCTCGGCGGTCGCCGACGTGCGGGACCTCGACGCCATGATCGCCTTCGTCGACGACGTGGCGGACCGGCTCGGTTCGGTGGACGTCCTGGTGGCCAACGCCGGGGTCTCGGCCATGGGCTCGATCTGCACCATGGACGCCCAGCAGTGGAGCGAGACGGTCGACGTCAACCTGACCGGCGTGTTCAACGCCATGCGGGCGGCGGCGCCCCACATGCGACGCCAGCGCTGCGGGCGGATCATCGGCATCTCCTCGATGATGGGCCGGTCGTCCAACCCGGGCATCCCGGCCTACGTCGCCTCCAAGTGGGGGGTCATCGGGCTCTGCAAGTCGGTGGCCTACGAGCTCGCCCCCTTCGGGGTCACCGTCAACGCGGTCGCTCCGGGCAACGTCTCCACCCCCATGATCCACAACGACGTCCTCTACCGGTTGATGCGTCCGGACCTCGAGCACCCGACCCGCGAGGACGTCGCCGGGGGCATGGCCTCGCTCCATGCGCAGCCGGTGCCGTGGATCGAGCCCGAGGAGGTCACCGCGGCCGTGGTCTTCCTGGCCTCGGAGTCGGCACGCCACATCACCGGCTCGGTGCTCGACGTGGACGCCGGCGCCTCGGCCCGCTTCACCGGCTGACCGATCGCCGGTGCTCGCGTCGCCGGGCGGCGCGATCTGCGCTACTGGCGCGCCATGGCGGCGCGCTCCGCTACTGGCGCGCCATGGCGGCGCGCTCGGCCGCCTCGGCCTCGCCAGCCGGGCTCTGGCCCCGCACCAGCGACACGTCCAGCCGGACGCAGCCGGCCCTCGAAGGGGAAGGGCGCCCGATAGCGCTGGCTCACCGCCGAGCCGTGGTCGTAGCCGACGCTCGGTCCGACGCTCGAGATCAACGTCATGGCGAAGGGCACCGTCGACGTGCCACAGTCGTCGCCCGTCGATGACCAGGGTGGCGCGCGCCGCCGGTGCCGGTGCGCCGGAACCGCACCCCGACCACCGAGGGACCGACCGGCACCGGCCGGTCCGACTCGGTCACGTGGTGGTCGCCGAAGCAGTTGTAGTCGAAGACCAGCCGGTCGTCCTGGACGAAGAGGCTCACCCCGGCGTTCTCGGTCCCCGAGGCGAACAGGACGCCGCCGGCCCCGGCCGGCCGGTCGATGGTGGCGGTCATGTCGAAGCCCCGCCCGCCGAGCGAGGGGCCGACCTGGGCGGGCAGCGGTGACATGGGCGGGAAGTAGGAATAGCGGCGGCTCTCGGGATGGGGCGACCGGTCGCGGTAGCGGGTGGAGAAGAGCTCGATGGTGCGGTCGTCGAGAGGCAGCACGCCGTGCTCCTCGGCCTCGTGCCACCACCGGTCCACGAGCTCGGCGACCTTGTCGGGCAGCTCGCCGGCCAGGTTGCTGCACTCCGAGCGGTCCTCGGCCAGGTGGTAGAGCTCCCAGTCGTCGTCGTCGAAGGGGACGCCGGCCCGGTGCCGGGTCACCGCCTTCCACCCGTCGGCGTAGATGGCCCGGTGGCCCATCATCTCGTAGTACTGGACCGGCTTGTGGCTGGGCTCGTCGGCATCGTCGAACGTGTAGCGCATGGACACCCCGGTGACCGGGATCTGCTCGTAGCCGCGGTAGGTCGCCGGCGGCTCCACGCCGAGGGCCTCGTAGATGGTGGGCACGACGTCGTTCACGTGGTGGAACTGGTCGCGCAGGCCCCCGGCGTCGGTGATCCGGTCCGGCCAGTGCACGATGAGGGGGACGTGCACCCCGCCCTCGTGGGTGTTCTGCTTGTACCACTTGAACGGGGTGTTGCCGGCCTGGGCCCAGCCCCAGGGGTAGTTGCAGTGGCTGTGGGGGCCCCCGATGTCGTCGAGCCGCTCGACGGCCTCGTCGGGCGTCTCGACGAGGAAGTTGAAGTACTTCATCTCGTGCAGCACGCCGAAGGGGCCGCCCTCCTGGCTGGCGCCGTTGTCCGACAGCAGCAGGAACAGGGTGTTGTCGAGGCGCCCGAGACGCTCGAGGGCGTCGACCAGCCGGCCGATCTGGGCGTCGGTGTGCTCGAGGAAGGCGGCGAACGCCTCCTGGAGACGGGCGGCCAGCAGGCGCTCGTTGTCCGGCAGGGTGTCCCAGGGCTCGACCCCCGGGTTGCGCGGGGCGAGCTCGGTGTCCGTCGGCAGCAGGCCCATCTCGAGCTGCCGGGCGAACCATCGGTCGCGGGCGGCGTCCCACCCGTCGTCGAAGCGGCCGCGGTACCGCGCGAGGTAGTCGGCCGGGGCCTGGTGGGGGGCGTGCATGGCGCCGAAGGCCAGGTAGGTGAAGAACGGCCGGTCGGGGCGGATGGAGGTCGTGTCGTGGATGAAGCCGATGGCGTGGTCGACCAGGTCCTCGCTCAGGTGGTAGCCCTCTTCGGGAGTGCGGGGCGGCGCGACGACGTGGTTGTCGTAGACCAGCTCGGGATGGAACTGGTCGGTCTCGCCCTCGAGGAACCCGTAGTAGCGGTCGAAGCCGCGCTGGCACGGCCACTGGTCGTAGGGCCCGGCGGCCGAGGCGTTCTCCATGCCGCAGAGGTGCCACTTGCCGACGGCGAACGTGGCGTAGCCCTCGTCGCGCAGCACCTCGGCCACCGTGGCGGCGTGGTTGGTGATGTGGCCGCGCATGTGGGGGTAGCCGCTGTCGAAGTTGGAGATGGCCCGCATCCCGACGGTGTGGTGGTTGCGTCCGGTGAGCAGCGCCGCCCGGGTCGGGGAGCACAGCGGGGTCACGTGGAAGTTGGTGTAGCGCAGCCCCCGTGCCGCCAACCGGTCGATGTTGGGGGTGACGAGGTCGGATCCGTAGCAGCCGAGATGGGAGAACCCGGTGTCGTCGAGCAGGACCACCACCACGTCGGGCGCCCCGGCGCCGGGATGGGCGGGCTCCGGCCACCAGGGGGTCGACTCGGCCTCGGTGCGGTGCGATCACGCCGCGGAATTCTTCGTAGCTCTTCATGACCGGGTCCTTCTGATCAGGTGGGGCACGTTCTGGCACCCCGGCTGACAGTAACGGGCGGCATGCGGGTGTGTCCATGGGTGGCCGGCGCCGAGCCGGGGCCCCGGACGGGCAGACTCGGCGCCATGGGTGAGCGCACCGGCCCCGCCGGTCGTGCCGGCGGGGGCAGCCGTACCGGCCACCTCGACGACGCGGGCACGGTCGGCGGCCCGGCTGGACGCCCAGCTGTTGCGCACGCCGTCGGCGTCGAGCACCGAGGAGGTCCTCGAGCGGGTCCTCGCCGTGCAGGCGCAGGACCACCGGGGCGCCCGCCTGGCGGTGCGGGCGCGCAGCCGGGTGGGTGACGTCGCCGAGGTCGACGACGCCCTGACCCGGCGCCGGAGCGCGGTGGTGAGCTGGCTCAACCGGGGCACGCTCCATCTCGTCCGGAGCGAGGACTACTGGTGGTTGCACCCCCTCACCACGCCACAGCTGCGGACGGGAAACGAGCGGCGCCTCGGCCAGCTCGGGCTCGACCGGCACCAGGTCGACCTCGGGGTCGAGACCATCCTCGCCGCCGTCCGGGCGGAGGGGCCGCGCACCCGGGACGAGCTCCGGGTGGCCCTCGACGTCGCCGGCGTTCCCCACGAAGGCCAGGTGCTCGTCCACCTCCTGGCGGCGGCCACCCTCGGCGGGCACCTGGTGCGGGGGCCGGTGCGCGCCGGCCAGCCGGCCTTCGCCGAGGTCGAGTCGTGGCTCGGTCCCGCCCCCGAACCGATCGAGGAGCCCGAGGCGCTGTCCCGCCTGGCCCGGCGCTACCTTGCCGGGCACGGGCCGGCCAGCGCCTCCGACCTGGCCAAATGGGCCGGCGTCACGCTCGGCCGGGCCCGGGAGGGCTTCCGGTCGATCCGGGCCGAGTGCCGCGAGCTCGGGGACGGGCTCGTCGATCTCGACGGACGGTGGCGCCGTGGCGCCGGCCCGGGCCGGCGCATGCCCGCCCCCCGGTTGCTCGGGCCCTTCGATCCGGTGCTCCACGGATGGGCGGACCGCTCGCCGCTGGTGGGGCCCCATCGCGGTGTGGTCACCAGCAACGGGGTCTTCCGGGCGACGGCCCTGGTCGCCGGCCGGGTGGTCGGTACCTGGGGACTGGCCGAGGGCCGGGTGCGGCTGCGCCTGCTGGAGCCGATCGCGCCGGCGGCCGAGCGGGCGCTGCGCCGCGAGGCGGAGGCCGTCCTGGCCTTCCTCGGGCTGCCCCCGGCTCCCCTGGCGGTGTCACCGGCCGGCGGGGGAGATGCGCCGCAGCTCGAGGGACAGGAAATATAGGAATAATCCTATATCGCGCCCAAAACCCTCTACGATGGAGCAGGTGGATCCGGTCACCAACCCCTACAGCCCCGGAGCGGGCTCGAGGCCACCGGCGCTCGTGGGCCGCGACCGGGAGATCGAGGCCATGGACGTGGCCCTGCAGCGGTTGCGGATCGGGCGGTCCGGACGCAGCCAGCTGCTCACCGGCCTCCGGGGCGTGGGGAAGACGGTGCTGCTCAACGAATACGAGCAGCTGGCCGGCGCCCGGGGGTTCTTCCACGAGCACATCGAGGTCAGCGAGGACGGCGACCTGACCGGCCGGCTCGCCTCCGCCTTCCGCCGGCTCCTGCTCACCATGGATGCCCGGCGGCGGATCGGTGACCGGGTGCGGCGCGCCCTCGGTGTCCTGAAGGCGTTCAGCCTGCAGCTGCCCGACGGCCCGGTGCTCAGCATCGACGTCGAGGCCGTGCACGGGCCGGCCGATTCGGGCGACCTCACGAGCGATCTCGCCGGTCTCTTCGTCGAGATCGGGGAAGTCGCCCGCGACCACGACACCGGGGTGCTGCTCACCATCGACGAGCTGCACTACGTCCGGCCCGCCGTGCTCGAGGCCCTCGTGATGGGCCTGCACCGGGCGACCCAGCTGGTGCTGCCCATGACCGTCACCGGGGCCGGGCTGCCGGCCCTCGCCGCTCTCACCGGCGAGGCCAAGTCCTACGCCGAGCGCATCTTCACGTTCCCGGTCATCGGCTCGCTCTCCCGGGACCAGGCCCGAGACGCCCTGCAGTTGCCGGCGGCCGACGAGGGCGTGCGGTGGTCGGCAGGTGCGCTCGACCGGGTGGTGGAGGCCAGCCACGGCTATCCCTACTTCCTCCAGGAATTCGGCAAGCAGGCGTGGGACGCGGCCGGCGGGCCCGGCGTGATCACGCTCGACGACGTCGAGCGCAGCATCCCGGTGGCGACGGCCGAACTGGACGACGGGTTCTTCCGGGTCCGCACGGGCCGTACGTCGAACCCCGAGCGGGCCTACCTCCGGGCGATGGCCGAGCTCGGCCCGGGACCGGTGCGGACGGCGGACGTGGCGCGGCTGCTCGGCAAGAAGGCCACCGCGCTCACGCCCACCCGGGAGGGGCTGTTGAAGAAGGTGCTCTGCTACTCGCCCCGCTGGGGCTCGATCGACTTCACCGTGCCGCTGTTCGACGAGTTCATGAAGCGCTGGATCCCGGCGGGAGGCCCCGGGGACCCGGCTCCATAGCAGATCCGGCGCCCTATAGCGGATCCGCCACCGTATAGCGGTCCCCCTATATTTGTGCGCCGACCGGGCGGTGGGAGCTCCGGCTCCGCACGGGCCCGGGGAAGCTCCGGCCTCCGGACGGGCCCACGGGACTCGGCTCTTCCGGACAAGCCGAGTGGTGCCGCTCAGCCCGCACCGGCGGCGTGGGCCCGGGTGTAAGCCGACGCCTCGGTGTGGACCACCCCGACCAGGTTCCCGAGGGCGATGTTCCCGTCGACCAGGTGGAGGCCCCAGCTGGGGTCCGGGCTGGGATGGATCACCGGGGCCCCGTCGCGGGGGGTGATCTCGAGCACATGGGCGCCCCCCGCCGACGAGCACGTGGCGCGGTAGGCCCCCGGCGAGGACACCCAGGGGGTGCCGACCGCCGGCACCGGGATACCGAGCAACTGGATGCCGGCGGCGAGGGTCGAACCCGGGGCGAACGGCTGGGTCGGGAAGACGGGGTCGAGCCTCCCGGTCCCGCCGGCCAGCGCGGCCGGGTTGGTGCAGAGCACCTCCTGGCCCGGCGTGGTGGTCCGACCGAACAACGAATCGGGGGGCGGGGTGGCGTCGAAGGTCGAGAAGGCGATCACGCAGCCGACCTGGGAGGCGCGGTGGCAGGCCCGGATGTGGGAGAAGTCGCCGCCGACGTCGGATCCCTGCCGGACGGTCACGTTGCCGCCGAGCAGGATGGCCGAGACGAGCAGCCGCCGCATCGCCGGGTTCGGGTCGATCACCGAGGCGATGAGCTGGCGCAGGACGAACGCCCCCTGGGAGTGGCCGATCAGGACGACGCCCCGCCCGTGGTTGAACTGGGTGAGGTAGGTGGACCACGCCTGGCGGACGTCGTCGTAGGCCAGCTGGGGGTCGGCGGTCCCCGTCCCGCCGCCGAGACCGATGCCCGACAGGGTGAGCTGGCGGTACACGGGGGCGAAGACCCGGCAGTCGAGCGAGTAGCGCGCCGCCTGGTAGAGGGCGATCGACTGTTCGGTGGGGTCGATCGAGAGGTTGGCGTTGGGCGTCTTCTGGTCGCTGACGGTGGGGTACACGTAGAAGCAGTCGATGGGCGGGTGAGCGGGCGCCTTCGTCTTGTCCACGCCGAGGACCTGGCCGGTCGGCGTGGTCCGGGTGGTGGTGAACGAGGGCCTGCACGGATCGGGCGCCCGGCCGGGGCGGCACAGCCACACGGTCGGCGTGCCGGTTGCACCGGGCACCGGTGCGGCGGTGGCTGCGGTCGTCGACGGTCCCGGGGCGGGAGCGGCGCCGGCCACCGGGGCCGTCGCCACCGCCAGACCCACGGCCGTGGCGACCAGCACGACGAGCGACGCTCTGCCCGTTGCGGCCCCGCCCGCCCGCCCGAGCCTCGAGACGCGGTGCCAGCCCACGCCGAGGACGTTACCCCGCCACGGACCCTCCCACCTGGCCCGAAAGTACCGGGCGGCCGCTCCCCGCCTGCCGGGTTGCACCCTTCTCTGGAGTTACGATACGGTCCGACTCGGATACCAAACCCTCGGAACCCAAACCGCGCATCCCGACCCGGCCCGGCAGGGCCGATGACCGTCCCGGTCCCCGTCGGAGGAAGGACACCCCGCATGCCCGCACTCGAACGGAAGTGGTGGACCCTCATCGCCGTCTGCACGGCGATCTTCATGCTGCTGCTCGACATCACCGTGGTGAACGTGGCCCTGCCCGACATCCAGCAGTCGCTGCACTCCTCGTTCAGCGATCTCCAGTGGGTGGTCGACGCCTACTCGCTCACCCTGGCCGCCTTCCTCCTCACCGCCGGGGTGCTGGGCGACATGTTCGGACGCCGCGGGGTGTTCGCCATCGGGTTGGGGATCTTCTCGGCCTCGTCGCTGGTGTGCGGGTTCGCCACCTCGTCGCTCATGCTCAACCTGGCCCGGGCGGTCCAGGGAGTCGGTGGGGCCATCATGTTCGCCACCTCCCTGGCCCTGATCGCCCAGGCCTTCTCCGGCCGGGAACGCGGCACCGCCTTCGGCATCTACGGTGCGGTGGTCGGCGGGGCGGTCGCCGTCGGGCCGCTGGTGGGCGGGGCCATCACCAGCAGCATCGGCTGGCGGTGGATCTTCTTCGTCAACGTGCCCATCGGCGTGCTGGCCGTGCTCGTGACCCTGAGCCGGGTGGCCGAATCGCGCGATCTCCACACCCGGCGCATCGACTGGGTCGGCTTCGTCTCCTTTTCGGTGTCGCTCTTCCTGCTGGTGTTCGCACTGGTGCGCGGCAACGACGACGGGTGGGGCAGCGCGCTCATCGTCGGTTTGCTGGCGGGGTCCGGGATCCTGCTGGTCGTGTTCCTCGTCGCCGAGTGGCGCGGGACCGACCCGATGCTCGATCTCGACCTGTTCCGGCGACCGGCCATGGTCGGGGTGTCGGGGGTCGCCTTCACCATCGCCGCCTCGATCTTCGCCATGTTCTTGTACCTCACCCTCTACATCCAGGACGACCTCGGGTACGGGCCGCTGGCGGCCGGGGTGAGGTTCCTGCCGATCACCGTTCTCTCCTTCATCGTGGCTCCCATCGCCGGAAAGCTGACGGTCCGGGTCCCGTCGCGCTACCTCCTCGGCGGCGGGATGCTGCTCATCACCGGCGGCCTGCTGCTGATGGCCACCACGAAGGCATCCTCGGGGTGGACGGTCCTCCTGCCCGGCTTCATCGTGACCGGCATCGGCATCGGGACGACCAACCCGGTGCTCGCCTCGGCGGCCATCTCGGTCGTGCCGCCCGAGCGGAGCGGCATGGCCTCGGGAATCAACAACACCTTCCGCCAGGTGGGCATCGCCACCGGCATCGCCGGCCTCGGCACGGTCTTCCAGAGCCAGATCACCAGCCGGACCCTTGCGGCTCTGGCCGGCACCCCGGCCGGCCGGGAGGTGGCCGCCCACGGCGGCCAGCTGCAGGGCGCGCTGGCCGGCGGCGGGGTCCGCCAGGTGCTCGCCCACGTCCCCTCTCCGGCGGCCCGTCAGGCGCTCATGCAGGCCTACCGGGTGGCCTTTTCCGCCACCCTCGACCATGTGCTGGTCATCGGGGCCGTCGTCGCCTTCGTCGGGTCGGTGGGTGCCTTCGCCCTCGTCCGCCAGCGCGACTTCGTCCCGAGCGGGCCTCCCGCCGTGGCGGCCGAGGTGCGCGAGGAGGCAACCGTCGGAGCGGCGGCGTGACGACCGCCGAGGACGCCGGCGGCACGCCGCCCTGCCGGAGCCCGGGCCGGCCCCGCGACGAGCGGGCCACGGCCGCCATCGCCGAGGCGGCCCTCCGCCAGTTGCAGGAGGTCGGCTACGCAGGCATCTCGATGGAGAGCGTGGCCTGCGAGGCCGGTGTCGCCCGGGCCACCGTGTACCGGCGCTTCCGCGACAAGGCCGACCTCGTGACCGCGGCCATCGCCACCAACAGCTCGACCCATCTCACGCCGGACCCGAGCGACGACCCGCGGGCCGACCTCGTCGCCTACCTCGAGGAATTCGACCAGCGGTTCGCCGAGAGCTGTCTCGAGGTCGTCGGTTCGCTCATCGGAGCGCGCGAGGAGCCGGGCGCCCTCGACCTCCACCGCCAGCGGGTGGTGGCGCCGCGCATGGGCCATGCCCGGTCCCTGTTGGAGCGGGCCCGAGCCCTCGGGCTCCTTCGTCGGGACGCCGACATCGACCTGGCCCTCCAGATGCTGGCGGGATCGGTGTTCGCCCGCCGGGTGGCCGGCACGGCGTCGGTGCCCGGTTGGGCCGAGCGGGCGGTCGACATGGTGCTGGTCGGCATGGGCCCGCCAGCCCCGGCGCCGGCTCGGTCGGTGCGCCCGGCGTCGGCGCGCCCGGCCCGCCCGGCGCGGGCTTCGTCCACTCCGCATGGCAAGGGTCGCCCGCCGGCCGGTACCCGCCGGGGCCGCACCCCGGCCTCGTAGGGTCGGCCCGGCCCCCTCGGGGCGGGCAACCGTCACCGGCCCGACCGGCCCGCCGGCTCCGCCCGGCGTGGCGCTCAGCCCGGCGTGGCGCTCAGCCCGGCCCGGTGATCAGCCCGGCCCGGCGCTCAGCCCGGCGTGGCGCGGGCCACGATGGCCCCGGTGTCGACACCGGGCGGGAGCGTGCCGAAGGCGCCGCCCCCGAACCCGCCGAGCCCTCCGACCTCGCCGCCGAGGCGCGACGCGCAGAACGCGTCGGCGACGGCCGGAGGGGCGAACCGCACCAGCAGCGAGGCCTGGAAGACCAGCGCCATCCGCTCGACGACGGTGCGCGCCCGCGGTTCGAGAGTCTCGGGCTCGGCGAGGTCGGCATGGAGGTCGCTGACCGCCCGGGCCAGCCGGGCGTCGGCGCCCCCGGCCTCCCCGACCTCGGCCCAGTAGGCGTGGACCGCGTCGGGCTCGCGGGCCATGGCGCGCAGCACGTCGAGGCAGATCACGTTGCCCGATCCCTCCCACACCCCGTTGACCGGGCTCTGGCGGAACAACCGGGGCATGGGCGACTCCTCGACGAACCCGTTCCCCCCGAGGCACTCGAGCGCTTCGGCGGCGTGGGAGGGGGCGCGCTTGCAGGTCCAGTACTTCACGACCGGGGTGAGCAGCCGTTGCAGGTGGCGCTCGTGCTCGTCGCCACCGGTGTCGTAGGCGCGGGCCAGCCGCAGGGCGGCGGCGGTGGCGGCCTCCGATTCGAGGGCCAGGTCGGCGAGCACGTTGGCCATCAACGGCTGGTCGGCGAGGACCCTGCCGAAGGCGGACCGGTGGGCGGCGTGCCAGGCGGCCTCGGCGACCCCCTGGCGCATGATCGAGGCCGAGCCGAGGATGCAGTCGAGCCGGGTGTGGTTGACCATCTCGATGATGGTGCGCACCCCGCGGCCTTCCTCTCCGACGAGCTCGCCGCAGGCGCCGAGCAGCTCGATCTCGCTCGAGGCGTTCGACCGGTCGCCGAGCTTGTCCTTCAACCGCTGGATGCGGATCGGGTTGCGGCTGCCGTCGGCGTTCCACCGGGGCACGAGGAAGCAGCTGAGCCCGCGCCGCGCCTGGGCCAGCACCAGAAATGCGTCGGACATGGGCGCCGAGCAGAACCACTTGTGGCCGGTCAGCACGTAGCGCCGCCCGCCCCCGCCGCCCGCTGCCACCACCGTCGTCGTCGGCGGGCTCGGCCCGGGTGGTGTTGGCCCGCACGTCGGAGCCGCCCTGCTTTTCGGTCAGGGCCATGCCGCAGGTCACCCCGGTCTTGTCGGCGGCGGGCCGGTCGGAGGGGTCGTAGGTCGTCGAGGCGATCATCGGCTCCCACACCCGGGCGATCTCGGGCTGGTGCCGGAGGGCCGGAACCACGGCGTAGGTCATCGACACCGGGCAGACGTGGCCGGCGTCGACCTGGTACCACACCATGACCTTGGCGGCCCGGGCCACGTGGGCGCCGGGACGGGGGTCGGCCCAGGGCCCCGAGTGGAGGCCGTGGCGCAAGGAGATGGTCATGAGCTCGTGGTAGGCGGGGTGGTACTCGACGACGTCGACCCGGTGCCCGTAGCGGTCGTGGGTGCGGAGGACGGGCCGGTGCTCGTTGGCCTGGCGGCCGAGCTGGTGGGAGGCGGGAGACCCGGCGAGCACGCCGAGCTGCTCGAGCTCGGGCCGGGCGAAGGCGGCCCCCTCGCGCTCGACGGCCTCGACCAGCGCGGCGTCGGCGGAGAAGACGTCGTAGTCCTCGAGCGGGGGCGCCTGGTTGAGCACCTCGTGGGTGTCGAACCGGGAGCCGGGTCGCCCGCCGGCGGCGGTCCGGGGCCTGCTCGGGGCGGGTTCGGTGTCGAGCCGGCCGGTCATCGGTGGCGACTCAGCCAGTCGGCAGGGGCTGGAAGGGCTGGACCGTCACCCAGCACGTCCCCTGGGGCTTCCCCTGGGAGGTCAGCTGGCACTGGCTCGAGGGAGGGACGTTGTTGTGCAGCTTGACCACCTGGTACTCGGTCGGCCCGTAGCGCTTGTCCGGCCCGTAGGTGAGGACGGGGGAGAAGGTGCCCGCGAAGTTGGTGATCTTCGACATGGCGGTCACGAAGGTGCGCCGGTTGAGGTCGGGCCCGGCCGCCTTGGCGGCGGTGGCGAAGAGCTGGATGGCCTGGCACCAGGCCACGACCGGGCCCTGCTCCTCGATGAAGTCGGTCTCCTTGCCCGGCGGAACCTGGGGGAAGGCCTGGTGCCAGGGAGTCCAGCAGTTGCGCACCCCGGGGTCGTAGCCGCCCTGGCTCTCCGGGCGGTCGTCGTCGACTCCGCCGAGGGTGAGCGTGGTCAGGCCCTCCTGACCGTCGAGCGCCGTCTCGTAGGGGGTGGGGATGAGACCGAGGGCGGAGTCGATGCTGTTCTCGTAGTCGCTGAGCAACAGCTTCGGGAAGTACTTCTGGGCGGTCTCGGCGGCGAGCACCGGATAGAAGACGTTGAAGGGGATGAGGGGGATGACCGAGGTGACCCCGGCGGAGCGCAGCTGCTGGACGGCCAGGGGCGCCTGGGCGTTGGTGGTGGCGGTGTCGTTGGGGTCCGAGGCGATGGTCTTGACGACCGAGGAGAGCCCGGCGTTGGCGAGGTCGGGCAGCAGGTAGTCGTGCAGGGCGGCCTGGTCGGAGGCCCGGTCGCCCGCCAGAACCCCGACCTTGCCCGTGGTGGTGAGCAGGCCCGAGCTCAGCCCCCAGTTGACGACGGCCTGGAGGATCACCGCCTGGTCGGGCCCGGTCCACCAGAGGTAGGGCGAACCCTCGTTGGTCCAGTTGGTCACCGTGGTCCACTGCCCGATGAAGGGGGTGTGGCCCTCCTGGGTGATGCACAGCTGGTTGTCGCCGGTCCAGTCCCCGATCCCGTCCAGCACGGCGAAGGCCGCCGGCGAGCCCTCGGTCCAGGTCTTGCACAGGGCTCGCATGGCCGACTCGTTGGTGGGGTCGAAGGTGGTGATGATGGGGTTGATCTTGCGCCCGTTGATGCCGCCGGCGTCGTTGACCTGTTTCACGAAGAAGTTGATGGCCTGGTTCTGCTCGCCGAACTCGGGGTCCTGAGCGAACCCCACCCGCCCGGCCAGGGAGCTGAGCGAGACGACCGGGAAGACCACGTTGACGGTGGTGCTGGTGGTCCCACGGGTCGAGGTGCTGGCCGAGCTCACCGGCGACGGCGAGCCGCTGCCCCCGGACCCGCCGGTGGACGAGGTGCTCGACGAGCCGGCGCTGGAGCAGGCGGCCGCGGCCGGACCGAGGAGGAAGACGGCCACCGCGGCGGCGGTCCGGATCCGGGAGGGACGCCGGCCCCGGGCCGGGTGTGCCGGGTGTGGTCGCCTTCGGATGCCCCGACTCACCGCAGTCATGGAGTCGCTCCTGTCGACGGGTACCTCAGGCCGCATGCCGGCGCTGGGCCGAGGCGAGCTGGGCCGAGGCGAGCTGCCGAGGCGAACCGGGCCGGCGCGGTGCGAGGCGAAATCTAGTGAACGGCCCGGCGGCCCACAACCGGTCAGGCCCCGTCGGGCACCCAGTTCCCGTGGAACCCGAAGGGCACCCGCTGGGGCAGGTCCACCACCGCCTGGGGCTCGCCCGTGAAGTCGGCGGCGTTGAGCACGAGCAGCTGGCCGGTGTCCCGCCCGGCGTCGTAGGTGAGCGAGAGCACCCAGCCGTCGTCCTCGGCGGCTCCGGGGGCCGCCGGCACGAACACCGCTTCGCTGGCGCCGTCTCCCGCGTCGAGCGGTCGGAACTCCGAGGTCCTCCGGTCGAGGTCGTGCTTGAGCAACCCGTCCCGTCCGGCGAGGTAGGCGGCGGCGTAGCCGAACCGGTGCCGCCTCCCGACCCGTCGCTCGTCGACGCGGGGGAACTCCTGGCCGGTGTCGTCGAGGCGCTCCTCGAGCACCTTGCCGGCGGCGAGGTCGACCGTCCAGCGCTCCAGCGTCGGAGGGCCCTCGTCCGGCCCGAGACGCTGGCTGTCGAACATCTTGGCGTACCGCACCACGTCGAGGACCACCTTGTCCCCGTCGTCGTAGGCGTTCATGGGGTGGAAGACGTAGCAGGGCTCGACGTCGAACCAGGTGACCCGGCCGTCGCCCTCCCGCTCCAGCAGGCCGACCCGTGAGTGGTAGGCGGGGTCCCAGTGGTAGGGGAAGCTGGCGCCGGCCAGCGCCGCCTCGGCGTCGAACACCACGGGGAGGTCGTAGACGACGGCGTAGCGCTCGGTCAGCGACATGTCGTGGATGCTCGCCGGGCCGCCGACCTCGACGTCGATCGCCGTGCGCACCCGACCCGACACGTCGGTCACCGTGTAGCAGACCTTGTTGCCCCAGCCCCAGTAGTAGGAGATGGCGTGGAGCTCGCCGCTGTCCGGGTCGCGCTTGGGATGGGCGGTGTAGCCGCCCGGGGAGGGTCCCGCCGAGGTCGGTCGGACCGACGGTGTCGAGCTCGTAGGTCAGCTCGTAGGGGAGCGAGCCCGCCTCGACGATGGCGAGGGTGCGGCCGGCGTGCCCGATCACGTTGGTGTTGGCGGCGAAGTCCATGTCGCCGTGGACGGGCCCGGGCCGGGCGGGCTCCCCGAGGGCGGCGGCCACCTCGGCCGAGCGGACGAACCGGTTCCGGTACCACTCGGCCCGGCCGTCGCGGAGGCGGATGCCGTGCACCATGCCGGTCCCGGCGAACCAGTGGTAGGTGGAGGGCTCCGGCGGCGAGACCGGGTTCGGCCCGTTGCGGAGGTACCGGCCGCAGAGCGCGTCGGGCAGCTCGCCGGTCACCGGTAGCTCGGCGCAGGTGAGCTCCTCGGCGACGGGGGCGTAGTTGCCTTGCAGGTAGCGGTTCTCGACGGTCGTCATGACCCTCCTTTGGCCGGCGCCCCGCCCGCCGCCCGACCGGTCGGCCGAGCCGGGGGTGCGGGGCCGGGTCCTCGACTACCAGGATCGCGCAGGTCACGCGCCGGCGGCGAGTGTCGTGGCGGGGCGGGACCGATAGCGTTGGCGGCGGGGGACGCGAGCCTTCGGGGAGGCCGGCATGCAGTCGCTGGTATGGGGTGTGAAGCCGGACCGTTGGGAGGCGCCCGACCCGTCCAACCCGCTGCTCGCCGGGCTGGCCAAGGTGCCCATGCGCCTCGTCGACACCGACCAGCCCCGCCCGGTGCGCAACGACTGGGTGGTGGCGAGGACCCGGCTGTGCGGCATCTGCGGTTCGGAGGCCAAGCAGGTCTTCGGGGACTTCACCGACGAGTACCAGGACAGCGCCCTCTCCGGGCTGTTCTCCTTCCCGATGGTGATGGGGCACGAGGTCGTCGCCGAGGTGACCGAGCTCGGGCCGGCCGCCGAGGGGCTCGAGGTCGGCCAGCGGGTCGTGCTCAACCCCTGGCTCTCCTGCGTCCCGCGTGGCATCGACCCGCCGTGCCTGTCGTGCCAGGCCGGGGACTTGAGCACCTGCTGGCACTTCACCGAGGGACCGCTGGCGCCCGGGATCCACGTCGGGACGTGCAAGGACGCGCCGGGCGGGTTCGCCGACTACCTGCCGGCGCACGACTCGATGTTGTTCCCGGTCCCCGACGAGATCCCGGACGAGATCGCCGTCCTCGCCGATCCCTTCGCCGTGTCGCTGCACTCGGTCACCCGCCACCCGCCGCCGTCGGGCGGCCGGGCCATGGTGTACGGCGCGGGCGCGCTCGGCATCACCGCCACCGCCGTCCTGCGCGGCCTCTACCCCGATGTCGACGTGCTGGTCGTGGCCCGCCATCCCGCCCAGGCAGGGTTGGCACGCGCCCTGGGCGCCGAGGTCGTGCACTGGGAGCCGGCGGTCGCCGTCCTCGAGGAGGGCGCCGCCTGGTCGGGCGGGGTCCTCCAGCCGACGCCGGTCGGGCTGCCCATGGCCCACCCCGGCGGCATCGACGTGGTGTACGACACGGTGGGGTCGACGGAGAGCTCCGAGGTCGCCGTGCGGCTGCTCCGCGCCCGGGGCACCCTGGTCAAGAGCGGGGTGAACCCGCCGGCCCGCTGGGAATGGTCGCCCCTCTACTTCAAGGAG
This sequence comes from uncultured Acidimicrobiales bacterium, assembly GCA_963764555.1. Classification (GTDB taxonomy): domain Bacteria; phylum Actinomycetota; class Acidimicrobiia; order Acidimicrobiales; family RAAP-2; genus Bog-756. Next base: position 710,992 of record CAVXSW010000005.1, read on the forward strand.
ATCTCGTGGGTGGGGTCCAACGCCTTCGGCACCGAGGAGGTCGAGGGGGTGCGCCGGCACGCCATCGCCCACTTCCTCGAGCTCGTCGCCGAGGACCGGGTGGACCTGTCGGGCATGCTCACCCACACCTTCCGGCTGCCGGCGTGGCGGGAGGCCTTCACCGCGCTCGCCACCCAGACCGAGTCCGACGCCATCAAGGTCGCCTTCGACTTCCGTTGATCGGCGCCGGTACGGCCGCTCAGCCGGTCGCGCCCGGCGGTTCCGTCGTGTCCGTGACGTCGTCGATCCATCGGAGATACCCGGCATGGCCGGCGACGACCGGCACGGCGACCACTTCCGGCGTCTGGTAGGGATGGCGCCCGACGACGACCTCGATCACCCGGTCGGCGAGGTCGGCGCGCGTCTTGAGCAGCACCAGCCATTCCTCCGACTCTTCGACGGCGCCCGCCCAGCGGTAGCGGCTGAGGATCGGACCCACCCGTTGGCCGCAGGCCACGAGGTGCTCGGCGAGGAGCGAGTCGACGATGCGCATCGCCGCACCGGGATCGTCGATGGTGAAACGGATCTCGACGTAGGTCACGGCGCGCCCGGCGGCGGACGGCCGCGCACCGTCGAAGCGCCGTTCTGTTGACGGCGCGCAGCGGCCCGCGCGCGCACCGTGGTCGGCAGGTGGGGCTCCGACCGGTGCCGTGGCGACGGCTCCGGCGGGATTCGGTCGGACATCGTCCCAGCGTACCGGGGTGATCGGCGCCCAAGTGCGTACGCCGGACGGTCGCCGCCGCCTCGTCGCCACCGCCGTCGCTCGATTACCGCCGGCGCGGGTCGACCGCTACAGTCCCCCGACTGGAACGCCGCTGGTCGTCCCCCCCGGCGTTCGTGGAGACGGGGAAGTCGTTCGCGCTTCTCCGTGCGGGTCGGCCGGAACCGGCCGATGAGGAGAGCACACAAGTAACGACCAACTGACTTCGGACGCAAACACCCGCTAGCACACCCGGCTGAATGTAGCCAGGCCGTACCACCCTTCCCGGTGCCCGGCTGGGGCGTTGAATGCGCAGACGTGGGGTCCACCCAACCAGAAGAGAGTCAGGGCCGCTGCCGCTCGGCGACGGCCCGGACCGACCGAGGAAAGGTCTTCCCCCATGCATGCAGCGACGCGTCTTCGTCGTGCCGCCCGTCGCGAGCGCCTCGCGGCCCGAACCAACAGTCAGTGCGCTCCCGATCCGTCCCGCCGTAAGCCGACCGGCCGCATCGCCGCCGCGTCGGTGGCATCGGTGGCGTCGGTGGCGTCGGTGCTCGCCGCCCAGGCGCGCCCGGCCTCCGCCGCCGAGCTCCCCAGCGGTGCCGGCATGGTCCTCAACGCCCCCATCGTGGGGGCGGCGTCGGTGCCCGGCGGCGAGGGCTACTGGGAGGTGGGTTCCGACGGCGGCATCTTCTCGTTCGGAGCCGCCGGGTTCTTCGGGTCCACCGGGGACATCCGGCTCAACAAGCCGATCGTCGGCATGTCGTCCACCCGCGACGGCGGCGGGTACTGGGAGGTGGCCGCCGACGGCGGCATCTTCACCTTCGGTGACGCCACGTTCCACGGATCGACCGGCTCGTCACCGCTGGAGGATCCCGTCGTCGGGATGGAGCCGACCCCCGACGGCGGGGGCTACTGGCTCGTGGCCGCCGACGGCGGCGTCTTCGCCTTCGGCGACGCCCGGTTCTACGGTTCGGCCAGCGGCATGTCGCCCGCCAGCTCGATCGTCGGCATCGCCTCGACCCCCGACGGGCAGGGGTACTGGGAGGCGGCCGCCGATGGCGACGTGTACTCCTTCGGGGACGCCACCTACGCCGGCGGTGCACCCGGCGGCCGGCCGGTGGTCGGCATCAGCGGGGAGGGAGCCGGGTACCGGTTGGTCGGCGCCGACGGCGGGGTGTTCACCTTCGGCGGCGCTCCGTTCTTCGGCTCGACCGGCGGGCAGCCGCTGAACAAGCCGGTGATCGGGATGGCGCCGACGGGGTTCGGGTACCTCACCGTCGCCTCCGACGGCGGCATCTTCACCTTCGGAGGCGCCGAGTTCTTCGGGTCGCTCGGCGGCAGCACGCTCTCCGGCCCGCCGGCCCTGGCGAACGCCGCGGTGAGCGGGACGGGGATCACCGACGTCCAGCGCGCCGCCTGGGAACGGGTCAACATGTGCGAGGAGGGCGGGGCATGGGGCGTCCGCGGGTCGGCCTTCAGCGGCGGGCTCGGGATGAGCAACGCCAACTGGGACGAGTTCAACACCTTCGGGTACCCCGCCAACGCCGCCGACGCCACCCCCGACGAGCAGATCCGGGTGGCCGTCGCCTTCGCCACCCGCTACTGGGGCAACCCGGACGCGGCGCCCGACCAGAACGGCTGCACCGGGGGGTACTGAACGACGAGCGGTGATCGGGCGCAGCCCGGCGTCCGCCTGCGGTCCGCTCCATACTGGGCGCATGCCCACCAGCGAGGAGCTGGCCGCCGAGGTCGCCCGGCTGTCCCGTCGTGTCGAGCACTGCGAAGCGGTGCTCGAGATCCAGGCGCTCAAGGCGCGCTACGGGGAGCTGGTGGACCGCCGGTTCCCCGGCGGCCGTCCCGCCGCCGACGAGGTGCTGGTCGACCTCGGGGAGCGGATCGCATCGCTGTTCACCGAGGACGGGGTGTGGAACGGTGGCCCGGCGCTCGGTGAAGCCGTCGGCAGGGCCGCCATCGCGGCGCGACTGGCGCAGCCGACCCTCACCTTCGCCCGCCATCTCTTCGCCAACCCCCGGATCACCGTCGAAGGGGATCGCGCCGAGGGCCGCTGGGACCTGCTCAGCCCGTGCCGCCGCCCCGACGGCACCTCGTTCTGGCTGTACGGCCACGAGGACGACGAGTACGTCCGGGTCGACGGGAGCTGGCTCCACGGCCGCATGCGGTTCACCCTGGTCTTCATGTCGGCGGTCGGCGAGGGATGGGACGAGGTCCTCGTGTGAGCCCCCCGATGGGCTCGCGCACGAGCTCGTCCGACCGGCCGGGTGCCGCCCCACCGGCCGAGCCACCGTCACCGGGCGCGGCGACGAGGAACTTCTGGGGATGGGGCTACGACGGCGAGGGCCTCTCGCCGGCCCAGCGGACCGATCTGGCCCGGCGGGTGCAGCCGCTGCTCGGGGACGGTGCCCTCGACCCGGTGGCGCCGCCGACGGCCGCCGAGATCTCCCTCCGGCCGGCGCGTCTCGCCGTCCCCCCGGCGCTTCGCGGCTGGTGCCGGGTCGACGACCTGAGCCGGGCCGGCCACACCTACGGCAAGTCCTACCGGGACGTGGTCCGCGCCCTCGAGCGCCGGTGGGAGCGACCGCCCGACGTGGTGGCGTTCCCCCCCGACGAAGCAGGGGTGACCGCCGTCCTCGACTGGGCGGCGGGCGCGGGCGCGGTGGTCGTCCCCTACGGCGGCGGCTCCTCGGTGGTCGGGGGGGTCGAGGCCCCTCCCGACGACGAGCGGCCCGTGGTGAGCTGCGACCTCGGTCGGCTCGACCGGGTGCTCGAGGTCGACCCCGTGTCGCGTTCGGCCCGCATCCAGGCGGGTGTGCTCGGGCCCTCGCTCGAGGAGCAGCTGCGGCCGACGGGGCTCACCCTGCGCCACTTCCCCCAGAGCTTCGAGGTGTCCTCGCTCGGCGGCTGGTTGGCCACCCGGTCCGCCGGGCACTTCGCCACCCTGCACACCCACATCGACGATTTCGTCGAGTCGCTGCGGGCCGTGACCCCCCGGGGGCTGTGGGCGTCCCGGCGCCTGCCCGGATCGGGCGCCGGACCCTCGCCCGACCGGCTCCTGCTCGGCTCGGAGGGGACCTTCGGGCTGATCACCGAGGCGTGGATGCGGCTGCAGGCCCGTCCGCGAGTTCCGGGCGGCGGGGGTCGCCCGGTTCGGATCCTTCGACGCCGGGGCGAGGGCCGCTCGGGCCCTGGCCCAGTCGGGGCTCTGGCCCTCCAACTGCCGCCTGGTCGAGTCCACCGAGGCCATGGTCACCGGGGCGGGAGACGGGTCCCACCACCTCCTGCTGGTCGGGTTCGAATCGGCGGACCACCCGGTCGACGCGGACCTGGCCCGGGCCGTCGAGCTCGTCGGCGACCACGGCGGCACGTTCGAGACCGGGGTCCCCGACGGACGGAGCCGGCATGCCGGACCCGACGCCGGCGAGCGGTGGCGGTCGACGTTCGTCCGGGCGCCCTACCTCCGTGACGTGCTCGTCGAGCTCGGTCTCATCAGCGAGACCTTCGAGACCGCGATCACCTGGGACCGGTTCGACGCCTTCGTCGACCGGATCCGGTCGGCCACCGAGGAGGCCCTCCGTTCCGTCGACGCCTGGCCGGCGCTCGTCACCTGCCGGTTGACCCACGTGTACCCCGACGGCGCCGCACCGTACTTCACCGTCCTCGCACCCGCCCGCCGTGCGGGCCGGCTCGAACAGTGGGCGGAGATCAAAGGGGCGGTGATGGAGACCATCGAGGACGCCGGAGGCACGGTCACCCACCATCACGCAGTGGGACGCGATCACCGCCCGGGCTACGACCGGCAGCGGCCCGACCTGTTCGCGGCCCAGCTGGTGGCGGCCAAACGGGCGGTCGACCCCGACGGCATCCTCAACCCCGGGATCCTGTTCGACGCCTGAGCAGGCATCCCTGCGCCGAGGCCGGGCAGGCATGCTGCGCCAAGATGTGGCGGTGGTTTCGCTGTCGGTGGAGGAGTTCGAGCAGCTGGTGTCCGACGCGCTCGACCGGATCCCGCCCGAGCTCGGCCGGCACATGGACAACGTCGCCGTGGTCGTCGACGACACGAGCGTCGTCGGTCCCCTGTTGGGCCTCTACGAGGGCATCCCGCTGACCAGCCGGGGCAACAACTACACGTCCGCCATTCCGGACCGGATCACCATCTTCATGGCGACCATCTGCGCGCACTGCCGCACGGCCGAGGAGGTGGTGGCGACCGTGCGCAAGACGGTGGTCCACGAGGTCGGCCACCACTTCGGGATCGACGACCACCGGCTCGCCGAGCTGGGCTGGGGATGAAGCCGGCCCGATCCGGCCCGGGCGGCCGTGCGAGCCGCGACACGGCTGGTTCAGGTCGCCGCGACCGTCCAACCCGTCGCCCCGGCGACCGTCCAGGTCGTCGGCGTGGCGTACATGGCCGCCCCCGGTGGTGAACAGGACGTCGTTGTACCCCTGGCCGGGCCCGACCATCTCGAAGGTGAGGGGTGGCACGAAGGAGAGGTAGAGGGCCCGCCGTCCGCGCCCCCGCCGGCCGGTGGGCGGCGGCGCGGCGTGCAGGGTGTGCCCGAAGTGGACGGTCACGTCCCCGGGCTCGGTGTCGAGGGCGACGACCGGCAGGCCATCGGCCTCGCGAGGCCCGGGCAGACGGGAGGTCCCCCGGTGCGAGCCCGGGACCATCTGGAGCTGCCCGGTCCCCGCCGTCGCCGGGTCCAGCTGGATCCCCACGTTGAGCATGGGGCACTTGACGGGATGGCCGCCCATGCCGCAGTCACGGTGCCAGGGCAGGTCGGCGAGCCCCTTTCCGGCGCCGGGGACCTTGATGACCACGCCGTTGCCGTCCAGGCGGTCGCAGGCGTCCCGCAGGTCGGGGCCGCCCAGCCGGGCGATGCCCACGAAGCGCTCGTCCTTCCCCAGACCGGCCACCTGCTCGGACTGCTCGTTCAGGTAGTTGACCCGGGTGCACACGTCGGTGCCGTCGACGGCGGTCCACCACGAGCGCCGGTCGTCGGGGCGGGCCCGGGACACCGCCGTCTCGACCACCTGTCGGAGGGCGTCGATCTCTGCGGGGTCGAGGACCCGGCGCAGGTGGAGGTAGCCGGCCCTGTCGAGGAAGTCGGCGAGCTCGTCGTGGCCGTCGTCGAGGGAGAACGACCGGCCGGTGTCGAGAGGTCGGCCATCGGCGTCGACCACCGGCGGTGGGTCGTCGATGTCATAGATCGGCTGGCCGTCGATGGCGGCGCGCAGCGGAGGCTCCCAGCGCACCAGCTGCCCGAAGCTGCCCCGGGCGACGGTGAGCTCCTGGGCGTAGAGGAGGGCGAACGAGGTGCGCAGCTCCCAGCGGAACGCCCGCCACGCATCGTCGGCCAGCTCGATGACGGTGTCGGCCCGGTCGGTGCCCGGCTCGACCGTGAACGAGCGGCCGGCGGGCAGACAGGTGTAGCCGTTGCCGCCGGGCAGCCGGAAGCCGATCGGCCGCAGCACGGCCACGTCGGCATCCGACAAGACGGGACCGGCCGTCCCGAGCAGCCCGGGGAGCTCGATCCGGTGGAACCGGTCGAAGTCGACGGGGCCGAACCGATCGCTGCCCACCAGGTGAACGGTACTCGGAGCCTCAGCGGCCCGCCGCCTGACCTCCACCGGTCAGGTGAGCCTGGCGACGGCCAGTGAGGTCGCGACCAGCACCACCGCCCAGGCCGATGCCCGCAGCGCCCGCTCGAGCGGGGCGAGCAGGGTGGCCCGGTCGACGGTGATCGGGCCGCCTTCGGAAAGCGACACGGTCCCCTCGATGCGGACGGCCTTGCGCCGCAGGAGACGAGCCGGCGTGCTGAGCGCCCGCTGGGCGGCGGAAAGGGCGAAGGCGCCGGCGGCGGCGATGGCCGGGGCCAGGGCCAGGGTCCCGGTCTGGGCCACGTAGGCGGTGAGCACGGGGAACGCCCCCCACCCGGCGGCGAACCCGATGTCGTTGTGGATGGCCCCGCCGAAGAGCTCGAAGTTGTACCCGACGACGAGCACCGGTCCGGCCACGAGGAACGGGATCAGCACCCACCCGACCTCGACGGCGCCGGCGATGCCGAGCCCGACGGCCCCGGCCAGCCCGACGGCGGAGACCGCGCCGAGGGCGCGGTCGGGGATGCGGGTGCGCAGCGGGCGACCCCGGAGCTCGTCGAGGGCGTGGGCGGCGAGCCCCACGGCCAGGAAGAAGGCGAGGAGGGTGGCGATCAGCCAGGTGGTGTCGACCACCGGCGCCAGGCAGGCACCGATGACCACGTAGGACAGGTGCCAGGCCGTGTAGGGGGGGTGGAGCAGGGTCCACCAGTCGCGCCAGCCCCCGGCCGCCGCGGCATAGAAGGCCGGGCGCCGCTCGCCGGGGAGATCGGCCGGCGGATCGCGGGGCGGGTCAGCCACCGGCCCGCCGGCCCCACATGATCAGGCCGCCGCCGAGGCTCATGGTCTGGACCCCCACGTCGACGAACCCCGCCCGTCGCCAGGCTCCTTCGGTCCAGCCCACCGGGTAGCGACGGTAATGGGTCGAGATGTTCGGCCCGAGGAACCGACCGACCTCGAACCAGGGCCGTCCACCGCAGGCCAGCCCGGCGAGCGGGAGCACCAGGCGGGTGTAGCCCCACCACCAGAACCGCCAGAACCGGCTCTCGGGCACCAGGAACTCGAGGCTCGCCACCGGCGCGCCGGGCTTCACCACCCGGGCCAGCTCCTCGAGCGTCGCCTGGGGGTCCTCGACGTAGCGGAGCAGATAGGTGAAGGTCAGCGCGTCGAACGTGCCGTCGGCGAACGGGGTCTGCTCGGCCCGGCCCGCCACCAGCTGGACCCGGTCGGCCCGCCCGGCTTCGGCCACGGTGCGCCGCCCCCGGCGGAGCATGTCGAGGGTCAGGTCCACCCCGACCACCCGTGCCCCGGTCCGATCGGCGAGCTGGAGCGCCACCCCCGCCGGTCCCGACGCCACGTCGAGGACCAGACCGGGACGCCGCGGCACGACGCGGTCGATCATCGCCCGCCGCCAGCGACCGTTCTGGCCCAGGGAGAGCACCCCGGCCAGCCGGTCGTACCGGTCGGGCAGGGGCGAGAAGAGCTCCTGGGCGAACCGGTTCGGATCGGTGGCGGTCGGTCCCGCCGTCTCCATGGCGCCTCCCTCGGGTGCGAAGATCTCACCGTAGGCGGCGCGGCGCCCGGGAGGTTCGGATGAGCTCGAGGCGTTTCGACGCGCTGGTGGTCGGAGCGGGACCGGCCGGGAGCATCGCCGCCACCGTGCTCGCCCGGGCCGGTGCCGAGGTCGCGCTGGTGGACAAGGCTCGCTTCCCGCGGGACAAGGCCTGCGGCGACCTGGTCGGGCCGAGGGGCCTCCAGGTCCTGGCCGATCTGGCCATCGCCGAGCCCGCCGGGGTCGAGGTGGCGGACATGGCGGTCATCGGGCCGACCGGCCGCCGGGTCAGGCTGCCCTGCTTCGCCGGTGAGTCGTACCCCGGACGTGCGCTGGCGGTCACCCGTGCCGTGTTCGACGACGCCTTGCGCCAGGCGGCCCTCGACGCCGGGGCCTGCGCCGTCGAGGCCCGCGCCGACCGCCCGGTGGAACGGGACGGGGCGATCGGCGGATTCGCCACCGCGGACGGCCACCGCCTGCTCGCCGACTTCGTCATCGGTGCCGACGGTGCGACCAGCCGGGTGGCCGAGGCGGCCGGGCTGGTCGACGCCCGGCGGGTGCTCTGGGGCTTCGCCGTGCGCAGCTATTTCGACCAGTCCGTGGCGCTGCCCACCATCACCTTCTGGGAGCAGGACCGCTGGCGGGGCTTCCCCGGCTACGGGTGGATCTTCCCCGGTCCGGGCGGGGTGGCGAACGCCGGCGTGGGGATCGGCACCCTGGGTGACCGCCAGGCCGGCTCGGGCGCCGTGCGGGTGATGCCGGGCTACCTCGATCATCTGCGTTCCCTGGGGCTGCTCGGGCCCCGCCCGGGTGACGTCCCGCCGCGGCGGCTCGGCGGGTGGCTCAAGATGGGCATGGTCGGGACCCTGCCGGCCGGCGGGCGGGTCCTGCTGGCGGGCGACGCGGCGGGACTGGTGAACCCCCTCCAGGGCGAGGGCATCGCCCAGGCCATGACCAGCGGCCGGGCCGCCGCCGAGGCCGTCCTCACCTCACCCGGGCAGGCCGCCGCCCACTACCGGGCGGCACTCGCCCGCTCCCATCTCCCCTACCAGCGCATCACCGCCGCCCTGCACGGAGCGCTGGTGCCCCACCCCGCCGCGGTCGCCGCCGTCGGTCGCCTGCTCACCGCTCCGGTGCTCGGTCAGGCCCTGGCCGGTGGGTGGGGCGTGTTCTGGAACGAGTTGCTCGACGGTGCCGCCCCCGGCCGGGCCCGCACGGTGGCGGCGGCCGCCACCGTGCTCGGTCGGGCGGCCACCGGCCGCACCGGAGTGTCCCGATGGTTCGCCGAGGGATACAACCGACGGTGATCTCGTGGGGAGACGCCGCCGCCGTCGCCGCCATCATCTTCGTCGCCGCCTCCCTCCAGCGGATCGTGGCCTTCGGCTTCGCGCTCATCGCCGTTCCCCTCCTGGCCTTCGTCGTGCCGACCAAGAGCGCGGTGATCATCCTCTTCCTGAACGGCACCATCACCAGCTCGTGGTTGGCGGTCCACCTTCGCCGCCACATCGAATGGAGCACCGCCCGCCGGCTGGGAGCGGGGACGGCCATCGGCGCCCCCGTCGGGGTCGTCGTCCTGAGCGAGCTCTCGCCGGACTCGCTCCGCTTGGTCCTCGGCATCTCGACCTGCTGTGCGGCGGTGTGGATCATCGGCTCGGGCCGCCTGACCCGGGGCCGCCCGGTCACCCGTGGCGCGGCGGCGACGGTCGGCGTCGGCATGGTGAGCGGGATCCTCAACACCGCGCTGGCGACGAGCGGACCGCCGCTCGTCTACGAGCTCCGCCGGACGGGTTTCGAGGGCGACCGGTTCCGGGCCACGATCTCGTCCGTCTTCCTCGTGGCCAACCTGATCGGCCTTCCCTTGCTGGCCGCAGCGGGACTCGTCACCTCCGACGATCTGGTGTTCGCCGCCGTGTCGGTCCTTCCCTGTGTGGCGGGGCTCGTGGTGGGAGCCCGGATCAGCGAGCGCCTGGCGCCCGCTCATTTCGTGTGGGCGGTGGACCTGTTGCTGCTCACCACCGGCCTGGTCACCGTCGTCGAGGCGCTCGGGTGAGCGCACGCCGAGGCCGGTTCACCCGGGGTCCGTGACCGAGCCTCCGTCAAGGTCCGCCGCCGACGAGCCGACAGGAGGACATGGGCTCGACCAGGTTCCGCGGCGGAGGCCCCCGGCGGACCCAGAGGATCGGGGGGTGGGCGGCGCCGCTTGCCGCCGCGGCGATCGTGCTTGCCGGGCTCGCCATCGGCTCCACTGCCGCCGGCGCTTCCCCCTCGGGCAACGGCTCGCCCGCCGACGCCCCGGGCTGTGCCCCCGGACAGGTCCAGCAGGCGGGCGTCCCGCCCATGGGTGCCCCGGTCGCCACCGTCACCGCTGGCTCCGCAGCCGTCGCCATCGACGGCCGGGAGTACACGCCGAGCGGGCCCGGTTCGCTGGCCCACCTCGTGATCGTCAACCGCTGCTCCCTGGCCGTGCGCGCCTATGGTTTCGACGACCACGGCCAGACGGTGGCTGCCATCCGGGATCACCTGGCCGGTCTCGACGCCGGCTCGATCGTCATCCTGGCCATGCCGGACGGGCTCGGCTTGAGCTACAGCCAGCTGAAGGACCTCAACGACGACGTCCTGGCCAAGGTCGGGGCGCCCGCCCTGACCATCGACCAGGCCGAGAACGCCTTCTCGGTGGTCGGGGTCCGGGGCTGGCAGTCCGGTGCGGCGTTCCGCAACGTCGGGGGAACCGTCGACGACGTCGAGGGCGACGTGTCCGGCTACCTGCGACTGAACCCGGTCACCGAGCGGTACGACTTCGTGCTCGCCGACTACGTACCCTTCGATACCGCCGTCCCCGCCAGCGCCGGCCGGAGCACGATCCAGGTCGGCGGGGCCAGCTACACCCAGACCCTGCCGGCCGGATCCTCGGCCGGGTTCCATGTGCTGGCTCTGGACGGCAAGTCGCTCACCCCGCTGCTCGACCGGGCCATGCCGACCAACACCACGGGCGGCCCTCCGGGCCCGACGCCGGCCGATCTGAGCGACCAGCAGGCACTGGCCGCGACCCTCCAGACGCTGGCCGCCACGGACGAGCTGGTGATGGTCCAGAGCATCGGCAACCCGGGAGGGCTCAAGCGGACGCCGGCGTGGGCAAGTGCGGCGAACCAGCTGGTCAAGTTGGGCGGCACGAGCGCCGTGTTCAACGGCCTGGACGGCACCGGGGGCTACTCGCTGGTCGGCAGCGTGGGGATGACGGTCCCGCCCGCCGAGGTGGGCCAGTCCCTGACCAAGGAGCCGGCCCGGCTCGAGGGCCTGCTGGCCCGGACCCAGTCCTCGGGCTTCGCACCCCTCGCCGCCGATCCTCTCGGAACGGTCAACGTCGGCCTGGTCCAGCTGGCCTACCAGAGTCCGACGCCGTTCCCGGCCTTCGGCACCGAGGGCCAGCGGAAGGCGGAGACCTACATCGGGACCAAGGTCATGAAGGTCTGTCCGGCCGACGCCAAGTCCTGTGACGTCCGCTCCCAGTACTACGAGAACTACCGTGCCTCGTGGTCGACGATCCAGAACCAGCTGCTCGACCTCAAGGACCGCTGCCCCGACGGTCCGGGCTTCACCAGTGCCGACTGCCAGGCGGTGCGGGGGCAGCTCTACACCGAGGTGTCGGACCTCACGAGGGTCCAGCACTACCTCGGCGAGCTCCAGAAGCCCTTCGGGACCGCGCAGGTCGCCGCCCTCGTCGACCTCAAGAACGTCGACCGGGAGATCCAGAAGTCGGTGGCGCCGCCGCCCGAAGGTGTTACCACCTCCCAGGCCTTCGAGATCATGGCTCTGGTCATGAAGCTGGGCGCCATCGCCCCGCCGCCGGCGAGCAACGTGGCGGCCGGGCTGAGCGCCACCTTCTCGATCGTGGCCTACTTCACCCGTTCCTCGGGTTCGTCCAACCTCATCGGCCCGCGGATCACCGAGAAGGCGGACCAGCTCGGCACGGATGCCTTCAACCGGTACCAGGTCGCGTCGGACCAGCTGGACTCGATCGGGAGGATCGTCGCCAGCGACTACGGCAAGCTCACGACGATGGCCGCCAACGTGGACAGCAACGAGGGCTGGCGCCTGCCGCCGACGCTCGGGGCGGCGACCGACCAGATCCGCAAGGCGTCGGTCCGGTGGTTCTACCAGGAGCTGCTGCCCGTGGCCTACTCCGTCGTGCAGATCGAGCCCGCTCCTCCCGACGGGCCGGCCAACGCGCGCGACTACAGCTGCTTCTCGTCCTACGCCCGAACGGGGGGTGCCGCCGGCGAGGCTCCGTTGACCTCGCGGCCCCTGCGGGACGAGCCCGACAGTGCCCAGGACCGTCAGATCACCGGGTTCGGCAACGACGGGACCCCCATCGCGCCGGTCTTCGCCCTGACCTCGGACGTGGGCACCAATCCGTTCCGGGTGCCGCGATCCGAGCTCACCGACCCCCTGTTCCGGGGAGCGGACGACCCCCTGGGCCCCGGGATCGGCTTCCAGAAGATCCTGTTGTACTCACCGAGCATCTTCTCCTTCGACAAGACGGTCCACGACGGCAGTCGCTGCCCGTACGGGTAGAGTTCGCAACTTGCTTCCTTCGGTACGTCGCTCCTGGTCATGACCAGTAGCCGGCCCTGTCTGTGTCCGCCACCTCGTCTGCCGATCCGACGTCATACGTAGTATCGTAGCTGTATGACAATGCTCAGCTTCCGGGTGAGCGAGAGCGAAGCGGCCGAAGTTCAACGACGATCACAGGAGTTGGGCGTGGATCGGTCCGAGCTCCTCAGAGAGGCTCTCCACCGATACCTGGTGAAACTTGCGAGCGAGGACGATGCCAAGGCCTGGGAGCAGAGTCCGCCCAGCCCTGATGAGGAGTCGTTCGCCGAGGTTGCGGACTGGGGCCCGGCCGAGGACTGGTCGGACTGGGCTGATGCAACGGGGTGAGATTTGGTTTGCCGCGACGCCTGGCGGGGATCGGCCGGTGCTGGTGCTGACGAGAGACCCGGTGGCTGGCCGGATCCAGTCGGTGGTGGTGGCCGCGCTCACTCGCACGAAACGGCACCTGGTTTCCGAACTGGAGCTCACTGCCGTGGCCGATGGTGTTCCGAGCGACTGTGTCGTCAACTTCGACAACCTTCACACGCTCCCGAGGCCGGTGTTTCGACACCGCGTCGCGACGCTGTCGCCTAGACGAATGGATCAAGCCTGTGGCGTGCTCAGGGACGCGACCGGTTGTTGACGTCGCCGAACGGTCTCTTGAACGTGGTCCATAACCGCGTGGTACGCGCTTCGCAGCCCGTTGTCGGGGCCAGGGCTTTGTCCCGTCTGTATCTACCGTACCGGCCACGGGTCAGAATGCTCGATCTCCTATCCCTCGACGAGGATCACCAGCGTCTCGGGTAGAACCCCGTCATACTCCATGACCTCGGCGGCGGCCTCTGACTGCATGGCGGACGCGAATGCATCCATGTCCGGAACGTCCATGAGGACCGCCACCTTCGTCGGATTGTCGGGGCTCACGAACGTTCTGATGTTCGTGACGCCGAGTGGCCCGAAGAGCTCCTCTCGCTTGGGCGAGTTCAGCCAGTGGTCCTTGTCCTTCGAGATGTCGTGGTGCCCGATTACGGTCGGCATGGTGTCCTCTCCATGATTGGGGCGGTGAGGGAAGTTCACCCTCGGTTCTCAATGAGGCGAGTAACTATCGCATCAGAAGTCCCGGCGTGCGATCGTCGGACGGGTGCCCAACCTTGGATGCGAGAGCGCGCCGAATGCGGTGCCCACGGGCGCCAAAAGGTGACACTCCCGGAATCAGGGAGACCCCGCTCCGACGAACGTCCCGGGTTCAGGCCCGGTGGTGCAGATGAGTCCTAGCTGGCGAGCTGCGGACTGAGTCCGTCCACATGCGTCCCGATGTACTCGTTGTTTGCCCACGGTCCGACCGCACCTTCAACCACCTCTCGGACGCTTTCGACCGACTCACCTTCCCAGATGCAGATACCGAAGGTGTGATCGTCGTTCGATGCGTGGATCGGCAACGCCACATGTGAAGGAAGTCCAGCTTCGAGCGCCTTGGCCTCAGCGGCCTCAAACCCTTTTGGGTCATGGATACGGTGGATGACGGTCACGAACACGGGAGTTCCCTCCGCTCAAGATACTTCCGCCGCAGCGTTGCGACTCTCACTGCCTAACACGGATTGCGTTTGCGTGCTCCGCGGAGGGTGGCGAATTCAGACATCGAGAGACGAACGAGGCGTCATGGGAGCTGAGCGACCCGATGCAGGAGCCGCCGACATCATCGACTCGGCCGCGATGCGGAGCCACGAGCTTGCTAGCGCCGGTGGAGGAAGGGGGTGCCAGCAGTTGGGACACTCGACCCTCACGCCGATCCGGCAGGATCAAGAAGTGCGTTGGGCCGACAGCCCGACCGGGAGCATCGAGTCCGGGCTGATGACGAACCGGCGCTCCCGCACGCCGATATCGAGTCCACGTGTCGTCGGGGGCCCGGTCGTAGCCGCCGTACCGGCGGATCTGAGCGGAGACACCCGGTAGAGTCTCGCCGTGTCTGTGCCGTCGCCTTCAGGCACAGTGACCTTCCTGTTCACCGACATCGAGGATTCGACCCGTCTGTGGGAATCGGATCCGGGGGGCATGGCTCAGGCGGTCCGGGCCCACGACGCCATCGTCCGCTCGGCGATCGAGCGTCACGGCGGCCACGTGTTCGCCACGGGTGGCGACGGCTTCTCCGCCGCGTTCTCGTCCGCTGTGGACGCGGTCAGCGCCGCGGTCGAGTCGCAGCAGGAGCTTGTTGACGACCGCTCCATCCCGTTCGCCGTCCGGATGGGCCTGCACACCGGCGAGGCCGTGGAGGTCGACCGCGATTACCGCGGCACGGAGGTGAACCGAGCCGCGCGGGTGATGGCTCTCGCCCACGGCGGCCAGGTGCTCGTGTCCGACACGGCCGGGGTCCTGGTGCGCAAGCGCGTCGCCCTGCGCCCCCTGGGCGACCACCTCCTGCGCGGTCTGCGCGGCATGATCCCGGTGTACCAGGTGATCGCCGACGGCCTCCCCTCGGAATTCCCCGTGTTGCGCAGTGTCGAGCGATTCGCCGGGAACCTTCCCCGCCAGGTCACCTCCATCGTCGGGCGCGACGCCGAGGTCGACGAGGTCAGCGAGCTGGTCCGGTCGCAGCGTCTGGTCACGCTGGCCGGCGTGGGTGGTGTCGGCAAGACCCGCTTGGCGATCGAGGTCGGTGCCGAGCTCTCGGGGGAGTTCGACGACGGGGTCTGGATCGTCGAGCTGGTCGGGGTCGGCGACCCGGGTGCAGTGCCCGCCGCCCTGGCGACGGTCCTCGGTATCACACCACAGGGCGACGTACCGCTGATCGACACCGTCGCCGATACAGCTGCCGGGAGGAGGATGCTGCTCGTCGTCGACAACTGCGAGCACCTCCGGGACCCCGCCGCGGCTGCGATCGAGGCGATACTCGGCCGAGCCGGGCACACCAAGGTCCTGGCGACCTCGCGCGAACCCGTCGGCGTGCAGGGCGAGTGCGTCACGACCGTTTCTCCGCTGGCGACCGAGGGCGGCGTGACCTCCGATGCGGTCAACCTGTTCGTCGAGCGAGCTCGCGCTGCCCGACACGACTTCGAGCTCCAGGACCCGCGAACCGCGGCGGCGGTGACCGAGATCTGCGAAACGGTCGACGGGTTGCCGCTCGGCATCGAGCTCGCGGCGGCGCGCATGGCTGCGATGAGTGCGATCGAGGTCCGGGACCGACTCACCGACCGGTTCCGGCTGTTGCAGGGCGGCCGATCGGGTCCGGAACGTCACCTCACCCTGCGCCACGCCGTCGAGTGGTCCTACGATCTGCTGACCGATGACGAACGGTCGCTCCTGCGGACCGCTTCGGTGTTCGCCGGCGGCTTCGATCTGTCGAGCATCTGTGCAATCGTCGACGACGCCGACGAGATCGAGGTGTTGCGGCACCTCGACTCCCTGGTACGCAGGTCGCTCGTCGTGGCCGATCACTCCGCGACCGCAACGCGCTACCGCCTGTACGAGACGATCCGGCAGTTCGCCGAGGACCTGCTAACCGAAGCCGGCGAGCGTGAAGGAGCGCGGGACGCCCACGCCTCGCACTTCGGGCGCCGGGCGGTCGACGAGTGGGATCGATGGAACGGGCCCGGATGGCGTGATGCCGTCGATTGGGTGGAGCTCGAACTCGACAATCTCCGGGCCGGGTACCGGTGGAGCGCCGAGCGCGGCCAGGTGGAGGTGGCGACCGACATCGCCGCCCACGCCGCGCTCATGGGCTTTTCGGTGCAGCTGTTCGAGACGCTGGCCTGGGCTGACGAGCTGCTGAGGGCAGCGTCGACGGCGGACGTCCCTCGACTTCCCCGCCTGTACACCGCGGCGGGCTATGCCTGCTTCGTGGGACGGCCCGACGAGGCCCGTCGCAACGCCCACCGGGCCACGGAACTGGAGGCGGACGATCGCTACGACCCGTGCGAGCCGGGGTACGCCATGTTCGTCGAGGCGCTCGGTCAGGTGTACTGCGGCGACCTCGCCCGCTACCTCGAGCTCACGGGCGAGGTTGCGGAGCGCTACGGCGCCGAGCGGGGGTACGGCCTGGCGTCCTACGTCGACGGTCTCCAATCGGCGGGCCGCGTCGAAGAGGCCCTCGCACTCACTGAGCAGTCGGTCGCCGCGGCTCGCGAGCTCGGCAATCCGTACTGGATCGCCTATGCCCTCTGGATCGCAGGTATGGCCTTCTCGAGGTCCGACTCACGGCGGGCCCTGGCCGCATGGGACGAGGGCGTCACCTTTGTTCGCGAGCAGCGTGTGCACTTCTTCGAGGGCTTTCTCGCCCGCGACGCAGCACGGCTGCACACGTCCGAGGGCGAACCGGAGGCCGCCCTGGTGTTGTTCGGCGATGCCATTGCGTCCTTCCATCGGGCAGGAAACGTCCCACAACTGGTCATCACCCTCGCCAGCGTCCCTGCACTCTTTGAGCGGATCCAGCGGTTTGAGGCGGCGGCGACGCTCTTCGGCGCGATGTCACGGCACGAATCGGGCTTCCGTCATGTCCCCGAGTTGGCCGATCTCGAAGACCGCCTCCTTCCGAGGCTCGGGGCCGGTCGGACCGGGGAGCTCCTTGCTGAAGGAGCCGCGTTCGACCTCGACGCTGCGACGCACTACGCCCAGCGGCAGATCGACGCCGCCAGGCGTGACCCGAGGTCACAGGTCCCCCAGCAACGCCCGGGTGGGCTGAGCCGGCGCGAGCTAGAGGTGCTCCGCCTCCTCGCCGAGGGCCAGGCGTCGGCTGAGATCGCCACCCAGCTGTTCATCTCGACCCGGACGGCCGAGCACCACATCCAGAACATCTACACCAAGATCGGTGTTTCCAACCGGGCCTCGGCCACCCGCTGGGCCCACCTCCACCACGTCGTGACCGGCTGAAGTCAAGCGCCGGTCCCCACTCCCGGACCGATCCCCATGACGACCTGTCGGAAATGGGTAGATCTGCCGATGCGGCGACCAGGGATTTCTTCGACAATGACCCCCATGCCCGCCGATCGGCAGGCAACCGGTGGATCCAACGTGATCCATGACCAAAAAGGGGAACTGTGATGATCCTGGCAACCACGAAGGTCGAAGACATCGACCGATTCCTGAAGGTGTTCGGCACCAAGGGGACCGACAAGCGTGCGCTGCACGGCTCGAAGGGTTCGACGGTGTTCCGCGACCCGACCGAGGCGAACCGCGTGTGGGCGCTCTTCGAGTGGGACGAGCAAGGCTGGGCCGCCTTCGTGTCCGACCCCGAGGTGCCGCCGGTCCTGAAGGAAGCGGGTCACCTCGGCAAGCCCGAGTCCGCAACGTTCCTCGGTCAGTACGAAGCGTAGGGGGCGATGATGACCAGCACCATCGATCGTCCAGCACGCGTCGGGGTCATCGCCGACCAGAGCGGCGCCCTGTCTTTCATGGGCATTGCCAATGTCAACGTGGCCCGGATGGTGATCGACGACATCAACTCGAAGGGTGGTCTACTCGGCCGTCCGGTCGAGCTGTTCATCGAGGACAGTGCGACCGATGACGACGTGGCACAGGCGGCGGCGGCCCGGCTCGTCCAAGCCGACGTCGACGTCGTCGTCGGCGGCATCTACAGCTCGACCCGGCAGGCCATCAAGGTGCCCGTGGTCGAAGGAGCCGAGAAGCTCTACCTGTACCCGGAGCAGTACGAGGGCCAGGAGTGCCATCCGCTCATCTTCTGCACCGGGCCGGTGCCTGCCCAGCAGGTGGAGCCGTTCTTTCCGTGGCTGATGCGGGAGACGGGGGCCAGGACCTTCTACCTGCCCTCGGCCGACTACATCTGGCCCCACACGCTGAACAAGAAGGTCCGCGAGGTCGTGGGCTCCCGGGGAGGGGAGATCGTCGGCGAGCAGTACTTCCCGCTTGACCACGTCGACTACGAGGCCGTGGTGGCCGACATCATGGAGTCGGGAGCCGATGTCGTGTTCAACACGATCGTGCCGCCCGGTCTCACGCCGTTCCTCGCCCAACTGCACGACGCCGGGTTTTTGGCTCGGGGCGGGCAGCTGGTGTGCACGTACTTCGACGAGAACTTCTTGAACCTCGTGCCGCCCGAGCATGTCGAGGGACTCTACGGATGCCTCGACTACTACCGGGCAGTGGAAGATCCATTCAGCATCGATCTGCTGAACCGGTACGAGGCCCGGTACCCGGGCAGCGGGATGTTCACGGCAGGTTCGGCGTGCACCGGCACCTATCGGGCACTGAAGATGTGGGAGTCCTCGGTCAACGAGGCGGGCTCGCTCAAGCAGCACGACGTCATCGCGGCCCTCGACCACGCCCGCATCCCGCAGGGTCCAGGAGGTCCGGCGGAGATGGTGCCCGGACAGCACCACGTGCGCATGAACATGTACATCGCCCGGTCCGTAAGCGGCACGTTCAAGGTGGTCGAAAGCCTCGGTCACATCGATCCCGAGGAATGCGAGGTCCCGTTGCGCTGACACCGCCGCCGGTCCGGCGCAATCCACGCAGCTCGCAGCATCGGTGTCGGTACAAGCCGGCACCGATGCTGCTGTGCCACTACGATCGATCGAGCCTTGGGAGGTCGTGATGGACCAGATGGCACAGATGGCAACCCTGGAGTTCGCCATCGGCGAGCTGCACCGGGAAGTGTCAGCGCTCGGCGATTCGGAGCTGGACGTCGTCACCAATTGTGATCCGTGGACGGTGCGCAGGTTGGCGAGCCACGCGCTCAACAACCAGCTCCTGTGGGCCGGACTCGTGACAGGACAGGAAATTGTGACCGTCGACGACACCATGGGTGCTGTCGCTCACGACGGCAACCTGGCCTCGTTCGCCGACGAGGTGGCCGAGCAGAGCCTGGCGATGTGGGCGGCCCCGGGCGTTCTGACCGCCCTCCACGCCACCCCGTTCGGAGAGCTCCCCGGTTCAGTGGTGATCAACTTCGCGATCATCGACGCCGTGTGCCACGCCTGGGACCTGTCGGCGAGCCTCGGTCGCCCTCTGGAGTTGCCGCAAGAGTCGATCCCGGCGGTCACCGCCGTGGTGGAGGCGACCTGCACCGACGCCGTCCGGGCGCTCGGCTTGATCAAAGATGTTGCGCCGATCGCGCCCGATGCCAGTCCCACCGACCGCCTGATGGCCCAAGCCGGGCGGGCCCGGCCGACAGTCTCCTCCTCGAGCCACGAATAGCGCGCGGCGGATGCGCCTTCCCCAGCACGAGACCATGGCGCAGCAACGGCGCCGTGGTGAACGGCCGCACGCCGAGGGGAAAGCCGCCACGGATCTGACCATGAGGACCCACAGCGGGCGACGGGAATGGTTCTGGCGTCCTGAGGTCTGCTCTGCCCGCGGGCCGGTTGCCCACGAATCACAAGGACCGTTTTACGCCAAGGACGGGTACAGCGGGAAGGCAGGTCTTGGCGGTGGAACACCGGCGAGTGGGAGTGCGCCAGGACGCCGATGTCAGTGTCAGGAGACTGGACGGGGCCGGCGGGCCGGAACTCTCCGTGAAGGATCGGACGCCTATGTGTCGCCCTCTGGGCTGGCCAGCTGTCGTTCGAGATCCGTGAACGCAGTGATGATCTCAGGGGCCTCGTATGCACGGTTTCGGCGACCGATGGTCACCTGTTTGAGGACGCCGGCGTCGGCCAGTCGAACGATCGCGTTGTTCGCGGCCGGGTAGGTCCGACCGATCAGCGCCGCCGCACCCGGGACGGTGAGCACCGGTGCACCGGGAAGGGCTCGCAGAAGCAGGTCCGCGGCGGATCGTGCCCGCACGGAACCGAGGCGTTCCCGCCAGCCTGCTTCGATCGATCGCGTGCGCTCTTCGAAGGAGGCAGCGTCCGCGGAGGCCCGACTGCACACGGTCGAGAATTGGTCGATCCAGCGACTTGCTCCGTCATTGGCTTGGCGCGAGGTCGCTGGTCCTCGATAGCGGAACCCTTGCAGCCCGGTGACGTAGTCCCTGGCCCATGTGGCCAAGATGAGCGAAACAGGAGGGAGAACCCGGAGGGCAAGGCCTCGCCGGCGAAGGGTGAGGTGGATAAGAACACGGCCGGTACGGCCATTGCCGTCGACGAAGGGGTGGATGGTCTCGAACTGGGCGTGCGCGATAGCCGCCTGGGCGACCGCGGGAAGGGAGTCGTCGTTGCAGAAGGTGATCAGATCCTCCATGAGGTCGGGCAGGAATCCATCGGGTGGAGGGACGAAGGCGGCAGAGCATGGGTTGTAGGAGCTGCCGCCGATCCAGCTCTGGACGCGACGAAGTTGTCCGCCGTGGCTTTCGAATCGGGATCCGGAGAGCAGTCGCCGGTGGATCTCGAGCATCAGGTCGAGCGAGATTCGGTCACCCTCCCCCACCGCCTCGGTGGCGAAGACCATGGCATCGATGTTGCCCAGCACCTCGTTCGCAGTGACGTCTGATGACGGCTGGTCCAGCTGCCGAACAATCTCCGCATGGAGGAGTCTGCGGGCGCCGATCTCCAGACCCTCGATGCGGGAGGACGCGACGGCTTCAGCTCGCAGGAGGGTGCGGGCCAGTGCCTCGGTGTCGACCAGGGTCTGGGCCTTGGCGTTGAGCCGGATGATGGCGGACTCGGCGTCGGTCACGGCCGCCGCGACCGGGCCATCGAGCACGAACCGCCTGGTCAGGAGCCGATCTGGTACATACGCTTCGTACTCGCAGGGTCGGCGGTCCCGTCGGGCCGGACCGGAGTAGTCGCTCGTCCAGCGTCGGCGCACAACCTTTGCCATGGAACCTCCATATCAAAGGTTAGCGTCTAACCTTGATTAGGCGGTAAAGCTACGAAGAGCTCGAAGGAGCTGCGAACGAAAGCCCCTTCGAGGCCCCTTCACTGACGCCTCGAGGCTCGATTTCATGTTCGGCGTTGCCCTCACCGAGTCGCTCCACTATCGCCTCGGAAGGAGCGCCAGCACCGGCGGATGCAAGTATCACGCCTCTGGATGCTCAGTGCTCACCGACGCCGACGGGACACCGGATCGAATGCCATGGCGTACCGAATGCGCCATGGATGGCGAAACGCAAGGCACGGACCCAGTCGCAACCCCAAGACCAGGAGCAACGCGAGCTGGCCGCAGTGTCCGATCGATGACAGGTCCCGGTAGGGTCCCGGTCAAGGGAGGAGGTTGGCCAATGAGCGACGTCCAGGACTGGAACCGCAAGATCATCGAGGAGTTTCACGCCAACGAGGGAAAGGTGGGTGGACCATTCGCTGGCGCCCCAGTGTTGCTCCTTCACACCATTGGGGCCAAGACCGGCCAGGAACGGGTGAACCCGATGATGTACCTGGATCTTGACGAACATCGCTACGTCTTTGCATCCAAAGCAGGCGCTGACACGAACCCGGACTGGTACTGGAACCTTGTGGCCCATGCCGACGTGACCGTTGAGGTGGGAACCGAGACATACGAAGCCGCGGCCCTGCCGGTGACCGGGGACGTTCGGGATCGGATCTACGCCGAACAGGCTCGCCGATTCCCAGGGTTCGCCGAGTATGAGCAGAAGACCAGCCGGGTCATACCGGTGGTCGAACTCATCCCCAAGGGCTGACTTCGCACTCGGCGGCGTCCGAACCGCCGATTCCCAACCGCGACCTGAATGTGCCGATACCTGGCGGGTGCGCAGGTGACCCACGACGCCGGTTCGGCGGCGGTCATCGAGTGCCACTTACCGGTAGGTGTAGATCACGCCAATACCAGTTGGCGGATCCGTCCCTAGTAGGGGATAGTCCCCCAGCCCTCCGCTCAGCCGCCGTGTAGTCGCTCGTTCGCCGTGGCGCTCTCCCTACGACCACAACCAGGGCCGTTTTTGTGCAGACGTGCCAACTGAACAAGGTTTGATGGCGTGCTGTAATCAGCGTTCGTGATGAGCGTTCGGCGGCTTGCAGCCATCGACATGTACGGCACCAAGGGCACGCTTCTCAGGAGTCGCCTCATACGGATGGAGTTCGTGGCAGCTGTGCCGGTCTCCTTTCTCCTGTCGGCCCTCCTCATACTTGACGGAAACTCTGTTGCCCAGACGATCATCGGGATCTGGATCGCCCTGATGGGAGCAAACTACGTCCCCTTGGGCATCTACGCGATCGACTTCGCTCGGGATTCCCACCTCCGTGAGGAGCTGAAACATGTCGATACTCGGCAGGAGCTTCGCTACTACTCAGTGGCGCAGTTCTGGGTTGTCGTGCCACTGCTGTTCGTCGTGTTGGCGCTCAGGGAATCCTTGGCTAGACGGTGAGCGTCCTCAGCTCTGAGTTGAAGGGGATATATATGTCGGTGCTTCTCGACAAGGGGCCGACCTTCCGGAATTCTGATATGACCCTCGTCCGCTTTGAACATGTCGGAGCTGACCCGCTTCCGGGAGGAGATGCGCCATGGTTGCGCCATGGCATCGGATAGCTGCCGAGGCGGTCGTCTCTGAACCTGAGCAAGGAGATCGAGAGAGAGCGAGAGCGGGCGACGGGAATCGAACCCGCGTTCTCAGCTTGGGAAGCTGATGTTCTGCCTCTGAACTACGCCCGCGAGCGTGGGTCACACTATCGTCTGACCGGCATGGTTCTCTCCGACCGCTCCATCCGCGAAGCATTGGCAGCAGGCCAGATCAAGATCGAGCCGCTCGACAAAGACTGCATCCAGCCATCCTCGGTCGACCTCCGCGTCGATCGTTACTTCCGCCTGTTCCGCAACCACACCAGCCGGGTCATCGACGTCCGCGAGAGCCAAGAGGACCTGACCGAGCTGGTCGACACCGGCGAGGACCCGCTCATCCTCCACCCGGGCGAGTTCGTGCTCGGCTCGACCCTCGAACAGGTCACCTTGCCCGACGACCTGGTGGCCCGGCTGGAAGGCAAATCCTCCCTCGGTCGGCTGGGGCTCCTCATCCACTCCACCGCCGGGTTCGTCGACGCCGGCTGGGACGGGCACCTCACCCTCGAGCTGTCCAACGTGGCCAGCCTGCCCATCACTGTCTATCCCGGCATGAAGATCGGTCAGATCAGCTTCCTCCGGATGACCACGGCCGCCGACAACCCATATGGTTCCGAGGGCCTCGACTCCAAGTACCAGGGACAATGGGGCCCCACCCCGAGCCGCTACGTCGACAACTTCCGGGCATGACGCGGCCCCTCGACGGCCGCCGGCGGGCTCGGCAGAGCGGCGCTCCGGCGTTTGTTACTCTTCGGTAACCTGATAGGAGGATCGCAGTGCCCCTCAGACTGGCCGTAGGACTCGGCATCACCGCGTTGATGCTGGCCGTCGCCGGCCGGCGGTTCTTCTGGCTCTACCGGCTGATCGCGGCCGGACACCCCGCCGTCCCCTCGCGGTTCCGGGACGCGCCGAAGCGGATCCGGGCCGAGCTCACCGAAGTAGGAGGCCAGAAGAAGCTCCTGCAATGGACCCTTCCGGGCCTGGCGCATGCCTTCACCTTTTGGGGCTTCACCATCCTCTTGTTGACCATCCTCGAGGCCTACGGCTGCCTGTTCCAGCGCAACTTCCACATCCCGGGGATCGGCCAGAGCGCCTTCATCGGCTTCATCGAGGACTTCTTCGCCGTCGCCGTCATCGTGGCGCTGGTGACCTTCACCCTCATCCGGGTCAAGCACTCACCCAAGCGGGAGAACCGCCGCTCGCGGTTCTTCGGCTCCCACACCGGCGCCGCCTGGCTGGTGCTGCTGATGATCCTCGGCGTGATGCTGACCCTGTTGCTCTACCGGGGCGCCCAGGCCAACACCGGCAACTTCCCCTACGGTTGGTGGGCCTTCGCCTCGCACCTGGTCGCCAAGGCGCTCGCACCGCTCGGTACCGGCGTCAACAGCGTGATCGAGACGGTGGCGATCCTGGCCAACATCGCCATCATCACCGGATTTCTGGTCTTCGTCTCCTACTCCAAGCACCTCCACATCTTCCTGGCCCCGATCAACGTGGCGACCTCGCGCCGCCCGCGGGCGCTCGGAGCGCTGGCCTCCACCCCCGACATGTCCATGGAGGACGTGGGGGACGAGGACGAGGTGGTCTTCGGCGCCGGACGCATCGAGGACTTCTCGTGGAAGCAGTTCCTCGACATGGCCACCTGCACCGAATGCGGGCGCTGCCAATCGCAGTGCCCGGCCTGGAACACCGGGAAACCGCTCTCCCCGAAGCTGGTCATCATGGACCTGCGTGACAACCTGTTCGCCTCGGCCGACCGGGTCATGGCGAAGAACCGGGCCGCCGGCGTCGACATCGACAACCTGGTCCCCTCGGTCATCGACCCCGACGTGCTGTGGTCGTGCACCACGTGCGGAGCCTGCGTCGAGGAGTGCCCCGTCGACATCGAGCACATCGACACCATCGTCGACATGCGGCGCTACGAGGTGCTGATCGAGTCGTCGTTCCCGACCGAGGCGGGCCTCATGCTCCGCAACATCGAGAACCAGGGCGACCCCTGGGGGCTCGGGTCTTCGAAGCGCACCGACTGGCTGGACGCGCTGGACTTCGAGGTCCCGGTCATCAGCGGGTCGATCCCCGACGACATCGAGTACCTCTACTGGGTCGGGTGTGCGGGGGCGCTCGACGAGCGGGCCCGCAAGGGGGCCCAGGCGACCGCCCGCATGCTGCACCGGGCAGGGGTGTCCTTCGGCATCCTCGGTCCGAAGGAGAGCTGCACCGGCGACCCCGCTCGCCGCCTGGGGAACGAGTACCTCTACCAGGAACAGGCCCGGGCGAACATCGAGACCCTCAAGGGCGCGGGAGCGAAGAAGGTCATCGCCACCTGTCCGCACTGCTTCAACTCGCTGGCCAACGAGTACCCGGCCCTCGGCGGCGACTTCGAGGTCATCCACCACAGCCAGCTGCTCGACCACCTGGTGTCTGCCGGAAAGCTCACCCCGGGCGGCGGGTACGAGGGCACGGTCACCTACCACGACCCCTGCTACCTCGGCCGTCACAACCGGGTGTTCGACGAGCCGCGCTCGGTCATCGACGCCATCCCCGGCGCCACCCAGGTCGAGATGCGCCGCTGCCGCGAGCGCGGGTTCTGCTGCGGTGCGGGCGGTGCCCGCATGTGGCTCGAGGAGAACATCGGGAAGCGGGTGAACATGGAGCGGACCGAGGAGGCCCTCGGCACGGGCGCCGACGTCGTCTCGACGGCCTGCCCCTACTGCATGATCATGTTGGACGACGCGGTGCGGGCCCATGCCAAGGAGGACGACGTCCGGGTCCTCGACCTCTCGCAGCTGCTCGAGGAGTCGATCGACTGACCGCGCTCGACCGGGCTCGGCGCCGCGCCCGGGGTCGGTGACCGCTCGGGCGGCCGGACCGTCCGGCGGTCCGCTCAGTCGTAGGCGAGGGCGTCGACCTCGCGCAGCCGGTTGGCCATGGCGGTGAGCATCTTGCGGGCGATGGTCGGCACCGAGTTGAGCAGGCCGTTGAACTGCCGTTGGGACAGCACGAGCAGGTCCATGTCCGTCTCGGACACCACCGAGGCCGACCGCGGATGGCGGTCGAGCAGGGCCATCTCGCCGAAGTGATCGCCGGGCCCGAGCGTCGCCACCTTCCGGCGGTTGCGGGTCACGGCCGCTCGGCCGGACACGATCAGGAAGAACTCGAGGCCGATCCGCCCCTCTTCGACGAGCACCTTCCCCTTGGGTACCTCGATCTCGTCGAGCGAACCCCGGATCTTGCGGAGCTCGGCCCCCGTGCAGCTCGAGAACAGCCAGATGGACTTGAGGTCGAGGGCCTTCGGGCGTGCCGCCATGGCGCCGAGGCTACCGCGCCGGCGAGGCGGCGGGGCGCCTTGGCGACGGCTCGGCACCGGCTTGCGCCCGCCGTCGGCGGAGCCCTCCGGCGAGTTCACAAACTGGAAACGCGGGCGTAGCAGCCGGGAAACACCGGAGGTGCACAGTGTCACCACGGCGACCCGACCCCGGCTCAGCCGCCTGCCGCCGCTGCACCGGGCGCTCAGGCCGGATGACGATCGCCGCTCGGTCCCTGCGAGAGGAGAGCGGCACCCGTGTACATCCCCTATCCGCACTGGTTGAACACCGGCGACAACACCTGGCAGATCGTGGCGGCCACCCTGGTCGGGCTCATGAGCCTGCCGGGCATCGCCGTGCTGTACGGCGGTCTGGTCCAGCGCAAGTGGGCGGTGAACACCATGCTCATGGCGTTCACCGGGTTCGGCGTGGTCCTGTTGGTGTGGGTCCTGTGGGCCTTCAACATGAGCTTCGGGACTCCCGCCCACATCGGCGGGAGCAACGCCCACTCCTTCTTCAACAACGTGGTCGGGGTGCCCCACCCCGCCGTGAGCCACTTTGCCGAGCAGAACCAGGAGGTCCTCCCGGAGGGGACGCTGGTGCCGTTCCACTTCAACTCGGCGACGTTCATCTACTTCCAGGTGGTCTTCGCCGCCATCACGCCGCTCCTGTTCCTCGGCAGCGTCCTCGGCCGCATGAAGTTCAAGGCCTGGCTGGTCTTCGTCCCGCTGTGGATCACCTGCGTCTACTCGGTCAATGCCTTCCTGATCTGGGGCGGCGGGTTCCTCGCCCAAAAGGGCGCCGTCGACTACTCGGGCGGCTACGTGATCCACCTGGCCGCCGGCGTGACCGGCTTCGTGTCCGCCTGGGTCATCGGTTCGCGCCTCGATCGGGACCGCAAGCACGGCGTCCCGAACAACCTGTTGCTGGTGGCGGTGGGGGCCGGCATCCTCTGGCTGGGCTGGAACGGGTTCAACGGCGGCGACCCGTTCTATGCCGGGGTCGACGCCACCTCGGCGGTGCTCAACACCAACCTGTGCACGGCGGCCGCCATGCTGACCTGGGTGCTGTGGGACATGTTCCTCACCAAGGAACGAAAGCCCACCTTCCTCGGGGCCATCAACGGGATGATCGTCGGACTGGTGGCCATCACCCCGGGGGCGGGTTGGGTCGACGGCTACGGGGCCATCCTCGAAGGGGTGATCGCCTCGGCCGTCGTCTGCGCCGCCTGGTACCACCTGTCCAAGGTGCGCCCGTTCAGCAAGGTCGACGACGCCCTGGGCGTGGTCTACACCCACGGGATCGCCGGGCTCTGCGGCGGCCTGCTGGTGGGCTTCTTCGCCGACCCCGGCATGATCGAGTACATCGGCGTCGGCAAGGCCGCACCCGGGTTCGCGGTGAGCGGCCTCTTCTACACCGGCTCGTGGCACCAGGTGTGGGAGCAGTTCCTCGCCGCCGTCTGGGTCATCGTCTTCACGGCTGTCGCCAGCTTCATCCTGTTGCAGATCGTCAAGCTGGTCGTCGGTCTCCGGGAGCCCGTCGAGCGGCTGGAGATCGGCGACCTCGCCATCCACGGCGAGGAGGCCTATCCGCAGGAGACGTTCGCCGAGCGGGTGGGCTCGAGCTCGCTCGAGCGGGTGAGCGCGTGATCCGCTCCGCCGATCTCGCCCGGCTCGATCCGGCTGGGCTCCGGCGCCGGCGGAGGGCGGGTTGGTCATAGGTTGGGCCTGAGGAAAGGAATCCGAACGTGAAGCTGGTCGTAGCAGTGGTGAAGCCGTTCAAGCTGGACGACGTCAAAGAGGCGCTCAAGCCCTTGGGGGTGCACGGATTGACGGTGACCGAGGTCCAGGGATTCGGCCGCCAACGCGGGCACACCGAGGTCTACCGGGGGGCCGAGTACGAGGTGGAGTTCGTGCCCAAGGTCCGCATGGAGGTCGTGGTCGACGACAACCAGGTCGACGAGGTCGCCGAAGCCGTGGTCGACGCCGCCGGCACCGGCAAGATCGGCGACGGCAAGGTCTGGATCCTCCCCGTCGAGGAGGTCATCCGGGTCCGGACGGGCGAGCGGGGGGCGGACGCCCTCTGATTTATCTGATCCCGGCGGCGGCCGGCTCCCAGCCCGGCCCCGAGCCCCCGGTTGGGGTCACCCCGCCTGGCGGGCCACGGCCGCGGCGGCGGCCTCGGCAGCCTCCGGATCGCCGAGGTAGTCGGCCGAGCGCACCGACAGGTCGTCCTCCAGCCGGTACCGGAAGGGGATGCCCGTCGGGATCTCGAGATCGACGATGGCGTCGTCCCCGATCCCGTCGATGTGCTTGCGCAGCGCCCGCAGGCTGTTGCCATGGGCGACCACCAGCACGGCACCACCCCGCGACCCCTCGGCCAACAGGTCGGGCACGATGACGTCGTACCAGTAGGGGAGCGCCCGGTCCACCACGTCGGCCAGGCACTCGGTGGCGGGCAGCAGCCCGGCGGGCACGTCGCGGTAGCGGGGATCGCCGGCCGGGTCGTGCTCGCTGCCCGGCTCGACCGGCGGGGGCGGGGTCCGGTAGCTCCGGCGCCACTGCTTGACCTGGGCGTCGCCGTGCTCGGCAGCCGTCTCCTTCTTGTTGCGGCCCTGGAGCGCCCCGTAGTGGCGCTCGTTGAGGCGCCAGTGCCGACGCACCGGGATCCAGCTCCGGCCCGTCTCGGCCAGGGTGAGCTCGGCGGTGACGATGGCCCTGGCCAGCACCGACGTGTGCAGGATCCGGAGGTCGAGGTCCGGCTCGGCGGCGAGGAGCCGGCCGGCGGTACGGGCCTCGTCGACGCCGAGGGGGGTGAGGCCCACGTCGACCCACCCCGTGAACAGGTTCTCGGCGTTCCAGGTGGACTGGCCATGGCGGAGAAGCACCAGCTCGGGCATCGTGTCCAGCGTAACCCCGACCGCCCGATCGTCCCGGGTCCCCTCGAGACCCGGCCCCGCCGCCCGGGAACCGGCCTCCGATGCCCTCCGAGGACGCCGACCGGCTCGTTGCCATCGGGACCGGAGGCCGGCAGCGGGGGAGGACCGGCAGTCGTTCTGCCTGGTCACAGGCGATGTTCTGACGGTCGCCGGACACGCTATCCTGGTCTCCTTCGTGCCCATGGCAAAAAAGTTGCGCGGTGAGCACTCAACTTTGCTAAAGTATTCGATGTTGCTCGTGACGAGGCGAGCTGACGGGGTACAGCGGAAGGGCCTGGTTCGCCGGGCGGGTCACCGCAGCACCGGCCGGCCGTGTCGAGGACTCACGGGAGGCAGCGCCCGAGCAGGGCGGAGACGGACAGGCTCCGAGCAGGGCCGAGAGACAAGAGCCCCGTGGTGGGGCGGAGAGACAAGAGCCCCGAATGGGGCCGAGGAGACAAGAGCCCCGTCGAGGGGCCGAGCGAGAGCGCCCGAGCAGGGCGGAGAGCAGGAGGCAGACACATGGCCAAGGCCGTAGGAATCGACCTCGGGACCACCAACTCGGTGGTGTCGGTGCTGGAGGCCGGCGAGCCGGTCGTCATCCCCAACGCAGAAGGAGGTCGGACCACGCCTTCGGTGGTGGGCTTCGCCAAGTCGGGCGAGGTGCTGGTCGGGGAGGTGGCCAAGCGCCAGGCCATCACCAACCCGGACCGCACCGTGCGGTCGGTCAAGCGCCACATGGGGACGACCTGGAAGGTCGACATCGACGGCAAGGACTACACGGCCCAGGAGATCTCCGCCCGCATCCTCGGCAAGCTCAAGCGGGACGCCGAGTCCTACCTGGGCGACACCGTGACCCAGGCCGTCATCACCGTCCCGGCGTACTTCGACGACGCCCAGCGGACCGCCACCAAGGAGGCCGGTCAGATCGCCGGGCTCGAGGTGCTGCGCATCATCAACGAGCCGACGGCGGCGGCGCTGGCCTACGGGCTCGACAAGGAAGGCGCCGAACAGACGGTGCTGGTGTTCGACCTCGGCGGCGGCACCTTCGACGTCTCGCTCCTCGAGATCGGCGACGGTGTCTTCGAGGTCAAGTCCACCGCGGGCAACTCGAAGCTCGGCGGCGACGACTGGGACCAGCGGATCATCGACTGGCTGGTGAAGACGTTCAAGGACACCGAGGGTGTCGACTTGTCCGCCGACAAGATGGCCACCCAGCGGCTCAAGGAGGCGGCCGAAAAGGCCAAGATCGAGCTCTCGTCGTTGCAGGAGACCCAGATCAACCTGCCGTTCATCACTGCCACCTCCGAGGGGCCGAAGCACCTCGACCTCAAGCTGACCCGTGCCCACTTCAACGAGCTGACCGCCGACCTGGTCGATGCCTGCAAGGGGCCCTTCGACCAGGCCATCGCCGATTCGGGCCTGTCGAAGTCCGACATCGAGCACGTGGTGCTGGTGGGCGGCTCGACCCGCATCCCGGCGGTGCAGGAGCTGGTCCAGCAGATGACCGGCAAGGAGGCGCACAAGGGCGTCAACCCGGACGAGGTGGTCGCCATCGGCGCCGCCGTGCAAGCCGGCGTGCTGAAGGGTGAGGTCAAAGACGTCCTGTTGCTGGACGTGACGCCCCTGTCGCTCGGGATCGAGACCAAGGGCGGCGTGATGCACCGGCTCATCGAGCGGAACACCACCATCCCGACCAAGCGCAGCGAGGTGTTCACCACGGCCGACGACAACCAGCCCTCCGTGGAGGTGCACGTGCTCCAAGGTGAGCGCGAGATGGCCATGTACAACAAGACCCTCGGCAAGTTCCAGCTGGTCGACCTCCCGCCCGCGCCGCGCGGGGTACCTCAGATCGAGGTCACCTTCGACATCGATGCCAACGGAATCGTGCACGTCTCGGCCAAGGACCGGGCCACCGGCAAGGAGCAGTCGATGACCATCACCGGCCAGTCGTCACTGGCCAAGGACGACATCGAGCGGATGGTCAAGGACGCCGAAGCCCACGCCGAGGACGACCGGCGCCGCAAGGAGGAGGCGGAGGTGCGGAACAACGCCGACACCCTCGTCTACCAGACCGAGAAGCTCCTCGCCGAGCAGGGTGAGAAGTTCCAGGGCGACGAGAAGGACAAGGTGGAGTCGGCCCTCGGCTCGCTCAAGGAGGCGCTGGCCGGATCGGACGTCGAGGCCATCAAGACCTCGACCGAGACCCTGCTGACCGCCAGCCAGTCCTTCAGCCAGCGTCTCTACGAGGAGGCCTCGAAGTCCGACTCGGCTGCCCCCGGAGGCCAGCCGTCCTCCGACGAGCCGGCCGACGACGAGGTCGTGGACGCCGAGATCGTCGACGACAAGAACTGATCGCCGATGAGCGCCGACAAGGACGCCGGCACCGGGGGCGCGGAGCGCGGGCAGAGGCCCGAGCCGTACCTGCTCCGCACCACCGGACCCGACCAGGTCTGGCCCGGTGGCGGGCGGGACGACCGGCCTGCCGGGCACGACGCCCCGCCCGGTGACGCCGGAGCCGGCGGTGGCACGGCCGGTGGCACCCCCGGTGACGCTGCCGGTGACGCCGACGAGGTGGTCGAGGCCGAGGTCGTGGACGAGCAGGCCGGTGAGGACCGGGACGACACCTCCGAGGACGGCCCCGGCGGTCAGGGGGGAGCGTCCGACGAGCTGGCGAGCTGCCTGGCCCAGCGGGACGAGTACCTCGACTCGCTCCGCCGGCTGCAGGCCGAGTTCGAGAACTACAAGAAGCGGGTGATCAAGCAGCAGGCCGACCAGATGGCCCGGGCTGCCGTGTCCCTGCTCGAGAAGATCCTCCCGGTGCTCGACACCCTCGACCTCGCCATCGAGCACATGGGCGATCCCGGATCCGTGGACGGGCGGGCCCTCGAGGCCGTCTCGAGCCAGCTGCGCGACGTCCTGGCCAAGGAGGGGCTCGAGCGGATCAGCCCCATCGGGGAGCACTTCGACCCGACCGCCCACGAGGCGGTCGGCCATCTGCCCGCCGAGACCGACGACTCCGCCGGCTCCGCCGAATCCGCCGGCTCCGCCGGAGCCTCCGAGGCCGCCGAGACGGATGCCGCCGACGGGGGCGGCGCGCCGAGCCCGGGACAGGGGGCGAAGAGCGGAATCGGGAGCGAGCCGGTCGTGGCCGAGGTCATGCGGGCCGGCTACCGCTGGCGGGGGTCGGTCGTCCGTCCGGCGATGGTCATGGTGCGCGGCTGACCCCGGTCAGCACCGAGCCCACAACGGCAGCACTGAGCACACAGACGAGAGAAGCGAGAGACGACATCGGTGGCGCCGCAACGCGAATGGTTCGAGAAGGACTACTACAAGACCCTCGGCGTGTCCCCGACGGCCACCGCCAAGGAGATCACCAGCGCGTACCGGAGGCTGGCGAAGAAGCACCATCCCGACGCCAACCCGGGGCAGGAGGAGACGTTCAAGGAGATCTCCGCCGCCTACGACGTCCTGGGTGACGCCGATCGGCGCAAGGAGTACGACGAGGTCCGCACCATGGGGCCCGCCGCGGCGGGGGCCGGCTTCCCGGGCGGGTTCGGCGGCGGGACCACCTTCCGGGTCGAGGACATGGGCGATCTCGGCGACCTCTTCGGCGGGCTGTTCGGCCGGGGCCGGCGGGGCGGCGCGGCGGGCGGTCCCCAGCGCGGGGCCGATGTGGAGGCCGAGCTCCACCTGTCCTTCGAGGACGCGGTGAAGGGGGTGACCACCTCGGTCAACCTCACCACCGACGTGCGCTGCCACACCTGCTCGGGGAGCGGGTCCGCACCGGGGACCCATCCGGTCCCCTGCCCGCGCTGCGGGGGCTCGGGCACCCTCCAGGACAACCAGGGCCTGTTCTCGCTCAGCCAGATCTGCCCCCAGTGCGGCGGGCGGGGCACCGTGGTGACCACGCCTTGCCCGACCTGCGGGGGGACCGGTGTCGAGCACCGCAACCGGTCGGTCAAGGTCCGCATCCCGGCCGGGGTGGAGGACGGCCAGCGCATCCGGGTCAAGGGACGCGGGGCATCCGGCCGGGGCAACGGGCCGAGCGGCGACCTCTACGTGGTGGTCCGGGTGGACCGGCACGGGATCTTCGGGCGGCGGGGCCGCAACCTGACCCTGAGCGTCCCGGTCTCCTACGCCGAGGCGGCGCTCGGTACGACCCTCACCGTCCCCACCCTGACCGACCCGGTCACCCTGCGGGTCCCACCCGGCACGCCGACCGGGCGGACCTTCCGGGTCAAGGGGCGCGGGGTGCCGGCCGGGCGCAAGGGCTCGACCGGCGACCTGCTGGTGACCGTCGACGTGTCGGTGCCCGACAAGCTCACCGACGAGCAGCGGGCCGCCGTCGAGGCCCTGGCCCACGTGATCGAACCGCCCGAGCGGCGCCTCGGGAGCGTGTCATGACCGACGACCGCCGCGCCCGGGCGGTGTACGTCATCTCGGTGGCAGCCGAGCTGACCGGGGTGCACCCCCAGACCCTGCGGGTCTACGAGCGCCGCGGCCTGTTGGACCCGAGCCGCACCGAGGGCGGCAGCCGCCGGTTCAGCGAGCAGGACCTCGACCGTTTGCGCCACATCCAGAGCCTCACCAACGCCGGGGTGAACCTCGAGGGGGCGCGCCGGATCATGGAGCTCGAGGCCGAGGTCGCCCGGCTGCGGGCCGAGCTCGAGACCACCCGGGCCGAGGCCCGGGAGGCGCTGGCCGTCATCCACCGCCACTACCGGCGGGACCTGGTGCCGCTGCGGCAGACACCCGTCCCGACCCGCACGCCCCGCCCGGCGGCCCGCACAGGAGGAGCCCGATGACCATCAACCCCGACCGCTGGACGCTCAAGACCCAAGAGGCGTTCACCGCCGCCGTCGAGCGGGCGCGCGCCGCCCACCACGCCGAGATCACCCCCGAGCACCTGCTGGCCGCCATCGTCGACCAGCCCGAGGGGATCGCCGGTCCCATCCTGGTCCGGATCGGGGTCGAGCCCGGTCTCGTCCGCGAGCGGCTGGGGGGCGAGCTCGGGCGCCTGGCCCAGGCCTTCGGGGGCGGGGAGCCGGGCGTGAGCCGGTCGTTGCGCGACGTGCTCGCCGCGGCCGAGACCCAGCGCACCGACATGGGCGACGAGTACCTCTCGGTCGAGCACCTCATGCTGGCCATGGCCGACCGCATCGGCGTGGACCGTGACGAGCTGCTGAAGGCGCTCCGCGACGTGCGGGGCAGCCACCGGGTCACCTCGCAGAACCCCGAGGAGACCTTCCAGGCCCTCGAGCGCTACGGGCGCGACCTCACCGCCCTCGCCCGCCAGGGACGCATCGACCCGGTCATCGGGCGCGACGAGGAGATCCGCCGGATCATCCAGGTGCTGTCGCGCCGGACCAAGAACAACCCCGTCCTCATCGGCGAGCCGGGCGTGGGCAAGACGGCGATCGTGGAGGGTCTCGCCCAGCGCATCGTCGAGGGGGACGTCCCCGAGGGGCTGCAGGGCAAGCGGGTCATCGGTCTCGACATGGGATCGATGGTGGCCGGGGCCAAGTACCGCGGTGAGTTCGAGGAGCGGTTGAAGGCCG
Source organism: uncultured Acidimicrobiales bacterium (assembly GCA_963764555.1). Lineage (GTDB taxonomy): Bacteria > Actinomycetota > Acidimicrobiia > Acidimicrobiales > RAAP-2 > Bog-756. The sequence continues at coordinate 745,670 of CAVXSW010000005.1, forward strand.
TCCTGAAGGAGATCTCCGACGCCGAGGGCGAGATCATCACCTTCGTCGACGAGCTGCACACCATCGTCGGTGCCGGCGGCGGCGCCGAGGGGGCGATGGACGCCGGCAACATGATCAAGCCCATGCTCGCCCGCGGCGAGCTCCGGCTCATCGGGGCGACCACGCTGGACGAGTACCGGCAGTACATCGAGAAGGACGCCGCGCTCGAGCGGAGGTTCCAGCAGGTGTTCGTCCCGCCCCCGTCGGTGGAGGACACCATCGCCATCCTCCGCGGCCTGAAGGAGCGCTACGAGGTCCATCACGGGGTCCGCATCCAGGACGCCGCGCTGGTGGCCGCCGCCGTGCTGTCCGACCGCTACGTGACCGGCCGGTTCCTGCCCGACAAGGCGATCGACCTCATGGACGAGGCGGCCAGCCGGCTGCGCATCGAGATCGACTCGATGCCCACCGAGCTCGACGTGGTGACCCGCCGCCTCCGCCAGCTCGAGATCGAGCGGATGGCCCTCGAGAAGGAGACCGATCCCGCCTCGGCCGAGCGGCTGGCCCGGCTCGACGAGGAGATGGCCAACCTGAACGAGCAGTCGAGCGCCATGACCGCCCACTGGCAGTCCGAGAAGGAGGCCATCGCCACCATCCAGTCGCTCAAGGGCGAGCTCGAGCGGCAACGGGGCGAGGCCGACCGGCTGGCCCGCGACGGCAACCTGGCCGAGTCCTCCGAGATCACCTACGGCGTGGTGCCCGACCTCGAGCGGCGGGTCGAGGAGGCGACGGCCGCCCTCGACGACCTCCAGAAGGAGCAGCGGTTCCTGAAGGAGGAGGTCGACGCCGAGGACGTGGCCGAGGTGGTCAGCCGGGCGACCGGCGTGCCGGTCAGCCGGCTGCTGGAGGGCGAGGTCGAGAAGCTCATCCGCATGGAGGACGCCCTCCACGCCCGGGTGGTGGGCCAGGACGAGGCGGTCTCCGCCGTCGCCAACGCCATCCGGCGGAGCCGGGCGGGACTGTCCGACCCCAACCGGCCCATCGGGTCGTTCCTCTTCATGGGGCCGACGGGCGTCGGGAAGACCGAGCTGGCCCGGGCGCTCGCCGACTTCCTGTTCGACGACGCCCGCGCCATGGTGCGCATCGACATGAGCGAGTACTCCGAGCGCCACTCCGTGGCCCGGCTGGTCGGGGCGCCGCCCGGCTACGTCGGCTACGAGGAGGGAGGGCAGCTGACCGAGGCGGTCCGGCGCCGCCCCTACGCCGTCGTGCTGCTCGACGAGCTGGAGAAGGCCCATCCCGACGTGTTCAACATCCTCCTCCAGCTGCTGGAGGACGGTCGCCTGACCGACGGGCAGGGACGCACGGTCGACTTCACCAACACCGTGCTCATCATGACCTCCAACATCCCCGGCGAGCCCATCCAGTTCTTCAAGCCCGAGTTCGTCAACCGCATCGACGAGATCGTGCGATTCCACGCCCTGTCCGAGGACGACCTGGCCCGCATCGTCTCCATCCAGCTCGACGGGCTGCGGGCGCGCCTGGCCGAGCGCCGCCTCGCCCTCGCCGTCACCCCCGCCGCCGAGAGCCTGGCTGGCCAGGACCGGCTTCGATCCCGACTTCGGCGCCCGCCCCCTCCGCCGGGTCATCCAGCGCGAGGTGGAGGACCCCCTCGCCATGGCCCTGCTCGAGGGCCGCTACCCCGAGGGCTCGGTCGTCACCGTGGACGAGGCCGACGGGGCCATCACCTTGGTCTGACCCCGCCCACTCGGGCAGGGCCGCCGTGCGGCCGGGTCAGCCGCCCCGCTCCGACCTCCCGGACGAGCGACGGCCCACGGGCCGCCCGGTGTGGACGCCGCAGGGTGCGGTTGCCATCATGTGGCCGTGGAGACCCCCGGCATCGTGCACGGTGCCGGTGCCGTCACCATCCGGGTCGACTTCCAGAACGTGGAGTCGCTGGTGCTCGCCATCGCCTTCGTGGTGGTGCTGGGCCTGGTGAGCAACCGGCTGATCGGCATCAAGGTCCGCCGCTGGCGGTCGATGCTGACGGCGCTGGTGGGCACGGTGGTCGGCCTGGCCGGCGCCGCGGCGGTGGCGCACGGACCGAACGACCGGGACGTGATCTACGCGCTCACCGCCATCTTCGGCGTCCTCGCCACCATGGTCCTGCTCATCATCCCCGAGGCCATCGCCCGCACCGGGGTCGCTCCCCGGGGGCGCCGGAGGCGGCGGGCCTGGCTGCACCCGGTCCGGTGGGCCCGGCGGACCCTCGCCCCGGTGTCGCGCTCGTTCGAGGTGCTCGGCGCGGCGCGCCGGCGCGGACTGGTGCGGCCCCAGTACCTCTCCTCCGCCGGCATGGCCACCGAGGAGTTCGGCCGTCGCCTCCGGCTCACCCTCGAGGACGCCGGGGGCATGTTCGTGAAGTTCGGCCAGATCGCGTCCACCCGCAGCGACCTGCTGGCCGCCCCGGTGATCGACGAGCTCTCCGGGCTCCGAGCCGACGTGCGGCCGATCCCGAGCGAGGAGGTCCGCCCGCTGGTCGAGGGCGAGCTCGGCCGGCCGATCGAAGAGGTCTTCGCCTCGTTCGAGCTCGAGCCGCTGGCGTCGGCCTCCATCGGGCAGGTGCACCGGGCGGTGCTCGACTCGGGCGAGGCGGTGGTGGTCAAGGTCCAGCGCCCGGGACTCGACGAACTGCTGCGCCGCGACGCCACCGTGCTGCGCCTGGCCGCCCGCATCGCCGAGCGCCGGGTCCCCGCCGCCCGCGACTTCGGCCTGCGCCAGCTGGCCGAGGAGCTCATCACGGGCATGGACCACGAGCTCGACTACCTGCGCGAGGCCACCATGTCCGACCGGCTGCGCTCCACCATGGCCCACGACGACCCGGCCGACGACGTGGTCCGGGTGCCGGCCGTCTTCCACGAGCTCACCTCCGAACGGCTCCTCGTCATGGAGGCGGTGCCCGGCCGGCCCATCGACGCCGAGGGCGCGGTGGCCGCCAGCGGCGTCCCGCCCCGTCTGCTGGCGGCCGCCCTGCTCGGATGCTTCCTCCAGCAGGTGCTGCGCGGGTCGGTGTTCCATGCCGACCCCCATCCGGGCAACCTCATGGTCGACCAGTGGGGACGGCTGTGGCTGCTCGACTTCGGGGCGGTCGGCCTGCTCGACCCGACCACCCGGCGGGCGCTCGAGGACATGGCCATCGGCATGACCGCCGAGGAGCCCATGGTGGTCGCCCGCGCCGTCCGCAACCTGGCGGGCGCCGAGTCCACCGCCGACCTCCGGTCCCTCGAGTCCGACGTCGGCCGCCTGATGGTCGAGTCCTCCGGCGGCTTCGACCCCGCCCTCATCCAGGAGGTCCTCACCGTGATGGTCCGCCACGGCCTGCGGGTGCCTCCCTCGATGACCTCGCTGTCCCGCGCCCTGCTGACCCTGGACGGGACCCTCCGGGTCATCGACCCCTCCTTCGAGCTGGCCACCGAAGCGGGCGCGGCGGCCGGGGCGATGGCCGCCCCCGAGGGCGAGCTCGACGGCGACCTCGTCCAGGCCGAGCTCCGGCGTGCCCTGCCGGCCCTGCGCACCCTGCCCGAGCACGCCGACGAGATCGCCTCACAGCTCCGGGCGGGGCGGCTGAGTCTGCGGGTCGAGCGGTTCGCCGGGCGGGACGAGGCGATCGTGGGGCGATGGATCGACCGGGTGCTGATCGGCGCCTTCGGCGGCATCGGCCTGATGGCCTCCGCCGTCATCCTCGTGGCGGCCGAGCTGTCCGGGACCCACGACATCCGCCTGTCGCTGCAGGCCATCGGGTTCATCGGCCTGGTGTTCTCGTCGGTGCTCTTCATGCGGGCCGTGGCCCAGGTGCTCCGCCGCGAACGCTCGGCCGTCGAGTGAGCCCGCTCGGGCCCCGGGCTACACTGGCGTGCAATCCGCTTTTTGCAACGGAGGAGTGACGCGTGCCGGCAACCGTCGTCGTCGGGACCCAGTGGGGTGATGAGGGTAAGGGCAAGCTCACCGATCTCCTGGCCAAGGAGATGGGCATGGTCGTCCGCTACCAGGGCGGCCACAACGCCGGACACACCATCGTGGTCGACGGCGAGACCTTCGCCCTCCAGCTGGTTCCGAGCGGCGTGCTCTACGACCACATCACACCGGTCATCGGCAACGGGGTGGTGGTGGACCCCAAGGTGCTCCTGAGCGAGGTCGGGACCCTCGAGGCCAAGGGGATCGACACCTCGCGGCTGCTGGTGAGCGGGAACGCCCACCTGATCATGCCCTACCACCACGAGCTCGACCGCCTGACCGAGCGACGTCTCGGGAAGAACAGCCTGGGCACCACCAAGCGGGGGATCGGGCCCGCCTACGCCGACAAGTCGTCGCGGGTGGGGCTGCGGGTGCAGGACCTCCTCGACCCGAAGATCTTCCGCCAGAAGCTCGACGTGGTGCTGAAGGAGAAGAACGCCGTCCTGGCCAAGGTGTACAACCGGCTGCCGTTGTCGGCCGACGACATCTGCGACCAGTACCTCGGACGAGCTGGCCCCGCGCCTGGCGCCGATGGTGGCCGACACGGTCGGGCTGCGTGCACGACGCCCTCGAGCGCGGTGTCCACGTGCTCCTCGAGGGCGCCCAGGCCACCTTCCTCGATCTCGACCACGGCACCTATCCCTTCGTCACCTCCTCCAACCCGGTGGCCGGCGGCGCCTGCACCGGGGCAGGTGTGGGGCCCCGCTACATCGAGGAGGTCATCGGGATCGCCAAGGCCTACGTGACCCGGGTGGGCAGCGGTCCGTTCCCCACCGAGCTGACCGACGAGACCGGGGACACGCTGGTCGAGCGCGGCCACGAGTACGGGGTCAACACCGGTCGCCGGCGCCGTCCCGGCTGGTTCGACGCGGTCATGATGCGCCAGGCGGTGCGGCTCAACTCGCTCTCCGAGGTGGCGCTGACCAAGCTCGACGTGCTCGACACCTTCGAGACCGTGAAGGTCTGCGTGGCCTACGAGTCCGGCGGCGAGAGCTTCACCCATCCGCCCTACCACCAGTCGACCTTCCACCAGGTCACTCCGGTCTACGAGGAGCTGCCCGGGTGGCGGACCGACCTGTCGGCGGCCACCGAGCTCAGCGACCTCCCCCAGGCGGCCCGGGACTACGTGGGGTTCCTGGCCGAGCAGATCGGCACCCCGGTGCGCCTGGTCGGCGTCGGCCCGGGCCGCGAGCAGTTCGTGCGCTTCGCCGCATGATGATGAGGCCGCGTCGGGGACGCCGGGGGTGAGCACCGCCTGCGTGGTCGGGTCGGGGGGGCGCGAGCACGCCTTGGCGCTGGCCCTCGGGCGCACCGCCGAGGTGGTGGTCACCCCGGGCAACCCCGGCATCGACCGGCGTCACCCCCGAGGGGCACTCGATCACCCGCACCCCAGCGCCGGCCGAGCAGACCGAGGCCGACCTGTACGTGATCGGGCCGGAGGCGCCGCTGGTCGACGGGCTGGCCGACCGGCTCCGGGCCGACGGGCGCCTGGTGTTCGGGCCCGGCGCCGACGGGGCGCGTCTCGAGGGGTCGAAGGCGTTCATGAAGGAGCTGCTGGCCGAGGCGGGCGTGCCCACGGCCCGCTACGGCGCCTTCGACGATCCCGCCGAGGCCCGGGAGTTCTGCCGCAGCCTGCCCGGGCCCTGGGTGGTCAAGACCGACGGCCTGGCGGCGGGCAAGGGCGTCCTGGTGACCGGTTCGCTGGCCCGAGGCCGAGGCGGACATCGAGGCCAAGCTGTCCGGCGACGCCTTCGGGGAGGCCGGGCGACGGGTGGTGGTCGAGGAGGGGTTGACCGGGCCGGAGTGCTCGCTGCTGGTGCTCTGCGACGGCGAGCGCCTGGCCCCGCTGGCGCCGGCCCAGGACTTCAAGCGCCGCGACGACCTCGACCGTGGCCCCAACACCGGGGGGATGGGGGCGTACTCACCGGTCCCCGACGTCGTCGGACGGGCTCGTCGCCCAGCTGGTCGACGAGGCGGTGGCCCCGCTGGTGGCGGCCCTGCGGGCCCGGTCCATCGACTACCGGGGCGTGCTCTACGCCGGCCTCATGCTCACGCCGTCGGGGCCGAAGGTGCTCGAGTTCAACGTCCGCTTCGGCGACCCCGAGGCCCAGGTGGTGCTGCCCCGGCTCGAGGGCGACCTGTTCGGCCTGCTTGCCGAGGTGGCGGCCGGATCGCTGCGCACCCGGCCCCGCTTCGCCGACCGGGCGGCGGTGTGCGTGGTGTGCGCCTCGGCCGGCTACCCGGACGCGCCGCGGACCGGGGACCGGATCGACGGCCTCGATGCCGCCGCCGCACTCGGTGGGGTGACCGTGTTCCAGGCCGGCACGGCCCGGGCGGAGGGCGACGGCGAGGTGGTGACGGCCGGGGGGCGGGTGCTCGGGGTCACCGGCGAGGGACCGACCCTCGGCGACGGCGCGTGCCCGCGCCTATGCCGGCGTGTCGGCGGTGTCGTGGGCGGGGATGCAGTTCCGCTCGGACATCGCCCTCGCCGCCTCGGGTGGCCCGACGGAGGCGGTCGGGTCCTCGGGGGCCGGCACGTCCTCGGGGGCCGGCGCCTGCTCGGGGTCCGGTTCGATCTCGGGGGCCGGCACGTCCTCGGGGGCCGGTTCGACGCCCCGGGCGGAGGGAGCGCTCCGGTGATCCCGCGCTACGCCCCGCCCGAGATGGCCGCGCTCTTCTCCGACGAGGCCCGGATGGCCGATGTGGCTCCGGGTCGAGCTGCTGGCCACCGAGGGCTGGGCCGCCATCGGGGCGGTCCCCTCCGAAGCGGCCAAGGCCTGCGAGGCGCGGGCGCCCGAGGTCGACGCGGCCTTCGTCGAGGCGGTGGCCGACCGCGAGCGGACCACCGACCACGACGTGGCCGCCTTCGTCGACGTGGTGCAGGCGGCCATCGGCCAGCCCGAGGGGTCGTGGATCCACTACGGGCTCACCTCGTCCGACGTGGTCGACACCGCCCTCTGCGCCACCCTCACCCGGGCGGCCGACCTGCTCATCGAGGCCGAGCGCCGGCTGGTCGCGGCCCTGAAGGCCCGGGCCGCGGAGACCATCGACGTGCCGGTGACCGGCCGGACCCACGGCATGCACGCCGAGCCGACCACCTTCGGGGCCAAGTTCGCGCTGTGGGCGCTGCAGGCCGACCGCGACCTCGAGCGGCTGCAGGCCGCCCGCCGGCGGGTGGCGGTGGGCAAGCTGTCGGGGGCGGTCGGGACCTACTCGAACATCGACCCCCGGGTCGAGGCGCACGTGTGCCGAGGCCCTCGGGCTCACGCCCGGTCCCGGCCACCCAGGTGGTGGCCCGCGACCGCCACGCCGAGTACCTGTGGGCCTGCGCGTCGGTCGGGGCCACCGTCGAGTCGATCGCCACCGAGGTCCGCCACCTGGCCCGCAGCGAGCTCGGCGAGGTCGAGGAGCCGTTCAAGCCGGGCCAGAAGGGGAGCTCGGCCATGCCCCACAAGCGCAACCCGGTCCTGTCCGAGCGCCTGTGCGGCCTGGCCCGGGTGCTGCGGGGCTACCTGTCGGCGGGGCTCGAGGACGTGGCGCTCTGGCACGAGCGGGACATCTCCCACAGCTCGGTCGAGCGGGTCGTGCTGCCCGACGCCGGCCGCTCGCCCTCTACGTGCTGCAGAAGGCCACCGGCCTGGTCGAGGGGCTGGTGATCCACCCGGAGCGGGCGCTCGCCACGCTGACGGAGGGCAGCCTCGGCCTGGTCTTCAGCCAGTCGGTCCTGCTCGCCCTGGTGGCGGCGGGCCACCCCCGCGACGCCGCCTACCGCATCGTGCAGCGCGACGCCCGCCAGGCCTCCGAGACCGCCCGGTCCTTCCGGCAGGTGCTCGAGGAGGACCCCGAGGTCACCCTGTCACCCGAGGCCCTGGACGAGGCCTTCGACCTCGGCCGTACGCTGCGCCATGTCCACCGGTTCACCGACGCCCTGGAGGAGCTCGACCCGTGACCATCCGAGATAGCCGAGACACCCGAGACCCGACCCGAAGCACCGGAGCCGGCAGTGCCGGACCGCTCCCGCTCATCCAGTCGGGGAAGGTCCGCGAGCTCTACGACGCCGGCGACGGACCGGCTGCTCATGGTGGCCTCCGACCGGATCTCGGCCTTCGACGTGATCATGGCCGAGCCCATCCCGAACAAGGGCCGGGTGCTCACCGCCATGACCGTCGCCTGGCTCGAGGAGCTCGCCGACCTCGCTCCCAACCATCTGGTCAGTGCCGACACGGCCGACTTCCCGGCCGGAGCCGCCGCCCTGCCCGGCGGGCTGGAGGAGCTGGCCGGCCGGTCGATGCTGGTCCGGCGGGCCGACATGCTGGCCATCGAGTGCATCGTCCGCGGCTACCTGGCCGGGTCCGCCTACAAGGAGTACGAGCGCGAAGGGACGGTGCACGGGATGGCCATGCCGAAGGGGCTGCGCCACGCCGATCGGCTGCCCGAGCCGATCTTCACCCCCTCGACCAAGGCCACCGAGGGGCACGACCTCAACATCGGGATGGCCGAGGCCGTCGACCTGGTGGGCGAGGAGGCGGCCACCGCCGCCGCCGAGCTGTGCCTGGCGGCCTACGGCCGGGCCGCGGCCCGGGCCGAGGAGCAGGGCATCGTCATCTGCGACACCAAGTTCGAGCTCGGCTTCATCGACGGCGCGCTGTCGATCTGCGACGAGGTGCTCACCCCGGACTCCTCCCGCTTCTGGCCCGCCGACGACTGCGCCCCGGGGACCAACCCGCCCTCCTTCGACAAGCAGCCGCTGCGCGACTGGCTCGAGGACCAGCCCTGGGACAAGCAGCCGCCCCCGCCGTCCCTGCCCGACGAGATCGTGACGGCCACCTCGACGCGCTACGTCGACGCCTACGAGCGGGTGTGCGGCCGCCGCCTGGACGACTGGTACGGTGCCTGAGCGTGGCCGACTCGCCGCGCTTCTCGGTGCTGGTGGAGGTCCGGTTGCGCGAGGGGATCGCCGATCCCGAGGGTGCCACCATCGAGCGGGCGCTGCCGGCCCTCGGGATCGCCGGGGTGACCGGCATGCGGGCGGGCAAGGCGTTCCGGTTCGACATCGCCGCCGACGACGACGCATCGGCCCTGGCCGAGGCCACGGTGGTGGCCGACCGGCTGCTGGCCAACCCGGTGCTCGAGGAGTCGTCGGTCTCGGTCCGCCCGGCGGGCCCGGCCGCCTCCAACGGCACGGGCGTTCCGGGAGCGGGCGGACCGGGCGGACCGGGGGCGGGGGACTGATGGCGTCCCGCATCGGGGTGGTCGTCTTCCCCGGGACCAACTGCGAGCACGACGCCGTGTCGGCGTTCGAGCGCCTCGGCGCCACCGCCGAGCTGGTGTGGCACGGCGACCGAACCGTGCGCGGCTACGACGCGCTGGTGGTGCCCGGCGGGTTCGCCCACGGCGACTACCTGCGCCCGGGGGCGATCGCCCGGTTCTCGCCGGTGATGGCGGCGGTGAGCGACTTCGCCGCCGGCGGCGGGCCGGTGGTCGGGATCTGCAACGGCTTCCAGGTGCTCACCGAAGCCGGGTTGCTCCCCGGGGCCCTGCAGAAGAACCGCGGGCTCCGCTTCATCTGCACCACCGTGACGACGCGGGTGGAGTCGTCGGAGTCGGTGCTGACCCGTGGCGTTCCGCCCGGCACCGAGCTCCGCCTCCCCGTCAACCACTTCGAGGGCAACTACACCTGTGATGCCGAGACCCTCGCCATGCTCCGGGCCGAGGACCGGGTGGTGCTCCGCTACCTCGACAATCCCAACGGCTCGACCGACGCCATCGCCGGGGTCTGCAACGAGAGCCGCACCGTCGTCGGGCTCATGCCCCACCCCGAGCGGGCGTCGGACCCGCTGACCGGTTCGGTCGACGGGCTGGTCCTGCTCGGCGCGCTCGTGGACGGCGGGTCCCTCGCCACCCCACCGCGGGCGACGGCAACGGTCGCCTGACCCCGGCGGGTCAACGGAGCTCGCCCACCCTCAGTGACTGGTTTCTTCGGATCTGTGCGGGTGCGGGCGGGTGCGGTGCGGTGAAACGTCCCGATTTTGGGCTGTCGGCGGCCACGTCCTGCCGCTGACCGGCGATGCCGAACCCAGGTCGGTCTGGGCAATCACCAGTGGCGGGCCGGGATTCTCCGTTTGGATGACGTGCCCGCTATCGGTGTTCCGATCCGCGTGCGGCCGGGGCTGCGGGCCCTGTCGGTCAGGAGGCTTTGGGCATTCTTGGGAGCCCGGCACCGATGGGTTCTCCGAGGCAGGGCGCCCCGCTGAGAGATGCGAAGCACGACCGGTCGGGTGGGCCTGACGGGTCCGGTCCGGGCGGGCCGTCCGCCGGCGGGGTCCCCTTCGTTCAGCCCCGGGTGCGGGGGACGCGCGCCTGTTGGAGCACGTTGGCGCTGACCCCGACGGCCCGCCACGCCGAATAGGAGATCCCCTTGCGCTCGCCGTAGACCCGGGCGACCTTGACGAAGCTCTTCTCGAGTGCGGCCAGGTCCACCGTTTCGCCGGTGTGGGAAAGCTCGGACTCGAGCCGCTGCTTCTCTTCGATCATATGGAGACGGGACAGTGGATCGGCGGTCGGCAAGGAAGTCTCGATCGTGTGGAGACGTTTGCGGATCGAGTCGGGTGTCCGCTTCCTTCCCCGTCGGGGCTTGTTGGACTCGAGCGCCTCGAGATAGCGGCGAACGATCCGGCCCTCCTCCCGCCCTTTGGCCAGTGCCGCCTTGTGGTCCGCCGACATAGGAGTCTTTTTGCGTGGTTTTGCCGTGCTTGTCGCTGCCATGGCATCGAGCATTCCAGAGATGTCCATTTTGAGCAAATTGACCGGTTCGTACCAGCCGTTGCGGGCCGGACGACGGCGACGATTTTGGTGTGGTCCGGGTCGGCTCCCGCCGGCATGGCGGTTTAGACGGTCCGGGCCATTGGAGGATCGGTGACGCAATCGCCCGGTGATTGAGGCAGACGGCGCCGCCCCGGCGCACGAGCAGGTGGGCTCCTGTGCACGAGCTGGTGGGCTCCGGGCACGAGCAGGGGGGCTCCGGTGGCGGAATGCCGGAGCAGCCGGGGCCGGTCACGCCCTCGGCCGTCGGGCTCCTTCCCAAGCGGTGGGCACCCGGGCCCCGGTTACGCTCGTGCCGATGGGCGCGCACCCGACAGGCGACGACCACCGGAGCGTCCCGGTGAGCGGGGACGAGCCGGTCCACCGGGCGCTCGGCCTGACCGACGGGGAGCGCGACGAGATCGAGACCATCCTCCGCCGCCCTCCCAACCACCTCGAGCTCGCCCTCTTCGCCGTCATGTGGAGCGAGCACTGCTCGTACAAGTCGTCGCGGGTCCACCTGAAGCGCCTCCCGACGACCGGGCCGGGCGTGCTGGTCGGGCCCGGCGAGAACGCCGGCGTGGTCGACGCCGGAGACGGGATCGCCGTGGCCATCCGCATCGAGAGCCACAACCATCCCTCGGCCATCGAGCCCTACCAGGGGGCGGCGACCGGGGTGGGCGGCATCCTCCGCGACATCTTCACGATGGGGGCCCGGCCCGTCGCCCTCATGGACCCGCTGTTCTTCGGCGACCCGGGCGAGGCCAGGCAGCGCTGGCTCATCGAGGGCGTGGTCGGCGGGATCTCGGGCTACGGGAACTCGGTGGGGGTGCCGACCGTCGGCGGGGAGCTCACCTTCGATCCCTGCTACGCCGAGAACCCGCTCGTCAACGTCCTGTGCATGGGACTGCTGCCGGTGGAGCGGCTGGTGCTCGGGCGGGCGTCGGGGGCGGGGAACCTGGCGGTCCTCCTCGGATCCTCGACCGGGCGCGACGGCATCGGCGGCGTGAGCGTGCTGGCCTCGTCCGGTTTCGGCTCCGACGGTGACAGCGGCGCTCCCGGCGGTGGCTCGGACGACGCCAAGCGCCCGAGCGTCCAGGTGGGTGACCCCTACGAGGAGAAGCGGCTCATCGAGGCCTGCCTCGAGCTGCTCGAGCTCAAGCTGGCGGTCGGCATCCAGGACCTCGGGGGGGCCGGTCTGGTGTGCGCCACCAGCGAGACGGCCGCCCGTGGCGGCTCGGGGATGGACGTCGACGTCTCGGCGGTGCCGCGCCGCGAACCGGGCATGGCGCCCTACGAGGTCATGACCTCGGAGAGCCAGGAGCGGATGCTCGCCATCGTCCGGCCCGAGGATCTGGCGCGCCTCGAGGAGGTGTGCCGGCGGTGGGAGGTCCGCTCGGCCGTGGTCGGCCGGGTGACCGATGCGCCGCCGGACGGAACCGGCCGGCTCCGGGTGCTCGACGGCTTCGGAGGGAAGGTGCTCGCCGACGTGCCGGCCGCCGCGCTCAGCAACGACGCCCCGCTCTACCACCGCCCGATGGCCCGGCCCGGCGACCTCGAGGCCCGCCACGTCGACGACCCGGGCACCCTGCCCGCCCCGGCCGACTGCGGCGAGGACCTCCAAGAGCTGCTCGCCGACCCGTCCTGGGTCTACCGCCAGTACGACCACCAGCTCTTCCTCAACACGGTGGAGGGACCGGGTGGTGACGCCGCCGTCCTCCGCCTCGCCGCCCCCGGGCTCCCCCCGTCCGGGCGGGGCCTGGCCCTCTCGTGCGATTCCAACCCCGCCTGGTGCGCCATCGATCCCCGCGCCGGCGCGGCGGCGACGGTCGCCGAATCGGCGCTCAACGTGGCGTGCGCCGGGGCCCGCCCGGTCGCCGTGGTCAACTGCCTCAACTTCGGCAACCCCGAGCACCCCGAGGTCATGTGGCAGCTGTCCGAGACGGTCGACGGCATCGCCGAGGCCTGCTCGGCCCTCGGGCTGCCCGTCGTCGGGGGCAACGTGAGCCTCTACAACGAGAGCAACGGCTCCGACATCGACCCGACGCCGGTGATCGCGGTCCTCGGTCTCATCGAGCGGCTGGTGCAGCGGCCTCCGGGTACCCGCCTCGCCGAGGGCTCGACCCTGGTCCTGCTCGATGCGAGCGTCACCGCCACCACCGGGCAGCACGGCCAACCCTCCCTCGCCGGGTCGCGCTGGGCGGTCGAGTGCCGGGGGCACCGCCACGGCGTGCTTCCCGCCCTGGACCTCGCCGGCCACGCCCGGCTGGTCGGCCTGGTCGGCACCCTGGCGGCGGAGGCGGTGGGCGGCGGCGAGCGGTGGCTCGACGGTGTCCACGACATCTCGGGGGGCGGCCTCGGGGTGGCCCTCGCCGAGCTGGCCGTGCGCTCGGGGATCGGCCTGCGGGTGGCGGGGGTGGCCGACCATCACGAGCTGTTCACCGAGGCGCCGTCGCGGGTGGTGGTGTGCACCCCGCACCACCACGAAGTGGTGGCCCGGGCGGCGGAGGCCGGGGTGGGGTTCCGGGTGCTCGGCCAGGCGGGGGGTGACCGCATCGTCGTCGAGGGACTGGTGGACCTGCCCGTGGCCGATGCCGCCCGCTCGTGGCGGGGCCGGCTGCCCGACCTGCTCGACGAGCTGGCTCCCGCGGTCGGTGACTGAACGCCCGCCGTCGGTCGACCCGACCGGCACCGGTGGTGGCCGGCGCGGGCCGGGCCGGCCCCACCACTAGGCTGGAGTGGCACGGCGAGGCGGATGTGTGGCCTAATCGTGAGCGAAGCGAGTCCGACGACCCCCGGTGTGTGCGGTATCCACCGGTGATGGAGGCCGAGGACCGGTGATGGAGGCCAGGGAAGCGTGTGGCGTCTTCGGGGTCTACGCCCCGGGGCGATCGGTCGCACACCTCGTGTTCGACGGCCTCTACGCGCTCCAGCACCGGGGCCAGGAGTCGGCGGGCATGGCCGTCAGCGACGGCGACCTCATCACGGTGATGAAGGACATGGGCCTCGTCACCACGGTCTTCGACGAGCGCAAGCTCCGGGGGCTCCGCGGCCACCTGGCCATCGGCCACACCCGCTATTCGACCGCCGGCGCCAGCGACTGGATGCACGCCCAGCCGGCCTACCGGGGGGTGGGGCGGGCCGGCTTCGGTCTGGCCCACAACGGCAACCTCACCAACACCGCCGAGCTGGGCGAGTCCGCCGGCATGCTCCCCGGCCTGGTGTCGTCGGACAGCGACCTGGTGGCCGAGCTGCTCGGCCGGGCCTTCCCCCCCGAGGACCCCGACTCACCCCCGGAGGACCGCGGCCGCCCCGGCGAGGACCTCGAGGCGGCGCTCCTGTCGGTGGTCCCCACCCTCGAGGGCGCCTTCTCCCTCGTGCTCCTCGATGCCGACCGGCTGATCGGCGTCCGTGACCCGAACGGGTTCCGCCCCCTGTGCCTCGGCCGGCTCGAGCCCACCGCCGAGTTCGGGACGGGATGGGTGCTCGCCTCCGAGTCGCCGGCCCTCGACGTGATCGGCGCCACCTTCATCCGCGAGCTCGAACCCGGCGAGATGGTCGTGATCGACGGCGACGGGGTCCGATCGCAGGCGCCCTTCGCCGTCGAGCGGCTCGACCCGAAGCTCTGCATCTTCGAGTTCGTGTACTTCGCCCGGCCGGACACCAGGCTCTACGGCAACGAGGTCCACGGGGCGCGGCGGCGGATGGGCGAGCTGCTCGCCACCCAGCGACCGGTCGACGCCGACATGGTGATGGGCGTGCCGGACTCGGGGGTGCCGGCGGCCGAGGGGTACGCCGTCGGTTCGGGCATCCCCTACGGGCAGGGACTGGTCAAGAACCGTTACATCGGCCGCACCTTCATCGCCCCGACCCAGGCCGAGCGGACGAGCGGGGTGCGCCGCAAGCTCAACCCCCTGCGGGAGAACATCGCCGGCAAGCGGCTGGTGGTGGTGGACGACTCGATCGTCCGGGGCACCACTCCGAAGGCCATGGTGGCCATGCTGCGGGAGGCGGGGGCCCGGGAGGTCCATCTGCGCATCTCGTCCCCGCCCTTCCGGTGGCCGTGCTTCTACGGGCTCGACACCCCGGACCGGGACCAGCTGCTGGCCGCGACCCGCACCCCGGCCGAGATGGCGGACTACCTCGGCGTCGACTCGCTGGAGTTCCTGACCCTCGAGAACCTGGTCGCCGCCATCGGGACCCCCGGGGCCGGGTTCTGCAACGCCTGCATGACCGGGGACTACCCGGTGCCGGTGCCGGTCCGCGTGGTCGAGCGCGCCACCCTCAGCGGGGCGGTCGGCGGGCGCACGTGACCGCGGCCGGCCGCGAGGAGGCCGCCCGCGCCGACTCCGGAGGTGTGGCTCGCGCCGACTCCGGAGGTGTGGCTCGCGCCGACTCCGGCGGTGTGGCTCGCACCCAGTCCGGAGGTGCCACCTACTCCGGAGCCGGGGTCGACATCGGGGCGGGTGAACGTGCTGTCGACCGCATCCGTCCCCTGGTCGCCTCGACCGGTCGCGCCGAAGTCGTGGGCGAGCTCGGCGGGTTCGGCGGGCTGTTCGCCCTGCAGGCGGCGCGCTACCGCCATCCCGTGCTGGTCGCTGCCACCGACGGGGTGGGCACCAAGGCACTGGTGGCCGAAGCGGCCGGTCGCCTCGACACCATCGGGATCGACCTGGTGGCCATGTGCGTGGACGACCTCGTCTGCCAGGGGGCCGAGCCGCTGTTCTTCCTCGACTACCTGGCGGTCGGCCGGGTCGATGCGGATCGGATGGCCGAGCTGGTGGGCGGGGTGGCCGAGGGCTGCCGCCAAGTGGGCGCCGCGCTGCTCGGCGGCGAGATGGCCGAGCACCCCGGCGTCATGGGGCCGGGCGCGTTCGACCCGGTCGGATTCGCCGTGGGTGTCGTGGAGCGGGACGAGATCCTCGGGCCCCATCGGGTCCGGGAGGGCGACTCGCTCATCGGCCTGCACTCGCCCGGCCTCCGCTGCAACGGCTACAGCCTGGCCCGTCACGTGCTGCTCGAGCGGGCCGGGCCGTTCGCTCGAAGGACCGGCCTTCGCCGGCGCATCCGTGACCCTGGCCGAGGAGCTTCTCCGTCCCTCGGTGATCTACACGCCGGCGGTGCGGGCGGCGCTGGCCGAGGTCGACATCCACGCGGTCGCCCACGTCACCGGCGGCGGCCTGGCCGCCAACCTGGTGCGGATCCTGCCCGACGGGCGCGCGCGCCGTCGTCGATCGGACCACCTGGAGGGTGCCGCCCATCTTCGACGAGATCCGCCGGCTCGGTCCGGTGTCCGACGAGGAGATGGCGGCGGTCTTCAACCTCGGGATCGGCATGGTCGTCGTGGTCGCCGCCGACGGCGCCGACCAGACGGTGTCCGCTCTCCGACGAAGGGACATCGGAGCCATCCCGATCGGACGGGTCGGTGGCGGCGAGCGCGGCGTCGAGCTGGTCGGCGAGCTCCAGTGGGCGAGGGTCCAGCCGACCGAGGTGACGACGGGGTGACCACTTCGCTCCCGACCAGCCGGTTCGACGCCTTGCGGAGCCACCTTCTGGAGCATTCGGTGCGGCGCGGCGACTTCGTGCTCAAGTCGGGACGGAGGAGCAGCTGGTTCATCGACTCGAAGCAGACCGTCTGCCGCCCCGAGGCCATGGTGCTGGTGGCGGACGCGGTCATCTCGGTGCTCCCCGAGGACGCGTCGGCCATCGGCGGCCTCACCATGGGTGCCGACCCGGTCGCGTTCGTGACCGCCGGCGTGGCGGCCTCGCGGGGGCGGCTGCTCAATGCCTTCAGCGTGCGCAAAGAGGCCAAGGACCACGGGGGCGGCGGCCGGATCGCCGGTGCGCTCGATCCCGGGGACCGGGCGGTCATCACCGAGGACACGGTGACCCGGGGGACCTCGTTGCTGGAGGCGGCCCACGCCGTGCGCGAGGCCGGCGCCGAACCGGTGCTGCTGGTGGCCGTCGTCGACCGGGGCGGCACGGTCGAGGCCATGGCCGACGCCGAGGGGATCCCGTTCCGAGCTCTGCTGACCGCCCCCGATCTCGGGTTCGAGTACGAGGGCGGCTGACCGACTCCCCGTGCCCTCGAGCCGTGGCAGCGGCGGCGAGCTCAGCTCAGCATCGGCGAGTCAGCATCGGCGACGAGTCAGCATCGGCGACGAGTCAGCGGAGTCGTGTCAACACCAAGGCCTGGTCCGGGCAGGCGGCCACCCACCGCCCGGGAGCCGGGGCACCCTGGGTGCCGGCGGTGAGACCTCGCAGCGCCCCGCGGACCCGCCGCAGGAAGCGGCCCGACGGTCCGGGTGACCGGTCGTCGCCCCCGACCGCTCGGGCGTGGGCCGCGAAGTTCGTGTCGTCCGGAGCTGTCGGGACCGGTCCCCGTCCCCCGCCGTCTGGTGGCCCGGCGATCGGCACGTAGGTGCCGGTCGCCACCGCGAACCCGCCATCGGCGCCGCCCGGCCGGCGGGCTGCAGCCCGGGCGGCCGGCTCGGTGGACGGCTCGGTCACCGACCGTCCCGCTCTCCTGCCGCTTCGGTCCCGGCACCCGACGATGACCCGCCATCGGCCAGGATCAGATAGACCCGGCGACGGGTGTCGGCCAGGATCTCGCCGACCGCTTTGATCTGGCGCTCGTCACCGGCTCGCGCCACCTGCCAGACCGCTGCTGCCGTCTCGCCCATGAGGGCCTTGAGGTCGACGAGCGACCGGTCGGCGCTCCGGGCGGCCTCCTCCCAAGGGGGCGGTCCGTCCCCGGCGGCCTCGGCCTCGACTCGCCCCTCGTCGGTGAGCTCGTAGACGCGACGGCCTTCGGACTGGTCGGCCGAGACGAGGCCCTGGTCCTCGAGCGCCTGCAGGGTGGGGTAGACGGAACCCGGGCTCGGCCGCCACACCCCGCCGCTCCGCTCGGTGAGCTCGGTGATGATCTGGTAGCCGTGCATCGGCTCTTCGGCCAGCAAGGCGATGATGGCCGCTCGGACGTCGCCGCGTCCCGCCCTCGGGCCCCGCCCGAACATCGGGTCTCCGAACCCGGGCCCGAACCCGAAGTGCCGGGCGAACCGGTCCGGCCGCCCGCGGCGACGCCCCCGGGCTCGGGCTCGGGCCAGGTCCGCCAACCGGTCGATGGGAGCCTCCCGCCGATTGAAGTGGGATTCGTCGTCGAAGTGCTGGAAATGCCCGTGTCCGTGCATGCGCTCGGCTCCTTTCATGATCCTTTGCCGGCCCGGCTCGACCGGGTCGGCTTCTCTTCTCGGGGTCGGGATCCGGCATCGCCGCCCCGCCCGTCGAAGCCTGCTCGTACTATTACGATATATCGGGATATGCCTGACGTCAATCCCCCGTCTGGTGCGGCCGCCCCGGCTTGCGAGAACGGGGTCGTTGACCGTAAGGTTTGATCAACTGCTCAATAAGGTGGGGTTAGCGATGGCCAAGTCGGGTACGCCGAGTGAGTTGGGGGAGCGCGGCGGCCGCCGGTCCGAGGACACCCGCCGGGTCCTGGTCCAAGCGGCGATCGAGACCCTCAAGAAGGAGGGATTCGTCGGAGCCAGTGCCCGGGCGATCGCCGCCGAAGCCGGCTCCAATGCGGGCCTGATCTTCTACCACTTCGGCTCGGTCTCCAACCTCCTGCTGGCGGCACTGGACGCCGTGAGCGCCGAGCGCTTCAGGCAGTACCGAGCCATGGTGGCTGCGGCGGGGTCGCTGCCCGAATTGGTGGAGGCGGCGGCCGAGGTGTTCCGGACCGATCTCGATGCCGGCTACATCACCGTGCTGGTGGAGTTGATCGCCGGGGCGTCCTCCTCAGCCGGAGCTCGGACGCGAGGTGGCCGCTCGGATCGGACCTTGGAAGGAGTTCGTCCACGAGACGATCGATGATTCGATCGGCCACTCCCTCCGTGCGTTGGTGCCGACTGCGGACGTCGCTCATGCCATCGTCGCCCTGTACCTGGGACTCGAGATGCTCAGCCACCTCGATGGCGACCGGCAGCCGGCGCTCGATCTGTTCGGACGTGGCGCGACAGTTGCTCGAGCTCGTGGGGGTTTTGAGCGGTACCGGTTCCACGGGGCCCGGTTCGTGAAGGCCCGGTACGAAGGCGTCGCCACGATGTCCGACGGACACCGACGGCGGCTTGGACGTGGTGACCGGTGCGTTCAGCTACTCGGGTCCAGCCATCGCCCATGCACTGATCGGGCAAGGGCGCCAGGTCCGGACCCTCACCGGCCATCCCGAGCGAGTGCCTCCGGGTTCCCCCATCGAGGCACGGGTGCTCGACTTCGACGATCAGCTCGGGTTGATCGAGGCGCTCCGGGGGGCCCGCACGCTCTACAACACGTACTGGATCCGTTTCCCTCGGATCGGGTCGACCACGACCTCGCCGTCTTGAATTCACAGACCCTCTTCCAGGCGGCGCGACGAGCCGGAATCGAGCGCGTCGTGCAGGTGAGCATCACCCATCCGAATGTCGAGTCCCCGTATGGCTACTTCCGGGGCAAGGCACTCGTCGAGCGGGCGCTCGCTGCGTCCGATCTTTCGTTTGCGGTCCTGCGTCCCGGCCGTCCTGTTCGGCGGCGAGGGGGTGCTGATCAACAACATCGCCTGGCTCCTGCGGCGTCTGCCGGTCTTTGCCGTCGGTGGGAACGGGGACTACCGCATTCGGGCCGTCCACATCGAAGACCTGGCCCGGCTCTGCCTGGCCAAGGGCGCCGAATCGCGTCGACAGTGTGACCGACGCCGTCGGGCCTGAGCGCCCCACCTTCCTCGAGACTGGTCGAGGAGATCCGGGACGCCGTCGGAAGCCGGGCCCGGATCGTGCGGGTACCAGGGACCCTCGTCCCTCGACTGTCACGAGTGCTCGGACTGGTGCTACGCGACGTCCTCCTGACCGCGGACGAGTACCGGGCCATGGCCGCCGGGCTGGCCGACACCTCGGGACCGTCGACCGGTTCGATCCGCCTGTCGGAGTGGCTCACCGACAACGGTGCACAGTTGGGACTCCGCTACGCCAACGAGATCGGACGGCACTATGTCAGGTCCTGGGTGGTCAGGTCCTGAGTGCCATCGACCCCGAGGAGCCGCCGATCCTGAGGGCTGCCGATCCTGAGGTGTCGACGGTCATCGTGGTGCAGGCCGGCGATCCTGAGGTGTCGACGGTCATCGTGGTCCGGCCGGCGACGGCATAATTGACCGTGGCCGGATTGTGGGCGTCGGCGGCCGGAGCATCGGAGCGATTCGCCGCTCAGGCGTCCAGCTACGACCGCTTTCGGCCCCGCTATCCCGCCTCGGTGTTCGACGACATCATGCATCTCGCCGGGCTCCGCCCCGGCGATACGGCGATCGAGGTCGGAGCCGGAACGGGCATCGCAACAGAACCCCTTGTCCAGCGTGGGCTGGACGTGACGGCGGTCGAACCCGCATCGGCCATGGTTGCCGTGATGGAGGCCAAGCTCGCCGACAGGGCCCGCTACCTCAATTCCCGATTCGAGGATCTGGTATCCAGCCGGCGGGCGCGGTTGGTGGCCGCTTTCAACTCGTGGCACTGGCTGGACCCCAGTCTCGCCACCGAGCTGTCGTCCGAGCTTCTCGAACGGGGCGGATCCCTTGCGCTGGTGTGGACCGAAGTCGTCTCGTGGGGGGAGGAACCGTTCGAGGAAATGTTGGCCGAGATCGTCGGATCCCACTGGCCGAAGCGCATCGACGAAGTGGACCGGTCGTTGCAACCGGTCGACGCTGATCCGAGGTTCGGAGATGCCCGGATTTTCCACCACGTCTTTGGCAGAACACTCGACGCGCCGACGTTCGTCGAGGTCACTCGGACCTACGGCGGCGAACGAAGTGAAGCTCAGTACCGGGCCATTGAACAGCTGATCGAAGGCGAGTTCGGCGGATCAGTCACCAAGGTGGAGGATGCCGTGCTCCATCTCGCAGCCCGTCTGTAATGCCCCCTACCGTCGCTTCTCATCAGGAGTCTGAAGTCGGATGACGGACAGGCGCTCGTAGACAGAGCCGTTCGGCCCAGGCCGGGAGGCATAGACACCGATGTCGGCGCCTCGGAAGCCGGCGGATATGGGAGCTCCGGCCAGATCAACCGGTCCACGGCGCCGTCCCTTCGTGCGCGCCACCGTCAGATGTCCGGCGAACGGCACGTCGCCGTCCGGTCCCCACTGGTCGGTCGCCGGGCGGACGACGGCGGCCAGACGGTCCAGCCCGGTCACGGGGATCTGGAGGACGCGCCTCCCACGAAACCAGGCAGTGGCTGGCCCGAGGGTGACCGTCGGAACGTCATCCGCTCCCCTTCCCTCGAGGGCGCCGGCCACAGCCGGGATCACATCCTCCGGCGGTGCCTCGCCCAAAAAGCGGAGAGTGACGTGCCACTGTTCGCTGGTCGTCCACCGGACACCGGGTCGGTCGGGACGCGGCAGATCGTCAACCGCGGCGAGCACCGCCTCGGGGAGGGCCACCGCCACGAAGAGCCGCATGCGACCAGTGTCCCGCGCCTCGGTGTGATCCGCGGTTCCACGGTCCCATCCCGTTTCGTCACCGATTCCGGTCCGAAGAACGGGTTCGGCACCGTGTCGAGCGACGTCGTCTTATGTGATCCCACTCCCCTGGTTCGTTGCAGTTGCAACCGATCGCCTGGCGATGGCACAGGGGGCACTCCTCGACGTCACACCCGTGGTGATGGACGGCTCCGGGAGGTACGCCGCAGTCCCCGCAGGGCCCGGGAGCCCGGCGGCGACCGAGGCGCCGCTCGTTGCCCCAGCGGATCGGCTCGTACAGCCGACCGGCGATGGAGTGGGGCTCGGTGTTGCAGCTGATCCCGGTCAGCATCTCCCCATGACAGAACGGGCAGACGGCCATGGGTGCACTCCTCGGGTTCGGGCCCTTTTGTATCGAGCCGCGTCGCGGTTCGGGATTCCGATCATCGTCCCATCCGGGTGTGACAGCCGTGAAGTGGCCGGAACCTGTCAACCAAAATGAGACACCGATTACTCAGACGGCCATCGGCGCCTCCTCTGGTCGATTGATCCAGAAGGCCTCGGGGATGGTCGGTGCCCGGGGCGGGGTGCGGAAGCGTTCGGGGCGGTTGGCATAGGCGGCGTCGAGCACGCCTTGACGCTTCTCCCGGACCACCTCTGCCATCCCGTAGTGGACGTCGGCCGGGGTGTGGAGGCCGATGCCCGAGTGGCGGTGCTCGCCGTTGTAGTGCTCGAAGAACTCTGCGCAAAACGCCCTGGCGGCGGCGATGGTGGCGAACCGCTCGGGGAAGGTGGGCGAGTACTTCATGGTCTTGAACTGGGACTCCGAATAGGGGTTGTCGTTGGATTGGTGCGGCCTCGAGTGGCTTTGGAGGACGCCCAGGTCGGCCAAGAGCTGGCTGACGGTTCGAGAGGTCATGGAGCTCCCGCGGTCGGCGTGCAGGGTGAGCTGGCCGTCGGGGACCTCGTGTCGGTAGAGGGCATCGGCGATGAGCTGCTCAGCCAAGGTGGCCGACTCCTTCGGCGCCACCAGCCAGCCCACGACGTAGCGGGAGTAGACGTCGAGGATCGTGTAGAGCTGGAACCAGGTCCACTTGTAGGGGCCGGCGAGCTTGGTGATGTCCCAGCTCCAGACCTGATTGGGGGCCGAGGCCACCAGTTCGGGCTTCACCACGGCCGGCCGGCGGGCCTGGGCTCTGCGCTCCCGCACCTGGTGGCGCTGGCGCAAGAGGCGGTACATGGTGGAGACAGAGGCCAGGTACACACCCTCGTCGAGCAGGGTGGCCCACACCTGAGCCGGGGCTTTGTCGCAGAAGCGCTCGGAGTTCAGGGTGTCGACCACTGCATCGGCCTCGGTCGGGACCAGGGCCCGGTGCGACCGTCGGGGGGCCGGGGGGCCGCACCGAGTAGGACGCCGGGCCCGGTAGTGAGTGGCCCGGGGCCGGCCCAAGGCGGCACAGGCGGCTTTGCGTCCCACCACCGGGGCCAGCTCGTCGATGCCGGCGTCGATGATGGTGTTCACTACTCGTCGGAGGCCGCGCTCTTCGAGATTTCCTCCAAGAGCGCGTGCACTTTTCCCTGGACGTGGATCACCGCCTCGGCCTGGGCCAGTCGGGTGCGGAGCCGCTCGTTCTCGGTTCTGAGCTTGGCCACCTCGGACAGGCTCGGCCCTCCCCGGCCACCGTCTTGGCGCCCGAGGGCCGCCTTCAACAGACCCTGGCGGTGCTGGCGTCGCCAGTCGGTGACCAGGCTCGAGTACAGCCCCTCCCGACGCAGCAAGGCACCCCGCTCGCCGGACTCGGAGCACCCGTCGTACTCGGCCAGGATGGCCAGCTTGTATTCCGGTGAGAAGACCCGTCGGACCGGGGTGTTCTTCCTCTCGCTGCCATCGGGCGCGGTGCCGTCGTCGATGTGCCAAGTCTTGCCGTGTTCGGACTTGACCGGCGGTGGTCGGTTCGTGGTCGTCATGGGATAGACCCTCCAACACCCTCATGCTCAGTAGGGGGATGCTGTCGGTGTCTCACTCATTGTGGACAGAGAGGGGGCAACCGGAAGCGACTGACGAGGTGGGTCCTGCACTGCCCTCCCCGGCCCTGCGCTGCCCTCGCTGCCCTGCCCCGGCCTCGCGGCCAGGCAGGTTCGCAAGTTCGCTGTGATACACCCCGGTGGTGGACTGGGCGTCGTGGTGCCCGACCCCCTCACCTCTGCGATCGACGAGCTTGTCGAGATCGATCCGGAGAGGTTGGCCGATGCCGAATCGCTGGAGCATCTCCTCCATGAGTTCGCCCGGCTCGAGTCCCTGATCACCAAAGCGGTGGGGGCGTTCGACGCGTCGGGAGACTGGGTTCCCGACGGGGCGAGGACTGCCGCGGCATGGGTGAGCACCCGGTGCCGTCTGCCCCAGAGCGAGGCCCGGCGTCTGGTCCGCCGGTCGCGGGCCCTCCGCCATCTCCCGGCGACGGAGGAGGCCTGGTCGAAAGGCGAGATCACCGGGGCGCACGTGGACGTCTTGTCCGGGTTGTCTTCTCCGTCCACCGCCGACACCCTCCAACGAGATGAATCCATGCTGGTCGACCAGGCCCGGACCCTCCGGTTCGAGTCCTTCACCCGGGCTGCCGCCTACTGGGAGCAGCTGGCCGACCCCGACGGGGCCGAGGACGAGGCCGAGGCCCGTCGTACCCGGCGCGACGTCTTCTTGTCGAGCAGCCTCCGTGGCATGTGGCTCGGCAAGATCACCCTCGACCCGATCTCGGGAGCCATCGTCGCCGATGAGCTCGATCGCCTCGAGCGGCAGCTCTTCGAGGCCGACTGGGCTGAAGCCCGCGAGACTCTCGGGCGGGAGCCTCTGGCCGCAGAGCTGTCCCGGACACCCGGCCAGCGACGGGCCGATGCCCTGGTCGAGATGGCGAGGCGGTCGAAGACCGCTCCGGCCGATGGGCGGCGCCCGGCGCCCCTCTTCTCGGTGCTGGTCGACTACCCGACACTGCAGGGACGGGTCTGTGAGCTGGCCCAGGGGATGCCCGTCACCCCGGGAGCCCTGCTCCCCTGGCTGGACGAGGCCTACATCGAGCGGGCCGTGTTCAAGCCGGGCGGCCGGGTCGAGGTCAGCGCCACGGCACGGTTCTTCACCGGGGCGACCCGCCGGGCGATCGAGCTCCGGGACCGGACCTGCGATCACCCCTACTGCGACGAGCCGATGACCAGGTGCGACGTCGATCATGTCGAGCCTTATGCCGCTGGTGGCCCCACCGTCCAGGAGAATGGGCGGATCCTCTGTGGTTTCCATAATCGTCTACGGAACCAACGACCGCCGCCCGACGGCGAGCCGTCAGAGCCCGAGCTGCGGGATCCCGACCTGATCGAGTGACGGTCTGCGGAGGTGAACACCTCCGTGGGTCTGCGCCGATGGTCTGCGCCGGTGGGCTGCGCCGGTGGGCTGCGATCGTGGCGCCGATCGGGTCGATTCCTCTGCCGGCGGTGGCGGTATCCCGCCCCACGGCGGTCTGGCAACGGGGGCACCAAGATGCCGATCCCTCCCGCGCATCGGGCCCTCCGGCTTTCATGCAGGGTGTGGTTTACTCGTGCGCGGGAAGCCGGAGCTCCATGGGCCGGCGACCCAGGTGGCTTCAGAGTGGAGCGCTCGATGCCCGGGTGCTCCACAAGCCCGATGGGAGAGGAGGGACCGATGTCCACCGTCCAACAGCTCCATACCGTTCCCGACCAGCCGCAGCCGAGCTTCGACTCGTACGACCCGGCGAACGGTGAGGTGGTCGCCACCCTGCCCGTCGACGACCAGGCATCGGTCGCCGCGGCGGTGGAGCGGGCACGGGGGGCATCCCGATGGTGGCAGGCGCTCGGGTTCGACGGTCGGGCCCGGCATCTCCGGCGATACCGTGCGGAGCTCGCCAGACGCATCGACGAGCTCGCCGAACTGGTGCACCGCGAGAACGGCAAGCCGCGGGGCGATGCGGTGCTCGAGATCGTCCCGGTCTTCGACCACCTGAACTGGGCCGCGACACACGCCCGCCGGGTCCTCGGACCGCGCCGGGTCTCGACCGGGTTGCTGGCGGCCAACAACTCGGCGAGCCTCGAGTACCAGCCGCTCGGCGTCGTAGGGGTCATCGGTCCGTGGAACTACCCGGTGTTCACCCCGATGGGATCGATCGTCTATGCGCTCGCTGCCGGAAACGCAGTGGTCTTCAAGCCCAGTGAGTACACCCCGGCCGTCGGGCGCTGGCTGGTCGACGCCTGGGCCCGGTCGGTCCCCGAGGGCCAGGACGTCTTCGGGCTGGTGACCGGGCTCGGCGATACGGGGGCGGCGCTCTGCCGATCCGGTGTCGACAAGATCGCCTTCACCGGCTCGGCCGCGACCGGACGAAAGGTCATGGCTGCCTGCGCCGAGGGGCTGGTACCGGTGCTGATGGAGTGCGGCGGGAAAGACGCCCTGCTCGTGGACCACGATGCCGATGTCGAGTCGGCTGCCGACGCCGCCCTCTGGTGCGGGATGAGCAACGGCGGCCAGACCTGTGTCGGCACCGAGCGGGTGTACGTGGCCGAGACCGTCTACGACCGCTTCCTCGAGACCCTCACCGACAAGGCCCGTCGACTGGCGCCGGGCAACGGCGCCGACGCCTCGTGGGGGCCGCCGACCATGCCCGGTCAAGTCGAGGTGATCCGCCGTCACGTGGCCGACGCGCTGAGGCGTGGTGGTCGGGCCGTGGTCGGTGGAGAGGACTCGATCGCCGCCCGTGGCGTCGGGCCGGTGGTGCTCGTCGACGTCCCCGAGGACTCGGCCGCCGTGCGAGAGGAAACCTTCGGGCCGACCCTCACCGTCACCAAGGTGCGCGACGCCGAAGAGGGCCTCACCCTCGCCAACGCCTCCTCCTATGGCCTCGGCGGGGCCGTGTTCACCGGCTCGGCGCGGCGCGGGCTCGACCTCGCCCGCCGGATGCGCGGCGGCATGACGTCGGTCAACTCGATCATGACCTACGCAATGGTTCCCGGGCTCCCCTTCGGTGGTGTGGGCGAATCGGGGTTCGGCCGCATCCACGGACCCGACGGCCTGCGGGAGTTCAGTCGGTCGAAGGCGGTGACCGTCCAGCGCTTCGCCCTGCCGTTCGACCTCACCTCGTTCAAGCGGCCCGCCCGGGTCACCGATCTGGTGGCCAAGGCGATCCGCGGGCTGTACGGGCGTCGCCACTGACGGCCTCTGGGATCCTTCCCGAGCGGGGACCTGCGTCCCTTCCGGGAGGGACCGGTGCCGCGGCCCGGTCGAACCCCGGGTCGCCCGGGGACGGCGGTCGCGATCCAGGCAGACGACGCTGCAGCTGGCCGGCGGCGCCCCCGTCTGTCGGCGAAGGTCGTCGAGTGGCCGAGCTCGGCTTCGCCGACGCCTCGTCGGTCAGCGGTGGATGCGGTAGCGCATGTGGGTGGCAAACGGCGAGTGGACGACCTCGACCGGTTTGAGGCCCGGATCGTGGCCGCCGCAAATCCGTCGAGGGACATCGACATGTGAGACGTGACCCGGCTCATGACGAGAGGATGGCCATCCCAACCGGTTGATCGGTCGTGACGAATCGGAGGTGATCGATCGCGACGAGTCGGTTGCGGACGCCAACGCAACCCGTCGCGCCGGTGGGTGCCGGTCGTCAACGTGGCACGATCGGGCCTCTTGACGTGTCACGGTGACCGTGGTCGGGCGCGGCATCGATCCGCGGACCTCACGCTTTTCAGGCGCGCGCTCTACCAACTGAGCTACCCGACCTCGCCCCGGCGGACCGGGGTGGCGGACCTGACGGGATTTGAACCCGCGACCTCCGGCTTGACAGGCCGGCGTGCACTCCAAACTGCACCACAGGTCCCCAGAATCAGCTGGATGACCACCTGGGACTGTCGCACCCGACCATCGAACCGCTTGGGGGGTGGCTGAGGAGCCTAGACGAAGATCGCCCGGCTGAATACCCGAATGGCCCCGGCCGGCGGGACCGTGGCCCACAGGCGTCCGGCCAGGTCACCGGCGAGTCGCAGGGCGCCGATTTCCGGCTGAGACCGCTCGACCCGATCGGGAAAGCTTGCTCGACCCCGACCCCGGAAGGTCCTGCTCGACCCGATCCGGAAGGCCCTCGACCCCGACCCCGCAAGGCCCGCTCGACCCGATCCGGAAGGCCCGCTCGACCCGATCCGGAAGGCCTGCTCGACCCCGTCCGGACAGCAACCATCTGCCGGAGGAGGAGGCGGTCGCCGTCGAACCGAGCGTCGAGGGCCCCGCCGGCGCCCGCCGCGATCGGGTCAGGTCGGATCCGACGGAGGTCGGCCCCGCCGACAGGTGGCGGCGTTGCCGTCGCCCTACGCCGGTCCTTTTGCGGTCAGCGTGTCGCGGTCATCGTGAGGTTCTCAGTTTCGTCTCAACGCGCACTCAGTTTCGTCTTAACAAACGCATCGGTGCCCTTCGCATGACCCTGCTCCTTCCTTCGCATGACGTCTTCTCTTTCGATGCAGAGCTACGTCTCCTTCCGAGCGAAAGCTTGCTCGGTCCGATGTTTCGTGTCGGGAGCGATTCTGGCTCCGTGGTAGCGTCCGCCCGGCAAAAGGGTGCTTGCTCGCGGGGAGGCGGAATGAAAAAGAGAACGGGATGGTTCGCGGCGCTCGGAGGCGTCATCTGTCTCGTACTGGCGGGAACCGTGCTCCCGGCCGATGCCGCCAGCTCGGTCGTCATCAGCCGCGCCCCATACGTCACGGATCTGACGACGAGCTCCGCCTACGTGAACTGGGCGATCCAGAACAGCCAGACCGCCGGCTCGGTCATCGTGCAGCCCCAGAGCGGCGGGAAATGTCCGACGGCCATCACCTGGTCGACGACGAAGCACCCGTTCGCCACTCCGGTGACCGATCCGCTCAACGGTGGGCAGACCCCTTGGACGCTTCCGACGGTCGGCACCGTCACGGAGTGGCAGGCGTCCACCCCGGTCACCGGACTCAGCCCGTCGACCACCTACTGCTATGCGGTGTTCCCGTCTCAGAAGTCGGCATACAAGCAGCTCTGGCCCACGCAGAGCTTCACCACCCTCGACGCACCGGGCTCGTCCAAACCGCTCACCTTCGATGTCATCGGCGACACGGGCGAGAACGCCGCCGGTTTCAACCAGGGGGAGTCGAACCTGTACCACGAGATCGGTGCGTCCGGGGCGAAGTTCCTGCTCGAGGCGGGTGACATCGGGTACGTCGACGGCTCGGAGACCGACTACGGCGATCTTCATCAGACCGGGCCGGTAGGCACCGAGGAGTCCAACGTCTTCGGCCCCAGCTACTTCCCGCTGGCGAACGGGATCCCGACGTTCGTCGCGGACGGGAACCACGGACAGAACGTGAACGATCTGTGGACGTGGCCCGAGCCCAACACGGTCGGCGGCTCGAACGGCACCTATGCCATGCAGGCTCCGGCCGCCGTCGACGGCGTGAACACCGGGGTCACCAATCCGGCCGACTGGTATGCCCTCCAGAACGGCAATACCCGGATCTACGTGCTCGATGCCGCATGGTCGGACAGCAACGTCGGAAGCGCCACCGGGTCGGAGTGCCCCGGCAGCCCGCCGACACCGGACTGCCTGCAGTACCAGGTCGACGGAGACCAGCATTGGCAGACCAGTTCGCCCGAGTACCAGTGGCTCGCCTCGGACCTGGCCGCGCACCCCGGTGGCGTGAAGATGGCGGTGTTCCACTACCCGGTGCGCAGTGTGAACCTCACCCAGCCGAGCGATCCCTACCTCTCCGGGCTCGAGGCGCTTCTGGCCCAGGGCGGCGTGCAGGTGGCGTTCAACGGTCACGCCCACACCTACCAGCGCATCCAGCCGAGCGCGGCGGGCACGGTGGCGAACTTCGTGACCGGCGGCGGCGGCGGGGTGCTCGAGCCGGTCGACACGAAGGCGGACAACGGAGCGAAGCAGGTCTGCAACCCGATGCTGGCCCAGGCGACGGTCTACGCCCTCGGATGGAACCCGAACGCAGCCGTCGGCAAGCAGGGATCTGAGTGCTCGAGCGGGAACGTGGCCCCGACGCCGACCTCGGCGATGCAGGTCTACAACTATCTGAAGGTGGCCGTGAACGGTCAGGTCGTCACGGTCACCGCCGTCAATGCCGAGGGCCAGGCGTTCGACCAGGCGACCTTCACCTACGGGACGAAGGACACCCAGCCACCGACCGTGCCGACCGGGCTGGCGACGACCTCGGTCACCTCGAGCGCGGTCGGCCTGTCGTGGAAGCCCTCGACCGACAACGTGGGCGTGGCCGGCTACGACGTGCTCCGGAACGGCACCCAGGTCGGCACGACCGCGACGACCGGCTTCACCGATTCCACGGTGGCGCCCGGCACCTCGTACCAGTACACCGTCGAGGCATTCGACGCCGCCGGCAACAACTCCGGTCCGGGCACGCCGCTGCCGGTGACCACGCCGCCGGGGTCACCGCCGCCCGCGGTCAAGTTCGTCCAGAGCGCGGGCGCTGTCGGGAAGACGGTGTCGCTGGCCTCGCCGGCCGCATCCGGGGACCTGCTGGTCCTGTCGGCCGGCCTCTACACCGGGTCGACGAACCGGGTGACGGCGGTCACCGACAGTGCGGGTGACACCTGGAAGCCGCTCGTCGACGCCTTCACCTCGGGACACGATTCGGACGGGACGATGTGGTACACGCTCGCCAAGGGCCCGGTCACCAGCATCGGGGTGACCACGGCCACCGCCAGCACCGCACTCGGTGTCCAGGAGTTCAGCGGCCTGGGCTCGGCGCCGGGGGTCACCGTGGGGAGCGGGTCGAGCACCGGAACCGCGGCCTCGGCGTCGGCCACCGGCAGCGGTCTGGTGGTCGGGTTCGTCGCCGGCCACGCCGTCAACCAGCCGATCAGCCTCGGCGCCGGCTACGTGGCCGAAGCGCCCCAGGTGACGCCGAGCCCGGTCGCCTCCCTGGCCGACGGCTACGCGCTGTCGGGCTCGTCGCCGACCTTCGGCGGCACGTTCGCCAAGGCGATGTACTGGTCGGCCGGGGTCGCCGTGTTCACCGCGGGGTGAGCTCGCCGAGCTCCGTCGGCGAGTGAACCGGAGCGGGCCCGGCTGAACTGGTTTCTGGCCTGCCCGAGGTTCTGCCCGAGGGTTCTGCCCGAGGGTTCTGGCCGAGCTGGTCCCGGCCGAGCTGGGCCGAGCTGGTGGCGGGCGGAGCCGGCTGTGGCGGGCGGAGCCGGCGGTGGTGTGGCACCCCCAACGGGATTCGAACCCGTGTTACCGCCTTGAAAGGGCGGCGTCCTCGGCCGCTAGACGATGGGGGCTCCGACCCGTTCGGGAGTCCGAGGAGATTACCAGAGCAGTCAGACGCGCCTCGTTGCCGGACGGTCACGCCACCAGCCCGTCGCCGGCCGGTCAGATCACCTCGTCGGCGCCTCCCTCGTCGGGCAGCTCGGCGGCGAGCGCTTCCACGATCACGTACTGGAGCTGTCCGAGAAGCTCGTACAGCGCGTACTCCGGTGCGGTCGGGTCTTCGGGATCGGGCGGCTCCATGTCCTGTTTCACGTCGAGCCGGGTGCCGAGGACGAGGCGGAGCGAGCCGACGGCGGACAACCACGCCTGGAGCTCGGGCTCGGTCAGGATCTCGGCGCCGGAGGTCTCGGTGAGCACGGCGAACGCCTCCCGGTGGTGGTTGATGAGCGCGTCGTCCACCAACGACCGGTAGTCGCGTTCGGCTTCTTCGAAGCCCATGGCCGGGTAGGCGGGGGGGAAGAGCCGCTTGGTCATCGGATCGCCCGACCCGAGGAGCGGCGAGAGCTGCTCCGACATGGTCACCAGCACCGCCCGTACGTCGGGATCGAGCTTGACCGCGTACCGACCGTCCCGCCTCCGCCGGATGGGCGCGGTCACGTGGACTGTTCCATGGTGGCCCACAGGCCGTGCTCGTGGAGCCGGTAGACGTCGAGCTCGGCCCGCTCGCGGGTCCCCGACGAGACGACCGCCCGCCCCTTGTTGTGCACGTCGAGCATGAGCTTGGTGGCCTTCTCCTTCGAGTAGCCGAACAGCTTCTGGAAGACGTAGGTCACGAACGACATCAGGTTGATGGGATCGTTCCACACGATGACCAGCCAGGGACGGTCGGTGGCCTGGGACTCGAAGCTCTCGGGGAGATCGGCCTCGACGGGCGCCACCTCGGTCTGGCTGTCCCGGACCGCAGGCCGCCCGGCGGCGGTCACACCGGCTCCCGGACGGGCGGACCCGGCGGACCGGACGGACCGGACGGACCGGCCGACGGCTCGTCACCGTCCGGACCGGCAACCCCGCTCGCGCCACCCGGGCCGGCAACCCCGCTCGCGCCACCCGGACCGGCAACCCCGCTCGTGGCGCTCACTCCTTCGCGCCGGCCGGCCCCGACCGACGAACCGGGCTCCGGCCGGGCGTGAGCAATCGCCTCCGCCGGGTGGGTCGACAGGCCGTGGTGGAACCAGAGCACGGCGGCCCACACCACCGAGGCCCCGAGCACGTGGAACCCGACCAGCACCGGCGGCAGGTGGGTGAAGAACTGGGTGTACCCGATGAGCCCCTGGACGGCCACCGCGGCCAGCAGTACCCGGCCCGCGTTCTGGACCGGCGCCGGCGCGTCGTGCCTCCAGAGCGTCCAGAGCAGGGCCACCAGCACGAGGGCGGTGGCGATGACGATCTCGGCGTGGATGCGGGTCATGTCCTCGAGCCCCAGCGGGATGCGCTTGGCTCCCTTCCCCCCGGCGTGCGGCCCGGTACCCGTCGTCGCCGCCCCGGCCGCCAGGACCGCCACCGTCATCGCCACGAGGCCACGGGACAGCCACAAGGAGACGGCGTCCACCGAAGCGGTGCCGCGCCCGGCGGCGTGCCCCGCTTCGAGGGTCAGCACCACGGCCACGGCCAACAGGGCCATGCCCACCATGAAGTGGGTCAGCACCACGTAGGCGTTGAGCTTGCTGTAGACCACGAAGCCGCCGAGCACCGCCTCGGCGATGACGCCGAGCACCAGGCCGCCCGACAGCCAGCGGAGGTCGGTCCGGGCCGGGCGGCGCAAGAACGCGGCGATCACGGTGACGGCGCAGGCCACCACCAGGCAGAAGACCACCACCCGGTTCCCGAACTCCACCAGCGGATGGAGGCTGAGCGCCGGGGTCAACCGGTGCTGCGAGCAGGTCGGCCAGTCCGGGCAGCCGAGCCCCGAGTCGGACAGCCGGACCGCCGCCCCCGAGACCACGTTGAGCACCACCAGCGCCAGGGTCAACCGGCAGAGGGTGAGGAAAGGGCGAGGCCCGACTCGCAGGGATGACACCAGGCCGACCATGGTACCGGGCCGTCCGGCCCGAATGTCCTGGGCGGGTAGCCGGACAGTAGTCTTCGCCCGTATGGCACTTCCCGCGGTGGCACCGCTCCACCGCCTGCCCGCCGGATCCCGCGTGGGCGCCTACCTGGCGCTCACCAAGCCGCGCATCATCGAGCTGTTGCTCGTGACCACCCTGCCCACCATGATCGTGGCGCAGCGGGGCCTGCCGCCGGTGTGGCTGATGGCCGCCACGCTGGTCGGTGGGGCCCTTGCCGCCGGCGGGGCGAACGCCATCAACATGTACGTCGACCGGGACATCGACCGGCTCATGCGCCGCACGGCCGGCCGTCCGCTGGTGACCGGGGCGGTGACCCCGACGGCGGCACTGGTCTTCGCCATCGGGCTCGAGGTGCTGGCCTTCGCCGAGCTCTGGGCCTTCGTGAACCTGCTCTCGGCCGTCCTCGCCCTGTCGGCCACCCTCTTCTACGTCTTCGTCTACACGCTGTGGCTGAAGCGCACCTCCAGCCAGAACATCGTGATCGGCGGCGCGGCGGGCGCCGTCCCGGTGCTCGTCGGCTGGGCGGCGGTGACCGACAGCCTGGCCTGGACCCCGGTCGTGCTCTTCGCCATCATCTTCGTCTGGACGCCGCCGCACTTCTGGGCCCTGGCCGTCAAGTACCAGGACGACTACCGCAACGCCCGGGTCCCGATGCTCCCCGCTGTCGCGACGATGCGCCGCACCGCCGCCGAGATCCTCGTCTACACCGGCCTGCTGGTCGCCATCTCGCTCCTGCTCGCCGCCGTCGCCCATCTCGGAGCCTTCTACCTCGCCGTCGCCGCGGTCCTCGGGGCCGTCTTCGTCGCCCTCGCCGTCAAGCTCTTCCGCCGGTCCACCCCCAAGGTGGCCATGCAGCTCTTCAGCTACTCGATCACCTACCTCACCCTGCTGTTCGTGCTGATGGCGGTGGCCGTCTTCGTCACCCGTTGACGTCCGAAGCCATGGCTGGGGATCCGGGTCCGGCCCGCACCGGCTCCGGGAAGGACCCCGGTGGGGCGCAGCCGGACGGGGCGCAACCGGACGAGTCGCAACCGGACGGCGCGCAACCGGACGGACGCGCAACCGGACGGACCGCAACGGCGCCCGCCGCGGCGGTTGCGGGCCCTGGCCGTCGGCACGGTCATCGCTGCCGGATTGGCCGTCTTCTTGTTCGTGGTCGTCGGCACCTCGTCGGGCGGCGGTCCGGGCTCCGGGCCGGTGGTGGCGGCCGGGGATGCCGCGCCCGGGTTCGCGGTGCCGTCGCTCACCGGCGGCCCGCCGGTCGTCCTCGACGCCCTCGGCAAGGCCCGCCACCGACCGGTGGTGCTCAACTTCTTCGCCTCGTGGTGCGTCCCCTGCCGGCAGGAGACCCCGCTGTTGGCGAGGACGGCCGCCGCCGCTCGGGCCCGGCACTCGTCGGTGCAGTTCGTCGGTGTGGACGTCGGCGAGTCAGCCGCCGATGCCCTCCCGTTCGTGCGCCAGTCGGGCATCAGCTATCCGGTCGGCACCGACGAGTCACTGCGCGTGGCCGCCACCCTCTACGGCCTCGACGGTGAGCCGAGCACGTTCTTCATCGACCCGTCCGGTCAGGTGGTGGCCCACATCAGCGGCCCGGTCGACGCCGCCGAGCTCCACCACTGGCTGGGCCGGCTCACCGCCGGCGCCTGAACAGAGCCGCCCTCCTGAACGTCGGCGGCGCCTCACTCCCAGCGGAAGGTGCAGGCGGCGACCACCGGCGCGGCGACCGCCCAGACCACCAGCACCGCCCAGTCGCCCCCCGACACCGCGGCACCTTGCCCGAGCGTGTCGTGCAGGGCACCGGCCAGCGCCGAGGCGGGCAGCGCCTTGGACAGCCCGGCCAGCCACCCCGGCAGCTTGTCGAGCGGGACGAGCATGCCCCCGAGCAGCAGCAGGACCACGAAGAGGGCGTTGACCACCGCCAGGTTCACGAGGGCCTTGAGCCGTCCGGCCAGCAGCAACCCGATCCCGCCGAAGGCGACGGTCCCGAGCACCATGGCGCCGATCGCCGCCCCGATGGGGACCACCCCGCCGCCGGGTCCGCCCGGGTTCCAGCCGAGGCCGTAGCCGACCGCCACCAGGACGGCGGCCTGCACCAGCTCGACGGCCACGATGGCGGTGATCTTGGCCGCCAGCAGCCTCGGGCGTCCGAGGGGGGTGGTGCCGAGCCGCTTGAGCACCCCGTAGCCGCGGTCGAACCCGGTCCCGATGCCGAGCGCCGTCATGGCCGTCGACATGACCGCCAGCGCCATGATGCCGGGCACCAGGAAGTCGACCGGGTGGGTCGTGCCGGTGGGCAGCACGTGCACGCCGGAGAAGAACACCAGGAACAGGACCGGGATCCCGAAGGTGAGGAAGAGCGTCTCGCCGTTGGTCGCCATCATGGCCACTTCGGCGCGCAGCTGGGCGGTGAGCGGTCTCACGGCCGTCCCTCGCGACGGTCGCGGGTGATGGCGAGGTAGGCGTCCTCCAGCGACTGATCGGTGCGCAGGTCGCGGAGGGAGAGATCGCGGTCGGCCAGCCAGGCGGTCAGCGAGGCGACGACCGCCGGCGAGACGCCGGTGGGAGCGCTCGCGCCGGCGCTCCGGGACTGCCCGTGCGGACCGGCCGACCCGTGTCGCTCGGCCGACCGGTGCGGCCCGGCAGCCCCGTGTCGGTCAGGCGGTAGGAGCCCGGGCTCGTCTCGGTCACGCTGATCCCCCGGCCGAGGGCGGCGGCCAGTGCGCCGGTGTCGATGGACGGCTCGGTCGAGAACCGGACCGATCCGTCGGCGGTGGACGCCGCGATCGCCCGGCGGCGAGCCCTCGGCGAGGACCCGGCCGTGGTCGACGATCACCACGTGGTCGGCCAGCCGCTCCGCCTCGGCCAGCTCGTGGGTCGTCAGCACCACGCAGCGTCCGAGGTCCCGCTGGTCGGCGACGATGTCGCGCACGATCAGCCGGCCCTCGGGGTCCACCCCGGCGGTGGGCTCGTCGAGGAACAGCACCTCGGGTCGGCCCACCAGCGCCAGGGCGAGAGCCAAGCGCTGCTGCTCGCCGCCCGACAACCGCCGCCAGGGGGTTCGTCGGACGTCGCCGAGACCGACCCGTTCGATCAGCCCGTCGGGGTCCTCGGCTCGCCGGTAGTAGCGGGCGAAGAGGCCCACCACCTGGTCGGGCGTTCGAGCGAGGGGTAGACGCCGCCCCGCTGCAGCATGACGCCGAGACGCGGCACCAGGGCGGCGTGGTCGCGGCGGGGGTCGAGGCCGAGGACCGCCACCCTGCCGTCGTCGAGGCGGCGGTAGCCCTCGAGCGCCTCGATCGTGCTGGTCTTGCCGGCGCCGTTGGGCCCGAGCAGGGCCAGCACCCGGCCGCGGTGGGCGGTGAAGGAGAGCCCGTCGACGGCCACGCGATCCCCGTAGCGGATCACCGCACCGGTGCAGACGACGGCGGGCTCGGTGTCCGGCCCGGTGGCCGGCTCGGTGCCCGGGCCGACGCCCGGCTCGGCTGCCCGATCGCCATCAGCGGCCGTCTCCCCGCCGGATCGCGCCTGGCTCGAGGGGGCTGGCTCACGGGTTGTCACGCTACCGTTGGGCCCGTCATGATCGACATCCGGCTGGTGCGTGAGGACAGTGGCTCGGTGAAGGCCGCGCTCGAGCGCCGGGGGGTCGAAGCGGCGGAGATCGACCGGCTGCTGGTGCTGGACGAGGCCGCCCGCGCCGCGGTCGGACGGCGCGACGAGCTGCGGGCACAGGTGAAGGCGCTCTCCAAGGAGGTCGGCGCCGCCCGCAAGTCGGGCGAGACGGCGACCGCCGACACCCTGGCGGCGCGCAGCCGCGCCCTCGGCGAAGAGGAACGATCGCTCAACGCCGCGGCCGAGTCGGCCCACGAGGAGGTGCGCCGGGCCCTCCTGCTGCTCCCCAACCTGCCGCTCGGACGGCGCGCCCGACGGGACCGGCCCCGAGGACAACCTGGTCGCCCGGTCGTGGCCGGACACGCCCCCCGCCTACGACGACGCCCAGCGGGTCCCGCACTTCGAGGTCGGTGCGGAGCTCGGGCTGCTCGACATGGAGCGGGGCGCCAAGCTGTCGGGGTCGATGTTCCCGGTCTTCCGGGGAGCGGGAGCCCGGCTGGTGCGCGCCCTCACCTCGTTCGCCCTCGACCGGCACGCCGATGCCTTCGAGGAGATCCGGCCGCCCACCCTGGTGCTCACCGACACCATGGTGTCGACCGGTCACCTCCCCAAGTTCGCCGACGACGCCTACCACGTCGAGCGCGACGACCTGTGGGCCATCCCGACGGCCGAGGTGCCGCTCACCTCGATGTGGCGGGGCGAGATCCTCGACGAGTCCGAGCTCCCGCTGCGGCTCACCGCGGTGACCTCCTGCTTCCGTCGCGAGGCCGGGGCGGCCGGCCGCGACACCCGCGGCCTGCTGCGGGTGCACGAGTTCGACAAGGTCGAGCTGTTCGCCTACGCCACCCCCGAGCAGGCTCCCGACCTTCTCGACGAGCTGGTCGGGCGGGCCGAGGGCCTGATCCGCGAGCTCGGCCTCCGGTACCGGGTCCTCGACCTGTGCGCCGGCGAGCTCGGCAACTCGTCGGCCCGCACCTTCGACCTCGAGGTCTTCGCTCCCGGTGTCGACCGGTGGCTCGAGGTGTCGTCGGTCAGCTGGTGCACCGACTACCAGGCCCGCCGGGCCAACATCCGCTACCGGCCGTCCGGCGGGGGTCCGGCGTTCGTGCACACCCTCAACGGCTCGGCACTGGCCTGGCCGCGGGTGTGGGCCGCGCTCGTCGAGACCGGCCGGCGGGACGACGGATCGGTGGCCCTGCCCGAGGTGCTCGCCCCCTACCTCGGGGGCGAGACGGTCATCACGGCCCGGACCCGCTGACGTTTCGGGACGGGTGCTCCGTCCCGAAGGGCTCCTCACCCGGCGACGTCGCTCGCCGCGTGCCGGATCGGCTCAGTCGTCGGGGGCGTCGAAGCGGTAGCCCACGCCGCGGATGGTGGTGATGAGCTTGGGCGAGGACGGATCCTCCTCGATGTGGGAGCGGAGGCGCTTGATGTGCACGTCGAGGGTCTTGGTGTCCCCGAAGTAGTCGGAGCCCCAGATCCGGTCGATGAGGACGTCGCGGGTGAGCACCCGCCCGGCGTTCTCCATCAGCAGCGAGAGCAGCTCGAACTCCTTGCGCCGCAGGTGGACGTCCTCACCGCGGATGAAGACGAGATGGCGGTCGGGATCGATCTGTACGCCGCCGGCCTCGAGGACGGGGGTGCGCTGCTCGGGCCCTCCGGCACGGGACGATCCGTCCGCCGCCCCGGGCTCGGACTCTCCGGACCGTGCCTCGCCACCGGGCGGGGTGCGGCGCAGGACGGCGCGCATCCGCGCCACCAGCTCGCGGAGCCGGTAGGGCTTGGCCACGTAGTCGTCGGCCCCGACCTCGAGGCCGACCACGGTGTCGATCTCGGTGCCCTTGGCCGTCACCATGATGATGGGGACCGCCGACCTCGCCCGGATGGACCGGCACACGTCGATGCCCGACAGCCGCGGCAGCATGAGGTCGAGCAGCACCAGGTCGGGCTGGACCGACGACGAACAGCCGGAGGGCCTCGTTGCCGTCGCGGGCCACGGTGACCGCGAACCCCTCACGGGCGAGCCCGACCACCAGCGCCTCGATGAAGGACTCGTCGTCCTCGGCCAGAAGGACCTTGGTCGCGCGACTCGTCCTCGGTGACCGGCTGCGCCGTGCTCATGCCGAGTACTCCGGCGGGCTCGGGAGGATGAGGGTGAAGGTCGACCCCTCGCCCTCGCGGGAGTCGACCTCGACCCGGCCGTGGTGGTTGCTCGCCACGTGCCGGACGATCGAGAGGCCGAGGCCCGTGCCGCCCGTGTCGCGGCTGCGCCCGTGGTCGACCCGGTAGAAGCGCTCGAAGATGCGCTCGAGGTCCCGCGCCGGGATGCCCACCCCGCTGTCGGCCACCACCAGCTTTATCTCGCCGTTCGACCGGGTCCCCGACAAGCGCACCACGGCGTCCTCGTAGGAGAAGGTGACGGCGTTCTCGAGGAGGCTGTGGATGGCCGAGACCAGCTGGCGGCGGTCCCCGACGACGTGGACCGGCGGATCCGGCTCATGGAGCTCGATCGTAATGCGGCGGTGCTCGGCGGCCGACCGGACCCGCTCGACCGCTTCGGCCATGACCAGGTTCACGTAGATGGGCTCGCGGGGCGGGTCCTCTTCGGACTCGATGCGGCTGAGGTCCAGCAGGTCGTCGATGATCCGGCTCACCCGGAAGGCCTCGGCGTGGATCCGCGAGGCCAGTCGCTGGGCGACCTCGGGGTCGGACTCGACGGTCAGGGTCTCGGCCAGCAGCCCGAGGGCCCCCATCGGGGTCTTGAGCTCGTGGCTCACGTTGGCCACGAAGTCGCGCCGGATCTCCTCGAGCCGGCGCCGTTCGGACACGTCCTCGATGATGGCGATGACCCCGAGCGGGCGCCGCCCGTCGTCGATGAGCCGGGTGCGCACCGTCAGGGTCTGGCGGGGCGGCCCGTAGAGGTCGAGGGTGCGCTCGGCCGATCCGTCCTGCCAGGCGTTCTCGAGGAGCTCGGTCACGGCCTGGGCGGCGAGGGCGTCGCCGTGCCGGTTGCTCATGAGGGCCAGGGCCCGGGCGTTCCGGAACGCCACCTCCCCGTCCTCGTCGCAGACGATGACCCCCTGGGGGAGGGTGTCGAGGGCCCGCCGCAGCCGGATGGCGTCCGAGCTGGCCTCGGTCACCGCCTCGGCCGCCTCGCCGGTGACCCGCTCGAGGTGCATGAGGACCGAGTCGACGGTGCCCTCGTCGGGAGGCTCGACCCCGAGCCGGTTGGACAGGGCGGTCAGCCGCTGCTGCAGGGCCCGGCGGCCGGCCCGTCGCCCCTGTCGGGCGGCGATGAGGACAGCGAGCACGGCGACGGCGCCGAGCACGATGTACCCGATCACGTACGACTTCACGGCTCAAGCATGACAGGCCGGTGCCGGGCGGTCGGTGACCGCCGACCTGTGAACGGAAAGACATGAAAAGACAAGAAAAGTATTGAAATGACGTGTCCGCTCTCCCTACGCTGCGGGCCCATGCTCCCGCTCGTACTCACCGCTGCAGCCCGTTCGATCCCCGGGGTGGTGCCCGGCGTGCGCCTCGGCGTCCCGCCCGGCGTCCCGGTCGCCGCCGGTCGACTGGTCGGCGACGTGGTCCAGATGCAGCCGTCCACCGGCGACCTCCCCGGGGGTGACGTGCTGCAGAAGCTCATCAACGGGCTCGGCGCCTGGGCCCTGGCACTCGCCCTGGTCGGCCTCGTGATCGGCGCCGCCGCCTGGGCCCTCGGGTCCCACGGCCAGAACTACCAGCAGTCCTACGTCGGGCGGCGGGCCGTCCTCATCTCGGGGCTGGCCGCCCTGCTCATCGGGGCAGGGCCGGGCATCGTGAGCTTCTTCTTCAACACCGGCACCGGCGTGCACGCCCCGTGACGGTCCTGATCGCCGCCCCCGCCGTTCCGGCGGGCGGGTGCCCCACGGCGGCGGCCGCCCTCGGTGCGGCCGGGCTCGGCCCGGTGTGCCAGGTTGCCTCGGGGCTCGGCGGCGTGGCCGGGTCGGCGGTGTCGGGTCTGGCCGGTGCCGGGGTCGACAGCGTGCTCGACGGCCTGGGCAGCTGGGTGGCCGCCGGTGCCACCTGGCTGCTCGACCAGATCGGCGCGGTCATCGGGACGACGACCTCGGTCGACCTCGGTGCGTCGTGGTTCACCGCCCACTACCAGACCATGGCGGCCTTGGCGGCCACGGTCATCGTGCCGCTGCTCCTGCTCGGCATCGATGCAGGCCGTCTACCGGCAGGACGCCTCGATGCTGCTCCGATCGGTGCTGGTCCACGTCCCGCTGGCGGTGCTGCTGACGGCGGTGGCGGTCAAGCTCGTCCAGCTCGGCCTGGCCGTCACCGACGCCATGAGCGCCGCCGTGTCCAGGGGATCGGGACTCGACGCCGGCCATTTCATGGGATCGGTGACCGCCGCCCTGTCGGGCCCCCAGGCCGCCGCCACGGGCTCGGCGCCGGCCTTCGTGCTCTTCCTCGGCGCCCTCGTGGTGGTGCTCGGCGCCGTGCTGGTCTGGATCGAGCTCCTGCTGCGGGCGGCCGCCGTGTACGTCGCCGTGCTCTTCCTCCCGCTGGCTCTGGCGAGCCTCGCCTGGCCGGCCATCGCCCACTGGTCGCGCCGGCTGGTCGACACCCTGGTCGCCCTGGTCCTCGGCAAGTTCGTGATCGTGTCGGTGCTGAGCCTCGCCGCCGGGGCGCTGGCCGGCGGGACGGGTTCGACGCCGTCGGGGTCGGGCGGCGGGAACGGGTCGGGCGCGGCCGGCGGGGGAGGCTTCGGGGCGGTGCTCGGCGGCGCCGCCCTCCTGCTGCTCGCCGCCCTGGCGCCCTGGGCCCTCTTCCGGCTGCTCCCCTTCGTGGAGGCGGGGGCGGTCGGCCATCTCGAGGGGACGGCCCACCGGGCCCGCCAGACGGTGACCACGCCGGTCCGGGGTCTGGCCCAGGTGGCCATGCGGGCATCGGTGGCGGGTGCCCTCGGATCCGGCGGCGGGGCACTCGGTGCCGCCTCGGCGACCCGGCGCGCCATGGCCGGGGCGGTCGGTGGCCCGGGGGTCGGCGTGCCCGGCGGCACAGGGGGTGGCGCGCCCGGTGGCACGGCAGGTGCCGCCGGTCCCACGACGACCGGGACGGCGCACCTCGACGACACCCCCGACCCCGGACCGTCCACGGCCGAGATCACCGGGGTCGGGACGGCCGAGCCCCCGGGCCACGGCATCCCGGCCTGGGAGATCCACCCGGCGGCGACGGCCGCCGCCCGCTACTACCTGTCGGGCGGGACCGGGCCGTACCCGGGCCAGCCCGCGGGGACGGAGGTGGGGCAGAACCTCGGGCCCGACGGGCCGGGCGGTCCGACCGGTGCGGCCAGGACCCGGACGGCTGCCGAACCCGGTCTCGTCCCCCTTCCTCGGGCCAGCGGCGCGCCTGACGTCCGCCTGGCTCGGGAGCGACGAGCTCGGTCCCCGCCTCATCGCCTCGGCTCCCGACCCGCCCCGGCCGCCGGATGGCGATGCCTGAGCCAGGAGCCCGCGGTCGTGCCTGAACCGGGAGGTCACGTTCGCGCCGAGCGGATCCGGTACCGGTTCCCGCCGCTCGAGAAGCGGGGGGTCGTCGCCGGGTGGCGCGGCGGGCAGATCGCCGCCGTTGCGCTGTCCCTGGTGGTGGCGGTCATCGCCGTCCGTTCCCGACCGTCGGTCGGTGGGATCGCGCTCGCCGTGCTGAGCGTGGTCCTCGGACTGGCGCTCGCCTTCTGGCCCATCCGGGGGCGCACCGGCGAGGAGTGGCTGCCGCTGGTGGCGCGCTGGGCGTGGAGCGGCTCGGTGGGGGACCGCCGCCAGCTCGCGCCGGCTCCCCGTCGGGGGCACCGGGTGGTGACCGGCGGGCGACGGGACTCCCCGGTCCGGGTCGAAGACCCCGTGCCGCGGCACGACCGGGCCCGGACCGCGAGGACCGGTCGGTCGGACCGGCGCGGAACCTCGCCGCCGGGACCCTTCGGCGGGCTCGCCCTCGCCGGCGTGCCCCTCGGGCCGGATGGCCGCTCGCCGGAGATGGCGGTGGTGCTCGACGGGCCGGCCCGCACCGCCACCGCCGTGCTGGCGGTGGCCGGCCACAGCTTCGCCCTCCTCGGGCCTTCCGACCAGGACTCACGGGTGGCGGCATGGGCACGG
Organism: uncultured Acidimicrobiales bacterium; assembly: GCA_963764555.1. Lineage (GTDB taxonomy): Bacteria > Actinomycetota > Acidimicrobiia > Acidimicrobiales > RAAP-2 > Bog-756. The sequence continues at coordinate 788,060 of CAVXSW010000005.1, forward strand.
GTGCTCTCGACGCTCGCCCGCGAGGGCTCCGAGGTGCACCGGCTGCAATGGGTCGAGTCCTGTCTGCCCGACGACGGGACTGCGGTGCGCCGGTACTGGGCCGCCCGAGCGGTCGGCGGCGACGATTCCGGTCCCGGCCGGTCGTACCGGGCCCTGATGGCCGAGGCGGCGCCGTCCACCCGCCAGCACCGCATGCTGGTGGCGCTGTCCCTGCACACGGCCCGCTCGGCGCGGACCATCCGGGCGTCGGGGGGCGGCCCGCAGGGAACCGGGCGGGTGCTCGCCCGCGAGGTGCTCTCGTTGCAGCGGGCCCTCGAGGGCGCAGAGGTGCAAGTCGAGGGTGTGGTGGGCCGGCGTGCCCTGGCGAGGATCCTCGCCGGCGCGGTGGCTCCCGGTGCCGGCGCGGACGGCTCTGGCGACGAACGCCCCTGACACGAACGGCCCTGGCACGGCCCGGCCGGCGGCGCGCCGGTGCGCCGAGGATGCCGACTGTGGCCCGCCCTGGCCCTGGCCCATGGCGGTCGAGCCGCGGTGGGACTGCACGCGGGTCGACGGCACCTGGCACGCCACCTACTGGATCGCCGAGTGGCCGCGGGTCGACGTGACCCCGGACTTCCTCGGGCCGCTCTTCTTCTCGCCCCTCCGCCGATCGATCGCGGTGACCATGGAGCCGGTCAGCCCGAGCCGTGCCGCACGGCAGGTGGCCCAGTCGCGCACGGCGGACCTGGCCGACGGCGAGCTCCGCCGCCGGGGCGGGTTCCTCGTGACGGCGCGGCACACCCGCGAGCGGCAGAGCGTCGAGGACCGGGATGTCGAGCTGGCGGACGGCCATGCCCAGTACCGCTTCTCGGGCTATGTGACCGTGACGGCCGACAGCGCCGACGAGCTGGCCGAGGCGCGGGCGGCGACCGAGCAGGCCGCCGGCCAGGCCCGGATCGAGCTGCGGCTCCTCTACGGCGAACAGGACGACGCCTTCACCTGCTCGCTGCCGCTCGGGCGCGGGCTGTCGTGAGGGTCTGACGGGGATGGTGGCCAGCCCCCTGAAGCGGGGCCGCGGTCCCCGGGTGCCGGCCCACGTCGCCACCACCCGGCACCTCTGCGGTGCCTACCCGCTCGTCGCCGAGGCCGGGCTCGGGCACGAAGGGGTGCTCATCGGCCGTGACGTCCTCGGGGGCTCGTTCGTGTACGACCCCTTCGCCCTCTACCGCAACGGGGTGGTCACCAACCCCAACATGGTGGTCATCGGGCAGATCGGGAGGGGCAAGAGCTCCTTCGTGAAGTCCTACCTCTGGCGGCAGCTGGTCTTCGGCCGGCGTGCATGGGTGGTCGATCCGAAGGGCGAGTACGGCCCGCTCGCCGAGGCGTGCGGGGTGGTCCCGGTCGCCCTGCGGCCCGGCGGGTCGGTCCGCCTCAACCCGCTCGACACCGGCGGCACCGCGGCACCGGCGGCACCGACGGGGCATCCGGCGAACCCGTCGGCGGGACGGGCAGCGAGCTCGCCGCCGGGTCGGTGGCCGACGAGACCGAACGGCGCCGGGTCTCGCTCACCTCCTCGCTGGCGGTGGCCTGTCTCGGGCGGGATCTCCTGCCGCGGGAACGGGCGGCCGTCGACGCGGCCATCGCCGAAGCCACCCGGCGCGCCCGACGCTCACGGCTGCCGGCGCCGACCCTGCCGCTGGTGGTCGACGCGCTGCTCGATCCCGACGACGGCGCCTCGGCCGCGCTCCGCACCACGCCGGCGTTGCTCCTCGAGGACGGACGGGACGTCGCCCTGGAGCTCCGGCGGCTGGTCCACGGCGATCTGAGCGGCATGTTCGACGGACCGACCACTCCCGGGCTCCGGCTGGACGGGCCGCTGGTCGTGCTCGACCTGTCCGCCGTCTACCACTCACCGGCGCTCGGCGTGCTGATGGCGTGCGCCGCGGCCTGGCTGCAGAGCGCGCTGTCGTCGTCGGAGCGCGGGCGGATCATCGTGGTGGTCGACGAGGCCTGGGCGATCCTCGCCAACCTCGGCGTGGCCCGCTGGCTGCAGACCTCGTGGAAGCTGTCACGGGCCCACGGCGTGGCGAACATGGCCGTCCTGCACCGGCTCTCCGACCTGCGGGGGGTCGGCAACGAGGGCTCGGTACAGGTCAACCTGGCCGAGGGGCTGCTGGCCGACTCCGAGACCCGGGTCGTCTACGCCCAGTCTCCCGGCGAGGTGGGCCGGACCCGCGAGCTGCTCGGCCTCACCGACACCGAAGCCGAGCTGGTGAGCCAGCTGCGCCGCGGCATGGCCGTCTGGAAGGTGGGGCGGCGCTCGTTCCTGGTCGACCACCAGCTGGCCGTCGGCGAGCGCTGGTTGACCGAGACCGACCAGGCCATGGTGGACGACGGCATGTCCGGCACGACCGGTGACGATGCTCCTCGCTCGGTGGGGAAGGTGCTGCCGGTGACCGGTCGAGCTCTGGACCGGTGACCGGGCGAGTCTGGCCGGGTGCCCGTTCGGCGCGGCGCCCGTGACCCGGGCGAGCTCGGGGCCGGTGACCGGGTGAGCACGGCGTCGGGGGCCGGCATCGCCGTCGGCATGGTCGCTCTGGCTGCGGTCGGCCTGTCCGCCCGCGGGAGCGGCGTCGGGCTCGGTGGCCGGCCCGGGCGCGCCGACCGGAACCGGTCGGCCCGGTGGGCCCGCCCGCACGACCTCGGGCGCCTGGCGGTGCCGGACCGTCGCGCTCGGGGTTCGTCGGTCAGCGGCCGTCTGGTCCTCGGCCGGATGGGGCGGCGGACGGTGGCCGGCGAGCGGGCCCAGTCCGTCATCGTCTTCGGGCCGACCCAATCCCACAAGACGTCGGGTTTCGCCATCCCGGCCGTGCTCGGCTGGGAAGGACCGGTGCTGGCCGCCAGCGTGAAGACCGACCTGTTCGAGCACACCATCGCCTACCGGCGTTCCGTCGGCGCGGTCCACTGCTTCGATCCGACCGGCTCGACGGGGCTCGAGTCGGTGTTCTGGTCGCCCCTGCCCGCCGCCCGGACCTGGCCGGGCGCCCGGCAGGGCGGCGGCGGCCATGACCGAGGTGGTCAAGACGAACGCCGGTCCGGTGCAGGACGGTGACTTCTGGTACGCCACCGCCACCCGCATGCTCGCCCCGCTGCTGTTCGCCGCGGCCGTCGGCCGGCTCGCCATGGACGACGTGGTCCGCTGGGTCGCCACCGAGGAGGAGTCCGAGGTCCTCGACCTGCTGGCCTCGGCCGGCATCCCCGAGGCCGAGCACGCGGCGCGGTCCTCGTTCGGCAAGGAGGAGCGCCAGCGGAGCTCGATCTACACGACGGTCGAGACCGTGCTCGAGCCGTTCGCCGATCCCGCGCCGGGCCCGCCCGCCGCCGGTCCGTCCTGCTTCGATCCCGCCCGGCTGGTCGCCGGGTCCAACACGCTCTACCTCTGTGCCCCCGCTCACGACCAGCGCCGGCTCACCCCGCTGTTCGTGGCCCTGCTCCGCCAGATCGTCGAGCACGTCTACGACCGGGTCACCCGGATGCGCCGCCCGCTCGAACCGCCGTTGCTGGTCGTCCTCGACGAGGCGGCCAACATCGCGCCGCTCGCCGACCTCGACGCCTTGGCCGCCACCGCCGCCGGCCACGGCGTGCAGCTGGTGACGGTGTGGCACGACCTCGCCCAGATCACCGCCCGTTACGGACCGCGGGCAACGACGGTGGTCAACAACCACCGGGCCAAGCTCTTCCTGTCGGGCATCTCGGATCCGGAGACGCTGGAGTACGCCAGCCGGCTGATCGGGGACGAGGAGGTGCTGACCCGGTCCACGACGACGGGCGGCCGGTCCGGGCCGAGCACCACCCGCGCCCACTCGGCGAGGAGACTGGCCCCGCCCGACGCGCTGCGCCGGGTGCCGCCGGGCCGGGCGGTGCTGGTCTACGGGGACCTGCCTCCCGCCCGCCTGGCCCTGCGACCCTGGTACGCCGATCCCGGGTTGCGGGCGCGGGCGGGCACGGCCGCCGGCCGGGGGACCGGTGCCGGGACGAACGGCCTCGGACCCTCGGTACGATCGACGGGGTGAGCTCCTCCCTCACCGATCCGGCCTCGGCCCGTCCCGTCTTCGACCCCTTGGATCCCAACTGGTCGAGCGATCCCTTCCCCCTCTACGCCGAGCTGCGCCGGCGGGCGCCCGTCCACCGGAACGAGCTCGGCTTTTGGGTGCTCGCCCGCCACGCCGACTGCCTGGCCGTGCTCCGGGACCGCCGGGCCAGTCCGACAGCCTCAACGTGGCGACCGACCGGATGCCCGAGGGCTTCCGCACGCCCGTCGACGAGGACGATGCCGTGGCGGCGGCCATGCTCGAGCTGCGCCCCTTCCTGTTCCGGGACCCGCCCGATCACACCCGGCTGCGCGGGCCTGGTGTCCAAGGCGTTCACCCCGCGGGTGGTCGAGTCGCTGCGGCCCCGCACCCAGCAGGTGGTCGACCAGCTCCTCGACGCCGCCGTCGAGGCCGGGGAGGTCGACCTCGTGGAGGCGTTCGCCTATCCGCTGCCGGTGCGGGTCATCTGCGACCTGCTCGGGGTCCCCCACGAGGACCACGATCGGTTCAAGGCGTGGTCGGGCGCGCTCGCCCGCGGCCTCGACCCCGACTTCCTCCTCACCGCCGAGGTCATCGAGGCCCGCGGTGAGGCGATCCTCCAGTTCTCGCAGTACTTCTTCGAGCTGCTGGCCGAACGGCGGCGGGCTCCGGGAGACGACCTGTTGAGCGGGCTGGTGGCCGGCCGAGGACGGCGGGCACGGTGCTGAGCGAGGGCGAGCTGCTCGCCACCTGCATCCTGTTGCTGGTGGCCGGCCACGAGACCACGGTCAACCTCATCGGGGGCGGTGTGCTGGCCATGCTGCGAGCACCCCGACCAGTGGGAGCGGTTCCGCAACGATCCCGACATCAGCCGTACGGCCGTCGAGGAGATGCTCCGGTACGTGTCCCCGGTGCAGCTCACCGGGCGGGCCCTCCTCGAGGACTGCGAGTTCGGCGGCGTCGAGTTCGAAGCGGGCGACTTCGCCATGCTGCTGCTGGGCTCGGCCAACCACGACGAGGCCGAGTTCGACGAGCCCGAGCGATTCGACATCGGCCGCAACCCCAACCCCCACCTCGGCTTCGGCTTCGGGATCCACCACTGCCTGGGCGCGCCCCTGGCCCGGATGGAGACCCAGGTGGCGCTCACCTCGCTGGTGCAGCGGGCTCCGGGACTCGCCCTGACCGCCGACGAGATGACCTACAAGACCAACGTCGTGCTCCGGGGCCTCGAGTCGCTGCCGGTGTCGATGCGCGGCTGATCTGCGGCCGGCGGCGGCGAGCTCCGGCGGGACCTCAGGCGGCCTCAGGCGGCCCCGGCCTCAGGCGGCCCCGGCCTCAGGCGGTGGCGGCTCAGGCGGTGGCGGCGGCGCGGTCGAAGACCGGCTGGAGGCCGTCCAACCCCCGTCGGACGTCGTCGACGCTGAAGGCCAGCAGCAGGGCGGCCACCGCGTCGGCGCCGGCCTCGGCGTAGCGGGCGGCGATGTCGGCGTCGAGCGGCTGCAAGTAGGGGCACACGGTGATGGTCAGGTCTCGACGTGAGCGACCGTGTTCGCCGAGCAGCCGTCGAGGGTGGCCGAGCGGCTCGGCCAACTGCTCCGGTCGCCGGTTGAAGGTGTGCCATCCCTGGCCGGCCCGGGCGGCGCGGGCGAGGGCGGCGTCGCTCTCGCCGCCGATGTGGATCGGGGGGTGCGGCCGCTGGACCGGCTTCGGCCACATCGAACAGGGAGCGAGCGAGTAGAACTCGCCCTCGAAGGTGGAGGTCTCGTCGCACCAGAGGGTCGTGAGCACCTCGAGGTACTCGTCCGTACGGCGTCCCCGCTGCGGCCAGGGCACGTTGACCGCGTCGAACTCCTCCTCCAGCCACCCGACCCCGACGCCGAAGTCGACCCGGCCGTTGGACAGCCAGTCGAGGGTGGCGACCTCCTTGGCCGTGTAGACCGGGTTGCGCTGGGGGAGCAGCACCATGGCCGTGCCCAGCCGGGCGGTGGCGGTGTGGGCGGCGAGGAACGAGAGCGTGGTGAGCGGCTCGAGCAGGCCGCTCTCGGCGGGGACCGGGATGCGCCCGTCCTCGGCGTAGGGGTAGGCCGACCGGTAGTCGTCGAACAGCACCACGTGCTCGCCCACCCAGATGGTGCCGACGCCGCGCTGGTCGGCCTCGGCCGCCGACCACGGCCAGCAGCTCGGGGGTGGCGAACGGGCTGGCGGTCGGTACCCAGAGGTCGATCCGCACGGGTCTCGGTGACCTCAGGAGGGTGAGCCGGGCGCCACGAGGGGCCAGGGACGCTCGCGCTCGGCGATGCGGGCGAGGTCCAACAGGAGCTGTTCCTCGTGGTGGCGGCCGATGACCTGCAGCCCGACGGGCAGCCCGTCGACGGCTCCGGCCGGGATGGAAACGGCCGGGTTGCCGGTGAGGTTGGCCGGGATGGTCAGGGCCCCGTTGTTGCCGAGGGCCCGGTTGAGGCCGTACTCGGCGATGAGGTCGACATCGCCCACCTTGGTGGGCATGGGACCCTCCGCTCGGAAGGCCACGTCGGGGTTGGTGGCACAGAAGACGAAGTCGGTCTGGTCGAAGAGGTCGGCCATGCGCTCGTTGACGTCGATGCGGAACATCTCGGTCGCTCCCGCCGAGCTGCATGTCGAAGTTGTGGGTGGCGATGTTCATGCCCAGCTGGATCTCGGGCATGAGGTCGTCGTTGCAGTCCGGGTAGCGGTCGCCGAGCTCGCCGGCCAGCCCGACCACGTTCGACATGGCCCAGTCGAGCCCGACCGGCGGGAACTCGACGACGACGTCCACCCGGCGCAGCCCGGCGGCGGAGATGAGGGCCTCCGCCGCCTCGACCAGGAGGGCGGCGGCCTGCGGCTCGACGATGGCCGAGCCGAGGTCGATCGAGACGACGGCCCGCTTGCCGGCCAGGTCGAAGGAGTCGAGCCCCGCCTCCCAGCCCGCCACCCGGGGCAGGCTCAGGGTGTCGCGGGCGTCGAAGCCGTTGCAGACGTCGAACCAACGGGCGGTGTCCCGCACCGAGCGCGACAGGCAGCCGACCACCACGGTGAGCGGCGGCTGCAGGGCGTCGGGGCCCTTCGGGATGCGGCCGAAGGTCGACTTGAGGCCGAACAGGCCGGTGAAACCGGCCGGGATGCGGATCGAGCCCCCTCCGTCGCTGCCGCTGGCGATGGGCACGAGGCCGCCGGCCACGGCGGCGGCCGGTGCCGCCCGAGGACCCGCCCGGCGTCCGCTCGGGGTTCCAGGGGTTGCGGGTCGTGCCGTGCAGCTTGGTGTGGGTGCAGTTGATCCCGCCGAACTCCGACGCCGTGGTCTGTCCGGCCAGCACCGCCCCCGCCGCCCGCAGCCGGACGACCTGGGTCGAGTCGCGCTCGGCGACGCGGTCCTTGAAGACGAGGGAGGCCTCGGTGTAGGGCCATCCGGCGACGGTCTCGAGCTCCTTGATGCCCATGGGGACCCCGCCGAAGGGGAGGGAGACGTCGGCCGACCCGGCCGCCGCCCGGGCGGCGTCGATGTCGAGGTGGCTGAAGGCGTTGAGGCCCGGACTGGTCGATGGCGGCCACCGAGGCGTCCAGTGCCTCGATCGGGCTGAGGGCGCCGGCCCGGAAGGCGTCGACCAGCGAGCAGGCGTCCCCCGACCAGGGTTGGTCGATCACGAAGGGGGACGCTACCGGCAACCCCGCGGCGCGTGCGACCCCGGGCGGTGGTCCCGTGTCTAGCGTGTGAGGAATGGACAGACGACGAGCCGGCCGGCTCTGCGGCGGAACGATGGCGGATCCGAACCGGGTGTCGGAGCGTTCCGGCGTGAACCCCGCCGGCCGCTGACCCTCGGCGATCGACATCGGGGGGACCGGCCTCAAGGCCTCGGTGCTCGACGCCGACGCCGCCATGGTCGCCGACCGGGTCAAGGTGCCGACCACCTACCCGATGCCGCCCGAGGCGCTGGTCGGGACGCTGACCAAGCTGGTGGCCCCCCTGCCCAAGGCCGAGCGGGCCTCGGTCGGGTTTCCGGGCATGGTGCGGGACGGCCACGTCCTGTCGGCCCCGCACTTCTCGACCAAGCACGGGCCCGGGCAGCGCCGTCGACCCGGACCTGTTCGAGCTGTGGTCGGGGTTCGACCTCGCCAGCGCGCTGACCCAGGCGTTCGCCCTCCCGACCAAGGTGGCCAACGACGCCGACATCCAGGGAGCGGCCGTCGTGAGCGGTCAGGGCCTCGAGCTCGTCATCACCCTCGGCACCGGGTTCGGCACCGGGCTCTTCTACCGGGGCCAGCTCATGCCCCACCTCGAGATCGCCCACCAGCCCTTCCGGAAGGGCGAGACCTACAACGAGCAGCTGGGGGAGGCGACCCGCAAGGAGATCGGCGAGGAGCGCTGGAACAAGCGGGTGCACAAGGCCATCACCGTGCTGCGGGCGCTGCTGTTCTTCGACCACCTCTACATCGGCGGCGGGAACTCACGCCGGGTCCACCGGCACCACCTGGCCGACGACATCACCATCGTGGACAACACGGCCGGCATCGTGGGCGGGGTGAAGCTGTGGGCGGTCGACCACATCGGGGTCAACGAGGCTCGGAGCCCGCCCGGCGAGGCGGCTCCGCCCCGCTAGACCGGGCCCGGCTCTCCTGTCAGCCGCCAGGCGTCAGGCGGGCCAGCTGGCGCCAGCCGCCAGGCGTCAGGATGCCAACGGCGCCAGCGGCGCTCGACTTCTTTGAGCTCACGCTTCCACCCCTTGCGGGTGGCGGCCGCGGCGTCGCGCTGGACCCGGACCAGGCGGCGCGAGCGGCTCGGCCAGTTCGGGTTGCTGGCGGGCCAGGTCCTCGAACCAGGCGATCGAGTAGCCGGCGTCGAGGTGGTCGCCGAGCTTGATCTGCAGGCGCTCGGCGGCCCGGGCGGTGCTCGCGGGCCGGGTCCGCCGTCGATGAGGGCGACCGTCTCGCAGCCGTAGCGCAGGTCCTTCAGCCGGATGCGCAGGGTGTGGAGGTTGTCCTCGCTGGCCTCCTTGCGGCACCGCCGCGCCGGCGCCGCGCAGGCTCGCGCCACGACCGGTCGAGCATGGCCGGGCAGGACCTCTGCGGCCGGCCGCTCCGCCTCGGGCTTGAAGCTCGGGTCCCTCCCAGAGGATCATCATCTGCTCGGTCAGCTGGAAGCGGCGCGCCCCGTTCCGGTGGGCGGCGATGGCGGCCATGGCGTCGTCGAGGCGGGTCGAGACGACCGCCTGGATCCGGAGCACGTCGTAGGGGTCGATGACCCCCGGACCCTTGGACGCCACCAGGTCCCGGATGATGTGCAGGTCGCGGGACCCCCCGAGGCAGCGGCCGTACCAGGCCAGCTCGGCCCGCAGGGCGGTGCCCCAGCTCGGGTCGAGCGCCAGCCGGAAGGTGCGCAGGTTGGAGCGGATGCGCCGCATGGCGATCCGGCTCTGGTGGATCCGCTCGGTCTCGGTCGGGCGACGGCGGGCCTGGTCGGGCGCACCCCTCGCCGTCTCGGCCCACAGCGGGCGGGGCCTCGGGACGGATGTTCGACGAGTCGACCGTCTCGCACCAGTCCGGCGCACGGTCGCTCTCGGGCTCGCCGTCCAGGTCGTTGAGGAGGAAGGTGCGGGCCGAGGCAGGCCAGCACCCGGTGCAGGACCGCCCCGGCCGTCGGGTGGCCGAGCTCGCCGTCGACGGTGAGAGACCCGCTGGGCCTTTCGACGGTGAGGGATGTCGAGCCGGAACTGGATCCCTCTGTTGCCGGCTGGGCTGCCATCGCCACGAACCTCCTCGGGCAAGCCTACCGGTGGCCGAACCCGATCCCTGGGTTCCATCGAGTCGTCGAGGGGCTCTGCAGCCCGGCTCCCGTCTACGGTGGGTCCCGATGATGGCCGTGACCCTCGTCGACGGGGACCTCGAGTGGCGCGAGCACCCCGACCCCGAGCCGGGCCCGGGCGAAGTGCTCGTGTCGGTGGCGGCGGCCGGGATCAACGCCGCCGATCTCATGCAGCGCCGGGGCCACTACCCGGCACCCCCCGGCTGGCCCGCCGGACATCCCCGGGCTCGAGTTCGCCGGCGAGGTCCGGGCCCTCGGTCCGGAGACCACGCGCACCTCGGTCGGCGACCGGGTCATGGCCATCGCCGGCGGCGGGGCCCAGGCCGAGCTCATCGCCGTCCCCGAGAGCGCGTTGCTGCCCGTGCCCGACCGGCATCCCCTGGGAGCAGGCCGGCGGGTTCCCCGAGGCCTTCTCCACCGCCCACGACGCCCTGTTCACCCGGGCGGGGCTCGCCGCCGGCGAGCGGGTCCTCGTCTCGGGCGCGGCCGGCGGGGTCGGGACGGCCGCCGTGCAGCTGGCCCACGCCGCCGGGGCCCACGTGGTGGCCTCCGTCCGCTCGTCCGACGCGCGCCAGCGGGTGGCCGCGCTCGGTGCCGACGCGGTGGTCGACCCCGAACAGCCCGGCGAGCTCGGCGACCACGGCCCCTACGACGTCTCGCTCGAGCTGGTCGGCGCCCCCGGGGTCGCCGGCGTCCTGGCCCACCTCGCCACCGGCGCCCGGGTGGTCGTGATCGGGGTGGGTGCCGGGGCCAAGCTCGAGCTCGACCTGTTGGCCCTGATGGGGAAGCGCGCCAGCATCGGCGGCTCGACGCTGCGGGCCCGCAGCACCGAGGAGAAGGCGGCCGTGGCGCAGCGCCGTCGCCGACCACGTCCTGCCGCTGCTGGCCGGCGGCACGGGTGACGGTCCCGGTCGCCGAGCGCATTCCCATGGCCCGGGCCGCCGAGGGCTACGAGCGGTTCGCCGCCGGTGGGAAGTTCGGGAAGATCGTCCTCGTCAACGAATAGATACCCGAAGCCGATCCGATCGGCCGACGGATGGCAGACTGGCTCGGTGGCCAGCGGACGGCCGCCCGCCCCCTACCGCACCGTGACGCCGCGGATCTTCGTCGACGACGTCGACGAGACGGTGGCCTTCTTGAAGTCGGTCTTCGACGCCACCGGGGAGATCGAGCCGGGCCGTCCCACCGACGTCCGCATCGGCGACTCCGTCGTGCTGGTCGGCTCCAGTGCCGAACGGGGTCGCTTTCCCGCCTTCCTCTACGTCTACGTCGACGACGCCGACGCCGTCCATCGGCGAGCCGTGCGGGCCGGCTCGGACAGCATCGAAGAGCCCTTCGACACCCCCTACGGGGACCGGCGGGCGACGTTCGGCGACCGGTTCGGCAACGTCTACCAGGTCGCTCACCGCCGATAAGTCGACGGGTGAGAGCGGGCTGAGGTCCCGAGCTAGCGCGAGACGACCACCGAGGAGCCGTGGCCGAACAGGCCCTGGTTGGCGGTGACGCCCACCCGGGCCCCTTCGACCTGGCGGCCCGAGGCCTGGCCCCGGAGCTGCCAGACGATCTCGCACACCTGGGCGATGGCCTGGGCCGGGATGGCCTCGCCGAAGCAGGACAGCCCCCCGCTCGGGTTGACCGGGATGCGGCCGCCGACGGCGGTGTCGCCGTCGCGGAGCAGCCGCTCGGCCTCCCCCTCCTTGCACAGCCCGATGTCCTCGTACCAGTCGAGCTCGAGGGCGGACGAGAGGTCGTAGACCTCGGCCAGGTCGAGGTCCTCGGGGCCGATGCCGGCCTCCTCGTAGGCGGCCTGGGCCACCGACTGCTTGAAGGTCGGGCCCACCGAGGCGACGGCCGCCGCCGAGTCGGTCGAGAAGTTGGGCATCTCGATGACGGTCTGGGGGAAGCGGGGGGTCACCGTGGAGACGGCGTCGATGGTGACCTGGGCGGCGCTCCCCGACCTCCTGTGGCGCCGCCGGCGTGACGCCGGGCGAAGGCCGTGGAGGTGAGGACGAGGGCGGCGCCCGCCGTCGGAGGTGGCGCAGATCTCGAGCAGGCGGAGCGGGTCGGCCACCATCGGGGAGCCGAGCACCTCCTCGGCGGTGACCTCCTTGCGGTAGCGGGCGTTGGGGTTGGCGAGCCCGTGACGGGCGTTCTTGACCTTGACGGCGGCGAAGTCGTCCTCGGTGGCGCCGAACAGCTCCATGCGCCGTCGGGCGTAGAGGGCGAAGTAGGTGGGATTGGTCGCACCGAGGAGGTGGAACCGCAGCCAGTCGGGGTCGTCCTGCCGCTCCCCGCCGACCGGGGCGAAGAAGCCCTTGGGCGTGGTGTCGGCCCCGACCACCAGCGCCACGTCGCACAGGCCGGCGAGGATCTGGGCCCGGGCGTTGGCGATGGCCTGGGCCCCCGAGGCGCAGGCGGCGTAGGCCGACGACACCCGGGCGCCGCTCCACCCGAGGGCCTGGGCGAAGGTCGCCCCGGCCACGAAGCCGGGATAGCCGTTGCGGATGGTGTCCGCCCCCGCCACGTACTGGACGTCGGTCCAGGCGAGGCCGGCGTCCTCCAGGGCGCCCCGGGCGGCGGCCAGCCCGTACTCGACGAAGTTGCGGCCCCACTTGCCCCAGGGGTGCATCCCCGCCCCGAGGACCGCCACCCGGCGGTCGTCAAGCACCGGCCTGGTCCCGGCGTCCTGTGGCGTCCCCGACCATTCCGACCGCCCCGGCCGGGTCCTCCGACGGGCGCCACTTCCACACCATGTACTCGTGCTCGTCGTCCTCGTAGAGGGTGTCGAGCACGAGCTCGACGGTCTGGCCGATCCGGAGCTGGTCGACCCCGACCCCGGCGACCACCTGGCCCATCACCACCATCTGCTCGGCGGCGAGCTCGACGGCGGCGATGGCGAAGGGGACGTAGGGGTCGGCGGCGCGGTAGGGATCCGGCGGCTGGTAGCGGGCGTCGGTGTAGGACCAGATCGTGCCGGTCCGGCTGAGCTCCGTCTCGGCGAACTCGGTGCCCGAGCACGCCGGGTTGCGGCAGAAGGTCGGTCTCCCGGGGGAAGGCGACGTTGCCGCACGCCGTGCACCGGCTCCCGAGCAGCGCCGGGGCCTGCTCGTCGAGGATGAACCAGCCCTCGACGGCCGGCACCCGCGTCTTGACCGTGGTCACCGCCGGATCCTACCGCCGGGCCGGATCGACCCGCCGGGGACGGTGCCGGCCCGAGGACCCGCACCATCGGGGGGGCCGGCTACGCCGACGGGGCGCCCAGCCCGCCGCGGGCGCGCGACCCGGCGATCCGATCGTCGTCCCAGCCGAGCACGTCGCGCAGCACGTCCTCGGTGTGCTCGCCGACGGTCGGGGCGTGCTCGGGGACCGGCAGGTCCTCGCCGACGAACTTGATGGGGGTGGGCAGCTGCTCGGCGCCCAGGCGCTCCCGGGGGAACCACTCGAACCGGTCGTGGAACTGGGGGTCCTCGGCGATGGTCTTCGGGGAGTTGACCGGGCTCACCGGGAAGTTGGCCGTCACCCCGAAGTCGATCCACTCCTCGGCGGTGCGGGTCGAGAAGATGGAGCGGAGCTCGGTGCGCAGCTCGGTGTTGTTGCGGGCGTGGTCGGCGAACTTCGACCCCGGCCACCGCTCGAACAGGTCCATCCGGCCCACCGCCGCGCAGAAGTTCTTCCAGAAGGCCTGCTCGGAGGCCATGAACAGGACGTAGCGGCCGTCCTTGGCCTCGTAGACCTGGTAGCGGACGCCCTCGACCATGCCGGCCGTGCCCGGCTCGCGCCGCTCGTAGCCGTCGGCCTTGTTGCCGGTGACCTCGGACTCGGGACGCTCGTAGGCCTTCCAGGTCTCGCTGCGGTACCAGTCCATGGCGGCGGCCGCGTCGGACTGGGCGAGCTCGAGGAAGGAGCCCTCGCCGGTCCGGCGGGCCCGGATGACCGCGGCCAGGATGCCGAGCGCGCCGAAGAGCGGGCCGGCGTGGATCCCGATGGAGGCGTGCTCGGGGAGGTAGGCGAAGCCCTCGTCGTTGACCTGAGGGGTCACGATGCCCGCCCAGGTGTCGAAGGCGATCCCGTGGGCCGGCAGGTCGCGGTAGGGGCCGGTCATGCCGTAGCCCGACAGGGTGCAGAAGACGAGCTTCGGGTTGAGCGTGCGGAGGTCGTCGTAGCCGACGCCGCGGCGGGCGAGACCGCCGGGCCGCATGGCCTCGACCACCACGTCGGACACCCGGGCCAGCTCCTTGAAGGTGGCGACGTCCTCCTCGCTGCGCAGGTCCATCACGATGCTCCGCTTGCCCCGGTTCACGTGGAGGTGCATGAGGGAGACGCCCTCGACGATGGGCCAGGTCATCTCGCGGATGTAGTCGCCCGCGGGCGGCTCGACCTTGATGACCTCGGCCCCGAGGTCGACCAGCGGCATGGTGATGGCCGCCGGCCCGAGGGCCGAGCATTCGAGGATGCGGATGCCGTGGAGGGGTGCGTCGGTCGGCACTCAGCCGAGCCTACGGCGAAGCGACGCCGCCTCGAAGGTGCGGACCTCGTCGTCCATGGACAGGACCACCCGGACTCCCGGGTGGCGGTGCTCGCCGGTCGACACCACCACCGTGCCGTAGGCGCTGAAGCCGACGGCGTGATGGGCGAAGGTCATCGGTCCCTCGGAGACCTTCACCTCGACGACCCCGGTGCCCCCGAGGGCGAGGGCCGCCTCCTGCATGCGTGGTCATGGCGGCGGCTCGCGCCGAGTACATGGCCTCGGTGTAGTTGGCGAGCTCGAGGTTCTGGCCGGCCTGCTTCATGACCGCCCCCACCTTGCGCCGGGGGGCGAAGACGAAGCTGCTCCCCGAGGCGACCCCGACCGGCGCCCACCCGGCGGCGTGCAACAGGGCGAAGTCCCGTCCCGAGAGGTCCGACAGGAAGGGGACCGCCGGCGGTCGTCCCCGGTCCTTGACCGGGCGCACGGCCGTGCCGACCAGGGCCACGCCGATCTCGTGGCGGGCGATCGTCCGCTCGACGTGGACCCCGACCACCCCGTGCCCGCCCGACTCGCGGGCCTGGCGGCCGAGTCGCTCGGTCGCCGCCACAAAGGACCGGTTGGCGGCCTCGGAGGCGCTCACGATCTCGCCCTGGCCCCAGCTCCACACCATCGGGGCCACCGAGTGCACGGACACGCCGTTCACCAGTTCGACCGGTTCCCACCCGACCGAGTGCAGCATGAGCTCCTCGTCGAGCGAGAGGTCGGAGGTGACGGCTCTCCCGTGGCCCGCCGCCGGCGTCCGGCCGAGGGCCTCCACGGCCTGGCGGAGCTCGGCCCGGGCATCGGGAACGGGCTGGACGGGCAGTCCGGCCCCCGGCGACCCGGGCCGGGACGAACCGCGCCCGGACGGCCCGCTGGCGGACGACCCGCTGGCGGACGGCCCGTCGGCGCCCCGGCGGAGCGCGCCGGTCCTCGGCCCGAGGCGCTCACGACAGCCGTACCGTGGGCACCGGCGGCGGGACGGGGTCGAAGGCCTTGAACCGGCGGACCCGGTTGCCGCGGATGACGCACTGGAGCTCGGCGTCGCCCTCGCCGAGGTCGGCCGTCGTGGCCGACAGGGTCGCGGCATGCAGCGAGTCGGGGCCGACGGCGGCACGGATCGACCGGCGGGCCAGGTCGCGCACCGCCATGTGGCCGCGGGCGGTCTGTTCGACCTCGGTCGTGGGCCGCCCCGACCCGTACATGCCCGGGGCGCCCTGTGCCAGGTACTGGGTGATGCAGTTGGCGAGGACCCGCACCGAGGCCATGGCCACGGCGACCGACACCGGCGCGTACCCGGCCTCGATGAGCTTGGTCAGGCGTTCACCGGCCAGGTAGGTGCTCCACGGCTCACCCGGAGGTCCCGGGGACCCGGCGACCCGCACCGCCGTTCCCTGGGCCCGGAACTCGAGCACGCCCATGTCGCCGAGCGAGGCCGTCGAGTCGAGCACGCCCACGATCCCGTGGGCCCCGGCCGTCGCCGCCTCCTCGACCATCCGGCCGAGCGCGGTGGTGATCCCCCGGGTCCAGGCCTCCTCGACCCAGGTCTCCTCGTAGTTGAGGCCGTAGGCGCGGTGCTCGGCGCTGAGCATGCCGTAGCCGTGAGGGCAGCTCCACTGCTCGCTCCAGCCGCGTCCGCCGCTCCACGCCGGGGCCCCCGACATGGTGAAGGGATTGGGCCCGAAGGGGCCGCCCGTCCGGTACCAGCGCCACTGCATGACGCTGAACCCCTGGACGAAGGCGACGGGCTCGAGGCCGAGGTGGAGCGATGCGGCGAAGTCGGGGACGGTGAGACCGGAGGTGAACGACCCCTCGGCCATGCGTCGGTCGGCCGCTTCGGGGAGGTCCTCGCCTGCCCCTGCCGCAGCCGGTTCGGGGGTCGCAGTCGGATCGGGGGTCGCGGCAGGGTCGGGGGTCGTCAATTGTCGAGCGAGATGATCGTCGTCGGCCGGGGGAGCGTCACCTCGTCGGTGGTCTTGGTCACCGCCGTGCCGAGGGAGAGGAACTCGATGGTGTGGCTGCCCCATTGATGGGACTTCTCTTCGAGCCGGACCCCGACGATGCCGGTGGCCTGGAGCTGGTTGGCCTCGTCCTGCATACGGGTCATGGCCAGCTCCCTGGCTTCGTAGAGGGCCTGGGTGAAGTTGGGCAGCTCGACGTTCTGGCCCACCGAGCCGAGGGTCTGGCCGAGGCCGCGGTGGGCGATGTGGAACACGCAGGTGCCCATGACCAGACCCTGGGGGACGTGACCGGTCTGCATGATGGTCCAGAAGTCCTGGCCGGAGAGGTCGGAGGTGAAGGGCTTCCCCAGCAGGTTCTTGTAGCTGATGCCGTTCTCGGCCTTGACCGCCGTCCCGAGCGCGATGAACTCGGCGGCGTCCTTGCCCCACTCGTAGTAGTTGACGTCCAGGCGGACTCCCACGACGCCGTCGGCGCCGAGCTCCTCGGCCTCTTCCTCCATGCGGGTCATGGCCAGCTCCCGGGCGTTGTACATCGCCTCGGTGAGCTTGGTCAGCTCCTGGCTCTGGCCCCAGCGTCGGGTCTGGATGCCGGTGTGGTAGATCGACGAGCCCATCACGAATCCGAGCGGGTGGAAGCCGACCTCCTTGATCAGGAGGAACTCGTTGACCGACAGGTCGGAAGTGAAGAGCCCCTGCTCGAGCTCGCGGAGCCGGCGGCTGGCACCTTCGGGAAGGTCCTCGGGGAGGTCGGCCGGGGGCCCGCCGTCCTGCTGCTCCCCGCCTCCGGCGCTCTCGGCGGGCCCGGTCGCCGCCAGGTCCTCGGGCTCGCTCGGGTCCGGCTGGTCCGAACCCCGGTGACGAGGGCTCATGTCGTACCTCCCCCTCCGATGATGATTCCTTCGAGGGCCTGGCGGACCGCCTGGCTCGAGCGGGCTTCGGACTGGAGCGCGGTCAGCAGGCGACCCAGCCAGGTGTCGATGTCCACCTTTTCGCTGCGGATCCGGATACCCGCCGACGTGTGGCTCACGGTGCATTGCACCGCCGATCCGTCCACCTCGGCAGCGAACTCGTCGTCGCCCAGGGTGACGGCAACCGAACGGATACGACTGGGCTTGCGGAAGCGACCTCCTGTCCGTTGGACCCGGAGCCGGGGGCCGAGCACGTCGGAGAGGTGATCGACCATGACCGTGAGCAGGATCTCGATGTCCTGGTGGTCGGCACGCAGGGCGGCAGCGGCCAACTCGAGGTCATAGGAGTCGCCGGCGCCGGTCACTGCGCTCAAACCTACCGGCGGCCGGGGTCTTCGTCGCTGGCGGGACACTTCCTCGCCGGTTTCGGGCGGCTCGGGCGCCTGTGACGTTCGGGCCGGACCCGGGGCCACTGTCTCGAGACGCCCCACGGGCCCGGCTCACCGGCACGGGTACAGTGGTGGCCCGCCAGCTGGAGGTCGGTCCCGATCGGCAATGGCTAGGTGCGGACCCAGCGCTCGTAGCTCAACGGACTAGAGCATCTGACTACGGATCAGAAGGTTGGGGGTTCGAATCCCTCCGAGCGCGCAAGAAGTCCCAGCTCAGAGGTGATTCCTGAGCGGAGATCGATCTGCCTGATCTAAATTGGCCCTCCATTGGCCCTCCCTTTATTTCGGGGAGGCGGTCTGAGGAGGTGTGGGCGTGGGCTCGATGCGGCAGCGAGGGGCCGGCTCCTGGCGGATCAAGGCGTACGTCGGACGGGACCCGGTCACGAGCCGCAAGCGGTACGTGGAGCGGACCGTCAAAGGGAAGAAGAGAGAGGCCAAGCGGGCCCTGGCGAAGCTCGTCACCGAGGTCAGCGAGGGACGAGTCGCAAACTCCGGCGCCAGTCACGTTCGACGAGCTCTTCGATCGCTGGCTCGAGCTCAAGGAGCACCAGCTCGACCCCCGCACCCACGACGGCTACCGGTGGGTGATCGAGCGGTATCTCTCGAGGGCCGTCGGCTCGATGAAGATCAACCGGCTGCGGACGGCAGACCTCGACCGCCTATACGCCGGCTTACTCCGGTCCGGCGGGAAAAATGGAAGGTCACTCTCGCCAGCGACCGTGCGGCAGTGCCATGGAGTAATGCGGCAATCGCTGGCCTAGGCCAAGCGGTGGGGAATGCTGGCGGTCAACCCGGCGGAGGACGCCACCCCGCCGAGGAATGTTCACAAGGAGATCGTCCCGCCCTCCACCGACGAGGTGCTGAGGCTTCCTCCGCGAGGCCATGGACTGGGACCGCGATTTCGGCGTGTTCCTACGGCTTTTGGCCGCCACGGGCTGCCGGCGGAGCGAAGCTTTGGCCTTGCGGTGGCGGGACATCGAACCGGGTGTGGACGGGCGGGCCACCCTGACCATCGCTCGATCCATCGGGCAGTCCAAGTCCGGGATCGAAGAGAAGAACACGAAGACCCATCAAGGACGCCGAGTGATCCTCGACGCTGGCACTGTCGCGGTGCTCGAGGAGCACCGGCAGCGTTGGGAGGATCGAGCGGCGACCAGCGGATGCCAAGATCACAAGGGAGTCCCTGCTCTTTTCGACTGAGCTCGACGCGAGCGTCCCGTGGCGCCCTGACGTCGCCACCAACCGGTTCAACAAGCTCTGCCGTGAGCTCGGGATCAAAGGGATCCGACTTCACGATCTTCGGCATTTCGTCGCGACAAGCCTCGGAGCGGCGGGGACTCCGATTGCCACCATCTCGACGCGGCTGGGGCATCGAGACCGGCGCGACGACACTGAATATCTATTCGCACACCTTGCCGGCACTGGACCACCAGGCGGCGGAAGTATTGGGGAGTCTGCTAAAGGGCTTACATGTGAATCAATGATGAGCTGGCGCTGACTACGGTTGGAGGTTCATCAAATGGAGATAGCGCGGCCTACCACTCCGATGCGACCCCGGGTTTCCTATTACTCTCCGGGCTTCCAAGGAAACGGCCACTCACGCTCCGTGCCGGGTCTTTCTCCCGTGACTTTGAGCAAATGGTCGTCAGCGAGAAGTACTGCGGGCCAAAGGTCGCCGAGACCCAAGACGTCGAGTACGAGACGGTCCGCTTCGTCGGTGATGTGGCGACACCGGCTCATGTCGTAGTTGCCGATCTCCTTGCCCGCGTACTTCGTGACTGCAGGGTGCTTCGGTTGCTCCTGCCTGAGTTGAGTAGCCAGCGTTCCAAGCTGAGCAGAAATGGGTTCGAGCTGCACCGGAGAAATTGGGAGAGAGGTTAGGGACCCTGCCGGGACGTTGAAGTCGTCACCGTTGACGCTCCACCACCAGAATCCCAGCCGGCCAGCCAAGAGCAGGAATGCGGCGTTTCGGTGCTGGACAGAGTCGAACGTGATGACCGCGACATTTTGAGGGAAGCGGGTTCCATCGGGCATCCAGGCTGGGGGTTCATCCAAGTAGGCCGTGATGTAGTAGAGCGCCGTCTTCTTGAAGCCCACTTCGTATTGGCCCCGCCGCGCAACGACATCGCGATAGTCATACCGGAACTAGCCAGTGCTTCATATAGCCGCCCGAGATCCTCGGTGCCAAGCCGCGGCCAGTGCGGTGCGAAGGCAGGCACCCTGCAGTACCGGTTTAGATCAAAGAGGGCTGGCCTGGCTTCCTCTCTCCAGCGACGAAGATCAGTGGTTGCGAGGGTCTTCGTGCCCCCGCGGTGGGCGATCACTACCATCGACCGCACCCCGACGCCTGCCGAGAACAGCGCCGCCGGGTTTCTGGAGTAAGTGCTAATCCATCGACTTGGCAGGAGCTCCGTCAGTACGTCCACCGCGGTCTGGTACTTCCCTGCGAACCCGAGGGCGATAGGAACAACGAATGAGAAGCGCCCGTCCTGCTTTAACAGCCTGGCCGCTCTCTCCATGCATGGAGCGAAGATGTCGGGGGCTTCATCGGTGACGAAGCCGGAGAACTCATAACCACGCGTGCTGCGCTTGACGTAGGGGGGGTTTCCGATCGCTACATCGAATCCGCCAGTAAGCATCACTTCGGGGAACTCGACAAACCAGTGAAACGGCCGGTGGGTACGCTTCCACTCCTCAAAGCCCCCGTCCTTGGGACCTTTAGGACTGTGGAGGGCGTTGAGTTGGTCGCGAAGGGCCCCTCTATGTTCCTGTGCTTTGGCCTTAAGCCGCTCAATCTGACGTCCGGACTTCGCTTCGCGCTGGGCGTTGACGAAGAGGCGGTAGATCTTTGCCGTACTCTCGGCCTCCTTTACAATGTCTGTCACCTCAACGGAAGCAAGAATGTTCGAGCCAAAGTGGGCAGAGATGTCTTCGATCGAAGCGCTCACCACAAGAGCGTTGCCCGGGAGGATGTTCATATCGAGGTCGGGCAGTGGCTCCAGTTCGTTGCGACTTTGAAGCCGAGACACAAGCGCTAAGAAGAGACGGAGACGGGCAATTTCGGTTGCCTCCTCCACGAGGTCCACCCCGTACAAGTTCGACAGGACGATTGTCTTGAGGACAAAGAACGGCCGCGAGGGATGGCGTCGTACTTCTTCAAGAACTCCTTTGAGGGCCTTGTCGTCCGTGTCCTTGTCTGCTTCGACCAGGTGCTCTCGCGGACCAGGACGGCCTCGTAGAGTTCGTCCAGAACATCGAGCGCCGCAAAGAGAAATGCGCCCGACCCACAGGTGGGGTCCAGCACCTTCAAGCCGATCAGGATTGTGTACGCCATTGCCACGTCCATGGGCGAAGGCAGGGTAGACAACCAGTCGACGGCGAGAGCTTGTAGATCAAGGTTGAGTGTGGCGGCGTCGTTCGCCGACCGCACCACGCCGCTGGCTAGGTGGTTGGAAAGCCAAGCGTGATGTTCCCGACGATCGACAACCTCGCGCCAGCGTTCTCCCGGGAGGGAAACGTTTGCTTCTCCGAGCTGCTCGAGGAGGTCCGTCTTGTCGCGGTCGGCTTCGGCCACCTCTGTCGGGAGTGGGTCCTCTAAGCCGTACCGAAGTCCCCTCGGAATGTAGCTCTGGGGGTCTGCGGCCAGGAGATCCCAAGGGTTCAGGGACGTGGCTTCGATCATCCTGTCGATGAAAAGCGGCGGAAGCGTCATCCCCGCCATGTACCCCGTCAAGTCTTCCTTCGTGTAGTAGGCCCCTTCACTGTCCCCGCCGTCCTCCGAACGGTTGACGTACCGTTCGAAGATGTAGCCGAGTACCTCTGGGTTGATTTCCTCAGGATTGCCCGTCGGCCGTTCGTCGAGGTGCCAGCGAAATCGATCGAAGAAGTCGAATATTTCGACGAACGTCGAGTCCGGGACGTGGATGTCATATCGACTCTCAAGGACGTGCGTCGAGAAGATGCCACCGTTTATGTAAGGCACGTCGCCCATAAGTTCTCGGATGGCCGGGTCGTTCGGGATCTCCTCGTCTGCTCCGAGACCCTCATGGAAGAGAGGGATGAGAAAGTCCCGGTAGTACTCGTAGAACCGGTCGGGCCCCTGAAGCGCTTGGAGAGCAGTCAGAGTCGTGCGCAGGTAGTCCAGGTCGTCGTCGAGGAATCCCTTTCGTTGCATGAAGTAGATGAACATAAGGCGATTCAGAAGCAGTGACGAATACCAAGATGTCTCTGAGTCGGTAGGGATGCCGGAGATGTCTTTACACAAAGACCGCTGGCGCTCTTCGAACTCGTTGTAGAAGCGAGCTGTGATCTGTTCGGCATTGAAGGAGGCTTGCAGCCGCTGGCGGACTGTCAGCACCGTGAGCGATGGCTCTTCCTCTATCGCGAAGCTTGCGGCTGCGAGTCGTTGTAAGAGGTCCGGGTGACGGGACCCCACGATGTGGCGATGGCTGATGTACCGGGTGCCGCCGGACCGACGAATCTCTGGCCAGCGCCAGAGTTGGGTGGTTCCGTCGGTGAAAATCATCAGGCGTTCGACCGTTCGCGCTCCGGCCAGCCTTTCCAAGCCGGCCATAGCGGCGTTCGGCGGAATCGAGTCACAGAGATACACGGGTATACCGCGGCTTCTGGGCAATCGGAATGGCTCGTAGCGTCGAATTGGCGTCAGGATCTCGGTACGTCACGGTCCCACCGGTGACACGGTCCCAGCCGAGCACATTGATGAAGAGTCGCCTGAGGTCGTCTCCGTTGAGACTCGCGGCAATTTCGTCCAGAGTGGCCGTCGTCACTCCGTACCGCCCACCAGGCCCATGGAGCAGATGATGCGAAGTTCATCCAGCCCGGTTTCGTAATGGACGTTGAGACGGTCCTCTTGGTGAAGTTGCGTCACCAAGGCAAGAACATCCTGTGGCGCTCGTTCTCGAAGTGCTCTCGCTAGTACCTGTTTCGCTTGCTCGGTCAGAGGACGAGCGTGAAGGGCTTCGATGGCTTCACGAGCGTCGGCGTCAGGGTCAAACAACTTGGAAGGCCCATCGTGTATGTCCAACCGGCTCATGACACGTTGCCACACCCGCCTTCGGATGCCCGTCAGGTGCATCTCCGGGTCTAGTTCTTCGACTGCTAGCGGGCCGTTGACGACGGAGTTGATTAGATCGAAGTGAGAGTCAATTTCGGGTTGGGCGGGCGTCTCTGGCGTGCACATGGTGAGACGCAACGCGTCGAGGGGTGAGAGTCGAACAGCCGGGGACGACGTCGGAGCAAATCCAACTCGGTCGAAGCCCTGTTCTGATCTCGTGAAGACAAGTACCCCGAGAGCCCGTGAGCTGGCGCTCGCCATGGTGGACCCTGTCACGTCGGGAAGGAGCCTTGCTTGTTCGGCTAACTCAGGCGTTGTTTCGAGGCAACGGCGCCAAATTTCGTAGGCCGCGGATGTATAGTCAACTTCTTCGACCTGCTCATCTTCCGGGTAGTCGGCGTTCTCGTCGAACAGAGCACGAATAATGCGCGTCTCGTTGGGGTCGCCCAGGAACCGCTCATCGGAGCCGAATACGGCAGCATTGCGAGCCAGCCGTTCGGCGACCCGAGCACGAAGGCGGAGCACGTGATCAACCCCGGTGGAGGGGAGGTAAGTGTAGAGGTCAACTGTCGGGCTCGTCTGACCAATGCGGTCCACTCGACCGGCTCGCTGGATGAGCTTCACGATTGCCCACGGAAGATCGAAATTCACGACGATGTGGCAGTCCTGGAGGTTCTGACCCTCAGAGAGGACATCTGTGGCGACGAGGATTCGGATTTCCTCCCCAGGTGGCGTCGGTCCAAGTTCGGCGTTACTTCTCGGGGAAAATCGCCGGGCAATGAGCGTCGGGTTCTCCGTGTCCCCGGTCGCGATCTCAACGCTTTCGACTCCCCGAATCTGTAGAGCCTTTGCCACATACTCGGCGGTGTCCGCATACTCACTGAAAATCAAGATCTTCTCATGACCATGCGAATGAACCACGAGGTCATGGAGAGCTTCGAGCTTGCTGTCGTGCCGATAGTTCCAGATGCCGAACTGGACGAGAAGGTCCTGGATGATGGTGACATCATGTTCGAGCGCTTCACGGAGTTTGTCGGTGAAAAGCTCAGTTCGGATCCACGTAACCGTCGAGGGACTGTGACGTTCCAGGTAGTCCAAGCTCCGTGCAGCAAGATCCTGCCATTGTTCAGATGTCCTGGGCTGGACCTCGGTGGAATGGTTGTCGGGGGTGCCGAACAAGGTCGATTGGCCGTCATCGTCTTTGTCGATCGGGATGGCGAGAACCTCGTCGCGATCGTCGAGGATCTGCTCATCCGACACGGACCCGACAGGGAGGAATCCGCCGTTGGCGATGGCCTTCAGGTAGAGGTGATTGCGGAGGAGGTGGCGCTGGAGGGACAACCCGAAAACCGCCCCCGAGGAAGACAGGCGCTTGAGCAGCATGGTGCGAGTGAATCCGATCAGATTCCCCGAGGCATTTCGAAGGTTCTCCAACGTTCCCTGCTCGTCAGGGGAGGGATGCACGCCGTCTTCCTTCAGGTATCTGGCGAGGTCGTACCGCGGGAGCAGTAGAGCGTCTAGTGCCTTGAAGACGTCGTCTGATTCCATGAGACTCGCCGGGTCTGATGCGTCTGCGGTAAACGGCAGCGGATGTGGTAGCCGCTTAGGTAGGTAGAACCTCTCTCCGGAAGCGAATCGAAGGAAGGGACGACCGGTCTCATCCGTGTCCGCGTAGTTGTCCTCGATGAACCTTCGGGTCCGCCGAACAAGAAACTGTGCGAGGAGTCGCTGCCAGTCCTCGGTCTCCTGACTCCTTTCGAATGCCTTCAACGAAGATGGACGGTCATCGCAGCGGCGAAGGAATTCGTTGTGCTGATCAGAGTCCAAGGTGGCGATGTGCGCTTCAGGACGAATCCCGAGGTCCGCATCCTCGTCTAGGAAAACCCTGAGTTGGCTAGCGACATCGTTCATCGACGTATTGAACGGCGTTGCCGTGAGGAGGAGCACCTTCGGATCGTTCTGCTCGACATAGGCGCGGATGGCCTGGTAGTCACGCCGCTTTGCGTTTCGGAGGTTGTGCGATTCGTCGATGATGACTAGCCGGTGTCGGCGAAGATCAGGCAGCTCCTCGTGGACCATGCTCATGCTCATCACCCGGCCATGGAGCCGGTGAACCTCCAGATAGCCCTCCCACATGGAGACGAGATTCTTCGGACATATGATGAGCGTTTCGTAGCTGCGTTCCTCCTGGAGAAGCAGGGCTATGGCGGTCGCCACGAGCGTCTTTCCGAGACCTACGACGTCCCCGAGCATCGCACCACCGCGTGTAGTCAGATTGCGGGCCGTGATGCGCACCGCCGCAGACTGGTATTCGAGTAGGGCGGTCTGGAGCGACTGAGGGAGCCCGAACTGAATCAAGCCTTCGCGGGCATCCTCAGATAGGAAGTAGGCAACCTTGAGGTGAATGAGGTATGGAAGGATTTCTCGTTCACCCGACCACGACGTGTCAATGATTTCAATGAGATCGTCGGTAACGTCAATGCTGAACCGGTCAGCCCAGCGGTCTTCGAACCATCGGTGAAGCTTGTCGGTCGCATCTTGGTCGAGCACGTCGACATTCAATTCTCCCTGACCCGAAAGCCCGGAGAAGGTCAAATTTGAGGATCCGACGAATCCGGTCCGCGGGTTGTCTATATCATCCCTGTGGCGAAGGTAGAGCTTGGCGTGGAGGCTCGTTCTTAAGAACAGTTTGACCCGAACTCGCCCTTCCGCAAGCTGGCGGCGCAACACGCGCAAGGTTCTACGGTCGTACGTGGTCGGCACACCAATTTCGAGCTGCTGTTTGAGGTCGATCAAGGCAGACTCACGCAACCGTTGTGCAGTCTGGTTGTCTATTTCGTCTCCGACGGAGGAGCGGATGAAGCGACGGACGTCGAGGTCGGGGCGCCCTTGCATGCCGATGATTAGCCGGACGGTGCTGGGTTGGAGAGCAAGGGGAAGAATGTCCACAACATCTCGAAGGACTGACCAACCACGCAGATTGAAGTATCCGATGGCAGCGTCAAGCCGGGTGACCCCCGGGACTTCAAGGGTCTGGAGTAGGCCATCCCGGAGCCGAAGATCGATGTTGTCGAAGATGCGCGGCATGCTTCCCTCGGGCGCTCATGGCTGCTGCCGATAATTAGGCGAAGCCCGTCGCAAATCTATCGTCACGAGACGTTGCATGGGTTGATTTATGCTGGTCAGGGGCCTATCTATAGCGTCGCAGTCGGAGCCCGTTCACTATCTCGCTGAGTTCTCGCGAATCGTCGAGTAAGACGCTCCGGGCCTCTTTCCACGCTTGCTCGAGCGCCCGGCGGCTCGAAGCAGCCGATGCCTGCAGGTAGAGCGCCCACAGCTCGCGATCGTAGGGGTCGACGGTCAGGGCCTGCAGAACCGCCTCCATACTGCGGATTCATGATCTCCGTCCTCGAGCGCGAGCTCGCAGAAGCGGGAGGAGGCGGTGCGGATGCCGCGCTCGATCATGGACACGAAGTGCTCGGCCATGCCCACGTGTACGTCCCGGACTTGACTACCTCGAACGGCGCGCCGCGCACGAGGGAGAGCGCCCCATGGAGCATCTCCTTTTCGAGATTGCCTTTCGCCAATTCGACCTTCTCGCAGAAGATCGTCCAGTCGCAGCCGACGTCTTCACCGAGCTCGTAGCCGCTTCCACGTCGCGCCTCAGGGAAGTGGTAGGTGCCGACCGCCTTTCGGAGGAGGGACGCGGTGTTGATCATGCTCTTCGCGGCCACGCCCGGCTCGCCGAGCTCACCCGGCTAGAGCGCAGCCCGGAGCTCTTCGCTCGTCATGCTCCGATGCCGACGGAGAGCCAGGATGCAAGCGAGCTCCACCGCCTTGTCTCGTTCGGGCACCTCTATTGTTCCGAGCAGTTCGGGCGGTCCCATGACTCGAACGAGAACGGAGTGGCCCTGCATTGTCCACTCGTAAGATGGGTTCGTCGTATTGCAGCTGGCCTTCGGTCGCTCACCCATTGTGGACAGAGAGGGGAGCTGATCCACCCGTTGTGCGAGTCCGAGCCCCACGATGTGGGGAAGGAGGACAGCACGACCATGAAGCGACGCCGGCACACGCCCGAGCAGATCATCCGCAAGCTGGCCGAGGGCGACAAGCTCCTCGGCGAGGGCAAGACCATCGACGAGGTGTGCCGTCACCTCGAGATCACCGAGTCGACCTGGCACCGTTGGCGGAACCAGTACGGCGGCATGAAGGCCGACGACGCCAAGCAGCTGAAGGAGCTCGAGCAAGGAGAACCAGCGCCTGAAGAAGATCGTCGCCGACCAGGCGCTCGACATCGACATGCTGAAGGAGCTGAACCGGGGAAACTTCTGACCCCGGACCGCCGCCGGCGGGCCGTGGTGGTCCTCCGGGAGCGGTTCGGGGTGTCCGAACGACGGGCCTGCCGGGTGGTCGGCCAGCCCCGCTCCACCCAGCGCCTCAGCCGCCCGGTTCCGACCGACGACGAGCTGGCCCTGCGGGCCTTGCTGCGGGACTTCTCGCGTCGTCGTCCCCGCTGGGGCTGGCGGCGGGCCGCCGTCGCGGCCGAGAAGGCCGGCTGGCGGGTCAACGACAAGCGGATCCACCGCCTCTGGCGGCAGAAGGCCTGCGTGTGCCCTACAGGAAGCGCAAGAAGCCCCTGCGGGGCATCGGCGTGGCCGGTCGGGGCGATGTGCCCGATCCGGCCGAACGTCATCTGGGCGCTCGACTTCCAGTTCGACCAGACCACCGACGGGAGGATGCTCAAGCTGTTGAACGTCATCGACGAGTTCACCCGCGAGTGCCTGGCCATCGACGTCGAGCGCTCCATCGACGCCGACGGGGTCGTCGCCTGCCTCGAGCGCCTGGCGGCCGAGCGGGGCGCCCCGGCCTACGTCCGCTTCGACAACGGGCCCGAGTTCATCGCCTACGCCGTCGCCGACTGGTGCCGGTTCAACGGCACCGACACGATCTTCATCGACCCCGGCATCCCGTGGCAGAACGCCTGGATCGAGTGCTTCAACGGCCGGCATGCGCGACGAGCTCCTGAACGGCCAGCTGTTCGACTCCCTGCTCGAGGCCCAGGTGCTCACCGAGGACTGGAGGATCGACTACAACATGAACCGGCCCCACAGCGCGCACGGCTGGCTCACCCCGGTCGAGTTCGTCGAGGCCTGGCTCAACCGACAACAGCTACAGCTCGCATAGCGGGTGGCTCAGCAATCGGGGTCCGGTCACCTCAGCAACGTCCCCCGATCGATCCCTCGGAAGAATTTCAGGAATCCCGCCATGCGACCGCTCAGGCGCTACCGCCCCCGATCTGGCTACCCACACACTTGCACCGAGATGCGCGATTCTCGGCTCTGCCTGGCGCGGCGCTCAGCCGAAGGACTGAGCGCCTTGCCGTCAAGCTGAGGTCGAACTGGAAGACACCCTCGGACTACCGTGTGCGCTGAGCTAGAACGGGAGCAAAATAAGGTGGCGGACAGGAGCGGAATCGAATGGACCGAAGCGACATGGAATCCGACAACAGGATGTGACCAGACGTCGCCCGGCTGCGATCACTGCTATGCACTAACGTTGTCTCGCCGATTGAAGGCGATCGGTCAGCAGAAGTACCAAAACGACGGAGACCCCCGCACCTCCGGGCCCGGATTCGCGCTCACGGTCCACCCCGAAGCACTTGGTGTTCCTCGGCGATGGAGTTCGCCCAGAACCATCTTCGTGAATTCGATGTCTGATCTCTTTCACGAAGACGTTCCCACCGACTTCATCATCGAGGTGTTCCGCGTGATGGTATCGACGCCGCAGCATACCTACCAAGTGCTTACGAAACGATCAAAGCGGCTTGCGAAACTAGCGGACGATCTTCCCTGGGCGCCGAACATTTGGATGGGTGTCTCCATAGAGACCTCCCGCTATGCATTCCGGAGCTCGCACCTAATCCGGGTGCCGGCGGCCGTTCGGTTCCTTTCCGTTGAACCGATGTTGGGCCCCATGTCAGGCCTGAGCCTCGAAGGGATCCACTGGGTGATCGCCGGGGGCGAGAGCGGGCCTGGTCATAGACCCTTAGACCCTCACTGGGTCACCGACCTCCGAGACCAGTGCGTCGAAGACGGCGTGCCGTTCTTCTTCAAGCAGTGGGGTGGTCGAACTCCGAAATCTGGCGGCCGGATACTCGAGGGACGGACGTGGGACGAAGTGCCCCTGCCGGTCACCGTCTGAGCGACGATCTCGGAGCTTCCATTGACGGGTGATCAGCTCTTCGGATTCGATGAGGTCTCTCTGGACAGAGAGTTCAGCAGGCTCAAAGTCAGAGCGCTCCGCAGGAGCATCGATCAGGCCAGGGAGTTTGGTGGATGGACTGTCGACAAGCTGGAGATTCTCCGCATCTATCTCAAGCTCTATACGGCGTGTTGCAGGGAACGGGACATACATCGACGGATTTGCAGGCGTCGGTACGATCGTTTCGCAAGGTGCGGAGCACCCGGGCTCTGCGGCCGTCGCACTCAAGTCCGGCGCTTTCAAGTCCTGGCGTCTCTACGAACGTCGTGCTCAGGCAGCCCAGTTGTCAAAGTGGCTGGACTCCAATGTTTCGAAGATTCAGAGCTCACGCACTACGGTGATCCCCGGGGACTTCAACATGAAGGTCCTGGCCGACCTCGGGGGAGCGGTTATTCCCCAAGACCGTCCTTGCTTCGCGTTCCTTGATCCGAACAGCACGCAGCTCAATTGGTCAACGATCGAGGCGCTCGCTGCGTACAAGGCGGACTGCTCGCCGCCCAAGAGCTGTCGGATCGAACTCTGGATTCTCTTCAACACCTGGCACTCGCTGATGAGGCTCATGCCGAAGAGTGGCAAAGTGCCGAATGAGAAGGCACTGAATCGTTGGCTTGGGGGAGAGACGGGATCGAAGGACCTTTACGAGACCAACCGGGGCCCGGGCTCGTTCGCACAGCGCTATGCAGAACGGCTCATGTCCGAGTTTGGCTACGGGCTGGCGACAACGGTCACGATCCGAGATCCATCGAACGGCAGGCCGCAGTACCACATGATCCACGCGTCTGATCATCCAGCGGCGCACGACTTCATGAGGTGGGCAGCTCGCCACGCCCACCCGGATGACTCGGAGGCGATTCCGTTCCCTGGTCTGGGACAGATGGGCTAATTCGTCAGGTGTCAGGAGCCGCCGGCAAGTTCGACCTTCCTTCAACGTCGTCCAGACCCGCGAGCAGATCTGCTCGGTCTGGCACACCTGCGAATGTCGCCCTTTCGACGATCCGTTCCGAGAGCTCATTCAAGGATCGGACGTCTGCGATACCTTCCTCGATTTCAAGGGACACTGCTTCTCGCAATGCGTGGTGAGCAGCAACTGAGAGCTCGAGGTTCTCTCGACCGAGGCCCGTGCTCACTGCGACACTCCAGTCGTCGAAGGAGACATGAAGTGGAAAGAGCGCCCTCGTTCCATCTGGACGAGGTGGAAGCTCAGCGTTAAGGCTAAGGCTTACGAGCGAACGACCCTCGATTGCAATGAGTCGACACGCCTCAGTCGAATCCAAGATATGCCGACCTTCAAACCTGACGGCCTCAAGGCTGGGGACGCTTCCGGCCTCGGGGCCTTCGTCGGCATCCTCCGAGAGACGAAATCGTGCAACGTTGAGGTCAAAGTTGCCGAGCTGTTGGTGTCGAAGTCGGCTACCCAACAGATCGAGCATAAATAACGTAACGCGGTCAAATGTAAGGTCCCAGCTGTTGAGGCCGTCGGTAGCCCTTAGCGGAACGAATCCCTGTGCTGCCACACTGCCCGCGAGGGAGAGTGCCTGCATCGCTGATCTAGCGTCTGTTTGAGAAGCTCGTCTGATACGTGCGACTGACTTGCCCGCTTCGAGAAAAATATCTATGCGACGTTCAGACGGACTTGCGCCAAGTCGCGGCTCCTCCTCGCTGTCGTCGACATACGCGCGATATGTCCTGACTGACCCAGACAGCTGCAAACTATCGCCAGCAGCTTGGAGATCGTCAAAGACAAACCACCTGGCAATTCCAATCCTCACATAGCGCTGTAAGACCATCTGCAGTTGCTCCGCCACGTAATTGATATCCGGGTCATGCAGGAGTGGGACCAGGCGGTCATGATGACCCTTAAGAGAAGGGGCCAGGCGCCCTTCTTCCTCGAGAATGGCTCGTGCAATCTCTTGTTCGTTCCACTTGTAATGGCGAGCGATTGCTTCGGCGAGGGTCTCGGACTTGGCAGAGACACCGACTCCGATCCGACGGGCCACGTTTCGGAGACCTGGAAGCTTCAACCCCACGAGCGCCTTCTTCATAAGCTCATGGTCCAACTCCCAAGGTGAAATTCCTCCCTCATCCGTGACAGGAGCGGCTTCAACGAGCTCGTCTTCGAGAGCCTCACGCAACTGACTGGCGAGGAGCTCGCCGTCCCCAGGTACTAGGCGGTGCGCCAACGTGTAGACCCGGCCCTTGTGTGCATCACGGATCTGCTTTCCACGCTCTCGCGCAAACTTCATGAGATCGCTGACTTGTGCATCGATCTCTTCAGAAGAGGCAAGCCGACGTTGGGGTTCAGCCATCTGTACCTCCTCTGCCGGGCCATTCCCCATTTCTTACGGCCCGCTTGTATCGTTGCAGCATCACATAGCCCGCCGCTAGGACAATCTCGGGCCAACCGGCTGCCGTAAAGCCCTGGTTTTTGCTTATGACATGGGTCGTCAAGGCGCCTTCGTGATGGAGCGCCTCTCCGACCAGCACCGCAAGGGTCCTGTCACTTGGCTCCTGATCCTCGTCGTCCAGATCCTCGGGATCATCCTGCGGCGGATGCTGCTTAAGAACATCCCGCAGGTCATCGACGGTCTTATACCAAGATGGCCGAGGAAACGATCTGTGATCGACCCAGTCCCGCAAACCAAACTTAGCCGCGATCTCACGATATTCCGCCGGAATCCGCATTCAACGATGTTTCCGAAATCCCAAAGCGACTAACGTTGCGAACACCGGCTCAATGATAATCACTAGCAATACGCTTGCTGCCACTATACGATCGGGCCAAGCTGTAGGAAAACGTGGAATGTATAGTTGGCCCCAGGCAAAAGTGGCGCCAACCGAGGCGGCTCCGATCGCGATAAGGGCCACTACTACCAGAGAGGCGGGACCTCCTGGAATCTTTGAAAGTCGAGGCCCAGGTGCGACCAGGGCAACGACAATGGCGAGGGCAGTAAAAATGAGAGTCTCCGCTGTCAATAGCACAGTAATCGCGTCTACTGGTCCGAGGACTGGTACAGCTGAGTGAGCTGCCTTTGGACCTGTTGGACGGGGCGACGCTGCCCAAAGAAGAATGGACGGACTCAACATTGATAGCAATCTGTGCTCATCTGGTTCTTGTGCGGGGGCCTACCATTTCGTCTATCTCTGGCTCCGTCCATTTGGTCACCGGCTAAGTTGACGGCGACCCGACCGCCGACGGCACACGCTACATCGTCTGCGCCTCTTTGCTCCCAGAAATCTCTCGTCGATGAGTTCAATCGGCGGTCAACCAAGGATTTTTGTATCCATCGACATTTTGGCGCCGCCATTCAACATCGAACGCGATTCGAATCGGGTCTCGGTTGCAGTCACCTCATCCAGCCTCGCGGAACAGTTCCGCCGTCGTCAGGCCGGCCGTCCGGATCGTCGAGAAAACCGGGATCCCTATCGCTAAACAAGCTCATATGATCTGGTGGAGCTTTCTCGGGATTCCCAGCTATCCCCGGACCCCAGAGTCCAAGGAGATGGTTTTGGTTACACTAGCTGCGGGCCGATGACTGCCCGGCGGAATTGTTCTCTTCTCCCTAGCAGCAGTCATTGCCCTCCCTGATAGTCGACAAGCCAGAACTGGGAGGCGGGAAGGCCTTCGCAGCCTCGCAACCACAAACCACGCCGCCGGTCGGTCGCTTTCGATCCTACGTTCGGGGCCACCCGCGGCTGGCGAGCTTCGGGATCCGGCTCAAGCGCCTGGGGCACTGGCTAAGCAGCAGCGCGACGATGGGTCCGCCATCGAGACGAGATTCTTGAAGATCCCTTATCGTTTCCTCCGGTGAAGGGCGATGTGATGTATTCGGGCCGGAATATCCGTGGTGTCCCCCTTCGGATCTCGCAAAACTCTGTCGGTTGGAGATTATTTAACTCCGAAGGTGTCTACACTAAGGCGGATGTCGAATGAAACGTGACCGGTACGGAACTGACGCTCTATCCGTTTCGACATGGTGAGTTGATGGAAGCCCTTAGGGGTGTGGGGTTTGCAACATTAAGGTCTACGCTGATCTCGTGGACAGTGGCTGTATCGACGAGATGCCGGGGTACCCGGAGGTCGAGGGCGCTTCGTTTATGACGTACTTGGCACTGAGACCGCCCACTGCGTGAGGTATTTGAATTAATAGTTAGGGTTGCGGATAGGTCTCAATGAAGTGGCGGTGTGGTTGCTCGGGATCGCAGGACTTGGGTTGCGAACCTTCTCGCGCGTGGATCAGAAGGTCGTCTTGGCCCTCCAAATGGCCCTACATAGGGGCGGAGAGGGCAAATTCCACCGGACCATCTGGAATTGAATTATGTCGCTGACCTGGTAGTACGTCACTGGATCGCATCACAAAGACGACCCGGAGGTCCCTACGGATCAGAAGGGTTGGGAGTTCGAATCCAACCGAGCGCGCAAGGCAAGTAAGTGCAAGCAGGCAAGACAGGAGCAGGAACGTCTTCCCTGGCGCCGACCCGCTGACGGCCCGGCTGCCGGCAGCGTGTCCCCCCGGGTGGCGCGCTAGGCGTCGCGGCGCACGAGGACCCAGCAGCCGGCCCCGAGGACCACCACGGTGTACAGCACGAGCAGACCGAAGCCCGTCCACGGGCTGAAGGCGGGGCCGATGCGATCGGGCACCCCATGGGTGGAGAACATGACGATGCCGATGTTGGCCGGGAGGTAGCGGGCCACGGCGTTGCTGATCGACATGGGCAGCGCCTGGACGATGAGCGGCAGGACCAGCACCACTCCGACGAAGGCCGATATGGCGCCGGCGGTGTGCCGGATGATGGTGGCCAGCCCGAGCGCCAGCAGCCCGAGCACGGCCAGGTAGAGCCCGGCACCGACCACGGCCCGCAGAACCCCGGCCTGCCCCAGCGAAGCGGAACCCCCCGACAGCGAGGCCTGTACCTCGTGGGGGAGCTTGAGCCCGAGGTGCTGGGCCCGCTGGGTCACGATCGCCGAGGACCCGACGGCGTGCTTGGCCGACAGGATGGCCTGGCCGACGCCGAAGGCGATGAACGCGAGGATCTCGCTCACCACCACGGCGACCGCTCCGAACACGAGGATCTTGGCGGAGAGCACGACCGGTCGGCGGGGCACCGCTGACAAGGTGGCGCGGATGGTGCCGGTGCCGTACTCGGCGCTCATGACCAGCACCCCGAGCACCCCGAAGATGAGCTGGCCGAGGAAGATGCCGATCAGGCTCCGGCGGACCGGATCGTCGATGATGTCGGTGGAGGTGACCGTGGCGGTGCTCAGCACCGACAGGCCCACCACCGCCACCCCGGTGGCGACCAGCGTCCACAGGGTCGACCGCACCGACCAGAACTTGGTCCACTCGGCCGCCATGGCCCGGCGCAGGCCGACCCGGCCCGACGGCTGCCGGACGGCGAAGGGGGCGGGAGCGGCGAGCACCGTGGTCACGATCCACCTCGGAACTCGACGGCTTCGTCGGTCAGCTCCATGAATGCGTCCTCCAGTGAGGCGACAGGGGTCAGTTCGTGCAGGGCCACGCCCACCGAGGCGGCGAGGTCGCCCACCTCCGGTGCCGACAGGCCGGTCACGGTCATCGACCCGTCGGGGTCGGAGATGATGGTCCCGCCGGCGTTGGTCACGGCGTCGGACAACTCGTGGGGGGCGGGCGTGCGCAGCTTGACCGACTGCCGGGAGCTGCCGGCGACGAAATCGGCCACCGACGTCTCGGCGATCATCCGGCCCTTGCCGATGACCACCAGGTGGTCGGCGGTCAGGGCCATCTCGGCCATGAGGTGGCTCGACACGAACACCGTGCGGCCCTCACCGGCCAGCCTCTTGCACAGCGTGCGCACCCAGCGGATGCCTTCGGGATCGAGGCCGTTGACCGGCTCGTCGAACAGCAGCACCCCCGGGTCGCCGAGCAGGGCGGCGGCGATGCCCAGCCGCTGGCCCATGCCGAGCGAGAACTTGCCCACCCGCTTGCCGGCGACCGAGGTGAGCCCCACGAGCTCGAGCACCTCGTCGACCCGCATCCGGGGGATGGCGTTGCTCCGGGCCAGGGTGAGCAGATGGGCGCGGGCGGACCGGCCGGGATGGATCGACTTCGCCTCCAGCAGGCCCCCCACCTCC
This sequence comes from uncultured Acidimicrobiales bacterium, assembly GCA_963764555.1. Lineage (GTDB taxonomy): Bacteria > Actinomycetota > Acidimicrobiia > Acidimicrobiales > RAAP-2 > Bog-756. The sequence continues at coordinate 823,193 of CAVXSW010000005.1, forward strand.
CGGAGCGGCCAGGGGAGGTCGTGGTAGCGCCGGCCGAGCACGGTGACGGTCCCCGAGGCCGGCGCATCGAGGCCCATGATCATCCGCATCGTGGTCGACTTGCCCGACCCGTTCGGGCCGAGGAACCCGGTCACGGTCCCCGGGCGCACGTCGAAGGACAGGTTGTCGACCGCCGTCACGTCGCCGAACCGCTTGGAGAGCCCCCGGGCCTCGATCACCGTGCGATCCTTGTCACCTTGCGATCCTTGCACGATGCCCCGGCCGGGGGGTATCGGGGAGAACCCTGATCCGACCCTGACTCCGCCGTCCTCCCTGGGGCGACGGTCCTCCGCCACCTGGGCGTTCACTTCCGCAGCCGAGGAGGCCGGTCCGGCTCGTGAGCTCAGAGCACCCCGGGCCGTAGCATGGGTGACAGTCAACCGTGCCCACCCTGTTCAAGGATCTGCCCGTGGCCTTCGACACCGTCATCAAGTCCGGCACCCTCGTCGACGGCACGGGCGCACCGGCCCGGACGGCCGACGTCGCCCTCGCCGGCGACCGGGTCGTGGAGGTCGGCCGGGTGACCGGTCGAGCCCGGCGGGTCATCGACGCCGACGGGGCGGTCGTGGCGCCCGGGTTCGTGGACATCCACACCCACTACGACGGCCAGGCCACCTGGGACGATCGCTTGCAGCCGTCGTCGGGCCACGGCGTCACCACCGTCGTCACGGGGAACTGCGGGGTCGGCTTCGCCCCCGTGCGTCCGGACGACCACGAGCTGCTCGTGGAGCTGATGGAGGGGGTCGAGGACCTGCCGGGCACCGTGCTGCACGAGGGCCTGTCGTGGGAGTGGGAGTCCATCGGCGACTACCTGGACGCACTCGACCGCCGCCCGTTCGACATCGACCTGGCCGCCCAGGTGTGCCACGCCCCGGTCCGGGTCTACGCCATGGGCCGGCGCGGCGCCGACCGGGAGGTGGCCACGGCCGACGAGATCGCCGACATGGGCCGTATCGCCGCCGAGGGCATCCGAGCGGGTGCCTTGGGCTTCACCACGTCCCGCACGCTCAACCACCGCACCAGCAAGGGTGAGCCCACGCCCACGCTCACCGCCTCGCGCGACGAGCTCGTCGGGATCGCCGCCGCCATCGGCGAGCTCGGACGAGGGGTGCTGCAGGTGGTGTCGGACTTCACCAACGGCCGTGACGAGGACGAGCTGCTGCTCGACATGATGCGGGCATCGGGCCGGCCGCTCTCGATCTCGTTGGCGCAGAGCGCACCGGGCACGGGCTTCCGCTCGAAGCTGGAGCTGCTCGACGCCGCCCATGCCGAGGGACTGCCCATGCGCGGCCAGGTGGCGGCCCGGGCCGTCGGGGTCCTGCTGGGCCTGCAGGGCTCGATCAACCCGCTCTCCCGGACCGCCTCGTTCCGGGCCCTCGCCGGGTTGCCCGTGGCCGAGCAGGCCCGCGCCCTGTCCGCCCCGGAGCGTCGTGGAGCGCTGATCGAAGAGGCCCGGGCTTCCGGCCTCCCGTTCCCGCTCGAGCACATCTTCGAGCTCGGCGACCCGCCCGACTACGAGCCCGGGCCGGAGGCCAGTGTGGCCGCCCGGGCGCGGCGCGACGGCCTCGACCCGCATGCGCTGTACGTGGACCTGCTGCTCGGCGACGAGGGACGGGCGCTGCTCTACCTTCCGTTCCTCAACTACTTCGACGGCAACCTCGACGCCGCCGCCGAGATGCTCGCCCATCCCCACACCGTCCCCGGCCTGAGCGACGGCGGGGCGCACGTCGGCACGATCTGCGACGGGAGCTTCCCGAGCTCCCTGCTCACCCACTGGGGGCGGGACCGTCGGCGGGGCTCCACCTTCGAGCTGCCCTTCCTGGTCCAACGGCAGAGCCGCTCGACGGCCGAGGCGGTGGGCCTCTGCGACCGGGGGCTGCTGGCACCCGGGTACAAGGCCGACGTCAACGTCATCGACTTCGACAACCTGCGTCTGTCGCCGCCGGTCATGGTCCGGGACCTGCCGGCCGGCGGCAAGCGGCTCCTGCAGGACGCCCACGGCTACCTCCACACGTTCGTGTCGGGGGTCGAGACCTACACCGACGGCAGCCCGACGGGTGCGTTGCCGGGCCGGCTCGTGCGAGGCGGTCGACCGGATCCGGCCCGGGAGCTCGCAGGATGAGCGTCGCCCCGCGGGTCCTCGAGACCCGGTGCGAGTGGACGGCGGCCGACGTCTCTGACGAGGAGGCGTGGACCGAGCACTTCGACGCCGTCGAACAGCAGGAGCTCGACGCCGCCCTCCGCTGCGCCCTCCAGAAGTCCGACGACGTGCTCGAGCTCGGACGGGAGGACTTCCCGCTACCCACCCTCGCCACCCGCCTGCCGCGCATCGAGGACGAGCTCATCAACGGACGCGGCTTCGTGCGCCTCCGCGGGATCGACCGCCGGCGGTACTCGCAGGCGGAGATGGAGGTCCTGTACTGGGGGATCGGGATGCACCTCGGCCTGCCCTGGCCGCAGAACAAGCACGGGCACGTCCTCGGCGACGTCGTCGACCAGAACAAGTCGCTCGACGATCCCACCGTGCGCGGCAACGAGCTCGGTGGTGTGGCGCTGCCGTTCCACTGCGACGGTTCGGACCTGGTCGGTCTCCTGTGCCTCGAGAACGGCCGCAGCGGCGGGCTGTCGGCGGTGGCCAACTCGGTCCTGATCCACAACCGGCTGGTCGCCGACCGGCCCGAACTGGCCGCCGCCCTCTACGACGAGCTGCCCTACGACTTCCGGGGCGAGCAGCCGGCGGGCGGGAAGCCCTACTACCTGGTCCCGTGCTTCACCGAGTGGGAGGGCCGGCTGTTCGTGCGCTGCATCCCGCCCTACATCCTGGCCTCCCAGCGGCACCCCGAAGCGCCCCGCCTGACACCGCTCCAGCGCGAGGCGCTCGATGAGCTCGTCCACCTGGCCGACGACCCGGCGAACCACGTGCTCATGGACCTCCAGCCCGGCGACATGCAGTTCATCAACAACTACCACGTGCTCCACGGCCGCACGGCGTACCAGGACGACCGACGCACGGGACAGGTGCGTCATCTGAAGCGGCTGTGGCTCGAGACCACCGTGCTCACCAGCCGCCCGCCCTATTTCACCAACCACCGCACCCACTGGTCCGAGCACCGGACGGTCAGCCGCATCCAGGTCTCCTGACTGCGTTCCGGTTCAGCGGCGCTGGGAGGACAACGTGGCGACCCCGGGGACGTCGGCGTCGGACGCCAGCCGCCGCAGGGCGCTCCCCTGACCCTTCAGGTAGTAGTCGAAGAAATCGGTGACGGTGCCGACGATGACCGGCTGCCAGGGTTTCCGGGGGCTGTCGGGGTCGTTCGTCTGGTGGAAGGAGGTGTGCGGTGCTCCGATCAGGGTGAGGAAGTACTTGGGCGGACTGGCATCGGCATAGACCTGTTGCCCGGCGGCGAAGGGGATCGTCTGATCGGCGGTGCCGTGCACCACGAGGAGCGGCACGGGCGGCCCGGTGAAATAGACCCCGTCGGGATAGGGGAGCTCGATCCCGTCGATCGACACCACCGCCTTGATCCGGGGATCCCGGCAACAACTGTTGAACCCCGCTCCGAGGGCGGTGATCGCCCCGAGGGAATGGCCGACCACCCCGATCCGACCGGGATCGATCAGTGCCCGCCAGGGGTCGCCGGTGCTCTGGTCCGGGTCGAGCATCCGGGTGATCACGAAGCTGATGTCGCCCGGCTGATGGACGTAATCGCCGATGTCGTTACCACCCGGTGCGCCGATGCTGGTCAGCGGGAAGGTCGGCGCCGCCACGACGAAGCCGGCCGCCGCCCATCGACGGAGCAGCGGGCGATTGTCGGGCCCGTTCGAGCTGTCCCCGTGGGCGAAGACGACGAGGGGAAACCGCCGGGCGACCGGGGGGCACCCGGGTCTCCGGGACCGTTCCGCGGCCCAGGCAGCGGATAGAAGATGGTCGTCCGGATGATGCGTTCCGGGCTCCCCGGATAGCTACCGCTCGGCGGCGTCGGACGGGTCGTGTCCACGAATGTCTCATGGGTCCTCGCCACGACGAACGGGCCGTCGCTCCGTGGGCCGACGACGAGGGTGCTCGACCCGGCGTCGGCGACACCGCCCGCCCCGCCCGCCCCGGCGCCCGCCGCCGGGCTCGCCACAGACGCGGCAGATGTCGGAGCGCCGAGCGTCGCCGTCAGTGACGCCGTCATGGCGACGGCACCGATCACGGCGACGAGCGATCCCCGCCGACCCGGGCGCCCCGCCACTACGTGGTCCTTCTCCGTCCGGGGGAGCCGGCGCGTGCAGACCGGTGTCCCCCGTCCTCCGTGAGCGCGGTCAACCGTCGCCGGGTGTCCTCGGCGGCGCGCTCGGTGCGGACCAAGGCCGACTCGGCCTCCCGCTGCCCTCTTCTCGCCCCCGACTGCGCTTTCACCGCCTCGTGGAGCTCCCGACGCAACCGCTCGACCCGCTCGGTCGCATCGCCGACCGAGCGCTCCGCCTCCGCCAGGCGTCGCTCTGCCTCCTGTCGGGCTGCACCGGCCTCGGCCACGGCCCGCTCGGCGCCGGCGACCGCTTCCTCGCGCCGGGCGTCCCGCCCCGGCCGGCCGGGGTGCTCGTCCGGTTCCTCGGCCGGTGACCGCTGACGGCGCCGACGCTCCGGCGGACCGGCCCGATCGCCGAGCACGTTCTCCGCACCGCCGAACCCGCTGGCCTGCAGGCCCCCGGTGAGCCGGCCCGACACGAGGGCCTCCCCGGCATCGGGGTCTGCCATCGCCGCCCGCAAGCTGTCCTCGAGTGAGCGGGCCGTCGCGTCACCGACGCTCCGGCCGCCTGCTTCCGCACACCGCTCGGCATGGTGCACCAACGAGCCGACCACCTGACGCTGCTGGTGCGAGAGCTGGCGAAGCTGGTCCCCCGAACGGTCGGCCACGGCCTGACGAAGGTCGGAGCCCAGCTCGAGCAGCGCCCGGACCTCGTCGGGATGGTGGCGCGCCAGCTGGTTGAGGAGCCACCCCACCAGGTTCGGTTTGGTCAGCGCGTGGATCTCGGCCGTCAGCCGTTTGTCGCCGGCATCCCTGGCCTGGCGTTCGCGCTCCTTGCGAGCCGTCGTGAACTCCTCCGGACGCAACCCGTAGAGCTCGTCGGCGATCTCGTCGAGGCCCACCGACCCATGTTGCCAGCTCGGACGGAGGATCGATCCGCTCACCCGGGCGGCGTTCCCCTCGCCGGGCCGGCGGTCACCTGGTGGACGGGTCCGGGCCGCCCGGCGCCGAGGCGCCGGGACGAGCCGCGGATCGCCGGCTGACTACTTCCGGACCGAGATGTGAGCGAGCGGACCGTTCGGAGCCGGGTTGGGCTGGAGCACCTTGAAGCTGCACTGACCCGAGGCGTCGTCTCCGACCCGGTTGGGCAATCCGGCCGAGTCGCCGTATTGCACCGGCGGGGTGTTGTTGGAGCAGCTCATATCGCCCGAGACCAGATTGGTCAGCACCTCGGAGGCGTCGGGATCGCCGAACACGTTGTTCGAGTAGGTGATGTCGTCCTTGACCGTGTTCCGCAGGGCACCGAAATAGCACGAGTGGACGCCCTCGACGTCGAGGTCACCCGAGATGGCGTTGTCCTCGTAGTCACTGAACACCGGTGACTGCATCAGGGCGAACGGTCCGGTCGTCGGTGGGGCACAGCTCAGTCCCCCGCCGCCGCCCTGTTGGCGGACGTCGGCCCGCATGGTCGTGGCGTGGATGATGACACCGAGTGCGCCGGTGGCGGTGACGTCGCCGCTCACGTAGTTCTGCCCGGTGAGCGTTCCGCCCGACTGTGCCGCCGGATCGTCGGAACAGGGCGACGCATTGGGCTCGCAGCCCATGACCAGGGTCGCACCGCTCCCGACCCGCAGGTCGCCATGGACGGTCAGGCTCGAGGTGCCGGACCCGGTCACGTCGTTGCGGGCGAAGGTCGCATTGAGCGCCGATCCGGCGGCGAGACGCAGATCACCCCGCACCAGGGCGGCCCCGCCGTTGACGACGCAGTAGCCGGTCACCGTGACGTCGGTGGAGTAGGTGCCGGAGAGGACACCGGGCTTGGCGAACGTGCCGGTGCACGTCGTGCGGGCCGAACCCGTGTGACTGGTCGGCGCCGGCGGAGGCCACTCCGACGGCGAGACCGGCCGGGATGATGGCACCGACCAGCAAGACCTTCAATGACCGCATGGGACCTCCAATTCGATTGAGCACGCCGTGTCCCGGCGTGCGGTCATCCTGGATGACGGCTCGCACCGGGCGCAACCGAGACGGGTGGCAGCGGAGACCGGGGCGCGATTCCCCAGCGACGCACCCACTGCAGGTGGGCATGAGGGGACGGAGAGTGATCTCGGATTCTGTCGTCACACGAGAGACCGGCGCGAGCGCCACATCCGGGCGTGCTGCCGGCCGGCCGGATCCGGCTCCGGCGGCGTCGGCTACCTCCGGGTTTCCTCCTACCGCTCGGCCCCCGCCCCGACGAGCTCACGCACGTCCGGCTCGGGCGGGGCGACGGTCGGCCGGTTCGGGCCGGGCCCGACGGACGAAGAGGGCCCGGCCGAGCCACTCGGGGAGGTACCAGTTCCACCGGCCGAGGACCCCGACCAGGGCCGGCACGAGCAGCGAGCGGATGACGACGGCGTCGACCAGGATGCCGGCGCCGAGGCCGGTGGCCATGACCTTGAGGTCGACCATCGAGGCCGTCGACATGGCGAGGAACCCGAGGAACAGGATCAGCGCGGCGCTGGTCACCAGCCGGCCGGTCCGCCCGATGCCGGTCACCACGGCCCGGTCGGTCGAGCCGGTGAGGTCGTACTCCTCCCGGATGCGGGACAGGATGAACACCTCGTAGTCCATCGACAGCCCGAACAGGAAGGCGAACACCATGATCGGCACCCACACGGTGATCGAGCCGGTGGCCGGGATGGACCAGAGGAGCATGGCTGCCGAAGCCCTCCTGCCAGACCAGCACCATGACCCCGTAGGCGGCGCCGACCGACAGCAGGTTGAACAGCACGGCCTTGGCGGCGAGCACGATCGACCGGAAGGCCCGGGTCAGCAGCAGGAGGGTGGCGAGGCTGATGAGGGCCAGCAGCAACGGGAAGTTGCCGTAGACGGCGTGGACGAAGTCGACCTGGGTCGGCCCGACCCCACCGACGCCGATCGACGCCCGGCAGGCGGGCGGCGGCGTCGTCGCACGGCGGTGATGGCGGCACGCCCCGCCGGCGAGCTCGCCTCGGCCGTCGGCAGCACCTCGACCAGGGCGGTGCCCTGACGGGAGAACGACGGGCCCGTGGGGGCGACGGCCGTCTCGATGCCCGGCAGGCCGGACAGGTGGGCGGCGACGGCCTTGGCCTGATCGGCCCGCACCAGCACCTCCATGGGGTCGAGGATCCCCGAGGGGACCCCTCCCGCCTCGAGGCGTTGCAGGGCCGCGTGGGCGGCGCCCTTCTGGGCCAGGGCGTCCGAGCTCGGCTCGCCCAGGCGGAGCGAGAGCAGCGGGACGACGAGGGCGATCAGCACCGCCCCGCCGGCCAGGGCGGCGGCCTTGCGGTGGCGGAGGACCAGCCCGGCCCAGGCCGTCCACGGCCGGCTGGCGTGGACCTCGCGGCGGAGCCGGGGGTGGTCGAGCGCCGGGCCGACGGTGGCGAGGAGCACCGGCAGCAGGGTGATGGCGGCGGCCACCGAGACCATCGGGATGAGGAACCCGGCGAGCCCGATGTCGGCCAGGAACGGAACGGGCAGCACGACGATGGCCAGCAGGCTGATGGCCACGGTGAGCCCGGAGAACACGACGGCCCGCCCGGCCGAGGACATGGCCTGCTCGACCGCCGCCGTGGTTGTCGGTGCCGAGGGCGCGCTGCTCCCGCCACCGGGTGATCGACCAGCAGCGAGTAGTCGATGGCCACGCCGAGGCCGATGAGGGCGATGAGGAACTCGACGATCACCGACACCGAGGTCAGACGGGTGAGCCCGCCGACCAGCAGGAAGGTGGTCGGGATGGCGACCATGGCCATCAGCAGGGGCACGACGGCGATGAAGCTGGCGAACACGAAGGCCAGGACGGCCAGGGCCCCGACGCCGCCGAGCATGGTCTCGGTCATGGTGCTCGTGCCCTTGCGTCGACCCGCCGGTCTCGAGCTGGGCCAGGCCGGTCACGCCGGTGGTCCAGCCGGCGCGGCGCGGCCGCGGCGGCCGCCCTGGTCAGCTGCGGCGTGGAGTCCTTGCCGAAGCCGGTCTCGGGCGGGGTGAAGACCAGGCCGTAGCTGGTCCGCCCGTCCTGGGTGGCGAAGTGCGGAGTCGCCGGTGTCGGCCTGGTCGGCCACCCGCGACCCGGGGTACACCTGCCGGGCGGCTGCGCCGGAAGATGGCGTCGGCGGTCGGCCGCGTCGGTCGGGCCGGCCGCCGGCGCGGTGGCGGTGAGCACGATGGGCGTCGCGTCCCCGCCGTTGTGATAGATGGCGGTGATCTTGGCGTCGGCGACGTACCCGGGCTGGCCGGGCAGCGAGAAGTCGGCCGACAGGCGCTTGGTGGTCGAGCCGAGCGTCATGACCCCGGCGACGACCAGGGCCAGCCAGACCAGTGACGACGAGACGCTTGTGGCGGAGGACGAACTTCGTGATGGGTGTCATGTCCTCCATCTTCGGGATGTCGGCCTGCATCGCACATCGGCCGGGTGGTGGTTGTTGGGCTGCTCCCGCGGTGGGTCCCCGCGCCGCCGCGTACTCCCGGCGCGGTAGGCGGGGAGCACTCTCCAGGGCGACGACCGGCGCGGACGAGGACGCTTACGCTGACGGTGTGAGCCGAAGGTCCTGGCTGTTCGACGTGGCTCTGGCGGTGGTCGTGACCGCCATGGACGTCGGCGGAGCCATCGGCGAGGCCAACCCGACCGCCCCGGGCGGCGCCCCCCACCTGGCGCCCGCCGTCGACCGCCAGATCCTCGCCCACCAGCCCGGGGCCTTCTACGTCCTCGTCGTCGTGGCCGGGCTGGCGCTCGTCTGGCGCCGGCGCTACCCCTTCGCCGTGCTGGCCGTGACGGTGGCCGCCACCGCCGCCTATGCCGCGGCGGGCTTCGTGGACGGGGCGCCGCTCGTACGCCGTGCTGGTCTCCCTCTACACCGTGGCCTCGCTGGTCTCGTGGCCGGTGGCGGCCGGCGTCGGAGCCGTGAGCCTGGCCGTGACCTGGCTGGCCGCAGGGTTCGGCGGCCCCTTCGGTTGGCTGGGCGGCCCGAACTCGGTGCGGTGGGCGGTGATGATCGCCGCCGTCGCCGTCGGCATGGTCCGGGCCAACCAGCGCCAGCTGCTGACGGCGAGAGCCGAGCGCGCCGAGCAGGCCTGGGAGGAGGAGGCCCGCCGGCGGGTGGACGCCGAGCGGCTGCGGATCGCCCGGGAGCTGCACGACGTGGTGGCCCACAGCATGTCGATGATCAACGTGCAGGCGGGCATGGCCGCCCACGTGCTCGAGAGCCAGCCCGACCAGGCCGCCGCCGCCCTCCAGGCCATCAAGACCGCCAGCAAGCAGGGGCTGGCCGAGCTCCGGACCATCCTCAACGTGCTGCGCCAGGTCGACGAGGCGGAGGCCACGGCCCCCGCCCCGGGTCTCGACGGACTCGAGTCACTGGTGGCGACGGCCGAGCAGGCCGGGCTGGCGACCGCCTTCTCGGTGGACGGCCCGCCCCGGACGGTTCCCGCCACCGTCGAGCTGGCCGCCTACCGGATCGTCCAGGAGGCGTTGACCAACGTGTTGCGGCACGCCCGCGCCGACCACGCCGCCGTCGATGCTCCGCTACGAGCCCGACGGCCTGGTGGTCCGGGTCGACGACGACGGCCGGGCCGGAGGGGCGGGCCCGGGGCCGGCGCCGGGCTTCGTCGGCGGGTCGGGCACCGGCATCACCGGGATGCGGGAGCGGGCCGAGGCCTTCGGGGGCACGGTCGAGGCCGGGCGCCGGTCGGGTGGTGGCTGGCGGGTGGAGGCCCGCCTGCCGACCGACGAGCGGGAGCCGGCTCCCTGGGTCTCGGCGGCCCGACCGTGATCCGGGTCGTGCTGGCCGACGACCAGGTCCTCGTCCGGGCCGGCTTCCGGGTCCTGCTCGACTCCGACCCGGACATCGAGGTGGTGGGCGAGGCCGCCGACGGCGCCGAGGCGGTCGAGCTGGTCCGCCGCCTGCGCCCCGACGTGGTGCTGATGGACATCCGCATGCCCCGCGTCGACGGGCTCGAAGCCACCCGCCGGATCCGCGACGACGAAGGACTCGGGCGGGACCCGGGTGCTCGTCCTCACCACCTTCGAAGCCGACGAGTACGTCTACGAGGCCCTGCGCGGCGGGGCGAGCGGGTTCCTGGTCAAGGACACCGAGCCGTCCGACCTGCTCGCCGCGGTGCGGGTCGTGGCCCGCGGCGACGCCCTGCTGTCGCCCGGGGTCACCCGGCGGCTCATCGCCGACATCGCCGGGCGACCGGGACGGCCGGCTTCGCTCGCCGAGCTGGAGCGCCTGACCGAGCGGGAACGGGAGGTGCTGGCCCTGGTGGCCGGCGGTCTCTCCAACGACGAGATCGCCGGCCGCCTCCACCTGAGCCCCCTCACCGCCAAGACCCACGTCAGCCGCATCCTCACCAAGCTCGGCGCCCGCGACCGGGCCCAGCTGGTGGTCGTCGCCTACGAGACCGGCCTGGTCAGCCCGGGGCGGCCCTGATCCCGTGCCGGGACCGCGTGCCGGGTGCCGCCCACCCGCCACGTTTCGGCCGGCGGCGCCCCGGGTAGTGCGCTCCGCTGTGGCGAGCCGCGTCGGTGCCCTCTGTCGTGCCTAGACCGATGGGGCTGGCCGCGGTCGAGGACCTGGACCTCGTGGACGGGGACCACGTGGTGCACTTCTACCGGCACGACGACGGACTGGCCGAGGGCGTCGGCGGATATCTGGCCGGGGCCCTCGGGGCCGGCGACGCGGTGGTCGTGATCGCCGGCGAGGACCACCGCCGGGGCTTCGCTCGGGCCATGGGCGCAGACGGCATCGACCTCGCCGCCGCCCGGTCCTCGGGCCGCCTGGTGGAGCTCGACGCCGCCGACATGCTGGCCGGTTTCGACGACGGGACCTCGCTCGACCCGGTCGCCTTCGATCGGCTGGTGGGAGGGGCGGTCCGGACGGCGGCCCGGGCGGGTCGCCGCGTCCACGCCTACGGGGAGATGGTCGCCCTGCTGTGGGAAGCCGGCCACCTGGTGAGAGCCATCGAGCTCGAGGAGCTGTGGAACGACCTGGCCCGTCGGACCCCGTTCTCGCTGGTGTGCGCCTACCCCGACGGCGCCCTCGCCGGCGACGAGGCGGGGTTCGCCCGGATCTGCCACGTCCATTCCGCGGTGGTCGGCCCGGGTCCCGACGGGCAGGTGACCCGGCGCTTCGCGGCGTCGCTCGACAGCCCCGCCTCGGCCCGGCGCTTCGCCACCGAGGTGGTGACCGACTGGGGACGTCCCGAGCTGGTCCACGATGTCGCCATGGTGGTCTCCGAGCTGGCGACCAACGCCGTCGTGCACGGCCGCTCGGACTTCACGCTGATCCTCTGCCGGCAGGGCGCCACCGTCCGGATCGCGGTGCGCGACCGGTGCACGGACCCCCCGGTCCCCCGCCCGTCGCCGCCCGAAGGGGGCGGCCGGGGCCTGGTCCTGGTGGGAGCCATCGCCGATCGCTGGGGCCAGGAGCCGACGACCGGGGCGAAGGTCGTGTGGGCGGAGCTCGGGGGAACCGGCTGACGATGGCGACCGTCGACCTGCCGAGCCCCGAGCTGCTCGCCCCGGGCGACCATCCCTGCTGGGTGGTCGAGGACGACGAGGCGTACATCCGTCTCGCCGGGACGGTGCTGGAGGAGGGCCGCCGGCTCCACCAGCGGACGGCGCTGTTCGGCCCGGCCGGGAGCCGGCCGCTCGCCGCCCTCGCCGGGTCGGTGGAGCTGACCGCCGACCCCGGGGCCGAGTTCCTCGGTGGCGGGCCGCTCGTGCCCGAGGCCGTCTTCGCCGCCTTCCGCGCCGAGACGGCCCGCGCCCGCAACGACGGGTACGCCGGTCTGCGGGTCGTCGCCGACATGGACTGGCTGTTGCCGCTCGGGCCGACGGCGGAGGAGATCGTCACCTTCGAGGCGCAGCTCGACGAAGTGGTGCGCCGGCTGGAGGCCACCGTGGCGTGCGCCTACCGCCCGGGGTCGTTCCCGTCGCCGGCCACCATCACCGCCGCCAGCTGCGTCCATCCGGCCCACTGGGGGCCGGGCGCCGAGCCCCCGTTCCGGGTCGCCCTCGCCGACGACGGCTGGGCGATCTCCGGCGAGATCGACAACGCCGTGCGTGACGCCTTCGCCGACGCCTTCGATGCCGTCACCGGCGGGGACGGTCCGTGCGTGGTCGACCTGAAGGGCCTCGAGTTCATCGACGTGGCCGGCATGCGGGTGATCGCCACGGCGGCTGCCCGCCGGACGAGCCCGGTGGTGCTGCGGGGCGGCCCCCCGATCCTCCCCCGGGCCTGGGGGCTGGTCGGCTTCGACGAGATGGCCCCGGCGGTCGAGTTCGCCGGCTGACTGCTCCGGAGCGCCACCGCCGGTCCGGGCGGGTCAACCCCCGTCGGCGCCCGCTTCCACCGAATAGACGCGGCGGGTCTCCGACAGGCCCTTCAACCGGACGTCCCGGGCATCGGTGAAGCGGAACTGGCCGGTGAGGTCGCAGAGCTCCTTGACGACTGACGACGCCAGGATCTCGCCACCGCGCGCCTGCTGGGTGATCCGCGCCGCCAGGATCGACCGCGCCGCCCATGAAGTCGTCGCCGTCGCGCACCGCCTCGCCGGCGTGGAGGCCCAGGCGGACGTGGATCGGTACGTCCCGATCGGAGGTGTTCCTCGCCTCGAGGTCGTGCTGGATCCCCACCGCGCAGTCGAGGGCGCGGCTGGCGCTGCCGAAGGCGATCATGAACCCGTCGCCCTGCGACTTGACCTCGCGGCCGCCGGACCGCCCGATCCGGCGGCGGACGATGTCGTTGTGCTCCCGGAGCAGGTCCATCGCCCGCCGGTCGCCGAGGCGCTCGGTGACCGAGGTGAACCCTTCGATGTCGCTGAACATGATGGTCACCGTGCCGTCGGGCAGATCGGCGGCGGTGCCGAGCTCGGGGTCGGTGCCGGCCGGTCCCTCCGCCACCGCGTCGATCAATCGCGGGAGCGGAGCCGGGTGGTGACCGCCGGCCGCCCCGCCCGCCCCGCCGTCGCCGCCAGCGGGCTGTCCCGGCAGCTCCGGCTCCGCCCGGCCCGCCTCCAGCCGGGCCCGCGGGGGCTTGGTGCGCACGTCCACACCGCCCCAGAAGGCGAACGCCCGGACCCGGACCCGCGGGGCCCCCGGCAGCGGCGGGACCCGGTTGATCCCCCGGGCGCTCTTGCCGCCCATGACGGCGATGCCCCCGAGCTCGACCTCGATGCCCTCGGGGACGATGATGTCGATGCCGCCCATGATGGCGGTGGCGTTGATCACCACCGTCGGCCCCTCGACCTCCGCGTCGCGCAGGTCGAGCAGGCAGCCCCCCATGACCGCCACGGCACGGGTCTTCGGCGGCAGCCGCCACCGGCCCCGGCGCTGCGAGCCGCCCATGACCGACACGGTCCAGTAGGTGGCCGGGCGCCGGTCCGGGACCGGTGCCGTCGGCACGGCGAGAGCCGCCTCGCCGGTGAGGAGCCCGGCGAGGTCGGGGCCGAAGGGATGGGGGAGGTCGGCGACCACCGGGTCCATGTCGGTGAGGAACACGGCGCGCTGGGCGGTGTCGACCCGACCCGAGAACTCGTCGAGCGTCAGTCGACCCTCGGCGCAGGCCCGCGCCAGCACCTCGATCACCCGGTCGCGCTCGGTGTCGGAGAGGCGGGGCCCGGGTGGGCTGCTCGGGGGCGGGGTCGGCACCGGGGCCATTGTGCCCGATGGGGCCTACGGTCGCTCCTGGCGGAGGGCGGCGTCGGCCCGGTCGGGGCGGTCACCCCGCCGACGGCCGTGTCCAGCTCCCCGGAACGGAGCCGTCGAGGAACTCCCGGCGGTGGACGAAGCACCACCGGCCCCCGCTCATGCCGTACCGGTCGAGGTACCGGCCCCAGTGATCGAGTCCCCGCTCGCTCAGGACCTGGTAGTAGCAGCGCGACGAGACGTCGCCGGGTCCGGTGACGTCGATCTGCAGGGTGCTGGTGTGGTGCCGGACGAGGACCGGTCCCTCCGAGGCGCGGCGCAACCGGTCGGCGGCGCCGGTGAAGATGGTGCGGATCTCCTCGTGCCCGCGGAAGGGACGCCCGTCGAGCTCCATGACGGCGTCGGGGGAGAAGCACTCGAGCACCTGGTCGAACCGACCGGCGTCGGCGTTGGCGTTGTAACGGGCCACCAGGTCCCGGACGCTCTCGCGGGCCACCAGCTCCCACAGCTCCACGGTGCCTCCCTTCTCGGCGGAACGCTCTGTCTCTTCTCGGCGGGAACGCTCTGTGTATCTCCCCGGCCGGGATGGCTCTGCCTCTTGCCCGGCGGAACGGCTCTGTCCTCGGCGTCAACCGACTCGTCGTCATGGTAGGGGTGGGGCGCATTGGTAGGCTCGCCCGGTCGGCGAGTCGGGAGGTCGAAGTGTCGGAGAACCTGCGGTTCCGGACCAGCTCCCGCTCGGCGACGGAGGCGGGGCTCGGCCGCTGAAGCCGTGGTCGCACGATCCGGTCGCACGACCAGCCGACGGGCCGGGGGCGCACGATCCGCCGAAGCGAAGGTCCGCGCCATCTGCCTGGCACTGCCATCGGTGACCGAGCGGCTCAGCCACGGCGCGCCGGCCTTCTTCGTCGGACGGCAGTTCGTCGCCCTGTGGCCGGAGGGCCACCACGACCACCGCTTCCCGCACCTGTGGTGCGCGGCCCCGGCGGGCGCCCAGGAGAGCTTCGCCCGGGCGGACCCCGGACGGTTCTTCCGGCCACCGTACGTGGGGGTCGGGGGTGGCTCGGCGTCCGGCTCGACGGCCGGGTCGACTGGGAGGAGGTGGAGATGCTCTGTGAGCAGGCCTACCGGGTGGTGGCCCCGAAGAGGCTGGCCGCGCAGCTCGACGCCCCGGCCGGCGAAGGCTGAGCCGGCCCGTGGCCTCGCGGCTGGCCGCTGACACCGAGATCGCCACCTGGCGGGCCCGGGGCTGGGTGCTGCTCGAAGGTCTGGTCGGCGCCGACGAGATCGACGCCGCCGGCGACGATCTCCACCTTCTCTATCCCACCGCCGAGGAGCACCACGCCGACCCGGCCGCCGCCACCCGCCGGTGGCTCGGTCCGAAGCCCGATCCCCACGAGGACTTCCCCTGGCCCGAGGAGGGGCCGGGCTTCCGCGGGGAGCAGCAGCGCTGGAACACCGAGTTCCCGTTCCCGGGTTCGGGCGTCCTCAACCGCCTGTGCGTGCATCCCTCGGTCGTCGACTTCGCCGAGCGCGCCCTCGGCACCGACGACATCCGGCTCTACCAGACCACCGCCTCGGCCAAGTTCTCGGGTGTCACCGACTACGAGCAACCCATGCACACCGACCGCAACCACTCGTGGCTGCCGGCAGGGAGCCGCTCTCCGTGGTGGAACCTCGAGGGGTTCCTCTACCTGTCCGACGTGACCGATGCCGACAACCCGACCCGGCTGGTCTCGGTGGAAGACTCGGCCCACGTGCCGGCGATCACCCCGGTGGTGATGCCCGACACGGACCCCGGGCTCTACCGGTCCGAGCAGCGGGCGACCGGGGTCCGCGGCTCGTACCTCGCCTACCGGTCCGACGTCTTCCACCGGGGAGGACCCTTCGGCTCGCCGGGCCGGGCCCGCTACGTCCTCGCCCTCGCCTTCAAGGCCGCCGGTCTCGACTGGATCGGCTACAACCAGGCGCAGTCCCGGTCCACCGACCCGGAGTGGACCCGGTTCGCCGAGGGCTCGACCCCCCGGGAGCTGGCGCTGTTCGGCTTCCCGCCTCCGGGCCACCCGGTCTGGGACGAAGCGCTGCTCGACGCCACCGCCCTGCGCTATCCGAGGCTCGACCTCCGGCCCTGGCGGGCGGCGCTCCGCCCGGACGGGGCGCGGCGGGAGGGTTCCGCCGCCGGCTGACGGCCCCGGCCGGGCGGGCCGGCACCGCTTATGCTGCCGCGCATGGACACTCGGCGCATCGACTCTCGGCGCATGGACTATCGCCACCTCGGACGGAGCGGCCTGCGGGTCAGCCCACTGTGCCTCGGCACCATGAACTTCGGCCCCCGCACCGCCGAACCCGACAGCTTCGCCATCATGGACCGGGCCCTCGAGGAGGGGATCAACTTCTTCGACACCGCCAACGGCTACGGCGGCGGCGAGACCGAGCAGATCCTCGGCCGGTGGTTCGAGCAGGGCGGCGGGCGCCGCGACAAGGTGGTCCTCGCCACCAAGGTCTACGGCGACGTCGCCGGTGCCTGGCCGAACGACTCCAAGCTGTCGGCGCGTCACATCCGGGACGCGTGCGAGGCGAGCCTCCGGCGCCTGCGCACCGACCACATCGATCTCTACCAGATGCACCACGTCGACCGGGGCACCCCGTGGGAGGAGATCTGGCAGGCGATGGACCTGCTGGTCGCCCAAGGGAAGGTGATCTACGTGGGCAGCTCCAATTTCGCCGCCTGGCACATCGTCGCCGCCAACGAGGCGGCGCGCCGGCGCGACTCGTTCGGTCTGGTGAGCGAGCAGAGCCTCTACAACCTCAAGACCCGGACCATCGAGATGGAGGTCGTCCCCGCCTGCCAGGCCTACGGGATCGGGATCCTGCCCTGGAGCCCGCTCGGCGGGGGCCTGCTGGCCGGCTCGATCGCCGGGGCGTCGGAAGGGCGGCGGTCCGAGCAGGGGATGCAGGCGGCGGTGGACTGGCTGTCGGACACCCTGAGCGCCTGGGAGAAGGTGTGCTCCGAGCTCGGCGAGCGGCCGGCCGACGTGGCGCTCGCCTGGCTGCTGGCCAATCCGGTGGTGACCGCGCCGATCGTCGGCCCGCGCACCATGGAGCAGTTCGAGGGGTGCCTTCGGGCGCTCGACATCGAGCTCGGTCCCGAGGTGCTGGACCGCCTCGACAAGATCTTTCCGGGACCGGGTACCGCGCCCGAGGCCTACGCCTGGTGAGCGGCGGGCGCCGGCCCGCCCCACCCGACCGCCCACCGGGTCCGAGGTGGTCGCCGACGCCTCGAATCAGCCGCCTCGAAACAGACGCCTCGAGAGAGCCGCCCGACGCCTCGAGCCCGCTACGCCTTGAGCCGCTAGTCTTGAGCCGCTACGCCTTGAGGCAGTGGCGGAGGAAGTCGAAGAGCCGCGGGAAGAAGTGCGCTCCCACCGTCGGCAGGGCGATGCACCCGTGCGGGGTCTCCGGGTAGACGAGGAGCTCGCTCCGGTTCCCGGCCGCCTCCCAGCGGGCCGCCATGAACAGGGTGTCGTCCAGCAGATGGTCGTTGCCGCCCACCGAGAAGAGCGCCGGCGGCATGCCGGAGAGGTCGGCGTACAGCGGTGAGACGTCGGGGGAGCGGCGCTGTTCCTCGGACATCCCCGGCAGGTAGAGGTCGAGCGGGAACCCCGAGGAGTCGAGGATGTCGGTCCCCGGCGCCACCCCCACGCCACGCTGGCTGGGTGTCCGCGAGAGGTCATAGGCCCCGAACACCAGGTTGGCACCGGCGAAGGGGACCCCGCCGTGGCGGTCCCGCATCCGCAACAAGGTGACGGCGGCGAGGTGGGCGCCCGCCGATTCGCCGCCGATGAGCAGCCGGTCGGAACCGAGCTCGGCGGCGGCGTGCTCGAGGAGCCAGCAGGCGGCGGCCTCGCAGTCGTCGGGACCGGCCGGATAGGGGTGCTCGGGGGCCAGGCGGTAGTCGACGCTCACCACCGCGAGGTTGCAGGTGTCGACCACGATCTCGTGCAACAGGTCCATCATCTCGGGTGTCCCCGCCAACCAGGCGCCGCCGTGGATGTGGAAGAGCACGCCCTCGGGTTCCGGGTGCTCGAACACGCGGAGCCGGATCTCGCCGCCCGGTCCGGCGATCGTGCGGTCCACCGCCCGGTCGGAGGGGGGCCCGCCGAGGGTCAGGCGCCGGTGGGCGGCGACCCGCTCTGCCGGCGACAGGTCGCCGGTGGCGGTCTCCTGCCAGGGAACCGACGCCACGAAGGCCGCGGCCTCCTCGCGGAGCTTCGGCCGCAGGGCCTCGAGCTCGTCGTCCCAGAGCGCCACGCCGGCCCACGCTACCGGCCGGCGGCGGGGGCGACTACCCGTCCAGCTCGGACGGCGGCCCCGCCCCGGGGTCGTCGAGGTGGGCCTCGGCGTCGATGACCGGTCCCCGAGGTGGCGTCCCGGCCCACCACACGACCGAGCGCTGAAGGTTCGCCCGCCGCTCCCGCCGGCGCGGGCTGAGCGCCAGGAGGATCCGGTCGGCGGCGAGGACCAGCAGCCCGACGACCACGAGGGCGGCGACGATCCCGAGGACGATCAGCCCGACGAACAGACCGGCGACCACCAGGGCCACCAGGACGGCGAGCCCCACGGCCGATCCGAGGCAACCGATCCCTCGACGCTCGGGGACCACCGACATCGCTTCCTCGCTTCCTCGTCCGCGGGTCCTCGTCCGCGGGCTCCCATCATGTCCGGCGGCCGGACGCCGGTGTCGTCGCCCCTGCCGGGTGCGCTTTCGGCCATCATGGCGGGATGGACGCCGACGCCATCGTGGTCGGTGCGGGTCTGGCGGGTCTGACCGCCGCCGCCGATCTGGCCGGCCGCGGGCGGACCGTGATCGTCCTCGAAGCCCGGGACCGGGTCGGCGGTCGGGTGGTGAACCGCACGACCTCGGACGGGTCGGTCGTCGAGATGGGCGGCCAGTGGGTGGGCCCGACCCAGGACCGGGTCCTCGACCTGGCGCGCCGGCTCGGCCTCGAGCTGTTCCCCACCTACAACGAGGGCGAGAACGTGGTGCTCTACCACGGGCGGGCCCGTCGGTACACCGGGGCCATCCCGAAGCTCCCGCCCCCGGTGCTCGCCGACGTCGGCCAGGCCCAGCTCCGCCTCGACCGCATGGCCCGCCGGGTTCCCCTCGAGCACCCCTGGACGGCGCCCCAGGCCGATCGTTGGGACGCCCAGACCGTCGAGACCTGGATGCGCCGCAACATGCGCACCCGTGGGGGCCGGGCCATGCTCCGCCTCGGGGTGCGGGCGGTCTTCGCCGCCGAGGCCCGCGACCTCTCGCTGCTCCACTTCCTCTTCTACAGCCATTCGGGCGGATTGCTCGACCGGTTGTTCAACGTGAAGGACGGCGCCCAGGAATCGCGGGTGACCGGCGGTTCCCAGCTCCTCGCCCTGGGCCTCGCCGGCACGCTCGGGAACGCCGTCCGCCTCGACACGCCGGTGCAGCGGATCGTCCAGGACGGCGACGGGGTCACGGTCGAGAGCGCGGCGGGTCCGCTGCGGGCGCGGCGCGCCGTGGTCACCGCGCCACCGTTGCTGGCCGGCCGGATCACCTACGAGCCGGCCCTGCCTGCGGGGCGCGAGCAGCTCACCCAGCGGATGCCCATGGGATCGGTCATCAAGTGCATGGCCGTCTACGACGAGCCGTTCTGGCGCGCCGAAGGCCTGACCGGGCAGGCCACCGACGAGCTCGGACCGGCGCAGCTCACCTTCGACAACTCGCCGCCCTCGGGACGCCCGGGCGTGCTGCTCGCCTTCGTGGAGGGGGCCCACGCCCGCCAGCTGTCGGGCTGCCGGCCCGACGAGCGGCGCCAGGCGGTCGTGAGGGGGCTGGCCCGGTGCTTCGGTCCGCGGGCGGCGGCCCCGGACGAGTTCCACGAGCTCGACTGGTCGACCGAGCGCTGGAGCGGGGGATGCTACGGAGCGCTGCTCGCCCCCGGCGTGCTGTCCGACTTCGGGCCGTCCCTCCGCGAGCCGTGCGGGCGGATCCACTGGGCGGGCACCGAGTCGGCGAGCGTCTGGGCCGGCTACATGGACGGGGCGGTGCGCTCGGGCGAGCGGGTCGCCGCCGAGGTCGACCGGGCCCTCGTCGCCTGACACGGGGTCGTCCCGGCGCGGTCCGCCCTCCGGCGCCGCACCGGACCGGTCCGCGCCAGACTG
Organism: uncultured Acidimicrobiales bacterium; assembly: GCA_963764555.1. Lineage (GTDB taxonomy): Bacteria > Actinomycetota > Acidimicrobiia > Acidimicrobiales > RAAP-2 > Bog-756. The sequence goes on from CAVXSW010000005.1 coordinate 843,326, forward strand.
GTCTTGGCATGTGCGACACCCTGTGCATCCTGTCCCCGGAGGGGACCCTCTTCGCCAAGAGCTCGGACCGCCCCGCCGGCGAGCTGCAGCTGCCCGCGGCCTTCGACGCCCGACCGCCCGGTGGGCGCCTGCGGACCCAGTACCTCGAGATCGAAGACGAGGGCGCCGCGCCCGTGCTGCTGTCCCGTCCCGACTGGCTCTGGGGCGCCGAGCACGGTGTCAACGGGCACGGCGTGGCCATCGGCAACGAGAAGGTCGACACGGTGAGCGGGGTGTCGACCGCCCCCCCGGCCCTCATCGGGATGGACCTCGTCCGCCTCGGGCTCGAGCGCGCCGGCTCGGCCGAGGCCGCCCTCGAGGTCATGGTCGACCTGCTCGGGCGCCACGGCCAGGGTGGGATGGCGGACCGCACCTTCGAGCAGGCCTACGACTCGTCCTTCCTGGTGGCCGACGCCTCGACGGCCTGGGTGCTCGAGACGGCCGGCCGCACCTGGGCGGCGGAGCCGGTGCCGGCGAACGGCACCGCCGCCATCTCCAACCGTCTCACCATCGGCTGCGGCTGGAGCCGGGCGTCGCCCGACGTCCCGCCCGGAGCCGACTTCGACGCCTGGCGGGACCCGGCCGTGGCGACCGGCTACGCGGACGGCCGCCTGGCCGCCAGCCGGGCGTTCCTCCGATCCGGCGGGGACGCCGCCGCCCCCCTGCCGGCCCGGGCCCGGGCGGTGGTCGCCCACCTGCGAGACCACGGCACCGGTCCCTGGGGTGGGCCCGGCTCGGACCGGTCCCGTTCCCCCGGCGCGGCCCGGGTCGTCCCGCCGCCCTCGGAGAGCCGGGCCGACGGGACCGGGATCACCGTGTGCATGCACGTCGGCGGGTTGATGGCCACCACCGCCTCCTGGGTCGTCCACCTGCCGCGCCTCGGCGAGGCACCGATCAGGTCCTGGGTGGCGCTCGGCAGCCCCTGTGTGTCGGTCTACGTCCCGCTGTTCGGCATGGCCCGGATGCCGACCGGTGTGGTCGCCGCCGGTCTGTGGCACCGGGGCGAGACCCTGCGGCAACGGATCGAGGCCGACGGTTCCGAGCTCGAGCGGGTCCGCGACGTGCTCGCGCCGCTGGAGGCGGCCCTGTGGGAGGAGGCGGACGACCTCGTCGCCTGCCCGGACCGGTGGGCCCGCTTCCACGACGATGCCTGGCACCGGGTCGCCGGCGCCATGTCGGGGCTGACCGGAGCCCGCGTGACCGGAACCCGCGTGACCGGAGACCGCATGACCGGAGACCGCCTGACCGGAACCGCCTGACCGGAGCCGCCATGACCGGAGCGCCCCCGGGACCGGGGGCCGGCGGTCAGCGGACCTCGAAGGCCTCGAAGGTGAACGGCGGGGAGACCGTGCACCCGGCGAGCGACCAACCGGCGGTGGTGCTCGCCCGCTGCCAGGCGCCCGCCGGCACGACGGCCTGGGGCCGCTCGCCGGCACCGAGGTCGTTACCCAACCGGATGGTCCGGACCTCCTCGCCGGCCCCGCCCTCGTCGATGGCGAGCTCGACCGGCGAACCGGCGTAGAAGTGCCAGATCTCGGCGCGCTCGGCGCACCCGGTGCCACCGCGACGGTTGGCCCTCCCGGAGCAGGAAGTAGATGGCCGTGCCGGCGCCGTCCCGGTGGGTCTGACGGTAGTAGCCGCCCTCGGGGTGGGGCACCAGCTCGAGGGTCTCGATGACATCGAGGGCGTCCACCGCGCCATTGTCGGGGCCGGCGCGCCGGGTGGCAAGCGGGGCGAGCGCCCGGCGCCCGGCGCCGAGCCCGGCGCCCGTTGCAGCGGCGGGTGTCCGGCGCGAAGCTGCTTGGCACCCAGCGTTGAGCAGATGGGGGGCCAGGATGAATCGTCGCCTCGCAGCCCGAAACCGCTTCCGAGCCGCCCTCGCCGCGGTCGGCGCTCCCGTCGTGCTGGTGGCGACGCTGGTGGCGCCGGCCGGCCCGTCGACCGCAGGGGCCGCGGTGCCCACGGTCGGAGGCGCGGGCCGTCAGGCCAGCATCACCCGCGATTCCTACGGCGTGCCGACGATCACCTCCAACACCCTCGCCGGCATGTGGTTCGGGGCCGGCTACGCCCAGGCCCAGGACCGGATGGCCCAGCTGGAGCTGACCCGCCGCACGGTCGAGGGGACCCTCGCCGAGATCGGCGGACCGAGCTTCCTGTCCCAGGACGAGACGGTCCGCACCTTCTTCTACACGCCCGACGAGTTGGCGGCCCAGTTCGCCCGGTTGCCGGTCCGGACCCGGCGCGCCGTCCAGAACTTCTCCGACGGCATCAATGCCTACGAATCGCTCGCCTACTCCTCGGCCCAGGAGGAGCAGGCGCTCGTGCCGAAGGAGTTCTTCGTGCTCGGCGCGCTGACCGGCACGTCCGGACCGTACCGGCCGGCGCCGTGGCAGCCGACCGACACGGTGGCGGTCGGGAACTATCTGGCCCGCCAGTTCGGCGGTGGCGGCGGCTCGGAGCTCACCAACCTCTCGTTCCTGCGCTACCTGCAGGCGGAGCTGGCCAAGCGGGGCGACGCCAATGCCACCGCCGACGCCACGGCGGTCTTCAACGACGCGCGCTGGATCAACGACGCCACCGCCCCGACCACCGTGCCCGACACCAGTGCCCCGACAACCCCGCCGACCGCACCGACAACCCCGCCGACCACGGCACCGACCACGCCGCCGACCACTGGGTCCGGCCCGGCCGGCCCCGACCCGACCGGCACGGCGAGCCCGGCGGTACCCGCCCCGCCCGGTGACGGGCCCCGTGTCGCCTCCCCGTCGACCGCATCGTCGCTCGCCGCCCTGGCGTCGGTGAACGACACCGACCTCGGCGACGCCGCCGCCGCGCTGACCACCGACCGGAACAACATCCTCTCCACCGGCATCTCCTTGAAGGTGCTGGCCCACGGCGGCTCCAACGCCTACGCGGTCGCTCCGGCGCGCTCGAAGGACCATCACGCCCTGCTCTGGGGCGCCCCCCAAGAGGGCTTCAGCACCCCGAGCATCGACGGCGAGGAGTACCTGCACGGACCCGGGTACGACGCCGGCGGGATGGACATCACCGGCGAGCCCTTCATCCTCATCGGGCGCAACGGCCACATCAGCTGGACCACCACGAGCGAGGAGCTGGTCGACCAGCGCACCTACGTCGAGCAGGTCGACTACGGCACCAACCCGCCCACCTACCTCTTCGACGGCCACTGGGTCCCCATGCAGGCCATCGAAGAGGAGATCCCGGTGGCGGGCTCCGCTCCCCAGCCCTTCACCGTGCTGCGGACGGCGGACGGCCCGGTGTTCTCGCAGGACCGGGCGACGGGGACCGCGTTCTCGATGCGGTTCGCCTCCTTCGACAACGAGGTCGGGACCCTGGCCGGCTTCGCCGAGCTCGGCGGGGACCACAACCTCGGCCAGTTCACCCGCTCGATGAGCCTCGTCACCACCCTGCACAACTTCCTCTACGCCGACCAGGCGGGCAACATCGCCTACTTCGGCGACGGCCTGGTGCCGGTGCAGCCGCCCTTCTCCTCGGTCGACCCGAGGCTGCCGGCCAAAGGTGACGGCACCGAGGAGTGGACCGGGTACGTGCCGTTCTCGGCGATGCCCCGCAGCATCAACCCCGCCCAGGGGTACCTGGACAACTGGAACACCAAACCATCGCAGCAGGCCTTCTACCAGCAGAACGGGGGCGACGAGTACTGGGGGACCATCTTCCGGTCCTCCCGCATCGCCGAGGACCTGGCGGCGAGCTCCTCGATCGACATCCCCTACCTCGAGGGGATCGAGCACGACATCGGGACCATCGACAACGGGGACAACACCCGGCCGGCGGCGCCCTACTTCATCCCCTACCTGGTCAGTGCCTACAAGGCGCTGGTCGCTGCCCACGACCCGCTCGTCGACCGCGCCACCCACCCGGATCTGGCCCGGGCGGTGCGGACCCTCGGCAACTGGGACGGGGTCACCACGCTCGGGAGCCCGGCCATGTCCATCTTCATGAACTTCCTCGAGGCCTTCGAGCGCAACGTCTTCGAGGGCGGAACCTCCCCCGGCGAGCAGTACACCGGCGCGGTCGACCTCAGCGACGCCAGCCTCGGGATGGGGACCTACGGCGGGCTCGGCGGGATGGGCACCTACAACTTCCTCTACCACGCGCTGGCCCACACGGCGGGGCTCGCCCCCTGCGGCTCGCTCTGTTACACGGGCGACTACTTCGGCGGCAACCAGAACCGGATCCTCGTCGAGAGCCTGAACGACGCCATCGCCATCCTGTCGGGGACCGGGACCCAGCTCGGCCAGGACGTCCCCGGCTTCGGGACCCCGGTCATCGCCAAGTGGGGCTACCAGCCCGCACAGGACCAGGACTGGGACAGCCTCGACCCGCTCGCTCTCGGGGTGACCACCCACTGCGGGACGAGTGCCAGCCAGAACCGGAGCACCTACATGCAGGCCATCGACATGACGCCCCAGGTGACCGGGCAGAACGTCCTGCCGCCGGGCCAGAGCGGGTTCCTGTCGGCGTCGGGGGCGCCGAGCCCCCATCTCTGCGACCAGGTCGGACTGTTCGATTCCTTCACCTACAAGGACATGCCTCCGGCCAACTGACCGGCCCCGGTGTGGTGTAGAACGGTCGGCGACCAGCCCACCGTCGCCCGAAGGTAGAGCCGTGGACCCCTACCAGCCGACCCCCGAGGACCACTTCACGTTCGGGCTGTGGACCGTCGGCAACCCGGGCCGCGACCCGTTCGGGCGCGAGACCCGGCCACCGCTCGATCCGGTCGAGACCGTGCACCGCCTGGCCGGGCTGGGCGCCTCGGGGGTGAGCTTCCACGACGACGACCTGGTCCCGCCGGGCTCGTCGCCGGCCGAGCGGGACGCCGTCGTGAAGCGGTTCCGGCGGGCGCTCGACGACACCGGCATGACCGTGCCGATGGCCACCACCAACCTGTTCGCCCGGCCGGTGTTCAAAGAGGGCGCCTTCACCGCCAACGACCCCGAGGTCCGCCGGTTCGCCCTCGCCAAGACCCTCGATGCGATCGACCTCGGGGTCGAGCTCGGGGCGCGCACCTATGTCCTGTGGGGCGGGCGCGAAGGGGTCGAAGCCGACGCCGGCAAGGACATCCGGGTGGCGTTCGACCGCTACGCCGAGGCTGTCGACCTGTGCTGCGCGTACGTGCGCGACCGCGGGTACGACCTCCGCTTCGCCATCGAGCCCAAGCCCAACGAGCCCCGGGGGGACCTGCTGCTCCCGACGGTCGGGCACGCCCTCGCCTTCATCGGCCGGCTCGAGTGGCCCGACATGGTGGGCCTCAACCCCGAGTTCGCCCACGAGACCATGTCGGGGCTCTCCTTCCACCATGCCGTGGCCCAGACCCTCTGGCACGGCAAGCTCTTCCACATCGACCTCAACGCCCAGCGGATCGGCAAGTTCGACCAGGACTTCCGGTTCGGGAGCGAGGGCATCCGCGACGCCTTCTACCTCGTCAAGCTCCTCGAGGAGGCCGGGTACGACGGCCCCCGCCATTTCGACGCCCACCCCTACCGGACCGAAGACGGTGACGGCGTGTGGGAGTTCGCCACCGGGTGCATGCGCACCTACCTGATCCTCCGTGAGAAGGCGGCCCGCTTCCACGCCGACCCGGCGATCCGGGAGGCGCTCGAGGTGGCCCGGGCCCCGTCGCTCGCCGAGCCCACCTCGCCCGACGGGCTCGGGGCGCCGGCCATCGACGCCTTGCGCCGGGCACCGCGGGACGAGGCGGCGCTGGCCGATCGCGGCTACGGCCTCGAGCGGCTCGACCAGCTGGTGACCGAACTGCTGCTCGGCGTGCGCTGAGCGCCGGCGAGCGGGGCATGGCCACCCGGTCCCGCCGGCTGGTGGCGGGCGTCGACTCCTCGACCCAGGCGTGCAAGGTGGTGGTGCGCGACGCCGAGACGGGGGAGCTGGTCCGGGCGGGGCGGGCCGGTCATCCCCCCGGGACCGAGGTCGACCCCGATGGGTGGTGGCATGCGCTCGGCCGGGCGCTCGGGGAGGCCGGGGGACTGGACGACGTGGCCGCCCTGGCGGTGGCCGCCCAGCAGCACGGCCTGGTCTGCCTGGACGAGGACGGCGCCACCGTGCGCCGCGCCCTGCTGTGGAACGACACCCGCTCGGCCGGCGCGGCGGCAGACCTGGTGGCCGAGCTCGGGGCTGAGCGGTGGGCGGCCGAGGTCGGCTCGGTGCCGCTCGCTTCGTTCACCGTGGCCAAGCTGCGCTGGCTCGCCGAACACGAGCCCGGCGACGCCGGCCGGGTGGCGGCCGCCTGCCTGCCCCACGACTGGCTCACCTGGAAGCTGGCGGGGAGCGGCGACGTCGGGGCGCTGACCACGGACCGGGGGGACGCCAGCGGCACCGGCTACTGGTCCCCGGCGGAGGGCTGCTACCGGCCCGACCTGGTGGCCCGGGCCTTCGGTCGCCAGATCGGGCTGCCCCAGGTGCTCGGAGCGTCGGAGCCGGTGACCGTGCTCCCCGAGGGCGGGGTCCTCGCCCCCGGCACCGGCGACAACATGGCCGCCGCCCTCGGGCTCGGCGCCCGGCCGGGCGACCGCGTGGTGTCGGTCGGGACCTCGGGGGTGGTCTCGGCGGTCAGCGAGGTCCCGACGGCCGATCCGACCGGCTGCGTCGCCGGGTTCGCCGACGCCACCGGTCGCTACCTCCCCCTGGTGTGCACCCTCAACGCCGCCCCCGTCCTCGCCACCACCGCCGCCCTCCTCGGCGTCGATCTCGACCGGTTCGCCGACCTCGCCTGCGCCGCACCGCCGGGGGCCGGCGGGCTGGTCCTCGTGCCCTACCTCGACGGCGAGCGCACGCCCGACCTGCCCCACGCCACCGGGTCCCTCTTCGGGTTGCGCCATGCCAACGCCACCCCGTCGGACCTGGCCCGCGCCGCCGTCGAGGGGGTCCTCTGCGGGCTCCGCGACGGGCTCGAGGCCCTCGGCGGCATCCCCGACAGCGGGCGCCTCGTCCTGGTGGGCGGCGGGGCCCGCTCGCGAGCGGTGCGGGAGGTGGCCCCGGCCGTCTTCGGCCGGCCCGTCCTCGTCCCCGCCCCGGGGGACCACGTGGCCGACGGCGCCGCCCGCCAGGCGGCGTGGGTGCTGCTCGGCGGGGACGAGCCACCGCCGTGGCCCGGAGAGCGGTGGGAGCGGTGCGCCGCGCCGGCGACGCCGGCGGTGACCGAGGCGTACGCCGCCTGTGCCGCCGCCGTGCGCGAGGGCCTTGGCGGCGAAGACCCCCGCCCGACGACCGGAGCTTGACAACCCCGGACCGTCCACCGATGCTGAGCGCCGGTCGGGCCCGGTGGGCGAGACGGGCCCGGTGGACAAGAGGAGACGGCGTGAGGGACGGTCCGCGCACGGCGGCGGTCGAGGCGGAGCCCCGGAGCAGGCGTCCGCCCGTTCGGGCCGGCTCGGGCCGGCCGAGGGACGGGCCGAGGGACGGGCCGAGGGGACGCCGCGGTGACCGGCGGGATGCCCGGCCCCGGCGGAGGCGGCGACGGCGCCAGCCCGTTCCCGCCCATCGCCGACTACGGGTTCCTCTCCGACTGCGAGAACAGCTGCCTGGTGGCCCCGGGTGGCGCCGTCGAGTGGCTCTGCCTGCCCCGGCCCGACTCGCCGAGCGTCTTCGCCGCCCTGTTGGACCGCGCCGCGGGGACCTTCAACGTCAATCCGAGCAACACCCGGGTGCCGCACCAGCGCCGCTACGTCCCGGGGACCATGGTGCTCGAGACGACCTGGCACACCCTGACGGGATGGCTCGTCGTCCAGGACCTGCTGGTGGTGCGTCCTGTCTCCGACGGCGCCCGGCGAGCCGACTACCGCCGTGCCCCGGGTGACAGCGCCCCGGTCGGGACCCTTCTCCGCCTGGCCCACTGCATCGACGGCCGGGTGGAGGTCGTCGCCAACGCCGTCCCGTTGTTCGACTACGGGACGACGAACGGGACCTGGGACTACGACGGGGAGGGCTACGACCGGGTGGCCATCGCCCACCCCGCCGGCGAGCCGCGCCTGGTGCTGACCTCCAGCCTGCGTCTCGGCATGGCCGGCCCCCGGTGCTACGGGCGGTCCAGCCTCGAGGAGGGCGAGCGGGCCTTCGTCGCCCTCTCGTGGGGCGGGCAGGAGCCGGCCTCGATCGAGGAGGCCTGCGCCCAACGGGACGAGACCGTCACCTACTGGCGCAACTGGCTGTCGACCGGCACGTTCCCCGACCACCCCTGGCGGAGCTACATCGAGCGCAGCGCCCTCACCCTGAAGGGGCTCAGCTACGCGCCGACCGGGGCCATCATGGCCGCCGCCACCACCTCCCTCCCCGAGACCCCGGGAGGGGCGCGCAACTGGGACTACCGCTACACGTGGGTCCGCGACTCGTCCTTCATGCTGCGGTCGCTCTACCGGATCGGGTTCGCCTGGGAGGCCATCGAGTACTTCGCCTTCATCCTCGAGGCGGTGACCGGCGCCAGTCCCGACGGACCGGCGGGCACCCGCCTGCCCGGGGCCGACGCCGGCGACGGCTGGGGCCTCCAGATCATGTACGGCATCGGGGGAGAGCGCGACCTCACCGAGCACACCCTCGACCACCTGTCGGGATGGCGGGACTCGAGGCCGGTGCGGGTCGGCAACGGCGCCTGGGACCAGCACCAGAACGACGTGTGGGGGATGATCCTCGACGCCGTCGACACCCATCTGAGACAGGCCGCCGCCCAGATCGTGCCGGCGGTGTGGGAAGGGATCACCGCGCTGGTCGACGCCGCTGCCACCCACGCCGGCGATCCCGACCAGGGGATCTGGGAGATCCGCGGGGACCCGCAGCACTTCACCGCATCGAAGGCCCTCTGCTGGGTGGCGCTCGACCGGGGCAGCGACATGGCCCGGACCCGCCACGACGGCGAGCGGGCCGAGCGCTGGCGCAAGGCGGCGGACGAGCTCAAGGCCGAGATCCTCGAGCGGGGGGTGGTCGACGGGCGCTTCCGCCAGCATTACGGCAACGACGAGCTCGACGCGTCGCTGCTCCTCCTGCCGATCCTCGGCTTCCTTCCCCCCGAGGACGAGCGGGTCCGAGCCACCGTGCTCGCCATCGCCGACGAGCTCACCGAGGACGGGCTGGTGCTGCGCTACCGCGTGGACATGACCGACACCGGCTTCGAGGGCCACGAGGGCACCTTCACCATCTGCTCCTTCTGGCTGGTGACGGCGCTCGCCATGGTCGGCGAGACCGAGCGGGCCCGGGCGCTGTGCCAGAAGCTGCTCTCGTTGGCGGGTCCCCTGCAGCTCTACGCCGAGGAGATCGACACCACGACCGGCGAGCACCTGGGGAACTTCCCCCAGGCGTTCACCCACCTCGCCCTCATCGACGCCCTCGGCCGGCTCATCGAGGCGGAGGCGGAGGGGGCCCATGCCGGGTGAGCCACCACCGGCGCCGGAGACGCCAGGGGTGGGGCGCCACCCGATGAGCTAGTCCCGGCGGCCCCGGCGGCCCCGGCCTCGCCCGGCGCGGAGCTGTCGCCGCTCCCGCCACACCACCCCGGCGACGGCGCCGAGGATGATCACCACCCCGACGGCGATCAACCAGGACATGAGGGCGAAGACGACCCCGATCGGTCCGTACTTGCGGTCGTCGGAGATGATCGTGCTGGAGAAGATGAGCCGGAACACCAGCTCCATGCCGATCCAGCAGACGGCGGTGGCCAGGGCGGAGGGGAAGAGGTCCGGCCAGCCCACCCGCCCGCCGAGCAGGAACCACATGGTGAACCACCAGAACGGGGTCAGCAGCACGAAGGCGGCGACGGTGAACAGGACCGGACCACCACCCGAGTGGACGTGCGGCCCCGCCCAACCGGCCAGCACGCCGACCCCGACGACGGCGGCGAGCCAGACCAGACGGCGGAGCACGTCGCGCATCCCCCGGGCCGCCAACCCGAAGGCCCGCTCGTAGAGGTCCTGCACGGCGGTGGCGGCGGCCACACCGCCGAGGACGAACAGTGCGTAGCCGGCTCCACTGATCGTGCTGGAGGTGGCATGGGCCGAGGTGAACAGACGGCTGACGTCGGCGGCCGCCTGCTGGTTGAGACCGAACCGGCGGACCAGCCCGGTCACCGTCGACCGGCCGGCGAGGGCGTTCGCCACGATGAGGAACGGGAAGAAGCAGAGCAGCAGGACCGACGCGAACAGCATGCCCTTGTTGACCACGTCCATCTCGTCGAGCCGCTTCCAGAGGCTCTCGGCCGACGAGCCGGCGTAGTAGCGGTCCTGGGCGGCGCGCACCCCGTAGCCGACGCGCTGTCCGGCACGCCGCGTGAGGCGCGGGTCGCCGGTCGGGCTCTCCTCGACGGCTGGTCGGTCCTCCCCGGCCGCCGGCTGGGGGGAGGGAGGCGGGCGGGGCCGCCGCTCTGGGTTCAGCGACGCTCCCGGCTCGGCATGAGCGCACCGATGAACCAGAACAGCGGCAGGAAGATGCCGATGATGAACATCACCCAGTGGCCCTTCCGGATCGAGATGATGCCGAGGGTGACCAACAGCAAGAAGTAGATGAGACCCGCGATGCCGTATCTCATGTCGACAACTACCTTTCGAGCAGGCGGACCGACGTCGTCGGTCGCCGGGGCCGCCGGGCCGCTCATTGTATCCCCGGCTCCTCGCCTCCCCGGGTCCGCCGTCGGTGGTCGTCCTGGCAGGGTGGGGTGCCGAGGCCGTAGGGTCCATCGACGACGGAGCCCGGGTGGAGAGCCCGGCCCGACGGAGAGGACATGCGATGGGCGATCTGCTGCTGGCCGAAGAACGAGAGGCGGTGGCCGCCGCCAGCCGGCACCTGGCCGAGGCGGGGTTGGTCATCGGCACCGCCGGCAACATCTCGGCGCGCAAGGACGACCTGGTCGCCGTCACCCCGACCGGGGCCGACCTCGCCGACGTCACCGCCGAGATGGTGACCGTCATCGACCTCGTCGGGGACGTGGTGGACGGCGATCTCGCCCCGACGTCGGAGGTCCCGCTCCACACCGGGATCTACCGGGCCACCGACGCCCGGGCCATCACCCATGCCCATGCCATGGCCTCGACCGCCCTGTCCTGCACCCACGACGAGCTGCCCGCCCTCCACTACAGCTGCCTCGGCCTCGGAGGAGCGCCCCGCACCGCGGCCTACGCCACCTTCGGCAGCCAGGAGCTGGCCGACAACGTCGTCGAGGCGCTCAAGGGCCGGAACGCCGCCATGATGCAGAACCACGGCTCGGTGGCCTACGCCTCCAAGATGAGCGATGCCATCGAGCGCCTGGAGCTGCTCGAGTGGCTGGCCGAGCTCTACTGGCGGGCCTCTTCGATGGGAACGCCGCGGGTCCTCACCGACAAGGACTTCGAGGCCATCATCGTCTCGGCCATGGAGCGCGGCTACGGCAGCCTGAAGAAGGCCGACAAGAAGCCCTGACCCGACCCTTCAGCGGGCCAGGTGGGCTCCGGCCGACCCCATGAGGAACAAGAAGTTGTCCACGTAGAACTGGCGGCGCACGTCCTCGCCGGCGTCCCCGAGGGACGCCTCGAACCGCTCGATCGGCTTGCGGCCGCCTTCCACGTGGGGGTAGTCGGAGGAGAACATCGGGAGGTCGGCACCCCCCTGCTCGATGATCCACCCCACGTCCTCGGTGGGGTAGGGGGTGAAGCGGACCTGGCGGTGCACGTAGTCCGACGGCCGCATCGACAGGGACTGCAGGCGCTCCTCGTGGCGGGCGAACGCCTCGAAGGCCGACTCCATCTGGCGCAGCCATGAGGGGACCCAGATCGCACCCTGCTCGATCACCCCGATCCGCAGCTCGGGGAACTGTTCGAGCACGCCGTCGAAGATCATGGTGGCGAGGGTCTGGGCGGGCGGAACGGGGATGCCCATGTAGTCGACCGAGCGGAAGTTCTCGTCGCCGCCGTGGAAGTCGTGGGGGACCGGCAGGCCGTTCACGAAGTAGTGCGGGTCGACCAAGGGGCCGGTCCCGCCGACGTGGAAGACCACCGGAACCCCGGCTTCGGAGGCCCGGGCCCACACTCCGAAGAGGTCGCGGTGGCTCGGCGAGAACGAGGGCGGGCACCCCGAGGCCACCAGCAACGCAGCCGCACCCTGATCCAGCGCCTCGTCGGCGGCGCGGACGGCCCGCTCGGCATCGGCGAGGGGGACGTAGCAGCTCGGCAGCAGCCGCCGGTCGACCGAGCAGAACTCGACCATGCCGCGGTTGTGCGCCCGGGCGGCCGCATAGGCCAGATCGAGGTCGGACGCGTGCTCGAGGTCGTGCAGCCGGCCGTTGTGGAAGGTGTTGAAGACGAGCTGGCTGCTGAAGCCCAGCAGGTCGAGGGCCCGGGGCCGGTCCTCGGCGATGAACCCACCGGTGGCGGCGAAGTTCTTGCGCGCCATGATCTCGGCCGCCTCGTCGGCCCGGTACTCCTCGGAGGCGTGTCTGGCCCGCAGCCGGTCGAACGCCGCCACCAGGTCGCGCCGCTGCTCCTCGGGGCTGCCGGTCTGGCGCAGCTCGTTGCCGCCCGGGTAGTTCAGGACGGGTAGGTCGTCCCGGTACTTCGCCTCGGCATGGTCTCGCAGCCACATCGGTGTCTCCATGATGTGGGCGTCGGCGTCGTGGACGATCCGGCCTACGGCGTACGGCATGTGAATCCGCCCCCGCGTCGTGCTGGGTTGCCAGCTGGTGGCCGCATGCTACCGGGCGGTGGCAGGATGCCTTCATGCGGGTCGGCCTGCACGCTCTCGGCATCGGACCGGGTGCCGATCCCGCGGTCATCGGGTCGGTCGCCCGGGCGGCCGACGCGGCCGGGTTCGCGACCCTCTGGGCGGGGGAGCACGTGGTCATGGTCGACCGGCCGGACACCCCCTACCCCTACGCCGAGGACGGGCGCATCGCCGTCCCGTCCGACGCCGCCTGGCTCGATCCGATGGTCCTGTTGGGCTACGTGGCGGCGCTCACCTCACGGATCCGGATCGCCACCGGGATCCTGCTCCTGCCCCAGCACCATCCGCTGGTGGTGGCCAAGCAGGCGGCGAGCCTCGACATCCTGACCGGCGGGCGGCTCGCCCTCGGAGTGGGCATCGGCTGGTCCCGCGAGGAGTTCGGCTCCCTCGGGGTCCCCTTCGGCGGCCGGGCGAGGAGGACCCGTGAGTACGTGGAGGTGATGCGGACAATCTGGCGTGACGACCCCGCTTCCTACGACGGGGAGTTCGTCCGCTTCGAGGCGGTGCGCAGCCATCCCAAGCCGGTCCGGCCCGGAGGCGTCCCGGTCATCCTCGGCGGGAACAGCGACGCCGCCCTGGAGCGGGTCGCCGCCTACGGCGACGGCTGGTACGGCTTCAACCTCGAACGGGCCGAGCTGGGTCCGCGCATCGAGGAGCTGCGCTCGCAGTGCCGCCGCGCCGGCCGCGACCCGGCCGGTCTGGACATCGCCGTCTCGCTGCAGGAGGCCACTCCGGCGGACGCCGCCGACGTGGCCGAGCTGGGTGTCTCCGAGCTGGTGGTCGTGGGGTCACCGCCGCCCGAGCCGGGCGATGCCGGCGAGTGGGTCAGATCGCTGGCCGGGGAGTGGGGCGTCGTGCCGCGGGGCGGTCCCCACCCGAGGCCCTAGCCGCAGACCGATCGGCATCGCCCACTCCCACCGGGAGCCCAGGTCCCCCGACCGGCGCCGGTCCCACTCCGGCCCGGCCGTGGTACTCGTGCGAACTCGTGCGCAGGGCCTCCACCACCGGTGGGATGAGGAAGTACGGACTGTGGAATTCCCGACGGTTCATGGCCAGGAGGACCATGTCCGAACCGGCGACGATCGTCTCGGTACCGGGCTGGCCGGTCGACAACGAGGTTTCGCCGAAGCAGGCGCCGAGCCCGAGCACCTCCAGGTTCCCGTCCCGGTGCCGGGCCACCGCGGTGCCCGACACCACCACGAGGAGCTGATGCGCGGGCCGACCGTCGCGGACCAGGACCGTGCCGCTCTCCACGTGCACGCACGTGGTGTACGAGGCAATGCGGCGGCGCTGACGTCGCGAACAGCAGGCGAAGAGCGGTACGCCCCGCAGCAGATCGGTCCGCCGATTGGACCAGCCGATGTTCATGGTTCTGTCCTCCTGTGTCCTTGTGTCCTTGTGTCCTTGTGTCCTTGTGTCCTTGTGTCCTTGTGTCCTTGTGTCCCTGTTTCCCAACGGGCTGTGCCTGCTGCCGGTTGCGTTCGGTCTCGACGCCGGGCCCGGGGGTGCGGCCGGAATCGCCGCTTCCCCGGGCCGGTGGGCGCCGATCAGGCCGATCCCGATTCCGCCGGTGTCGGATGACCCGTTCCGCCGGTATCGGGTGTCCGGCTCGGGAAGGAGGGCCTGAATGTGTGGCGAGCGAGCCGTGGGGCCCGGATCACCGGTGTCTTCGCATTTCTCGTTGATGGCATCGGAACCGTCCCCGTGCTCGCCGTCGGTCATCCCCATTGATGTCCGGCCCGGTTGCGGATCGGTTGCGCCCCTGGTGCAGAGCATCCGGGGTCGACGCCGGGATCGGCACCGGGCGGCGCAATGGGCCTTCCAGGCGGAACGGGTGGGCCCGGGCCGGCGTGTCTAGGCTTGGCGCCGCAGGCGGCTCGAGGACAGGGGGCGGCGGCGTGTACTTCCGGCTGCTCGGGCCCTTCGAGGTCCATGATGGCGAGGTTCCCGTCCCGATCGGGGCGTACCGCCAGCGCGCCGTGCTCGCTCTGCTCGCCATCCATGCGGGCCAGGTGCTGTCGCCTGACCGGATCATCGACGAGATCTGGTCCGGTTCTCCGCCGCCTTCCGCGTTGAAGACCCTCCACGCCTACGTTTCGCGCCTGCGGAAGGCGCTCGACGGCCGCGTTGGTCACGGCCGGGACCTGCTGATGAGCCGCCACTCGGGGTACGTGCTGGCCATCGACGGGGCCCGGATCGACGCCGTGTGCTTCGAGCGCGTGGTGGACGAGTCCTCGCAGGCGCTGTCGGACAGTCGCCCCGAGGAGGCGGCTGCCCGGCTCCGCGAGGCCCTCGGCTTGTGGCGGGGGCCGCCTCTCGCCGACTTCACCTACGAGACCTTCGCCGCCAATGAGTCCCATCGCTTGACGGAACGGCGGTTCGAGGCGGTCGAGCTGCGCATCGAGGCCGATCTGGCCCTGGCCCGGCATTCGGCGCTGGTGGCGGAGCTCGAAGGTCTGGTCGCGGAGCACCCCACCCGCGAACGGCTGTGGGCACAGCTCATGACCGCCCTGTACCGATCGGGTCGTCAGGCCGATGCCCTCGGCGCCTACGGGCGGGTGCGGCACGCCCTCGTCGAAGAGCTCGGGCTCGAGCCCGGTCCCGAGCTGCGCCGGCTCGAGCAGCAGGTCCTCGAACAGTCGGCCGATCTGGCGTGGCGGCCCGTCGGTCGGCGGGAAGGACGGGAGCGTCGTCCGGACGCTGCCACCGGGGCGGGGCTCGTCCCCGACGACGCCGCGGTCGATAGCCCGCACTCCGGGCACCGCGGTCGTCCGCCTCGCCACCCCGCCCTCGATCTCATGCCTCTGGTCGGTCGGCAGACCCACCTCCGGCGGTTCGACGACCTGCTGGCGGGAGCGGGCCCCGACCGGGTGCCCGACCTGGTCCTCGTCACCGGGGAGCCGGGCATCGGAAAGAGCCGGTTGCTGGCCGAGTTCTCGCGGCGGGCTCGGGCGGCGGGCGCGCTCGTCGCCGTCGGCTCCGCCGGGCGGGAGTCGTCACTGCCGTTCGGGCCCTTCGCCCACATGATCCGGACAATCCTCGAGGCGACCGGACCGGCGACGATGGAGCGGTCCGGTCACCTCCGTGCCGATCTGGCGTGGCTGCTGCCCGAGCTCGGGCCGCGCCCGGCGACGGGTGGGCGGGACCTGGCGTTGGCGCGGACCCGGCTGGCCGAAGCCGTCCTGCAGTTCCTGGCCGGAGCCGGGTCGGGCGAGCCGCTGGTGCTGGCCGTCGACGACGCCCAGGGCATGGGCGAGGGCACCTTCTCGCTGGTGCACGCCCTTCTCGACCGCGAATGGTCCCGTCCGGTCGTGGTGATCCTCGCCGTCAGGACCGAGGGGACGTCGCGGCGGGCCGATCGAGACGGCGTCGTCGACCTGCTCCGGCGGGAGCGCGCCCGCCTTATCGAGCTCGGGCGGCTGTCGGCGACCGACCTCACCGCGCTCGTCGAGCGATCGGGCATCCCGGGCGCCGGGACGGACGTCGGACGCCTCGCCGTGTCACTCCGGGAGCAGACCGCCGGCATCCCGTTGCTGGTGCGGGAGGTCCTTGCCGAGGGGACCCTTCCGGCCCCGGGGACCGAGCATCGCGGCCTCGCCGCCGGACCCGTCTCTCCGTTGATCGGGGAAGTCATCGGCAGGCACCTCCGCGGGCTGCCCACCGAGGTGCTGCGGTCGCTCGAGGTCGCCGCGGTTATCGGACCGAGCTTCGCGGCGGGGCTCGTCGGCGTCCTGTGTGGCCGGCCGGTGGCGGAGACCACCGATCAGCTGGACCGTGCCTTCCGCGCCGGCATCGTCGTGGAGACCGGCGATCCGGACGAGTGGGCCTTCGACCACACGCTCCTGCGCGACGTGATCCTGGCTCAGCTGCCGTCGGGACGACAGGCGCGCCTGCACGGCCGGGTGGCCAACGAGCTCGGCGCACGAGGATCCGCGGTGGAAGCCGCGCGTCACGGCCTGCTGGCCTATACCGATGTCAGCGCGGGGGACGCCGCCGAACTGGTGGTCGAGGGGTCCGACCGGGCGCTGGCCGCCCTCGACTTCGAGTCGGCCCGTCAGCTGTGTTCCGAGGCCCTGGCCGGGCCCGCCGCAGGACTCAGCCCGGCGATCCGGGCCCAGCTTCTGGCGCGCCTCGGACGGGCGCAGTCACTAATGGGTGAGACCGGGGAGGCGGAGCGGTCCTGGGCCGCCGCCGCCGAGCAGGCCCGCCTGGCCGGGGGCGACGAGACACTGGCTCGCATCGCGCTCAGCACGGACACGATCGGGTCGGTCAACACCGGGTCGTCGGACCTGCGCTGGAACCTGCTGGCCGAGGCGCTGGAGCGGACGGGACCAGGCTGGAGCCCGCTGCGCCTGCTCGTGGCCAGTCAGTGGGCGCTCGAAGCGTCCATGCCCAACCGGGGGGTCCTGTCGCTGGGATTCGTGGAGGAGGTGGTCGAGGCCGCCGGCGAGCTCGGGGATCCCTATGCCCTGGCCGCCGTCTATGACGCGCGCCTCTCCATGGCCCGCGGCAGACTGCTGCCCGACCGGCGCCGCTGGTCGGACGAGCTCCGCGCTCTTGCCGAGGACCTCGATGCCGACGAGTGGCTCTTCCGGGCCCATCTCGACCGCCTGGTCGGAGCGGCCGAGGATGCGGACGGTCCGGCCCTGGACCGTGCACTCGACCAGCTGCGGGAGACCTGCGCCCGCTACCGGGTCCCCCACGCGCTCTGGATCTTCGAGCTGGCCTCGGCGACCTGTGCCCGGTTGCGGGGGG
Source organism: uncultured Acidimicrobiales bacterium (assembly GCA_963764555.1). Classification (GTDB taxonomy): domain Bacteria; phylum Actinomycetota; class Acidimicrobiia; order Acidimicrobiales; family RAAP-2; genus Bog-756. Next base: position 860,849 of record CAVXSW010000005.1, read on the forward strand.
CGTTCGACATCGCCGACGAGCACATGCTCGCCGCGGCTCGGCTGGGGGACCGCCACGGGATCGCCGACAGCGGTCCGGCCCAGGGTGCCGGGGTGTTCCTCGCCGCCTATCACCGTGGGGGGCTCCGCCACTTGCGGAGCATCCTGGCCGACTTCGCCGAGCTCGTACCGGAGATCGCCGCCTGGCGATTCGCTGCGGGTCTGGCCGCCGCCGACGCGGGAGATCAGAGCTCGGGCCGCCGAGAGCTGGTGCGGGGCATGGAGGTGCTCGCCGACCATCCCGAACCGATCTGGCTGTCGGCCGTATGTCTGGCGGCCGAGCTCGTCGGGCAGGTCGGCGCCGACCGGCCCGACTGGGAGCGGGTCGACCGGCTGCTCGCGCCCCACGCCGGCCTGTTGGCGGTCAACGGGGTGCTGAGCAGCGAGTTCGGCCCGACCGACCGCTGCCTCGGCATCCTGAGTGCCGTCGATGGGGACGGCGAAGACGCAGACCGACGGTTCGCGGCGGCAGTCGAGGCCTGCCGCCGGCTCGGCTCCCCGTTGTGGGAGCTGCGCACCCGGACCGACTGGATGATGGCCGGCCGGGCTTTGGGCGGCGATCCGCAGCCGTGGTGGGACACCCTCGAGGACGAGCTCGCCGGGGCCGGGCTCACGGGGGCTCTCGAGCGGCTGCGACGGCCGCTCGCCCGCCTCTGACGCCTCTCGCGCGAAGTTCAGCCGCCGAAGAATGCGGCGTCACCTTCCGGACGACCGTCGAGATCATCGTCGGCGGGCGCGGGCGGCCGGTGCAGCACCGCCACCGCCGACAGGGAGGGCGAGGCCCAGAGGTCCTTCGGCGTCACGAGGTCGGCGAAGACGTCGCCCCGGGAGGCACCGCCGTCGTACTTGCCCGACAGACGGTTCCTTTCGATGCACCTCATGAGGACCCTGCCGGCTTCGACCGCCAAGTCCACCCCGGGGACCGAGTCTCCGCGCTGGCGAGGTGCAGCCACTCCCCCGCCGCCTCCGCTTCCTTCCTTAACGGAGGCCGGACCGAGCACGTCGGCCCGGAAGCTGTGATCGAACGCGACGGCGCCGCCGCCGCCGACGACCTTCTGACGGCCGAGTCGCTGGACGGTCACGTCGAGGGCCAGTGTCGCCCGGGGACGGGCCCGCCCGCCCTCCCCGCGCTGGAGCAGGCCGGGGTTTTCCCAGCGCCCGATCGGTCGGGTCACCTCGACGGACCAGGTCGCCCCCGCTTCGTCGAAGCACCGGTACACGAACTCGGAGCAGGTGAGGCTCATGGCGTGGGCGCTCCGGCCGGGGCGGGCTTCGTGTTCGAGCGCGGCCACCACGATCTGGGACACCGACCGGAGGCTGGCCCGCAGCAACCGGGACGTACGTGCGATTCGCAGCTGGTCGCGGTAGGTGCGCAACAGGCATGGCACGGCGAGGGCCAGCAGACTCAGGTAGTCGTAGGTCGTGTTCTTTTCATCGGTGTAGTGGCCGGCCCGGGCGAGCACAGGACCAGGATCACCACCGGCGGCTGACCTATGGCGCAGGGCGGTCACCGTCCGGTCCGTGTGCGGGGTCCCCTCCAGCCAACGTTTGAGGTCCTTCGTCCGCGCCGCCGGCTCGAGGGGCGGGGCGCCACGCTCGGACCGGTCAGGCACATGACGGCCCACGTGCGCGATCTGCTCCTTGCCGAGATAGAGCGCGCAATGGTTGACGGGACGATTCTCGGCGAGCTTGATCAGATGGCTGAGCGGGTGGAGCGTGTCGAAGAGCAGCACGTCGGCCGGTTGCAATCGGCCGAGGAAGTCGTCGGTCCGGCTGGTTGTCACGACGCCGCCAGGCCGGTCGTTGCGGGTGGACGCCGACCGCCCCGCCGCCGCACGGGCGCTCATCGGCCGAGCAGCACGTCCACGTTGTCGCGGAAGAGACCCGGCGCACCGTCGGGCGTCGAGCCCTGCCGCCGGTAGTCGTCGAGAGGGGTGGAGCTTCCCTCCGAGTGGGGGTAGTCGCTGCAGCACATGAACAGGTCGCCGGACTTGGCCGTGAGCCGCACGGGCTGCTCGTAGGAGAACGACGAGACCCGGACCTGGCGGGCGAAGTACTCGCTCGGCCGCAAGGTCAGCTCGGCCACGGGACGCCCGTTGAGGGTGGAGGTGAAGTCCCAGCCGCCGTCCAACATGAGCAGGTACTGGGGCACCCAGATCGAGGAGAGCTCGACGATCCCGATGCGGAGGGCGGGGTGCCGTTCGAGCACCCCGTTCACGATGAGGTCGGTCACGGCGACGGCCGGCGGGACCCACAAGAAGATGGACTCGAGGGCGGGGACGAACGAGTCCTCGGGATCGGTGTAGAAGGCCTCGTCGAGCAGGCGGGGCTGGTCGGCCACGTGGAACACCGGGGTCACGCCGTGGTCGACGAAGGCGGCCCACAGCCGGTCGTGGTCGGGATGGGAGAGCGGCCGGCCGTCCACCGCCGCCGGGGCGATCATGCCGAGACGCACCCCGGCCCGGGCGAGCTCGGCGAGCTGGTCGCACAGCCAGTCGGGATGGCGCAGGGTCAGATGGGCGACCGGATGCAGGCGCCCGTAGCTGTCGGCGACCACCGTCGCGCACCACCGGTTCCAGGCCGCCATGTTGGCCGTGAGGGCGGGCAGCGATCTCCCGAGCCGGCGCTCCCAGAGCAGGCCGAAATTGGGGAACACCACCGCCTCGTCCAGGCCCATGGCGGTGATCCGCTCGAGCCTCGCCTTCGGCTCCCAGTAGTCGGGTGGCAGCGTCTCGTCGTAGGCGTACTCGGGCGGGAGCTGGCGGCGGCAGCGCTCGCGGCGCCGTCCGAGCTCGGCGGTCCGGCCGGGCAGCTGCACGTCGGCGAGGTCGAGCCGCTCCCCCCGCCAGGTGAGCCAGGGATATCCGAGCTCGTCGTCGACGATGGCGAGCGCATCCTCCCGGGCACCCGGGTCGATGTGGTCGGCCCAGAGGGTCCGGGTCTCGTAGAGGTGCTGGTCGGAGTCGATGGCCACCGTCACCAGGCTCGAATCTACCCGAGCCCGGCCGCCTCGGCCCGGGCCGCCCGGCCCGGGCCCGCCCGTGCTCAGGTCCCGGGCGTGCCCGGGGGCGGGGTGGCGAGCGTCGGGTTCTTCAGGTCGACCTTCTGGCCGAAGCAGATGAACACCTGGTGGCCCGAGCCGAGGGCCGGGACGAATTGGCCGCCTTTCACCTGGACGAACGACGGGCAATTGGGGAAGGTCTGGGTGGTGTGGGCGCTGCGCCAGTCCACCACCGAGGTGAGGCCGCCGGCGGTGAAGTCGGCGATCCGGTTGGTCTGGGCGATCACGTTCTGCTGGGTCAGGTTGGTGCCGGCCTTCCCGACACCGGCGGCCAGCAGCGCGGCCGACTGCCAGCCCTGCATGGCGAGCTGGTTGAGTGCATAGGTGGGCTCGTACCGCCGCATCGTCGCCAGGTAGCGCTCGAGGCCGGGATAGACCCCGGGGAAGGCGTTGGCCGCCGAAAACGGCACGAACCCGTTGGCGTCGATGTAGACGTCCTGCATCAGGTCGCGGTACTGGTCGAGGAATCCCTGCTCGTAACCGCTCAGCCACAGCTGGTGGGGGTGCACCCCGTACTGCTGCATGGCCCGGGCGAGGCTGATGTTGTCGGAGTCCTGGATGCAGGTGAGCACGAAGTCCGCGCCGTGGCTCTGGATCTGCTGGGCGGGCGCGGTGAAGTTGCCGGCCAGCGAGGCGGCGAGGTCCTCGTAGCTCACGTCGATCCCGCCGGCCCGCAGATCGTTGGCCACCGTGCTGCAGGCCGGATACGAGGCCGGGATGCCCTGCCCGTAGCTGATGATGGCGATCGAGTGGGAGTGGGTCCGCTTCATCAGGTAGGCGACCGGCGCAGCGAGGGCGTGGTAGTCCTGGATCGACCCGCCGGCGGCGAACAGGTTGCCGGGGCCGGCCCAATTGCCGCTCACGTTGTAGCCGTAGGTCGGGATCCCGGTGGAGGCGAACAGGTTGGGGGTGAACCAGAAGGTCGAGACGAAGGCGGCGAAGGCGTGGTCCTGCTGGATCAGCGTGTGGGCCAGTTGGGTGAAGTTGGTCGGGCTGCCGCCGTCGTCGAGGTCGTAGGCGTAGTCGAACTTGTGGCCGTTGATGCCGCCCTCGGCGTTGACCATGTCGAAGTAGGCCTGCATGCCCGGGATGAAGGCGGCGAAGTCGCTGGCGCCGGCGCCGCTCCGGGTGGCGATGCTCCCGACTTTGATGACCTGGCCCGATCCGCCGGTGCTTCCCGTGGTGGAGGCGGGAGCGGTGGTCGAGCTCGAGCTGGGCGAGCTCGAGCAGGCGGCGATGATCACCGATACCGCCGCCAGCACGCCGATGGTCAGCACCAGCGGCTTCCGCCTCCCCCGGGTCGAGGGGTCGGGGGCCGTGTCGTGGTCGGTGGTCACCGGGTCACCTCCTCGCAGACGACCCGGCGCCGGCGTCCGGGTCCTCGCCTGCCCTCCCATTGCTACCAATCCGGCGGCCCGCTGTCAGTGATCCCGAGCCTCGTTCCCCGGTGGTCGGTCGGACCCTGACCGGTGGGACCCTCTGGCCTCCCGATCACCCTCCCGTGCCGCCGTGGCTGGCCGTGCCGCCGGGGGTGCGCCGTGCCGCGTCGTCCCGCCGCGGCGGGCGTCGTCCCGCCGTACCGGGCCCGGGCCGCCTGCTCGACCGGGCACCGCCCGACGGCGCGCCCGCAGGCCGTCAGGTCGCAGAGCCGGCACGTCCAGCGGGTGGCCCCCGGCGGGCGCATCATGCCGACGAGCACCTTGCCGGCGAGCACGGCCAGGGTCCGTCGCTCGCTGGGGCTGAGGGGGTCGAGTGCCGCTCCGAGCAGGTCGAGCCGGGCGGCGGCGATCCGGCGGGCTTCCCTTCGCCCGGCCGCGGTGAGCGCAACGGTGGTGACCCGGTTGTCCTCTCCGGGACCGCGACGCACGAGGCCGTCGCGCTCCAACCGGTCGACCAGCCGCACCGTGCCCGACTGGCTGAGCCCGACCACCGCCGCCAGGCGGTCGATCGACGGGTCGTCGAGGAACTGGTCGAGCGCCGACAGGGCTGCTGCCACCGATGCCGGGTGCCCGCCGGTCCCGCCCCCGGGGGGGAGGCACCGGTCGGTGACGGCCAGCGCCAGCGCGCCGAGCAGGTTGGCGGCCTGGGACCCGGTCGGCCCGCTCGACGATCTCGCCGGCCCACCCGCCCGTGCCGGTCCGGCCCGCGACCCGGCGGGCCCGGCCACCCTCAGAGCTCGAGGTCGAAGTGGAAGGTGCCGGTCGAGCCGTGCGGAGCCACGGTCACCCCCTGGCCGGTGGCACCGGCGAGCCCGTCCCGAGCCGAGCCCGGCACCACCTCGAGCTCGGTGCGGGCCTCGTTGCCGTCGTAGCGGCCGAAGCCCCGCAGCACGAAGCTGCCGGAGCGGTCGCCGACCCGGCCCACCACCCGCTGGTAGGCGACGAACTCGGCCGTACCGTCGTCGTGGTAGGTCATCACCGTGTCCGAGATGGTGTCCGCTTCGATGTCGCCACTGAAGCGCTGGCCGATGCTCGCCGTCGACACCTTGGCCGACTCCTCGAGCCCGCCCGCCTGCGCCTCGGACCACGAGGTGACCTCGAAGGTGCCCTCGAGGTGGGCGGTCATGGTTGGTTCCTTGATATATGCATGACACATACATTATGCCCCGGACCGGACGGGGTCAAGCGGCGCGTTCGGCCCCGGCGGACCGGATCGGCGGCCTCGGTCGGACCTCGGCCGGGCCACGGTCGGGCCGGTCAGGCCGGTCAGGCCGCGTCAGCTGAGCACGTCCTTGCGGGAGAACCAGACCGCCGCGGCGGCGAGGAAGACCACGGCGTAGGCCGCCTGGACCCCGAAGAGGTGGGGATAGCCGCTGGTGTCGGACGGTCGGAAGAGCAGCTCGGTCCACAGGCCCGTCCCCTGATCGGTGGCGGGCAGCCACGGCGACAGGGCGTGGAGCCCCGGGATGTTGTCGAGGGCGCGCGAGACCAACGTCAACCCCACCCCGCCGGCCACCGCCACGAGCGGGCTGTCGGTCAACGTCGAGCAGAGGACGGCGAAGGCGAAGGCGGCGACCATGGTCACCGTGACCACCCCGCCGGCCAGGGCGACCCGGCCCAGTGCCGCCGGCGGCGAGAAGGTCGTCGCTCCGCTGGCGAAGGGCGAGGCGTGCTGGAGGTCGATGACGCTGAGCGGGTGCCAGCCGAAGGCCGCCAGCCCGGCGGCCAGGCCGGCGACCATGCCGACCCCGACCGCCGCCACCGAGAAGAGCCCGGCGACGGCCACCTTCGCCCCGAGGACCCTCCGGCGGGAGACGGGCCGGGCCAGGCGGTAGCGCAGGCTCCCCCACGACGCCTCGCCGGCCACCGCCTCGCCGGCGTAGACGGCGACGGCGAGCGGCAGCAGGAAGAGGAGGAGTGAATTGAGGGCGAGGGGTCCCATGGTGAGGCCGGACGAGTCGGGGATCACCGACCCGTGGTCGCCGAGCCGTTCGGGGGTGGCCCCGCTGGTGGCGGCGATGATCGCGGCCACGACGACCGCCACCACCGCCACGGCGCCGAGCACGGCCCAGTACCCGGGCCGCCGGAGCTGGACGGCGAGCTCGGCCCTGATCAATCGAGCACGTCCTTGCGGGTGAACCACCAGTGGGCCAGCGCCATGAACACCGCGAGGTAGACCGCTTGGAGCACCAGGAAGTGCGGGACGGCGGAAAGGTCCGGCAACCGGGTGAACAGGTGCTGCCAGATGTCGATGTCGTTGTTCGGCATGTACCGGTTGACGACGGCCACGCCCGGGAGGTAGTCGGCGTTGAAGATCCTCGAGACGACGGTCAACGCCACCCCTCCCGCCACCGCCACCACCGGGCGCCGGGTGACGGTGGACAGGAAGAAGGCCACGGCGAAGATGGAGGCCATCCCGGCCCCCACGTAGGCCACCGACACGCCGAGGTGGGCCAGGCTGGTGGTCACCGGCACCACGACGGCGTCGGGACGGCCCGGGGTCGAATGGCTCCCGTCGGTCACCGGCAGCGGATGGAGGCCGAAAGCCAGCAGTCCGGCGAGCACGGCGGCCGCCGCCAGCACGACGAGCGCGGACACCCCGAGCGCGGCGGCCACGGCCGCCTTCGACCAGAGCACCCGGGCTCGTGACACCGGCCGGGCCAGCACGTAGCGAAGGCTGCCCCAGCCGGCCTCCTCGGCCACCGCCTCGCCGGCGAACAGGGAGACGGCCAGCGGCAGGAGGAATTTCATGGTGGAGGAGAGGGCGATGACCGGCACGGCGAGCCCGGACGTGCGGGGCACGATGACGAGGGGCACGTCGCCGACGTACTCGGTCTGGCCCGCGCCGGTGGCGGCGAGCGCCACGGTCAGGACCACCGAAAAGGCGGCCGTGGCGGCGAGCACGGCGTAGGTCCTCGGGCGCCGGGCCTGCTTGCGCCACTCGGCGACGATCACGGCGCCCCGACCGCAGCCGGGATCACCGCGGCCGGGATCACCGCGGCCGGGATCACCGCGGCCGGTATGACCCCGGCCGGAGTGACCGCGGCCCGGATCACGGCGCCGGGACGGCGGTGTGGTGCGACGATCCCGGGCCGCTCCTCCCGAGCGCCTCTTCCTCGAGCAGGGCGGCGTACCCGTCGGCGAAGGTGCCCGCCCGCACCCCCGAGGCGGCGACCCCGGCGGCATCGAGGGCGGCGAGGAGGTCGACCGGCCGCAGGTCTTCCCCGTCCACCCGGAGGGTGCCCGGACCGGCGGGCGCCACCGCCGACACGCCGGCCATCCCGCGCAGCGCGGCGGCCGCCCCGTCGGCTCGGCTCACTCGCTCGACCGTCACGAGGATCCGGCCGGGGTGGCCGGTCAGCTCGGGCACCGGGCCGGCGGCGAGCAGGCGCCCGGCCTGGAGCACGGCGGCGTCGGTGCAGATCTGCTCGACCTCGTCGAGGTGGTGGGTGGCGAGCACGACGGTTGCGCCGGACCGGACGCAGGACTCGATGGCGGCGTGGGTGGCGGCGACCTGCTCGGGGTCCATCCCGTTGGTCGGTTCGTCGAGGAGCAACAGGTCGGGCGTGCCGAGGAGCGCCTGGGCCAGGGCCAGGCGGTAGCCCATGCCGTGCGAGTAGCCCGACACGGGGCGGTCGATGGCCTCGTCGAGGTGACAGAGGGCGACGGCCCGGTCGAGATCGGCGCGACCTCCGCGCTCGTCGATCAGCCGGGCGGCCAGGGCCAGGTTGGCCCGTCCGGAGAGGTGGGGCACGAACCCCGGCCCGTCGACCAGGGCGCCCACCCGGCCGAGGACGGCCGCACCCGGCCGGACCTCCTCGCCGAACAGGTAGGCATGTCCCGAGGTCGGCCGGACGAGGCCGAGGAGGATGCGCAGGGTGATCGTCTTGCCGGACCCGTTGGGCCCGACCAGCCCGAGCACCCGCCCCTGCCCGACGACGAGATCGAGCTCGTGCACGGCGGTGACCCCGTGGCGCAGGCGCTTGGTGAGCCGCTCGATCCGGACGACCGGACCGTCGGGCGCCGCCGGAGTGTCGGGCGCCGCCGGAGCGCGCCGGCACCGGAGCCTCAGGCACCATCGGAGTCTCCGCCGTTGAGGGCCTCCTGCTCTCCGCCGGGGATCATCGCCGCGATGTCGACGACCTTGTCCCGCGGCGGTTTGCCGGCATGCACCGGGGTCCCGAACCGGGTGAGGTCGAGGGTGACGGTGCCGATACCGGCGCCGAGCGGAGCCGCCCTCGTCCCGATCAGGCGTCCCGACCCGTCGACCCAGACCTCGACGGCGAGGCTCGGGTGGTTGGCCGCACCGGTTCCCGAGGCGGTCAGCTCGGACTGCAGGGCGTGGCCGAACACGTCGGCGGCCGGCCCGGTGGCCTGGGAGAGGGCCCGCTGCAGGTCGACGGTCACCCGGTAGGCCGCGGCGCTGCGACCCGCCAGGGCGGCGCGGCCGAGCGGCACGGCGGACACCGCACCCCAGGCGAGCTCGTCCACGACGAACGCCGGGTTCACGCTCTCGGTCTGGACGATGTAGGGCGGGAAGTTGACCCGGTACCGGTCGATGTCGGAGAAGTTGGCGAAGATCCACGGCCGGCCCGGTTGCAAGGGAGGGCTCGACGACGGCGGCTTGATGAACACGGTGCCGGGCAGGAAGACCATCCGCTCCGTCCCGCCCGAGCCGGCCGGCAGGTCGAGCTCGATGGTGGAGGCCGGTCCGCCGAAGTCGACCACCCCGACGGCCCGCTGCGGGGTGACCGATCGGCTGCCCGCCGGCACGTCCGAAAAGGCCATCTCGAAGGCGGCGCTCGCTCCCGAGGTGGTGGCGACGGCGCGACGCACGGTGTCGAGGGCGGCCGCCGAGGGTGGTCCGGGCGCGGCGGGGACCGTTCCCGCCGCCGCCGACGCCACGGGGGCGCCGGATCCGCAGGCCGCCAGGGACACGGCCGCCGCCGCCACGGCGACCAGCGCGCCGGCCGGGCGCAGCCGCGGGAGACGGCGGCCGATCATCCGGTGTCGGGATGGGTCGGCGTCGTCCCGTTGGCGAGCAGGTTGTCGAAGCCGTCGGGGATGGCGATGAGCCCCGGTGCCGTACCCGCCACGTCGGTCAGCCCGTACTGCCAGACGATCGAATAGGTGGCGGGGTCGATGGCCACCATCCGGTCGCGGTAGTCGTCGTTGACCATGATCAACCCGTTGGGGAGGCGCTCGGCCAGCGACGGCTTCTTCAGCATGGCGTCGCCGGCGGTGGCGTCGTAGATCCAGGGGATCTGGCCGGACCGGGTGAACTCGACCAGCCGGCCCTCGGCCGGAGGGTCGTAGTCGGTCATGAGGTACAGGTCGGGACCGAGCTGCTGGGGGTCGGAGGGGTAGTCGACGGACGGGAACTGGCGCGACCAGACGACACCGCCGGTGGGCGTGAACTCGTCGACCCACGACCCGTTGATCTCCGATACGAGGACGTTGCCGTCGGCGAGCGGTGTGTCGCCGTTCGGGTAGGCGATGGCGGTGGGCGGGTCGTGGGCGTCGGCGCCGTGGCCGATCTGGCCGGTGATCTGTCCCTGCGGGGAGATGAACAGGATGCGGTTGTTGGACGCGTCGGCCACGGTGATGGTCCCGGACTTGAGCAGGTAGGAGTCGTCGGGCTGGTAGAGGTACCCGGGCCCGGCACCGGGATGACCGGGATGGCCGTACTGGAAGAGGAGCCGCCCCGACGGGTAGCCGATCTCCACGATGGTGTGGTTGTCCTCCTGGTTGGAGATGATCCCGGTCCCGTGCCGGATGAAGAAGGCGTCGTCGGGGAAGTAGAAGCCGCCCGGCGGCGGGGGCATGCTGGCCGAGGGGTACTGCCAGACGATGTTGCGCCCCGGGTCGATGGCGACCAGCCGGTCGTTGCCGCGGTCGGCGATGAGGAGGGTGCCCGAGTAGGGCGCTCCGGCCCCGGGCGTCCCGGCGGGACCGCCGTAGGGGCTCAGCCGGAGGGAGATCACCGACGTCAGGGACCCCGACGCCACCCCTGCCTGGTCGTTCCCCGACTGGGCGGCCACCTCGCCGCCGACCATGTAGCCGATCGCACCGCGGCCGGTGCCGACCGTGGTGTACCCGGCGAAGGCGTCGGCCTGGGGGAGCAGCCCGGCGGCGAGCACCTTGCCGGTGGCGGGCACGAACGCGTCGATGGTGGTGAGCGTGGCCCCGCCGGGGGCCTGCCCGCCGGCCACGTAGGCGGTACCGCCGATGACGAAGGCCGACGCGCCGTAGAGCGGCTGGGGCAGGTGGCCGACCACCCGGGCCCGTCCCGAGGAGGGGTCGACCATCTGGATGTCGTCGGTGGCGGTGGTGGCCGACGGGGCCGAGCGGGTCTGGCCGCCGAAGGCGAGGAGCTCACCGGCGAGCGCCACCACCGCCGGGTAGCGGACCGGGACCGGCAAGGTGGCGACCCGGCGGAAGTGGGTGCCGTCGGTGGTGGCGAGCACGTCGGGCAGGTAGTCGGTCCCGTCGTAGCCGCCGACCAGATAGGTCGTCGACCCCGGGTGCCCCGGCTGCCCGCCACCCGGCCCCGAGGTGGTCACCGCGGCCAGGTCGGACCGGGGGGCGGGGAGGTTGCCCACCACCGTGCCGGCCGGCGTCGGAACGCGAGGTCCGGGCGCGGCCACCGACTGGACCGTCGCCACGGTGTCGGGCGACCCCCCGCCGAAGTCGAAGATGCGCCCGCCGACGGTCGCGGCGGCGGCGTCGTGCACCGGGTCGGCGAGCGAGCCGGCCGGCGTTTCCTGCCCGGTGGCGGGGTCGATGGTGGCCACCGAGGCGAGCGACGATCCCGAGGGCGTGATCCCCCCGAGCACGGTGAGGCCGGCGGGGTTCGCCACCACCGACTGGCGCGAGGAGGGCGCGCTCAGCTGCCAGGGCTCGACGCCGGCCTCGATCGAGCCGGGGCCGCCCAGCCGATCGGTCCGACCCTGGCCGGTGGCGGAGCGGTCGCTGCCCGAGGTGGTCGTGGGCGAGGCGGTGGACCCGGATCCCGAGCACGAGGCGAGGGCCGCCCCGGCAACGAGCGCCACGGCCGCCGCCACCAGTCCGGTGGGCCGCCACCGGCGTCGGCGCACGCGCTGCAGCCTCGGGGATCGTGCGGCCACGGAGACGGAGTCTCGCATGGCCGGCCGCGGTGGGGAAGCCGGCGGCGGCCGGAGGAGGTCGGGAGCCGTCCCCCGGACGGGGGCGACCGGTGAACCGACCCCGGGGCGAAAATTTCGTACGCTTGGGGCCGATGGGAACCTCTGGCGGCCGAGCGCCGACTCGTCGTTCCCAGCGTGGGCAACGGTCGGGGCGCGGGCAACGGTGCAACCCCGGTCCCCAGCCGTGAAGCCGATCGGGCCGATCCCCTGTCTATGGTGGCGGGCCGTTGCCCGCCGGCGCCGAGCCGGTGGCGGCCGGGCGCCGGCTCGCTAGGGAAGGACGGACGTGGAGCATTTTCTCGAGACCTGGGGCTACCTGGCCGTCTTCGGCCTCAGCTTCATCTCGTCCATGGGCCTGCCGGTCGGGGCCGAGGTGGCCATCATCTACGGCGGCGTGCTGGCGAGCGGCCAGATCCCGAACGAGCCCCACCATCTCAACCTGGTGGTCGTCATCGTCGTGGCCACCGCCGCCGAGCTGCTCGGATCGCTCGCCGGTTACCTCATCGGCTACTTCGGCGGGCGGGCCCTCGTCGACCGGGTCGGCAAGTACGTGCTCCTCACCCACAAGGACCTCGATCGTGCCGAGGGGTGGTTCCGGCGCCGGGGTGAGCCCTTCGTCCTCTTCGGTCGGTTCATCCCGCTGCTGCGGTCGTTCGTCTCCTTCGCCGCCGGGCTCGGCGAGATGGCCATGACGAAGTTCATCGCCTTCACCCTCATCGGTTGTGCCATCTGGTGCACCGCCCTCACCAGCCTCGGCTATGCCCTCGGGGCGAGCTACAAGCATGTGCTCAACGCGTTCAGCGCGGCGGGCTACGTGGCGGCCGCCCTGGTGGTGGTCGCCGTCGTCGGACTGTTCGTCCACCGGCTGCGGGTGGTCCGCGCCGAGCGGGCCGCCGCGCTCGAGTCGTCGGTCCCCGTGGAGCGAGCCGCCCCGGTCGAGCCGGCCGAATGACCGATGTGACCGGCGCCGCCCCCGGTCACCGCCTCGGGCGCTCTCGCCGGGTCCACCGGGCGCCGCGGGCCAAGTTCCGCCGCCGCCGGCTGCTGGTGGCCGTGGTGATCGTGTTCCTCGTCGTGGCGGCGGTCATCGGGCCCTCGCTCGGCAGCGCACTCACCAACCCCTCGCTCGGCTCTTCGATCGGGGCGCGCTTCGCCGAGTGGACCCGCACCCACGGCGGCAACGGGGTGGTCAACTGGGTCGAGAACCTCTGGTACAGCCACCACCAGCCGAAGGCCGGCGGCGCCCCGCCCAAGGGGGCCATCAAGGTGCCGACCTCCTCGACCCAGCCCGCGGTATCGGCGGTTCCCCATCTCCCGCCGCCGGCGCCCATCGTCCCGCCGGCCTCGCCCCCGTTGCCCGGCGAGGGCCAGTGGTCGCCGGCGGGCCGGACGGTCGGCGGCGATCCGGCCGTGTACGTGACCCGGCTCCGCCCCGACCCGGTGCACACCAGCCTGGTGGTCGGTGTGGCCTGGATGGACACCGAGCTCCTGAAGGCGCAGCTCTACTCGGGCAGCTTCATCCCCGGTGGGGGACCGTTCGCCTTCTCCGCCCCGGTCAAGCCCGACGCCGCCGCCACGCTGGTGGCCGCCTTCAACTCGGGGTTCCAGATGTCCTCGGCCAACGGCGGCTACTACACCGAGGGCCGCACCATCGTGCCGCTGCGCGACGGCGCCGCCTCGATGGTCATCACCAAGGAGGGCGTGCCGACCGTGGCTCAGTGGGGCCGGGACGCCACGATGAGCCCCGACATCGCCTCGGTGCGCCAGAACCTCGACCTGTTGGTCGACGGTGGCCAGCCGGTCGCCGGCCTCAACGCCTCGGACACCACGCGCTGGGGGGCGACCCTCGGCAACCAGGTGTACGTGTGGCGGTCCGGGGTCGGGGTCACGGCCGACGGCGCGCTGGTCTATGTCGGTGGCCCCGGGCTCAACATCACCTCCCTCGCCGATCTGCTGGTGCGGGCCGGTGCGGTGCGGGGGATGGAGCTCGACATCAACACCGACTGGGTGCACTTCGCCACCTACGACCCGCCCTCCGGGGCGCCCGCTGCGGGTGGCAACGGCGCCAACCTGCTCCCGGACATGGTCGGCACGCCTTCCCGGTACTTCACCAGCTGGTGGTCGCGGGACTTCGTCACCATGTCGGCGGTGCAGTCGGCGGGACCGCCCCGGCCGGGCACCCAAGCCACGACCCGGGGGTCGGCCCCGTCCGGAACGGCGTCGCCGGCGCGCGCCGCGAGCGGGCACTGAGCACGCCCCCGACGACCGGCGGCCGGGCTAGCCCCGGACGCCCGCTGCCGCTGTCGCTGACAGGTCGCTGCGTGCCGCGTCGCTGCTGCTGCCGTCGCTGTCGCTGACACCGTCCAGGGCGTCGAGCAGCGACCGGCCGGTGAGCTCGAACATGGCCTCGTCGTCCGAGCGCCGCCAGAGGTCGAGCAATCCGTCCGACAGGGGGTCGCACCCGTGCCGCATGGGTCCGGTGTCGTCGAGGATGGCGTCGACGATGCGCCCCGCCGCATCGGCGGCCGGTGAGACCAGCGGATCGGCGGACTGGCGGCGCAGCTCGGTGGCTCGGCGGGCCATCGGGCGGTAGCGGTCGTACCGGGCAGCGGCGGGTTCCCCGGCGGAGAGCCGGAACATGTCGGTGTCGACCGGGCCGGGCAGGATCTCCACCACCCGGATGCCCGAGGGTGCCAGCTCGACACGGAGGGTGTCCCCGATCGCCGACACCGCCGCCTTCGAGGCGCGGTAGGCGGCGTAGAAGGGAACCGAGGCCACGATCGACGACGACGAGACGTTGCAGACCACCGCCGGACGGTTGGCGCGGAGGAGGGGGATGGCCGCCATCGTCACGGCGACCAGGCCGACCACGTTGGTCTCGAGCACGTTCCGCCAGTCGTCGAGGTCACTGTGCTCGAGGGGCAGGTAGTCGGAGTCGACCCCGGCGTTGTTGACCAGGACGCGGAGGTCGTCGGGGAACCCGAAGGTCCGGGGGTCGGTCACGTCCAGACGAGCCACGGTGAGCCCGGGGTGTGCCTCGGCGAGCTCGGCGGCATCCGCCGGGTCGCGCATCGACGCCACGGTCTGGAACCCGCGGCGGGCGAGCTCGGCGGCCACGGCGCGGCCGATGCCGCGGCTGGCCCCGGTGACCAGTGCGCTCCCTCCGATCTCCACCGCACCTCCCTAGCAGACCCGGGCCTGCCGGGCCGGCTCAGTCCTCGAAGGGGTCGTCCCGCTCGCGCGCCGCCTGCTTGAGGCCGACCTCGGCGGCCCGGGTGGCGAAGGCCCTGGCGTCGGCGGACCGGTGGGCGACCGCGTCGTTGAGGGCGGCGAATCGCTGGAGCTCGGTCCGGCCCATGAGCTCGATCCCGTGGTTGACGACGCGCTTGTTGGCGCTGAGCAGGTCGCGCCCGACGAGGGCGATGCGCTCGGCCAGCGCCAGGGCGTAGGCGTCGAGGTCGCCGGCCGGCACCGACGCCTGGACCAGCCCGAGGGAGGCGGCCTCGGCACCGGTCACCGTGTCGCCGGTGAACAGCAGCCGCTTGGTCCACTGCGGCCCGAGGTGGTAGAGCCACATGTTGGTGGGTGGGACCCCCATCGAACGGACCGGGGGGAACCCGATCCGGGCGTCGTCGGCGGCGACCACGATGTCGCAGTGCAGGGCGAGATCGGTCCCCCCGGCCAGGCAATTGCCGTGCACCTGGGCGACGACCGGGATGGGGCAGTGCCACACGGTGGCCCAGCCCGTGCCGAGCTCGAGCATGGACGCCACGTCCCCCTCGATGCCCGACGGGGTGGTCTCGTCCGGCCGGGCATCGTCGGGGAGGACTCCGTATCCCGAGGAGAACGAGGGCCCCGATCCCCGGATGAGGACGACCCGCGCCGCCCGGTCCCGCCCGGCCTCCTCGACCGCGGCGAGCAGCTCGCCGATGCAGCGGGCCGTGAGAGGGTTGTGGCGATCCGGCCGGTTGAGCGTGAGCCGGCGGACCGCGCCCGTCGCTTCGACGAGGACCGCGGGTTCGTCGGCCACCGGGTCAGCCCTCGCCGCGCTCGAGCTCGCTCTTGACCACCTTGCCGGACGCGTTGTAGGGCAACCGGGTCACGAAGCGGAACCGGCGAGGCACCTTGTAGTCGGCCAGCCGCTCGCCGAGGAAGGCGCGCAGGCCGTCCTCGGTGGTTCCCGAGTCCTCTCGCAGCACGACCCACGCTGCCACATCCTCGCCGAGCACGTCGTGGGGCACGCCGGCCACGGCGGCGTCGACGACGTCGGGGTGGGAGAAGAGCGCGTTCTCGACCTCGCCGGGGACGATGTTGTGGCCGCCCCGGATGATCACGTCCTTGAGGCGGCCGGAGATCCAGAGGAAGCCGTCGTCGTCGATCCGGCCGAGGTCGCCGGTGTGCAGGACGCCGTCCCTCCAGGTGCGGGCGGTCGCCGCCGGGTCCTCGAGGTACCGGCGCGGGGTGCCGTCGCCCGAGACGGTCACCTCCCCCTCGACCCCGGGCGGGACCGGCTCGCCGGCCGGGTCGACGACGCGGACCTCCACCCCGGGAAGGGGCCGCCCGACCGAGCCGAGGTGGCGGCGACGGTCGCCCGACGGGGTGCGGGTCACCGCCCCGAACTCGGTGAGGCCGTAGCCGACCAGGATGTCGGCGTGAGGCAGCCGCCCGGCCAGCCGTTCGAGCGTGGCGGGGGCGACGGGCGCACCCCCGACGGTCAGGGCGGCGAGGCCGGACAGGTCGGCCTGTGCGAAGCGGGGGTGGGCCACGATGAGCTGGGCCATCGCCGGGACCACGAACGCCACCGCCGGCCGCCGCTCCTCGACGATCGAGATCCAGGCCCCGGCGTCGAAACGCGGGAGGAACCAGCCGGTCATGCCGGCGCGCAGGGGCCCGTAGACCAGGAGCGCGCCGCTGGTGGTGGAGAAGGGCGACGAGGTGAGGAACCCGACCCCGTTCCAGTCCGGCGCCACCGGGCGGTCGCCCAGCGGAGGATGGCTGACCACCACGCCCTTGGGGGCCCCGGTGGTGCCCGAGGTGTAGGTGATGTCGGTCGCCTGCCAACCGGCGGGACGGGCCGGTGGCGACCCGCCCGGGACGGGGAGTGCCGACCAGTCCTCGGCGCCGGCCGCCGGCTCGGTGGTGGCCAGCAGCCGGAGACCGGGCAGGCCGCCAGCCACCTCGGGCCAGGGCCACCCGCCGTCGGTGACCGCGTCGGCGAGGACGGCGGCCGGCTCGGCGTGGGCGAGGACGGCCCGGAGCTCGGGCCCCGCCAGCCGCGTGTTGAGGGGGACGGCCGTCGCGCCGGCCCGGTGGCAGGCGGTGTAGGCCACCAGCCAGGCGAAGGGACGCTCGGGCCCGATGCCGATGGCCACCCGTTCGCCGGGCGCGATGCCCCGCCCCGCCAGCCCGGCGGCCAGCTCGTCGGCTCTCGAGTCCCAGGCCCCGACGGTGAGCTCGGAACCGGCGGCGAGATCGACCCAGGCCGTCGAGTCCGGGTGGAGGGCGGCCATGGCGGCGAGCTCGTCGGTCCCCGGCGCCCCGGTGGGTTCGACGAGGCCCTCGGGAGCCGCGGTCACGACCTGGCGGCCCACGGTCGGGGACCCGTCAGTAGGGATCGCATCCCTCGAGGATCCGGCGGGGGTTGGCCACCATCATGGTCTCGATGTCGGCGTCGCTGATGCCCGCCTGGCGCATGGCCGGGAGGACGTCTTCGGGGATGTGGGTCCAGCGCCACTGCTTCCAGGCGCCGGCGACCTCCGGCGGGAACCAGTCGACGTGGCACATGGCGTCGTGGGACAGCACGATCCGATCGGCGTGCCCGCGCTCGCAGAGCCGACGGACCGACTCGACCCGATCGGCCAGCGAGAACGTCCCGATACCGAAGTGGTCCATGCCGAGGTAGGAGCCCTTGGACACGATGGCCTCGTGGTAGGAGGCATCGAGGGTGCCGCCCGAGTGCCCGATGACCACCCGGGAGAGGTCGACGCCCTCGTCCTCGAAGACCCGTTGCTGCTCGAGCCCCCAGGGCTCGGGCGGGGTGGGGGTATGGGTGGTGATCGGGATCCCGGTGAGGCGGTGGGCACGGGCCACCGCCCGGAGCACCCGCTCCACGCCGGGGGTGATCCCGGGGCGGTCGGTGGCGCACTTGAGGATCCCGGCGCGCACCCCGGTCTCACCGATCCCCTCCCGGATCTCGCGGACGAACAGCTCGGTCATGGGTTCGGGGCCGCCGAGCAGGGTGCCCGGGCCGCGGAAGTGGAAGTACATCGGGACGTCGTTGTAGGTGTAGACGCCGGTGGCGGCCACGATGTTGAGTCCGGGCACCCGGGCCGCCACCTCGGACACGCGGGCCATGTTCCGGCCGAGACCGATGACCGTGAGGTCGACCAGCGTGTCGATGCCGCTCCGCTCGAGCTCGCCCAGCCGCTCGGCGGCGGTGTCCCGGGCGGCCTGCTCGTCCCACTCGGAGGCGGTCTTCTCGATCTCGGGACTGAGGACGAAGACGTGCTCGTGCATGAGCGTCGCCCCGAGGGCTCCCGAGTCGATCGGCCCCCCGACCGTGTTCACCAGGGCCACGGTGCTCCTCCCGCCGCCCCGGACGAGCGCCCGGCGCGGCGACCGGATCGTAGTGCCGTCCCCTCGGCCGGTGCCCGGGCTCGGCGGGTCGTGCACCGCCGGCTGGGGTCCGGCAAGGTAACGCCATGCGCGAGCACCGCTACACCTTGGAGATGCCCCATTCGGCCGCCCGTATCTGGGCGCTCTTCCAGGACTACGACCGCTGGACCGACTACGCCCCGATGGTCCGCCGCGTCGAGGTGCTCCACCCCGGTGACGAGGACCACAACGGGCGGCTGCGGCGGGTCATCTACAAGATGCCCTTCGGTCGCGAGGGTGCGGCGCTCGAACTGGTCACCGATGTCGAGCCCGAGCGCGGGTACACCTACACGATGATCTCCGCCAAGCCCGGTAACGACCAGGTGGGCCACATCCGGCTCGTGCCGCTCGATGCCAACCGGACCCGGTTCGAGTTCGACGAGCGCTACCACCTGACCTCGGCGCCCTGGCGCTGGTTCGAGGCGCCGATCTACCGGTTCATCAACAAGAACAACGAGGACAGCATGCGGCGGGCATCGGCATGGCTGAGCGACCATCCCGAGTACCGCCCGGACCTGGTCGCACCTCCGGCGTAGCTCTGCCGCCACTCCGCCGCCGCTACTCCGCCGCCGCTACTCCGCCGCCTGCTCCGCCGCCGCTACTCCGCTTGCTCCGCCGCCGCTACTCCGCCGCCTCCACCTCGGTCTCGTCAGCCGCCCGGCGGTGGGGCTCGGAGTGGTCCCAGTCGGCGAGCAGCGTGCGCAGCGCGGTCAGCAGGATGAGAGGTTGGTCGAGCATGGCGTGGTGGCCCGCCTCGGGGATCTCGACGACCGGGGTGACCCGGCCCATCTCCTCGTACATCTCGCGGCCGAGGTCGGCGGTCACCAGCCCGTTCTCCGATCGCAGCAGGGCGAGCCGGCAGCGCACCCTCGAGAGGTAGGGCATCGCCACCCCGCGGATCCCCTCGCCGAATTGGGCGAACACGCGGCGGTCGAACTTCCACTGGAAGCCGCCGGCCACCGGGCGCACCGACTGCCGGGCGACATGGTCGATCACGTAGTCGAGGTAGTGCTTCTGGGATGGGACGGTGCGGAAGTGGGCGACGGCATCGTCGACGGTCGGATAGACCCGGGGCCGGCCGAACGCCTCGCGCAGGTGGTAGGCGCCGATCTCGGGGTCGGGCTCGGTCACCGGCGAGTCGCAGATGATGGCCCCGCTGACCCGTTCGCCGTGGCGGGCGGCGGTGGCGATGGTCACCATGCCGCCCATGCTGTGCCCGATGATCACCGGCGGGCCGTCGATCCCGCAGCTGTCCGCCACCGCCATCACCTCGTCGGTCCACTGCTCGAGCGAGTAGGCGGACCGGTGGCCGCTGTCCCCGTGTCCCGACAGGTCGAGCGCCAGGACCCGGAACTCCCGGTGGAAGGTGGACGCCACATGGGTCCACCAGTGGGCGTGGGCGCCGCCCCCGTGGACGAAGACGAGGCCACGGGCGCCCTCGCGGCCCCAGGCCAACGTGTGGATGGGGCACCCGCCCACGTCGATCTCGAGGTCGGCTGGCGGCACGGCCAGGGCCGCCCGGAACCATCCCGGGGCTCCGGCGAGCGGCCGGAGGCCCTCCGCCGCCCGGGTCCGCGTCCCGGTCCGCGTCCTCGCCGGCCATCCGTGGCATGCCCGACATTCTGGCGGCTGACCCGGCCGCGGTCGGGTGGCGGTCGCCCCGGGCCGGCGCCGGGCCGCCTCCTCAGCTGTCGAAGGGAAGGGTGGCGCCCGTCTCCAGGAGGGTCTTGAGGTCGGAGAGGACCTTCGGCCAGCCGCCGCTCACCATGGTGGCCACCAGGCTGCCGGGCTCGAAGTGGCCGTGGACGACGGTGTGCTTCACCATGCCCTCCGATGTCGAAGGTGACCGTCGACCGAGCTTCGGCGCTGATCGCCGCCTGTCGACGTCCCGTCGACGATCTATTGTCGGAGCAGGCAAAGGAGCGCACGTGGTCCAGTCCGTCCAGTCGACAGCCGCACCGAGCAGCGAGGAGCTCGTCGACGAGCTCCGGGCCTGGCTCGAGGACCAATGGGACCCCGACCTGACCGTCGGCGAATGGTGGGAGCGTCTCGGACTGGCCGGCTGGTCGGCTCCGACCCTGCCCGCCGACGCCTACGGGCGCGGGGCCTCGCGCAGCGCCGCCATCGCCGTCGCCAGGCAGATCAGCGACTTCGGGGCGCTCGGCGCGCCGAACGGCCTCGGCCTGATGCTGGCGGCGCCGACCATCGCCGAGCACGGCAGCCGGGAGCAGATCGACGGGTTCGTGCGCGACATCGTGACCGGCCGGCGCGCCTGGTGCCAGCTGTTCAGCGAGCCCGGAGCGGGTTCGGACCTGGCCGGTCTCACCACCCGGGCCGTCGAGGACGGCGACGAGTGGATCGTGAACGGACAGAAGGTGTGGACCTCCCTCGGCCAGAGCGCCGACCTCGGGATGTTGCTCGCCCGCACCGATCCCGAGCTGCCCAAGCACCAGGGCATCACCTACTTCGCCCTCGACATGGACCAACCCGGCATCGAGGTGCGGCCGCTCCGCGAGATGACCGGCCACGCCATGTTCAACGAGGTGTTCATCACCGACGCCCGGGTGCCGGTCTCGTCGATCATCGGCGGACGGGGCAACGGGTGGGCGGTGGCCAACACCACGCTCGGGTACGAGCGGGCCGGCCTCGGGGCCGGGGGCGGGAACGCCGGGGCTGCCCTCGTCACCGCCGGGTCGGTCGCCGGCAACCTGTCGCGCCGGGTCGGCGATTTCGTGGCCGGTCCGGGCGATGCGGCACCGAAGGTCGCCCCCCGGGCCCGCCGCGGACCTCGCATGGCCGGCGTGCTCGATCTCCTCGCCGGGGTGGCCCGGGGCAACGGGAAGAGCACCGACCCGACCATCCGCCAGGACCTGATGCGCCTCCACACCCTCGAGGAGCTCGGTCGCTACAACACCGAGCGCCTGAAGGCGGCCCGGGCGGCCGGGCGGGACATCCCCGGCATGGCCAACCTCTCGAAGCTCGCCATGAGCGCCATCGTGCGGCTCCAGCGCGACCTCGGCCTGCGCATCGTGGGGGCCCAGGGCATGCTGCACGCCTACGACCCGGCCGACCAGGCCGCGCTCGACGAAGCCACCGGCAACCCGGTGCTCGCCGCCATCACGACCACCGCCCTCTACGCCCAGGCCCCCTCCATCTACGGCGGCACCGACCAGATCCAGCGCAACATCGTGGGCGAGCGGGTGCTCGGTCTGCCCAAGGAGCCGTCGAAGGACCGGGAGGTTCCCTTCTCGGAGCTGCCGAAGAACGGCTGATCGGGGCTCGGGCGGTCGCGCCGGGCTGCGGCGAGGGGACGGGACGAGCGGAACGGGACGACCTGGCAGTCGAGACTGTCGGGCAGGGAAGGAGCGCAATGGCAGGCATCTGCGACGGCAGGGTGGTGATCGTGACCGGGGCCGGCCGCGGCATCGGGCGGGGGCACGCCATCGAGTTCGCCCGCCAGGGCGCCCGCGTGGTGGTCAACGACCTCGGTGCCGAGGTCGACGGCACCGGGTCCTCGGCCGGCCCGGCGGGTGAGGTCGTCGACGAGATCCGGGGGATGGGCGCCGAGGCCGTCGCCAACGGCGAGGACGTGAGCGACTGGGAGGGTGCGAAGCGCCTGGTCGACACGGCCGTCGTCGACCTTCGGCGGGCTCGACGTCCTGGTCAACAACGCCGGGATCCTGCGGGACCGGATGCTGGTGAACATGACCGACAGCGAGTGGGACGCGGTCATCCGGGTCCACCTGCGGGGGACCTTCGCCCCGATGCGGTGGGCCGCCGGCTACTGGCGGAACCGGACCAAGGAGGGCGGCGCCAACGACGCCCGGATCATCAACACCACGTCGCCCTCGGGCATCTACGGCAACGTCGGGCAGACCAACTACGGGGCGGCCAAGGCCGGCATCGCCTCGATGACGATCATCGCCGCCATGGAGCTCGAGCGCTACGGCATCACCGTCAACGCCATCGCCCCGGCCGCGCTGACCCGGATGACCGAAAACCTGGGCTTCGGCCAGCAGGCACGCGAGCGCAAGCCCGACGAGTTCGACCGCAACGACCCCGACAACATCGCGCCGCTGGTGGTCTGGTTGGGGAGCTCGGCCTCGAGCGGCATCACCGGCCGGGTCTTCACCGTGCACGGCGGGCACATCAGCGTGGCCGAGGGCTGGGTCGAAGGACCCGCCGTCGACCAGGACGACCGGTGGGACACCGCCGCCCTCGGCGACGTCATCCCGGGCCTGGTGGCCAAAGCGGCCCCCAACGCCAACATGCTGGGCCGGCGGGAGTAGTGGCCGTGGCCCGTCCCGAAGAGGGCCCGGCGGCGCCCTCCGCCGGCACCATGGAGGCCACCTACAAGGTGGTCGAGGACCACGCCGAGCGCATCTTCCTCTGGGACTACGACCGGTGCCGCACCCAGCTGGTGACCCTCTACAACAAGGCCATGGGATCGCAGTGGAACAGCGTGACCGACCTGGACTGGGACACCGACGTCGATCCCGAGGCACTGGTCGATCCGGACGGCCCGGGGCTCCGCCTGGCACGGCTGGCGGCCGACGAGCCCGGGTCGCCCATCGCCGCCTGGGGCGACGCCGAGTTCACCGCCCTCGGCGTCGAGATGTTCAAGGCGTCGATCAGCCAGTTCATGCACGGGGAGCAGGGCGCCATGCTCACGGCGGCGAAGATCGTCGAGACCGTCCCGTGGATCGACGCCAAGTACTACGCCGCCACCCAGACCATGGACGAGGCGCGCCACACCGAGGTGTTCGCCCGCTACCTCGACGAGAAGGTGGGCGAGGCCTACCCGATGAGCCCCTTCCTCGACGAGCAGATCACCTCGCTGCTCGAGGACAGCCGCTGGGACATCGCCTATCTCGGGATGCAGATCGTGATCGAGAGCCTGGCGCTGGCCGCCTTCGGGGACATGCTCCGGCGGACCGAGGAGCCGCTGCTGCGCAAGCTGCTCCGCTACGTGATGTCGGACGAGGCCCGTCACGTGGCCTTCGGCGTCCTCACCCTCAAGGAGTTCTACACCGGGCTCACCGACGGCGAGCTCCAGCGACCGCCAGGAGTTCCTCCTCGACAACACCCTGCGCAACCGGGCCCGGGCGACCACCCCCGAGGTGTGGGAGCGGCTCGGGGTCGACCTGCACGCCCTCGTGCCGCACCTGGCGGCGGCGGCCGGGAAGATGAAGACCAGCCCGCTCGCCGGGTTCCAGCGGGCCTTCTTCTCCAAGCTGGTGCCGAACGTGGCGAAGCTCGGGCTGCTGGACGCCAACCAGGGGCTCCTCCGGCGCCGCTGGGGCGAGGTCGGGCTGCTCGAGTTCGAGCACGGCGACGACACCGCCAGCGACTACTCGAGCTACGACGAGGTGGCCAAGGACCGGGACGCCGTCCGGTGATCGTCGACCCGGAGGGGGCGGGGTTCGACCCGGCGACGGCTCGAGCGGCTGACCGAGCACTTCGAGGGCCGCTACGTCTCGACCGGGAAGATCCCCGGCTGCCAGATCGCGGTGGCGCGCTGGGGCAAGACCGCCTACTGGCGATCGCTCGGCCTCATGGACGCCGAGCGGTCCGAGCCGGTCGCCGACGACACCATCTGGCGGATCTACTCGATGACCAAGCCGGTCACCTCGATCGCCCTCATGCAGCTCTACGAGCAGGGCCGGTTCCAGCTGGCCGACCCGGTGCACCGGTACATCCCCGAATGGCGCGACCTGGCGGTCGGCGAGGTGGCCGCCGACGGGTCGATCCGCACCGTCGAGGCCGCCCGGCCCGTCTCGGTGCGCGACGCCCTCACCCACATGACCGGCCTGGCCGGCGGCGTGTCGGCGGGCCACCCGCCTCGACGCCCGCTTCGCCGAGGAGCTGCGGGCCGCCCGCCACGGCATGACCCTCGAGGGGGTCTGCTCGCTCCTGGCCCGGTTCCCCCTCAAGTTCCAGCCCGGCACCCGATGGAACTACGGGCTGTCGACCGATGTCTGCGCCCGCCTGGTCGAGATCCTCTCGGGCCGCCCCTTCGACGAGTACCTCCGGACCGAGGTGTTCGAGCCCCTCGGGATGGTCGACACCGGCTTCGCCGTGCCCGACGATTCGCCGGTCCCGCTTCGCCGCCTGCTACACCTACCGCCCCGGTGGGCCGCCCAAGCTCAGCGACGACCCCGAGACCAGCCCCTACCGGCGCCGCCGCTCCTACCTGTCGGGTGCGGGCGGCCTGGTGGCCACCACCGGTGACTACCTGCGCTTCTGCCAGATGCTGCTCAACCGGGGCCATCTCGACGGCCGGCGGATCATCGGCCGCAAGACCCTCGAGCTCATGACCGTCAACCACCTGCCGGGCGGCGCCGATCTCGCCGAGGTGGCCACCGGCGGCTTCGGCGAGGCCGAGTTCCCCGGGGTCGGGTTCGGGCTCGGCTTCGCGGTCGGGCAGGGCCCCGGCGCCACCGGCTCGGCCGGGTCGGCCGGCGAGTTCTACTGGGGTGGTGCGGCGAGCACCGCATTCTGGGTCGACCCGGTCGAGGACCTCACCGTGGTGTTCATGACCCAGCTGCTCCCGTCGGCCACCTACCCGTTCCGGGCCCAGCTCCGCGCCCTCGTCTACCAGGCCCTGGCCGACTGAGCCTCGGCGCCGGTTCGGATCTCGGTCAGGCGACCATCTCGACATCGACCCCGAGGCGGCGATAGGTGGGTTCGGCTCGAGCGTCCCGGCTGGCGAGCACGGCCCGGTTGTCGAGAGCGGCCAGGGCCACCCAGCCGTCGTAGGCTGCGCCTCCGGCGATCCCGGCCGCCGCGAACCGATCGATGACGGTGGCGAAGGTGCCGGGTCGTGGGGTGGTTGGTCCGGAGAAATTGGTCGTCAACAGGCGGACGGCGTCGGACGGCGTCAGCCTGGCGGCGCCGGGGAGCCTGGTGAGCACGGCGTAGGTCTCGATCCAGGCGTGGCCACACACCGAGAGGTCCCGTCCGGCCCGCCAGGCGGTCACCATCGCATGGAGCTCGTGATGGCGGAGCACGAGCGGCACGGCCACGCTCGTGTCCACACTGAGGGTCCGGCTACCGCCTGCCGGCATCGATCAGCGCCAAGACCTCTTCCTCGGTGACGACCCGGTCGCTGTCGGCGACCAACCAGCCGTCCTCATCGATCAGGCGCGCCGTCCGGCCCCGCGGAACCAGCGCCAATCCGCTCCCGTAGCTGGAGATGTCGAGGACGGTGCCGGGGGCCAACCCCAGGGCCTCGCGCAACCGCTTGGGCACGACGATCCGGCCGGCGGCGTCGATGGTCGTCTCCACCCCATGAACATACCATCTCTATGCCATCTAAATGCCATTCCACTGCCAGAGGGAATGCCACCGAGCCGCCAGGGGTCATGGGGTGATCTCGGCCTGGATCCGCCGCATGGAGCGCAGCCACCGCTCGCGGTCGCCCGCCCGTCGCTGCTCGAAGGTGGCCACCTCGGGATGGGGCAGCACGAGGAAGCGCTCCTCGGCCAGGGCCTCGACCACCGCGGCGGCCACGTCCTCGGGCAGGAGCATGCCGTTGCGGCCGGCGGTGGCCGACAACAGGCGGTCGGCTTCCTCGGCCGGGACGCCGGCCGGGGCTCCGGTCATGCCGGTCCAGACCCCCTGGGGGCACAGGCACGAGACCTTGATCCCCGAGGCGGCATGGGTGATCGACAGCCATTCCGCCAGCGCCACCACGGCGTGCTTGGTGACGCTGTAGGGAGCCGACCCGAGCTGGGTGAGCAGGCCGGCGGCCGAGGCGGTGTGCAGCAGGTAGCCCTCCCCCCGCTCGATCATGGCCGGCAGGACCGCACGGGCGGCGTAGACGTGGCTCATGACGTTGACGGCCCACATGCGCTGCCAGTCGGCGTCGGAGGCCTCGACGCCCCCGCCGACGATGATGCCGGCGTTGGCGCAGAACAGGTCGATCGGCCCGAAGGCCGCCTCGGTCGACCGCACCAGGTCGATGACCTGGGACTCGTCGGCCACGTCGACCGGCACGCCGGCGGCTCGGCCCGTCCCCGCCGAGCTCGGCGGCCACCCGCTCGGCACCGGCCCCGTCGATGTCGGCCACGACCACCGCTCGTGCCCCTCGGGCGGCGAAGGCGGACACAGCGCCCGGCCGATCCCGCTGGCGCCGCCGGTCACGACGACGACCCGGCCGGCTACGTCCATGGCGCCAGGGTCAGGTCCACGGGTGGCCGGTCACGTCCGTGGCGCCAGGGTCGGGTCCACGGGTGCCCGGGGTCAGGCCGGGGTGGCGGTCCAGGTCCACGGGCGCCGTTCAGCCCCGGCTGTGGCGTCGCAGCATCATCTCCGAGTACTGGGCGAGCTCGGGGTCGGCCGCCATGGCCTCGGCGAACTTCTTGCGGGCCTGCTCGCGCTTGGCCGGCAGGTACTCGGTCGGCCAGGGCCCGTCGTGGGGCCGGTACTCCTTCAGCACGTTGCGGGCCACCGTCACCTTGTGCACCTCGTCGACCCCGTCCATGACGCTCATGGTCGGCGAGGCGGCCCACATGGCCTGCAGCGGGCGTGAGGTCGGTGACCCCGAGCGAGCCGAAGATGTGGATGGCCCGGTAGGAGACCTCCCGCAGCACCTTGGCGGCCGTGTACTTGCAGGCGGCGATCTGGGTGCGCGCCTCGGCGGTGCTCGAGTTGTCGATGGTCCAGGCCGTCCACAGCACGAGCAGGCGGAGCATGTTGATCTCGGCGTAGGAGTCGGCGATGGCGCTCTGGACCATCTGGTGCTCGGCGATGACACTTGCCGTGGGACTGGCGGCTGAGGGCCCGCTCGCACATCATGTCGAAGGCCCGCTTGCACTGGGCGATGGTCCGCATGCAGTGGTGGATCCGCCCGCCTCCGAGGCGCCGCTGGGCCAGCACCTTGGCCCCGTCCTCGGGACCGAGGAGGTGGTCGAGGGGGACCCGGACCTCGTTGTAGCGGATGTGGTCGTGGTTCCGGGGGTAGTCCATGATCTCGACCCCCGGGGTGTCCCGCGGCACCACGAACATGCCGTTGGTGCACATGACGACGAGGATGTCGGCATGGCGGCCCGGCACTGGTGAACCACTTCTCGCCGTTGATCACCCACTCCTCCCCGTCCCGCACGGCGGTGGTCTTGAACATGTTCGGGTCGGAACCGCCCTCGGGCTCGGTCATCGAGTAGGCCGACCAGATCTCCTGGTTCATGAGCGGGTAGAGCCAGCGCTTCTTCTGCTCCTCGGTGCCGTAGGCAGCCAGGATCTCCATGTTGCCGGTGTCGGGTGCCTGGCAGCCGAAGATCGACGGCGCCAGCGCGTAGCGGCCGAGGATCTCGTTGAGCAGGGCCAGCTTGAGCTGTCCGAACCCCGGCCCGCCGAGCTCCTGGTCGAGGAAGATGGCCCACAGCCCGTGCTCTTTGACCTGGTCCTGGAGAGGCTCGACCAGGGCCCGCATCTTCGGGTCCCGCATGCGCACGGCGTAGGGGAAGACCAGCTCGAGGGGTTCGACCTCCTCGATGCAGAACCGCTCGACCCAGTCGAGCTGCTCCTGGAATTCGGGCTCCGTGGAGAATTCCCAAGCCATCGCACGACCTCCCACGATCCGACGCCCGGCGCGGCCACCGTACCGGTTGGCCCCCGACAGGGTCCACTCACCCGTCAGCCGGGCGAGCGCGCCGGGTCCCTCAGATCGGCCAGCGGGACGAGCGCGGCGGCGATGACCGCGCCGGCGACGACCACGGCGGCGATGCCGAATTGCTCGCTCAGCGGTCCGGCCACGATCGCACCGAGGGGGACCGTACCGCCGAAGGCCATGACCCACAGGGCCATCACCCGGCCCCGCACGGCGTCGTCGAGACGCTGCTGGAGCACGGTGGCGAGCGAGGTCACCGTGGCGAAGTAGAACAGCCCGACCAGGAAGACGACCGGATAGCCCGGCTCGGGACTCCGCAGGAGACCGAAGACACCGAGGGTCACGGCGAAGCCGGCCAGGCCGAAGCGGACCACCCGGTCGAGCCGCTGGCCGGCGAGAAAGGTGCCGATGGACAGGGCGCCGACCACCGCCCCGGCGCCGAAGCAGGCGTAGAGCAGCCCGTAGGACACGCTGTTCTCGGCGATGCCGAGGTCGTCGTGGGCGAGCACCGGCATGAGGACGGCGATCGGGAGGCAGAAGAACGAGAACAGGACCATGGTGATGAGGCACCGGCCGACCACCCGGTCCCGGCGGGCCACGGCGATCCCCTCGACCAGACGGCGCCAGCCGTGCCCGGCCATCCGTCGGGCAGCGGGCAACCGCACCGTGGTGAGGACGCCGATGAGCACGACGTAGGAGACGGCATTGGTCACGAACGCCCACGAGGCGCCGACCTTGGCGTAGATGACCCCGCCGATGGCCGGCCCGATGACCCGCGACAGGTTCATGTTGGCCGAATTGAGCGAGACCGCCCCGGCCAGCTCCCCGGGGCCGACCAGGGTGGGGATGAGGGCGGAGTAGGTGGGGGCGAAGAAGGCCTGTCCGATCCCGATGGCCAGGACGGCGACGAACAGGAGCCCGATCCGGGGATGCCCTCCGTGGGCCAGCCAGGCGACCACCAGGGCGGCGACGCCCTGCTCGGCCGTCACCACCAGGAGCACGGTGCGCCGGTCGAACCGGTCGGCGGCCATGCCTCCGACCGTCGAGAGGAGGAAGAGCGGTCCGAGCTGGGCGAGGGTCATGAGCCCGACGGCGGTCGACGACCCCGTGAGGTTGAAGACGAAGGCGGCCAGCACCACCGTCTGCATCCAGCTGCCGACGTTGGAGACCAGGGCGGCGAAGTAGACCTTGCGGAAGACGGGATAGCCAAGCGCCGCCCGGGCCCCGCCGGCTTCGAGGGGGCGGTCGCCCTCGAGCAGCGCGTCTTCGACCTCCTGGGCACCGGAGTCCGCCGGGCCCGCATCACGTGGGCGCGGTGGATCGGGCAAGGCCTGCAATTTAGCGAGCGGCCGCCGGGCCGGATCAGGGAGGAGCCCCTTGGTGCCGACAACCACCGGTGGACCGGCCGCACGCCGGGAGGGGCCGGGACGCGACCGCCGGGAGGGACGCATGGGAGACACCGAGGAGACCTCGACCACGATCGACCGGTCGGCGCCCGGGGGCTACCGGCGCCATCCGGCCCTCCAGCAGCGCTTCGAGGAGGCGGCCGCCACCCTCCGGGACACCGACGGCTGGCCCGATCCCGGGCGCGGCGGCGAGCGCCGCCTGGTCGCCGACCTCGCCCTCGAGGGAGGAGGCGTGAAGGGCATCGGGCTGGTGGGTGCGGTGGTCGCCCTGAGCGAGGCCGGCTACGCCTTCCCGCGGGTGGCCGGGACGAGCGCCGGCGCCATCGTCGCCGCACTGGTGGCGGCCCTCGGCCGTGCCGGCCGGTCGATGACCGGGCTGATCGACTACCTGGCCACCCTCGACTTCTCGGCGTTCATGCCCGAGGGCAGGGTCCACGCCTTCCTCGACCACCACGGCGGCAGGGCCGGCTCCCTCGCCGCCGACGCGGCCATCCTCACCCGGCGGACCGGCCTCTACCCCGGCGACGGGCTCCAACGGTGGCTGGAGCCGATCCTCCGGGACGAGCTGGGCGTCGAGACGTTTGCCGACCTCGAGCTCCTCCCGGCGGACGACCCGGGGATGAGCCTGCCGCCCGATCATCGGTACCGGGTGGTGGTCCACACCTCGGACATCACCCGAGGCGAGCTGGTCCGGCTGCCCTGGGACTATCCCCTCTACGGATGGACGCCCGGCGAGGGCTCGGTGGTCGGGGCGGTGCGGGCCTCGATGTCCATCCCGTTGTTCTTCGAGCCGGTGACCTTCACCGCCCGCCCGGCCGAGGTGAGACTGCCCACCCCGGACGGAGGCACGCTCACCCGTCACTACGACGGCGGCGAGGTCACCTGGGTCGACGGCGGCATGCTGCGCAACTTCCCCATCGACGCCTTCGACCGCGAAGACGGCCGGCCGGCGCGGTGGCCGACCATCGGCATCAAGCTCTCCTCGCTGCAGACCCGGTTCCCGTCGACCTCCGCCTGCCAGAGCGCGCTCGCCGTCGGGATCCACTGCCTGCGGACCATGACGAACGAGTGGGACGCGTACCGCGTGGACGAGGCCACGGCGGGCCGCACCATCTTCGTCGACAACGCCGGTCTTCGCGCCACCGACTTCGACCTGACCCGCGACCAACAGGACCGGCTGTTCCTGAACGGCGTGTCGGCGGCCACCCGGTTCGTGATGGCCATGGCCGGCGCGCGGGGAGTCCCGCGGACGCCCGACCAGGCCATCCGGCTGGTCCGGGAGCGCCGGCGGCGGTGAGGACCCGACCCGCCACCGAGGACGCCGGACCTCGCCGGCGCCGGGGTACGCTGCGGGCCGCCCGACCCAGCGACGGCGAGGAGCCGGAGTGAGCACCGACACCAACCGAGCCCGGGTCCAGTCCTTCTGGCCGGTGCTCTACTCCCGCGACTGGGACGCCATCGCCGGGTTTTTCGGTGCCGACAGCGAGTACACCGACGTTCCTTCACCCGCCGAGGACGTGGCCCGCGGCCCCGACCAGATCGTGGCCCGTCTCCGTCTCGGCCTCGAGCCCATCGCCGCCTACGAGCACGGCCTGCGCCTCATGGTGGCCGACGCCGACACCGTGGTGACCGAGCACACCGAGACCTGGCACTGGCACACGGGCGAGGAGGTGGTCCTGCCCTTCGTCTCGGTCCAGGAGCTTCGCCAGGGGACCATCGTGCGGTGGTGGGACTACTGGGACATGCAGACGCTGATGAACGCCGCGCCGGCGTGGTGGATCGAGCACGTCGCCCGGGGGTACACCTGATCGACCCGGCAGCGGGTCAGGCCGGCCGATCCGACGACAGCACCGCCTCGACCAGGCTCGGCCCCGGGGTGTGCAGCGCCTTGTCGAGTTGCTCGACGAAGGCCTCGGTCGTCTCCGCCCGTGAGGCCTGGAGGCCCATGGCCCGGCCCAGGTCGGCGAATTGGATGGCGGGGTGGTCGAGGTCCAGCATGTCGCGTGCCCTCGGCCCGGCGCCGATCACGCCGACCCGGTCGAGCTCCATGTTGAGCACGGCGTAGGAGTGGTTGTTGAGGAGGATGGTCGTGACATCGAGTCCTTCGCGGGCCATGGTCCACCATGCCTGGGCGGTGTACATCGCGCTCCCGTCCGCCTCGAGCGCGATCACCCGCCGGTCGCGGGCTGCCATGGCCGCTCCGAGCGCGACCGGCAGACCCTGGCCGATGGCGCCACCGGTGAGGCACAGCCAGTCGTGGGGCGGGGCGCCGGCCGTCGCTCCGGCCGCCCACAGACCCGACGTGTTCCCCTCGTCGGAGACGATGGCGCCCTCCGGCAGCAGGGCGCCGAGGGCCTGGCAGACCGTCTCGGCGGTGAGCGGGCCGCCCGGCAGGTCCGGGACGCCGGCGGGCTGGCGTGGCGCTGCCGGGCCCCGGCGGCCGACGGCCGACTCCAGCGCCTCGATGGCCGCCCTCACGTCCTGGTCGGCCGCGGCGAGCGTATGCACCCGGCACTCCGCGGGCACCAGGTCGCTCGGCCGGTCGGGGTAGGCGAAGAACGACACCGGCGAGGAGGCGTCCACCAGGACGAGGTGGCGGATGCCGTCGAGCTGCATGGCGACGAGCTCCGACAGGTAGGCCAGGCGCTCGACCGGGGGACGCCCCGCGCCGCGGTCCAGCCGGGCGGGAAAGGTCTCGGCCAGCAATCGGGCCCCGGTGCCGGCGGCGAGGTCCGCCACCCGGTCGAGCATCGGGCCCACACAGGCGCGACCGCCGATCAGAAAGGCGGCGGGCTCGCCGCTCCGGAGCCCGGCGGCTGCCGCGTCGACCACCTGGGGCACGGGGGGAGCGCCGGAGCCCCGACCGGGAGACCCCGACCCCCCGGCGTCGGGATCGACGGCGGCCCATTCGGTCCACATGACGTCCGCCGGGAGGATCAAGGTCGCCACCGCACCCGGAGGCCCTCCCGCCGCCACCAGGGCATCCGACACGTCCGCCGCCAACCGCTCCGGGGACTCCGACGAGCGGACGAAGGTCGAGACATTGCGGGCCACCGTCTCGATGTCCGACTGCAGGGGGGCGTCGAAGGGCCGATGGGTGAGTGCGTGGTCGCCCACCAGGTTGAGCACCGGGCTGTGGGCCCGCCGGGCGTTGTGCAGGTTGGCCAGCCCGTTCCCGAGCCCCGGCCCCAGATGGAGCAACGTGGCGGCCGGGCGGCCCGCCATTCGGGCGTAGCCGTCGGCGGCGCCGGTGGCGACCCCCTCGAACAGCGTGAGGACCCCGTGCATCTCGGGGACGTTGTCGAGGGTGGCGACGTAGTGCATCTCGGACGTCCCGGGGTTCATGAAGCAGGTGTCGACCCCCCGCCCCACCAGGGACCGCACGAGCAGCTCGGCGCCGATCACGAGACGGTCCCCTCGCCCGCTCCCTCGCAGGTCGTGCCCGCTCCCTCGAAGACGGTGCCGGGGTTGAAGATGCCGGCGGGATCGAATGCCGCCTTGATGGCGCGCATGAGGTCCAGCTTGACCGGGTCCTCGAGCTCGGCGAAGTACGGCAGCTTGATCTTCCCGATCCCGTGCTCACCCGACACCGCCCCACCCATCGACACCCCGGTGGCGAGGATGTCGAACATGAGGCGACGGCGTACGTCGGGGTCGGCCTGCCACACGGACAGGTGGACGTTCCCGTCACCGGCGTGGCCACAGCCGATCACCAGCGATGACGAAGAGCCGGCCAGCTCGCCGACGGCGTCGAGGTAGGCGGGGATCGACGCCCGGGGGACGACCACGTCCACGAGATCGTCGGCGCCGTTCGCCTTCGACGCCCAGAACGCCCGCTCCCGGGCGGTGATCAGCTGCGAGCCGGCGTGGGGCGGGAGCACGTAGACATCCAGCGCCCCGAGGGCGGCGACCTGCTCGGCGAGGGTCTGGCAGTCCTCTTCGAGCCGGGTGCCCTGGTGGTTCTCGAGGACGACCACCAGGTAGGCGCGGGCCCGCTCACGGATGTCGTCGGGGACTCCGAGGTCCAGGCCGGCGGCGGCGGTGATGCCGGCCATCGAGATCTGGTCGATGTACTCGACGAGCAACGGCGCCACGCCGCTCGCCACGATGGGAGGGACGGCTTCGGCGATGCCCTGGATGGAGGGGAACGGTGCGAGCAGGGTGACCTGGTGGTCCGCCCGGGGGTGCAGCCGGAGGATGGCTCGCGTGACCAGGGCGAGGGTCCCCTCGGAGCCGACGATCAACTGGGTGAGGTCGTACCCGCTGGTGGACTTCACGAACTTGCCGCCGGTCGAGACGAGCTCGCCGGTGCCGGTCACCGCCTCCAGCCCGAGCACGTGGTGCCGGGTCACGCCGTACTTGACGGCTCGCATGCCCCCGGCGTTGGTGGCCACGGTGCCTCCGATGCTGGCGGACTGCTCCCCGGGATAGACCGGGTAGACCAGTCCCGACGAGGCCAACGCGTCGTCGAGCTCCTTCAAGGTCACGCCCGGCTCGACGACGGCCACGTGGTTGACCGTGTCGATCTCGATGATCCGGTTCATCCGCTCGAACGAGACGACGACGCATCCCTCGACCGGTGTGCAGGCGCCCGACAGGCCGGTGCCCGAGCCGCGGGCGACGAGCGGTACGCGGCGGGACGCAGCCGCCCTCACGATGGCCGACACCTCGTCGCTCGAGCCGGGCCGGACCACCGCCGCCGGAGGAACCCACCGGCCGCCGAGCGCCTCGTCGTGGCTCTCGTCGGAATCCGCCCCGACGGCGTCGTCGACGTGTTCGCTCCCGGTGATGTCGGCCAGCGCTCCGATCAGCCCGGCCACCGGTCCGGGCCCGCTCGCGGCGTCGGTGGTGGTGGCCAGCTGGCCTGCACGTGACATGGCGGACCTCCTCTCCGAGGACCAGGCGGCCGGTCGGGCTTCGGCGGCCTGTTTCGGTGGCCTGTTTCGGATGTTACGTCAGCAGGCCCGAGTCGGTCCGGGGCGCCGCCGGCCACCGACCCCGGACCGCGGCGCCGGTCAGACCACCACCACCGAGCGCAGGACCTCACCGCGCTCCATCCGGTGGAACGCCTCCTCGACGTCTCCGAGACCGATGGTCTCCGAGACGAACCGGTCGAGGTCGAGGCGGCCCTGCAGGTAGAGATCGACCAGCACGGGGAAGTCCCGTGAGGGAAGGCAGTCGCCGTACCAGCTCGGGCGGAGCCGTCCGCCGTGGCCGAAGAAGTCGATCATCGGCAGGTCGATCCGCATCTCGGGGGTGGGCACTCCCACCTGCACCAGCGTGCCGGCCAGGTCCCGGGCATAGAAGGCCTGCTCCATCACCGCCGGGTTCCCGACCGCCTCGATGCACACGTCGGCGCCGTATCCGCCGGTGAGCTCCCTCACCCGGGCCACCACGTCCTCGCTCGAGGCATCGACCACTGCGGTCGCCCCGAACTGGCGGGCCAGCTCCAGCTTGTTCGGGTCGAGGTCGACGGCGACGATCGTCACCGCCCCGCGGAGCCGGGCGCCGGCGACGGCGGCGCAGCCGACACCGCCACATCCGAACACCGCCACCGTGTCCCCGGGGCCGACCTCGCCGGTGAACATGGCCGCCCCGAGGCCCGCCATCACCCCGCAGCCGAGGAGCCCGGCCACCTCGGGCCGGGCGGACGGGTCGACCTTGGTGCACTGGCCGGCTGCCACCAGCGTCTTGTCGGCGAAGGCTCCGATCCCGAGGGCGGGCGACAGGGGTGTGCCGTCGGCCAGGGTCATCTTCTGGGAGGCGTTGTGGGTGTCGAAGCAGTACCACGGCCGGCCCCGCCGGCAGGCCCGGCACTCGCCGCACACCGCCCGCCAGTTGAGCACGACGAAGTCTCCGGGCTGGACCGAGGTCACCCCCGGACCGACCGACTCCACGGAACCGGCGGCCTCGTGGCCGAGCAGGAAGGGGAACTCGTCGTTGATGCCGCCCTGCCGATAGTGGAGGTCGGTGTGGCACACCCCGCAGGCCTGCACGGAGACGACCGCCTCGCCGGGTCCGGCCTCGGGGACCACGATCGGCACCAGCGAGACGGGCTCGCCCTTGCCCATGGCGACGACGCCTCGGACCTCTCCTGCCATGCTCGCTCCCTCGGTGCCGGTCCCCGGATGGCCGGCCCAGTGTGGCACGCCGGCCGCCGAGTGACTCATGTGTCCGGGGGAGGGCCGGATCGGTCCGAGGCAGGGGAGGGCAGCACCCCGTGCTCGATCAGCGCAGCGCGAGCCTCGTCGGTGCCGTTCACCACCGCCCCGGCGAACCCCACCGACGTCGCCTGCTCCACGTTGTCGGACCGGTCGTCCAGGAACAGGATGCGTCCGGGATCGAGGCGGAGCATGCCGGCGACGTGGAGGAAGATCTCGGCGTCCGGCTTGACCATGTCGAGCTGGTGCGAGAGGAACGCCACCTCGAACAACTCGCCGAATCCCCAGCGGGATGCCTGGTCGGCCCAGTGGACCTCGTTGGTGTTGCTCAGGCAGCCCACCCGGCAACCCTCGGCCACGTCCCGGACCAGTTCGACGGCTCCGTCGTGAAGTGCCTCCGGCCAGGCCCGGAACCGGTCGAGGAAGACCTCGGACGTGACGGCCAGCTCCCATTCGGCGACGATGCCGGCGGCGAATGCGTCGGGGGTGCAGCGTCCCCGCTCGAAGTCGCGCACCCAGGGGCTCGTGAGCCAGCGGCGCCAGATCTCGTCCTCGCCGTCGATGCCCGAGAGCGCCTGCATGGCGCCCACTCCGCCCACCCTGACCAGGACGCCCCCGAGGTCGAAGAGCACGATCTCGTACGAGCGCGGGGCAGCGGTCCTGCTCGTCGTGCGGCTCCAGCCGTCGCTCGCCATGGCCACGATTCTGGCGCGAGCCCCCGGCGGTCGCCGTAGCGTTTGCCTGTGATCTCGGAGGCGACGACGGTGCACGAGCAGATCGCTCTCGGGCTCCGTGACCATCCGGCGAAGAAGGGGATGGGGTTCAACCTTCTCGTCACCGCGGTCGAGATCGGTGGCAGCATCGCCCTGTTCCGTCTGGCCAGACAGATGGGCGCCAGCGATGTCGTCAGTTACCTGGTGGGCAGCATCGCGCCTGTCGTGGGCGGCGTCATGGTCTGGGTCAGAGCTCGGAAGTTCAGCGGTGCATCGGCTGCGATCTTCGCGTTCACCGCCGCCTCCGCCCTGATCGCTCTGCTCGGCAGCACGACCCCCAAGGTGCTGCTCTACAAGGACTGCGCCACCACGGCGTTGATCGGGTTGGTCTTCCTGGGCTCGTGCGTCGTCGCCCGCAAACCGATCGCGTTCTACATGGCGCAGCGGTACGGCACCGACGGCACTCACCAGGGAATGGCGGTCTTCGACACGATGTGGGACACCTATCCGGACTTCCGCCGAGCCGTGTACGTCATCAGCGGCCTGTGGGCGGCCCTGTTCCTGGTGCAGGCGGCCGGAACGGCGCTGATCGTTCGTCAGAGCAGCTACTCGACCGCGTACGACTACGACCAGATCCTCCCCCTGGTGGCGACGGCGCTGGGCATTGCCGGGTCGATCACGATCGGCCGCTACTTCGCCAAGAAGGGCAAGGCCCGGGCGCCCACCTGACCCGGAGGCGGCCCGGTGCTACCCGTCCGGCCGGCGGGGCCGGTGGACCGAGACGGCGTAGGCCGCCCCTTCGGTGTACCGGTCACGGGACCAGGTGGACCAGCGCTCCGTGCAGTGCAGACCGACCTCGAGA
Organism: uncultured Acidimicrobiales bacterium; assembly: GCA_963764555.1. GTDB lineage: Bacteria > Actinomycetota > Acidimicrobiia > Acidimicrobiales > RAAP-2 > Bog-756. Next base: position 897,959 of record CAVXSW010000005.1, read on the forward strand.
CAGTCACGGTCATAGGCGGTGACGGGGTAGCGGTCGTCGAGCTGGAACCCGGCCACCAGCGCGCCGTGCCGGTCGAGGTGACGGGCGCACCCGGCGACCAGCGCCGCCCTGGTCCCCTCGGCGGCGAAGATCGGGACGTTCCCGGCCATGACCACCACGTCGAAGGTGCGGCCGAGATCGAGCTCGGTCACATCGGCCGCCACCCAGGAGAGCTCGGGTGCGAGCCGGCGGGCGGTGGCGATCATCGACTCGTCGAGGTCGACCCCGACCACCTCGATCCCCCGGCGGGCGAGCTCCCGGGCGACCCGCCCGGTCCCGCAGCCGGCGTCGAGCACCGAGGCAGGCTGCAGGTCGGCCACGAACCCGGCCTCGCCGTGGACGTCGACTCCGGATGCGGCCAACGAGTCGAAGCGCTCCTGGTACCGCTCGCCGTCCCAGCTCACCGGTGCCGTCCCGCTCACCGGCCGTCCCAGCTCACCGGTCCACCATCCCCGGGCCGTGGGTCATCGGGCCGGGATGCACCTCACCGGTCGTCGTCCCAGAGCCTGGGCTGGCTCTCGTCGACCGAGTTGAGCGGATGGTAACCGGGCAGGCACGACATCGGGGTGTCGAGGTACACCTTGGCCTCGGGCGGTTGGGCGAAGCGTCCGTGGCTCCACCGGATCTCGACGTGACCGGCCACGGTGAGGGTGGAGCCCTGCCGCCGCGACCGGCAACGCGCCGCCCAGTCCACCCGGGGCTGGCCCGCTCCGCCCGGGCGCCAGATCGAACCCGACCAGCTCGAACTCCTCGCGCCAGTCCCAGGGGCTGGCGATGCGGAACCTGGCCGGCCGCCCGCTCCGCCGGTCGTGCCCGAGCACGAAGTACGGCGCGCTCCCGATCCGCAGCAGTCGCCAGAGCATCGTCTCGGGTGCGAGCCCCGATGTCGCCAGGCGCTCGCACCACCGGTGGGCGGAAGCCGTGCTGACCGCCACGCACAGCCGGGTGTAGGCGGCGCGCGAGTCGGTGTCGGGGTAGGTCCGGCCCGGCAGGGCGGCTCGCAGGGTGGCGAGCTGTTCCTTGCTGCAGCCCGCCGGTTCCGGTGCCATCCCCGACAGGCCCGTGGCGCGCACGCACGCCCGGTAGAGCTCGGCGTACTCGACGGGGGCGACTGCGTCATACCAGTCGCCCCGGTCCCAGCTCCCGGTGGTGGCCAACAAGCCGTCGAAGATCCGGGCCGGGGAGACATTGGCCAGGATGTCCGACTCGTACTTGCAGCTCACCAGATAGACGTGGTCGATGCGCAGGTCGATGGGGGCCACCTCGTCGCCTGGAGGCCGGCGGCCGCCGGTCCATTCGACGCTGCGGGGCGTCCGCCCCCGCAGTCCGTCGGGGGCCTCGAGCAGGGCCCGCCCGTTGGCGAACGCCCGGCTCAGCTCGGCGGCGTACCGACCCGAACCGTGCAGCGAGCCGAACCGGTCCCAGGCTTCGCCGTCGATGTGCAGCTGGTCGGGCCGGGCCGCCAGCGCCGAGGCCGGATCGGGGAAGGGCAGGGTGCCGAGCGCCGTCCCGAGCTCGGTGGCCATGGTCCGGTCATCCGGCATCGGGTCGCCCGCTGTCCGGCACCGCGGTCATCCCGAGCGAGCGCCCCTGCCGTAGGAGGCGAGGCGCGCCAGGCATCCGGGATCGAGGAGCTCCAGCACGTCGTGGACCGGGCCGCCCCGGACCGCCCGCAGCGACCTCGCACCCGGCGACCCGTCGGCGGGAACGTCGGTCGTGAGCAGGACCAGGGGACCGATGTCGGGCCGGTCACCGGCAGAGCGGGCTTGGTGGAGCACGCTCGCCTTCCCGAGCGCCTTCCACATCTCGTCGGGACGGCGAAGACCCGGGCGGGTCGCCGACAGCCCCCCGACGAGCTCGAAGAGCCAGATCCGGCCGGTGGCGTCACGGGCCCGGTAGTCGACGCCGACACCCAGGTCTGCGTACATGACGTCGCGTTCGACGGCTCCGAACCCGCGGTCCTCGAGGATCCGGCGGGCCAGCTCGGCCGCCTTCTGCCCCCGGGCGGCGTCGCCCTCGAGGGTGGCGCCGGGACGCTGGGCCCGCGTGGCGACCGGCGGCACCGTGATACGGAGCGGCGAGGGTTCCGCCGAACCCCGCTCGGCGGCGATCCGTCGCTCCGCCAGGGCCACGTAGGCCTCGTCGGTGTCGAACCCGGCATAGTGACGCTCGGTCCTCATCGCCGCCAGGGCCGTCGAGCCCGAGCCCATGAAGGGGTCGAGGACCAGGTCTCCGCGGTAGGTGAAGAGCTCGATGAGCCGCCGGGGCAGCTCGACCGGGAACGGGGCGGGGTGCCCCACGCGGGTGGCCGACTCGGACGGGATGTCCCAGACGTCGATGGTGGCGTCCACGAATTCGTCCATGGTGATGGTGCCCTCGCTCGGAAGCCCGGCCGAGGCGCGTTGGACGGGCCCGAGGGCGCGGTCGAACCGACCCTTGCTGGCGATCACGATGCGCTCGGACACGTCGCGCAGGACCGGGTTCCCCGGTCGCTGGTAGGTGCCCCAGGCGCAGGACCCGCCGGCGGCATGGCTCTTCTGCCAGACGACCTCGCCGCGCAGGAGGTAGCCGAGGCGCTCGAGCAGGTCGATGACGTCGCGGGAGAGCGATCGGTAGGGCTTGCGCCCCAGGTTGGCGACGTTGACCGCGATCCGGCCGCCGGGCTCGAGCTTGGCGAAACACTGGCCGAACACGTCGTGCAGCATGTGGAGGTACGCCTCGTAGTCGGCGGGGACGTGCCCGGCACCGAGGACCGCCTCGTACTCCTTGCCGGCGAAGTAGGGAGGTGAGGTGACCACCAGGGCCACCGACCGGTCGGCCACCTCGCCGTAGCGGTCCATCTCGCGGGCGTCGCCCACCCAGATGGCGTCCCGGACGGCATGCGGGGCGACGTCGGCGTCGTCGGACACCCGGGGCGGGGTGAAGCGGGCGTAGAAGGAGGAGGCGTCGTGGGCCTCCCGCCGACCGACCCCGAAGGACGAGGTCGACGTGGGCCGGCGTCTGATCCCCGGGGGGAGCGGCTCGACGGTGCTCACCGGCGGCCCGGCCGGGCTGGCTCACCCGCGGTGGTCGGCCTCACCGACAGGGATCCGGGCACGCCAGTGATCATAGGAAGAGGCTGTGACCCGAGCCGGTGATCGGTTGACGCTCTCCCCGGCGACCCGCCTGACCTCCATGCGGGTCGGCCCGGACCTCCACCCGGGACCGGCGGCCCGCCCGGGGTCAACCGCCGGCCAGGTGCTCGGTGATCGACTCGCCCACCGCCACGCAGCTGGACTGGGAGGCGCAGCTGACCGCCCGGAGAGACTGGGCCGCGCCGAGGGTGGACGCGCCCTTCCAGGGCCGGCTCTCGGGCCCGGTGAGCACCAGTGCGCCGGCCGTCGCCGATGCCGCGACCGAGCTCCCCACCAGCGCGCACGAGGCGACTCCGGGACAGGACACGCCGAGCAGCGAGGCAGTCGACGCCGGTGCCGGTTGCGTCGACCACGCTGCGCCCCCGTCGTCGGAGGTGAGGATCACCCCGCGCCCGCTGCGGGTCGTGACGAGCGTGGTCGAGGTGGTGCCCACCATCGTGCAGTGGACACCGGGCACGCCGGGGGGTCCCGGGGCGGTCGATGTGGGCGCCGGCGACCCCGACGAGGTGGTCGGGCCCGCGGCGCTGGCCGGGCCCGAGGAGCCGGTGCCGGAGGAGCTCGCGGTGCCCGAGGAGCTGGCGGTGCCCGGCGAGTAGGGGAGGGCCTTGCCCGAGCTCAGGCACGAGATCCCGTTCAGATAGCCCAGTCCCCCCGGTGTCGTCAGTGCCGACCAGGTCGAGCCGCCGTCGGCGGTGACGGCGGCGGTTCCGGCCACGTGATCGGGATCGGGGCTCCGGCGGGCCGTCACCCAGCAGTGGGCATCGTCGGTGCAGGACACGCCGGTGGCGGCGCTCATCCCGGCGGGCAGCATGCCCCGTTGCACCCAGGCCGATCCGGTGGAGGCCGACCACAGGGCGGCGGCCCCGCCCTCCAGGTCACCGATGGCGAGGCACCGGTGGTCGGAGTGGCACGACACGGTCGTCACGTCGAGGACCCCGGGGGGGACGGGCCGCGACTGCCACGAACGACCGGCGTCGGTGGTGGCGATGATCACCCCCTGCCCGTTGGAGGACTGGTTGGCCTGGCCGACGGCCACGCAGTCGCGCCGGTCGCTGCACGAGACGCCGGACAGGTAGGCGGGCACCGGCGGGATGACCTGGGTCGACCAGGTCGCTCCTCCGTTGCTCGTGGCGATGACGGCCGCGCCGTTGGGGACGCCCCCGCCCCCCACCGTCGACCCCACCGCCCAGCACGACGCGGCGGTCGGGCAGTCGACGGCGGCGAGGGAGTTGACCGGCGCAGGGGGGACGACCACCTGGAGCGTGCCGCTCCACGGCGAGCCGGCGGCGATGGTGGACGGTGCGGTCCCCGCAGTCGACGACGAGGTGCAGGCACCGGATCCGAGGAGGAACAGCGCGGCCACCAGCGGCATGGGCCATCGCCGGTGTGAGCGGTCGTCGAGCGGTGGCGTCAGCGGACCTTGATGACGTCGGTATGTGCCGCCTTGTCGTGGAATCCCTGGCGGCGGCGGTCCCACAAGGGCGCCAGGCCGGCGATGAGGGTCCAGATGCCGGCCAGCAGCCCGAGCACCGGGATCCACGAGATCACCACCCCGGGATAGAGCACCAGGATCCGCCCGGCGGCCCGCTGGGAGCCGATGGCGCCGCCGTTGACCTCGTCCCGGACGGCGATGCCGAGGGCCATCTGGCCCACCGTCTGGCCCTTGGCGCTCCCGTTGAGCAGCGCGAAGTAGACGATGCCGATGATGGCGAAGGCGATGCCGCTGACGATCACCCCGGCTCGCCAGCCTGACGAGAAGACGCCTCCGCCGCTGGAGGTGCCGACCACCGCGGCGACGATGATCGCGTGCGGGACGCCGATGATCAACCAGTCGATGATGATGGCGACCAGCCGCTGCCACCAGTCGGCCAGCGGCCGGCCGAAACGGTCGGAGGGAACGGGCGCGTACCCGTAGGCACCGAACGGGGCCTGGCCGTAGGGCGGAGCCTGGCCGAAGGGCGGGGCCTGCCCGTAAGGAGGCTGCCCGTACGGCGCTTGCCCGGAGGGCGGAGGCTGGCCGTAGGGCGGCGGAGGCTGCCCGTAGGGAGGGGCCTGCCCGTAAGGAGGCTGCCCGAACGGAGGCGCTCCGAAGGGCTGCTGGTCGGCCTGCGGTGGCGGAGGCATGGGCGGCGGAGCATCGGTGCCACCCGGCGGCGGCGGCATGGGCGGCGGGGGCATGGGTGGCGGAGCGTCGGTGCCACCCGGCGATGGCGGTGGGGGCATGGGCGGCGGAGCCGGAGCGCCACCGGGAGGCGGAGCGGGTGCCCCACCAGGAGGCGGAGCGGGCGTCCCACCCGGAGGCGGATTCGCAGCCTCACCGGGATGCGGTGCCGGAGGCATGGGCGGCGGAGCGTCGGTGCCACCGGGCGGCGGCGGAGGCGGCCCGACCGGATCGGGTTCTGGCGTTCCCTCTTCGTCGTCGGGTGGTCGATCGCTCACGAGGTAAGAGCATGTCCCCTGCACGGCGCGTCCATCGCGACGGGGCCTGGCTCGCTCCGCGATCTTGCCACGCCCTTCGTGACGGGCACGGGGATGGCCCGTTCCCGACTGCGGAATGTGGCGCGGCTCGGTCTACCGTAAGCCCGTGTTGACGAACCGACGCCCCGGCCTTCACCGGGCTGGCTGGGGCGCCACGCCATGAACGTGGTCGATTTCGTGGTGCTGGCCGTGGCGGTGCTGGCCGCCGTGCAGGGCCTCCGGCTCGGGGCCATCGTCCAGGTGTTCTCCTTCGGCGGATTTCTCGGCGGCCTCTACCTCGGGGCCCTGCTGGCGTCGGTCACCGTCCGGTTGGTCCAGGGCGAGTCGTCACGCACGGTGGTGGCGCTGGCGAGCCTGCTCGGGGTGGCCGCCCTGTGCGGCACGGTCGGGCGCATCGTCGGGAACATGGCGTTCCGTCGGGTCCACCGGGGGTTCGTCGGGGTGATCGACTCGACCCTGGGCGTGGCGGTGGCCATCACCGCGTCGCTGCTGGTGGCGTGGCTGCTGGCCAACACCTTCGTCAACAGCTCCTCGCTCAAGTTGAACGCCTCGATCGACCAGTCGAGCATCATCCGGTCGCTCGACTCGGTGCTACCGGCACCGCCATCGGTGTTCTCCCGGGTGCAGTCCTTCCTCTCGGCAGAGGGCTTCCCGCCGGTCTTCGCCCAGCTCGCGCCGGCGACGGCCGGCCCGGTCACGCTGCCCGGATCGGGCCAGCTCCAGCAGGCCGTCAACCGCGACGGATCGTCGACGGTCAAGGTCGTCGCGCGTGGGGTGTGGCCAGATCCAAGAGGGCTCGGGTTTCGTCGTCGCACCGGGCATCGTCGTCACCAACGCCCACGTGGTCGCGGGCATCGCCCGCCCGACGGTCGAGGACGCCAACGGGGTCCACCCGACCTCGGTGATCCTCTTCGATCCCTCCTACGACCTGGCCGTGATGCGGGTGGACGGCCTCGACGAGCGGCCCCTGCAGCTCGACCCGGACCAGGTGGCCCGGGGAGTGCAGGCCGCGGTGCTCGGCTACCCCGACGGAGGCCCGTTCGACGCCGTCCCGGCGGGCGTCCTCGCCGAGTTCCAGGCGCAGGGGCGGGACATCTACGGGCAGGGCCTGACCCTCCGCAACGTCTACGAGATCCAGGCCCTGGTGCGGCCCGGCAACTCCGGGGGCCCTCTGGTCCAGCCCGACGGCGAGGTCATCGGGGTCGTGTTCTCGCGCTCGACCACCAACGACGACATCGGCTACGCGCTGACGTCCCCCGGGGTGCTGTCCCGGGTCCTGCAGGCGCAAGCTGCGCCGAAGGCGGTGGGCACCGGGCCCTGTGTCGCCGGATGACCCGGGCCGTCGGCCAGATGACCGCCCCCCGGTGCCCCGGGTCCGCCGGACCTGCGACTAGACAAGGGCCATGACGCTTCCTCTCGAGGACTACGGCCTGATCGGCGACCTCCACACCGCCGCCCTCGTCGGTCGGGACTGTTCGATCGACTGGTTGTGCCTCCCCCGGTTCGACTCGGCGGCCTCGTTCGGCAAGCTTCTCGGCGACGACGACCACGGGCACTGGAAGGTGGCGCCGAAGGGGTCCCACGGCGCCACCCATCGTCACTACCGGGGCGACACCCTGGTGCTGGAGTCCGAGTTCGTGACCAAGGACGGGGCGGTCCGGGTCATCGACTGCATGCCCATCCGCCAGAAGAACCCCGAGGTGGTCCGCCTGGTGGAGGGGGTCCGGGGCAAGGTGGCCATGGAGATGGACCTGACCATCCGGTTCGGTTACGGCCAGATCGTTCCATGGGTCCGCCGGGTGGACGGCACCCTCAACGCCATCGCCGGCCCGGACGGCATCTCGCTCTGGACGCCGGTCGCATGCCGAGGCCGGGACTTCTCGACGGTCGCCGACTTCACCGTCTCGGAGGGCCAGCGGGTCCCGTTCTCACTGACCTGGTTCGCGGCCAACGAGGACCCCCCGAGGCCGGTCGACGCCGGGTACGCCATCCAGGACACCGAGATGTGGTGGTCGGAGTGGTCCTCCCAGTGCACCTACGACGGCGAGTACCGCGAGGCCGTCATCCGCTCGCTGATCACCCTGAAGGCGCTGACCTACGAGCCCACCGGTGGGATCGTCGCCGCCGCCACCACCTCCCTTCCGGAGACGCTCGGCGGGAGCCGGAACTGGGACTACCGGTTCTGCTGGCTCCGCGACGCCACGCTCACCCTCGAGTCCCTCATGCGCGGCGGCTTCTACGAGGAGGCCATGGCTTGGCGCAATTGGCTGCTGCGGGCGACGGCGGGCGACCCCTCCCAGATGCAGATCATGTACGGCGCGGCCGGCGAGCGCCGCCTCGACGAGTGGGAGATCGACTGGCTGCCGGGCTACGAGCACTCCACTCCGGTGCGCATCGGCAACGCCGCCGCCGGTCAATTCCAGCTGGACGTCTACGGCGAGGTGATGTCCGCCCTCTACGAGTCCGCCACCAGCAGCGACTCGGGGGACAGTCCGGCCTGGGAGTTCCAGTTGGCGCTGATGGAGTTCCTGGCCGAAGGCTGGCGCGAGCCGGATGACGGAATCTGGGAGGTGCGCGGACCGAGACGGCATTTCACCCATTCGAAGGTGATGGCCTGGGTCGCCATCGACCGGGCCATCAAGACGGCCGAGGAGTTCGGCTTGGACGGTCCGGTCGACCACTGGAAGGAGGTGCGCAAGGAGATCCACGACCAGGTGTGCGACCTCGGGTTCAATTCCGACAAGGGATCGTTCACCCAGTACTACGGGTCCGACGAGCTCGACGCCAGCCTGCTGATGATCCCGCTCGTCGGGTTCCTCCCCGCTCGCGACCCGCGCATGCGGGGAACCATCGAGGCGATCGAGCGCGAGCTGGTGGAAGGCGGCTTCGTGCTCCGGTACCGGACCAAGGACACCGGCGATGTGGACGGCTTGACCGGCCGCGAAGGCGCCTTTCTCGCCTGTTCGTTCTGGCTTGCCGACTGCCTCACGATGCTCGGTCGTGATCACGATGCGCGCCAGTTGCTCGACCGGCTGATCGATCTGCGCAACGACCTCGGCCTCCTCTCCGAGGAGTACGACCCGTTCGCCGGGCGCCTGGTCGGCAACTTCCCACAGGCCTTCTCCCATGTCTCGCTGGTGAACTCGGCGTCGAAGGTCGCCGGCAAGGAGAAGCCGTCCGCCCATCACGTGATCACCGGCCTCGCCCAGCGGGCCGTGGCACGGGGCAAGAGCCGGGGTGGGGCGCTGCACAAGCGGGGGCTCAGCGCACAGGACATGTTCGCCGCGCTGGCGCAGGACGCCGCTCCGGCCACCTCCAGAAAGACGGCGGCCCAGTTGTTCGGCGAGAGCGTGACCGTTCCCCGCGGGGAGGCACGTGGCAGGCCCACCGCGCCACCGGTGGCGGGGCGCTCGGCCAGGATGGTCGCCAACGCACCGGCGAGACCCCGGCCGGTGGTGGGCCCCTCCCGTGCACGTCCGAACCGGGCCGCAGCCACCAAGGCCGCCACGACGAAAGCGGCGGCGAAACGGACGGCGACGGCGAAACGACCGGCGACGGCGAAGGCGCCGGCGAAACGACCGGCGACCCCGAAACGGCCGGCGACGGCGAAACGACCTGGGAGAACGCCGGCGAACGATGCGGCAACCACCAGATCGGCAACCACCAGATCGGCGGCCACCAGATCGGCGGCCAGATCAGCGGCGAAGAAATCGGCGGCCAACAAATCGGCGGCGAAGAGCTCTTCCTCCAACGCTCGGGCGAAGAAGGGTTCTTCCAACGCTCGGGGGAACAGAACGGGATCGCAGAGAGTGCCCGGCAAGAAGGTCGCCACCAAGCGCAGCGCGACCACTCGGTCGGCGAGAACGTCGGCGGGTCGAGCGCGCTGACGGCCCGGTCAGGTCGATGGTTGGATCGAGGGAGTGAAGCCATGAGCGCCAGTCACGGTCACGAACACAATGGGAACGGGAAGTCGAGCGGTGCAGGGACCGTCGTGGCCGAGGGCGTCATCGAGATCGACACCTTGCTCGGTGGCTGGGACCGGGTCACCGCTGGCTACGTCATCGAAGGCGAGAGACCGGTGCTGGTGGAGACCGGGAGCCAGAGCTCGGTACCGGTCCTTCTCGAGCAGCTCGGGAAGCTCGGACTCGGCGCAGACGATCTGTCCGCGGTGGTGGTCACCCACATCCACCTCGACCACGCCGGCGGGGTGGGAGACGTGGCTCGTGCGTTCCCGCGGGCGACTGTCTACGTCCATCCCAAGGGCGCTCGTCACCTCGCCGATCCGGCGCGGCTGGTGGACTCGGCGGCCCGGGTGTACGGACCGCTGCTCGACTCCCTGTACGGACGGCTGGACCCGACCCCGGCCGAGCGCATCCGGGTCCTGGAGGACGGCGAGACGATCCGCGTCGGTCCGAACCGGTCGCTCGTCGCCGTCGACTCGCCCGGTCATGCGAAGCACCACATGGCGTTGCACGACACCTCGAGCGGAATCCTCTTCGCCGGCGACGCGGTCGGGGTGAAGCTGCCCGACGCCGGAGTGCTCCGGCCGTCGACGCCGCCGCCCGACTTCGATCTCGAGTCCGCCATCCACTCGCTCCGGCGGTTCGCCGAACGGAAGCCCACCCGCCTGGCGCTGGCCCACTACGGACTGCTCGAGGACCCGCTCGCCGTGCTGGACGAGGCGGACGGCACCTTGCGGAAGTGGGCCGACGTCGCCGAGACCGCCTATCGACAGGGTCGGGACATCGCCGCAGCCTTGGCCGAGGAGTTCGAGTCCGACTTCGACGGCGTGCCGGCCGAGCACCGCCACAAGCTCGAAGTGATGAACGGGGTCCATTCCAACGCCGCCGGTCTCCATCGCTGGCTGACCACCCGACCTCCGGGCAAGGACCCCGGCCGAGGGGAGACCTGAGCCGGCTGTCTGGTACTCCCAGCAGGTCCCGGTCTCGAATGGAAGAGGGGAGGCCCGCCATGAAGGTCCGGGGATCGAGTCGTTGAGCGTCCTGTTCGCACTGCTCGGCGCGTTCAGCCAGGCCCTCACCTCGGTGTTGCAGTGCCTGGCCAACGTCACCGGACCGGCCACGAAGCGCTCCGCGTGGCAGACGACCAAGTTCCTCGTCCGCCAGCCCATCTGGTTGCTCGGGATGCTCACCATGTGCGGCACCTTCGTGTTCACCGCGCTGGCGCTCTACTTCGGACAGCTGGCCACCGTCCAACCCCTCCTGGTCACCGAGCTCATCTTCACCCTTGCCCTACGCGTGTTCTGGCTCCGCGACACCATTGCCAGGCGGACGTGGGGAGCGGCCGGGCTCCTCTGTGCCGGGTTGGCCGGGTTCCTGGCTGTGGCCGATCCTCAGGAGGGGCACCACCGGCCCACCCTCGGGCAATGGGCCGTCGCGCTCGGGAGCCGCGGCATCCTGGTCCTGATCCTCTTGCTGCTCAGTCGCCGGGGCTCACCGATCCGCCGGGCCGCCCTCCTCGGCGCGTCGGCCGCCTTGATCTGGGCCATCGATGCGGCGTTCGTCAAGGCGGCCACCGAAGTCCTCGCCCACCACGGCTGGTCGGGCCTGTTCGAGCACTGGCCGGTCTACGGAGTGGTGGTGACCGGAGTGATCGGGACGGTGCTGCTCGAGGCGGCCTTTGCCGCCGGTCCGCTGGCCGCCTCACAGTCGGCACTGCTCATCGTCGACCCGCTGGCCAGCATCGCCATCGGGATCGAGCTGTTCGGGGAGCAGCTCCGGAGCTCACCGGCGGCGATCGCCCTGCAGGTGGTGCTGCTCACGGTCATGTTCGGCGGCGTCGTGCTGCTCTCGCGGTGGGCGCCCCCCGAGATGGTGGCGCGGACCGGACGCTCGCCCCGGCTGGTGGTGGCCGGGGGTCCGGTCGGCGACGCCGCTGGCGATCGGATCTGAACCGATTGCGGCCGTCGGCTACCCCGGTCGGTGCCGCTCGGTGCAAACCGAGGGAGCCGCGAGGGTGTCACAGCCGGCACTCAGTCGACCGTTCCGGACGAACGTTTGGATGCCCGGCGACCCCGGTTGTCCTCGCGGACTGTGACCGTGTTGACACTCCGCGTATCGGGTGCCAAGCGTGAGCCATCGGAGTGGTGTCATATGGTCGAAATCCTTTGCGTCGACGATCGGCGTTGCTGTACGTTCGCCGAAGGGTAGGAGGGGTTCGGATGGGGAACCGGTTCAAGTGGACGGCGGCCGGCGTGGTCGCGGCGGCGATCATCGCCGGCGCCGCCGCGACCGGACCGGTGCGGAATGCGGGCGCGGCGGGTTCGGCCCCCGTGTCGGTGAACCCGTTCAGCGGGTTCGACTCGAGTCTCACCCGGGCCCCGTACGTGACCGACCTCACCCAGAGCTCGGCCGACGTGGTCTGGGGGACGCTTCCTTCGTCGGACCACGGGACGCTCAAGTGGGGGCCGAGCGGCAGCTGCACGTCGAATACGGCTCAGATCGCCGCCACCCAGGAGTTCACCGTCCAATCGACGAGCGAGGACCAGTCCACGGTGACGCTCACCGGTCTCGCTCCGTCCACCACCTACTGCTACCGGGTGTACTCGCCCAGTGGCACCGACCTGCTCGGTTCGAGCAACCCGTCGCAGTCGTTCACCACCCTGGCCACAGCTGGATCTTCGACCCCGGTCACCTTCGACGTCGTGGGCGATCTCGGAGAGACCTACTACAACAACAGCGGAGCTGGCTTCCCAGGCCAGGCCGCCAACTACAACCCTGACCAGGCAGCAATCGACCATCTGATCGGTACGTCGGGGGCACAGTTCGTCGTCACCGCCGGCGACGTGGCCTACGCCGGAGGCACCTCGGACAACTATGGCGATCTGCAACAATCCGGAGCCGAGATCAGCGACATCTTCGGTCCCTCCTACTGGCCGGAGACGGGCGGCCTTCCCACGTTCGGCGGTGTTGGCAACCACGGACAGAATTCGACCAGCCTTTCGGTCTGGCCGGAATCGGCCACCGCGGCCAACTCGGGAGGGACCTACTCGTACGACTCGTTCCCGGGTGGGATCGACGGGACAAGCCCGGCCGGCGTACCCGACGCGTGGTACGCGTTCTCGACAGGCAACGTGCGCATGTACGTGCTCAGCGCCGACTGGGCCAACGGCAATGTCGGGACAGTCGGTGGCGGCCCCGGGAGCGGCATGTACCAGGTCGACCACGACGTGCATTGGGCTCCAGGATCTGCCGAGTACACCTGGCTCGCCAACGACCTCGCGGCTCACCCTGGCGGGGTGAAGCTCGCGGTATTCCACTTCCCGATCCGTTCTGACAACTCGACCGAATCAAGCGACGTTTACCTGCAGAACAGCGCGGCCAACCCGGATGGGGGAGCCTCGAGTCTCGAGGCGTTGTTCGCCGCCAACGGGGTCTCCGTCGCCTTCAACGGGCATGCCCACACCTACCAGCGGATCATCCCCAGGACAGCGGGTCAGATACCGAACTACGTAACCGGTGGTGGTGGTGGTGTTCTCGAACCGGTGAGTGGCGGTTGCTCAAGTAATCCAGATTTGAGCGGAGCCGATGTGTACGCACTCGGGTGGAGTCCGACAAGCAACACCGGCTCAAACTGCGGCGTCGGAACTTCGCAGCCAACCTCCGCGGCACAGGTCTACAACTTTTTGAAGGTCACCGTGTCGGGCAACACCACCAAGGTGGACGCAATCAATGCAGAGGGACAGGACTTCGACTCGTACTCCTTCACGTCGTCAGGGAACTCGTCAACCCCATCGACGCCCGGCCTGGTGACAGCTACGGCGGCGTCTTCGACGTCGATGCAGGTGAGTTGGACGGCGTCGACCGAAACGGGCGGCAACATCGCGAGCTATACGATCCTCCGCAAGAGCTCGGGCAAGTCCTATACCCAGATCGCTACGGTCCCGGGCACCTCGACGAGCTACACCGACCCCACTGTGACGCCGGGGACGCAGTTCACCTTCGAGGTCATCGCCACTGACAACAAGGGCATCACCTCGACACCGGGAGTCTCCAACGCGACCGCGACGCCGACCGCGCCGGGCAACGTCTCAGCCAATGCCACCTCGCAAACCACGGTGCAGTTGAACTGGACCGGATCCAGCGAGACGGGCGGCAAGATCCAGTCGTACCAGATCAACCGAAACGGAGCTCTCCTCGACTCGGTTGCGGCACCGTCGAACAGCTACACCGATGTCACCGCCCAACCAGGTGCCAGCTACAGCTATTCGGTCACTGCCGTCGACGGCATCGGTGGAGTGTCGACTCCCGCTGGCTCGAACGCGGTGACGATGCCCGGCAGTCCTCCCAATCCTGGGCTGCCGTTCACCCCCTGTATGGGCAAGCTTCCTGCCGGCTCGGTGGTCGGCTCGGCCGCCCTCCCGAACGGATCTGGCTACTACGAGGTGGACAGCGCCGGGGACGTGGCGAACTTCGGGGCCCCTTGTGAAGGGGCAATGACCGGCACACCGCTCAACCGGCCCATCGTGGGGATGGCGGTCGACCCAGCAACCGGCGGCTATTGGCTGGTCGCTTCTGACGGTGGCATTTTCTCGTTCAACGCCCCGTTCTTCGGTTCGACCGGCAACATCGTTCTCAACAAGCCCATCGTCGGCATGGCATCCACCCCGAGCGGTGGTGGCTACTGGATGGTCGCCTCTGACGGGGGTGTGTTCACCTTCGGCAATAACCAGTTCTACGGCTCGACCGGAAACCTCGTCCTCAACAAGCCGGTCGTCGGCATGGGAGCCGACCCGGCGACCGGCGGCTACTGGCTGGTCGCGTCCGACGGCGGGATCTTCTCCTTCAACGCCCCCTTCTACGGGTCTACCGGAGCCATCCGCCTCAACCAACCGGTGGTTGCCATGATCGCCGCACCTAACGGCAGTGGGTACCGATTGGTTGCCGCCGATGGCGGAGTTTTCTGCTTCAACCAGCCTTTCCTCGGCTCGACCGGCAACATCCGGCTGAACCGCCCGGTGATCAACGGCCTGAACGACAACGCCACCGGCGGATACTGGCTGACGGCCTCCGACGGAGGGGTCTTCTCCTTCAACGCCCCCTTCTACGGGTCAGCTGCCTGAGCTGGTCGATCCGCCGGCTGGGATAGGGGCTCGGTGACCCGAACCCACGTCGGATCGGCTCCCTTCCATGTCTTGCCGTGCTCCTCATGGCGTGTGGTGAGGAACGGTGGCGTCCCATGCGGCAGCTTCACACCCTCGAAGACGATCGACCCTCGATCGCAGATCGCGCTTTCGTGCAGATTGGATCAGCACTAATCTCGCCTCGCTCGGTCAAGCCAGGTTCCGCGTCGATGGGTCGGGGTGGAGCGGGTCTACATAGGGGGTTGCCATGGGACATCGTGCGAGTCGGCGTATCGCCATCGGCACGGCGATCGTCGGATTGATGGGGGCCTTCGTGGTCTTTGCATCGCCCGCATACGCCGCCACCATTACGCAGGTAGCTCCTACATCCGGAACGACAACTCCGTCGGCCTCTGCATCGATTCCAGATCAGCTGAGCCACCACTGGTGGTACCCCACCCATTGTCTTCACTCAGACGATCGGCTCTCCGCAGGTCGTTATTTCCTCTTCCGGAGCGGTCTCGACAAGCGGGACGCTCGCCGCAGGGAGCTATACGGCTAGCGGCACATTGACTGACCCCCCTGCCCTTGACACGGGATCTTTCAGCTACACGCTGACGGTCAATGCGACCACAATCACGCAGACTGTCACCAACATCGGACACGGTCCGGCGGCTGCTTCGGCTCGTACAGCAAGCAGTCGACGGCAGCTGGCGGGATTGGAACGGTGACGTTCACCCCATCAGGTGCCAGTGCGCCCCCGGTCTGAATGTTTCTCCGAGTGGGCTCGTCACCACGAGCAGGAACATTGGCTGCTGGGGCCTATACGGTGAGTGGTACGACGCGACGGACATCTCTGGAGATCACCGGCACATTTTCGTTCACCCTAACGGTCACGTCCGTGCCGAGCGCTCCGACGAATGTGACAGCGCAGGGCGAGTACCGCAGCTTGAAAGTTCACTGGACAGCTCGCGTTCGATGGAGCGAGCCCGATTACGAACTATGTGGTCACCGCCGTCACGGGGTGCTCCACCGTGGAGGTGGGCAATGTGACGAGCGCCGTGGTCACCGGCCTCACCAACGGTGTCTCCTATACATTTACCGTCGCTGCTGTGAATGCCGTGGGAACCGGCCCCGCTTCGCTGCCGTCCAGCCCTGTCTCCCCCTTTGACGCCGGTTACTGGCTGGTGGCTTCCGACGGCGGGATCTTCACGTTCGGGCCCAACCAGCCCTTCTTCGGCTCGACAGGGGGGACGCCCCTCAACAAGCCGATCGTCGGCATGGCCGCGACGCCGGACGGAGGCGGGTACTGGCTGGTCGCCTCCGATGGGGGGATCTTCACCTTCGGTGACGCGCAATTCTTCGGCTCGACCGGCGGCATGGTGCTGAACAAGCCCATCGTGGGCATGGCGGCGACCAAGGACGGTTTGGGCTACTGGCTCGTGGCTTCCGACGGCGGGATCTTCACGTTCGGCGATGCCAAGTTCCATGGGTCCATGGGCGGCAAACCGCTGAACCAGCCCATCGTGGGAATGGCAGCGACACCCCAGGGCAACGGCTACTGGCTGGTGGCCTCGGACGGCGGGATCTTCTCGTTCGGATCGGCCCAGTTCCTCGGGTCCACCGGCGGGATGCGACTCAACAAGCCGATCGTGGGCATGGCTGATACCTCTACCGGCGCCGGGTATTGGCTCGTGGCATCGGACGGTGGGATCTTCACCTTCGGGGACGCTGTGTTCTATGGCTCGACCGGCGGTTCACCCCTCAACAAGCCCATCGTCGGCATGTCCGTCATCCCGCGTGGTGGTGGCTACTGGCTGGTGGCTTCCGACGGCGGGATCTTCTCGTTCGGTGCGGCCACCTTCTATGGATCGACTGGCGCGATGGTGCTCAACCAGCCGATCGTCGGGATGGGGGCGATGCCCCAGTAGGGCGATGGGGCGCGGCAGTAGAGCCGTCTGCCTCCAATCGACCTGCTGGGATCAGCACCGCATGGTCGTGCTCGAGGGTGTCGAGGCAGGGGCAAGCCGATGAGGGTGACCGTTTCGTTCGGTCCTTGAGATTGAGGCCACGTCCCACTGCAACCCGCCGCCCGCGGAACTGGACGGACGGGAATCTGACGACGACGTCGATGGGGTCTCAGAAGGGGTTCCCGGAAGTCCGGCCGCGGCAATCTCTCGACGGCTACGCGGCGTAGTACCTGCCGGCAATCTCATCCACCCCGTGCCTCGCCAGTCGCAGGCTCATCCTCGAACACCGGGAATGAGCCGGGCGCATCAAGACCAGGTCTGATCCGAACGGAACCTCCATGACCACGCCTTCGCCCCCATCGGGGCACCCTCGTCCTCACCGGCCCCGATCCTCGTCTCGCCAACGCATGGAGGCTACCCAGTGAGCCGCCACCGTGGTTGGTGAGCACGTCGCCACTCTGCCGGGAGCAGCTCCTGATCCCGGGACAGACGGTGCTTCCAACGGGATGCCGGCGGCAAATCGGTCGGTCCCGACGCGCCGCCGGGCAGTCGTCACGTGGTGGGCCCTCGGTCTGCTCGCCGCGTCGAAGGTGGTGTTCCAACTGGCGACCGCCAATCTGTATGGTGCCCACCGGGACGAGTTCTACTACCTGGCGAGCGGCCATCACCTGGACTGGGGATTCGTCGACAATCCTCCACTCGTCCCGTTGCTGTACCGCCTCCAAGAGGCCGCCTTCGGTCACAGTGTCGTGGCCTTGGCGGTGGTCCCGTCGCTGCTCGGCGGCGTGTTCGTCCTGCTCGGCGGGCTCATCGCCGCCGATCTGGGCGGTGGCCGGCCGGCCCAGGTCCTGACCGGACTGGTGGCGTGGCTCGGCCCGATGTTCCTGACCACGAGCCACTTCCTGAGTACGGTCAGTCTCGATCTGGTCTTCTGGGCGCTGGCTTCGTGGTTGGTGATCCGCCTCGTCCGCAGTGGGGACACCCGTCTGTGGCTTCCCATCGGAGTGGTATGCGGCATCGGGCTGCTCAACAAGGACACCATGTTGTTCTGGGCTCTCGCCACCGGCATCGGGTTGCTCTGCACTCCCCAACGCGTGCTCCTGTGGAGCCGATGGCTGGTCCTCGGAGGCCTGCTCACGCTGGTGATCGTGGCCCCGAACCTGCTCTGGCAGGCACACCACCATTGGGCGACCCTCGAGTTCCTGCGCCATCTCCGCTCGGACAACTCGTCGACCGATCACGCGCAATTCGTCCCGCTGCAGCTTGCCATCGTGACGGTAGCCGGGACCGTCGTCTGGCTGGTCGCCCTCGCGTGCCCTCCTCCGCAAGCCTGAATGGCGAAGTCAGCGATGGTTGGCGTACGGGTACATCGCCGTCTTTGCGCTCCTCTTCGCATCGGGGGGCAAGGCCTACTACCTGGGATCGTGGTACCTGCCTCTGGTGGCAGTCGGCGCAGTGGTCATCGAGGAGTCGTGGAGACCTCTCCGCCGGAAGGTCCTGACTGGCGCAGTCGTGGTCAGCGGCCTGCTCACCGCGCCGGTGTTCACCCCCATCCTCCCCCCGCAGGCGGCGGTGGCCGCCGGTCTGGACACGGCCAATTCCGATCTCGGAGGCATGCTGGGATGGCCCCACGTCGTCGGTACGGTCGCTTCGGTGGTCGACGGATTGCCGCCCGACCAGCGCCGCAGCGCGGTGATCTTCACCGAGGACTACAGCGAAGCCGGTTCCATCGACTTCTTCGGCCCGGCGCTCGGTCTTCGGTCCGCCATCAGTGGTCACAACAGCTTCTGGCTGTGGGGCTACGGTCACCCCGCACCGGAGGCGACCGTCGTTGCCGTGGGGTTGTCACGGACCTTCGTCGACAGCCACTGGTCGTCCGTGCAGCTCGCCACCACCCTCGGCTCCGACGGGCACGCCGTCGACCCGCAAGAACGAGGAGCGGCGGTCTGGGTCTGCCGCCACCAGCGCACCCCCTGGCCGGCACTGTGGCCGATGGCCAGGCACTACGACTGAGCGCCCGACGAGCAGCAATGTGGGGCGGTGGTTCGGTGAGTCGGTCGGTGCGCCCCGGGGGACTCGAACCACCCAACCAACGGATTAAGGATCCGCTGCTCTACCGTTGAGCTAGGGGCGCTCCGGCAGCATAACCACGCGACCCGATCGGAAGAGGGCGGTGCCGACGCTCTCGTGGAGGTCTGTCCCCCCGGGTTCGTGGTGGTCCCGCCGCGCAACCGTGCTCATCGCGGCCCGTCCCGGTGATCCGCGTGCCATCGGAGGTTCAGCCCAGGCTTGCCTAAGATGACCGGCGCAGCCCTGCCCCGACCCGGCGTAGCCCTGCCCCGACGAGGACCAGGCGTCGGAGAGCCCGAGGAAGAGACGTGATCGTGAGTGACGAGTCCGGCCCGAGCGACCGGGAGCAGGATGCTCGAGCCCAGGATGCGCTCGTGGCCGAACGCCGCAAGAAGCGCGACGCCTTGGCCGCTCAGGGCATCGATCCCTATCCGCACCGCTTCGACCGGACGGTGCTCGCCGCCGACCTGCATCGGCGCCATCACGACCTTCCTCCCGACACCCGCACGGGAGTGCGGGAGCGCGTGGCCGGCCGTCTGAAGAGCCTGCGAGGCCATGGGGCACTCTCCTTTGCGACCCTCGAGGACGTGAGCGGATCGGTGCAGCTGCTCATGCAGGCCCCGACACTGAGCGATCGGGCCAAGGCCGTCCTGGCCCACGTCGACCTCGGCGACTGGATCGGAGCAGAGGGCGAAGTGCTCACCAGCCGGCGGGGCGAGCTGTCGGTCGGGGCCACCGACCTCTGGCTCCTGTCCAAGGCCCTCCGGCCCCTGCCCGACAAGTGGCACGGGCTGGCCTCGACGGACACCCGCTACCGCCAGCGGGAGCTCGACCTGTTGGCCAACCCCGAGGCCCGGAAGGTGTTCGACATCCGGATCCGGACCGTCGCCGCGTTGCGGCAGCAGTTGTCGGACGAGGGCTTCGTAGAGGTCGAGACCCCGATCCTCCAGCCCCAGGCGGGTGGGGCCTTGGCCCGCCCGTTCGTCACCCATGCCAACGCCCTCGACATGGACCTCCGGCTCCGCATCGCGCCGGAGCTCTATCTGAAGCGCCTGGTGGTCGGCGGCTACGAGCGGGTGTTCGAGATCGGCCGCAACTTCCGCAACGAGGGCATCGACACCCGGCACAGCCCCGAGTTCACGACCCTCGAGGCCTACCGCGCGTTCGGTGACGTGACCGACGGGATGGACCTGACCGAGCGCCTGATCGTCCGGGCCGCCCGCGATGCCACCGATCGATCGACCTTCGTCGTCGGCGGCCGGCAGGTCGACCTCGCCCCGCCATGGCCGCGCCGGCAGTTGCTCGACTGGCTCGGGGAGCTTGTCGGCCAGCGCCTCCACCCGAGTGATCCGGTGGACGCCGTACGAGCCGTGTGCGAGAAGCACTCGGTGGAGTTCCTGCCGGAATGGGGGTCGGGCAAGCTCATCTTCGAGCTGTACGACTCGGTGCTCCTCCCCACCGTCACGGACCCGGTGTTCGTGTGCGGCTTTCCGGTGGAGGTCTCGCCCCTGGCGCGCCGGACCGAGGACGATCCGACCCTCGCCGCGCGGTTCGAGCTCGCCGTCGACGGCAAAGAGCTCACCAACGGCTACAGCGAGCTCAACATCCCCGAGGAACAACAGCAGCGGTTCCAGCGCGAGTCGGACGCGGCTGCCCACGGGGACCTCGAAGCCCATCCCGCCGACCTGGCCTTCGTGCGATCACTCGAGTACGGGCTGCCTCCCACGTCGGGGATCGGCATCGGCATCGACCGTCTCACCATGCTGTTGGCCGAGGTCGAGGCCATCCGCGACGTGATCCTCTTCCCGACGATGCGTCCGGAGGCCCCGGATTGACGACTCCCGAGGACCGGCGCCACGGCGCGGCCGATCACCCCTGAGGAGTGCCCGGTCCGGTCACCGGATGCGGCCCGATCACGAGGAGGTGCCGACGGCCAGGCTGGTGGCCACCACCCCGGGGTACGCCGCCGGCAGCCCGGTCAACCCGGCCGCGGAGGCATCGAACCCGAAGACATGACGGAGCTGGGCGGTGACCGTCTGGCGCACCGCCGGCCAGCCCTTGGTCACCGGCGTGTCCGGCGCCAGGCAGCCGTCGGTGGCGAGCGGTCGCAAGTTGGCCGGGACCTGGACGTGGACCTGGTCGGCCAGGGCCAGCAGCCCTCCCTTGCCGGGCGCGATCTGGCAGATGTCGGAGAAGAGCAGGTGCCCGAAGCCTTTGAAGGTGACCAGCCGCTTCGGCGTGGCCATGGCGTGGAAGGCGCGGGTGATCCCGGCCGGCTCGACGACGTGGTCGGACGTTCCGACCATCAGCATGCCGGGCTTGTCCGGTACTTCGCTGGCGGGGCCCGAGCTCGCCTGTCCGAAGGCTCCGACGGTGGCTCCGGCCATGCCGATGAAAGTGGTCACCCGCGGGTCGGCCGCCGCCACGGCTTCGGAGGCCGCTCCGCCGAGCGAGTGCCCGACGGCCGCCACTCGGCCCAGGTCGAGGTGACCGTCGAAGGGGCTCGTGGACTGGCCGTTCTCGGTGGCCATCAGTGAGATGGTGTCCTGGATCTCGGTGAGGTCGGCGCTGTCCCCCGTGCTCTGCTTGCCGCTCAGGACCGCGGTGAGATCGTTGTCCAGCAGGTCCGGTGCCGCCACCACGAACCCCCACGAGGCCAGCCAGGTGGTGAGGAACGTCGACTGGTCGCGGAACCCGGAGTAACCGTGGGTGAACACCGTCAGGGGGAAGCGGCCCCCGGCCACAGGCACGCCGCGGTAGGCATCGGTGGCGTAGGTGGCCGTGGTGAAGCTCGCCGGGATGAGGGACTGGAGGGCTGCGGGCAACCACGACGTGACGTTGTAGGTGACCGGCGTCGCCTTGGCCGACGCGTGGGTCGCCGGGTACCAGACCTCGACCGGGGCTCCGTCGCTCGGCAGGGTGAGGGTGCTCACACCGACGGCGAACGGCCCCCGCGTGGTGAAGCTGGTCGGCCCGAGGTCGCCCACCACCGGCACGGTGTCGCCGTGGACGACCTTGGTGGCCGTGCCTCCGCCCGGAGGGTTGGAGGAGGACGACGGAGACGAGGAGCAGCCCGCCGCCACGAGCACCGCCGCGGCGGCCACGATCCCGGCCAGGCCACGGACTCGCCGGGCCGCCGCGTCCTTCACCGGCCTCCGCCCGCCGGCGGTCGACCGATCGGCGCCGGTGATCGGGGATGGGTCGGTCATGGCTGCCTCATGGGTGATGGGTCCGTCATGGCTCCCTCATGGCTCTGTACTCCCATTCCCTGCGCCTCGTCTTCCCTGCCTCTCATGTCGCGCCCGCCGCGCCCCGTCGTGCTCGGTCGGGACGGACGGAGACGGAAACGGTCGAGTATCGCACCGATCCGCCGTCAGCTGCCGGGATGGCTTCCCGAGCCGGATGCCGAGGATCAACCGTCGTCGGGTGCTGCCGATCCCCGGGCGGCGAGCTCCCGAACCTCGGCGTAGTCGGGCTTGCCGGTGGGCGATCGGGGCACCAGCGGCACGGGCACGATGCGGCGGGGGACCTTGTACCCGGCCAGGCGCCTGCGGCAGTGCTCCTGGATCCCGGCGAGGTCCGGCCCGTCCCGGTCCGGTGCGGGCTGGAACACCGCGGTCACCGTCTCGCCGAGGCGCTCATCCGGCGTGCCGACGACCACGGCGTCGACGATGCCGGGATGCGAGGTGAGCACCGCCTCGACCTCCTCGGGGTACACCTTCTCGCCTCCGGTGTTGATGCACATGGCCCCGCGCCCGAGGAGCCGGACGGTCCCGTCGGCCTCGACCGTCGCCATGTCGCCGGGCAGGGCCCACCGGTCACCGTCCACGGTCACGAAGGTCCGCGACGACCGCTCCTCGTCGTGGAAGTACCCGACCGGCACCCGCCCCCGGGTGGCCAGCCGCCCGACCGTGCCCGAACCGGGCTGCACCCGCTGCAGCGCCTCGTCGAACACGGCGGTCCGGTCGTCGGCGACGAAATGCAGCGTGGGGGCCGCCGCCCCGTCCCGGGTCGTGACCGAGAGGGCCTGGGCCGGCGACTCGGACGACCCGATGGCCTCGGTGAGCACCATGGCGGAGGGGAAGGCGCCGAAGAGCCGCTCCTTCACGTCGGCGGACATGATGCTCCCTCCCGAACCGAGCAGGAGCACCGACGAGGTGTCGTAGCGTCCGGGGTCCTGCTCGAAGGTGTCGACCAGAGGCCGGCCCATCGAGTCGCCCACGATGGTCACCATGGTGACCTGCTCGCGCTCGACCTGACGGAGGACGGCCGGCGCCTCCATCTGCCGGTGCGGGTGCAGGACGACCCGTCCGCCGCTCAAGAGCGCGCCGAAGGCCGACCAGTGGCCGCTCACGTGCATGAGCGGTCCGAGCGCATAGGAGACGAAGACGTCCGGCACGGCCACGCCGGCCTCGGCCAGCGGCCGCAACCGGGGATGCACGGGCGCGGCGGCGTTGTCGCCGACTTCCTCGGGCCGGGTGACCGGCACGCCGGGGGTCATGGTGGCGAAGAAGATGTCCTCCTGCCTCCAGACCACCCCCTTGGGGAGGCCGGTGGTTCCCCCCGTATAGGCGATGTAGAGGTCGTCGGCGGACCGGGGGCCGAAGTCGGCGGCCTCCGAGCCCGACGCCAGCACGTCCTCGTACCCGACCGCCCCGGGGAGGGCGGTCCGTCGATCCGAACCGTCGTCCACCACGATCACGTGCTCCAGCCGGGGGACCCCCGACCGGGCCGACGCGGCCACCGGGGCCAGCGACCTCTCGACGCACGAGTGCCCGCAGCTCGGCATTGTCGAACAGATAGGCCAGCTCGTCGGCCACGTAGCGGTAGTTGACGTTGATCGGGACCGCCCGGACCTTCAGCGCGGCGAGCATCGTCTCGAGGTACTCCGGCCGGCTGTAGGTCATGATCCCGACGTGGTCCCCGGGCCCGACACCCCGGTCGGCGAGGGCGTGCGCCAAACGGCTCGAACGTTCGTCGAGTCGGCGGTAGGTGGATCTGGTCTCGCCCCACACCACCGCCTCGCGGTCGGGCACCCGGCGCGCCACGCACTCGAAGAGATCAGCCAGGTTGAACTCCACGACCTGGCGCGCCTCCTTCCCGTCGTCCCTCGGGCGCCCGGTCAGCGGACGAGGTCCCGGAAGGGAACGTCCCGGTCGGTCCGGGCCTCGGCCGGAAGCCCGAGCACGCGCTCGCCGATCACCGTTCGCTGCACCTCGTCGCTGCCCGCCGCGATGCGGAGCGAGGGTGCGGTGAGGAACTGGTGCTGCCAGTGGCCGGCGTCGGGAGCATGCTGGCCGGCCAGCGCCCCCCCGAGCCCCTCGATGCTCAACGTCAGGTCGGCGAGCTCGACCGCGAGCTGGGTATGGAGGAGCTTGACGATCGAGGTCTCGGGGGCCGGGCCGCCGCTGCCCAGCGCGGTGCGCACCCGCAATCCGAGGTACCTGATGATCTGGTCCCGGGCGAAGCAGCCGGCCAGCTGCTGCCGGACGAGCGGCTCGTCGGTCGCACCGCACCGCCTGGCCAGGGCCAGAACCTGGGGGAGCGCCGATGCGGCGCCGCCCAGGCTGCGCTCGTTGGCCAGGGTGGTCACGGTCGCCCGCCAGCCGCCGTTCACCCCCCCGACCACGTTGGCGGCCGGCACCCGGACGTCGGTCAGGAACACCTCGTTGAACGTGGCCCCGCCGGTCATCTGCCGGAGCGGCCGCACGTCGATGCCGGGGGAGGCCATGTCGACGAGGAAGAAGGTGATGCCGCGGTGCTTGGGCACGTCGGGATCGGTGCGGGCCAGCAGGATCCCCATGTCGGCGTGGTGCGCGCCCGAGCTCCAGACCTTCTGGCCGTTGACCACCCATTCGTCCCCGTCGGGCTCGGCGCGGGTGACGAGGGAGGCGAGGTCCGAGCCGGCCCCGGGCTCGCTGAACAGCTGGCACCAGACCTTGTCCCCCCGGAGCATGGGCAACAGGTGACGGGCGCGCTGGTCGTCGCTGCCGTGGGCGATGATCACCGGGCCGGCCATGCCGATGGCCACGGCGAAGAGACCCGAGGTCACATCGAACTCGGCCTCCTCTTGACGGAAGATCATCGACTGCACCACGGTGCCGCCGCGGCCCCCGTACTCGGACGGCCAGGCGATCCCCGCCCAGCCTCCGTCGAACAGACGACGCTGCCAGGCCCGGCCTTCGGCCACGAACACGTCGTCGAAGTCCGAGAAGGACCGCGAGGTCGGGAGCTGGCCGGGCTCCTTCCTCCTGGCGTTGGCCGCCAGCCAGCTCCGGGCCTCCCGGCGGAAGGCCGATTCCTCGGGCGAGTCGTCGAAGTCCATGCCTCCCCCTCAGGGAGCCGCCGGGCGCCAGAAGGGGAGCCCGACCTCCGGCGCTGCCGGCACCAGCACCACCTCGAGCGGCATCCCGACGGACAGGTCCTCGACGTCGCACTCCACGATGTTGGACATCATCCGGACACCCTCTTCGAGATCGACGAGTCCCACGGCATAGGGGACCAGACCGGCGAACGCCTTGGACCTGTTCTGCCGGATGACCGTGAAGGTGTACAGGGTGCCCCGACCCGAGGCGTCGGCCCATTCCGTCTCACCGGCGCAGCTGGCGCACAAGGCGCGCGGATAGAACTGGAATTCGCCGCAGTCGGTGCACCGCTGGAGGACCAGCCGGCCTTCGGCGGCGCGCTGCCAGTAGAGGCGGGACGCATGATCGGGATCGGGCAGCGCACGGTCGTGCACCGAGCCGGCGAGCTCCTCGAGATTCACGAGCGACCCTCGCCGCCGAGCACCACGGTGCCGATGCACGAGAGCGATCCGCCCGACCCGCAGGCCACGGCCACCTCCGCCCCGGGGACCTGGGCCTCGCCCGCCTCACCGCGCAACTGGCGCACCGCCTCGTTGACCAGGAAGAGGCCCCGCATCCCCGGATGGCAGGCCGACAGCCCGCCTCCGTCGGTGTTGAGAGGCCGCCGCCCGCCGCGGCGGAGCACCCCGGTCTCGACGAACGAGCCGCCCTCACCCTTCTGGCAGAACCCGAGGTCCTCGAGGAGGAGGAGCACGGTGATGGTGAAGCTGTCGTAGCACTGGATGGTGTCGACGTCCTCGGGGCCGACTCCCGCCCGACCGAACGCCTCGGGCCCGCACCGGCTGGCGGCGGTGGTGGTGAGATCGGGCATCTGGCTGATGGTCCAGTGGGTCTGGGACCCGGCTGCGCCGAGGACGATCACCGGCGCCGGTCGCAGGTCGCGTGCCCGCTCCCGCGTGGTGATGATGAACGCTCCGCCGCCGTCGGAGATGACGCAACAGTCCAGCTTGTGCAGGGGGTCGGCGATCATCCGGGAGGCGAGCACGTCCTCGACGGTGATGGGGTCCCGGTACTGGGCCGAAGGGTTCAGTCCGGCGAACTCGCGCACCCCGACGGCGATCTCGGCCAGCTGCGCCGAGGTGGTCCCGAACTGGTGCATGTGCCGCCGGGCGGCCATGGCGTAGCTACCGGCCAGGACGTTTCCCCACGAGCACTCGAACTGGGAGGGACCGGGGACCCGGCCGGTCCCGCCGGCGAAGGTCGTCGTACCGAGCATCCGGCCCATCCGCGACAGCATGTCCGATCCGTAGGTGACGGCGACGACGTCGCAGGCTCCCGTCTCGATGGCCGCGGCGGCGTGCTGAACGTAGAACTCGAACGTGCCGCCGCCGACCGAGGTTCCGTCGAGCCAGCGGTGCTCGATCCGGAGGTACTCGGCCATGTTCGGGGCGTCGTCCACGTTGGGCCGGAAACCGGTGCCGGCGCACATGTACCCGTCGATGTCGGTCTTGCGGAGACCGGAATCGGCCAGCGCCCGGCGGAGCGCCATCGCATGGTGCTCCATGGCATCGAGCTCGGGGGCGACCGGGTAGTCGCTCCAGCCGATGCCGACGATCACAGGGTCACGTGCGCCCACGGCGAGCTCCGATCGGAACGGTACGAGCGGTGCTCACCGGCTACGAGCGGAGGTAGTCGTCGATGACCTCGTGCATGTGGAGGACATTGTGCTCCTGGCGCGGGTTCAGCCGCAGCCCGGTGCAGCCCCTCGACTTCATGCCGGCCTGCACGTGGGCCATGTTGGCGTAGTCCTGGTTGGTGACGAGTCCCCAGTCCTTTTCGGTCCAGTCGGCGTAGAACTTCCGCTCGCACATCTTCCGCTCCTCGCCCGAAGCCGCCCATTCGAGGGTCCAGAGATCCTTGATCGAGCTGTCCGGGTCGAGCCCGTTCGGCCGGACCCGGAACAGCGTCGTGCTCCCCGGATAGATGGGGCCCACCACGTTCGGGAAGATGTGGACGTCGTCCGAGCTCAGCAGCTGCTCGTCGGTCAGATCGTCGACACCGCCCTTGCTCCGGAGCATCCGCACCCGCACCTCGTTGTAGGCCTCCATGGCGGTCTTCCCCGCCGGGAGGGGCTCGTTCTTGAGGGCCTCGATCTGGTGGCGCTCCTGCTTCAGGAACAGGCCGCCGAGCTCGTCGATCATCATCGCCCAGCAGCTCGCGCTCGTCGTAGTCGCCGGGCCCGAGACCGAGCCGCGGGCTCGGCCGGATCTCGTGCTTGACCTCGCCGAGCGTTCCCATGTGGTTGTGCCTGCCGAGCGATCCGTAGCGGATGGCCGTGTCATCGGACCATCGGAGCAGCTGGGGATGGGTTCCCTGGACGTGGTAGCTCTCGTTGAACGCGTCGAGGACGCACTTCCAGTTGGCGGGAAGGACGACCGACCGGTAGGAGCGGAACCGCATCTTCTCGAACCGGTAGGGCCGGAGCAGTTCGGGCAGGGGGTCGAGGAACGACTCGAGCGGCTCGGAGGCCGGGTCCATGTTGACGAAGACGAACCCGCCCCACCGGCCGACCTTGACATGGTTCAGACCCACGTCGTCGTCGGTCATGGAGGACGGGAAGTCGGAACGGTCGACCACCTCCTTGTTGGTGCCGTCCAGCTCGAACCGCCAGGCGTGGTACCGGCACCGGATCTCGCCGGTGTGGAAATTGCCGGTGCCGGTGGCGAGCCGGGTGCCGCGATGCGGACAGGTGTTGTAGAAGGCCTGGACCGTGTCGGGATCGCTCCTCGTCACCAGGATGGACTGGTCGCCGATGAGGTACTCGAGGAAGTCCCCCGGACGGGGCACCTCCTCCTCCCGACAGGCGATCTGCCAGACCCGGGGCCAGAGGCGCTCCATCTCCAGACGCAAGAAGTCCGGGGAGACGTAGCGCTCCTTCGGGACGACGTGGTGGCGGTCCGACTCGATCAGCTCGCCACCGCGAGCAATCGTCATCACCATCCGGCCGCCTCCTCGTCCGGCACGCCGCGGTGCGCCGGTGTCCTTGACTGCGACGTTCGGCTAGCAGGATACTGCTGGCCGGCGAGCTGGCGCCTTCGTCCGCTGCGACGGCAGCCCCACGAAGGGCGGGCGACGGCAGCGAGCGGAGGTCGGGGGATGGTCCTGTCGGGGTCGGTGGTGGTCCTGTCGGAACCGGACGACCGGCACCCTTCACCGACGGTCGCCCGCCGGTGAGCGGGGGTCCGCTCCCCGGGCTCGAGGGACTGGAAGTCCTCGACTTCTCGAACGACGTCGCCGGTGCCTACTGCGCCAAGCTCCTCACCGACGCCGGTGCCGGGGTGACCAAGGTCGAGCCACCCGAGGGCCACCGGCTGCGGCGATGGTCGGTGTCGGGGGCGGTCGGGAGAGACGGGGACCCCGATGGAGCGCTCTTCCGCTACCTGGCCGCCTCCCAGGCGAGCCGGGTCGCCGGGCCGACACTGCGGCTGCCCGAGGCCGAGGAGCCCGACGGGCGGTGGGACCTGGCGATCGTCTCGACGTTCGGCGGCCGGGCGGGCGGCCGCCCGCCCGGCATCGATGCCCGCGCCCTGGCCGAGCGCCGGCCCGCCGGGGTGGTGGTGAGCCTCTCGTCCTTCGGGATCGACGGCCCGCGCCGTGGTGAGGAGTCGGCCGACCTGCTGCTCCAGGCGCTGGCCGGGTCGCTCCACAGTCACGGGGATCCCGACCGGGTGCCGCTGGCGGTGGGCGGCGGACTGTCCGAGTGGACACTCGGGACCTTCGGCGCCCTCGGTGCGGTCACCGCCCTGACCGAGCGGCGCCGGAGCGGTCGGGGATGCCTGGTGGACGTCTCCGCCCTCGAGTGCCTGGCCCTGACCTTCATCTGCTATCCGTCGGTGGTCTCGGCCATGCCCGGGGGAAAGCGCCAGCGGTCCGCCTTCTTGATGGTCCCCGGCGTCGAGCGCTGCCGCGACGGGTACGCCGGGTTCGCCACGATCACCACCGCCCAGTGGCACGCCTTCCTCGACATGATCGGGCGCCCCGACCTCGGCGCCGACGAGTCGCTGTACCACCAGCTCAACCGGGGGCGCCCCGATGTGCTGTCGGCCATCGAGAGCTGGACCTCGAGGCACAGCGTCGACGAGGTGGTCGAGCTCGGCTCCTTGTACCGGATCCCGACGGTGCCCATCGGCAACGGGGAGGTGTTCCCGCGCGTCGGGCACGTCGTGGACCGCGGCCTCTACGGCCCGAACCCCCGCGGCGGATTCCCCCATCCCCGACCGCCCTTCGTCTCGAGCGTCACCGATCCCCGCCCTCCCGGGCCGGCGCCCGAGCTCGGCCGCTCGCTCGACGACGCAGCCGAGGCCCGGAGCGGTGCGGCGACCCGCCCGGCCACCAGGCCGTTCATGCCGTCCGGAGCCCCCGCCGGGGCGACCGGTGGGTTGGCGTTGGCCGGCCTCCGGGTCCTCGACTTCACCGCGTTCCTTGCCGGTCCCCTGTGCACCCAGTACCTCGCCACCATGGGCGCCGACGTCGTGAAGGTCGAATCGGTGCAGCGCCCCGACCCGATGCGCTTCACCGTCCGGGTCGACGCCTCGGTGGACCGTTGGTACGAGATGGGCGGCATCTTCCACTCGGCCAACCTGAACAAGCGAAGCGTGACCCTCGACCTCGGCGACCCCGGCGGCCGCCGGATCGCGCTGCAGCTGGCCGCGGGCGCAGACGTCGTGGTGGAGAACTTCACGCCGCGGGTCATGGAGCACTTCGGGCTGTCCTACGACGAGCTGCGGGTGGTGAATCCACAGATCGTCATGGTGAGGATGCCCGGCTTCGGCCTGGACGGTCCGTGGCGGGACCGCCCCGGGTTCGCCGCCACCATGGAACAGGTGTCCGGGCTCGCCTGGATCACCGGGTACCCGGACCGACCCCCGACGATCCCGGGGATCTGCGATCCGCTGGCCGGCATGCACGCCGCCTTCGCCGTGCTCACGGCGCTCGAGCACCGGGAACGGACCGGCGAGGGACAGGCGATCGAGCTCGCCATGATCGATCTCGCCGCCCATCTGGTGGTCGAGCAGGTGCTGGAGCACGCGGTGTACGGCCACCTCATGGCCCGCCGGGGCAACCGACTCGAAGGGGCTCCCCACCAGGGCGTCTTTGCCTGTCGCGAGCCCGACAGGTGGGTGGCGGTGCGGATCGGCTCGGACGGTCAGTGGCAGAGGCTGCGCTCGGTCATCGGGTCACCGGCGTGGTCGCTCGATCCCGCCCTCGACCGCGCTGCGGGCCGGTCCGGGCGCGCCGACCACATCGACGCCGGTCTCGGATCGTGGTTCGCCGATCGGGACCAGAAAGAGGCGCTCGCCGCCCTCCGCTCGGCCGGCGTCGAG
The DNA here is from genome assembly GCA_963764555.1 of uncultured Acidimicrobiales bacterium. Classification (GTDB taxonomy): domain Bacteria; phylum Actinomycetota; class Acidimicrobiia; order Acidimicrobiales; family RAAP-2; genus Bog-756. The sequence goes on from CAVXSW010000005.1 coordinate 928,421, forward strand.
GCCGAGCCCGTGGTCCATGCCTACGACGTCGACCACGACGCCCAGATGAACGCCCGGAGCTTCTGGGAGGAGGTCACCCATCCGGTCGTCGGCCCGACGCGGTTTCCGGGCTGGCCGATGCGCTTCTCCACCCGGTCCGGGCCTTGGTACCGGCGCCCGGCCCCGCTGCTCGGCGAGCACACGGTCGAGGTCCTCGCAGGTCTCGGCCTGTCCGATACCGATCTCGAGCGGCTGCGTGCCGAGGGGGTCATCGGGACCACCCCGGTCGGCACGTGAGGGGGCCGATGAGCGGCCGGGTCGCCTAGCGGAAGCCCCCGCCGTCGACCACCAGCCGCTGTCCGGTGATGTTCGAACCCCCGGCACCGACCAGGAAGCGGACGGCGCCGGCCACGTCCTCGGGCTCGCACACCCTGCCGAGCGGGAAGCGCGGGCCGAGCTCGTGGATGTCCTCCACCTGCATCGCCGCCTTGACCAGGCGACGGCCCATGTCCGTGTTGGACAGTCCCGGGACCACGACGTTGACCCGGATCCCGGACCGAGCCTCTTCCTTCGCCAAGGTGAAGGCCAGCGCCTCCTGGGCGGCCTTCGCCATGTTGTAGGGGCCGGCGAACGGGTCGGTCGTGACGGCGGACTGGCTCGAGATCATCACGATGTCACCTCGCGGCCGGTCCCGCATGCTCGGGAGCACCAGTTGCGAGAAGTGATGGGCGCCGAACGCGATCGTCGCCATCACCCGTTCGAGCTCCTCCACCGGGGTCTTCGCGACGGGCGTCCCCCGGTTGGTGATCCCGGCGTTGTTCACCAGGATGTCGACGTGCCCGAAGTCGGCCAGCACGCCGTCCACCACGGCGCGGGCCTCGTCGTGCGACGCCACCGAGCCCCGGTAGGCCGCGGCACGCCCACCGGCGTCCACGACGGCGGCGACCGTGCGGGCCGCCGACTCCTCGTCCTTGCGGAAGTTGACGGCCACCGATGCTCCGTCTTCGGCCAGGCCGAGGGCGATGGCGCGCCCGATGCCGCGTCCGCCCCCGGTCACGATGGCCACTCGCCCTTCGAGGCCCATGGGATCCCTCCTTCCGGGCCGGCGTCCCCGGCGGCCCTGCAGGCGGCGCCAGATCTTCGCGCGCTCGCACCCGGCCCGTCTGTCCGTCGGACGATGGCGGTGTCCGCGCCTGGCTGTAATCGAGTAATCTAGTAATCATGTCGGATCCGGTCACCAGGTTCTTCGAGGACTCGCTGCCCGCGGGCTGGTTCGGTGAGGTGACGGTGGAGTCGGACGACGACGAGATCCTGTGCGTAGGAACCCTTCCCCCCGGTGCCGACGTCGACAGCTTCCGGGAGTCGACCCGGGAGGAGCGCATGGCCCTCGCCCGCCGGGCCGAGGCCCGGTTCGGCCGCCGGGTGTCGTGGGGGGTCGAGCGGGACGGCGTCGAGTCCCTGTTCACCACCGAGCGGATCCCGGTGACGACGTGGCTGTCGTTGCGGGAACGGGCCGTCCTCGACACGCTCGTCGGCGGCGGCGTGGCCCCCTCCCGGGGCGAGGCCTTGACCTGGTGCGTGAAGCTGGTCGGGCGCCACCGGATGGAATGGCTCGAGGGCGTGCGCGACGCCCTCGCCGATGTCGGCCACGCCCGTCCCGAGGGACCGACACTGCTGTGACCGGCGTGCTGACGCCGGCCGGTCCGGTCGCCGACGACGAGGTCCTCGACGCCTACTCGGCGGCGGTCGTCTCGGTGGCGGAACGGGTCGTCCCTTCGGTGGCGGCGCTCAGGGTCGGCGACGGGCCCCGCCGGGGAGCCGGCAGCGCGGTCGCCCTGACCTCCGACGGGTACCTCCTCACCTCGGCACACGTCGTGTCCCGGGTGAGCCGGGGCACCGCCACGTTCGCCGACGGGCAGGAAGCCGAATTCGAGCTCGTCGGACGCGACGCCCTCTCGGACCTCGCCGTGCTCCGGGTCGGCCGGGCGGACCTGGCGAAGATCGAGCTGGGCGATGCCGACCGGCTCCGCGTGGGGCAATTGGTGGTCGCCGTCGGGAACCCGCAGGGATTCGCCGGATCGGTCACCGCCGGCGTCGTGAGCGCGCTCGGGAGATCCCTTCCTGCCGGGGGCCGGGTCGTCGAGAACGTGATCCAGACGGATGCCGCGCTCAACCCGGGCAACTCGGGCGGTGCGCTGGTCGATGCACGGGCTCGCATGGTCGGGGTCAGCACCGCGCTGGCGGGCGTCGGGCTGGGCCTGGCCGTCCCCGTCAACCCGACCACGTTGGCGATCGTGGCGACGCTCCTGCGCGAGGGCCGGGTGCGCCGGGCCTACCTCGGGGTGGTGGGCGGGGGTCGTCCACTCGCTCCGGGGCGGGTGGCCGCGCTCGGGCAACGCCGGGGCGTCGGGGTGATCGAGGTGGTGCCGGGCAGCCCCGCCGAGCGGGCCGGGCTCCGGCCGACCGACTCGATCCTGTCGGTCGACGGCACACCGACCGAGGACGCCGGGGACCTGCAGCGGCTCATGGCGTCGGACGCCATCGGGCGGGAGCTGGGACTCAGGGTCCTCCGAAACGAGCAGGTCCTGTGGCTGACCGTGGTTCCGGTGGAGCTGGATTGAACGTCACCGGGCGGCAAAGGCCTGGGCCTGCCGGCGTACCAGCGACACCAGGTTCCCGAGCGCGATGTTCACGTCGACCAGGTGGAGACCCCAGGTCGGCCCGAGCCCCTGGCTGACGACGGGGCGCCGATCGCCGGGTCCCGCGTGCGAGTCGACCTGGAGCCACGAGGCGCCGCCACTGTTCTCGCACGTGGCGGTGTAGAGGCCCGGATAGGTGACCCACGGCGTGGAGATCGTCCCGCGGTGGGCATCGTGGGGAAAGTACGGCTCGAGCATGCCCGTGCCACCTCCGAGGGCGGCGGGGTTCGTGCACAGCACCTGCAGGTCCCCCGACACCGGCCGTCCGAGCCCCGACCGGGCGGCGATGCCGGTCCCGACCCTCCCGAACAGGCTGTCGGGCGGGGGAGCCTGGTCGAACGAGGAGTAGGCGACGACGCATCCGGTCTGCCGGTCCGAACTGCAGGCCGGAACGTGCTGGAAGTCCCCTCCCACCGCCCGGCCGGCGGGCACCGTGACGTTCCCGCCCATCAGCAGCGCCGACACCAGGAGACGGCGCTCGGTCGGGTTCGGGTCGATCTCGTTCCGGATGAGCGGGATGAGCAGCGACGCACCCTGTGAGTGCCCGATCAGGACCACGCCGCGGCCGTGGTTGTCGTGGGCCAGGTAGTCCTTCCATGCCGCCACCACCCCCAGATAGGCGGTGGCAGCCGCCTCGGCCGGGATCTTCCCGACCCCGTTTGCGATCTCGGAGCGGGTCAGCTGCGGGTACATCGGCGCGTAGACCTTGCACACCTGGGAGAAGCGTGACGCCTGGGCGATCGCCACCGCCGTCTCCTGGGGATCGACGTCGAGGTTGGCGTTGGGCATGGGCTGCTGGCTGACGGTCGGGTAGACGTAGAAGCAGTCGACCGGGGCGTCCGCCGCCGCCACCGCCCGCTGGAAGGTGGTGCTCCCGTCGGCCCGGACGGCCGTCGCCGAGAGGTCGGCCGTGCACGGATCCTTCGCCAGCCCCGGCCGGCACAGCCAGACGGTGCCTGCTGCGTCGGACCGGCCCGGTCCCGCCCTGCCGGGAGCCGTCGAGCTCGATGGCGTCGTCGGTGTCGAGGCCGTGGATGCCGCCGGTGTCGACGAGCAGGCGGCCAGCCCGAGCGTCAGCCCGGCCACCAGGAGCCCGCACCGGGCCGGTGCCCGGTTGCGTCTCCGGGCGGAGGTCAGAGACCGCGTGCGGCCAGGGATGCTTCGACGAGCTTGGTCGTCTCGGCCACACCGTTCGGGGTGGGGTGCACCGATACCCCGCCGTTGGTGGCGATGATGGCGTTCACCCACTGGTTGCTTCCCGATTTGCAGGCGTCGTGGCCGATCGAGGGGGTGTAGGTGTCGACGAAGACGGCATGGTTGGCGGCGGCCTCCGAGCTCAGCATGGAGTTGAGGTCCTTCTCCACCCCGTTGAGGTACGCCGTGTCCCCGGAGGTGAGGGGCAGCTTGGGATAGCAATTGCCCGCTCTGGGGCAGGATGTCGGGGTAGCCGACGACGAACACCGTGGCCGCGGGCGCCCGGCTGTGGATGCCACGGATCACGCCGCCGATCGTCGACGCATCACCGGCAACGGCGTTGGCGAAGGTGTTGCCGAACACGAACTGGCACGGGGCCCCGATGTTGAGGAAGTCGGGCAGGTCGATGATCCCGCAGGAGACCAGGGCGCCGATGAAGAGGTTGTTGTCGTTCCCGCCGATGCCGACCGTCACCGCTCCCGTGGCGGGCGTCAGGGCGTCGAACTGGGGCGCCACGCCGGGGTACTGCGAAGCGGTCATGTCGCCGGACGTGGCGCCCGAACAGCTGACATCGGTCGTGGCGAACCCCTCGGCGGCGCCGACCTGGTGCGGGTAGTCGGCCGAAGACTGGAGGCACAGCGGCGAGATCCCCGAAGCCAGGCCGCTCACACCGGGGTCGGCGGTATAGGAGTCACCGAGGGCCACGTACTTGACGGCCGGGTTGGCGGCGGCGGCGCCCGAGGCGACGACGCTGCCGAGGGCGGCTCCCACCAGGGCGAGCAGGCAGGTCACCGCGATCGTGCTGCGGCGACTGCGGGCGTTCGTGCGGACGACGTTCGGGCGGTCCATCGAGCTCTACCCCCTGGTCCGGGTGACGTGACGTGGTCTAGTCGCCGCCCGCCGGCCCGTCAACGGTCGAGGATCCACGGCGGGCTGATTCCGGCGTTGATCCCCGTCGTCCCGCCACCGGAGCACTCGTCTCGAGGCGCGTGAAGGTGGACTGGCGTGTGAGCAGGACCCCCGAGGTGCTGGCCCGGCCAAGCTCGAGACCATTGCGTTGCGTTGCGTTGCGATTGCGGAATTTCGTGGCGCGGAGGGAGTGGGATTCGAACCCACGGTGGGCATGCACCCACAACGGTTTTCGAGACCGTCCGATTCGGCCACTCTCGCATCCCTCCGGCGGAGAGGCTACAGCCCCTTCTGGCGGCGACGGCCCGGTGAGGGTCTGCACCGGACGGTCGCGGCGGGTGTTCAGGCGAGCTCGGGAAGGATCCGCCGGCTGACCCTCACCGGATGGAGGGCCCGGGCCAGCATGGCCGAGTCGCCCCCGCTGTTGCCGTAGGCGAAGTCGAGGCGGAAGTCCTCACCGAGGAGGTCGGCCAGCCGGTCGACCTTCGCCGCGCCCCGCACGTTGGGGCCGGACAGCTCGCCGGTGAGCACGCCGTCCTCTCCCACCTCCCACCCGGTGGCGATGACCTCGGTGACGCCGAGCTGGCCGGCCACCCGGCCCACGTAGGCCTCGAACGAGGCGCTCACGACGATGACCCGGTGGCCCTGTCGGAGGTGCCACCGCAGCCGGGCGGCCGTGTCCGCCCGGATGTCCGAGCGGGCCACCCGCTCGGCGGTGCGTCTGGCGGCAGCTTCGGCCTCACCGACCGTGAGCCCGCTGAGGATGTCGTGACAGACAAGGCGCTTGGCCCGGTCCCGCGCCGTTCCCCCTCCGAGCGCGGCGACGAGGTGGGGGCTCCGGCGGGCGAAGACCCGGGCGACGGTGGTGCGGCTCCGGACCGCCGTCAGGAATTCGAGCATGGTGTCCCGCCCGGTGAGGGTGCCGTCGAAGTCGAAGGCCACGACCGGGGCCGCGCCGCCCGGCCCGAGGTCGCCCGCCCGGTCGGGCGGCTCCGGCCGCGGTCACCCGCTCCCGCCTCGGCCGGAGCGAACTCCCAGCTCGGGGAAGGCGGCGTCCTCAAGTGGGCCCGCCGGCCTGCCGATGGTCGGGGAAGTGAGCATGGAACCTGACGGCAGGGGGTAGAGCGGCATGGCTGATGCAGGGCCCGGATGGGAGCTGGGCGCACCGGCGTGGGGACTCGCCGCGCCGGCCAAGCCGGGGCGGAGCGGGCGCGACCGGGGCCCGCGGGCGGCGCGTGGCAATCCGGCCCGGCGCCGCCAGGGAATGACACGAAATGTGTTCACAGACGACATGGTGATGTCTGCCTCGCCTCCGCCGGGCCGCAATCCGTCGGCCGGTCGGCTCGATTCGGTAAGGGAAGAATTTACTTTTGCCGCGCCGAGATCCGTCGGCCCCACCAGTAAGCTTGCCACCGTGATCCGGCGATTCAATCGCCTCGTTTGTCGGTATTCCTGCCACGACTGGTTCGCTCTTGCCTACCCCCCCACCCGCCGCTGGGAATGCCACCGGTGCGGAGTCATCGTCGAGGATCCATCTCCGGCCGTACCGGCCCGGCGAGCCGCCCCGCGGACGCGGGCCAGAGGAGTCGATCGGCCGAGTCGCGGCTGACCCGACGTCAATAGCGGGCCGACCGGCTCGCAATGACCGCATCCCCGTCTTCCCGCGTCGCCGGTCCGCGCCGCGCCCGGAGCTCTTTCGGACGTCCCGAACGGTCGTTTTTGGCCCCTATTCCGTCACTACTTGTGGTGGCGCGGCTGCGGTCAGTCGGATCCGTGTTAACCGGCCCATAACTTGGCCTTTTACCCTTGTTTACCCGCGCCGTGCCCGTTACGGTTGCATGCGATGGGGCTGACAGGTTGCAGAGGCGGATGCCTGGCGATGACGCGGCGCTCGATGGGTCGCGTCCCGGCAACGACGTGCTCGCAGCGGAGGTGGATCGTTCCACGATCTTCCGCTGGCCGCGGCGCGGAGGCCGGGGCGGCGGCACGGTGCCGGCTGGACCGCACCGACGAGGTGCCTCCAGTAGGCAAACCCGGCCGTTGCATTATCCGAAGTTTCCACTCTGCTAATCAGAAAACAGCCGCGGAGAAGATGTCCCTATTTTGTGGGCGGAGCATCATTTGGAATCGGACCCTTTTGCCGGTGTTCGCCGGAAGGTCTGCGGTCATTGAGGAGCCAGGGTGCAGACGATAGATATCAGCGTGGTGGTCCCCACCCGCAACGAACGCGAGAACATCCGGCCGCTCATTGACCGGCTCAGCGCCACCCTGCCCGCCGGGCGCTCCGAGCTGATCTTCGTGGACGACAGCACCGACGACACCCCCGAGGTCGCTTCGGCCGCCGGCCAGGACAGCACCCTGCCCGTCCTCGTCATGCACCGCGGGCCCGGCGAGCGGGTGGGTGGGCTCGGCGGGGCGGTGGTCGCCGGCATGCGCCTGGCCGAGGGTCGTGTCGTGGTGGTCATGGACGGCGATCTCCAGCACCCGCCCGAGACCATCCCCGAGCTGGTCGGCCCGATCGAACGGGGCGAGGCCGACCTGGTGGTCGCCAGCCGCTACCGGGACAACGGGGGGGCCGACGGCCTGGCCAACCGCTCCCGGGCCGGGGTGTCCCGGCTCGCCACCCTGCTCACCAAGGCGGCCTTCCCGCGCCGGCTCGAGGAGATCACCGACCCGATGAGCGGGTTCTTCGCCGTCCGGGCATCGGCCGTCGACATCGACGCCCTGCGTCCGGTGGGGTTCAAGATCCTGCTCGAGGCGGTCGCCCGGTGCCGCCTGCGGGTCACCGAGATCGGCTTCTCGTTCGCTCCCCGGTACTCGGGCGAGTCCAAGGCCAGCCTGCGAGAGGGGCTCCGGTTCGCCAACCACCTGACCCGCCTGCGCCTCGGGACGCTGTGCACCGAGCGGCAGCGGCGAGCGGCCGGCTTCGCCGCCGTGGGGGCCACCGGTCTCGTCGTCAACACCATCGCGTTCTGGCTGATGGTCAAGTTCGGGCACGTGCCCTACCTGTTGGCGGCCGTCCTGTCCACGCAGGTGTCGACCACCTGGAACTTCGCCGGCATGGAGCTCTACGTGTTCTCCGGCCGGAAGTCGGGGAGCTTCTGGGGGCGCTACCTCAGGTTCTCCGTCCTCAACAACAGCTGTGATGCTGGCCCGGCTGCCGTTCCTGGCCCTGCTGGTCAGCATCGTCCATTGCCCGAAGACCCTGGCCAACGTGATCACCCTCATCGCGGTGTTCGTGGTCCGCTTCGGCATCAGCGATCGCTTCATCTACGAAGGGGAGACAGAGATGGCCAGAGGCACCCGCTCGAGCACCGTGGTCGGGCCCGTCAAGATCACGGTCGACGATGCCGCCATCAGGCGATCGGCACCCCGGATCGACGCGGCCTCGCCGTTCCGGTTCAACTACGACCTGCACGGGATCGTCTCCATCGGGAGCGACGTGGTCCTGCCGGAGCTGGCCTACTTCCGGGTGGATGCCGCCGCCGGCGAGGTCCGTCGTCCCGACGTCGGCGTCCGCATGGGCACGGTCGGGCGGCCCCGGGCCCGCACCCGCATGCTGCAGTCGTCGGACGGCAGCTCGATCCGGTGGGAGGAGCACCTCGGGCGCCTGTCGGCGAACTTCGCCATCGACTTCGGGGAAGACCACATCGCCGTCACCAGCAGCTCGGCCCTGGCCCGGAGCCCGCACGTCCTCTACACCAACGTGATCGAGGCCCTCCTCCGCTTCGTCTTCGTCGACCGCGGCTACATGCTCCTCCACGCGGCGTGCATGGACGTCGGCGGCCGTGGACTGATGCTGTCGGCAAGGACCGACACCGGCAAGACCGGCACCGTCTTGAAGCTGCTCCGGACGAGCGACGGCCGCTTCCTGTCCGACGACATGACCATCGTCGACAGCTCGGGCGTGGCCCGCAGCTTCCCGAAGCCCCTCACCATCAGCGAGCACACCCTGCGGGCGGTCGAGGCCGGGGACCTCAGCCGGTCCGGAGTGGACCCGGCTCCGGATCCAGAGCCGGCTGCACTCCAAGGAGGGCCGCGGCATCGCCATGCGGTTGGCCGATCACAACGTTCCGATCATGACGATCAACGGGTGGACCCAGCGGGCCGTCCCGCCGCCCAAGTACCACGTCCAGCGGCTGGTGACCTGTGACCTGGCGTCGACGACCACCATCGACCAGCTCTACATCATCGAGCGGGGCCGGCCGCACCACAGCCTGGTTCCCAAGGTCGAGGCCATGGCCGAGCTGCTCGAGAACACCGAGGACGCCTACGGGTTCCCTCCCTACCGGTACCTGGCCCAAGCCCTGTCGGTGGGCGGCCACAGCTATGACGATCTCCGGGAGCAGGAGCGTCTGATCCTGGCCTCGGCCATGGAGAGCGTCGAGATCCACCGCCTGGGCTCGGACGACTTCACCTGGGCCGACCAGATCGCCGCGGCTGTGGGTGTCGGCGAGCAACGCCGGTCGCCGTTCGTGAGCGAGTCGAACACCACCCCGAACAGCCAGGACATGCTCGTCCTCGATCACCGCAACGTGCCCGAGGTGGATCGCCTGCCAGGCCCTGACGCCTGACTCACCTTCCGATCCCGAACGATTCAGGAAGGCCGGTAGTGACGCTGCTCAGCGACGGGACAGCGAGTCAGGGAGTACGTGAGCGCGCCCCGGGCCGGCTGACGACCCCGAGACGACGGAGGCGACGGACGTGGCCTCGCTGAGGCGGTCGCGCCTGGCGCTGCCCTGGCGCGGCCCCGTCCCGACCTCGGCATGGCTGGCGCTCACCCTTCTCCTCGGTCTGGTCCTCCGCCTCGTCAACCTCAACGCCATCGGGTTCAACAGCGACGAAGCCGTCTACGCCGGGCAGTCGGCGTCCCTGTCGGGCAACCCGCTGTTCGTGAACCAGTTCCCGATCTTCCGGGCCCATCCGCTCCTGCTGCCGACCCTCATGTCGCCCCTGTTCCGATCGGGCACCCCCGACCTGCGTGGCCGGGTGGTGGTGGCGCTGCTCGGGGTGGCCACCATCGCCGCCGTGTTCCTCGTCGGACGCGAGCTCTACGGGCCGAAGACGGCGGTGCTCGGTGCCCTCCTGCTCGCCGTGATGCCCTACCACCTCGTCGTCACCCGGCAGCTGCTGCTCGACGGTCCCGCCGTCCTGTGCATCACGCTCGCCTTCTGGATGCTCATCCGGTTCGTGCGGACCGAGCGTCTCGAGTGGCTGGCGGCATCGGCCGCCATGCTCGGGCTCGCCGTCCTGACCAAGGAGACCAGCGGCGTGCTGCTCGGCAGCATCGTGTTGTTCCTGCTGGTGAGCCCGCAGGTCCGCCGGCCCGGACGGGCGGTCGCCCTCTTCGTGGGCATCGCCATCGCGGTGAGCCTCGTCTTCCCGCTCGCCCTGTCCCTGGCCGGCCGCAGCTCGACGGGCCAGAACTACCTCACCTGGCAGCTCGCCCGGACCTCCAACCATGCGGAGACCTTCTACCTCACGGTCATCCCCGCGGCCATCGGCTGGGCCGTGGTCGGCGCCGCCGCAGCCGCCCTCCTGTTCAGGATCAACCGGACCTGGCGCGAGCTGCTGCTGGTCCTCTGGATCGCCGTCCCCTTCGTCACCCTCGAGGTCTACCCGCTGAAGGGGTACCAGTACCTCCTGCCGGTCGCACCCGCCCTCTGCGTCCTCGCCGCCCGGGGGCTCGCCACCTGGCACCTGCCCGGGAGCTGGGACCGGTTCACCACCACCGTCGCCCGGCCGGCCGCCATCGCCGTCGTGGTGGCCTCGTTGGTGCCCGGTCTCTTCTCGGTGGTGTTCCCCTCCGAGACCGCCGCCGCCTTGGCCGGTCAGGGCGGGGTCCCCGGAGGCCGCCCGGCAGGACAGTGGGTGGGCGCCAACCTGGTTCCGGGGACCGAGCTCATGACCATCGGGCCGAGCATGGCCAACATCCTCGAGTACTACGGCCACCGGCCGGCTCAGGGCCTGTCGGTCAGCACCGACCCCTTGCACCGGAACCCGGCCTACACGCCCATCTACAACCCGGACCACAGCGTGCGCGACGGGCAGTTCTCCTACCTGGTGTGGGACGCCTACTCGGCTCTCCGGTCACCGACCACGGCCCGCCGCCTCGAGGTCCTCGTCTCCCGCTACCACGGCGTCGCCGTCCACACCGAGCGGGTCCAGGGCCGTCCCGTGGTCGTCGTCTACGAGGTCCACCCGTGACCCGCCGCTCGCCGGGCCCGACGGTCGGGCGGTTCGGGGGTCGCCCCGTGGTCTCGACGCTCGTCGCCGCCGCCACCGTGGCGACGGCCGCCGCCCTTTCGGTCGCGCCCGCAACCGCCGCCGGGGCGGCGGGCGCCCGGCCCGGCACCTCGAGCACTTCGGGTACCTCGGCCGCATCGGGCTCCCGGCGGCGTCCGCCAAGTCACCGGCCAGAACGGCGGCCAAGTCGCCGGCCGCCATCCAGCACGTCATCGTCGTCGTGCAGAGCGGTCACTCCTTCGACAACTACTTCGGGACCCGGCCCGGGGTCGACGGCATTCCGGCCGGCGTGTGCCAGCAGGTGCAGCACAACTCGAAGAGCTGTGTGAAGCCGTACCACCTGAGCTCGGACCAGGCCCGGGCCGGCCTCACCGACACCCGGCTCGCCACCGGCAAGGCCCTCGACCTCGGCAAGATGGACGGGTTCGTCAGTGCCCAGCCCAACGCCACGATCGGCTCCCTGGCCATGGGCTACCTCGACGGGAGCGACCTGCCCTACTACTGGAACCTGGCCGACCGGTTCACCCTCTTCGACCACTTCTATGCCGCCTCCCAGGCCGGGGCCCTGCCCAACCGCCTGGTCTCCATCGCCGGCCAGACGGGCGGGGTGACGTCCAACACCCCGCCGGCGGCCGGAGTCAGCGTGCCGACGGTCTTCGACCAACTGGACCAGGCCCACCTGAGCTGGAAGTACTACGTGCAGGGCTATCCCTTCCCCCAGGTCACCCCCGGGGACCGGGCCCGGGTGCCGCTGCTGACGGTACCGGCGGTGACCGGTGACCCGGCCAGCGCCGGCCGGATCGTCAACTCGGGCCAGTACTTCACCGACCTCACCACCGGCCACCTGCCGGCGGTGTCGTACGTGGCCAGCTCGAGCGGCGCCTCCGAGCGCGCTCCCCAGAGCCCCGCCCAGGGCGAGGCGTTCGTCGAGTCCCTGGTCAACGCCCTGATGCAGAGCTCGGCATGGTCCCACACCGCGTTGTTGCTCACCTACGACGATTCGGGTGGCTGGTACGACCACTCGGTACCGCCCACCGTCGGGGGCGTGACCTGGGGCCTCCGGGTCCCGGCCATTTTGGTCTCGCCGTATGCCCGGGCGGGGTACGTGGACAGCCACCAGGCCGACACCGCGTCCGTCCCGGGTCTCATCGACACGGTCTTCCACCTGCCGGCGCTGACCCCGCAGGTGTCCACGGCCGGCGACCTCACGAGCGGGCTCGACCTCCACCAGGCGCCGGTGGCGCCGGCCATCCCCTCCCACGTGAAGCTGGTCGGCGCCCGCCCGGCCGTCCCCCTCATCTACCTCTTGTACCTCGGGGCGCTGGTCTGTGCCGGTCTGGTCGTCGGCCTGGCCTTCCGCCGGGCGCGCCAGGACGACCGCCTCCGGCCTCCGCCCGCCCCGGGCCCGGCGACGGGGGTCCCGGCGTGAGGTCCCCCAAGCTGACCCGACTGGCCGCCGGCGTCGGGGCGACGGTGCTGACGGTCGGCCTGCTCACCGCCGGTGCCCCGCCCGCCGCGGCGGCACCGACGCCACGCACCGTCGACGTGGTGGTGGTCCCCAACCTGGCCGGGGTGCAGTTCACCCTCGACGGGATGAACGAGGTGACCGGAGCCGGCGGGGTGGCGTTGGTGAACGATCCGAACCTGTCGTCGGCCGCCGACGCGGTGACCGTCCCCGAGCAGACGCTGGCTTCCGACCCGACCCTGCGGGTGAGGCTCGACCGGGTGGCGAGCGACCCGAACCACGGGGTGTTCTCCCGGCGGTTGGTGGTCGAGCTCGACGCCGACCGCGCCGTGTCGGTCCACCTGCTCAGCCCCCAGGGCAAGCCGGTGCCGCTCAACGAGGTGAGCTCGGTGACCCTGAGCGACAGCGTCGGCCGCACCACCAAGCTCACCCAGGCACAGCTCCGCGGCCCGGTGTGGCTGTCGGCCAGCCGGCCCTCGCCGGTCGCCGAAGGCGTCGCCGACCGCAACATCACCTACTCGGTGAAGTCGGCCATCATCCGGGGCACCAATGCGGTCAACAGCGGCCAGCTGCGGTTCGACACCCGCCGGTCGCTGACCTGGAACGTGCCGGTCATCCTCCACTCGCTGACCATCGTGGGCAACGACCTGATGGCCGGCCGACCGGCCGGGTCCTCGGTCAAGCTGACCTACCCGAACGGCGACGTCCGGGTGGTGCCGCTCGGTCCCGGCCACCGGGTGACCCTGACCGATCTGCCTCGGGGCAGCTACGGGGTGAAGGTGGAGGGAGGCCTGCTGCCGCTGGCTTCGACGGTCCGGCTGTCCAAGGACCAGACCGCCACCGAGATCGTCGTCACCGCCGGGAACGGCGCCGAGATCTTCGCCATCGTCCTGGTGGTGGTGGCGGTGATCGTGGCCGCCGGTGTCATCGGGCGCCGCCGCCGGCAGGCGGCCCAGCAGGCCGAGGAGTCCGACACCGAGGTCGTCGGACCGACCGGAGGGGTGGGCGGTGCCGTCCTCGCCTAGCCCCCGCCGTCGACGTCCGTTGCGCTGGGCCTGGACCCTGGTCGCCGTCGCCCTGGTCGTGGCGGCGTGCGGCGGGGCCGGCGCGGTCCCCAACCCGTCCCGTTCCGGCGGGAACGACACCTCCGGACACGGGACCGGCTCCGGCGGACACGGGACCGCCCCGGGCCAGACCACCGTCCAGCAGACCCCGCGGGACGCCAACGCCAATCACCGCATGTTCGCCTTCTACTACCTGTGGTGGGACGCCCAGCACTGGCACGCCCGGCTCGGGCCGAACTATCCGTACTCGGCCAACCCGCTGCCGTTGCCGGCCACCCTGAGCGGAGACGGCTGCACCGTCACCAACCTCTTCCCCGGCAACCAGCTGACCGACGTGGCATCCCCGCTCTGGTCGCAGTCCGACGCCGGCCAGATCCGCTCGGACGTCGCCGAAGCCGCCGCCGCCGGGCTGGCCGGGTTCGCGGTGAGCTGGGCGGGGACCGGGCAGCCGCACCAGACCGCATCGTCCTCGGCGTTCAACCGGCGCCTCGCCATGGTGGTCGACGCGGTGCACCAGATCGACCAGGGCGGAGCCCACTTCTCGCTGTGGATCGCCTACATCTCGTCGGCCCGCATCCGGACCGAGTCCCAGATCGACAACGACCTGACCTACCTGAACGACTCCTACGGGAAGGACCCGGCCTTCGATCGCAGCAACTCCAGCCGCCCGACGCTGATCATGATGGGCAGCCGCAAGTACCCCCAGCCGATGCTCGACGAGTTCAGCGCCCACTGGCGACGGCACTTCTATCTGGTGGCCGACGAGAACTGGGGCACCTGGGACAGCGCCAAGGCCGCCGACTTCGACGCCGACCAGTACTACTGGTCCAGCCAGAACCCGTTGACCAACCGGGGTTCGTTCGCGGACATCGCCCGGCTGGCCGCTGAGGTACGATCTACCCGCAATCCCGACGGCAGCGCCAAGCAGTTCTTCAGCCCGCTGGCGCCGGGGTACAACAAGGTGCTCGGGGGCGGATCGGGGTGCGTACCCCGCAATGGCGGTCAGACCATGAAGGACATCTACGCCGGGAACTCGGCGGTTCACCCCGACGGCTGGATGGTCATCAGCTGGAACGAGATCGACGAGGGCACCTATGTCGTGCCGCTCGAACGCTACGGGACCCAGAGCCTGTCGACGTTGAGCGAGATCATCCACGGTCCCTCGGGAGGTACATCATGAAGGCGCCGGCGATGGTCGGGGTGGGGGTGCTGGCGGTGGCCACCGTCGTCGTGACGGCGACCGCCAGCGGGGGGAGCAAGGTCCGCCTCCCGCTGCCCCAGGCAGCCGCACCGGGTCACCACGCGCCGGCCGGCTCGACCGTGGCCGGCAGCGACGGTCGGCACCCTCCCTCAAGGTGCCGACCCGGCCGGCAGCGCATCCAACGCGGCGGCGAACCAGCCGCCGGCCTACGCCACGGCGCCCCCGCCCGCCCTCACCGGGTGCGTGGTGTCGGTCACCAATCGGGCACCCCTCCGGGGCCAGACGGCCGAGACGGCGGCGGTGAGCACCACCGCCGGCGCGTCGGTCCGGCTCGAGGCCGACTACACGAGGACCCGGAGCGTCCACGCCGGTATCGCCGACGGATCCGGCTACGCCTACTTCTCCCTCACCATCAGTCACGCCGAGCCCGGCGTGACCGTCCCGGTGACCGCCACGGTGTCGCTGCGGGGCGCCAAGTACTCGTGCTCCACCTCGTTCACCCCCGTCGACCCCGTCGGTCTGTTCCCGACGGCGGGTGGGGGGAGCTAGCCGTGTCACGACATGTCCTGAACCTGCCATCTCGATCAGGGGGTCTGTAATGCTCGACGGTCTATTGGCCGGGAACCGTTGGCGAACGGTCGCCGCCACCGCGGCGGTCATCGTCATCGCCACCGTCGCCTTCTTCGCCATTGCGGGAGGGAGCAGCCCGTCCCACCTCCCCGCCCCACCGCACGTCTCCTCGGCGGCGCGCTCCAGCCACGCCAGCTCGAGCCCGACGACCCAGCCCAACACCTTCACCCCGGTGGACTCCGCCCCCCTGACCAGCTGCTCGGCGTCGGTCTCGAACCCGCAGCCGCCCCAGGGAGCCACGGCCGAGACGGTCACGGTCAGCTCGGCTCCGGGGGCACAGGTTCGCCTCGAGGCCGATTACGCCCGCACCCGCAGCGTGCACACCAGTCTGGGTGACCAGAACGGAACGACCACTTTCTCCCTGCCCATCGACCATGCCCTGCCCGGCGTGACGGTGCCGGTCAAGATCACCGCCACCCTGGCCCACTCCCACGTGACCTGCGGCTCGTCGTTCACGCCCGCCGTCACCCTGACCCCGGTGGCCGCCGTGTCCCCGGTCAAGCCCCTCACGGCCTTCGTCAAGGTCACGAGCCTGCTCCCCGGCGCTCCCCCGGTGACCAAGTTGCCTCCGCTCCCGGCGCCGACCACGGGGGGCTCGCCGCCGCCGACCGTGCCGCCGACCGCACCGCCACCGACCACTCCCATTCTCCCGCCACCACCACCGCCGCCGCCGCCACCGCCACCACCGCCGCCGACCACGACGACGACAACGACGACGACGACGACGACCACCACCAACCCATTGCCGCCGCCACCACCACCGACCACGACGACGACGACAACGACGACGACGACGACCACCAACCCATCGCCGCCGCCTCCGCCGCCGACCACCACGACGCCGGTCACCGTCCCGGTCACCGTCCCGGTCACCATCCCGGTCATCACCATCCCACCCATCATCTGAGCTCGGGACGCCCCGGGTACCGCAGTCGTTCGCGGAGCCCGGGACCCGACACCCTTCCGGAAGGCCGGTTCGCAGACCCGTGACGCCGCAGCACCGCGCCCGATGGCCGCACCTGGTGACCGTGCCGTCACCTGGTGCGAAACCGTTCGGAATTTCCCGGATTTCCCTTAGGCCACTCCAATCCCGCTCCGGTAAGGTCGGCGGAGAGGGGGAGGTGCTCTGATGGTTGCAGAGCCACGGCGGTGGCGGCGGATAGCGGGTGTGGTGGCGGTGTTCATGGTCGTGAGCGCCGGGTTGACCGCGGTCCGGGTCGAAACGGCAGGGGCGGCTCCCCCCTCGCCCATCGCGGTCACGCCCTACAGCGGGTTCAACAGCCTCCTCACCCGGGCGCCCTACGTCACCGATCTGGCCCAGACCTCTGCCGATGTGACCTGGGCCTCGTCCGCGTCGGCGGCGGGCACGCTCGACTGGGGGCCGATCGGCAACTGCACCCTCCACCAGGCCGGGGTTCCCGCCAGCCTCCCGACTCTGGTTCCGGCCACCGGTTCTCCGTCGAGCGCCACCAGCCGCCCGTTCACGGTCGGCTCGACGACCGAGTACCAGTCCACCGTGCCGCTCACCGGCCTCGCCCCGAGCACCACTTACTGCTACCGGCCCCTCACGTCGACCGGGACCGACCTGCTCGGCTCGAACCCGTCCCCGGTCTTCACCACCTTGGACCCGGTGGGATCCAGCCAACCCTTCAGCTTCGACGTGGTCGGTGACCTGGGGGAGACCCTCCAGTCGTCGGGGACCCCGTTCCCGAACAACCTCAATCCCGACCAGGCCGCCATCGACTCGCTGATGGGCTCATCCGGAGCCCGGTTCGCGGTCACCGCCGGCGACGTGGCCTACAGCGGCGGGTCGGAGACGAACTACGGAGACCTGCAACAGAACGGCTCGGAGGTCAGCGACATCTTCGGCCCCTCCTACTGGCCCGAGACGCAGGGACTGCCGACCTTCGGCGTGGTCGGCAACCACGGGCAGAACGTGGACAGCCTGCGGGTCTGGCCGGAGTCGAACACGGCCCAGGCCTCCTCGGGAACCTACGCCTTCGACTCCTACCCGGCGCTGCCCGCCGACGGCACCAACGCTTCGACCTCCCCCGATGCCTGGTACGCCTTCTCCACCGGCAACACCCGCATCTACGTGCTCGATGCGGCATGGGCGGACGGCAACGTCGGGAACTCCAACCTCTACCAGGTCGACCACGACGAGCACTGGACCACGAGCTCACCCGAGTACCGCTGGTTGGCTGCCGATCTGGCCGCGCACCCCGGCGGGGTGAAGATGGCCGTGTTCCACTTCCCCCTCCGCTCCGACAACTCGACCCAGTCGAGCGACACCACCCTCCAGAACACCTCCTCCAACCCGAACAGCCTCGAGTCGCTGCTGTCGGCCAACGGCGTCAAGCTGGCCTTCAACGGGCACGCCCACACCTACCAGCGCATCGCTCCCAGCGCCTCGGGGGACATCGTCAACTACGTGACCGGCGGCGGCGGCGCCATTCTCGAGCCGGTGAGCGGCGGGAGCTCGTGCTCGGCCTTCACCCAGGCCGGTTCCATCTACGCCATCGGGTGGAGCCCCACCAGCAACACGGGGACGGGGTGCGGCAGCGCTCCCACCCCGGGCTCGGCGGCCCAGGTCTTCAACTTCTTGAAGGTCACCGTGTCGGGCAACACCGTCACCGTCTCGCCGACCGACGCGGCGGGCCAGGTCTTCGACCAGCAGAGCTACACCTACTCGGGCCCCTCCTACCCGGCGACCGTCATCGACAGCTCCCCGAGCAACCTGACCTCCTCGACGAGCGCCACCATCACCTTCCACTCCTCGCCGGCGGGCGCCACCTTCACCTGCAGCCTCGACGGGGCGCCGGCGACGGCGTGCTCGAGCCCGGCCACCTACACCAACCTGGCCCAGGGCTCGCACACCTTCAGCGTGGTGGGCACCAACTCGTCGGGTACCAATCCCAACCCGACCACGGCGACCTGGACGGTCGACACGTCACCACCCTCGACGCCGGGCAACCTGCACGGCACGGCCGTCTCCGCCCACGAGGTCGACCTCTCGTGGTCGGCGTCGAACGACAACACCGGCGTGACCGGCTACGACGTCCTTCGGAACGGCACCACCATCGCCACCGTCTCGGGCTCGACCCTCTCCTACACCGACACCACGGTGGCTCCCTCGACCACCTACCAGTACGCCGTCGAAGCGACGGACGGCGCCGGCAACACGTCACCCCCGACCACGGCCGTGCCGGTTACCACCGGCGCGGGGTCCTCCGGGCCCACGTTCGTACAGAGCGCCGCCTCGTCCACGACCACCGTCACCCTGCCGGCGCCGAGCACCCCCGGTGACCTCCTCGTCCTCGACGCCGGTCTCTACACCGGAGGAAGCCGGCAGATCAAGGCGGTGAGCGACGGCAAGAACACGTGGACCAAGGCCGGAACGTACTTCGTCTCCGGCCAGAACTCCGACGGGGAGATGTGGTACGCCCCCAACGCCGCCTCGGTGAGCAGTGTCACCGTGACCACCAGCGCCTCGACCGTGGCCCTCCAGCTGCAGGAGTTCAGTGGCGTCGCCTCCACTGCTCCGCTCGACGGATCGGCCGGATCGGCAGCCAAGAGCACTTCGGCCTCCTCGGGCACGGTGACGCCGAGCACTGCGGACGATCTCGCCGTCGGTTTCATCGCCGGGCACAACAATCTCCAGACGATCAACGTGACCTCCCCCGGTTACACCCTGCCGACCCAGAGCTCCACGACGAGCCCCAACCCGGTGACGCTGGCGACCGGCTACCAGGACCTCGGTGCCCCTGCCGCTCAATCCTTTGCGGGGACCTTCGGCACCTCGATGTACTGGTCCGCCGGGGTGGCCCTCTTCAAGCCGGGTGCGGTGACGCCGCCCACCAACGACTTCTCCATGGCGGCGAGTCCGACGTCCGCGAGCGTGTCGGCGGGGTCGCCGGCGACCAGCACCATCTCGACCGCGGTGACCAGCGGGGTCGCCCAGCCGGTCGGACTGAGCGCGTCGGGAGCACCGTCGGGCGCGCTCGTGTCCTTCAACCCCCAGAGTCCGAACGCCGGGCAGAGCTCGACCATGACGGTGACCACCTCGTCGACCACCCCGGTCGGCACCTACCCGATTACCGTCACCGGGACCGGGTCGTCGGCCACCCACTCGACTTCGTTCTCCTTGACGGTGAACCCGGCACCGGCGGCACCGGCCATCACGTCGGCCAACAGCGCCACCTTCACCGAGGGCGTCGCCGGATCGTTCACGGTGACGACCACCGGGGTGCCGACTCCGGCCATCTCCGAGTCAGGCGCCCTGCCGAACGGCGTGAGCCTCCACGACAACGGTGACGGGACGGCCACCCTGGCCGGCACGCCGGCGACCGGCACGGCGGCGAGCTATCCCATCACGGTCACCGCTTCGAACGGGGTCGGGAGCCCGGCCCAACAGAGCTTCACCCTCACCGTGAACGCGCCGGCGACGAACGACTTCTCTATCACCGCCAGCCCGAACGCCCAGACCGTCACGGCCGGCTCCGCCGCCACCAGCACGATCTCGACGGCGGTGACCAGTGGGGTCACCCAGACCGTCGCCCTCAGCGCGTCCGCGGCGCCGACCGGGGCGCTCGTGTCGTTCAACCCCCAGAGCCCGAACGCCGGGCAGAGCTCGACCATGACGGTGACGACCTCGTCGACCACGCCGGCCGGCACCTACCCGATCACCGTCACCGGGACCGGGCCCTCGGCCACCCACTCGACGTCCTTCTCCCTGACCGTGAACCCGGCGCCGCCCAACGACTTCTCCATCGCCGCCAGCCCGAACGCCCAGACCGTCACGGCCGGCTCCGCCGGCCGCCAGCACGATCTCGACGGCGGTGACCAGTGGGGTCACCCAGACCGTCGCCCTCAGCGCGTCCGGGAGCACCGACGGGGGCGCTCGTGTCCTTCAACCCCCAGAGCCCGAACGCCGGGCAGAGCTCGACCATGACGGTGACGACCTCGTCGACCACCCCGGCCGGCACCTACCCGATCACCGTCACCGGGACCGGGCCCTCGGCCACCCACTCGACGTCCTTCTCCCTGACCGTGAACCCGGCGCCGCCCAACGACTTCTCCATCGCCGCCAGCCCGAACGCCCAGACCGTCACGGCCGGCTCCCCGGCCGCCAGCACGATCTCGACGGCGGTGACCAGTGGGGTCACCCAGACCGTCGCCCTCAGCGCGTCGGGAGCACCGTCGGGGGCGCTCGTGTCCTTCAACCCCCAGAGCCCGAACGCCGGGCAGAGCTCGACCATGACGGTGACGACCTCGTCGACCACCCCGGCCGGCACCTACCCGATCACCGTCACCGGGACCGGGTCCTCGGCCACCCACTCGACCTCCTTCTCCCTGACGGTGAACGCCGGTTCCACCTCGGTCCCGACTCTCGTGCAGTCGGCCTCGGCCACCGAGACGACGAACGCGACCTCGCTCAGCGGATCGTTCCCGCAGGCCACCAAGTCCGGTGACCTGCTGGTCCTGACGGCCAGCGAGTACACCGGAGCAACCAACCACATCACCTCGGTCACCGACTCGGCCGGCAACACCTGGACCCGGGTGGGGGCCTACGACGTCTCGGGCCACAACTCGAACGGAGAGCTCTGGTACGCGGCGAATGCCGTCCCGGCGACCACGGTCACCGTGCACGTCGCCTCGGCGGCATCCATCGCCTTCGAGGTCCAGGAATTCTCCGGGGTGGCGACGGCCAACCCGCTCGACACCTCGGCCGGGGCCTCCAACACCTCCACGTCGGCTTCCTCGGGGACCGCCAGTAGCTCCATTCCCAACGAACTGGTGGTCGGCTTCCTCGCCGGCCACAACAACGCCGAGGCCATGACCGTCACCGCCACGGGTTACACCAACCTGGGCCAGGTGACCTCGACCGGAACCGTCGCCTCGGTCATCGCCGGCTACCGGGTCGCCACCGCCCCGGGCAGCCAGTCCTACGCCGGTACGTTCGGAACCGCCATGTACTGGGCGGCCGGGGTGGCGCTGTTCAAGCCGGCCAGCTGATCGAGACCGCCTGACCGAAGCATTCTGATCGAGAACGTCTGACCGAAGCATTCTGATCGAGAACGTTTGACCGAAACGTTCGGATCGAAACGTTCTGATCGCAACGTTCTGCGAGGCGCCTGATCAGGCACGCATCTCGCGGTGGTCGTCTCCGTCCCGCACCAGACATTCCTTGGATTCAGCTGTGTACCGGTGCGACCGCGCTTCCCTGTCGGTGGGATCCACGCGCGAATCCGGAGAACCTGACGCCGACGCACCAGCGTGGAGCAGGTGCTTGCTTCGCCGCGCGGCAGAGCACTACGTTCGCAGCCCATACCAGCGCGGCGTTGCAATCTCGGAATTGCAAGCTCGGAATCGCAGAGATCCGATTCGGTGCGCCGGTTGGTATGCATTCGCTCGAACGAACGAGGAGCTCGTCCATGAACCAGGTCCGATCAGGCGCGCCGGTCGTCTCTCTCGGCAAGGCAGGCGGGCGAGCCACGTCGTTGGCGAGGGTCGCGGTGGCGGCAAGCGCGGCGTTGGCGATCCCGCTCGGGATCGTCGTCGCCGCCCCGGGCGCCTCCGCTGCACCACGGCTCGGACCGGTGGTCACCGATTGCGGTGCCTATGCCTCGGGGTTCGGACCCAACACGATCTCGGTGCGGTTCTCCTTCCGTTCGGCTGCCCAGACGTGGATCGTCCCGTCCAACGCCGTTCCCAACTCGATCTGCCTCGACGCCAGTGGTGCCCAGGGTGGTAGCGGCAGCGGCGGAGCGGGCGGAACGGGTGGAACCGTCAACCAGGCGCTCGCTCTAGCTCCTGGTCAGACCATAAGAATCGCCGTGGGGCAGATGGGAAGCACCTCGGGCGGCGGAACAGGTGGCGGCGGCACCGGCGGATCGGCGGCCGGCGGGGGCGGCGGTTCGACCCAGATCTTCGATGCGAGCGTGGGCACGCTGTTGCTGGCGGCGGCAGGCGGTGGCGGGGGCGGAACCACGGCCGCCGGGGGTGCGGGCGGTCAGCCTGCCGGCAACGCCATTGGCAACGGGCTCCCGGGCTTGGGCGCCAGCGGAGGTGGAGCGGGAACTTCGACCGGGCCCGGCGCCGGTGGCGGCGGTGGGGCTACGGCGGGCACGGGGCCGACCTCGTCGCTCAACGCGCAGGCGTCGGGGGGTAGCGGCGACACCACCGGCGGGGGCGGCGGCGGTGGCGGTTACTTCGCCGGCGGTGGCGGCGGAACCGGATCGGGCGGTGGCGGTGGCTCCGGATACGGTGGCTCCGGGCTCGCGCTCGACGGCTCCCTACTTCCAGGGCCACTGGGTCGGCAACGGGAACGTGACGATCTTCTACCAGAGCTCGGCGCCTCCTCCGCCGACACCCCCACCGGGCGGGATCACCAACGTCAACTCGTCACCCAGCAACGGCTACTGGCTCGGCGCCACTGACGGCGGCATCTTCAGCTTCGGCAATGCGCAGTTCCACGGTTCCCAGGGTGCGAGCCATCTGCACGAGCCCATCGTCGGCATGGCGGCGACCTCGACCGACGGCGGGTACTGGCTGGTGGCGTCCGACGGGGGGATCTTCACCCATGGATCGGCCCAGTTCTTCGGGTCGACCGGCAACCTCCGGCTCAACAAGCCGGTCGTGGGCATGGCCGCCACCCCGGACGACGGCGGGTACTGGATGGTGGCCTCGGACGGTGGCATCTTCTCGTTCGGAGACGCCCAGTTCTACGGATCCACCGGGAACATGGTGCTCAACAAGCCGATCGTGGGCATGGCGTCCGACGTCCGACGGCCGCGGCTACTGGTTGGTCGCCTCCGACGGGGGGGTGTTCTCGTTCGGTGACGCCGTGTTCAGCGGCTCGACCGGCAACATCCAGCTCAACCAGCCGGTCGTCGGCATGGCAGCGAATCCGGCCGTTCCCGGCGCGTACTGGTTGGTCGCCGCCGACGGTGGTGTCTTCTCCTTCGGCGGGGCCCCCTTCCTCGGATCGACCGGCAACATCCGCTTGAACCAGCCGATCGTCGGGATGTCCGCTTCCCCCGACGGGGCCGGCTACCGGTTCGTCGCCTCCGACGGTGGCGTCTTCTGCTTCGGCACGGCGCTGTTCTTCGGCTCGACCGGGAACATCGTGCTCAACAAGCCCATCGTGGGCATGGCCAACACGCACAGCTGACCGTGCGAGTAGCGGATCACCGAGCCGCTCGTCACCGCAACGGCTAACGTCCCTGGTAGGGGGCTGGAGCAGGGGGAGGGTCACCGTGGCCATTGGCCAGGTCTTGAAGTTTTCCGGAGCAGGCGTCGACAGATATGACGCTGTCCGAGTGGAACTGGGCTGGGATGGCGAACAGGGAATGCCACCAGGCTTGCTCGCACATGCGGCTGGAACGACCGACGACGGATTCTGCGTGATCGAGTGGTGGGACTCGGAAGAGAGCTGGAACACCTTCTTCTCGTCCGCATTACAACCTGCGTTCGAGAAGGTCGGGGGTATTCCTCAACCCGACGTGACGCGCTTCACCGTCCATCAGAGTTTCCCGGTCTGAAACATCGGGAAGACCTTCGGGCCTCGAGTCACGGCCAGTCGCGCGCGCAGTCTCTGAAACGTCCTAAGCTCTGATGCCTGTCGCTGATGTGGTTCGCAACTGGAGGGATCAAAAAATGGCTCACGCAGTGGTGATGCAAGTGAAGTTTTCTCAAGATCAGAGTCCTGAGGACGGCCAGCGGATGCTGGAGGAAGTCGTGATCCCCATGGCTAAGTCTCAGGCCGGCTTCCAGAACGGTACGTGGCTGCACGACGGTAAAGGCAACGGGATGGGTGTGGTTGTGTTCGCTACAGCCGAGAACGCCGAATCAGCCCAAGATGCGCTGAAGCCGCCACCCGGAGGACCAGGACCTCAACTCGTTTCCAGCGAGCTTTACGAGGTAGGTGGCCAGGCCTAGTCCACTGGAACGCCCCGTCCGACTGGAACGCATCGTCTCAGGCCTGTGGCCTAGGTTTTGTTCCTGGACAGGCACCCATCGTCTGCAGGACGTGGTCGGGCGACCGAACTCGGCTCAGCTCCGAAGCGATAATCTTGTGTCTTCCGGCTCCCAGGGAGCCCGCTACGGCGGAGAGATGGGATCCGCTGTCGACGGGGCGCCCCTGGGTGAATCATGTGCCGAGCCGGCTTTGTCGGGGGAGTTGCGGCGACGCGCTCTCGAAATAGCCGCTCAGCTGGGCACTGACCTCGGCCGCTCTCACTCCCGAAGTCACCGCCACCTCGTGGTTGAGGCGGGGATCGACGCAGAGGTTGTAGAGGGAGCCGCACGCTCCGGCCTTCGGATCGGCCGCTCCGAAGACCAACCGTCCGAGCCGTGCCGCCACGAGTCCGCCGGCGCACATCGGGCAAGGTTCGAGGGTCACCACCAGGGTCACCTCGGACAGTCGCCAGGTCCCGAGCGCAGCGGCTGCGTCGGTGAGCGCGAGGAGCTCGGCGTGGGCAGTCGGGTCACTGCGCCGCTCGCGCTCGTTGTGACGCGATGCGACGATCCGTCCGTCCACCAGGGCGACCGCGCCGACCGGGACGTCACCGTGCCCGAGCGCGGCGGCCGCCTCCTCGATGGCCATCGCCATGGCCCCGTCGTCGTCCAACTCGTCCCGCGGGCCTGCGCGAGGCCCGCCCTTCCGGTCAGTGGCGATTGGATCGGTGCTCATGTGGCGGAGGCGGTGGGATTTGAACCCACGGTGGGTCTCCCCACACACGATTTCCAGTCGTGCCGATTCGGCCGCTCTCGCACACCTCCGGTGGCCGACACGACCGGGCCCAACTGGGCTTTCCGGGGGTTCGGCAGCCCGTTCAGGCTAGTCCGCCGGCCCACTCCCGGGAGTAGGCTGTCGAGCACCCCCGGCGCTGGACGCGACGGCTGGGTCCTGCGCAACGTCCCCCCGTGAACCGAGTCAGGGTCGGAAGGCAGCAGCTCTCAGCGGGTCGGGTCGTGTGCCGCAGCCAACCTGGCCGTCGCGTCGAGCGCCGGGGTCATGAGCCCTTCTCGAGCCCGGCGATCACCCCTGCCCGATGTTGACCTGCCAGCCGATGCCGAACCGGTCGGTGAGGGCCCCGAAGATGTCGCCCCAGAATTGCTTCTCCAGAGGGCTGCGCACCGTGCCGCCGGCGCTCAGATCGTCGAAGACCTTGCGCAGCGCGGCCTCGTCTTGCCCGACGATCGACAGCTCCACCCGGGTCTGGGCGTCCAGCGACGCATCGTCGCGATCACTTGCTCGCAGGGTGAGGTCTCCGGACCTCAAGGTGGCGTTGACGACCTGCTGCTTCTCGTCGTCAGCAGCGGTCGGGTCGACATCCCCGCGGCGGGTGATCTCCAGCTCCCCACCGAACACCTGCTGGTAGAAGGTGACGGCCTCTTCGGCCTTACCAGGGAAGAAGAGATACGGATCGATGACAGCCGACATGTTCATCCTCCAAGGATCTGAGTTCCGGACGTGGACGGAGGATATGACGACGCACGGGCCGGGGACTCATCGCTCAGGGCCGAGGTCTTCTCCGTCCCGGGCCGGACCGCCGACCGGCCCGGGTGCGCCGGCTGGCAGCCGGCGCCGGAGAGCTTGTTGGATCAGTCGGCGCCGAAGAACTGCGCCCCGCCGAAGGAGAAGATTCCCCCGTCAGAGGCGACCAGCCAATAGCCGTTGGACGCACCGTTCGAGTTGCTCGCCGCCATGCCGACGACCGGCTGGTTGATCGGGTGCCCACCCATCGAACCGTAGAACTGGGCGTCACCGAAGGAGAAGATCCCTCCGTCGGAAGCCACGAACCAGTAGCCACCCGCATCTGCGGTGGCCGCCATACCGTTCACCGGCTTGTTGAGGACCAGGTTTCCGGTGGACCCGTAGAAGTGGGCGTCACCGAAGGAGAAGATGCCGCCATCGGTGGCCACCAGCCAGTAGCCGTGCCCGGTCGACGTCGGAGCCATCCCCACGACCGGCTTGTTGAGCCGGATCCCGCCCATGGATCCGTAGAACTGGGCGTCGCCGAAGGAGAAGATCCCACCGTCGGATGCCACCAACCAGTAGCCCTGTCCGGTCAGGGTCGGAGCGATGTCGACCACCGGGGCGTTGAGGCGGAGGTTCCCCGTCGAGCCGTAGAAGCCGGCGTCGCCGAAGGTGAAGGTCCCGCCATCGGCGGCCACCAGCCAGTAGCCCTTGCCGTCCGCGGTGGCCACGATGTGGTTGACCGGTGCGTTCAGAGGGTGCCCGGCCATCGAGCCGTAGAACTGGGCGTTCCCGTGTGGCGACACACCTCCGGCCGCATCGGTGAGCCAGTATCCGGTCCCGTTAGGCAGCGCTGCCATGCCGGTGACCGGTCCGGGCAGGGTGCCGTTGCCCGTATTGGGGGGCGGCGGAGGAGGCGGAGGCGGCGCCACCGGAGTGACGGCATTGGAGGCCGCAGAGGGTGGCCCGGTCCCCGCGGCGTTGGTTGCGGTGACGGTGAACGTGTAGGAGACGCCGTTGGTCAGGCCGGCGACGGTGGCCGACGTGTCGGTGGGACCGGCGGTAGCGCTCACGTTGCCGGGATTCGAGGTGACCGTGTAGCTGGCCGGCGGACCGCCGGTCGTGGGTGCGGCCCAGGTCACCGTGGCGCTGGCGTTTCCGGCGGTAGCCGTGCCGATCGTCGGAGCACCCGGTGCAGTCAGAACGCCCACCGTCTCGGTGAAGGTGCCCACCGTCAGGGGTGTGCCGTTGACGGTGGCGCTGGCCGTCACCGTGAAGCTGCCGGACGTGCCGTTGGCGGTGAGGGTCGATGAAGTGGCAAGCCCGGTGGAGTCTGGTATTGGAGGTGGTCGCGCCCGTTCCGTTGGCAAAGGTGCCACACGCTGGCCCGGTCGGAGTACAGGTGCCCGGGGATCCGCCCGGGTTGACGGTGAAGGTCACCGGGATGCCCGACTGGTCGATGTCGCCACCTCCGCTGTCTTGAATGCGGGCACTGAGATGGGACGTAAAAGCGGTGTTGGGCTGGGCGGTCTGGTTGAGGCCGGCAGTCGGGACGACCTGGGTGGCCGTGCCGATCGTGTAGATCTGGGTGACCGGCGTGGCATCGGCAGACGTCGAGAGGCTCATGGTGTAGTTGCCCTGGGCGGGCGTCGTGATCCCGGTGATGGTGACCGACACGAAGGTGGAGTTCCCGATGTTCACCCCGGTCGTGGTCGGTACCGTGAGCTGAACGCCGGTGGTGCCTGAAGGAGTGATGGCTGCGGGCGGCCCAGAGTGCCCGGTGGCGTCGATTGAGTAGTCGGAGGCCGCCGAGGGGAGCGCCCCGGCACCGTCGTCGATGGTGATGGTGCCCGCCGGGTGTCAGCGCTCCGCTCGCGCTGGTCTGAATCCGATCGTGTACGTCGACGTCGTCGTCGGGGTGAACGGGTTCATCGTCACCGAGAACGACGTCACCGTTGTCTGGGCCCAGGCGGCCGGAGCCACCCCGACGAGCGAGGCGACGACGACTGCTGCCGCGCCCAGTCCCATCCTGCGAATCCATTTGGCCATGGTCACACCCCGACTCTCCACTGGTGTCCGGCAACGAGTGAGTCAACAGAAAACGAGTGAGTCAACAGAACGAGTGAGTCAACAGAAAACGAGTGAGTCAACGGAAAGAGCGAACGTACCACCTGTGCCAACTTCTTGGGAAGGGCCCAACACGATGGGTGGCGGCCCGGGACGGAGCCCGATTGGAACGGCGTTTGCGCCGACCGCGCTGGGTGTCGCCGGCGGCGATCGGGTGGCGGCGCCGGAGCAATCCGGTGCAGGGAGGTCGGGCTCGGCGCGGCCCGTCGGCGACCCCACGAGCGCCCCCGGGCGGCCGGTAGGCTCCCCCGAGGTGACCGTGGAGCCAGCCGACACCCCCTACCGATCGCTCTACCGCCGGTTCCGCCCGTCGACCTTCGCGGGGGTCCGCGGCCAGGACCACGTCGTGCTGGCGCTCCGCAACGCGGTGCGCGACGGCCGGGTGGCGCACGCCTACCTCTTCAGCGGGCCGAGAGGGACCGGCAAGACCTCCACCGCCCGCATCCTGGCCATGGCGCTCAACTGCACCGACCTCCACGACGGCGAGCCGTGCGGGGCCTGCCCCTCGTGCGTGGAGATCGCCCGGGGCTCCTCGCTCGACGTCCACGAGCTGGACGCAGCCTCCAACAACGGGGTCGAGGCCATGCGGGACCTGGTGGCTCGGGCCGCCCTCGGGACACCCGGCCGCCAGAAGGTCTACATCGTCGACGAGGTCCACATGCTGTCGACCGCGGCGTCGAACGCCCTGCTCAAGACCCTCGAGGAGCCCCCGCCCCACGTGGTGTTCGTGCTGGCCACCACCGACCCCCAGAAGGTGCTGCCCACCATCCGCAGCCGCACCCAGCACTTCGAGTTCCGGCTCCTCGGCCCCGAAACCCTCAACGACCTGCTCGAGGACGTCCGCCGCGAGGCCGGCCTCGACATCCCCGACGAGGCCCTGGCCCTGGCCCTGCGCCGCGGCCGGGGCTCGGCCCGCGACGCCCTGTCGGTCCTCGACCAGGTGGTGGCGTCCGACTCGGTCGACGACGATCTCCCCGAGCTCGACGAGATCGTCGAGTCCCTGGCCGAGCGGGACGTGGCCCGGGCCCTGGCCGCCGTGGCCCAGCTCACCGCGGCCGGCTACGGCCCCCAGCAGCTGGCGGGGGACCTGCTCGACCATCTGCGGCAGGGCTTTCTGGTGCTGGTGGCGCCCGAGCTGGTGTCGGTGGCCGGCTCCGAGCGCGACGCCCTGGCGGCCCGGTCCGAGCGGGTGGGGCTGGCGGCCCTGGTCCGGGCCCTCGAGGTGCTCGGTCTGGCCCAGGTCTCGATGCGCGACGCCCCCGACCCCAGGGTCAACCTCGAGGTGGCGCTCATCCGGCTGGCCCATCCCGAGGCCGAGGTGACACCCGAGGCACTGCTCGCCCGCATCGAGCGACTCGAAGCCGGTCAAGCGACCCCGGCCGGGCAGGCTGGTCAGACCGGGCGGGCCGGTCAGCGCGGGCCTCAGTCCGCTCCGGCGGGACCCGAGCCGGGCACCGGCTCCGAGCCCGGGCGCGTTCCAGCTCGGGCCACCGAGGGCAGCCGGAAGACGGTCGGAGCGGTCCGTCGGCAGACGGCGGCGGCAGAGCCTGCCCCCGTCTCGGAGGTACCGCCCGGCACGCCAGGGGCCGGGGAGACGGAGAACAGCCCGGCCAGCGGGCCGACACCGGCGGAGACACCCGGGTCCGGGACGGCACACACGCCCGCGCCCGAGCGGCCCCGATCCGAGCGGCCCGACACCCGAGCGGCCCGCACCCGAGCGGTCCGCCCCCGAGCGGCCCGCCCCCGAAGGAACCGACGCGCCACCGGCCGGGCCGGGGCCCGGCCCCGCAGTGACCGGCGTGGCGGACGAGAAGACGGACGCAGTGGACGGATTTCCCGACCGGGACCAGCTCGTGCAGGCCTGGGGCGACCACATCATCGGGCGCCTCCGCCCGAAGGCCAAGGCGCTCTTCCAGGCCGGGCGGTTCATGGGCGCCACGGGCGACCGCGCCCGGTTCGGCCTGCCCAACGAGATCCACCGCGTCCGTTGCGAGGAGCTCCGTCCCGAGGTGGAAGGGGCCCTCGCCGACCACTTCGAGTGCCGGATCGTGCTCGACCTCGTGGTCGATCCGGGCGCCGAGGGCCCGCTTGCCGGTCCCCCCGCCGAAGGCGCGGCTCCCGCTCCGCGCACCGAGCGCCCGAGCACCGGTCCCGGCGGACGAGGTCGTCCCACCCGGCCCGTGTCGGGGGGTGGGCAGCCGTCGGGGGACCGCCCGCCGGACGGACCGGGTGCCGCCGCGATCACCGCTCCTCCCGGAGCCGGCGAACCGGGAACCGGCGGTTCTCCCGAATCCGGATCCCTCGACCTGGCCGGGGCACCGGAGGAGCGCCGAGGGAACCGGGTCGCGCCGGAGCCGGCCATGGCTGACGAGTCTGGGGCGGACCGGGGCCCGGGGGACGAGTACGACGACCTGTCCTCGTTCGACGAGTCCGAGCTCGGCGAGGTCGCCGTGGTCGACAACTCGGCCCAGTCCCGGGTGCTCCAGGCCTTCCCCGGCGCCGAGGAGGTGACCTAGATGGCGGTCTTCTCGGGTCCTCTCCAGGCGCTCATCGACGAGCTGGGGCGCCTCCCGGGAATCGGTCCCAAGTCGGCCCAACGCATCACCTTCCACCTGCTGCGGGTGGCCCCCGAGGACGCCCTGCGCCTGGCCGGCGCCATCGTGGCGGTGAAGGAGCGCATGACGCTCTGCCCGCGGTGCTTCAACGTGGCCGAGGGGGGCCTGTGTGCCATCTGCGCCGACGACCGGCGCGAGGCGACGTCGGTCTGCGTGGTGGAGGATCCCCGGGACATCGTCTCGGTGGAGAAGACCGGCGAGTTCTCGGGCAAGTACCACGTGCTCCAGGGCGCCCTCAATCCCATCGAGGGCATCGGCCCCGACCAGCTGCGCATCCGCGAGCTGCTCGAGCGGGTCGACAGCGAAGGGGTCAAAGAGGTCATCCTCTGCACCAATCCGAACCTCGAGGGCGAAGCGACGGCCATGTACCTGGCCCGGCTGCTCAAGCCCATGGGGCTGTCGGTGACGCGGATCGCCAGCGGGCTCCCGGTGGGTGGCGACCTGGAGTACGCCGACGAGCTCACCCTCGGCCGAGCCCTCGAGGGCCGGCGCGAGGTCGAGGCCTGACCGTTGGGGCCCGCCGGGGCGGGACCGGACAGGGTGGAGCCGGACAGGGTGGAGGGCTGACGCCCGGGTCGCCCACGGGTGCCGGACCGGACCGGTATCTGTGGATCCTCCGGCACGGCAAAGCGGCCTCGGAGCCGCCGGGAGGCGGAGAAGACCGCGACCGCCCGCTCACCGGGCGCGGCCGCCGAGACGCCGCCGCGCTCGGGGAGCGCCTGGCCAGGGACCGGCCTGTTCTCGGGCTTGCGGATGTCCCCCCGCCGGAGATCGCCATCTGCTCGGCGGCGGTCCGTACCCGTGAGACCGCCGACCTGGTCGCGGCACCCTTCGGCGGTCGCCTGCCGGTGGCGGCGTACCGATCGCTCTACGGTGCCGGCCCGGCGACCGTCCTCGACTACGTGCACGGGATCCAAGAGGGCGTGGGCGCCGCCCTCGTGGTCGGCCACAACCCCACGATGTTCGAGCTCGTCTGGGAGCTGCTGCCCGGGTTCGGGGCCGACGACGACGAGCCGGGGAGCGACCGTGCCGTGCTCGAGGTGCACGGCTTCCCGACCTGTGCGATGGCCGTCCTGGCCCTCCGGGCGCCGTCCTGGGCACGCGTCACGCCCGGCTGTGCCTCGCTCGAGGGACTGTTCAAGCCACCGTATTGACGTCGGGCCCATCGACGTCGACCCATCGATGTCGGGCCCGCGTGGCGTGGCGGTGGCGTCGGCATGGCGTCGGCATGGCGTCGGCATGGCGTCGGCAGATCTCGGCCCCGGTCCACGTCGTGCCCGGCCGCGCTCTCTGCGGACGGCCGACTTCGCTCGAGTCGCCCTCCTGTGTTGAGACACCCTCCTGGAAGGATTCGTCGATGGCTTTGGCCTCGACACGGGAGACCGCCCAGGGGGGCGACAACGCCGGACCCCGGCGGCGGGCCGGTCTCGGCGCCCGACTGGAACAGATCGTCGGGGGGCTCGTCTCGGTGGTCGACGAGCTCGATCCCGACCGGTTGGACGGAGCCGACGCCCGTGAGCTCTACCGGTCCTTCGCCGGCGCCGAGCGACTGGTCCAGGCGGGCAAGGCACTGCTGGCCCCGCGCATCGAGGCGACCGGGGTCTGGAAGGAGGGCGGTCACCGCGATGCGGCCACCCTGCTCGCCGAGCTCGACGGCGTCTCCCCCGGGGAGGCCCGTCGGACCCTCGAGGTGGGGCGGCGGCTGTCGGCCCTGCCCGGCACCGAGGAGACGATGCGGCGGGGCACCCTCTCGCAGGCCAAGCTCACCGAGCTGACCGGGGCGGGGATCGCCGACCCCGCCCGCGAGCGCGAGCTCCTCGACGGCGCCGAGGCCGAACCCCTCGCCGAGGTGCGCGAACGCTGCCGCCGGGCCCGGGCGAGCGCGGCGGGCGCCGACCCGGTGGCTGCCACCCGGGCCATCCACGCCCGTCGCCACTTCTCGTGGTGGACCGACCCCGAGGGGGCCTTCTGCTACCAGGGTCGGGACACCGCCGACCGGGGGGCGAAGTTGCTCGCCCACCTCGGACCCATGGCCAAGGCCATCCGGCGGGCACGGCGACAGGCCGGAGCCGAGCCCGAGACCGAGGCGGCCCTCCGGGCCGATGCCCTCTTTGCCCTCGTCACCCGGGGGGACGGTCCCGGTGCCCCGAGCACCGATCCCGACACCGGGGAGGACCTCGACGAGGGTGAGGCCCCCGACGGGGAGGACCACGCCGGTCCCGGTGCCGAGGCCGATCCCGGGGAGGAGCCGATCCCGGGGACCCCGGGGCCGATGCGCTGGCCCTCGTCGAGCGGCCCCCGCCGGCGACGGTGGTGGTGCGGGTGGACATCGAGGCCCTCCGGCGGGGGATGGCCGAACGGGGCGAGATCTGCGAGGTGGACGGACTCGGCCCGGTGCCCGTCGCCATGGCCCGGGATCTGGCCAACGACTCGTTCCTCGCCCTGTGCTTCCACCGGGCCGGGGACATCCGGGCGATCTCACACCTCGGGCGCACGGTCAACCGGACGCTCCGCACCGCCCTCGTCGAGCGGGACCGCGTCTGTGTCGTCCCCGATTGCCACGTGAGGACCTGGCTCGAGATGGACCACGTGGTCCCCTTCACCGAAGGCGGCCCGACCGAGCTCGACAACCTTGCCTTGCTCTGCCATCACCATCATTTCCTCAAGACCTACGAAGGCTGGATCCTCCGCCGGCGAGACGGCACCGGGGGCCGTGGTCCGCAGTGGACCTTCGAGCCCCAGCCGCCCTTCGGTCAGGAGCCCGGGCTCGGCATCGACACCCCCGAAGGCCGGGCCGACTGGCAGAAGCAGCGTGAATGAGGCGGGTGACGAGACCGTCTGCACCGACTCGCGCACGGCCGACCCGACGGCCGGTCACGCACCGGGCCGTTCCCAACGAGGCGCCGGTGCATGGGTGCCCTATGGGTTGACGGTGATGCTGAGCGTCCTGGTCGCCACCCCTTTGGTCGGTGGTCTGGCCTCGCTCCTCGAGCCCGTGACCTGGAGGGTGAAGCGATAGGAGCCCGTCGCCATCGGCTTGCCCGAGATGACGCCCGCCAAGTGGTGGAGCTTGAGTCCCGGTGGCAGCGGCCCCGACCCGACGGCCAACGACCACTTGTAGGGAGCGTTGCCTCCCGACGCGGCCAGCGGCGCGGAATATCTCGAATGGCTGGACCGGCTCCACAGAACGGCATCCGGAAGGGCCTCCGTGGTGATCTCGATTGCGGGAGGCGCGACGACGGCGAACGAGACCATGGGACCGCTGAACATCGTCGAAGGTGGAGGACCGGGATTGAAGATCACGCCCTGAGCGCTGTAGTTCCCGACGTAGGCACTGGAGGGAACAGCGCACGTCTGTTGCTCGGTCCCGCGGGTGGCGGTTCCGGAAACGAGCGTCTCGGAACACGAAAACGGATCGAAGTCGTCGTTTGTGTCCGTGATCACGGTGCCGAATTGATCCTGCGGCGATCCACCGGAGTATCGAATCTTGATGACGATGTCGGCTCCGGCGAACACGGTCCCGGGAGATTCGGTCAGCGCGTTGATCCTGGCAGGGGTCGCTGTCACCGGGGAGCTCGGTTGTTGCGCCATGGGCGTTCGGATGCCTGGGTCGCCGCCGCGCCCCCCGTTCAAGAGCATCACTCGCACCGGCTGCGCTCCCACCGGCCAGGGCTGTCAAAGCGAACAGAGCCATCGCCAGCACGGCCACCCGCAGCAGCAGCCTCTGCATCCGGTGCTGGTCACCCCCAGTAAGCGGCCCGTCGTTCATCGCACCTCGCAATCGGCCC
This sequence comes from uncultured Acidimicrobiales bacterium, assembly GCA_963764555.1. Lineage (GTDB taxonomy): Bacteria > Actinomycetota > Acidimicrobiia > Acidimicrobiales > RAAP-2 > Bog-756. The sequence continues at coordinate 962,821 of CAVXSW010000005.1, forward strand.
AGGGGCTGCCTAGCACAACAGTGGACGGATGACTCTGGGGGCAGGCGGGTGTCTCTCTCGGGATCCTCTCGCGTGACGTCGTCGGCGGCCGTCCTTGGGATCCTCTCGGGAGGTGTCGCCCGGTGCGCGCCGCCGCGAACTCCCCGGATGTGGCGGGATGGTCCCAAGGCCGACCCGCGGATCGGTTCCGGGACCGATCCGCGGATCGGGTCCGGGCCCAGGCCCGCTGCTGGTGACCGGATCGGGTCCGGGCCCAGGCCCGCTGGTGGTGACCGGGTCGGTCGGACGTCGGCGCCTCCCCGGTCGCGGCCACCGAGCCGCCACCCAAGGGGTTATTGCGAGCCATTCGCAGTTACCATAGGGTTTCAGTCGCAGGGAACCATCCCGGGCACAGGGCCATCGAGACCGCATGAGGTGGGAGCCGAGATGAGGCAGGACAGGGCGCTGGAGCTGGTCCGCCCGAGCCGCCTGGCACGGTTCCGCCATGGACTGTCCTCGCGGGAATGGCTCGGGGTCGGCGGGATGGCCCTCGCCATCCTTTCCCTCAATGTCATCGGATGGGGACTGATCGGGGCGGCCGCGAGCCACCACTATCACGTCTCGAGGACCGGCCTACTGGGCTTCGGCACCGGCGTGCTCGCCTACACGCTGGGCATGCGGCACGCCTTCGACGCCGACCACATCGCCGCCATCGACAACACCACCAGAAAGCTGGTCAACGACGGTCGCCGCCCCCTCGGCGTCGGGTTCTTCTTCTCGCTCGGCCATTCGACGGTCGTGTTCCTGCTCGCCGTCTTCCTCAATTTCGGCATCCGAGCCCTCGACTCCCAGGTGAGCAACGGCTCTTCGGGCCTGCACCAGGCAACGGGAGTGATCGGCACATCGATCTCGGGCGGTTTCCTCTACCTCATCGCCGTTCTCAACCTGGTGGTCCTGATCGGGATCGTGCAGGTCTACCGGATGATGCGGGCCGGGAGGTTCGACGACGCAGAGCTGGAACGCCAGCTCAGCAACCGCGGTTTCATGAACCGCTTCCTCGGTGGCTACGCCCGCCGGATCGACCGGTCCTGGAAGATGTACCCGGTCGGGCTCCTCTTCGGCCTCGGTTTCGACACAGCCACCGAGGTGGCACTGCTGGTGCTGGCGGGCGACGCGGTGACCGGCGGGCTGCCCTTCTGGGCCATCTTGTCCCTGCCGGTGCTCTTCGCCGCCGGGATGAGCCTCTTCGACACGATCGACGGCTGCTTCATGAACTTCGCCTACGACTGGGCCTTCGCAAAGCCGATCCGAAAGATCTTCTACAACCTGACCATCACGGGTCTGTCCGTGTTCGTCGCCTTTTTCATCGGAACGATCGAGATCATGGGTCTCATCGGTCAGGAGGCCAACCTCAACGACCCGTTCTTCCACTTCTTCGCGAGCTTCAACATCAACACCGCCGGTTTCGTCATCGTCGGAGCCTTCTTCGCCACCTGGGTCGCCGCGGCCCTGTACTGGCGGCTCGGCAACGTCGAGAAGAAGTGGGATGCCAGAATGATCCATCACGAGGCGCTCGAGGCTTCGGCCCCCGGCTGAACACCCGTCCCGGCGCTCACCGGGTCCGGCGTTACCGATCCCCGGTGTTCACTGACTCCTGGCCCGCACCGATCCCCGTCGCTCACGGGATCCGGCGCTCACCGATCCCCGGCGCTCGCTCGTCTCCCGGGGCTCACGGGGCCCACGCGGCCGCTCGTCCCCCGGGGCTCACGCGGCCCCAGCGCAGGCTGGCTCTACAGCGTTCGGAGCACGGCGGCGTCGCCCTGGCCGCCCCCGCCGCAGAGACCCACCGCGGCCTTCCCTCCGCCGCGCCGCTTGAGCTCCATGAGGGCGGTGAGGGCCAACCGGGTACCCGACATGCCCACCGGATGGCCGAGGGCGATGGCCCCCCCGTTCACGTTGAGGATGTCCGACCCGATGGCGAGGTCGTCGCCTGAGGCCAGACCCACGGCGGCGAAAGCCTCGTTGATCTCGAAGAGGTCGATGTCGGTCGTCGCCATCCCTGCCTTGTCGAGCGCCACCGAGATGGCATGGGACGGCTGGTGGAGCAGCGACGGGCTCGGACCTGCGACCTGGCCGTAGCTGACCAGCTCGCCGAGCGGGGCGACGCCGAGCTCGTCGGCCTTGGCCTTCGACATCACGATGACCGCCGCACCGCCGTCGGAGATCTGGGAGGCGTTCCCGGCGGTGATGGTGCCGTTCTTGTCGAAGGCGGGTCGCAGCTTGGCGAGCGACTCGGCCGTCGTCTCGGGCCGCACGCCTTCGTCGGTGTCGACGACGAGCGGGTCACCCTTCCGCTGCGGCACGTTCACCGGGATGATCTCGTCGGCGAACCGTCCTTCCTTCGCCGCTGCTGCGGCGCGCTCGTGGGAGAGTGCGCTGAAGGCATCTTGGCGCTCGCGGGAGACGCCGTCGGCTCCGTTGTACTGCTCGGTCCCGAGCCCCATGGCGCAGTTGTCGAACGCGCAGAACAGCCCGTCGTACATCATGGAGTCGACGAGAGTGCCGTCCCCCAGTCGGTAACCGGCACGCGCCCCGGGAAGCAGGTAGGGGGCCTGGGTCATCGACTCCATCCCTCCAGCCACCACGATCTCGGCTTCGCCGGCGTTGATCAGCAGGTCGGCGAGGTAGATGGCGTTGAGGCCCGACAGGCAGACCTTGTTGACGGTGGTGGCCGGCACGTCCATGGGGATGCCCGCCTTGACCGCCGCCTGGCGGGCGGTGATCTGGCCTGCACCGGCCTGGATCACTTGTCCCATCAGGACGTAGTCGACCTGCTCGGGCTTGACGCCGGCTCGGTCGAGCGCAGCGGCGATGGCGAAGCCGCCCAGCTCGGCGGCGGCGAACCCGCCGAGCGCCCCCGACAGCTTGCCGATCGGCGTACGGGCTCCTGAGACGATGACGGTTCCGGACATGTCGACCTCCGCGGCCTGCTGGCCTGATCAGGCGGGCGATCCACACGGGCCGCCACGACCCGGTCCATGATACGGGCTCGCCCCGAACCCGACCACCGAGCCCGACCAGCCGGCGCCTACCGAGCCCGACCACCGCACTCGACCACCGAGCCCGAGCCCGAGCTGCCGACCACCGAGCCCTACCACCGAGCCCGACCACCGCGGCCACCACCTGCGCCGAGGCCCCGAGACACCCCAGCCGGGTCCGATCCGCGGCGATCGGTCGGGCTAACCTCGCAACCCATGCAGGAGTTTCTCTCAGCCATCCAGGCGGGCGCGTCCGGCGAGGAGCTCGGTGCCATGCCGCTCCCCGACGCCTACCGGGCCGCGTACGTCCGCCGCGACGAAGTGGACATGTTCGAGGGGCTCGAGTCCGGCGACAAGGATCCGAGGAAGTCGATCCACGTCGGCGAGGTGGCGCTGCCCGAGCTGGCCCCGGACGAGGCATACGTGGCCGTGATGGCCAGTGCCATCAATTTCAACACCGTCTGGACCTCGATCTTCGAGCCGCTTCCGACGTTCGGGTTCCTCGACCGGCTGGGCAAGGAGAGCCGGTGGGGCAAGCGCCATGCGCTCGACTACCACATCGTGGGCTCCGACGCGTCGGGGGTGGTCCTCCGCACCGGTTCGGCCGTCCGCAATTGGCATCCGGGCGACCGGGTGACGATCCACTGCAACTACGTCGACGACCAGAGCCCGAGCGCCCACGACGACTCCATGCTCGCCGACAACCAACGGATCTGGGGGTTCGAGACCAATTTCGGAGGGCTGGCCGACCTCGCCCTGGTGAAGGCCAACCAGCTGATGCCCAAGGCGGCCCATCTCACCTGGGAGGAGGCGGCTGTCAACGCCCTCTGCAATTCCACCGCTTACCGCATGCTGGTCTCCAAAAACGGGGCACAGGTCAAGCAGGGGGACAAGGTCCTGGTCTGGGGGGCGTCCGGCGGTCTCGGTTCGTACGCCGTGCAGTACGTGATGAACGGGGGAGGCACGCCGGTCGGCGTGGTGTCGTCGCCGCAGAAGGTCGAGCTCCTCAACGATCTCGGTGTCGAGGCGGTGATCGACCGCAAGGCGGCCAACTACCGCTTCTGGAAGGACGAGCACACCCAGGACGAGTCCGAATGGCGCCGACTGGGCAAGGACATCCGGGCGCTGGTGGGCGACGACGTCGACATCGTGTTCGAGCATCCCGGGCGCCAGACCATGGGGGCATCGGTGTTCGCCGCCAAGCGGGGCGGGATCGTGGTCACCTGTGCCGCCACCTCGGGCTACATGGTCGAGTACGACAACCGTCATCTGTGGATGAAGCTCAAGACCATCAAGGGGTCCCACTTCGCCAACTATCGCGAAGCCTGGGACGCCAACCAGCTCGTCTGTGAGGGGAAGATCCTCCCGCCGCTCTCCGCTCTGCACACGCTGGACGGCGTGGGAGACGCCGCCTGGCAGGTGCACCAGAACCTCCACGAGGGCAAGATCGGGGTCCTCTGCCTCGCTCCGGAGGAAGGCCTCGGGATCGAGGACCCCGAGCTGCGCGCCCGGGTGGGCGAGGACCGGATCACCTTGTTCCGCCGGCACGAAGCATGAGCGGTGGTGTGACCGAGCCCCTGCTCACCGAGATCGACCACGTCGCCATCGCCGTGCGGGACCTCGATGCCGCCGTCGCCTACTACGCCGAGACGTTCGGGGCCGAGGTCAGCCACCGCGAGCGCATCGAGTCCGACGGCGTGGAGGAAGCCCTGCTCAAGGTGGCCGACAGCTACGTCCAGCTGCTCACGCCGATCAGGGACGATTCGCCGGTGGCCAAGTACCTGGCCAGCCGGGGGGAGGGCATCCACCATGTCGGGTACCGGGTGGACGACTGCGGGAAGGCCCTCCAGTCGGTGAAGGACCACGGCGGTTCGGTGATCGACCAGGCCCCGAGGCCCGGATCGCGCGGCACCACGGTTGCGTTCGTCCATCCCAAAGGCGCCTTCGGCACCTTGATCGAGCTGGTCGAGGAATAAGCGGCCCGGGTGGACAGCACACCCGCGGCCGCGCCCGGCGCACCCGGGCGCTCCCTGCCCGGCGCACCCGGGCGCTCCCTGCCCGGAGCGAGCCCGTCGACGAGCCCGTCGATCGGCGTCCCGAGTATCCCGGCCCGCACCGAGCAGGACACCCCGCCGGTTCCGGTCCCCTCGATCGAGCTCCCGGACGGAGCCGTCGAACCGGTGCCCGTGCCGTCGGTTCCAACGACCGAGAGCCGGCGCGGTGACGATCGCCAGGCCGAGCCCGACGGCCTGAGCGCCGACGGAGTCGAGTCCTTCGCACCCGCGGTCCGGGCCCGGCTCAAGTCCTACGTGTACCTGCTCGTCGACCCGCGCACCGGCAAGCCCTTCTTCGTGGGGCGCGGCCAAGACGATCGTTGCTTCGATCACGTACGGGCGGCCCGGCAACACCGCACGTCCGCCGGTCCGGGCGAGGAACCCGCTGGCGGACGGGACGAGTTCTCCGAGCTCGAGCGGATCCGCCGGGTCGAGAGGTCGGGCCGGAGGGTGCGCATCGACATCCTGCGCCACGGGCTCGAACCGGATGTCGCGGCAACGGTCGAGGCGGCGGCCCACGACCTGCTCGGGCTGGCGGGCCGGCCGTCCGGCGATAGCCAGCGCCGGTCGGCAGCGGAGGTGGGCCTGCTGCTGACCAAGCGAGCGAAGTTCAAGCGTGGTCATCAGGTCGTCCTCCTTCGTGTGCCTCCCGGCGCCGACACCTCCTACGGTCGGGTGCGCCATGGCTGGCGGATCGGCCGCCGGTGGGTGGACGTGACCGCGCCCCGAGCACCCAAATGGGCGGTGGTCGTCGCCGGCGAGTTGGTCGACTCGGTCTATCGGCTGGACCGGTGGGAGGCGGAGGAGCCGGGCGAGGCCGGCTCGGCTCCGGGTGGGACCGGGGCGCGCCAGGCGGTGCGCTACTCGTTTGTCGGTACCCGTGACGTCGAGCTCGAGGGCCGCTACGTGGGCAAGAGCGCCGCTCCGTACCTGCGGAGCGGACCGCCCGGGTCGGTCGCCTACGTGTGGTGCGGGCCGCACTGGGTCAACAGCGCCCGCTGAGCCCCCGACACTCCGTTCCCGGCGCCACCTCGTTGTCGCGGCCCGCCCGGGGCGGATCTCCCGTCCGATGCCCGGCGCCGGCTTGCCGCGTGACGGCGGCCCGGTCCAGCCGGAGCGGGCCCGGCGGACCCTGGTGACGCTCCGGGCCGGCGACGCCCGGTAGCCTCCCATCCATGGATCACCCGATGACTCAGCGCCTCGAGGAGTTGGCCGGGCGGCGCGAACAGGCGCGGAACGCGGGATCGCCCCGCGCCGTCGAAAGGCACCACGCCAAAGGCAAGATGACCGCCCGCGAGCGGATCGACTACCTGCTCGACGAGGGCTCCTTCCAGGAGCTCGACATGCTGGCCCGGCACCGGGCCCACGGCATGGGGCTCGAGGAGAACCGGCCCTACACCGACGGGGTCATCACCGGCTTCGGCACCATCGACGGCCGGCGGGTCTGCGTGTTCAGCCAGGACTTCACGGTGTTCGGCGGCGCTCTCGGCGAGGTCTTCGCCGAAAAGATCCACAAGGTGATGGACCTCGCCTCCTCCATCGGCGTGCCGATGATCGGCCTCAACGACGGCGCCGGGGCGCGCATCCAAGAGGGTGTGGTCTCCCTCCACTCCTACGGCGGCATCTTCCACCGCAATGCCGAGGCGTCCGGGGTCATTCCCCAGGTGAGCGTGATCCTCGGTCCGTGCGCCGGCGGTGCGGTGTACAGCCCGGCCATGACGGACTTCATCTTCATGGTCCAGGGCACCAGCCACATGTTCATCACCGGTCCCGACGTGGTGAAGACGGTGACGGGCGAGGACGTGACCCTCGAGGAGCTCGGCGGCGCCATGAGCCACGCCAGCAAGTCCGGCGTGGCCGCCTTCGTGGCGCCGGACGAGAAGGCATGTCTGGACGACGTCCGCTATCTGCTCAGCTTCTTGCCGTCGAACAACCTGGAAGAGGCACCGGTCGTCGCCACCGGCGACGACCCCGAACGGGTGACCCCCGAGCTCATCGAGCTGATGCCCGCCTCGCCCAACCAGCCCTACGACATGAAGAAGGTCATCGAGGCGGTGATCGACGACGGCGAGTTCTTCGAGGTCAACCACCACTGGGCGATGAACCTGGTGTGCGGGTTCGGCCGGATCGACGGGCGATCGGTGGGCATCGTCGGCAACCAACCCCAGATGCTGGCGGGCGTTCTCGACATCGAGGCATCCGAGAAGGGCGCCCGGTTCGTCCGCACCTGCGACGCGTTCAACGTGCCGCTGATCACCTTCGTCGACGTGCCGGGGTTCATGCCCGGCACGGACCAGGAGTACGGCGGGATCATCCGCCACGGCGCCAAGCTCCTCTACGCCTACTGCGAGTCCACCGTCCCTCGCATCCAGATCATCACCCGGAAGGCCTACGGCGGGGCCTACGTGGTCATGAACTCGAAATCGATCGGGGCAGACCTCGCCTACGCCTGGCCGTCGGCCGAACTGGCCGTGATGGGGCCGGAGGGCGCAGTCGAGATCGTCTACCGCCGTGACCTCGCCGAAGCAGACGATCCGGTCGCCCGCCGCAAAGAGCTGGTGGAGGAGTACACCGAGCGCTACGCCAATCCCTACGCCGCCGCCGAGCGTGGATACGTCGACGATGTCATCGACCCGGCTGATACCCGGCGGGTCCTGGTACGGGGCCTGGCCCTGCTGGTCTCCAAGCACGAAGACCTGCCCAAGCGCAAGCACGGGAACATGCCCCTGTGACCGTGGCCGGCGAGGCCGACGGCAGCCCGGACATTGCTCGCAGCCCGGACGCCGCTCGGCGATCGGACATCGCTCGGCGGCCGGACATCGCTCGGCGGCCGGACATCGAGCCCGAGGTCCTCGCCGTCATTGCCGCGGCGGTCGATCAGGTCTGGCCGAGACCGCGGGTGGTGGTGGCCGAGGAGCAGACCACGCTGCCGGCTTGGAGGTTCAGCGGTCGCTGGTGGTCGAGGCCGGCCACGGTACGGCGGGACCGCCCGCGCGTGTGACGCACCCGCCGAACGCACCGCCGACCGAACGCACCACCGACCGAACGCACCACCGACCGAACGCACCACTGACCCGTGACCCCTGCCCGGACGCTCAAGTGCCCGGACTCCCGGATTCGGGCCGGAGAGCCCCGGTGACGCCCACGCTGGTGCGGTAGAGGGTGAGCAGGTCCGCCGCGTCCGGAGTCGCCCCGGGGTCGACCAGGTACTGCATGACCAGCCCGTCGACGAGTGCGATGAGCAGCGAGCTGAGGGTGGCCGGGTCCGGTCCTGCGGCGCGTAGGCGGGGGCCGACGGCGGCCGTGATCATCTCGGTCGCCACGGCTCGGGACTGCCGGTACTGCTCAGCCAGCTGAGCCCGGAGCACCGGCACGTGCTCGGCTTGGGCCAACGCCTCGATGTAGGCGACCAGCAGCGGGCGGCTTCCCTCCATCAGCCGGTAGAGCTCGGGAACGGCCCGGCCGACCAGGCCGTCGATCCCCTCGGAACCGCCAGGTTCGGGATCTCCAGGTTCGGCATCGCCGATCAGGCCGGCAAACGTGGCGATCCAGTCGTGGAACCCCTCGGCGATGGCCTCGTTGAGCAGCTGCTCCTTCGAGCCGAAGTGGTAGCCGATGGCACCGAGGCTCACCCCCGCCGCGTTGGCCACGTCCCTCGCCGTCGTCCGGGCGTAGCCGATCTGCTCGATGCAGATGCGGGCGCCCTTGAGAAGGGCCGCACGGTTGTCGGTCGGCACGGATGACCAGGGTAGTCGACGGCTTGCACAAATGTCTTGTACATACGTACCATGACCGACGTGCACCTGTGGTCGTGGCTCGGGCATCACCGGCTCGGAAGCGTGCTCGTCCTCGGGACCGTGCTGGTGCTGGCGGCGGGCGGGGCCGTCTGGTTGGTGTTCGTGCGCTCGACGAGCTCACCGGTCACCCTGGGCGATGCCCTCCGCCTCTACCGGAGCGAGCGGACGAACGGTCCCGTCCGGCCCGGTCCCGCCCGGGCGCTGTCTCCCGGGGTCTACTCCTACCGCACCTCCGGAGGCGAGAGCTTGAGCCTGCCCGGTACGGCGCGACCGTTCCCGGCGCGCACCGAAATGGTGACGGCCGACGGCCCGGCCGGGTGCAGCTCGGTGGACTGGGTCCCCATCGTCCAGCATTCGGAGAAGACCTCGGTGTGCTCGGGGCCGGGCGGTTCGCTGATCGCCACCGGTTTCACCACCGAAGTGCAGATCGGCGGGACGTCCTCCACGTCGGTGATCAGTTGCCCGGCGACGACCTACCTGGTACCACCGGCTCCGACCGACGGCCGGCACTGGTCCTCCGTCTGTCACCAGAAGAGCCCCGCCATGGCCGTGAGGGCTGACGGCCTCGTCCAGGGCCGGGAATCGGTCGATGTCGGCGGCCGGAGCGTCCCCTCCGTCCGGGTCCGTCTCGTTCTCCGGTTCGACATCGGGGTGAGCACCACTGACCTCTGGGTCTCACCGTCGCGGGGGCTCGTGGTGCGAGAGGACGAGGTCGCCGATTTCTCCGACCTGGGTGTCCGCTACTCGGAGCGGATGTCGGCGGTGCTCGAGTCGCTGACGCCGTCCACGTGACGCGGCGCCCTCATAACGCGGCGCGTCCTTACGACGCGGCGCGGCCCCTATGACGCAGCGCGCCGGCGTTCGGCCAGGGTGAGCAGATCCTCCATGATGCGACCGATCTCGAAGTCCTTGGGCGTGTAGACCCGGGCCGCGCCTTTGCCCACCAGGATGTCGGCGTCCTCGGGGGGGATGATGCCGCCCACCACGACGGGTACGTCCACCCCGGCGGCGCGCAATCGATCGACGATCTCGGGCACCAGCTCGAGATGGGAGCCCGACAGGATGGAGATGCCGACGATGTCGACGTCCTCGTCGCGTGCGGCGGCGGCGATCTCCGCCGGTGACAGCCGGATGCCCTGGTAGACGACTTCGAACCCGGCATCGCGTGCCGCGACGGCGATCTGCTCGGCGCCGTTCGAATGGCCGTCCAGCCCGGGCTTGGCCACCAGCAGACGGGGTGGACCGCCGGCACCGGCGGCCAGGGCGCGGGACCGGTCGGCCACCGTCCGGAACTCGGCCCCGCGGTGCCCGACTCCGCCGCTCACCCCGGTAGGGGCCCGGTACTCCCCGAACACCTGACGCAGGGCGTTCGCCCACTCTCCGGTCGTACCCCCGGCATGGGCCAAGGCGATGGTGGCGGGCATGACGTTGTCGGGGCCCTCGGCGGCGCGCTTGAGGTCGTCGAGCGCCCGGGTCACCGCGGCCTGGTCCCGGTTGGCGCGCCAGGCTTCCACGTCGGCGCGAAGCTCCGATTCGACGGCCGGATCCACCCGGAGGATGGCACCGATGGGGGGCGTTCCCGTCTGCGGGTCGGCCACCGGGGTGAGAGGCGAATCGGCCGTCTCGGTGAAGCAGTTCATGCCGACGACCTTGAGCTCGCCCGTCTCGATGCGCCGGACCCGCTCGGCCTGGCTGCCGACCAGGCGCGCCTTCAGCTCGTCGATCGCCTCGAAGGCACCTCCCATTCCCAGCACGTCTTCGAGCTCCGCCGATGCCGCGGCGGCCAGCTCCGCCGTCTTGTTCTCGATGACCTTCGATCCGTCGAAGATGTCTCCGTACTCGAGGAGATCGGACTCGAAGGCCAGGATCTGCTGGATCCGGAGCGACCATTGCTGATCCCAGGGGCGGGGGAGCCCGAGCGCCTCGTTCCAGGCCGGGAGCTGCATGGCCCGGGCCCGGGCACGCTTGGACAGTGTGACCCCGAGCGACTCGAGCACGATGCGCGGCACGTTGTTCTCCGGCTGCGCTTCGGTGAGGCCGAGGGAGTTGACCTGGACCCCGTAACGGAACCGGCGCAGCTTCGGATCGGCGACGCCGTAGCGCTCGGTGCAGATCCGGTCCCACAAGTCGGTGAAGGCCCGCATCTTGCAGGTCTCCTCCACGAACCTCACTCCGGCGTTCACGAAGAAGGAGATGCGGCCTACGACCGCCGGGAACTCGCCCTCGGGGATCTGCCCCGATTCGCGCACGGCGTCGAGGACGCCGAGCGCGGTGGCGAGGGCGTAGGCGACTTCCTGGGCCGGGGTCGCTCCGGCCTCCTGCAGGTGGTAGCTGCAGACGTTGATCGGGTTCCACTTGGGAACGTCGCGCACCGTGTAGGCGATGGTGTCGACGGTGAGCCGCAGGCTCGGCCGGGGCGGGAAGATGAAGGTGCCGCGGGAGAGGTATTCCTTCACGATGTCGTTCTGTGTCGTTCCGGCCAGCACCTTCGGGTCCACGCCTCGGTCCTGTGCGTTGGCGATGTACAGACCCAGCAACCAGGCCGCCGTGGCGTTGATGGTCATGGAGGTGTTCATGGACTCGACGGGGATCTGGTCGAGGAGCTGGCGCATGTGGCCGAGGTGGGCGACCGGCACGCCGACCTTCCCCACCTCGCCGGCCGCCTCGGGTGAATCGGGGTCGTAGCCGATCTGGGTGGGCAAGTCGAAGGCGATCGACAGGCCGGTCTGCCCCTTGGCCAGGTTCGTCCGGTACAGCTCGTTCGAGGCCTTGGCCGTGGAATGTCCGGAGTAGGTGCGCATCACCCACGGCCGGTCCCGTGAGGCCGTGCCCTCCTCGTCCACCCGGCCGTCCCTGGTCCGGCCCGCCGGATCGCTACCGGGGATACCGGCTGCTGCTACGTCGGTCATCCCACCATTCTTGCCCCGCTCGGGTCCCGGCGTCGCACCCTCGAGCCACGCCGCCCAGGCCGATGCCGCGGCTAGCGCTTCTGGTAGTCGTGGAAGCCGCGCCCTGATTTGCGACCCAGCATCTCGGCGGCGACCATCCGCCTGAGCAGGGGGACCGCGGCGTAGTTCGGATCACGGAATTCCTCGTACAGCGCATCCAATATGGCCAGCGAGGTATCCAGTCCCACCAGGTCCAACAGGGCGAAGGGGCCCATCGGGAACCCGCACCCGCCCTTCATGGCGGTGTCGATGTCGGCGACGGACGCCACCCCCTGCTCGTAGAGGCGGACGGCGTTGTTGAGATAGGGGAAGAGGAGGGCGTTGACGATGAATCCGGCCTGGTCCTTCACCTCGACCGGCGTCTTGCCGCAGGCTTCGGCGAACGTCCGGGCCGCGGCGAGCGTCTCGTCGGAGGCCGTCAAGGGCCGGACCAGCTCCACCAGCTCCATCACCGGTGCGGGATTGAAGAAATGGACTCCGCACACCCGGTCGGGCCGCCCGGTCTGCATGGCCAATTCGATGACCGGGAGCGTCGACGTGTTGGTGGCCAGGATGGTGGATTCGCCGGTGATGCGGTCCAGCTCGTTGAAGAGCTCCTTCTTCACGGCCAGGTCCTCGATGACCGACTCGATGACCAGATCGGAGTCTTTCAACGCCGTCAGCTCCGAGGTCGGGGTCACCCGGGCCAGTGCCTCGTCCCGTTCGGTCTGGGTCTTCTTGCCCTTCTCCACCTGGCGATCGAGGGACTTCTCGAGGGCAGCCACGGTGGCATCCGCAGTCGATTGGTTGCGGGACCGGAGCACGACCTCGAAACCGCTGACCGCTGCGGTTTCGGCGATGCCCGATCCCATGATCCCCGATCCGACGATTCCTACGCGGGTGATTGGCATGGGAACGGATGCTAACGGGGTCCGAGTGTCAACGCCCAGGCCGGTGGCGATCGACCGGCACGGAACTTCCGATTACCGCCATACCCCGCGCACCGGTCCAAGGTCGTTTGCCTTCTGACGCCTCGACCGAACACCATGGGGTGGATGGAGAGCGACACGTCCGACGGATCGGTCCCTGCGGCCGACGTACCGGCCAGGGGGATCGGGGTCGGGCCGCCGACCGACGAGTCCTCGGGCGCCGACCGCTCCAGCCCTGCCGACCGCTCCAGCCCTGCCGCGCGCTCCAGCCCTGCCGACCGCTCCAGCGAAGCCGACCGCTCCAGCGCTGCCGACCGGTCCGGCCGAGCCGTCCAGCCCGGACGCACCCAGCGGTCCAGCCGGACCGACGAGCCCCGGGGCACCAAGCGGTCAGGGATCGCCACGACGGCGGGCCGCGGAACCGGGTCGGGACGGACGAGGGCCAAGCCTTCTCCCGACCGATCCGGCCGAGCCGGCAGGTCCGACCGACCCGGCAGGTCCGACCGACCCGGCAAGTCCGACCGAGCCGGCAAGTCCGACCGACCCGGCCGCGCCGGCAAGTCCGAACGTCCCGGCCGCACCGGCCAGTCGTCGGGCGCGAAGCATTCCGCCACGGGCGTGAAGCCCGGACGGACCCAAGGGCGCGTCGCAGGCGATGACCGCAGCGCCGCCGGAACGCGCCGGTCGCCGGGGCCGCCTCGGGGGGCGTCGGGGCCGGCGGGGGAGCCGATGTCGGACGCCGAAGGTCACGACCAGATCGCCGCCGGCATGCCCGCAGCTGGGATCAGGTCGCCGGATCGGTGGGCGTGGGGACGTCGGAACAACCTCTACGACCGGCGAGCCCAACGCGCCAACGAGCGGTGGTCGCTGGTGACGCGTGCTCTGGCCGGCCCGCTGCGCCGTCCCGAGCTCGTGCTCGGGCTGCTCGGCTCGGGCCGGCCCGTCGAGCGCGAGGGGCGCGTGCTGAACCCGGGCGTCCAGGCCCTGCTGGCGGTGACCGAACGGTTCGGAGGATCCGGCGAGAACCAACGTGCCGAGTCGTTCGACCCTGCGGCCCTCCGCCGGGAGCTCCGGCGCTCGACCCGTATCGCCATGCCCGTGCGCACCGACGTCCACGTGTCGGGCCGGGTCGTTCCCGGGCCCGCCGGCGCGCCGCCCATCGGGATGCGCGTCTACCGCCGGTTCGGCTCCGGCATCGACGCGTCGCCCGACGGCCGGGATCGTCTGCCGGCTCTCGTCTTCTTCCACGGCGGCGGGTGGGTCACCGGCGATCTCGACACCCACGACGCCCTGTGCCGCATCCTGACCGTCGCCAGCGGCTGCCTGGTGGTGGCGGTCGACTACCGGCTGGCTCCCGAGGATCCCTTCCCCGCTGCCGTCGAGGACGCCATGGCCGCCTACGCCTGGGTCCACCGGCACAGCGAGGAGCTCGGCGTGTCGGCGGATCGCATCGGGGTGATGGGTGACAGCGCCGGCGCGAACCTCGCCGCCGTGGTGGCCCAGCTGACCCGGCCGGATCCGGGCGTGGTCCGGCGGGCGGCGGAGGGACATCCCCCGGTGGGCCCGGCACCGAGACGGGTCGAACGGCGCCTCCCCCGGTGGCCCAGGGCCTCGTCTACCCGGTGGTGGACGCCCGCCTCGGATTCGACTCGATGCGGTCGCTCGAAGAGGGGTTCCTGCTCACCCGGTCGGCCATGGAGGCCTACCGGGACCACTACCTGCCGGATCGGGCCGACTGGGAGGACCCGCGGGCGTCGCCCCTGCTGGCCCCCGACCTCGGCGGGCTGGCCCCGGCGCTCGTGGTCACGGCCGGTTTCGATCCGCTCCGGGACGACGGCGAGCACTACGCCGAGAGCCTCCGCCGTGCCGGGGTCGCCGTCGAGCACCGCCGATACGAGGACCAGGTGCACGGGTTCATGCACATGGGCATCGTGCCCGATGCGCTGGCCCTGGCCACCGAGGTCTGTGAATCGATGGGGCGCCTGATGCGGCGCGCTGCCCCCACCGAGGGGGGCCGGACCCACTGACCACCGCGGGTCCCTCCAGCCGATCCTGAACCGGTCCGGTGAGGACGGCCTCTACAGTTTGCTGATGAGCGAATCCCGGGGAGTGCTCGCGCTGGTGGGGGGAGGCGAGTGGCGAGAGGGGTGCGCTTTCGACGCCGACCTTCTTGCCGCGTCGGGGTCCGACGAGGTGCTGGTGCTGCCGACCGCCGCCGCCTACGAACGCCCCGAGCGGCTCGTCGTCCGCGCCGGCGAGTGGTTCTCCTCGTTCGGGGCGAGCGTCGAAGGTCTCATGGTCCTGGCGCGTGGCGGACGCCGAAGACACCGGAGCGGCTGCCGTCATGAGCCGCGCCCGCCTCGTGTACGTGGCTGGCAGCTCGCCGATGCACATCCGCAGCGTGCTCAAGAACTCCAAGGTGTGGGCGGCACTGCTCGAGGCCTGGCACAACGGCGCAGTGATCGTCGGTACATCGGGGGCTGCGATGGCGCTGACCGACCCGATGGTCGACGCCCGAGGCGGCGGGCTCACCATCGGCCTCGGCTTGCTCTCGGGCATCGCCGTGGTGCCCCACTTCGGGGACGTGCACGAGGACGAGCACGGCGAGAAGCTCCATCGCTCGGTCCAGCTCGCTCCGGCGGGCACGCCGGTGGCCGGGATCCCCGAGCGGACGGCCCTCATCCGCGACCCCGATGGGCGGTGGCGATCCTCCGGGGTCGGCGAGGTGGTCGTCTTCCTCGACGGCGCCCGGGCCGAGGCGGGCCTTGGCGCGCTGCCCGGCTGAGCCGGAGCGGCTCCCGGGCTCGGCCCGTCTCCCCGAGCCGCCGTCGGTCCGTCCGGCTACTCGGCTTCGTCGATGGTGACCGACTCGATCGTGACCTTCTCCGACGGCGCCCCCGACCGGCTTCCGACCGACTCGATGGCCTGGACCACGTCGAGACCCTTGACCACCTTGCCGAACAGCGAGTAGTTGGGCGGAAGGGAGCAGCCGTCAGGACCGCTCACGATGAAGAACTGGCTGCCGTTGGTGTTGGGGCCGGCGTTGGCCATCGCCACCGATCCCACCTCGTACCGGCCGGCGGCGGGCAGCTCGTCGTCGAACCGGTACCCGGGACCGCCGCGTCCCGACCCTTCCGGGTCCCCGCCCTGAGCCATGAACCCGGGGATGATCCGGTGGAAGACGATCCCGTCGTAGTAGTGCCAACGGGAGAGGAACACGAAGTTGTTGACCGTCTTCGGTGCTCCGACGGCGTCGAGGGCGATCGTCATCGATCCCTTCGACGTCGTCATCTCGGCGCTGTAGCGCTTGGCCGGGTCGATGATCATGGGGGGTGGGGCATCGAATCGTCGGTTCTGAGGGCTGGAGCCGTCGGCAGCCGGGATGTCAGGGTTCATCGCAGGTCCTTTCGGTGTGTCGAGGAGGGTTGTCGGGGAGCAGCGGTCGAGAATGGTTGTCGAGAATGGCCGTCGAGGAGGCTGCTCGAGAAGAGCTGTCGGGTCAGTACCGACGTGGCGATCAGGACACCGCGACCTTGACCGAGATCATGCGATGCAGCTTGGCGGGAGTTCCGGCGCTGTTCGTCGCCGGTGCCCCGTCGGCATTGATCTTGTTGAGCACGCTCATGCCCGAGGTCACCTTGCCGAACAGGGTGTAGTCGGGTGCCAGGCCCTCGCCCTCGGTGCCCGTCACGACGAAGAACTGGCTGCCGTTGGTGGTGGGGTTGGTGGTGGCGGGGTTGTTGGAGTTGGCCATGGCCACCGAACCGATCGGGTACTGGGGATTGGCCGGTCCCGGTCCGGCTTCCGTGAACTGGTAGCCGGGCCCGCCGCTGCCGGATCCGGTGGGATCGCCGGTCTGGTCCATGAAGGACTGGATGACCCGGTGGAACACGATGCAATCGAAGAAGTGCTGGTCGGCCAGGAAGACGAAGCTGTTGGTGGCCTTCGGGGCCGTCTTGGGATCGAGCTGCATGGTGAAGGGGCCGACGTCGGTGGTGACCGTGACGGTGTAGGTCTTGGACGGGTCGATGGTCATCGGCGGCGTGCTGAACGAGGGCTTGTTGAGTGTGGCGTGCAGGTCGGCGGGGCAGTCGGCCGACGTGGTGATGGCGCTGGGCGACGTGTTGCCCGAGCCGCCGGCCGGGGGCGGGGCGGTGGTGGACGACTTGGCCGTCGTCGAGGAAGTGGTGGCCGACTTGGAGCCGGACGGCTTGAAGATCAGATAGGAGAGGCCGACCACGATGACGGCCACGATGGCGACGGTGACGAGCCGCCGGATGTTCTGCTTGCGCTTTCGAAGCTTCTGCTCGGCCTCCAGCCGAGCTTGGCGCCCTGCCTTCTGGCGCTGCCGTTTCTCTTGGGACACGGGGCCAAAGGGTAGCCGGTCGCCCCTTGCGCACCGGCGTCGCCACCTTATGTTTGTGGCGCCCGGATTGTGGCGCCGACGCGGCGTCGGAGGGCCGGCGCCGAGGAACCGGCCCGAGCGGCCCGGAGATCGGCGGCGACTCGGTCGGGACTCGGCGACCGCCGGGGTCGGGGCACGGATCGCCGGCGGCCCCAGGGGGGATGGCCGGAGCCCCCCGGTAGCCTTGCCGGATCATGCCACTGGTGGTGCAGAAGTTCGGTGGGACCTCGGTCGCCGACGCCGACCGGATCCGGGCCGTGGCCGACCACGTGGCCAGGACCCGCCGGGCGGGCGACGACGTGGTCGTGGTGGTGAGCGCCATGGGCAAGTCCACCGACGACCTGGTCCGGCTGGCGGCCGACGTGAGCGCGGTCCAGCCCATCCGCGAGATCGACATGCTGCTCAGCGCCGGGGAGCGGATCTCGATGTCCCTGCTCTGCATGGCCCTCGCCGAGCTCGGCGTCGAGGCGACCTCCTACACCGGGAGCCAGGCCGGCATCATCACCGACACGGCGCACACCCGGGCCAAGATCGTCGAGGTCCGGGGCGACCGGTTGCGCGCCACGCTGGGCACGGGCGGTGTCCCCGTCGTCGCCGGCTTCCAGGGGATGTCGGTCGAGCGTGACGTGACCACCCTCGGGCGGGGCGGGTCCGACACGACGGCCGTGGCCCTGGCCGCGACGCTCGGCGCCGACGTGTGCGAGATCTACACCGACGTGCCCGGCGTGTTCAGCGCCGATCCCCGGATCGTCCCCGACGCCAAGAGGCTGGGCCGGGTCAGCTACGAGGAGATGCTCGAGATCTCGGCCACCGGGGGCCGGGTGCTCGCCCTCCGGTCGGTCGAGTTCGCCCGCAACCACCGCGTGCCCCTGCACGTACGCTCGAGCTTCACCTGGGAGCCGGGTACCTGGGTCGTCGAGGAGGACCGAACCATGGAGCAGGCTGTCGTCACGGCGGTGACCCACGACGTGTCGGAGGCCAAGGTCACCGTGACCGGGGTCCCCGACCGGCCCGGGGTGGCGGCCAGGCTGTTCCGGGCGCTGGCCGACCGCAACGTGAACGTCGACATGATCGTCCAGAACACGTCGCTGCACGGGACGACCGACATCTCCTTCACCGTGCCCGGACACGACCTGGCGGTGAGCACCGAGGTCTGCGAGGCGCTGGTGCCCGAGCTCGGGGCCACCGGCGTCACCAGCGACGACGACGTGGCCCGGGTCTCGCTGGTCGGGGCCGGGATGAAGACCCATCCCGGGGTCACCGCCCTCACCTTCGAGACCCTGGCCGCGGAGGGCATCAACATCGAGATGATCTCGACGTCGTCCATCCGCATCTCGTGCATGGTCCGTTCGGCGGCCGCCGAGGATGCCGTCCGCGCCCTGCACAAGGCGTTCGAGCTGGACTGATCGACGCCGACCCGGGCGGCCGGCCGGGCCCGCCCGTAGACTCGGCTCCATGCGAGTGGCGGTGGTCGGCGCGACCGGCCAGGTCGGGACGGTCATGCGGGCCCTGCTCGTCGAGCGCGACTTCCCGCTCGACGGCCTGCGGCTGTTCGCCTCGACCCGCTCGGCCGGCCGGCTGCATCGAGTTCCGCGGGAACCAGCTGCCCGTCGAGGACGCCGCCGCGGCCGACCTGTCCGGGCTCGACCTCGCCCTCTTCTCGGTGGGCGCGCAGGCCTCCCGTGAGCTGGCCCCGAAGTTCGCCTCGGCCGGGGCGACGGTCATCGACAACTCCTCGGCCTGGCGCATGGACCCCGCGGTGCCCCTGGTGGTGCCCGAGGTCAACGCCGACGCGTCTGGGCTCCGATCCCGAAGGGGATCGTGGCCAACCCCAATTGCACGGCGATGGTGGGGATGCCGGTCCTCAAGGCCCTCGACGACGCCGCCGGTCTCCGGCGCATCGTGGTGTCGACCTATCAGGCCGTCTCGGGCGGCGGGCTCGCCGGGGTGGCCGAGCTCGAGACCCAGCTGCTCAAGACGGTCGACGGCGCCGCCGCCCTGACCTTCGACGGCCGGGCCGTCGAGGGGCCGCCGCCCGGTCAAGTTCCCCGACACCATCGCCCACAACGTCGTCCCGCTGGCCGGCCGCGAACTGGGCGACGGGTCGGGCGAGACCGACGAGGAGCAGAAGTTCCGCGACGAGAGCCGCAAGATCCTCGGGCTTCCCGACCTCGAGGTGACCTGCACCTGTGTGCGGGTCCCGGTCTTCACCGGCCATTCGCTCTCCGTCGTGGCCGAGTTCGCACGTGCGCTGAGCCCCGAGCGGGCCACCGAGGTGCTCGCCGGAGCGCCGGGGGTGGAGCTCGTCCGCGCTGCCGACCCCGCTGCGGGCCGCCGGGCGGGACCTGTCACTGGTCGGCAGGATCCGCGCCGCCGGGGGCGAGCGACCGGCTGGCCTTCTTCGTGAGCGGCGACAACCTGCGCAAGGGGGCGGCGCTCAACGCGGTGCAGATCGCCGAGGCCCTGCTGGCACGGGGCGCCCTTCCCGGGGCCACCCGCTCCGGGGACCGGGGCCGTGCCGCCAGTCAACCCTGACGGGACAGCCGCCGCGGAGGCGGACCCCCCGGCGGTCGCTGCCCGGTGCCGGTGTCAGACCTTCGCCGGGTCACCGGGCCCGGACGGGCCGGGGCCCGTCCCACCGGTCGCCCGGGGGCCGGGCGGCTCGCCGGACGGATCCGGCGGCTGGATCCGTGCGGCTGGATCGGCGTCCGTCCCGGCGGGGGCTCGGAGGTTGTCCCCGACGATCACCCGGGGACCCGAACCCCACGAGAGGTACCGCCACGACCAGTTCACGAGGACGACGATCCGGTTGCGGAACCCGATCAGGTAGACGAGATGGAGGCCGAGCCAGGCCAGCCATCCGAGGGTGCCGCGCACGATGGCCCCCCGGGGGAACTGGGTGATGGCGGCGCGCCGGCCGATGGTGGCCATGATCCCCTTGTCGTGGTAGCCGAAGGCCTCGGTCTCCTCGCCCGCCAACCGGTGGAGGACCTGGCGGGCGGCGTGCTTCCCCGACTGGATGGCGACCTGGGCGAGCTGGGGGCAGGTGGCTCCGGCCGTCGGGGCGCCGGCGCCCCAGGGCACGGCGGCCGCGTCCCCGATGGCGTAGGCGTCGTCGCGACCGGGCACCGACAGGTCGGCCTCGACTTCGAGACGCCCGGTCTTCTCCCGCGGGAGCGACAGCTGTGCCGCCACGGTGTCGTCGACGGTCACCCCGCCGGCCCAGACCACCGTGCGGGTCGGGATCTCCGTTCCGTCGTCGAGCTCCACGCGGGTGCCGGTGATCCGCTTGACCGTCCGACCGAGCCGGAGCTCCACCCCCCGGCCGCGGAGGGTGTCGGCCGCGTAGGCGGCGGCCGAGGACTTGAACGGGGAGAGCAGGCGATCGAGCCCGTCGACGAGGATGATCCGCCCTGCCGAACGCTCGAAGGGGAAACCGTCCTGGCGGACCGACACGTCCAACAGCTCGGCGAGCGCCCCGGCGACCTCGACGCCGGTCGGGCCGCCGCCGACCACGACGAAGGTGAGCGCCCCTGCGGCGGCCGCCGCCGGGTCGGCGTCCGCCTCCTCGAAGCGGCGAAGGACGTGGTCGCGGAGGCGCCGGGCGTCGTCGAGCGTGTAGAGGGGAAAGCTGAGCTCGGCCGCTCCCGGTACCCCGAAGAACCGGGCGGTGGCACCGCTGGCGACGATGATCGAGTCGAACGGGAGCGGGGCGGCGTCCTCGAGGAGGGCCTCTTTGCGGTCCCAGTCCACGCCGGTGACCCGGGCGAACCGGAACGAGACGTTCGGGTCCTTCCCGAAGATGACCCGGACCGGGTAGGCCACGTCCCCCGGATCGAGGCCGGCGGTCGCCACTTCGTAGAGCAGGGGCTGGAACGTGTGGAAGTTGCGCTGGTCGACGATGGTCACCTCGACGGGCTTCCCGGCCAGGATGCGGGCCGCGGCGAGCCCGGCGAACCCGGCGCCCACGATCACCACCTGGTGCACGGGAGCCATGCTGGCACAGGCGGCCGCGGCGCCGATCCCCGTCAATCCCGATCACCGGCGATCCCCGCCCGTCCCCGGCGATCCCGATCCCCGGCGATCCCCGGCGGCCCTCGTCCCGGCGGTCCCCGACGGTGACACACCCCCTCGGTACGCTGGCTTCGACGGGGTCCTGGTGCCCCGGCCGGATTCTGGAGGACTCGGCATGCTCATCGGACTCGTGCTCGGATTGGTCGTGGGTGCCGCCCTCGGCGTGGTCGCGGGCCTGCTGGCCCGGGCCGGGCAGCTGTCCGGCGGTCGGGCGGCCGAGGCCCGTCTCGAGGACACGCTGGCGCAGAACGCCTCGTTGGCCGCCGAGGTGGCCGACCTCCGTGCCTGTCTCGCCGACCAGCAGGAGCGCATCGGGGCGGCCCACACCGAGGCGGCCCGCCTCGCCGCCGAGCTGGACGGCGAGCGCCGGGCCGCCGAACAGCGGGCTCGGACGTTCGACGAGACCCGCGAGCAGTTGACCGGGGAATTCGCCCGGCTCTCCACCCTGGCGCTGCAGCGGAACAACGAGCAGTTCCTCCAGTTGGCCGACCTCAAGCTCAACGAGACCCGCCAGGCCGCCGAGGGGGAGCTGGCCAAGCGCCAGGAGGCGATCGAGCAGCTGCTTCGACCGATCGGTGACCAGCTCGGGAAGTACGAGGCCGGGATACAGCGGCTCGAGGTGGAGCGCCAGCGGGCCTACACGTCACTGACCGAGCAGATGAAGCACCTGTCGTCCTCCCACGACCAACTGCAACGGGAGACCCACAACCTCGTCACGGCGCTGCGCTCACCGCAGACCCGAGGGCGCTGGGGGGAGCTGCAGCTCCGGCGGGTGGTCGAGATGGCGGGCATGATCGAGCACTGCGACTTCGACGAGCAGTCCACGTGGGAGTCCGACAACGGCCGCGTCCGCCCCGACATGATCGTCCATCTTCCCGGCGGGAAGAACGTGGTCGTGGACGCCAAGGTTCCGATGCAGGCCTTTCTGGACGCCATCGACGCCGACGACGAGGTGCTGCGTCGCACCTGCATGGCCAGCCACGGCCGGCAGATGAAGGCCCACGTCGACGCCCTCTCGAAGAAGGAGTACTGGAAGCGGGTCGACCCCTCGCCCGAATTCGTGGTGGCCTTCATCCCGGGCGACCCGCTGCTTGTCGGCCGCGCTCGAACACGAACCCGGGCTCATGGAGTACGCCGTCGCCAACCACGTCCTGCTGGCCACCCCGACGTCGCTCATCGCCCTCCTCCGGGCGGTCGCCTACGGATGGCAGCAGGAGTCTCTGGCCGACAACGCCCGCCACGTCCAGCAGCTCGGTGCCGAGCTCTACCAGCGTCTCTCGGTGCTGGGCGACCACGTCTCGGGGGTGGGCAAGGGGCTCAACGCCGCGGTCGGCGCCTTCAACCGGGCGGTCGGCTCACTCGAGGGGCGGGTCCTCGTCACGGCCCGTCGCTTCGCCGAAATGGGTGTGGTCGGGGCGGGTGAAGGGACGCTCGACCCGCCCGCACCGGTGGACTGCACGACGAGATCGCTGCAGTCGCCCGAGCTCGGCCCCTCGGCCGTCGAGCTGCCGTTCCTCGGCCGGGACGACGACGACGATGACGGAGCCCTGGGACGTCCGGTCACCTCCAGCGGGTCGCGCTCGGGAAGCTGATCGACGACCGACGGGACCCCTCGGTCGTCGGCGTCGATCGGGCGTAGGGGGCATCGGGCGAGCTCGAATGGAAGTGCGAGGCCCGGACCCTCTCGACATCGCCGAGTCCCGTGCGGGGCCAGTTCTCGCAGGTCCTTCCCGGGCGCCACGGAAACACGACCGTTGTTCCCCGCGCCCTTCCATGGCTACATGCACGTAGCTCTCAGGTGTCTCCAAGCTCGACAGGTGATAAATGTAATGGCCGTTCAGGGCCGCCGTCGCTGGGTAGAGCAGAGCGGGCACCCGGGTAGAGCAGGGGGCCCGGTCGGTCTCCGGGGCGGCCGAGGCTTTGACGGGCGATGGTTGCCGCAGTGAGAGGGTCCCGGAGCGAGAGTTGCCGGAACGAGAGGTTGCCGGAGCGAGAGGAAGAAGACGAGACGTGAAGATCCTGGTACTCGGTGGCGACGGCTATCTCGGGTGGCCCACCGCGCTCTATCTGTCCCGGAGGGGTCACCAGGTGGGAGTGGTCGACAACTTCGCCCGGCGCAGCTACGACCTCGAGATGGGGGTTGACAGTCTCGTCCCCATCGCCAGCCTGCAGCGCCGCATCCGCCGTTGGCGGGACATCTCGGACCTGACCATCGACCTGTTCGTGGGTGACCTCAACGACCCTGCCTTCGTCAACGCCACGTTCACGTCCTTCGAGCCCGATGCCGTCGTGCACTTCGCCGAGCAGCGTTCCGCGCCCTATTCGATGATCGACCGGCAGCACGCGGTCTACACCCAGGTGAACAACGTGGTGGGGACCCTCAATCTGATGTACGCCATCGCCGAGCAGAACCGGGACATCCACCTGGTGAAGCTGGGCACGATGGGTGAGTACGGGACACCGAACATCGACATCGAAGAGGGTTTCATCGAGATCACCCACCGGGGCCGCACCGACGTCCTCCCGTACCCGAAGCAGCCGGGGTCCTTCTACCACCTGTCCAAGGTCCACGACAGCGCCAACATCATGTTCGGGTGCCGGATCTGGGGGATCCGGGCCACCGACCTCAACCAGGGCATCGTGTACGGGCACGAGACCGAGGAGACCATGCTCCATCCCGATCTCGCCACCCGTTTCGACTACGACGGCGTGTTCGGGACGGTGCTCAACCGGTTCTGCGTCCAGGCGGTCACCGGTCATCCCCTCACCGTGTACGGGACCGGGGGGCAGACCCGCGGGATGCTCAACATCCTCGACACCCTCGCCTGCGTCGAGCTCGCCCTCGACAATCCGGCCGAGCGCGGCGAGTTCCGGGTCTTCAACCAGTTCACCGAGTCGTTCTCGGTGGCCGAGATGGCCGAGATGGTCGTCTCCGAGTTCGCCGGCGACGCCACCATCGAGAACTGCACGGACCCGCGGGTCGAGAAAGAGGAGCACTACTACCGGGCCGCCCACACCAAGCTGCTCGATCTCGGGCTGGTGCCCCACCTGCTGACCTCGTCGGTGATCCAGTCAATGCTGTCGACGGCCCACCGGTACAAGGCCAACGTCGACGCCGAGGCCATCCGCCCGACCGTCGAGTGGCGCAATACGGCGAGCGACCTCGTGACCTCGGGCGCCTCCTCGGGCCGCCGACCGACCGAACAATCCGGGCCGTCGTCACTCGGACCGGTCGGGGCGACCGCCTTCGACCGGTAACCCGGCGCCGCCGGCGCCATGCCGTAGCGGCCTGCCGGGTTGCGGGAGGCGCGGCGCGCTCCCAGCCCGCCCTGCAGCCCGCGCTCCCCGGATCACTCGCGCTCCTCGAATCAGAAGTGCACCGGCGTTTCGGAGCGAATCGCCGGCACTATCGTCGTCGGGATGCCCAGGACCCGACGGAGGCGCCGTCGCTCCGCCGTCAGGCGCCGCCGAGGAGGCCAGGTCCTGATCGTGCTGTTGGCCGCCGTGGTGCTCTCGCTCGCCGTGGGCTCGCTGGTGGAGGTCCATGCCCAGTCGGGGGCGTTCCGGGCCTCCACCGACGCCGCCTACGGCGCCATGGCCTCGAAGCTCGTGGCCGTGTCCAACCAGACCGGCAGCCGGCTGGCCTCGTTGATGGACGGAGCGCCCCAGCTCGCCAACCGACCGCTCCCCTACACGGCCCGGGCCGTCCTCCAGCAGGGACTGGACGAGGCGGTGGGCGAGACCGCGGCGCAAGCGGGTCGTGCGGCCGCCCTCGAGCCTCCCCCCCGACGGCCGATGTCGGGTCCCGCTTGGCGGCGATCATGTCGGATCGCGCATCGGCGGCGTCCGCTCTCCGCTCGGCGATCGACCAGATGCTCGGCATGTCGCCCCTGCCGGTCGCCGGCGCTCCCCAGTCGTCCGCACCTCCGTCTCCGACTCTGCTGATCACGCCCAGCCAGGCCGCGGTCGATCTGACCGCGGCGGGAGTGCTCTTCCAGCACGCCGACGACGAGTACCGGGGGCTCCGCGCCGACATCCGGGCTCACCGGGAGAACGTCCGGCTTCCCAGCTCGGTCTGGGTACCCGCTCCCGTGGCCGACGCGCCGCTCGGGCCGCAACGGCTTGGTGGGTCGGCCGCACTGCTCAATGCGTCGGCGGCACTGGTGCCCTTCCATCAGCTGGTCATCACCGCCATCGGGCTCGTCGCCGGCTCCCGTTGCGTCCGGCGGTGCACAGACCAGCATCCCCGGCTGCACCGCGCCGCAATCGAATGTGGCCGGAGGGGCCACGATGGTCATGCCGCCCACCACCTCCGTGCACCCCACGGTGACGGTGACCAACTGCGGAACGGTCGTCGAGCCGGTCGTCCAGGTCACGGAGACGCTCGCGCTGGCGGACCCACCCGGTGCGGGCCCACCGCCACCGGCGGCGGCGGGTGGCACGGCGCGGGTCCGGGTGAGCCTGAGGTCGGGGTCGTCCGCGGCACTGTCCATGAAGCCCGTGACCGTCGCCTCCGGGCACCGGTACACGCTCACGTTCGCCATCGCCCTCCCGGTGAGCCAGGCGGCCAACAACCCTGCCGGGTCCACCCAGCAGCTCGTGCTCCAGATCGCCGGCTGAGGGTCGGGCGGCCGGGCACGCCAGCGGCATCGCCATCGGAGAGTCGACGCCTGGCGGGGTGCGGGCCGGCGGCGGTGGACGACGACTCCCGAGCTTCGGCCACGGGCACCAGAGTCCGAGGAGCCCGGACCGGCCGGTGACGGCTCGGAGGAATCCGGGGACTCGTGATTCTCGCCGGACGGCTGACATCTGGTCGACGGTGGAGGGGGTGGATCTAGGATTGCGGTACGGAACGAGAGAGCGACAGAAGGGCTTGACGACCGTGGCCGAGAGCATCACCATCACCGACAATCGCACCGGCGAGTCCCTCGAGATCCCCATCGAGAACGGGGGCGTCGCCTCGGCCCAGTGGTCGAAGGTCCTCCCGGGCATCTGGTTCTACGACCCCGGTTTCGTCTCGACCGCGCCGTGCGAGAGCGCCATCACGTTCCTCGACGGGGACAAGGGCATCCTCCGTTACCGGGGGTACCCGATCGAGCAGCTGGCGGAACGGTCCACCTATCTGGAGGTGGCCTATCTGCTGCTGAACGGGGAGCTCCCCTCCCCGCAACAGTTCGAGATCTGGGAACGGGAGATCACGCTGCACACCTTCATCCACGAGAACGTGCGCAAGCGTTTCCTCGAAGGGTTCCACTACGACGCGCACCCCATGGGGATGTTGGTCTCGGCAGTGGCCGCACTCTCGACCTTCTATCTCGATGCCAAGGACATCTTCGACGTCGAATCCCGCAGCAAGCAGATCATTCGGCTCATCGCCAAGATGCCGACGCTGGCCGCCGCCGCCCACCGCTTCAGCGTCGGCATGCCGTTCGTGTACCCGGACAACTCGCTCAAATTCACGTCCAACTTCCTCTCGATGATGTGGAAGATCGCCGAACCCCGGTTCGAGGCGGATCCGACGCTGGCTCGCGCCCTCGACGTGCTGTTCATCCTCCACGCCGATCATGAGCAGAACTGCTCCACGACCGCCATGCGGACGGTCGGGTCTTCCCATTCGGACCCCTACTCCGCCTGCGCGGCGGCCTGTGCGGCGTTGTACGGGCCGCGTCACGGCGGGGCGAACGAGGCGGTGATCCGGATGCTCACCGAGATCGGCTCCATCGACCAGGTCGAGCCGTTCATCAAGTCGGTCAAGGAGGGGTCCGGGGGCCGCCTCCAGGGATTCGGACACCGCGTCTACAAGAGCTATGACCCCCGAGCCAAGATCATCAAGCAGACGGCCGACGAGGTCTTCGCCGTCACCGGCAAGAACCCCCTGCTCGACATCGCCCTGAAGCTCGAAGAGATCGCGCTCTCCGACGAGTACTTCACCTCCCGAAAGCTGTACCCGAACGTCGACTTCTATTCGGGTCTGATCTACCAGGCGATGGGGTTCCCGTTGGAGATGTTCCCGGTCCTGTTCGCCATTCCACGCACGACCGGTTGGCTCGCCCACTGGCAGGAGATGCTGGACCAGGACTCGAAGATCGCCCGGCCCCGCCAGCTCTACATCGGCGCCGACGCCCGGGACTACGTCCCGATCACCTCACGCTGAACCGTCGCCTGATCGCCGTGGGACCAGGCGCATCAATCCCTCCTGGACGATCGAGACGGCGAGCTCCCCCTCCCGGGTGAACAGGAAGCCGCGGGCGAGCCCCCGGGAGCCGAAGGCTACGGGGCTGTCCATGTCGTAGAGAAGCCATTCGTCCGCTCGGAACCGGCGGTGGAACCACATGCAGTGGTCGAGGCTGGCTCCCATGAAATCGGCGTCGTCCCAGTTGATGCCGTGCGGAGCCAGCATGGTGTCGAACAGTGACATGTCGGAGGCGTAGGCGGCGATGCAGGCGTGGAGCAGGGGATCGTCCTCCAGCTGGCCGTCGGCTCGGATCCAGAGTCGTTGGACGGGTTCCTTGTCCGAGTTGCGGCTGAAGGGGAGGGATCCCACGTGCCGTTGGTCGATCGGATGCGGACGATCGAGCCAGTCGCCGAGGGTCTCGCGATAGGGCTCGAGCCGGTCGACCAGCGAATCGAGCTCGTCCGGCCCGGGCACGTCCGGAAGAGGGATCTGGTGGGAGAGGCCCGGCTCGTCGGCGTGGAACGAGGCCGACAGGTTGAAGATCGCCCGCCCGTGCTGGATGGCGACCACTCGGCGTGTGGTGAACGACCGCCCGTCCCGAATGCGGTCGACCTCGTAGAGGATGGGGACGTTCGGGTCTCCCGGACGGAGGAAATAGGCGTGGAGCGAATGCGGTCGCCCGGTCTCGACCGTCCGTCCCGCGGCCATCAGGGCCTGAGCGGCCACCTGGCCCCCGAAGACCCGCTGGCGGTCCTCGTTGGGGCTGACGCCCCGGAAGATGTTGACCTCGATCGGTTCGAGGTCGAGCAGGTCGACGAGAAGATCGAGGTCTTCGCTCACCGCACCATCCTGTCAGCTGTCCGAACGTCGTCCGGCGTCTGCCTTCCGACGCGGCCGACCCGTGACCGGCGTCCAGGGCGGTGTGGCCGCTACGGTTCCCTCCGTGCCGCAGATCACCTTTCCCGACGGATTCGTGTGGGGAACCGCGACCGCCGCCCATCAGATCGAAGGGGGCAACGTCAACAACGACTGGTGGGCCTTCGAGCACGATCCGGCTTCGGGCTGCGTGGATGTGAGCGGCGATGCCTGCGACTCGTTCAATCGCTTCCCCGAGGACATCGCCCTCGTCGCCCGCCTCGGCTTCTCCGCCTACCGGTTCTCGCTCGAATGGAGCCGGATCGAACCGGCGCAGGGCGAGTTCTCCCGCGTCGCACTGGACCATTACCGGCGGATGCTGTCGACCTGTCACGAGCACGGCGTCACCCCGGTGGTCACCTTCCACCACTTCACCCATCCCCGGTGGCTCGCCGACGCCGGCACCTGGGAGGCACCCGATGCCCCGGAGCGCTTCGCCCGCTTCTGCGAGCGGACGACCGCTTACCTCGGCGATCTCGTCGGCATGGCCTGCACCCTCAACGAGCCCAATGTGGTGGCCACCATGGGCTGGCGGCATGGCATCTTCCCGCCGAGGGTGCGGGACCGGGACCGTCGGGGTGCGGTCAACCAGGCTCTGGTGAGCGCCCATCGCCGGGCGGTCGAGGCCATCCGGTCGGGGCCGGGCGACTTTCCGGTCGGTCTGACCGTTTCGATGACCGACTTCCAGCTCCTATCCGGGGGTGAGGCATGGCTGGAGCGGATCAGGCGGCCGTCGGAGGACGTCTTCCTGGAGGCCACCGACGGTGACGACTACGTCGGGGTGCAGACCTACACCCGCGCCAGGGTGGGCCCCGAAGGCTCCCTCGGCCCGGAGGTGGGCGTGCCGACCACCCAGATGGGGTACGAGTTCTGGCCCGAGGCCCTCGAGGGCACGATCCGCCGTGCCGCCGAGAAGACCGGAGGCCTGCCGGTATACGTCACCGAGAACGGGATCGGGACCAGCGACGACACCAGCAGGATCGAGTACGTGAGCCGTGCCCTGGAAGGGGTCGGGCGCTGTCTCGGGGACGGGATCGACGTGCGGGGCTACTTCTACTGGAGCCTTCTCGACAATTTTGAGTGGGTGCTCGGCTATGGGCCCACGTTCGGCCTGGTGGCGGTCGACCGTGCGACCTTCGAACGGGAGCCCAAGCCCAGTGCCGGCTGGTTGGGTGGCGTCGCCCGTTCCAACGCCCTCCCAGCCGCCGTGTGACCGACGCCCAGAAGGTCCACAGGTTCGACGGCTAGGGTCTCCCGGATGGCCGGCCTCCTCATCCGGGCGGAGCATCTCTGGCAGAAGCGGGACACGCCCCAGGCCAAGCAGTTGTTCCGCTACACGATGGTGTCTGGGATCTCGACGGTCGTCTCCTTCGGGGTGCTCGCCATCGTCTTCGGTGCGCTCCATCTGTTCGGCGAGATCGGCAGCACGGTGTTCGCCAACGTCACCGCCACGGTTCCCTCGTACTACCTGAACCGGAAGTGGGTGTGGGGCAAGGGCGGCCGTTCCCACGTCGTGAAGGAGATCATCCCGTTCTGGTGCATGTCGGCTCTCGGTATCGTCGTTTCCATCGGAGGCGCCGCCGTGGCCAGGCACCTCGGGCGAGTCCACCACATGACGCACCTCCAACTGACCGTCGTGGTGCTGGCGGCGAACGTGATGTCGTTCGGAGTCTTCTGGATCCTCAAGTACCTCGTGTTCAATCGTCTGTTCCACGTGCATCCCCTCGAAGAGCTCGACGAGCTGGTCGAGGCGGCCTGAGTTCCAGCCGCTCCGGCCGGCGCCCCGGATTCACCGGATTCCCACGACATTCCCCCGCGGACCCCGATGGGTTCCCCGATTGTCCCCCCGGGTCCCCCCAGCGACCGACGACGTGAGGATCTTGAGCAGGATTCGGTTCGGGCGTACGTTGAGTCGGAGGGACGGCAGGGCGGGGGAGGAGGAGCGATGACCGCGACGGTGGCCCACAGCGGATCACTGGTGTTGGTCGTGGCCGTGTTCCTGGCCAGCGGGGTCGAGATGGTCGAGGCGCTGACCATCGTGCTCGCCGTCGGTGTGACCAAGGGCTGGCGTTCCGCCCTCGAAGGTGCGGGGGCGGCGCTGCTCGTGCTCGGCGCCCTGGTCGTCGTCCTCGGGCCGACCCTGATCCGCCTGGTGCCACTCACCACTCTCCGGCTCGTGGTCGGGGCCCTCCTGCTCATCTTCGGGTTGCAGTGGCTCCGGAAGTCAGTTCTGCGTGCCGCCGGGCTGAAGGCCAAGCACGACGAGGACGCCATCTTCGCCGAACAGGTGGCCGCGCTCTCGGCCTCGCCCATCCCGGCGGGACGAGACACGACGGGGTTCGTCGTCTCGTTCAAGGGCGTGTTCCTCGAAGGGCTGGAGGTGGCCGTCATCGTCGTCACCCTGGGCTCCGCCTCGCACAATCTGGGCCTGGCGGCGGCGTCTGCCGGGGCGGCCGCCGTGGTCGTGTGCACCACCGGCCTGATCGTTGCCCGCCAGTTGTCGTCGGTCCCCGAGAACGCCATGAAGATGCTGGTGGGCCTCATGCTCGTCAGTTTCGGCACCTTCTGGGTCGGGGAGGGCGTGCGGGTGCATTGGCCCGGCTCCGATCTGGCCATCCCCGTCCTCGTCGCCGCCTACGGGGTGGCGGTCTGGGGGCTCGTGCGGGCCGTGCGGCGGGGCGAGCAACGCCGCCTCGGCCCGGCACCCGCTGTCCGGAGAACGCCCTCCGCACGCCCGCCGCCGCCGCCCCGCCCGCCGACCCGCCGGCTGATCACCGCCTGGCTGAGCAGATCTCCGTGGACCTGAGCCGGAGCGGGAGCGCGCCCGGCGGTACCCGGCGAACACCGACCGGCCGGAGCGGAGACCATGACGGTGATCAAGCGGGCCGCCGTCGGATTCGGGCGGTTCTGGTGGGACTTCCTGGTCGGGGATACGCCCGAGCTGTTCGTGGGCGCCGTTGCGGTCATCGGGCTCGTCGCCCTGTTGTGCCTGGACCCCACGCTGCGAACCGCATGCGCGGTGATCCTTCCCCTGCTCATCCTGGCGTTGCTCGGCCTGTCGGTCCGCAGGGCGAGCCGGTCATCGACATCCTGATCGCTCGAGCCCGCGACGAGCCCCGACCGATCCGCTGGGGACTCGGCGGGGTTTCCGAGCTCGGCAGTCCGATCCGGCCGAGACCGTCCAGGAGATCGACCAGTCCCGGGGCGTCGGCGACTCGATGAGTCCCGGAGGTCGGCGACTCGATGAGTCCCGGAGGTCGGCGACTCGATGACTCCCGGAGGTCGGCGCTCGACCAGTCCCGGAGGGCGGCGCTCGATCAGTCCCGGAAGTTGTCGAACTGCAGCGGGATACCGAAGTCCTCGGCTTTGCAGGCGGTGATCACCGCTTGTAGGTCGTCCCGCTTCTTGCCGGAGACCCTGAGCTGGTCTCCTTGGGTCTGCGAGCTGACACCCTTCAGACCGAGGTCCTTGATGAACTTGTTGATCTTTTTGGCGTGTTCGGAGTCGATCCCGGCCCGGATGCCCAGCCGCTGCCGGGCCGACCCCTTCGATGCCTCTTCGATCTTGCCGACTTCGAATGCCTTGAGCGAGACCTGACGCTTGACGAGCCGTTCCTGCAGCACTTGGTGCAGGGCCCGGAGGCGGTCATCGGTGGAGGAGGACAGAAGGATCTCCTTGTCCGTCAGCTCGATGGACGAATTGGTGCCCTTGAAGTCGAAGCGGGTCGACGCTTCGCGGTTGGCCTGGTCCACCGCGTTGCGGACCTCTTGCATGTCGACCTCGGAAACAACGTCGAAGGTTGGCATGAGGCAAGGGTACCGCCGCATCGGGCACCGTCCCACCGAAGCTGGCACCGTCCCCCCGAAGGCCGGAGGGTATCCTTCCGGCGGCGGGTCGGTGCCCGAGCGGCCAAAGGGAGCAGACTGTAAATCTGCCGGTTCTGCCTACGAAGGTTCGAATCCTTCCCGGCCCACCAACACCAAACCAACTACCAACAACCAACGAACCAGACCGGACCGGACCGGACCGGACAATCCAGGCCATCACCGCCGCCGGTCGTCTTGTCAGACCGTCGCCGAGCCGAACCGACGGACCAGTCGGGACCCGACCGGCGGTGCATGCCCGGACGCGGCGGGCCCTTCGGTCGCCGTGCGGCCTTCGGGTGCGGGCCCCCGGGTGGCTCGGCGAGGTGGCCGCCGCTGCGCTCGCGGCCGGTTCCTCCCGGACCGCCCTCGGAGTTCTCCGGCGTCTGCCAACGCTGCCGATCCCGAAAGCTGCCGGGGCCTGGTCCGGAGACTTGATCGGGCCCCAGGGGTCGTTACAATAACGTTACGGGTTGATTGCGGTCATGGCGCCCGGCATCGGCGCCGGTCGGGGACGCGATTCGAGAGACTCGAGGAGGGCCAGGGCCCTACCGACCGTGTGGAGTGGCCGGCCGTGAAGGGGTCGGTCGGTCCGGCAGATTCGACCGAGGAGAAGCTCCCCAAACCCCATGTCGCCAGAGACAACGGCTGGACCAGTGCCCGAGGCGGAGGGCCGGGCGGCGACGGGATCCGGCTCCCCCGGGTTGGCGACCCTTGCCCGAGAGGCCGGGGGGGCGGGGCTCGAGCTCGTCGACCAACTGGTCGGTCGGGTACGCGACCGGGTGGAACGGTCGGTCACCGAACGGGCGCCGATGCCCGAGCACTACGAGCCTCGGGGGCTCGTGCTGCGCCCGGCCCTGCTCGGGTTCGCCGCCATGGTCGCCATCGCCGTCGGAGCTTCACTGCCGAGCTCGCCGTTCAAGCTCGAGATGCCCGGTGTCTGGTACTTCGGCGTGCCGGCGACGGGCGGTGCCAGCACGTGGGGCGTCTACTTCGTGCTGGCCGCGGTCTACGGGGGCCTTCTGTTGCTCATGCGGGTGTGGTGGGGGATGACCCGCCTCTATTCGCGGTGTCCGGGGGTGCCCGTCAACCGCATGATGTGGGTGTTCGCGCTGTGGTCGCTGCCCATGCTGGTCATCGCGCCCCTGTTCAGCCGAGATGCCTACTCGTACGCCGCCCAGGGCGAGATGGTCAGCCACCACATGAACCCGTACTACTACGGGCCCTTCCAGCTCGGGAACAATTCGTTCACCGCGCCGGTGGACAGCCTCTGGGGCAACGCGCCGGCGCCCTACGGACCGCTCTTCCTGCAACTGGACGGGTTCTTCGCCCGGATCACCTTCCACAACGAGCTGGCCACCATCGTCCTGCTGCGGCTGCTGGCCTTCGGCGGCGTCCTGCTCATCGCGGCCTGCGTCCCCCGGCTCGCCCGTCTCTACCACCGGGACGGGGCCGAGCTCGTCACGCTGATGATCCTCAATCCGGTCACCCTCCTCCATCTCGTCGGCGGTGCCCACAACGACGCGTTGATGATCGGGCTGCTCCTCGCCGGCCTCACCGCGGCCAAGGAGCGGCGCCCCATCGTCGGGGTCGTGCTGTGCGCGCTGGCGACGGCCATCAAGGCCCCGGCGGCAGTCGGGATCCTCTACGTCGGGTGGACGTGGCTCGGGCCGGAGGCCCCGGCGCGAGACCGGGTCCGGCCGGTCGTCACCGCCGCGCTCATCAGCGCCGGCGTGCTCGAGCTCTTCGCCTATCTCTCCGGTCTCGGCTGGGGATGGGTGTCGATCCTCGGCACCCCGGGAGCCGTTCGTTCGTGGACTGCGCCGACCACCTTCGTGGCGCTGGTCTTCTCCGGTGTCGCCCACTTCTTCCACGTCGGCGTGGGGCTCGGCGGTGTCCTCACCCTGACCCGGTTCGTCGGGCTGGTCATCGCCACCGTGGCGGGCATCTGGCTCCTGATCAACAGTGACCGAATCGGGACCCTCAAGGCGGTCGGCCTCACCCTGTTGCTCTTCGTCGCCCTCGGTCCGGTGGTCCAGCCCTGGTACCTGTCCTGGGGGCTCATCCTGCTGGCCCCGGTGGCACTCGGCCGGCTGCGCTCGTTGATCATCGGCTTGTCGATGGTCACGGCCTTCATCGAGCTCCCGGGTGGCGAGCAGCTGCTCCACAGCCTGTTGCACGGCGATCCGTTGCTCATCGCGCTGAGCTTTTTGTGCACGCTCGTGGCCCTGACGGTGCCCCTGGCGGCCTGGGAGCGGCGTGACGGAGTTCCGTCGGGACCCCCCGGTGGAGCGCCCCCGGCCGAGCCCGTCCCGGCCGGGTCACTACCACCTGACGCCTTCCCGGCCGTCCGGACGCTCTGACGTCCCGCCGCGCTTGCGTCCCGGCTGTCCCGCCGCGCTTGCGTCCCGGCTGTGCCGGCCGCTCCTCCGTCCCGGCCGTGCCGGCCGCTCCGACTTCCCGGCCCCGGCTCCCCCGCGGCTCCCACCTGTCCCAGCGCCTGCCTGCTCCGGGCCGCCGGCCAGCTCAGAGCAACAGCTGGAGCACCGACACGTCGAGCCAGCGGTTGAACTTGCGCCCGACCTCGCGTTCGATCCCGACCATCCGGAAGCCGCACGCCAGGTGCAGGGCGATGGAGGCCTCGTTGGCTCCGCCCACACGGGCGATCATCGAATGGAAACCGTGCTGGTCGGCCAGCTTGATGAGCTCGTCGAGCAGCGAGCGGCCCACCCCGGCCCCTCGGCGGGCGGCGTCCACGTAGACGGAATTCTCGACCGTCGTGGCATACGAGGGCCGGTCCCGGTAGGCGGAGAGCGAACCGAACCCGAGCACGGTTCCGGAGTCGTCGACGGCCACGACCGCGGGATAGGGACCGCTGTGCTGCGCGAGCCAGGAGATCTGATCGGCCGGGCCGCGGGGAACGAGGTCGAAGGTCGCGGTCGAGCCGATCACCTCGGCGTTGTAGATGGCACGGATGGCCTCGGCGTCCGGCGGAGCGGCCAGGCGGACGTGCATGGCAGAGGATGGTACCGGGGCGGTGAGCTGCGGCATCGGCCGTCCGGGACGGGCAGTCATCGGCCGCCGATGGAGCGCCCGGCTGGCCGGCGATGAGGCGGCGATGAGGCGGCGATGAGGCGGCGATGCTCCCGGGATGGGACGGGATCCGCTGTCGAGGAGGGGACCTGACCTGGCTATGATTGCACTCTCGCTGCTCCGTCGAGCCGCACTGCCCCCTTAGCTCAGTCGGCAGAGCACAGCCATGGTAAGGCTGGTGTCGTCGGTTCGATTCCGACAGGGGGCTCGCCCCTGGCGGCGTAGCTCAGTTGGTCAGAGCACACGGCTCATAATCGTGGGGTCGCCGGTTCGAGTCCGGCCGCCGCTACCGGTTTCGAGTTGCCAGGAAGCATGAATGAGGAGCGAACCGTGCCGAAGAACGAGAAGCGGGTGCAGGTCACACTGGCGTGTGAGGTATGCAAACGCCGCAACTACATCACGACCAAAAACAAGCTGAACGACCGCGAGCGGATCGAGATGAAGAAGTTCTGCCGGTGGGACCGCCGCCACACTCTCCACAAGGAGACCCGTTAACGAGCCGCACCGGCGACTCACGACCCACCTGACTCCCGCCAGGCCGCCGCGTCCGACGACCCACCAGGCCGCCGCACCCGACGACCCACCAGAGCCCGTCCCGGCACGCTCCGGGCCGGGGCGTGCGTGGCCCCCGAAGGGGCATCGAGCGGGCGCGGAGCGGCCCCGCGCAGGCCCTGAGCGCCTGGGAGCCGGGTTCTCGCCGGTGGTAACCTTGCGGACCGCCCCGGCGATCGGTTGGTCCGCTCGCGGCACGGCGGTCGGCAGAGGGCAGTAGCTCAACTGGCAGAGCACCGGTCTCCAAAACCGAAGGTTGGGGGTTCAAGTCCCTCCTGCCCTGCTCACCATGGTGGAACCGGCCTGAAAGAAGTCCCATTGAACCGAGAACAGAAGCGAATGATGCGGCGGCAGGGGCAGGACCCCGAGGGCGAGGCCCCGCCCAGGCGGACAGCTACGCCGCCCCGCCGTCCGCCCAAGCGCGATCCGTTCCGTCCGGGCCAGTTCCTCCGGGAGGTACGCTCGGAGTTGCGGCAGGTGGCCTGGCCCAACCGGTCCGAGGTCGTGAACTACACAACGGTGACCCTGGTCACCCTCCTGTCGCTGATGGTGCTGATCTTCATACTGAACTACGCCTTCGCCAAAGGCGTGCTCTGGCTCTTCAAGACGTGATCGATGTGACGGTGACCCACGACGATTCGGATGCCCCGCTCGGGGCGGGAGGTGGCGCTGACGTGCCCGCCGATCCGACCCCTGAGAGCGGGACCCTGACGACCGACGAGCCCGCCGCCGAATCCACGGCGACCGACGAGCCCCAGGCAGCCGGCGAGTCCACCGCGACCGACGAGCCCGAGGCAGCCGGCGAGTCCACCGCGACCGACGAGCCCCGGCGACCGAGGAGCCCCGGCGACCGACGAGGCCGATGGAGCCGAGGTCGGGCTGGCCGACCTGGGGTCCGGCGCCGGGGACATCTCGGATCTCGAGCTCGCCGCCCAGGTGCTGGGAACCGGGGCCGGCGGACCGTCCGCCGAGGACGCCGCCGAGGGCGTCGCCGAGGCCGACCGAGTCGAGAACCTCGAAGTGCCGGTCACCGACGAGGCGGAGCTCGACGAGCCGACGAACGAGGAAGAAGAGGACGAGGAGCCCTTCGTCGTCAGCCCCTTCGACCAGCCCGGGCGCTGGTACGTCGTCCACACCTACGCCGGCTACGAGAACAAGGTGAAGTCGAATCTCGGCAGCCGGGCCGTCTCCATGAACATGGAGGACCGCATCTACGAGGTCGTCATTCCGATGGAGGACGTGGTCGAGTTCAAGAACGGCAAGAAGGTGGTGGTGCAGAAGAAGGTCTTCCCCGGCTACCTGCTGTGCCGCTGCGAGCTCGACGACGACAGCTGGTCGGTCATCCGGAACACGCCCGGGAGTGACCGGGTTCGTCGGGCCCGGCACCAAGCCCACGCCGCTCTCGCGGCGCGAGGTCGAGAGCATCCTCCAGGTCAAGGTCGAGGGGGTCGAGACGCCCTCCAAGCGGAGCCGGCCCCGCCTCGAGCACGAGGTCGGCGAGACGGTCCGGGTCAAGGAGGGGCCCTTCGCCGACTTCTCGGGACAGATCGCCGAGATCAACGAGGATCAGCTCAAGCTCAAGGTCCTCGTCAACATCTTCGGACGGGAGACCCCGGTGGAGCTCGAGTTCAGCCAGGTCGCCAAGCTCTAGGCCGGCGCCGACACCGCACGGCTCCCGAACCCACAGGGACGCAAGGACGAGAAAGAGGAATCGATGCCACCGAGGAAGCGCGTCATCGCCGTCGTGAAGATCCAGCTCCCCGCGGGTGGCGCCACGCCCGCCCCGCCCGTCGGGACGGCCCTCGGACCCCACGGCGTCCAGACCATGGAGTTCTGCAAGCAGTACAACGCGGCCACCGAGAGCCAGCGGGGTTCGATCGTCCCGGTCGAGATCTCGATCTACGAGGACCGCTCGTTCTCGTTCATCCTGAAGACCCCGCCGACCCCGGCGCTCCTCCGCGAGGCGGCCGGTCTCGAGAAGGGGGCGGCCACCGCCGGGAGGGAGCAGGCCGGCACGGTCACCGGCGCCCAGGTGGCCGACATCGCCGCCGTGAAGCTTCCCGACCTCAATACCGACGACATGGAGGCGGCCAAGCGCCAGGTGGAGGGCACGGCCCGGTCGATGGGCATCGCGGTGGCCCGCTGAGCCGCCGATCCGCTGAGCCCGCCGAACCGCTGAGCCCGCCGAGCCCGCTGAACCCGCCGTGACCGCTGAACCGCTGAACCCGCTGAACCGCTGTAGATCGGAGAACGCCATGAGCCGGGGCAAGAAGTACCAGTCGAGCATCACCGACATCGACCGTCAGCACCTCTACACGCCTGGCGAGGCCGTGGACCTGGTCAAGTCGTCGGCCAAGGCCTCCTTCGACGAGACGATCGAGATCGCCGTGAGGCTGGGGGTCGACCCGCGCAAGGCCGACCAGATCGTCCGGGGCACGCTCTCGCTTCCGGCCGGGACCGGCCGTACCACCA
Source organism: uncultured Acidimicrobiales bacterium (assembly GCA_963764555.1). GTDB lineage: Bacteria > Actinomycetota > Acidimicrobiia > Acidimicrobiales > RAAP-2 > Bog-756. Next base: position 1,001,094 of record CAVXSW010000005.1, read on the forward strand.
GGGTGGCGGTGTTCGCCGCCGGTGAGAAGGCGGCCGAGGCCCGGGCCGCCGGCGCCGATGTGGTCGGTGCCGACGACCTCGTGGCGCGGGTGAAGGACGGGTTCCTCGACTTCGACGTGGCCATCGCCACGCCCGACCTGATGGGCCAGGTCGGGGCGCTCGGACGGGTGCTCGGGCCGCGGGGGCTCATGCCCAATCCGAAGACGGGCACGGTGACCGACGACGTCCAAAGGGCGGTGACCGAGTTCAAGGGGGGCCGGGTCGAGTACCGGACCGACAAGGTGGGCAACATCCACCTGCGGATCGGCAAGGCGTCCTTCGAGCCCGCCCTGTTGCTCGAGAACATGCACGCGGTGATCGACGAGCTCGTCCGAGCCAAGCCTGCGTCGGCGAAGGGTCGTTACCTCAGAGCGGTGACCCTGTCGTCGACCATGGGCCCGGGGGTGCACGTCGACCCCTCGTTGGCCCGCAGCGCCGACGAGCGGTTGGCCGCGTCGGCCTGACGCGCCGGCGCCTGCCCCGATCCACGCTTCGGGGCCGCGGGGACGGAGCTCTGCGCCGGTCCCGGGGCGGCCCGGCTCCGGTGAGGACCGGCTTCTCCGGCGGCCGCCTGGTCCGCCGATCGGTGGCACGATAGAGTCGCACCCTTCCAGATCAGACCGAACCGCCGTAGAACTCCGGTGTGCCGCGTGGCGGCACCGAAGGGGCCCGAGGGCCCGCCCGACGAGGCGTTCCGCCGAGGCGCTCCACGCGCCGACGTGCGTCCCGCCGGTGTTGTCTACGGCCCCGAACTGAGCCCCGAGCTCAGCGGAGGCACCACCATGGACAACCCGAGACCTGACAAGGTCGCAGTCGTCAACGAGGTGAGGAACCGCCTCGAGGCTGCTGACGGTGCGGTGCTCACCGAGTACCGGGGTCTGAGCGTGTCGGAGCTCGCCGAGTTGCGGCGAGAGCTCACGGCGGCGGGCGGCGACTACAAGGTCTACAAGAACACCCTGGTCCGCCTGGCCGTCGCCGACGGACCCGGAGCGGCGCTGTCGGACATGCTCACCGGTCCGACCGCCATCGCCTTCGTCCACGGGGACGTGAGTGCCGTGGCGAAGGCCCTGCGTGATTTCGGTCGTCGCAACCCGAGCCTGCTGGTGAAGGGGGGCCTCGCCGACAGCGGGCTCCTTTCTGCCCGGGAGCTCGAGATCCTGGCCGACCTCCCTCCCCGGGACGCCCTGCTGGCCCAGGTTGCCGGGGCGATCGCCGCCCCGCTGCAGGGACTCGGCAGCCTGATCGAGGCTCTGCCCCGGCAGCTGGCCTACGGGTTTGCCGCCCTGATCGAGAAGCGGGAAGCCTCCGGGGAGCGGGGAGTGTCCGGGGCAGCGGGCGAGGCCTCTCCTCGGGAGGGAACCGGCCCGACGGCTGAGGCCGACACCGAATCCGGCGAGGCGCCCGCAGGCGGCGGCACCCCGGAGACGGCCGGGACCGAGGGACCGGAGACCGGCGAGACCGGCGAGACCGGCGGGACCGGCGGGACCGGCGATGCCGGCCGAGACCGAATAGCCGCGGCACGACAGCACACAGGTCGGAACACAACACAGGTCGGACACAACACAGGTCGCGACAACACAGGTCGGACAAAGGAGAAACACGATGGCAGGCAGCCTCACGAAGGACCAGATCCTGGACGGCATCTCGGAACTGTCGGTACTCGAGCTCAGCGAGCTCCTGAAGGAGTTCGAGGAGCGGTTCGGGGTCACCGCCGCGGCACCGGTGGCGGCGGTCGCCGCCGCGCCGGCCGGTGGCGCGGCTGACGCCACGGGCGGCGAGGAGGAGAAGTCCGAGTTCGACGTCATCCTCACGGCCGCCGGTGACAAGAAGATCCAGGTGATCAAAGAGGTGCGTTCCCTCACGAGCCTCGGCCTCAAGGAGGCCAAGGACCTGGTGGACAACGCGCCGAAGCCGGTGCTCGAGAAGGCCAACAAGGACGACGCCGACAAGGCCAAGGCCCAGCTCGAAGGGGCGGGGGCGACCGTCGAGCTCAAGTAGCGCCAGGGGTACGGCCTGACGAGGCCGAGTGGCATCGGGGCCGGCGGGCCGCCCGGCAGTCTGGCTGCCCGTCCGACGCCCGCCCGTCCGCCCGTCGGTCCGCCCGCCCGCGGTCGGGGCCACCCGGTGCCCCGGGGCCTGCGCCGCCAGCTCGGGATCTCCGGACCCCCGGGCCCTGCCCATCCCCGAGCTCGGGCGGCGGGCGGGGACTCCCGTCGGCGCTGGGCCTCCGACCAGGGAGTTCGGCCGGCGGCCGGCCGTGGGGAGCCCGGTGCCGGGTCCCCCGGAGGGCCGACGATGCGCGCCCCGGTGGGACGGAACGTCCTTGACGGCGGCCCGCGGTTCTCCTAGCCTGTGCAGGCTTGGCCCAGGCCTGTAGCCCGCGGGTTGTGGTCACGTGCGCCTCCGGGTATGATCACTGGTTGCCGTGCCTGCTCCCTCCGCCTTCCTGAGCGTTTTGGCTGATTGACGCGCGCCCCGGCACCCCCCTCGGCCGCTTCGTCGGTGACCGTCGACCCCGAGCTCATCCTGATGTCCCTGGTAGTAGGCACGAGTTGCCGCAGCGTCTGAGTTTTCGCAGTACCCCGTCGTTTCCCCATTCGGCACCCAATTGGGAGGAGTTGGCCTGTTGACTGCACGGTCCCAAAGCCCGGAGCGCTTCTCGTTCGCCAACCTCGACGAGGCTCTGCCTCTGCCGGACCTGGTCGCGATCCAGCGCGATTCGTTCCAGTGGTTCCTCGACCGCGGCCTGGCCGAGACGTTCAGTGACATCAGTCCCATCGAGGACTTCACCGGGCAGCTGAGCCTCGAGCTCGAATTCGACCCGACCGACCCCGACCTCCGGCCGCCGCCCAAGTTCTCGGTCGAGGAGTGCAAGGAAAAGGACATGACCTACGCCGCGCCGGTCTTCGTGCGCGCCAGGTTCATGAACGCCGGCACCGGCGAGATCAAGGAACAGACGGTCTTCATGGGGGACTTCCCGGTGATGACCGACAAGGGCACCTTCATCGTCAACGGCACCGAGCGGGTGGTCGTGAGCCAGCTGGTCCGTTCACCGGGTGTCATCTTCCAACCCGGGCGCGATGCCAAGACGGTCTTCACCGGCACCATCCATCCCTATCGGGGAGAGTGGATCGAGTTCGACGTCGAGGCCAAGCCCTCCAAGGACGTGACGGCCGGCTGCCGGGTGGCACGCAAACGCCGGCTCTCGCTCTTCGTGCTGCTGCGCGCCCTCGGGTACGAGGACACCGCTTTCCTCGATCGATTCGTCCGCCACTTCGACTTCCTCGAAGGCCAGTGGGAGAAGGAACAGAACCTGGCGCCCAACCGCGAGGAGGCGCTGCTCGAGATCTACAAGCGGGCCCGGCCGGGCGAGCCCCTGTCGGTCGAGGCGGCCCGGCAGTACTTCGAGAACGCCTTCTTCAATCCCAAGCGCTACGACCTGACCCGGGTGGGGCGCTACAAGCTCAACCGGAAGCTCGGGCCGGAGATCGAGCGGATCTCCGAGCTGCTGAAGATCGACCTCGAGCGCCCCTCGCCGACCCAGGGCGTGCTCAGCCCGTCGGAGATCCTCGCCTCGGCCACGTACATGCTGCACCTGGCCAAGCACATGGCCGACGGGGAGTCGACCTACCGGATCGACGACCAGGACCACTTCGCCAACCGGCGCATCCGCTCGGTGGGCGAGCTGATCCAGAACCAGGTGCGGGTCGGGCTGTCCCGCATGGAGCGGGTGGTTCGCGAGCGGATGACGACCCAGGACGTGGAGGCGATCACCCCCCAGACCCTGATCAACATCCGCCCGGTGGTGGCGGCGGTGAAGGAGTTCTTCGGAACCAGCCAGCTGAGCCAGTTCATGGACCAGAACAACCCGCTGTCGGGGCTGGCCCACAAGCGGCGCCTGTCCGCCCTCGGTCCCGGCGGTCTCTCGCGTGAACGAGCCGGTTTCGAGGTCCGGGACGTGCACACCTCGCACTACGGCCGGATGTGCCCGATCGAGACGCCCGAGGGCCCGAACATCGGCCTGATCGGCTCGCTGGCCACCTACGCCCGGGTCAACGAGTACGGCTTCATCGAGACCCCCTACCGCCGGGTGGTCTCCGGAAAGGTGACCGACGACGTCACCTACCTGGCCGCCGACGAGGAGGAGGAGCACGTCATCGCCCAGGCTTCGGCGCCGCTCGACGACAACGGCCGCTTCACCGAGGAGAAGGTGCTGGTCCGCCGGGGCCCCCAGGGCACCGGGGTGCGAGTCGGCGCCATCACGACCTCCTACGGCACGACCTCGGAGATCGACTTCGTGCCGCCCGTCGGAGGTCGACCTGATGGACGTCTCCCCCAAGCAGATCGTCTCGGTGTCGACCGCCCTCATCCCCTTCGTCGAGCACGACGACGCCAACCGCGCCCTGATGGGCGCCAACATGCAGAAGCAGGCTGTTCCGCTGGTCGTTCCCGAGGCGCCCTACATCGGGACCGGGGTGGAGGCGCGGGCCGCCCGCGACGCCGGCGACGTGCTGCTGGCCGAGGGGGAGGGCACGGTGACCGACGTGTCCGGGGACCAGATCACCGTGGAGTACAAGGCCAACGCCAAGGACCGACAGGGGACGACGCTCGGCCGCAAGGTGTACCGGCTGGCCAAGTTCCGGCGCTCCAACCAGAACACCGCCATCAACCAGAAGGCCATCGTCGAGGAGGGCCAGCGGGTGTCCGAGGGCGACATCCTCGCCGACGGGCCGGCGACCCACAACGGTGAGCTCGCCCTGGGCAAGAACCTGCTGGTGGCCTTCATGCCGTGGGAGGGCTACAACTACGAGGACGCCATCATCCTCTCGGAGCGGCTGGTGAAGGACGACGTCCTCACCTCCATCCACATCGAGGAGCACGAGGTCGACGCCCGCGACACCAAGCTGGGCGCCGAGGAGATCACCCGGGACATCCCCAACCTGTCCGAGGAGATCCTGGCCGACCTCGACGAGCGGGGCATCATCCGCATCGGGGCCGAGGTCGACCCCGGCGACGTGCTGGTGGGCAAGGTCACCCCGAAGGGCGAGACGGAGCAGACCCCCGAGGAGCGGCTGCTCCGTGCCATCTTCGGCGAGAAGGCCCGCGAGGTGCGGGACACCTCGCTCAAGGTTCCCCACGGCGAGCAGGGGACGGTCATCGACGTCCGGGTGTTCTCACGGGACGACGCCCACGAGCTGCCGCCCGGCGTCGAGCAGCTGGTCCGGGTGTACGTGGCCCAGAAGCGCAAGATCTCCGAAGGGGACAAGCTGGCCGGGCGCCACGGCAACAAGGGCGTCATCTCGAGGATCCTGCCGATCGAGGACATGCCCTTCCTGGCCGACGGCACCCCGGTCGACATCATCCTCAACCCGCTGGGCGTCCCGAGCCGGATGAACGTCGGGCAGGTGCTCGAGTCCCACCTGGGCTACGCCGCCCGCTGGGGATGGGAAGGCGCGGGCGAGGACACCCGCCCGCCGGTCCGGGGGACCGAGACCAAGACCCGGCCCCGCACCGACCCGGCCGTGTGGGTCTCGACCCCCGTCTTCGACGGGGCGCACTGGGACGAGGAGGCCGACGCCGGCCGCCACCCGACCATCCAGCAGATCTTCCGCAAGCTCAACCCGGACGGGGCCGACGGCACGCGTGCAGGTGGCCGACAACGGGAAGGCCGTTCTCTACAACGGGCGCACCGGCGAGCCCTACGACAACCCGATCTCGGTGGGCTACGTGTACATCCTGAAGCTCCACCACCTGGTGGACGACAAGATCCACGCCCGTTCGACCGGGCCCGTACTCGATGATCACCCAGCAGCCCCTCGGGGGCAAGGCCCAGTTCGGCGGCCAGCGCTTCGGGGAGATGGAGGTGTGGGCGCTCGAGGCGTTCGGTTCCGCCTACGCCCTCCAGGAGCTCCTCACCATCAAGTCCGACGACGTGCTCGGCCGGGTGAAGGTCTACGAGGCCATCGTGAAGGGCGAGAACATCCCCGAACCGGGCATTCCCGAAAGCTTCAAGGTGCTCATCAAGGAGATGCAGTCGCTCTGCCTCGACGTCGAGGTACTGGCTCCGGGTGGCGAGGAGATCGAGATGCGGGAGCTCGACGAGGACGTGTTCCGCACGGCCGAGGAGCTGGGCATCGACATCAGCCGGCCCGAACGCGGGTCGGACGAGGAAGACGCGCGGCGCGCTGCGGAAAGGGGATTCTGATGTTGGACGTCAACGACTTCGACCAGTTGCGGATCGGTCTGGCTACGGCCGACTCCATCCGTGGCTGGTCCAACGGCGAGGTCAAGAAGCCCGAGACCATCAACTACCGCACTCTGCGCCCCGAGAAGGACGGGCTCTTCTGCGAGAAGATCTTCGGCCCGACCAAGGACTGGGAGTGCTACTGCGGCAAGTACAAGCGGGTGCGGTTCCGCGGCATCATCTGCGAGCGCTGCGGGGTCGAGGTCACCCGTTCCAAGGTGCGCCGCGAGCGGATGGGCCACATCGAGCTGGCCGCCCCGGTGGTCCACATCTGGTACCTGCGCGGTACCCGCAGCTGGCTGGCCTACCTGCTCATGGGCACCGAGGCCCGCGAGGAGCTGAAGGCCAAGCAGCTCGAGAAGGTCATCTACTTCGCCGCCAACCTGGTCACCTGGGTCGACGAGGCCAAGCGGCACGAGGACCTGCCCGACCTCGAGGCCGAGCTCGGGGTCGAGATCGCCGACATCGAGAAGAAGCGCGACGTCGAGATCGACCGCCGGTTCAAGGCGCTGGAGACCGAGCTGGCCGAGCTCGAGAAGTCCGGGGCCAAGGACGCCGAGATCAAGGCCCGCCAGCGCAACGTCGACAAGGAGATCACCGCGGTCCGCGAGCGGTACCAGGGTGAGATCGAGCTGGCCCAGCGGGCCTTCGACGAGTTCAAGAGCCTCCACTCCCGGAAGATCCTCGAGGACGAGATCCTCTGGCGCGAGCTGCGGTTCCGCTACGAGGACTACTTCGAGGGGGGCATGGGGGCCGAGACGATCTCCCGCCTCATCGACCGGATCGACCTCGATGCCGAGGAGCAGAAGCTCCGCGAGATGATCGAGGCCGCCGACGGCCGCAAGCCGCTGTCGGCGCAGCGCCGGCAGAAGGTCATCAAGCGGCTCAAGATCGTGACCGCCTTCAACCGCCGCGACGACAACGGCCGGCGGGTCAACGACCCGCGGGCCATGATCCTCGACTCGGTTCCGGTGATCCCGCCCGACCTGCGCCCGATGGTCCAGCTCGACGGTGGCCGCTTCGCCACCTCCGACCTCAACGACCTCTACCGGCGGGTCATCAACCGGAACAACCGGCTCAAGCGGCTGCTCGACCTCGGTGCCCCCGAGATCATCATCAACAACGAGAAGCGCATGCTCCAAGAGGCGGTCGACGCCCTCTTCGACAACGGGCGCCGCGGCCGGCCGGTGACCGGCCCGGGCAACCGTCCGCTGAAGAGCCTCTCGGACATGCTGAAGGGCAAGCAGGGCCGGTTCCGCCAGAACCTGCTGGGCAAGCGGGTCGACTACTCGGGCCGCTCGGTCATCGTGATCGGCCCCACCCTCCAGCTCCACCAGTGCGGCCTGCCCAAGCTCATGGCGCTCGAGCTGTTCAAGCCCTTCGTCATGAAGCGGCTGGTGGACGCCGAGTACGCCCAGAACATCAAGTCGGCCAAGCGGATGGTCGAGCGCCGGCGTCCCCAGGTGTGGGACGTGCTCGAGGGCGTGATCAAGGAGCACCCGGTGCTGTTGAACCGGGCGCCGACGCTCCACCGCCTCGGCATCCAGGCGTTCGAGCCGGTGCTGGTGGAGGGCAAGGCGATCCAGGTGCACCCCCTCGTGTGCACGGCCTTCAACGCCGACTTCGACGGCGACCAGATGGCCGTCCACCTCCCGCTGTCGGCCGAGGCCCAGGCCGAGGCCCGGGTGCTGATGCTCTCGGCCAACAACATCCTCTCGCCGGCCACCGGCCGCCCGATCACCGTGCCCGACCCAGGACATGGTGTTCGGCATCTACTACCTGACGCTGCCCGTCGACGGGGCCAAGGGCGAGGGCCGGGTCTTCCGGCACGCCTACGAGGTGGAGCGGGCCTTCGACGCCGGCGACATCGACCTGCAGGCCAAGATCAGGCGTGCGGCCCGAGGCCGGGTCGCACCTGGCCCGGTCGGTGGCGCTGGCCGCCGGCGCCGAGCTCGACGAGGACGGCAACCTGGTGGGCGCCACCGACGACGACGGTCCCCTCGAGATCGAGACCACGCCGGGGCGCCTGTTCTTCAACGGCGCGCTGCCCGACGGGTACCGCTACGTGAACGACATCGTGGGCAAGCGCAACACCGGCATCGGCACGATCGTGGAGGAGGTGGCGGCCAACTTCCCCAAGGCGGAGGTGGCGGCCAGCCTCGACCGGATCAAGGCGCTCGGGTTCCGCTACGCCGCCCAGTCGGGCCTCACCATCTCGATCAACGACGTGCGCACCCCCCCCGACAAGCAGGCCATCCTCGACAGCTACGAGAAGGAGGCCGAAAAGGCGGAGGCTCAGTTCAAGCGCGGGATCATCACCGACGACGAGCGCCGCCAGAAGGAGATCGAGATCTGGACGTCGGCCAACTCCGAGGTCGGGAAGGCCATGGAGCAGTCCCTGTCCACCATCGCCTTCAACCCGCTCGACATGATGGTCGACTCGGGCGCCCGGGGGAACAGCCAGCAGATCCGCCAGATCGCCGGCATGAAGGGCCTGGTCTCCAACCCCCGCGGCGAGATGATCCCCCGGCCCATCAAGTCGTCCTTCCGAGAGGGCCTCTCGGTCCTCGAGTACTTCATCTCGACCCACGGGGCCCGCAAGGGCCTGGCCGACACCGCCCTGCGGACGGCCGACTCGGGGTACCTCACCCGTCGCCTGGTCGACGTGGCCCAGGAGCTCATCGTCCGGGAGGAGGACTGCGGGTCGTCCCGGGGCATCTGGATCGAAGGCGTCGTCCCCGACGCCGCCGGCCGGCGGTCCTACCTCGAGACCCGGGTCTTCGGCCGCATCGCCGCCGAGGCGATCACCCTGTCGGACGGCACGACCGTCGAGGCCGGCACCCTGCTCACCGAGGAGCTCGCCGCCCGGCTGCGCGACGACCCGGCCGTCGACCGGGTCCGGGTGCGGTCGGTGCTCACCTGCGAGGCCGAGCAGGGTGTCTGCGCCGCCTGCTACGGCCAGTCCCTCGCCACCGGCGAGATGATCGAGCTCGGAGAAGCGGTCGGGGTCATCGCCGCCCAGTCGATCGGGGAGCCGGGCACCCAGCTCACCATGCGGACCTTCCACACCGGCGGGATCGTCGGGCGAGGACATCACCCACGGCCTGCCGCGGGTGGTCGAGCTGTTCGAGGCCCGCACCCCCAAGGGCGCGGCGGTCCTCGCCCGCCACTCCGGCGTGGTCCGGGTCGACGAGGACGAGTCGGGCCGCCACGTCACGCGTGGTGGCCGACGGCGGCGAGGAGCACACCACGCTGGTGGCCCCTCGCGCCCATCTCGAGGTGTCCGACGGCCAGGAGGTCTCGGCCGGGGATGCCCTGGTCGAAGGGCCGAAGGACCCCAAGGAGCTGCTCGAGGTCAAGGGCATCCGCGAGACGCAGCAGTACCTGGTCGAGGAGGTCCAGAAGGTCTACCGCGACCAGGGCGTCTCCATCCACGACAAGCACATCGAGCTCATCGTGCGCCAGATGCTGCGGCGGGTCCTGGTGGCCGAGCCCGGCGATGCCGTCTTCCTCCCCGGGCGAGCGGGTCGACAGCCGGGCCTACGCCGAGGTCAACCGCAAGCTGGTCCAGGACGGCGAACCGCCCGGCCGAGGGCCGGCCCGAGCTCATGGGCATCACCAAGGCATCGCTGGCCACCGACAGCTGGCTGTCGGCGGCCTCGTTCCAGGAGACCACCCGGGTGCTCACCGAGGCCGCCATCGAGGGCCGCTCCGACCAGCTGTTCGGGCTCAAGGAGAACATCATCATCGGCAAGCTCATCCCGGCCGGTTCGGGGATGGAGCGCTACCGCGACATCAAGCTGGACATGCCCGGAGCCGAGCCCATGCCCTTCTGGGCACTGGGGTCCGAGGGCGACACCGGCACCGAGGACCTGGCCGCCTGGTTGCGGGACACCGGTGGGGACACCGCCTTCGGCAGCTTCGGCTCGGAGATCGACGCCAGCTGGCTGGGTGCGGTGCCCGGTACCGAGGAACCCTCCGACGGCGCCGCCGGGTCCGGCTTCGGGGGGCCCGAGGGGCCGGCCGAGACCGGCGGGTCGCTCGAGGCCGGGGCCTGAGCCCGGGCCTGAGGGCCGGGGCCTGACCCCGGGGCCCGGGCCCGGCCGCAGGAGGTCTGGCCACCAGCTCGGGCGGCAGGGCTCCGGCCGCCGCCGGGGTCCCGCCTGACCAGGGTATGCTTGCTCCGTCGGGGCCCGATGCCCTAGCATGGAGCGTTCGACGTCGCGCGCCGGCACGAGCCGCCGCGGCAGACGCCGCAGCGCAGCAGACCGGAGCGATCCGTCGAGGCCTGCAGCTTTTCCCGCAGTTCACAACGTTGAGGTAACGCGTGCCCACGATCTCCCAGCTGGTCCGCAAGGGCCGGGCCACCAAGCCCACGAAGTCGAAGACACCGGCGCTGCGTGGCGCGCCCCAGCGCCGCGGGGTGTGCACGCGGGTCTACACCCACACCCCGAAGAAGCCGAACTCGGCGCTCCGCAAGGTGGCCCGGGTGCGGCTGACCAGCGGCCTCGAGGTGACGGCCTACATCCCCGGCGAGGGTCACAACCTCCAGGAGCACTCGATCGTGCTGGTGCGCGGCGGGCGGGTCAAGGACCTTCCCGGGGTCCGCTACAAGGTGATCCGGGGCACGCTCGACGCCTCGGGGGTCCGGGAGCGGAACCAGGCCCGCAGCCGCTACGGCGCCAAGAGGGACGCCTGATGCCGCGCAAGGGCCCCGCCGTCCGCCGCGAGCTCCGGCCGGACCCCGTCTACCACTCCGTCCTGGTCACCCAGGTGGTGAACCGGGTGCTCAGCCGGGGCAAGCGGACCCTCGCCGAGCGCATCGTCTACGACGCGCTCGCCGACGTGGCCGACAAGTCGGGCAACGACCCGGTGTCGGTGCTCAAGAAGGCCGTCGAGAACACGCGACCCGAGCTCGAGGTCAAAAGCCGTAGAGTGGGCGGGGCGACCTACCAGGTTCCCGTCGAGGTGCGGCCCCGACGGGCCACCACCCTGTCGATCCGCTGGCTGGTGGGCTACTCGCAGCAGCGGCGCGAGAAGACCATGGCCGAGCGCCTGTCCAACGAGGTCCGCGACGCCGCCAACGGCATCGGGGCGGCGGCCAAGCGCCGCGAGGACATGCACAAGATGGCCGAGTCCAACAAGGCCTTCGCCCACTACCGCTGGTAGGGGCAGAACCGGGGCCCGCTCCCGGTCGGCCCGGTGCGGTGTGACCGGGACCGGTGACCGGGACCGGCGGATCCCTACTGAGCCCGGCCGAGGGCACGACCGGCGAGATGGGACCCGACAGGGAGCCGGCAAGAACGAGACAGCGACGAACGGGCAGCGAGAAGAACGAGCGAAGCAAGCGAGAAGAGCGAAGAACCGAGCAGATCATGGCTGAAGCAACCACCCGCCGGCATCCCCTGGCCAAGACCCGCAACATCGGGATCATGGCCCACATCGACGCGGGGAAGACGACGACCACAGAGCGGATCCTCTACTACACCGGCAAGAACTACAAGATGGGCGAGGTGCACGAGGGTGCCGCCACCATGGACTGGATGGTCCAGGAGCAAGAGCGCGGCATCACCATCACGTCGGCGGCCACCACCTGTCTGTGGCAGGACACGGTGATCAACATCATCGACACGCCGGGCCACGTCGACTTCACCGTCGAGGTGGAGCGGTCGCTGCGGGTGCTCGACGGGGCGGTGGCCGTGTTCGACGCGGTGGCCGGAGTGGAGCCCCAGACCGAGACGGTCTGGAGACAGGCCAACAAGTACGGCGTGCCCCGGATCTGCTTCATCAACAAGATGGACCGGACCGGTTCCAATTTCCAGCAGTGCGTCGACATGATCAGGAACCGGCTCGACGCTCTTCCCGCCGTCGTCCAGCTCCCGATCGGCTCCGAGGGCGAATTCCGGGGCGTGGTCGACCTCGTCCGGATGCGCGCCCTGGTGTGGAACGACGGGATGGGCGAAGAGTGGAGCGAGGAGGACATCCCGGTCGAGATGAAGGCGGTGGCCGAGGAGGCGAACCATCAGCTCATCGACATCGTCTCCAACCACGACGACACCATCATGGAGAAGTACCTCGACGGTGTGGAGATCACTCCGGCCGATCTGCGGCGCGCCCTGCGGACGGTGACGCTCGAGAGCCACGCCGTTCCCGTTCTCTGCGGTTCGGCCTTCAAGAACAAGGGTGTCCAACCCTTGCTCGACGCAGTCGTCGACTACCTGCCGAGCCCGGCCGACATCCCGCCGACCATCGGCATGGTCCCCCGCAACGAGGAGGCCACCGTCGAACGGCCCGCCGACGACGCGGCCCCGTTTGCCGCCCTGGCCTTCAAGGTGATGACCGACCCCTACGTCGGCAAGCTCACCTACCTCCGTGTCTACTCGGGAGCCCTCGGCAAGGGGTCGGGAGTGCTGAACTCGACCAAGGACCGCAAGGAGCGGATCGGCCGGTTGCTGCAGATGCACGCCAACTCGCGCGAGGACCTCGACGCCGTCTACACCGGGGACATCGTGGCCGCCGTCGGACTGAAGCAGACGACGACCGGGGACACACTCTGCGATCCCGGCAACCCGGTGGTGCTCGAGTCCCTCACCTTTCCCGAGCCGGTCATCCACGTTGCCGTCGAGCCGAAGACCAAGGCCGACCAGGACAAGTTGTCCAAGGCGCTGTTCGCTCTGTCCGAGGAGGACCCGACGTTCCGGGTGCAGTCCGACGAGGAGACCGGCCAGACCGTCATCTCCGGCATGGGCGAGCTCCACCTCGAGGTCCTGGTGGACCGGATGCTGCGGGAGTTCAGCGTGGACGCCAACGTGGGAAAGCCCCAGGTGGCCTACCGCGAGACGATCCGCAAGCCGGTGGAAAAGGTCGAGTACCGCCACGTCCGCCAGACCGGCGGTCGGGGCCAGTACGGCCACGTCGTGATCAAGCTCGAGCCGAACCCGGGGCGGGGATACGAGTTCGTCGACAAGATCACCGGCGGGGTGATCCCGAGGGAGTACATCCCCTCGGTCGACCAGGGGATGCAAGAGGCGCTCACCACCGGGGTGCTGGCCGGCTACCCGACCGTGGACGTCAAGGTCACGCTCACCTTCGGCTCCTACCACGACGTGGACTCCTCGGAGATGGCCTTCAAGATCGCCGGCTCCATGGCCGTCAAGAAGGCCGCCGCGCTGGCCGATCCGGTCCTTCTCGAGCCGGTGATGGCCGTCGAGGTGACCACGCCCGAGGACTACATGGGGGACGTGATCGGCGACCTGTCCGCCCGGCGGGGCAGAGTCGAGGGCATGGAGCAGCGGGGCAACAGCCAGATCGTCCGGGCCCAGGTACCGCTGAGCGACATGTTCGGCTACGCTACCGACCTGCGTTCGCGCACCCAGGGACGGGCCACGTACTCGATGCAGTTCCATGCGTACAACGAGGTTCCCGATTCGATTGCCAAGGAGATCATCGCCAAGGCGCGTGGAGAGTAGGCGGCGTGCGACTGGGTGGGCGCCGGGTCGCGGGCCCGGGTGGACCTCGGGTCGTCGAGCCGGCTGACCCCGGCGGCGGCACCTGGCCGACGAGAGCGCAGTACCGCCGGGACAATCGCAGCACCGAGCAGTTCATCGCATCAACGGATAGCAGTTCATGCAGCACCACTGAGTAGCACTTCATCGCAGCACCACGGAACAAGCAGTACCGAGGATCACCGATACGTCAGGGACGCCAGGCAGCCGCCGGCGTCGTGGTGGCACCCGAGGGGGTACCGCCCGAGATCAGGGAGCAGCTCCCCACCATGGCCAAAAAGAAGTTCGAGCGCACGAAGCCACACGTGAACGTGGGGACGATGGGCCACATCGACCACGGCAAGACCACGCTCACCGCGGCCATCACCAAGGTCCTGCACGACAACGATCCCACCACTTCGTTCACTCCGTTCGACCAGATCGACAAGGCGCCCGAAGAGAAGCAGCGCGGTATCACCATCTCGATCGCGCACGTCGAGTACGAGACGCCCAATCGTCACTACGCCCACGTCGACATGCCCGGCCATGCCGACTACATCAAGAACATGATCACCGGCGCCGCCCAGGTCGACGGGGCCATCCTGGTGGTATCGGCTGCCGACGGCCCGATGCCCCAGACCCGGGAGCACGTGCTCCTCGCCCGCCAGGTGGGCGTCCCCTACATCGTCGTCGCCCTCAACAAGGCCGACCAGGTCGACGACGAGGAGCTGCTCGATCTGGTCGAGCTCGAGGTCCGGGAGCTGCTCAACGAGTACGAGTTCCCCGGCGACGACACCCCGATCGTCCGGGTCAGCGCGCTCAAGGCGCTCGAGGGAGACGCCGGTGCCTCCGAGAAGATCACCGAGCTCATGGCCGCCGTCGACGAGTACATCCCCGAGCCGGAGCGGGACGTCGAGAAGCCCTTCCTCATGTCGGTCGAGGACGTGATGTCGATCACCGGGCGAGGCACCGTCGTGACCGGAAAGGTCGAGCAGGGGATCATCAAGGTCGGCCAAGAGGTCGAGATCGTCGGCCTGCGCGACACCCAGAAGACGACGGTCACGGGTATCGAGATGTTCCGCAAGCTCCTCGACGAGGGGCGGGCCGGGGACAACATCGGAGCCCTGCTGCGAGGGATCAAGAAGGAGGATGTGGAGCGCGGGCAGGTGCTGTGCAAGCCCGGGTCGATCACGCCCCACACCAAGTTCGAGGCGACCGTCTACGTGCTGAACAAGGACGAGGGTGGTCGGCACAAGCCCTTCTTCACCAACTACCGCCCGCAGTTCTACTTCCGGACCACCGACGTCACCGGCACGATCAGCCTGCCCGAGGGCACCGAGATGGTCATGCCCGGGGACAACACGGAGATGACCGTCGAGCTGGGCAAGCCGATCGCCATGGACGAGGGGCTCCGGTTCGCCATCCGCGAGGGTGGTCGCACGGTGGCCTCGGGCCGGGTCACGAAGATCCTGGCCTAGGCCGCACGGCCCCGACCATCCACGAGAGGACGTTTGCACCATGGCCGCCGAGGGCCCCCGCCAGAAGATCAGGATCCGCCTGAAGGCTTACGACCACGAGATCCTCGACCAGTCCACCGAAAAGATCGTGCAGACCGTGCTCCGCACCCAGGCCAAGGTGCTCGGTCCGGTGCCCCTCCCGACCGAGAAGCACCGGTACACCGTCGTCCGGTCGCCCCACAAGTACAAGGACAGCCGCGAGCACTTCGAGATGCGGGTCCACAAGCGCCTGGTCGACATCGTGGAGCACACGCCGAAGACCGTCGATTCTTTGCAGCGACTGGACCTGCCGGCGGGCGTCGACATCGAGATCAAGATCCAGACCGTCTAACGCGCGGGGGCTGGCGGTTCCCCGTCGGGCCACCGGGTGCGACGGATCCGCCCCCACCCGGCTGTGGCTCAGGTCGTGGAGGTCAAGCCGAACAGCCCTCAGGCGCGCCTTTTGCGAACCCTCAGCCGTGGCTGCGGCTACTCGCGTGTGAGCTTGAGCGCCAAGCTGGGGACGATGAAGGACGCGAGAAAGATCGGCAGGAATCTCTTTCCTGTGCATCGGAAAGCGACGGTTTCGCTCTCCGCGACGTCGAACGTCTCAGCTCGGCTCGAATTTCGACCACTCCGCACTCGCACCGTGTGACGCCCCGGTTCCAGTGGAATTTCGATCGTGGCGTTCATTTGGAGCGATCCAGCACTGTGACCATCGACCAGTAGGTCGTACGTCCCTCGACGGACCTCCGCTCCGATTGCCTTATGGGTGAGCTTCAGAGTGCCGGTCATTGTTCATCACCTCCTCTCGATCCCTCGTGGCGGGCGACCGCGACCTAACACCCAGCGAGGAGTCGTCGGAGCACCTCCCGTCTCTGTTCAATGTATTGCCGACGCAGGTATCGTCCAGCCGTGCGGCCATTCCGTTTCGCCTTCCAGGCCACGGGAGAAGATGTCGCCGAGGTCGTCCGATCTGCGCAGGCGGCCGAACATCACGGCTTCGACGTCGTCCAGATCGGCGATCACCTCGGCACCGTGCCCGGGGTCCTGGTATCGCTCGCCGCTGTCGCTGCCGCAACCAGTCGGGTTCGGATCTGCCCGCTCGTTCTCAACAACGATCTTCGTCATCCCGTCGTTGTTGCGCAGGAGTTGGCCACCCTCGACCATCTCAGCGGAGGGCGGCTCGAGGTCGGCATCGGCGCCGGACACGCCTTCACCGAGTACCAGGCCATCGGACTGGCGTTCGAACCCGCTTCGATTCGCAAAGAGCGCATGGCCGAGGCAGTCGAGATCCTGAGGCGTCTGCTCGGCGGTGAGGTAGTCCGATGGCAGGGTCGTCACTACCACCTCGATGGCGCGGTATCTCCGAAGCCGTTGCAGGATCACGTCCCGCTACTTGTCGGCGCGAATGGCAAGTCGGCGTTGGCCCATGCCGCTCGTCACGCCGACATCGTGGCCCTCACAATGCTCGGAAGGACACTTGCTGACGGGCAACATCACCAGGTCCACTGGGAGGCCGCTCGCCTGGATGACACCGTCGCCTGGATCCGAGACCAGGCCGCCGAGCACTTGGCTGATCTGGAGCTGCACGCCCTCGTTCAATCGGTCATCGTCACTGACGACCGCCTTGCATCGGCGGCTGAGGTCGCTCGGCAAACGCACACGTCGACTGACGACATATTGCTGACACCGTTCCTTTGTATCGGTACCTACGACGAGATCGCCGACCATTTGGTCTCGTGCCGGCGCCGCTGGGGGATCAGCTACTTCAGCGTCCGGGACGTCGGCGCATTTGGACCGGTGATCGAGCGGCTGAGCCGGGGGGAACCGAGGCGTGGCCGGCAGTAGCCGGTTTGGCGATCCGGGGCAGTAGCCGGTCCGGCGATCCGGGGCAATGGCAGGTGGACGATCCGGGGGCGGTGGCAGGTGGACGATCCGGGGGCGGTGGCAGGCGGACTGGGTGCGCTCCTGCACCCGGTGACCGGGACGAGGGGCTGGACATGATGCCGCCAGCCGGTGGGCTCCACCGGCCGGACCCGGCTGAGCTGGATGTTCTCCTGCCCTGGCCCATGTCGCAGCCGCCATCGACGGGCTCCGGGCGACCGGCCGTGGCCCGGACCCGGCCTGACCTCCGACCCCTGACTCGTCGAATCCTCCGACGGCCTGACTCCATGACGGCCTGCCCCTCGTGAGCCGCTGATTCGGTCCCCGCAGCCCTCCCGCCGGAACTCGAACCCGGGGATTCCTCGGCGGGCGCCGGTCCCCTCCGGCCCCCCCGCCCGACCCGGTCCCCTCGGCCCCCCGCCCGACCCGGTCCCCGCGGCCCCCCGCCCGACCCGGTCCCCGCTGGGCCCCCGCCCTGGTCGGGCCTCCGGCGATGGTATATAGTCGCTGGTCGCCCGATTCCGGGCCACCAGTTGTGACTACGACGTGCTCGAGCGCCCGCTCCACCGGCGGGGACCTCGGGCCAGACCAGGCGAGCGCTCCGCTCGGGTTCAGCCGAGCGGAGCGTCTGTGTGCAAGCCGATGTGCGAGGGGCCATCGGTGCTGTCCGCGCCTCGGGCACGTCGGGTGTTGTCGAAAGAGAAGTGAAGCGTTGCACCCGAGGTCCATGCGGGTCCGTACGGACTCAGCGTCGAGCCGAGATGGAGAAAGCTCAGTGGCCACCAAGGCGATCGTGGGCGAAAAAGTGGGAATGACCCAGGTCTGGGACGAGCAACACCGGGCCATCCCGGTCACGGTCCTGCGCGTCGCTCCTGTCCGCGTGGTGCAGGTCAAGACGCCCGAGCACGAGGGGTACGCCGCGTTGCAGGTCACCTTCGGGAGGCGGAGGCCCTCGGCGATGAGCAAGCCCGAGCAGGGCCACTTCGGCACGGCCGGCGTCGAAGCCGGTCGGCGCCTGGTGGAGCTGCGGATCGACGATGTCTCCGACTACCAGGTCGGGCAGGAGCTCGACGCCGGTCTCCTCGAGGCAGGCGAGCTGGTGGATGCCATCGCCGTCTCCAAGGGGAAGGGTTTCGCCGGCGCCATGAAGCGGCACAACTTCAAGGGGCAGGGTGCGTCCCACGGCAACCACAAGAAGCACCGCTCCCCGGGCGCGGTCGGGGCGTGCGCCACGCCGTCGCGGGTGTTCAAGGGGACCCGGATGGCGGGACGACTCGGAGGCCAGCAGGTGACCACCCTCAATCTGGAGGTGGTCCAGGCGGACTCCGAACGCGAGCTCGTCCTGGTCAAGGGGGCGGTTCCCGGTCCGAGGGGCGGGACGGTCATCCTCCGGGACGCGGTCAAGGCACCCCTCCTCAAGGGATCCAGGGCGTCATGACCGCGGTCGCACCTGCGGGCGTTCGTCGGCTCCGCCGCCCCCCTCCGGAGCGGCGCACGGTCACCCGGCGGTCGAGTGACGGCGACGATCTCGGAGCGGTCGACCTCGAACCGTCGATCTTCGGCATCGAGCCGAACGGGGCCGTGCTCCACCAGGTGATCACCGCCCAGCTGGCGGCGGCCCGTTCGGGGACCCAGTCGACCAAGACCCGAGCCGAGGTCCGCGGCGGCGGCGCCAAGCCCTTCCGTCAGAAGGGGACGGGACGGGCCCGGCAGGGGTCGACCCGTTCGCCGCAATGGGTGGGCGGGGGCGTCGCCCTCGGGCCCAAGCCTCGGTCGTATGCCCAGAAGACGCCGAAGAAGATGGTCCAGCTGGCTCTCCGCTCCGCCCTGTCGGACCGCGCCGGCGAAGGCCGGGTGGCACTCGTCGACACGTGGTCCTTCGAGGCTCCGAGCACCAAGGCGGCCATCGCCGCCCTGTCCGAACTCGGACTGGCCGGACGGGTGCTGGTGGTCATCGGGCCGGAAGACGGCATCGCCGAGCGGTCCTTCGCCAACCTTCCCGAGGTACAGACGCTGCTCGTCGGGGAGCTCAACGCCTATGACATCCTGGTCAACGACTGGGTGGTCTTTACCGATGGCACCCTTCCGGGAGGACCGGGAGGTGGTCCCGGGGACCCGGTGAATGGCGGCGGCGAGACCGCCGACGCCCCGCCCGGTGCCGATGCCGAAGCGGGCGCAGACGCCGAGACGGGCGCCGACGCCGAGACGGGCGCCGACGCCGACGAGCACGGAGCCGCTGCCCGATGAGGGACCCCCACCGCGTGCTGATCCGGCCGATCGTCTCCGAGAAGTCCTATTCCCTGATGGACGAGAACGTGTACGTCTTCGTGGTCGACCCGACGGCCACCAAGATCGACGTCCGTCGAGCCGTCGAGAGCGCATTCGGGGTCAGGGTGGCCAACGTCAACACGCTCAACCGGAAGGGCAAGACCAAGCGGAACCGCAAGACCAACACGCTGGGCCATCGCCCCGACACCAAGCGGGCCATCGTCACCCTGGCTGACGGCGACTCGATCGATCTCTTCGAGAGCTGAAAGACCGACACCGACCATGCCACTCCGTTCACGCAAGCCGACCAGTCCGGGTCGCCGTTTCCAGACGGTTTCGGACTTCGCCGAGATCACCAGGGACCGTCCCGAGAAGTCACTGCTCGCGCCCAAGCCGGCCTCGGGGGGCCGCAATGCGCACGGCCGCAAGACCTCTCGCCACCGTGGCGGCGGCCACAAGCAGCGTTACCGGGTCATCGACTTCAAGCGGAACAAGGACGGCGTCCCGGCCAAGGTCGCCGCCATCGAGTACGACCCGGGTCGGAACGCCCGCATCGCCCTGCTCCACTACGTCGACGGGGAAAAGCGCTACATCCTCGCTCCGGCCCAGGTGCGGGTGGGTGATCGGCTCCAGTCCGGGCAGGGAGCCGAGATCCGTGCCGGCAATGCGTTGCCGCTCCGATTCGTGCCGGTGGGGTCGGTGGTCCACTGCGTTGAGCTCCGGCCGGGAGCGGGGGCGAAGCTGGCCCGCGGCGCGGGAATGAGCGTGCAGCTGGTAGCCAAGGAGGGGGCCTTTGCCACCCTCCGCCTCCCCTCGACGGAGATGAGACGGGTCCCGATCGACTGCCGGGGCACCCTCGGCAGCGTGGGCAATGCCGAGGCCGAGCTGGTCAAGGTGGGCAAGGCCGGTCGCAACCGGTGGAAGGGCAAGCGCCCACAGACCCGGGGCGTGGCCATGAACCCCGTCGATCACCCGCTCGGCGGTGGAGAGGGCAAGTCCTCGGGCGGCCGCCACCCTGTCTCACCATGGGGGAAGCCCGAGGGCCGGACCCGCGGGCGCAACAAGGACTCCGACAACATGATCGTTCGCCGTCGCCGCACCCGCGGTGCGCGGCGATAGGACGCAAGAGGGAAAGCCAGCATGCCGCGTAGCCTCAAGAAGGGCCCGTTCGTCGACGATCATCTGCTGAAGAAGGTCGACGCGCTCAATGCATCCGGCGAGAAGAAGGTGATCAAGACGTGGTCGCGTCGATCAACCGTCATCCCGGACATGGTCGGTCACACCGTCGCCGTGCACGATGGCCGCAAGCACATTCCCGTCTACGTGACCGAATCGATGGTCGGGCACAAGCTCGGTGAGTTCGCGCCGACCCGGACCTTCAAGTTCCACGCCGGTCAAGAACGGGCCGGAAGGCGCTGACCATGGCACCTGTCAAGACCAACGAACGGGTGGGGACCCGCGCCGTTCTGCGTCACAGCCGCGTGTCGGCCTACAAGGTGCGCCAGGTGCTCGACCAGATCCGAGGTCAGGACGTCGACCGCGCCGCCGAGCTGCTGGACCTCGGAGACCGCGAAGCCGCGGGCATCGTGGGCAAGGTGCTGGCTTCGGCGGTCGCCAATGCCGTTCACAACGACAGCATGGATGCCGAGGAGCTGTACGTATCGGCGTGCTATGCGGACGAGGGCTCCACTCTCAAGCGATGGCGGCCCCGGGCGCGTGGCCGGGCGGCGCGGATCCGCAAGCGGACCTCGCATATCACCGTCATCGTGAGCCGGCTGCCGGAGGACCGGATCGCCCGTCGCCGGACGAGACAGGCGGCCACTGCCGCACACCGGTCGCGCCGGGTGGCTGGATCTCGGCGTCGCCAGCAGGCCGGGTCGGCCACGCCGAGGCACGGCGCGGAGGAGGGAGCCGGTCGAGCGGCGGTGCGGGCCGAGTCCGTCGAGGCGTCCGACCAAGCCGACCAGCTCGAGCAGGACGAGGCGTTCGAGCAGGACGAGGCGTTCGAGCAGGACGAGGCGTTCGAGCAGGACGACGACGACGAGCCCGGTATCACCGACGAGGAGCCGGAGGACCAGGAGCTCACCGACGAGCTCGAGGAGACCGAGGTCGGGAGGGACGAGGACTCGAGGAGACCGAGGTCGGGACCGACGAGCTCGAGACGGATTCCGAGGTGACCGACGTGGAGAGCGGCAGCGACGAGACAGATCCCGAAGCAGGCGACGGCGAAACCGCCGACCGGCCGGACGAGAAGGGCAAGTAGATGGGCCAGAAGGTCAATCCGTACGGGTTCAGGCTGGGCATCACGACCGACTGGAAGTCGCGGTGGTTCGAGGACCGCAACTACCAGAACTGCGTGATCGAGGACTGGCAGATCCGCGACTACCTCATGTCCCAGCTCGAGTCGGCGGCGGTCAGTCGGATCGAGATCGAGCGGACCCGTGACCGGCTCCGGGTGGACATCCATACCGCCCGCCCGGGCATCGTCATCGGGCGGCGGGGTGCCGAGGCCGACCGGCTCAAGAAGAAGATCGAGGAGATCACCGGGCTCAGCAACCGGATCCAGCTCAACATCCAGGAGATCAAACAGCCCGAGCTCGACGCAGCGCTCATCGCCCAGGGCATCTGCGACCAGCTCGCCCGCAGGGTGGCGTTCCGCCGGGCCATGAAGCGGTCGATCCAGACCGTCCAGAAGGCCGGCGCGCTCGGCGTGCGCGTCCAGTGTGCGGGCCGGCTCGGTGGATCGGAGATGTCGCGGAAGGAGTCCTACCGCGAGGGACGGGTCCCCCTGCACACCCTCCGGGCCGACATCGACTACGGATTCCGCGAGGCGAAGACGACCTTCGGTCGGATCGGCGTGAAGGTCTGGATCTACAAGGGCGACATCCTGCCGTACAAGATCTCCACCGACGACAAGATCACCCGCGAGGCGGCGATGGCCGTGGGCGAGACGTCGGGACAGGCCGGTGACGCGCCGCGCCGGCTCATCACCGCAGGTGGCGGGCGTCGTCGCGCCGAACAGGGAGCGCCGGGCAGCGTGGTCAGCGTCGATGCGGACTCCGACGCCGACACCGACATACCCGAAGGATTGGTGGACCGCTCGACGGCCGACATCGCCGGCCCTCCCGCCGAGCCCGACGAGCTCGAACGCATCCTGAGCGAGGACGAGGAGATGGAGCGACGCACCCGCGAGCACCACGAGACCCCGCACTTCCGCAAGGAGCTCGACTGACATGTTGATGCCCCGCAAGGTCAAGCACCGCAAGCAGCAGCGCGGGCGGACGACCGGGAAGGCCAAGGGAGGCTATGAGGTCACCTTCGGAGACTTCGGGATCCAGGCCCTCGAGCCGGGATGGCTCACGGCCCGGCAGATCGAGGCGGCCCGCATCGCCATGACCCGTCACGTCAAGCGCGGCGGCAAGATCTGGATCCGGGTCTTCCCGGATCGTCCGGTTACCCAGAAGCCGGCAGAGACCCGGATGGGCTCGGGCAAGGGCAACCCGGAGCACTGGGTGTCCGTGATCAAGCCGGGCCGCATCCTCTTCGAGCTTTCCGGGGTGGAGCCCGGCCTCGCCAGGGCTGCGATGGACCGGGCGATCCAGAAGCTGCCGTTCAAGGCTCGCTTCGTCGTTCGGCCCGGCACCCACGGGACCCCGGAGGTGCAGATCTGATGCCGACGGCCACCGAGATCGCCGAGCTCGACTCCGAGGAGCTCGAGCACCAGCTGGGGGAGACCCGACGCGAGCTGTTCAACCTTCGCTTCCAGCTGGCCACCGGTCAGCTGGACAACTTCTCCCGCATCCGGCAGGTCCGCAAGGACATCGCCCGCATGATGACCGAGCTGCGCGCCCGGGAGATCGCCGAGGCCGAAGGCCTGGCGTTCGACGAGCTGCCCATCCACCGGGCGGCTGCCCGACGGCGTTCCGAGGACGAGGCGCTCGGTCGTGACCGGACGACGGCCGCCGAGCGCCGGGCTGTGGCCCGCGAGGAGGAGGCCGAGGACGCCGACCGAGCTGACGCCGACTCGGTGATGGACCAGGACGAGCTGGCCGAGGAGGTGGCCGACGACGACGGGATGCCGGTCGCCGAGGACTCGGCCGACGAGGAATTGACCGGGGCCGATGACCAGGTGACCGGCGAACGGACCGCGGCCGAACCAACCGGCGGCACGGAGGAGAAGGACTGATGGCCGACGACCAGGTCGGGGGACAGGAAGCGGGACGGCGGGTCAATCGGCGCAAGGTGCGCGAGGGCCTGGTGGTCTCCGACGCCATGGAGTCCACGGTGGTGGTCGCCGTGGTCGAGCGGGTCCGCCATCCCCGGTACGGAAAGACCGTCCAGCGGACCAAGCGCATCTACGTCCACGATGCCGGCGACACCGCCAAGGTCGGGGACCGGGTTCGGGTGGTCGAGACGAGGCCGATGTCGAAGCTCAAGCGCTGGCGCCTGGCCGAAGTGCTGGAGCGTGCCCGGTGATCCAGCAGGAGTCGCGGCTGCGGGTGGCAGACAATTCGGGAGCCAAGGAGGTCTTGTGCATCAAGGTCCTCGGTGGGTCCCGTCGCCGCTACGCATCGATCGGCGACGTGTTCGTGGCCACGGTCAAAGACGCCATCCCGGGGGCCGCCGTCAAGCGGGGTGAGGTCGTGAAGTGCGTGGTCGTCCGCACCAAAAAGGAGAAGCGCCGCCCCGATGGCAGCTACATCCGGTTCGACGAGAACGCCGCCGTCCTCATCAACGAACAGCAGCAACCGCGGGGCACCCGCATCTTCGGGCCGGTCGGCCGCGAGCTGCGGGACAAGCGCTTCATGCGGATCGTCTCGCTTGCGCCGGAGGTGTTGTGATGCGAATCCGGAAGGGTGACCGGGTCCAGGTGATCTCGGGGAAGGACCGGGGCAAGCAAGCCCACGTGGTACGGGCCATCCCCTCCGAGGGCAAGGTGATCGTCGAGGGCGTCCACGTGGCCAAGCGGCACGCCAAGCCCACCCGCGCCACCATGCAGGGAGGAGTCATCGACAAGTTCATGCCGGTGTCGGTGTCCTCGGTGGCCATCGTGTGCGGAACGTGCGGTCCGACCCGGGTCGGAACCCGGATCGACGAGCAGGGTCGCAAGCTCCGGGTCTGCAAGAAGTGCGGAGCCGATCTGTGATGACCACGGCCACCACCGGGTACCGGCCTCGGCTGAAGGAGCGCTACGACAGCCAGCTCCGGGCCGAGCTCAAGGAGTCCCTGGGCCTCGGGAACATCATGGAGGTGCCGCGGCTCACCAAGATCGTGGTCAACATGGGTGTCGGGCTCGCCACCCAGCAGAAGTCCCTCATCGAAGGTGCCCTCCGCGACCTGGAGACCATCACCGGACAGAAACCGGTGGTCACCCGGGCGCGCAAGTCGATCGCCTCGTTCAAGCTTCGCGAGGGCCAGGAGATCGGCGCCAAGGTGACGCTTCGGGGAGATCGGGCGTGGGAGTTCCTGGATCGGTTGCTGGCGATGGCCATTCCCCGGATCCGGGACTTCCGCGGGCTGTCACCACGATCGTTCGACGGACACGGCAACTACACGTTCGGGGTGACCGAGCAGCTGATCTTCCCCGAGGTCGACTACGACCGCATCGACACCATCCGTGGCATGGACATCACCATTGCCACCACTGCACGCACAGACGAAGAGGGTCGGGCGCTGCTGGCAGCGTTCGGTTTCCCGTTCAGACAGGAGAGTCCATAACCCGATGGCGAAGAAGGCACTGACCGAAAAGCAGCAGCGCACTCCCAAGTTCAAGGTGCGCGGGTACACGAGATGTCGCCGATGCGGCCGGCCCAAGTCCGTGTACCGGAAATTCGGCCTCTGCCGTATCTGTCTGCGGGTGATGGTCCATGCCGGCGAGATCCCCGGCGTGACCAAGGCCAGCTGGTGAGAGGAGGCGATCCACGATGACCATGACCGACCCGATCGCCGACATGCTGACCCGCATCCGCAACGCCAACACCGCCCACTTCGAGACGGTCACGATGCCCGGTTCGAAGCTCAAGGAGTCCTTGGCCGCTATCCTTGCCGACGAGGGGTACATCACCGGCTACCAGGTGAACGCCGACCCTGGCAAGCCGGGCAGCACCCTCGAGATCACCATGAAGTACACCCCTGATCGCGCCCGGACGATCTCCGGCATCAAGCGGGTCTCCAAGCCCGGCCTGCGCATCTACGCCCGCGCCGACAAGATGCCGCGGGTGCTCGGAGGGCTCGGTGTGGCGGTGGTGTCCACTTCGAAGGGTCTGATGACCGACCGCGAGGCCCGGAAGCGCCGCATGGGGGGAGAGGTGCTCTGCTATGTCTGGTGACCTCGCCGTCATGGGTGGTCGCCTGTCTGCCGGATGGGCAGGATCCCCTGCCGGATCCACCTGCAGGACCCGCCGCAGGACCCATCGCGCTCAGAAGGGGCCCCTCCTGATGTCACGCATCGGCCGCGCCCCCATCGACGTGCCTTCCGGGGTGACCGTCGCCCTCGACGACCACACGGTCACCGTCACGGGGCCCCAGGGCGAGCTCGCCCGGTCCGTGCCCGCGGCCATCACCGTCCGCCAGGACGGTGATGTGCTGGTGGTCGAGCGGCCGGACGACCAGCGGGAGCATCGCGCCCTGCACGGACTCACCCGCTCGCTCGTGGCCAACATGGTGACCGGGGTGACGCAGGGGTTCTCGAAGGAGCTGGAGATCGTCGGCGTCGGGTACCGGGCCATCGCCAGGGGCCCAGCGGCGCTCGAGCTCGCGCTCGGTTTCTCGCATCCGGTGAACGTCACCGCCCCCGACGGTGTGACCTTCGAGGTCCCGACGGCGACCCGGATCATCGTGAAGGGGATCGACAAGGAGCGGGTCGGGCAGGTCGCTGCCGACATCCGCAAGTTGCGCAAGCCCGAGCCCTACAAGGGCAAGGGAGTGCGGTACGCCGGGGAGCGGGTCGTGCGCAAGGCCGGAAAGGCAGCCAAGTAGTGGCACGCACCGCCCACAAATTGGAGCTTCGGCGTCGCCGTCACGCCCGGGTGCGCCGCCGTGTCCGCGGCACAGCCGAACGTCCGCGTCTGGCAGTGTTCCGATCCAACAAGCACATTTCGGCCCAACTGATCGACGACGACGCCGGGCGCACCCTGGCGTCGGCGTCGTCGTCCGAAACCAGCTTGCGGGAAGAGTCGGGGGCGAACGTCGCCGCCGCCAGCAAGGTCGGTGCATTGGTGGCTTCGCGAGCCAAAGGCGCCGGTATCACGTCCGTGGTGTTCGATCGCGGCGGCTACGCCTATCACGGCCGAGTGGCCGCGCTGGCCGAGGCTGCGCGCGCCGAGGGTTTGGAGTTCTAGATGCCTGCCAACGATCTGCAGTTCGAGGAGCGGACCATCCGGGTCAACCGGGTGTCCAAGGTGGTGAAAGGCGGCCGCCGGTTCTCCTTCGCCGCTCTCATGGTCGTCGGCGACGGCAACGGGCGGGTCGGCTTGGGCTACGGCAAGGCAAAAGAGGCGGGCCTCGCGGTGCAGAAGGGGATCGAAGAGGCTCGCAAGAACATGTTCGAGGTCCCGTTGGCCGGCTCGACCATCACCCATCCCATACTCGGGGAGAGCGGCGCCGGACGGGTGCTGCTGAAGCCGGCCGCCCCCGGAACCGGGGTCATCGCCGGGGGGGCCGCCCGTGCGATCCTCGAGATGGCAGGGATCCGCGACATTTTGGCCAAGTCCCTCGGCTCGTCCAACGGGATCAACGTGGCTCACGCCACGATCGCCGGTCTGCGGGGCCTCAAGCGGCCCGACGAGATCGCCAAGCTCCGCGGCAAGCCGATGGACGAGGTCGTCCCGGCCGCCATGCTGCGTGCCTACCGCGAGCGCCGGCGCGAGGCGGACCTGTTCACGGAGGTGGGCTGACGTTGGCCCCCACCGACACGCCGAGCACCGAGCCCGGACCGAGCGGGGAGTCATCTGCGAGCGGGTCCGGGTCCGCCGAGGAGACCCCTCCGGCCGAGGCGTCCCGCCCGGCCAAGACCGCCGGCCGCCAAGGCTCCGGCCACCAAGGCTCCGGCCGCCAAGGCGCCGGCCGCCAAGGCTCCGGCCGCCAAGAAGCCAGGCCGCCAAGAAGCAGGCCGCCAAGGCCGCTGCGGGGGAGCCGGAGGCGTCCGAGTCCGCGGCAGCGAAGCCCGGAACCACCACGACGCCGGCCGGTCGGGCCCCGGCAGGGCGAGACGGCCTGGCTGCGGGTGACCCAGGTGCGGTCCGCCATCGGCACGAAGCCCAAGCACCGGGGCACCCTCTCCGCCCTCGGGCTCCGAGGTATCGGGCGGACCAACGTGCTGCCCGATCGCGCCGAGATCCGAGGCATGCTGGCTCGGGTCCCCCACCTGGTGGAAGTGGCGACGGTCCACAGAGACGAGGAAGGCTGAAGATGAAGGTCCACGAGCTCCGACCACCCGCCGGGTCGACCCGCCCCCGCCGCCGGGTGGGTCGCGGGATCGCCGGCAAAGGCGGCAAGACGGCAGGGCGAGGCACCAAGGGCCAAGGGGCGCGCGACACCGTTCCGCTCGGTTTCGAGGGCGGCCAGCTGCCGCTGATGCAGCGCATCCCGAAGCTCCGCGGCTTCAAAAACCCGTTCCGGGTCGTCTACACCCCGGTGAACGTCGGTGCCCTGGACGGGCTGGACCGTGACTCGTTCGACCCTGCGGCGTTGGTCGAGCTCGGGCTCGCCCGGAAGGGAGAGCTCGTCAAGATCCTCGGCGGCGGCACCCTGTCACGCGCGGTCCGGGTGGAGGCGCATGCCTTCTCGAAGTCGGCGGAAGCGGCCATCCGAGCGGCGGGCGGGTCGGTCGAACGGGTCCCTCTGCCGTTCGGCCACGGACGGCCGCCGGCCCGGGGCAACGCCCTCACCAACCGGTAGCATCGGCCCACTGCGGCGTCGAGGAGCCCCATGCTCGCCAGTCTGGCCAACATCTTCCGGATTCCCGACCTTCGCAAGAAGGTCCTCTTCACGCTCACGATCATCGCCCTGTACCAGTTCGGGGCGAACGTCCCGGTTCCGTTCGTCAACTTCTCGAAGATCGCCCAGCTCACCGCCCAATCGAAGTCCTCGGGCGTCCTGGGGTTCCTCAATCTCTTCTCGGGCGGCGCGCTCACCCGCATGGCGGTCTTCGGGCTCGGGATCATGCCCTACATCACCTCGAGCATCATCATCCAGCTGCTGGCCACGGTCATCCCCAAGCTCGAGCAATGGCGTGACCAGGGAGCGGTGGGCCAGAAGAAGCTCACCCAGACGACCAGGTACCTGACCGTCGCCCTGGCCCTGATGCAGTCGACGGGCCTCGTCTACCTCTTCCACAAGGGCGGCGGCGGGCTGTTCGGCTCGGCCAACCAGGTGGACCTGATCCTCAACTACTCGATCTGGCGTGCCGCGTTCATCGTCCTGACCCTCACCGCCGGGACCGCCTTCGTCATGTGGCTGGCGGAGCTCATCACCCAGCGGGGCATCGGGCAGGGGATGTCCATCCTCATCTTTGCCAACGTGGTGGCCGGCATCCCCTCGGGGCTCAACACGGTCCTCCAGGAGGGCGGGCGGGTCAAGTTCAGCGTGATCCTCGTCGTGTCGCTCGCGCTGCTGGTGCTGATCGTCTTCGTGGACCAGGGCCAGCGGCGGATCCCGGTCACCTTCGCCAAGCGGGTGGTGGGTCGCAAGATGTACGGCGGCTCGAGCACCTACATCCCGCTCAAGGTGAACCAGGCGGGGGTGATCCCGATCATCTTCGCCAGCTCGGTGCTGTACATCCCGGTGCTGCTGTCGAACGTCATCCCCTCGTCGACCTTCCGGAGCTGGGTCAACCACAACGTCACGCCGACCTCGGTCTTCTACATCCTCACCTACTTCGTCTTCATCCTCCTCTTCACGTTCTTCTACGTCTATGTCGCCTTCGACCCCCACCAGCAGGCGGACATCATCCGCAAACAGGGCGGCTACATACCCGGTATCCGGCCCGGTTCTCCCACCGAGCGGTACCTGGCCCACATCCTCAACCGGATCACCTGGCCCGGCGCGTTGTTCCTCGGCGCGGTGGCCGTGACGCCCTCCCTCCTGATGGCGGCATGGAACATCACCAGCTATCCCTTCTATGGCACGACGCTCCTGATCGCCGTGGGCGTGGCACTCGAGACCATGAAGCAGATCGACAGCCAGCTCATGATGCGGAATTACGAGGGCTTCCTCAAGTAAGTGGTACCCGGAGCCAGGCTCGTGGTCCTCGGCAAGCAGGGGGCCGGAAAGGGGACCCAGTGTGTGCGCTTGTCGCACCACTATGTCGTTCCCCACATCTCGACCGGCGACATGCTGCGCGCCGCCGTCAAGCAGGGCACGCCCCTCGGCCTCAAGGCGAAGGACCAGATGGACCGTGGGGAGCTGCTCGGTGACGAGCTGATCATGGAGATGGTCGCCGAGCGGCTGGACGAGAGCGACGTGCGGGCCAGGGGGTTCGTGCTCGACGGCTGCCCGCGCACCGTGGCCCAGGCCGAGGGACTGGCGGCCATCCTCTCCCCCTACGACCTCGACGTGGTCATCGACATCGAGATCCACACCACCCAGGTGCTCCGGCGCCTGGCTGCCCGTCGGGTGTGCGTGGACTGCGGCTCGAACTACTCGCTGTCGGCGCCGCCGCTGATCAACTGGACATGCGACGTCTGCGGCGGCGAGGTGGTGCAGCGCGAGGACGACACCGAGGACGCGATCCGCCGCCGCCTCGAGCTCTACGAGCGCCAGACGACCCCGCTGATCGAGTGGTACCGGGCCCGGAACCAGCTGGAGATGGTGCCAGGCACCGGGACCCCGGACGCGGTCACCCGCCGGATGGTCAAGGTCATCGAACAGCGCCGCCAGAAGGGCAGCGGGTTCTGATGCGGCGCAACGCCGACGAGCTGGCCAAGATGCGTCGGGCGGGGCGGGTCGTCGCCGAGATCCACGAGTCCACCCGGGCCGCCATCCGGCCCGGGATCTCCACCGCCGAGATCGACCGGGTGGCCCGCCAGGTCCTCGACCGCCGCGGCGCCGGCTCCAATTTCCTCAACTACCACGGCTTCCCCGCCGTGGTGTGCACCTCTCCCAATTCGATGATCGTGCACGGCATCCCGGATGAGTCGGTCGTCCTCGAGGAGGGGGACATCATCTCGGTGGACTGCGGGGCGATCGTCGAGGGCTACCACGGCGATGCCGCCTACACCATGGCCGTGGGACAGGTGTCGGCCGAGGCCGGCCGGCTTATCGAGGTCACCGAGCAGAGCCTGGCGGCCGGTATCGAGCAGCTCCGAGCGGGCAATCGGCTCCACGAGGTCGGACGGGCGGTCCAGGCGGTGGCCGAGGCGGCCGGGTTCTCGGTGGTCCGGGAGTACGTGGGCCATGCCATCGGCACCGCCATGCACGAGGATCCCCAGGTTCCCAACTACTGGCCCGGATCGCCCGGACCGACCCTCAAGCCCGGGATGGTCTTCGCCGTCGAGCCGATGGTCAACGCCGGCACCGCCGCCACCCGCCAACTCGACGACGGCTGGAGCGTGGTGACGGCGGACGGCCAGCTCTCGGCCCATTTCGAGCACACCATCGCCGTGACCGACGACGGCCCGGAGGTGTTCACGACCCTCTGAGGACCCGCCCGGCCCCCGAGGCGCCCGGTCCCGCCCGTGGCCCCGAGGCGCCGGACCTGCCGGCCCGAGGCGCCCGGACCCGCCCGGCCAGCTCGGCCGCGCCCGCTCGTCCCTGGGAGGGCCGGCTGGGGCCGGGACGACCGCCGCACTCGGTCGAGCTGGCAATTCGGTGCCGAGGGGCTACACTGGACCCTCGGCTAGCCGCCGCTCGCGGTGGCTCGCCGATCCCCGCCACGGTGGCAACCCCAGGCATGCCCCCGAACGAGATGCGGACGGATGACAGGCGCGCGATTCGTTGCGCACGTCGGCCCCCGGGCCGTGCGGGCCAGAACCAGTTACATCGAGGAGATTCACCTGCCCAAACCCAAAGAAGATGCGATCGTGCTGGAGGGGACGGTCGTCGAACCGCTCCCGAACGCCATGTTCCGGGTGGAGCTCGAGAACGGGCACAAGGTTCTGGCGCACAGCTCCGGCAAGATGCGGATGCACCGGATCCGGATCCTGCCCGGCGACAAGGTGCAGGTGGAGATCACCCCCTACGACCTGGCGCGGGGGCGGATCACCTACCGCTACAAGTGATCCGCCCGGCGCCTGCTCCCCGGCGACCACCGTCCTGGGCGGTCGAGTGGTCGGGGCGGGCGACGCGGCATTCGACGAGCGAACCAACCGAGCAAGGATGAGAAGTGAAGGTCCGACCGAGCGTCAAGCCGATGTGTGAGAAGTGCAAGGTCATCCGGCGGCACCGCCGGATCTTGGTGATCTGCGACAACCCGCGCCACAAGCAGCGGCAGGGATGATGCGGCGTTTTCGAGAGGAGGCGGGATTCATGGCCCGTATAGCCGGCGTGGACATCCCCCGGGAGAAGCGGCTCGAGGTCTCCCTCACCTACATCTACGGCATCGGCCGCACGCGGTCCCAAGAGGTCTGCCGGGCCACGGGGACGAGCCCCGACACCCGGGTCCGGGACCTCACCGACGAGGAGGTGACCCGTCTGCGGAACTACATCGACGCCAGCCTGCGGGTCGAGGGCGACCTCCGACGTGACGTCTCCCAGGACATCAAGCGGAAGATGGAGATCGGCTGCTACCAGGGAATTCGCCACCGCAAGGGCCTGCCCGTCCACGGCCAGCGCACCCACACCAACGCCCGTACCCGCAAGGGCCCGAAGAAGACGGTCGCCGGAAAGAAGAAGGTTCGGAAGTAATGCCCAAGACGACGAAGTCCGCGGGATCCTCGCGGCGCCCCCGCAAGCGTGAGCGGAAGAACGTGACCTTCGGCGTCGCCCACATCAAGAGCTCGTTCAACAACACCATCGTCTCCATCGCCGATCCGGAAGGAAACGTGCTCGCCTGGGCCTCGGCCGGCAACGTCGGGTTCAAGGGCTCGCGGAAGTCGACGCCGTTCGCCGCTCAGCTGGCCGCCGAGCAGTGCGCCAGGCGGGCGATGGAGCACGGCGTCCGCCGGGTGGACGTGCTCGTGCGCGGACCCGGCTCGGGCCGCGAGACCGCGATCCGATCGCTGGCTGCCGCCGGCATCGAGGTGGCGGGCATCAAGGACGTCACCCCGATCCCCCACAACGGCTGCCGCCCGAAGAAGCGGCGCCGGGTCTGACCCGGGCCGGAAGCGACCCCGAGGACCCACCATGGCTCGATACACCGGACCCGTTTGCCGGCTCTGCCGCCGGGAGCGCACCAAGCTCTTCTTGAAGGGCGAGCGCTGCTACTCGATGAAGTGCCCGGTCTCGGAGGCGGTCACCGACCGCCACAGCCGGGCCTACCCGCCGGGCGAGCACGGCCGCGACCGGATGCGGCAGGGTTCGGAGTACCTGTCCCAGCTGCGCGAGAAGCAGAAGGCCCGGCGCATCTACGGTCTGTTGGAGCGCCAGTTCCACAACCTCTACGTGGAGGCGAGCCGGGCGCCGGGCATCACCGGCGAGAACCTGCTGCGGATGCTCGAGCTGCGTCTGGACAACGTGGCCTTCCGGGCCGGGTGGGGGGCCAGCCGGGCCCAGGCCCGCCAGTTCGTGCGCCACGGCCACGTCCTGGTCAACGGCAAGCGGGTGACGATCCCGAGCTACCGGGTCCGCCAGGGCGACGTCGTCTCCCTCAAGCCGGCCTCGCGGGAGATCTTCCACGTCCGCCGTAACATGGACACGCTCGACCGTCAGCTGCCGCCCTGGCTGGAGACGGTCGGAGACAAATTCGAGGTCAGGGTGTTCTCCCTCCCCTTCCGCGAGCACATCGACGAGCCTGTCCAGGAGCAGCTCATCGTCGAGCTCTACTCGAAGTAGCACCGAGCTCCAGCAACAGGATCACGCTCGAAGCCGCCGCACCAGTACCGCCGGACAGAAACCACCGAGGAGCCACGATCAGCATGCTCATCATCCAACGACCCACCGTCGAGTCGATCGGCGAAGAGGAGCACAACCGCCAGCGGTTCGCCGTCGGGCCCCTCGATCCCGGTTTCGGCCACACCCTCGGGAATTCCCTCCGGCGGACCCTGCTGTCCTCGATCCCGGGGGCTTCGGTCACCCAGGTCCGCTTCGACGACGCCCTCCACGAGTTCACGACCCTTCCGGGAGTGAAAGAGGACGTGACCGACCTGATCTTGAACCTGAAGGACATCCTCTTCCGGGTGCACAGCGAGGAGCCGGTCACCATCCGGTTGGACAAGCGGGGCCCCGGGGAGGCCACCGCCGGGGACCTGCAGGTGACCGCCGACGTCGAGGTGCTCAGCCCGTCACAGCACATCGCCTCCCTCAACAGCAAGGGCCGGCTCGCCGTCGATCTCACCGTCGAACGCGGCCGGGGCTACTTGTCGGTCGACAAGACCAAGCGGCCCACCACCATCGGAGTCATTCCGGTCGATGCCATCTTCTCGCCGATCCGACGGGTCTCCTTCACCGTCGAGCCGGTACGGGTGGAGCAGTCGACCGACTTCGACCGGCTGGTGCTCGACATCGAGACCGACGGCTCGATGACGCCCCGCGAGGCACTGGCGTCGGCCGGCGACACCCTGCGCACCCTGGTGGGCCTGGTGGCGGACCTCGAGGACGAGCCCATGGGCCTCGAGCTCGGCGAAGTGGGCACGGTCGGGAGCGGCTCGCCCGATCTCGACCTCCGCATCGAGGACCTCGACCTCACCGAGCGGCCCCGCAACTGCCTCAAGCGGGCCCAGATCAACACCATCGGTGAGCTCGTCGACCGGACCCTCGACGACCTGCTCAACATCACCAACTTCGGGCAGAAGTCGCTCGACGAGGTGCTCCAGAAGCTGGACGAGCGGGGCCTCGCGCTGCGGGTGAAGGACTGAGGACGCACCATGCTCGGCACCCCGAAGAAGGGCCGCCGCTTCGGCGGTAGCTCGGCCCACCAGAAGGCCATGATGGGGAACCTGGTCGCCTCCCTCATCGCCGCCGAGTACCTGGTGACCACCGAGGCCAAGGCCAAGGCGCTGCGGCCGGTGGCCGAGAAGGTGATCACGGCGGCGGCCAAGGGCGGCGTCGCCCGCCAACGCAACGTGGTGGCGTTCATCCGCGACAAGGACATGGCCCACAAGCTCTTCGAGGAGATCGGGCCCCGCTACGCCGACCGGCCGGGCGGCTACACGAGGATCCTCAAGCTCGGCAGCCGGGCGGGCGACAACGCGCCGATGGCCCGCATCGAACTGGTGTGAGCCCGTCCCCCCGGTCGGGGGGAGTGGACCACGACCGGGTCCGCTGGCGCCTCCGGATCGCCTACGACGGCTCGGGCTTCCACGGCTTCGCCGCCCAGGACGGACAGCGGACCGTCGCCGGTGTGCTCGGCGAGGCCATCGCCCGGGTGGTCCGCTGCCCGGTCTCCCTGACCTGCGCCGGCCGGACCGACACCGGGGTCCACGCCGCCGACCAGGTCGTGCACGTCGACCTCCCGGCCGAGGCGGCCTCCGGGCTCGACGCCTGCCGCACTGGTGAGGTCGTGCAACAGCCAGCTGGCTCCCGCCGTGGTGGTCCGGACCGCCGAGCCGGCCCCGGCGGGGTTCGACGCCCGGCACTCGGCGACGGCTCGCCGCTACCGGTACCTGGTGGTCAACGCCCCGGTGCCGGACCCGCTGCTGGCCGGGCTCGCCTGGCACGTGGCCGACCGGCTCGATCTCCGCTCGATGGCGGCCGCCGCCGACGCCCTCCTCGGTGAGCACGACTTCCGGGCCTTCTGCCGCCGGGTGCCGGGGACCGGGCCCGACGACCCGATCCGCCGGCGGGTGACCGACACCCGATGGGTCCGGCTGAGCGACGCCGACGATCCCGGCTGGCGGCCGGGCGCCCCTCCCGTCGCCCGGACGCGTCCGGGGCACCGGCGACGGCACCGGCGGCGGAAACGGCGGTGGGACGACCGGAGGCGGCCGGAGCGGCGGGCGGGCCGCCAACGGGTCTGGTGCCGCTCGCCGGGAGGCTGCTGGCCTTCGAGATCGAGGCCAACGCCTTCTGCCACCAGATGGTCCGCTCGCTGGTGGGGACGCTGGTGGACGTCGGGCCGGGGCCGGCGACGGCCGTCCGACATGCTGTGGATCCTGCGATCCGCCGATCGGGGTCAGGCGTCACAGCCGGCGCCGCCCCAC
Organism: uncultured Acidimicrobiales bacterium; assembly: GCA_963764555.1. Classification (GTDB taxonomy): domain Bacteria; phylum Actinomycetota; class Acidimicrobiia; order Acidimicrobiales; family RAAP-2; genus Bog-756. The sequence goes on from CAVXSW010000005.1 coordinate 1,036,747, forward strand.
GGGTTGACGCTGTTGGCCGTGCGCTACGCACCCGGATCGGCGGTCTCGACCGCCGCCACCTGATGGGCCTGGCTTGCCCGCCGGGGGTCCCGGCCGTATCCTGGGCGGTCGCCGACTGGGGCCGAGCTGCCGTTCTGACGAACGCGCCGGGTCACGACACGGGCCATCACGACCTGCTGCTCCGTCCGGTTATCCCCCAAGGCCACCGACAAGGACACCCGTGCGCACCTATTCACCGAAGCCCGCCGACATCAGCCGTGCCTGGCACGTGGTCGATGCCGACGGCATGGTGCTCGGACGGCTGGCCAGCGAAGTCGCCTCCGTCCTGCGCGGGCAAGCACAAGCCGACGTTCGCTCCCCACGTCGACACCGGTGACCACGTCGTCGTCGTCAACACCGACCGGGTCGTCCTCACCGTCCGGCAAGGCCGAGTCCAAGATCTCCTACCGGCACAGCGGGTACCCGGGCGGGCTCACCGCCACCCGCTACGCCGACCTGATGGAGGACCGTTCCGACGACGTGGTCCGCCAGGCCGTCGCGGCATGCTGCCGAAGAACCGTCTGGGGCGCCAGATGGCGTCCAAGCTGAAGGTCTACCGGGGCCCGGAGCACCCGCACGCCGCCCAGTCGCCGGAGCCGCTCGACATCCCCGGCGCCCGCCGTAGCGGGTCGGCCCGCCGGGTGCCGAGCTCCTCGGCATGACGACCCCCACCCACCCTTCCCGATAAGGATCGCGAGGAACGACCACGTGGCCGACGCCCCCCTCTGTCAGAGCACCGGACGCCGCAAGCAGGCGGTCGCCCGCGTGCGGGTCCGCCCGGGGCAGGGAGCGATCACCGTCAACGGCCGGAAGTTCGAGGAGTACTTCACCTCCGCCACCGACCGGATGATCGTGACCGAGCCGATGCGGGTGACCCAGACCGCCGAGTCGTGGGACTACGACGTGACCATCGACGGGGGTGGGGTGTCCGGTCAGGCCGGCGCCTTCCGCCTGGGCATCGCCCGCGCGCTGTGCCGAGCTCGATCCCGAGCTGCGGGTCTCCCTCAAGAAGGCGGGGTTCCTGACCCGCGACGCCCGGGAGAAGGAGTCGAAGAAGTACGGGCTGAAGAAGGCCCGCAAGGCGCCCCAGTACTCCAAGCGGTAGCGGTAGCTCGGTGACGCGGACCCGGTTCGGCACCGACGGCATCCGCGGCGTCGCCAACGTCGATCTGACCCCCGAGCTGACGCTCGCCCTCGGCCGGGCCATCGCCCGCACCATCGTCGCCACCGGGTTCGTGGTGGGGCGCGACACCCGCAGGTCGGGGCCCATGCTCCAGGCCGCCCTCTCCACCGGCCTGGCCAGCGAGGGGGCCGACGTCATCGACGTGGGCGTCCTCCCGACGCCGGCCATCGCCTGGATGTCCGTCGGTGCGGGAGCTTCCCGCCGTGGTGATCTCGGCCTCCCACAACCCCTTCGCCGACAACGGGATCAAGGTCTTCGCCGCCGGCGGGCTGAAGCTGACCGCGGAGACCGAGACCGCCATCGAGGGCGAGCTCGACCGGATCCTCGATCCTTCGTCCAAGGGCGTCCGGAGCCCCGAGGGCCACGGTGTCGGGCGACTGACCACCGAGTCGGGTGCCGGCGATGCCTTTGTGGACCACCTCGGCACGGTCGTCGCCCCCGGGGCGCTCGAAGGGCTCCGGCTGGTCGTCGACACGGCCAACGGCGCCGCCTCGGAGCTGGCGGCCGAGCTCTACGGGCGGCTCGGAGCGGACGTGATCGCCATCGGATGCGAGCCGGACGGGACGCAACATCAACGACGGGTGCGGGTCGACCGACACCGACACCCTGGCCTCGGTCGTGCTGGAGCACCGGGCCGATCTCGGGCTCGCCCTGGACGGCGACGCCGACCGGCTGCTGGCCGTGGACGCCAACGGCCGGCTGACCGACGGTGACGAGCTCCTCGCCCTGTTCGCCTTGGACCTCGCCGAGCGAGGGCGGCTGTCCGGCAACTCGGTGGTGGTGACCGTCATGACCAACCTCGGCTTCCGTCTGGCCATGGAGCGAGCGCGGGATCGGTGTGATCGAGACACCGGTGGGAGACCGCCACGTTCTCGCTGCCCTCGACGACGGCGGGCTATGCCCTCGGAGGCGAGCAGTCGGGTCACATCATCTTCCGCCGATCTGGCCACGACCGGCGACGGCCTCCTCACCGGGCTGGTGCTGGCCGACCTGGTGGCCCGGTCGGGCAAGCCGCTGGCCGAGCTGGTCGAGGGTCTGGTCACGCCCGTTCCCCAGGTCCTGGTCAACGTGCCGGTCCCCGACACCGAGCTGCTGGCGGGCGCCGACGCCGTGTGGTCGGCGGTCGCCGAGGAACAGGAGCGGCTGGGCGATGCCGGGCGGGTCGTGCTCCGGCCGAGCGGGACCGAGCCCGTGGTGCGGGTCATGGTGGAGGCAACCGGGGACGGGGTCGCCGAGGAGATCGCCGAGCGGCTCGGCTCGCTCGTAGGGTTCGAGCTCACCACGGCCGCCTCGGCCGAGGCAGCCGCCCCTCACTGAGGCCAGCCGCTCCTCGCTGAGGCCGCCGCCGCTCGCTGAGGCAGCCGCTCGCTGAGGCCAGCCGCCGCTCGCTGAGGCAGCCGGCCCCTCGCTGAGCCACGGTGGGCGGCCCAGGTGGTCGGGACCGCGGTCAGGGGTCGGAGCCGCCGGGCCAGTAGCCTCGTGGGTCATGTGCGGCATCATCGGGATCACCACCCGCTCGGATGGGACCGGTCGGCCCGGGGGGCTCCGAGGACCAGCGGGTGCTCGACGTGCTGCTCGACGGGCTTGGTCCGTCTCGAGTACCGCGGCTACGACTCCGCCGGCCTGGCGCTGGTCGGGCAGGATGACGGATCGATGTGGCGGGCCCGTGCCGCCAACGGCACCCGTTCGCTCGACCACCTGACCAAGCGGGCCGAGGGCGCCCCGCCCGGGGCGCTCGCCGGCATCGGCCACACCCGGTGGGCCACCCACGGCCGGCCTTCCGAGGAGAACGCCCATCCCCACGCCGACTGCTCGGGACGGATGGCCCTGGTCCACAACGGGATCATCGAGAACCACGTGGAGCTGGCCGACGAGCTGGTCGCCGCCGGGCACCGTCTCGAGTCGGACACCGACACCGAGGTACTGGCCCACCTGGTCGAGGCCGCCCTGGCCGACGACCCCGCCGCCGGCCCCGCCGGCGCCCTGCGGCACGGTGCTCGACCGGGTGCGCGGGACGTTCTCGGTGGCGCTCGTCCACGCCGACCACCCCGATCTGATCGTGGCGGCCCGCCGCATCTCGCCGTTGCTGGTGGGCGTGACCGATTCGGAGGCCTTTCTGGCTTCCGACGTGCCGGCCATCATCGGCCTCACCCGAGATTTCTTCGTGCTGGAGGACGACCAGGTCGCCGAGCTGCGACCGGGCTCGGTCCGGGTGACCGACCGCGAGGGCGTCGAGGTCCGGCCGGCACGCCTCCATGTGGACTGGGACCTCGAAGCCGCCCGAAAGGACGGATTCGACGACTACATGAGCAAGGAGATGCACGAGCAGCCCAAGGCCGTGGCCGACACGCTGCTCGACCGGCTGCTGCCCGACGGCACCCTGGCCCTCGACGAGGTGCACATCACCAACGACGAGTTCCGGTCCATCGACAAGGTGTTCATCGTGGCCTGCGGCAGCAGCTACCACGCCGGTCTGATGGCCAAGTACGCCATCGAGCACTGGGCCCGGGTGCCGGTCGAGATCGACATCTCGAGCGAGTTCCGTTACCGGGACCCGGTGCTCGACGCCCGGACCCTGGTGATCGGGGTGAGCCAGTCGGGCGAGACCGTCGACACCTTCCAGGCCGTCCGCGAGGCGCACCGGCTGGGTGCCAAGGTGCTGGTCATCTCCAACGTGGTCGACTCGTCGATGGCCCGTGAGTCCGACGCCGTCCTCTACACGCGTGCCGGTCCCGAGATCGGGGTGGCGTCCACCAAGACCCACCTGGCCCAGATCACCGCCCTCGCAGATCCTCGCCCTCTACCTGGCCCAGGCCCGGGGGACGCTCTCGCCCGCCGATGCCCGTGAGCTGCTGCGCGGGATCGGAGCGCCTGCCCGACAAGGTGGCCGTCGCCCTCGAGCGCTCGGCGGACGTCGAGGCGGTCGCCCGCCGGTACCGCGACTCGCCCTCGTTCATCTTCCTCGGACGCCACGTCGGCTACCCGGTGGCCCTCGAGGGGGCGCTCAAGCTCAAGGAGATCTCCTACGTGCGGGCCGAGGGGTTCCCCGGTGGGGAGCTGAAGCACGGCCCCATCGCTCTGGTCGAGCCCGGGACGGTCGTCATCGCCGTGGCCACCCGCACCCCCGTCTGGGAGAAGATGATGGCCAACGTGGCCGAGGTGAAGAGCCGGGGCGCGACGGTCGTGCTGGTGGCCAACGACGGGGACGAGGAGACGGCGCGCCATGCGGACTCCGTCCTGTGGGTGCCCGAGGCCCAGCACCTGTTCTCACCGGTGGTGAACGTGGTGCCGCTCCAGATGTTCGCCTACCACGTGGCCCGGCTCCACGGCCACGACGTCGACCGCCCGCGCAACCTGGCCAAGGTGGTCACCGTCGAGTGAGCGGTGCCGACGCTGCCGCCTCGTTGCGGGAGCTCGGGCAACTGGGGGCCCGGGAGCTGGCGGAACGATCCACCGCCCGCGACCCTGATGCCGGCGAACTCGATGCCGGCGAACTCGATGCCGGCGAACTCGATGCCGGCGAACTCGACGCCGGCGGACTCGACGTCGGCGGGCTCGCCGCCTCGGTCGTCGGCGTGGGCGTGGACGCCGTCGACCTCGACCGGTTCCGGCGGGTGCTGGCCCGACGACCGCGCCTGGCGGAACGCCTCTTCACCCGGGCCGAGCGGGCCTACGCCAGCGACCGCCCGGATCCGGTGCCGCGGTTGTCGACCCGCTTCGCGGCCAAGGAGGCGACCATGAAGGCCCTCGGGGTCGGCCTCGGCGCGTGTCCCTTCGCCGACGTCGAGGTGGTCCGCACCGGGCTCGACCGGCCGGCGCTGGTCCTCCACGGGGCGGCGGCGGACCTCGCCCGCCGGGCCGGTGTCGGGCGCTGGCACCTCTCCCTCACCCACACCGAGCGGGTGGCCATGGCGATGGTGGTGGCCGAGCGGGTCGGCGCGCCCGCGGTCGGCCGCCGTCGCGCGCCTCCATGAGACCGGTCCTCACCGTCGCCGAGATGGGTGCCGTCGATGCCGCGGGCGGCGGAGACGATCCCGCTCGACGTGCTGGTCGGTCGGGCCGGGCAGGCCGTGGCCGTCGACGCGCTGGACATGCTCGGAGGCGGCGTACGGCCGGCGGGTGGTGGTGATCTGCGGCCGAGGGAACAACGGCGCCGACGGGAAGGTGGCGGCCGGGGTCCTGCGACGCCGGGGGGCGCGGGTGGCCGTCGTGCCTGCCGGCACGGTCGAGGCAATCGGTCCCGCCGACCTGGTCATCGACGCCGCCTACGGCACCGGGTTCCACGGGCGAGTACCGGCTCCCGACGGTCCCGCCCGGCACCCCGGTCCTGGCCGTCGACATCCCCTCGGGTGTCGAGGGCGACACCGGCGCACGCCGCCGGCTCGCCGCTGCGGGCCGACCGGACGGTCACCTTCGTGGCGCTCAAGCCGGGCCTGCTCCAGGGCGACGGCGCCACGCTGGCCGGCCGGGTCCGGGTGGCCGACATCGGTCTCCCGCCCGGTGACAGCGCGATGTCGGTGATGGAGGACTCCGACATGGGGACGCTCCTCGGCCGCCGGCGTCACGAGGACAACAAGTGGTCGGCCGCCGTCCTGGTCGTGGCCGGATCGCCCGGCATGGTCGGGCGCGGCATCGCTGTGCGCACGCGCCGCCTACCGGTCGGGGGCCGGCATGGTCCGGCTCGGCGTCCCCGGCGCCGGGCTGTCCGGCGCTCCGGTCTCCGAGGCGGTCTCGGTCGACCTGCCCGCCCAAGGCTGGTCCTCTGCCGCCTTGGAGGTGGCCGAACGGTGCGGGGCGCTGGTGATCGGTCCGGGGATCGGCCGCGATCCCTCGACGGCGGCCGAGGTGGTCCGCGGTGGTCGAGTCCTCACCGGTGCCGGTGGTGGTCGACGCCGACGGCCTCTACGCCCTCGGCCGTCTCGACGGCCCGCTCGTCCGTCCCGGCGACGACGCCGCGCTCGGCGCTCGCGGCGACGCCCCGCCGGCTGCGGGGAACGGCCCGTCGTCGCCGACGATGGTCCTCACGCCCCACGACGGCGAGTACCGCCGCCTGGCGGGAGAACCGCCCGGTCCCGATCGGGCCGCCGCCGCCCGGCGGCTGGCGCTCGCCGCGGGCGGGGTGGCTCTCGTCAAGGGGTCGACGACGGCCGTCGCCGACCCGGTCGGCCGGGTCCGGTTCGGGGTGAGCGGCGGGCCGAGGCTGGCCACGGCCGGCACCGGCGACGTCCTCTCGGGGATGATCGGCGCCTTCATCGCCCGGGGTGTGGCGCCGCTCGAGGCGGCTGCGCTGGCCGCCCACGTGCACGGCCGGGCGGCAGCCCGTGGGCCGGAGGAGGGCCTGGTGGCCGGTGACCTCCCCGAGCTCGTCTCGAGCGTGCTCTCGGACGCCCGGCGCGCCCTGCGCTCCGAGCCCGGCGGCCCGGGTCCACCGAGCGACCCGAGCGGCACCGAGCGGCCAATGCCCACCGAGCGACCCGAGCGGCCCGACCCCGGAGGTGGCCGACGGTGACGGGTGAGCGCTGGCGACCGGCCTGGGCCGAGATCGACCTCGACGCCGTCCGGCACAACGCCTCCCTGCTCTGCCGGCTGGCCGCACCGTCGGGGCTGTGCGCCGTGGTCAAGGCCGACGCCTACGGCCACGGCGAGCTGCCGGTCGCCCGGGCCGCGCTCGAGGGCGGCGCCTCGTGGCTGGCCGTCGCCCTGGTGGAGGAGGGGGTGACCCTCCGCCAGGCGGGGGTCGAGGCGCCCATCCTGCTGCTGTCCGAGCCGCCGGAGGAGGCCATGGCCGAGGCGGTGGCCCGCCGGCTGGTGCCCACCGTCTACACCGCCGCGTGCATCCGGGCCCTGGCCAAGGCCGTCGCCGACGGCGGGTTCGCGCCCGTGCCCGTCCACCTGAAGGTCGACACCGGCATGCACCGGGTCGGCGCCGACCCGGCCGACGCCGTGGCGCTCGCCGACCTCGTCCGGAGCGGTTCGAGCCTCGGGCTCGGCGCCGTGTGGACCCATCTGGCCGTGGCGGAGGGCGGGGACCCCGTCGACACCGAGTTCACCCGGCTCCAGCTCGAGCGGTTCGACGCCGTCCTCTCCGACCTGGCGGCGGCCGGACATCACCCGCCGCTCACCCATGTGGCCAACTCGGCCGGCGCCATCAGCACGCCGCCCGGCCCGTCGGGATCTCGTTCGCTGCGGCATCGCCGTCTACGGCGTCGCGCCCGACCCCGGCGGTGGCCGGGCTGCTGTCCGAGGCCACCGGGGGCGGGACCTTGCGCCCGGTGCTCTCGCTGCGGAGCCGGGTCACCCTCGTCCGCGACCTCGATGCCGGCGAACGCGTCTCCTACGGCCGCCGCCGTCCCCTGCCGGAACGGTCGACGGTGGCCGTGGTGCCGATCGGTTACGCCGACGGCGTGCCGCGGCGCCTGTTCGACCACGGCGGCGCGGTCCTGATCCGAGGGGTCCGACGCCCGCTGGCCGGGCCGGTGACCATGGACCAGATCCTGGTGGACTGCGGGCCGGCCGGTTCGGCCGGGGTGGAGGTCGGCGACGAGGTCGTGCTCCTCGGCCCCCAGGGGGACGAGGAGGTCACCGCCGACGAATGGGCCGGCCTGCTCGGGACGATCAGCTACGAGGTCCTGTGCGGCATCGGTCCGCGGGTGCCCTGCCCCGCGGTGACCGACCGTCGACCGGCCCCGGCGCGGCCCCTCGCGGTGGCCGCGGGTGACGCCGGCGACGAGCTGGCCGAGCTCGCCCGCCAGGCCGCCGGCTGCACGCGGTGCCCGCTGGCCGCCGGCCGGACCCAGGTGGTGTTCGGGGCGGGCGACCCCGACGCCGACCTGATGTTCGTGGGCGAGGCCCCCGGTCGCGACGAGGACCTCCAGGGCGAGCCCTTCGTCGGCCGGTCCGGCAAGCTGCTCGACCGGCTGCTCCTCGAGGAGCTCGGCGTCGACCGGAGCCGCGGTCTACATCGCCAACGTGGTCAAGTGCCGGCCGCCCGACAACCGCGATCCCGAAGGCCGACGAGATCGCCGCCTGCCGGCCCTACCTGCACGCCCAGCTGGAGCTGATCCGACCCCGGGTGGTGATCACCCTCGGCAACTTCGCCACCAAGCTCCTGCTCGACACCGACCTCGGCATCACCAAGCTGCGCGGCCGGTCCTACCCCCGGGGCCCGTGGCAGCTCGTCCCCACCTACCACCCGGCCGCCGCCCTGCGGTCGGGCGGCGTGGTGGTCGCCGAGATGCGCGCCGACCTGGTCCGGGCCAAGCGGCTGGTCGGGTGGGGCGGGTGAGCGGGGCGGGCCGCCTGGTGCTGCGCTCCACCGGCTCCGGGGAGACCAGGGCTCTGGCGGCGGTGCTGGCGTCACGGTGCCGGCCCGGCGACGTGGTGCTCCTGGCCGGCGGCCTCGGTGCGGGCAAGACCACCTTCGCCCAGGGGTTCGGCGCCGGGCTCGGGGTGGCCGAGCCGATCACCAGCCCCACCTTCACCCTGCTCCGTCAGTACCGGGTCGACCGCCCCCCGCTGGCGGTCTTCCTCCACGCCGACGTCTACCGGCTCGACCACCTCCAGGAGGTGGTCGACCTCGGGCTGGGGGAGCTGCTCGGCGACGACGGCGTGGCGCTGGTGGAGTGGGGTGACGTGGTCGAGCCCGTGCTCGGGGACGGTGCGCTGACCGTGCGGATCGATCCCGTGCCCGACCGGGACGACGACCGCACCATCCGGATCGGGCCGCCCGGCGAAGCCTGGTCCGACCGCTGGGCCGCCCTGGCCGGGGGGCTGTCCGCCTGGCGGTCGGAAGCGCCTGCGCCGTGATCCTGCTCGCCATCGAGTCGGCCACCGACGCGGTGGGAGCGGCCGTCGTCCGGGACGGGAACGGTGCGGCCGAGCGCACCCGCCTGGGAGGCCGGGCCCACGCCGAGCAGCTCGCTCCCGCCATCGCCGAGGCGTGCGCGCTGGTGGGCTGCGCCGTCACCGATGTCGACATGGTCGCCGTCGACATCGGCCCGGGCCTCTTCACCGGGCTGCGGGTCGGGGTGGCGACGGCGAAGGCGCTCGCCCAGGCGCTCGGGGTCGGGCGTGCTCGGCGTCGGCAGCCTCGACATCCTGGCCGCGGCGGCCGTCGAGCGGGCACCGGGACCGGCCCCCCGGGCCGGTGGTGGCGGTGGTGGACGCCCGCCGCGGCGAGGTGTTCGCCGCCGCCTACGACCTCGGGGCGCGACGACCGGGACTCGGCGACCGCGGCGCCGGGTCGCGCCGAGGACCGGCCCGGGCCGATGGCCCCTGGCGCGCTCGAGGCCTGGCTCCTCGACGTGGCCGGTCGCGGGCAACGGGTGGCCGTGGTGGGGGACGGCGCGCTCCGGTACCGGGAGCTCCTGCTCGGCCCACGGATCGCTCGACCTGGGTCTGGCCGACGAGCTGTCGGCGCCGCCGCCCCTGGCCCAGGCCCGCCTGGCCCGGGCCCGGCTGGCCTCGGGGGCGACCCCGACGGACCCGGCAGATCTCGTGCCCGACTACCGGCGGGAGGCCGACGCCCGCATCAACTGGGAGCAGCGTCTTCCCCCGGTCCCCTCGCCCGGGCCGGCGGGTACCCGGCGATGACCCAGCCCGCCGGGGCCGGGGAGGGCCGGCCGGAGCCGGTCGCCGGTGCCGGTGGTCATCGCGCCCCATGCGCACCAAGGATCTCAAAGGGGTGCTCCGGATCGAGGAGGCGGTCTTCCCCCAGCCCTGGTCGCACCGGCTCTTCGTGGAGGAGCTGGCCCAGCGCAAGACCAGGTCGTACCGGGCCGCCTGGGTGGGACGGGCCATCGTGGGCTTCGCCGGGCAGATGTACGTCGACGACGAGTCGCACGTGAACAACATCGCCGTGGACCCGGCCTGGCAGGGGCGGGGGATCGGAGCCGCCCTGCTCACCGATCTGGTGCGTACCGGTCTGGCCCGGGGGAGCCGCCATCTCACCCTCGAGGTGCGGGTCGGCAACGAGGCCGCCCTCGCCCTGTACCGGCGGTTCGGCCTGGCCCCGGTGGGCGTGCGCCGGAATTACTACCCCGAGACGGGGGAGGACGCCCTCGTGATGTGGGTCCGGGACATCGACTCGGAGAGCTACGCCGAGCGCCTGGCGGCCATCGAGGAGTCCCTGCGCCCCGACCTCGAGGTGGCCGCCCGGCACTGACACGGGACCCGCCCGGCACCACCCCGGTCGGTCGTGGGACCGGCCCGCCGCCGCCGGGAGCGCCGTCGTCGCCGCGGCACGCCGTCGCCGCCGGGAACGTCGCGAACGTCGCGAACGCCGCCTCCCCCCTACCATGACCGCATGTCCGCATGGCCGCGGCGCCGGAGGTGAACCTTCCCGAGGGCTCCAGCGACGAGACGGCCCTGTTGTTGGCCTGGCTCGGGTATCTGCGCGGTGCCGTGCTCCGCAACGTCGAGGACCTCGGCGACGAGGAGGCGCGGTGGACACCGGACGGCAAGCTCGTCTCTCTGCTCGGCATCGTGAACCATCTGACCCACGTCGAGTGGAGGTGGATCGACGGGGGGATGCAGGGCCGGCCGGTGTCGAGATCCGAAGAGGAGTTCGCTCCGGGCTCGGGGCTGAGCTTGGCGCACGCCGTCGACGCCTACCGGGCCCGGGCGCGGGCCACCGACACGGCGGTCCGTGCCGCCTCGTCCCTCGACGACCCCTGCCGGTTGGTCGACGGAACCGACCTCCGGTGGGTGCTGCTCCACCTGATCAACGAGACGGCCCGGCACGCCGGCCACGCTGACGCAACCCGGGAGCTGCTTGACGGCAGGACAGGGGAGTGACGACGGGGGACCGAAGGCCGGCCCTGACCGATCCGCCCACCGGCCCTCGGTAGTGTCCCCCGCATGACCACCGCGGACATCGAACGGGTGCTCGGGATCGAGACGTCCTGTGACGAGACGGCGGCGGCGGTGGTGGACGGGGGGTCGGTCATCGTCTCGTCGGTCGTGAGCAGCCAGGTCGACCTGCACGCCCGCTACGGCGGCGTCGTGCCCGAGCTCGCCGGGCGGGCCCATGTGGAGCTGCTCACGCCGGTGCTGGCCGAGGCCCTCGAGCGCGCCGGGTCCGACCCCTCCGGGGCCGGCATCGACGCCGTGGCGGTCACCAACGGGCCCGGGCCTCATCGGCTCCCTGCTGGTCGGGCTGTCCGAGGCCAAGGCGCTCTCGCTGGCCTGGGGCGTCCCCTTCGTCGGGGTGAACCACCTCGAGGCCCACCTGTTCGCCTCGCTGCTCGAGCACCCCGATCCCGGCTGGCCGATGGTGGTGCTGCTGGTGTCGGGCGGCCACACCCTGCTCATCGAGGTGTTCCGACCGGGCCGGTACCGGCTGGTGGGCGCGACCATCGACGACGCCGCCGGGGAGGCCTTCGACAAGGTGGCCCGGTTCCTCGGGCTCGGCTATCCCGGCGGCCCGGCCATCGACCGGGTGGCGGCGACGGGGGACCCGTGCGCCTTCTCCTTCCCGAGGTCGTACCCCGGCGACGGCTACGACTTCTCCTTCAGCGGGCTGAAGACGGCGGTGGTGAGGACCGTGGCCAGACAGCCCGACGCCGACACGGCCGACGTCGCCGCCTCGTTCCGCCAGGCGGTCGTCGACGTGCTGGTCGCCCGGGCCCGGCGGGCCGCCGCCGACCTCGGCGCCCGGACGATCTGCCTGGCCGGTGGCGTGGCGGCCAACCGGTTGCTCCGACAACGCATCGAGGAGGCCTGTGCCGAGGACGGGATCGGGTCGCTGCTGCCCAGCCCGGCACTGTGCACCGACAACGCCGCCATGGTGGCGGCCGCCGGGTGGTGGCGCCTCTCCGAGGGAGGGGACGCCAGCCCCCTCGATCTGGGGGCCGATCCGAACCTCGCCCTGGCGGCCCGCTGACCGTCGGCGGCCGGCTCCCACCACTCGGTCCGCCGGCCTCCCTGCCCCCGGGCTGGCTCGTTCTGGCACTCACCGCGCCCGTTTGCCAAGGGCCGCGGCGATCGCTATCGTTAGCACTCTCAACCCTCGACTGCTAACGCGTGGCACACAGGAGGCCCGAACCCATGAGTCTGCACCCCCTCGACGACCGGATCGTCGTCCGACCCAACGAATCCGAGGAGACCACCGCCTCGGGGCTGGTCATCCCCGACACCGCCAAGGAGAAGCCCCAGCAGGGCGAGGTCCTGGCCGTCGGCCCGGGCCGCCGGGCCGAGTCCACCGGCGAGCTCATCCCTCTCGAGCTCAAGGTCGGGCGACACCGTCGTCTACTCCAAGTACGGCGGCACCGAGATCACCTCGGAGGGCGAGGACCTCCTCATCCTCTCGAGCCGCGACGTCCTCGCCAAGGTGGCCAAGTAATGCCGAAGATCCTCAAGTTCGACGAAGCCGCCCGCCGCGGGCTCGAAGCGGGCGTGAACAAGCTGGCCGACACGGTCAAGGTGACGCTCGGCCCGAAGGGCCGCAACGTGGTCATCGAGAAGAAGTTCGGCGCTCCCACCATCACCAACGACGGCGTGTCCATCGCCCGTGAGGTGGAGCTCGACGACGTGTTCGAGAACATGGGCGCCCAGCTGGTCAAGGAGGTCGCCACCAAGACCAACGACGTCGCCGGCGACGGCACCACCACCGCCACCGTGCTGGCCCAGGCCCTCATCCGCGAGGGGCTGCGCAACGTGGCGGCCGGAGCCAACCCGCTCGGCCTGCGCAAGGGCATCGACAAGGCGGTCGAACGCCGCCGTCGAGTCGATCCAGAAGCAGGCCAAGGACATCGACTCGAAGACGGAGATCGCCCAGGTCGCCTCCATCTCGGCCGCCGACGCCGCCATCGGCGAGGTGCTGGCCGACGCCATCGACAAGGTGGGGAAGGACGGGACGGTCACCGTCGAGGAGTCGAACACCTTCGGCATCGACCTCGAATTCACCGAGGGCATGCAGTTCGACAAGGGCTACCTGTCCCCGTACTTCGTCACCGACCCCGAGCGCCAGGAGGCCGTGCTCGACGAACCGCAGATCCTCTTCGCCAACCAGAAGATCAGCGCGGTGCACGATCTGGTCCCGGTGCTCGAGAAGGTGATGCAGACCGGCAAGCCGCTGCTGGTCATCGCCGAGGACGTCGAAGGCGAGGCCCTGGCCACCCTCGTCGTGAACAAGATCCGGGGGACGTTCACCTCGGTGGCCGTCAAGGCGCCCGGCTTCGGCGAGCGCCGCAAGGCGATGCTCCAGGACATGGCCGTCCTGACCGGAGGCCAGGTCATCTCCGAGGAGATCGGCCTCAAGCTCGAGTCGGTCACCGTCGACCTGCTCGGGACCGCCCGCCGGGTCATCGTCAACAAGGACGACACGACCATCGTGGACGGCGGCGGCTCCGAGGACGAGGTGAAGGGCCGCATCGCCCAGATCAAGCGCGAGATCGAGGACACCGACTCCGACTGGGACCGCGAGAAGCTCCAGGAGCGGCTGGCCAAGCTGGCCGGGGGCGTCGCCGTGGTCAAGGTCGGTGCGGCCACCGAGGTCGAGCTCAAGGAGAAGAAGCACCGCATCGAGGACGCCCTGTCCGCCACCCGTGCGGCGGTCGAGGAGGGCATCGTGGCCGGCGGGGGGACGGCGCTGGTCCGCTCGAGGGCCGCTGCGCTGTCGGTCGTCGACTCCCTGAGCGGCGACGAGGCGACCGGGGCTTCGATCGTGGCCAAGGCGCTCACGTTCCCGCTCCACGCCATCGCCACCAACGCCGGGCTCGAGGGCTCGATCTTCGTCCGGCAGGTGGAGGGCGAGAACGGCACCACCGGGCTGGACGCCACCACCGGCGAGCTCGTCGACCTGATGAAGGCCGGCATCATCGACCCGGCCAAGGTGACCCGTTCCGCGCTGCAGAACGCGGCCTCCATCGCCGGGCTGCTGCTCACCACCGAGGCGCTGGTGGCCGACAAGCCGGAGAAGCCCGACCCGGCCGCTGCCGCAGCTGCCGCCGCGGCCATGGGTGGCGGCGGCATGGGCGGCATGGGCGGCATGGGCGGGATGATGTAGCGAGTCCCGATGTGGGAACACGAACCGGCCGGGCCCCGATGGGGCCCGGCCGGTTCTTCGTTCGCACGGGGCGGACCGCCTCCGCCGTCAGGTGCGAGCGCTCCGACGGCTGCCCCCGGCGTTCGGCGCCTGCCAGCCAGGACGATGATACCCGGAGCTCCGGCCATCGAACCGCCCACCGAGCGACCTTCTCCTCGTAGACGTCCCTCGTGACGATCGCCTTGTTCGGCCGGGCGACCATCCCGAGGAGGTCGGCGAGACCGAACGGGGCGCACACGACGAACCCGTCACCGTCTTGCCGGACTCCGACGGACGATGCCGTCGTGGGCCACGTCGCGATGGCCTCCTCGGTCGAGCGGTACGGTTCGAGAAGGCGGCCGAACCGTTCGGCGTACCAGAGATGCACCCGGGCCTCGTTCTTGACGTCCACCACGACGTCCAAATCGGACAGGCGGCGGGCTGCTTCGTGCTCGATCTGCTGCTCGGCATCGGCGCTGAGGTCGGTCGGATCGAAATAGACGAGGTCATAATCCTTGATACCCACCGTCGGCTCGAACCCGTGCCGCAGGTTCCATACGGTCTGGGCGACTCCACCGGCTCCGAAGTACCAGTCCGGAACGTCCAACTCGGCGGCGGTGGCAAGGACCGCCTGAGCCACCGGGTTCTGCTGGAGCGCATCGTCGAGGTACCGCACCTGGCGATGCAGAGGAGCAGCCTCGGGACGCGCCGGGTCCATGACGGAATGATGGCATCGAAGCCCAGACCCCCTCGCCTCCCGCCGATGTCGGGCACCGCCGATGTCGGCCGCCGCGGAGGGGCCCTCGCTGCCCGCTCAGGGCGACGGTCCGGCGACCGTCGCCTCCCCGTACCCTGGATGTCCCGATGGCCCCTTCCGACATTCCCACCGAGGTCGCGCCCGACGTCCCGGGTCGAGGGCGGGCGTCGCCCGATCCCCCGCCCGGACGCCGTCCGGACCGGCTCCCCGGCGCCGTGGGCCCACCTCCCGCTCGGCGAACGACGGCCGTTGCCGCTCGGCCGGGTCCGTGCCGCCGTGGCCGACCCTCGACCGGCACCGGGCGAGGTCGGGGGCTCCGGGTCTCTGGCGGGCGCCGGCCGGGGACGTGCCCGAGGGCAGCCCGGCCGCCGTGCTGGTGGCGCTGTTCGAGGAGGAGGGCGAGGCCCGGGTCATCCTCACCGTGCGTTCGGACCGGCTCCGCTCCCACCAGGGCGAGGTGGCCTTTCCGGGCGGCCGGCTCGACGTCGGGGAGGGAGTCGTCGCCGGCAGCGTTGCGCGAGGCGTACGAGGAGGTGTCGCTCGATCCGGACCTCGTCGAGGTGGTCGGCGAGCTCACCCCCATGCCCACCCGGTCCTCCAACACGGTGATGACTCCGGTGGTGGCCACCGTCGCCGGCCGCCCGTCGTTGCGGGCCAACCCCGGGGAGGTCGACCGGGTCTTCGACGTGGCGCTGAGCGAGCTGGCGGCCGACGGCGCCTTCCACGAGGAATGGTGGACGGTGGGCGACCGGCCCGGCGGAGCCCGGCCCGAACCGGGCGAATTCCCGGTCTGGTTCTTCGAGGTCGCCGGCGAGACCATCTGGGGAGCCACGGCCCGCACGCTCGTCGAACTGCTCTGTCTGGTCCTCGGAGTGGACGCTCCGGGACCGGGCCCCGGGCCGGTCCGGCGGTCCTGACGGCGTCCGTCGCGTGCCTCCGCCCGGGTGCTCGAGCGGGCCCGGCACCGTGACACCAGGCGGTATCGTGGGGCCACGTCGGTCGCCCCTGTCGGAGGGCCGCCGGTCGGAGGTGCGGCAGAGCTGAGACCAGGGTCCGGAGGGCACACGTGGCTGACATAGAGATCGGCATCTTCAAGTCGGGACGGAGGGCCTACGGGTTCGACGACATCGCCATCGTCCCCAGCCGGAGGACCCGGGATCCCGAGGATGTCGACATCAGCTGGGACATCGACGCCTACCACTTCGAGCTGCCGCTGATGGCCGCGGCCATGGACGGGGTGGTCAGCCCGACGACGGCCATCGAGGTCGGGCGGCTCGGCGGGCTCGGGGTCCTCAACCTCGAGGGGCTGTGGACCCGGTACGAGGACCCGACCCCGCTGTTCGACGAGATCCGCGAGCTGCCGGCCGAGAAGGCCACCGCCCGCATGCAGCAGATGTACGCCGAGCCCGTCCAGCCCGAGCTGGTGACCCGGCGGATCAAGGAGATGAAGGCGGCCGGCATCACCACGGCGGGCTCGGTCACCCCGCAGCGGACCGAGGCCTTCGCCGAGGCGCTCCTCGCCGCCGAGCTCGACCTGCTGGTCATCCAGGGGACGGTGGTGTCGGCCGAGCACGTGTCCAAGACGGACGGAACCGCTCAACCTCAAGCGGTTCATCCGCGAGTTCGAGATCCCGGTGATCGTCGGGGGCTGTGCCTCGTACCAGGCCGGGACTGCACCTGATGCGGACCGGTGCGGTGGGCGTGCTGGTCGGGGTCGGCCCCGGCAACGCCTGCACGACGCGGGGGGTGCTCGGCATCGGGGTCCCCCAGGCCACCGCCATCGCCGATGTGGCCGGGGCCCGGATGCGCCATCTCGACGAGACCGGGGTCTACTGCCAGGTGATCGCCGACGGGGGCATGTCCAAGGGCGGGGACATCGCCAAGGCCATGGCCTGCGGAGCGGACGCCGTGATGCTCGGCTCGCCGCTCTCCTCGGCGGTGGAGGCGCCCGCCCGCGGCTTCCACTGGGGCATGGCCACCTTCCATCCCACGCTCCCCCGGGGCGCCCGGGTCCAGACGACGACCCGGGGGACCCTCCAGGAGATCCTGCTCGGTCCGGCCCACGAGAACGACGGGCGCATGAACCTGTTCGGAGCGCTGCGGACGGCCATGGCCACCTGCGGGTACCAGACGGTGAAGGAGTTCCAGAAGGCCGAGGTGATGGTGGCGCCGGCCCTCCAGACCGAGGGCAAGGACCTGCAGCGTTCGCAGGGTGTCGGCATGGGCCGTTGAGCGCCGGCCCGGCCGGTGCGGCCGGTGCGGGTGCCGGCACCGAGGACCCCGCCGCCGGCACCGGCCCGGTCCTGGTCGTGGACTTCGGTGCCCAGTACGCCCAGCTGATCGCCCGCCGGGTCCGCGAGGCCCACGTCTACTCCGAGATCGTGCCGGCCAGCTCGACCGCGGCGGAGCTCCTGGCCCGCCGGCCGGCCGGGATCATCCTCTCGGGCGGACCGAAGTCGGTCAACGAATCGCCGGCGCCGACCGTCGACGCCGGCGCTCTACGAGACCGGAGTCCCGGTGCTCGGGATCTGCTACGGCGCCCAGCTGCTCACCCGTCAGCTCGGGGGCGAGGTGGCCCGGACCGGCCGGGGCGAGTACGGCCGGACCCCGCTCACCACGACCGGGTCCTCGCCGCTGTTCTCCGACTGGCCGGCGACGGCCGAGGTGTGGATGAGCCACGGGGACGCCATCACCGCCGTGCCGGACGGGTTCGTGGCCACCGCCTCGAGCCCCGAGGCGCCCGTCGCCGCCCTCCACGATCCCGACCGGGCCATCTACGGCGTCCAGTTCCATCCCGAGGTGGTCCACACCGAGCGGGGCCGCGACCTCTTCGAGCGGTTCCTCTTCGACGTCTGCCACTGCCTCGCCGCTGTGGACCCACACGTCGATCATCGAGTCGCAGGTGCGACGCCGTGCAGTCCCAGGTCGGCTCGGCGCCGGTGCTGTGCGCCCTGTCGGGCGGTGTGGACTCGGCCGTGGCCGCCGCCCTCGTGCACAAGGCGGTCGGCGATCAGCTCACCTGCGTCTACGTCGACACCGGCCTCATGCGGGCCCACGAGAGCGAGCAGGTGGAGGAGACCTTCCGCCGCCAGTTCCACGTCGACCTGGTGCACGTGAAGGCGGCCGACCGGTTCTTCGAGGCGCTGGCGGGCGTCACCGACCCCGAGGTCAAGCGCAAGATCATCGGCGAGCTGTTCATCCGCATCTTCGAGGAGGTCGCCCGTGACCTGGTCGGCCAGCGGGCCGAGCCCGGCACCCCGACGCCCGGCGCCGGGGCAGCCGGCACCCCGCTGGCCGGCTCCGGGCGCGACCCGGCCGGCTACCTGGTGCAGGGCACGCTCTACCCGGACGTGATCGAGTCCGGCTCGGACGCGGCCGCCACCATCAAGTCCCACCACAACGTCGGCGGCCTGCCCGAGGAGCTGGCCTTCGATCTGGTGGAGCCCTTGCGCCTGCTGTTCAAGGACGAGGTCCGGGCCGTCGGCGAGGAGCTCGGCCTGCCCCACGAGATCGTCTGGCGCCAGCCGTTCCCGGGACCGGGCCTGGCCGTGCGCATCGTCGGCGAGGTGACGCCCGAGCGGGCGGCGATCCTGCGGGCGGCGGATGCCATCGTGGTCGAGGAGATCCGCCGGGCCGGCCTCTACCGCCAGCTGTGGCAGAGCTTCGCCGTGCTCCCCGCCGTCCGCACCGTCGGGGTGATGGGGGACGGGCGCACCTACGCCTATCCGATCGTCGTCCGCGCCGTGACGAGCGACGACGCCATGACGGCCGACTGGGCCCGGCTTCCCTACGAGCTGATGGAGCGCCTCTCGACGCGGATCATCAGCGAGGTGGAGGGCGTCAACCGGGTGGCTCTCGACATCACCTCCAAGCCTCCCGGCACCATCGAGTGGGAATGACCGCCGCCGGCGGGAGCGCCGACCGGCTCCTTCACGAGGGAACCCCCGGAGGCGCCCGAGTGCCGGACGACACCCGAGCGCCGGGTGACGGCGGGTTCCCCGGGTGACGCCGGTTCCCCGGGTGACGCCGGTTCCCCGGGAGACGCCGGCTCCCCGGACGGCGGTCGGAGGCCAGGACCCTCGTCCCCGTCGGCCGACGCCGACTCGCTCCTCGCCGGGCTCACCGACCCCCAGCGGGCCTCGGTCGTGCACCGGGGCGGCCCGTTGCTGGTCGTGGCCGGCGCCGGCTCGGGCAAGACCCGGGTCCTCACCCGACGGATCGCCCATCTGATCGCCTCCCGCGACGCCGCCCCGTGGCAGATCCTCGCCATCACCTTCACCAACAAGGCGGCCGACGAGATGCGGCGGCGGGTGATGGAGCTGGTCGGCCCCCGGGCCGGCCGGATGTGGGTGAGCACGTTCCACTCGGCCTGCGTGCGGATCCTCCGGGCGCACGGCGAGCACCTCGGCTACCGGGGCTCGTTCACCATCTACGACGAAGCGGACTCCCGCCGCCTGGTCGAGATCGTCTGCCGCGAGCTCGACATCGACACGAAGAAGCTCTCACCCCGATCGATCGTGGGTCTGATCAGCCAGGCCAAGTCGGCGCAGCAGGGGCCCGACGAGTACCGGAACGACGCCCTGACCATCTTCGACCGCCGGGTGGCCGACGTCTACGACGAGTACCAGCAGCGGTTGGTGGCGGCCAACGCCATGGACTTCGACGACCTGCTGCTCAACACGGTCAGGCTGTTCCGCGACCGCCCCGAGGTCCTCGAGCACTTCCGGGCGCGTTTCACCCACGTCCTGATCGACGAGTACCAGGACACCAACGCCGTGCAGAACACGATGGCCGTGCAGCTGGCCGGTGGCCACCGGAACATCGTCGTCGTCGGGGACAGCGACCAGTCGGTCTACAAGTTCCGCGGTGCGGACATCTCGAACATCCTCGATTTCGAGCGGGCCTTCCCCGACGCCACCACCGTCACGCTCGACCAGAACTTCCGCTCGACCCAGATCATCCTCGACGCCGCCAACGCGGTCATCGCCAACAACGTGTCGCGCAAGCCGAAGACGCTGTGGACCGATGTCGGTGCCGGCGAGAAGATCACCCGGTACCGGGCCGAGGACGAGCACGACGAGGCCGAGTGGCTGGCCCACGAAGTCGATGCGCCTGCACGGCCGGGGCCTCCGCTGGGGTGACGTGGCGGTGTTCTACCGGACCAACACCCAGAGCCGGGCCCTCGAGGAGGAGCTGGTCCGGGCCGAGGTCCCCTACAAGGTGGTGGGGGGCACGAGGTTCTACGACCGGCGCGAGGTCAAAGACGTCCTCGCCTACCTGCGGGTCCTCGTCAACCCCGACGACGAGGTGAGCTGGCGCCGCATCGTGAACGTTCCGAAACGCGGCGTCGGCGAGACGTCGGTGGCCAGGCTGGCCGGGTGGGCGGGACGGCACGGCACCTCGTTCGGCGAGGCGGTGGCCGCCGCCGGCGAGGCGGGGCTTTCGGGGAAGGCGGCCGGCGCCCTTGCCGACCTGGCCTCCCTGCTCGACGACCTCCGTTCGCGGATGGCGAGGCCGGAGCTGGTGGACGAGGACGGCGAGGCGGTCGCCCCCGACCCCGCCGCCGAGTTGTGGGCCAGTGCCGCCCCCGAGGCCCTGGCCGGTCGGGCCCCGGCGGACCTGGGGCGTGCGGGTACGGGGCCTGGGGCCGCTCTCGACGAGCCCGGCAGCGACGTGCTCGGTCCGGGTGAGCTGGTCACCGCCGTGGTCGAACGCACCGGCTACCGCTCGGAGCTGCTCTCGGAGGGCACCATCGAGGCGCTCGGGAGGGTCGAGAACGTCGACGAGCTGGTCGGGGTGGCATCGGAGTACCCGACCCTGGCCGACTTCCTCGAGGCGGCATCGCTGGTCGCCGACTCGGACGAGGTCGAGGGCGACGGGTCAAGGGTGTCGCTCATGACCATGCACATCGCCAAGGGGCTCGAGTTCCCCGCCGTGTTCCTGGTCGGCATGGAGGACGGGATCTTCCCCCATCTCCGGGCCCTCGGCGACCCGGTCGAGCTCGAGGAGGAGCGACGGCTCTGCTACGTGGGCATCACCCGGGCCGAGCGGCGGCTCTATCTGTCCCACGCCTGGAGCCGCATGCTGTGGGGCACCACCTCCAGCAACATCCCGAGCCGCTTCCTCAACGAGATCCCGACCGAGCTCGTGACCGAGGCGCCGGGCAGCACCGGCCGCGACGGCGGACCCCGCTACGCCGGATCCCGCTACGGCGGATCCCGCTACGGCGGACCCCGCCACGATCCCGGATCGCCGCCCGACGACGACGACGGCGGGACCCCCGGGCGCAGCGTCTTCGGTCGGGGCGTCCCCTCCGGTGGAGCGGGCGAGGGGCGCGGACGGCGGTCGCGGTACCCGGCTTCGACCGGGGCCGACCGCCTGGGGTTGGTGGCGGGTGACGCCGTCGTGCACGGCAAGTGGGGCGAAGGTCGGGTGATCGAGGCGTCGGGCGAGGGTGAGGATGCCGAGGCCGTGGTGTACTTCGAGTCGGTCGGCCGCAAGCAGCTGCTGTTGCGGATGGCGCCCCTCAAGCGGGCCTGACGACGTCGCGGTCCGGGATCCCGTGTCGCCCCACCCGACGCCCGACCCCGTCCACGAAGCGTCGGTCCGCCGCCCCGGCCGGCGACCCGACGAGGTTGCAAAGGCCGGTCGAGGACCGGTGACCCAGCGCATCGCCAAGCACCGCTACGAGAGCGAGCTGTTGGAGCTCCAGGGCGAGCTCGCCACCATGGCCGAATGGATCCGCCACAACGGCGAGCGCCTGGTGGTCGTGTTCGAGGGTCGGGACGCGGCCGGCAAGGGCGGGGTGATCAAGCGGATCTCGCAGTACCTGAGCCCGAGGGTCTGCCGTATCGTGGCACTGCCGACCCCGACGGAGCGGGAACGGACGCAGTGGTACTTCCAGCGATACGTGGCCCACCTCCCCGCCGCCGGGGAGATGGCCCTGTTCGACCGCAGCTGGTACAACCGGGCCGGCGTCGAACGGGTCATGGGATTCTGCACCGACGAGCAGTACTGGCGGTTCCTCCGCCAGTGCCCCGTCTTCGAGCATCAGCTCCTCGAGGACGGCATCATGCTCGTGAAGTACTGGTTCTCGGTCAGCGACGAGGAGCAGGAGCGCAGGTTCCACAGCCGGGTCGACGACCCGTTGCGGCGGTGGAAGCTCAGCCCCATCGACCTCGAGGCGCGCCAGCGCTGGGTCGAGTACTCACGGGCCAAGGACGACATGTTCCGGGCTACCGACACCCCCGACTCGCCCTGGTTCGTGGTCGAGGCCGACGACAAGCGGCGAGCCAGGCTGAACTGCATCGCCCACCTGCTGAGCCGGGTTCCCTACGAGCCCGTTCGCAGCGCGCCGCTCACCCTCCCCGAGCGCGCGCCCGAGGAGCGCTACGCCCGCCCGCCGCGCGACCTGTTCACCTACGTTCCCGACTACGCGGCAAAGCTGGAGGACTGAGGTTCGGGGTCAACCCGGCAGGCGCCGCCAGATCGTCCGGGGAAGGAGCCGCATGACGGCGAACGCCCACCTGAGCACGGGGGGCACGTAGACGACGTGGGCTCCCCTGGCGATTCCGGCGGCGACTGCATCGGCCACGGCTTGGGGGGTGGTGGCGAACGGAGCCGGCGCCATGCCCTCGGTCATGCGCCCGACCACGAAGCCGGGCCGCACGATCATCACCCGGGCCCCGCTTCCGGCCAGCAAGTCGTCCAGTCCCTGGGAGAACGCGTCCAATCCCGCCTTGGAGGACCCGTAGATGAAGTTGGCCCGGCGCGCCCGCAGCCCGGCGACCGACGAGAGCACGACGAGCCGGCCGTGCCCCTGATGGCGCAACCGGGCGGCGACGGCCACCATGGCCGAGGCGAGCCCGGTGAAGTTGGTGTCGATCACCGCCGCAGCCGCCCCGGGATCGAGCTCGTCGTGCTCCTGGTCGCCGAGCACGCCGGCGGCCACCAGCACCACGTCGAAGTCGCCGAACCGATCGAACACGCCGTCGACGACATCGCCATGGGAGGCGGTGTCGGTCGCCTCGAAGGGAACGGATTCGACCACGTCCGCACCGGCTGCCTTGGCCCGGTCGACCGCCTCGGTGAGCCGGATCCCCTCGCGCCCGGCGAGCACCACGGTCCGGCACCGCTCCGGCACGAGCTTGGCGACGATGGCCTGGGCGATTTCGGAGGAACCTCCGAGCACCAGTAGCGACTGGGGTCTGCCGACGGCATCGATCATGTCCTGGCTCCTGTTCCCGGTGTCCGCTGGTGGGCGTTCGTGGAGGCGGCCTTCGGCGGCCCGGCCCTTCCGGAACCGGTCCTGTCGGAACCGGCGCTCTCGGAACCGGCCCTCCCGGAGCCGGTCTTCCCGGAGCCGGCCTTGCCGGAACCGCTCTTGCCGGAACCGGCCTTCCCGGAACCGACCTTTTTGGAACCGACCTTCCCGGAACCCGCCTTCCGGGGTCCCGATCTGCCCGAGCCGGTCCTGGAACCGGCCCGCTCCGAGCCGGTCCGCTTCCCACCCCCGGCACCGTTCGCGTTCGCCGCCGGGTCGCACAATCCGAGCCGGCGGCCGAGATCCGACTGCAGCACCCCGTCGGGATCCACCCGCCGGCGCACGGCGAGCCACTCGTCGACCTGCGGGTACATGGACCGGAAGGCGGCTTCGGACAGCCGCGAGTCCTTCGCCAGGTAGACGCGCCCGCCGGCGTCGATCACCTCACGGTCGAGCTCGTCGAGCAGCCCGGCGAGGGCTGGGTGACCGACCGGGAGGTCGAGGGCGAGCGTCCATCCCTGCGCCGGAAAGGACAGCGGCCCGGGATCGCCGGGCCCGAACCTCTTGAGGACGGCGAGGAAGCTGGCCAGCCGCAGGCGGGTGAGCCGTTCGATGACCCGGCGGACGGTGTCGGGCCGGTCGTCGGGAACGACGAACTGGTACTGCAGGAAGCCCTGGGCTCCGTAGAGACGGTTCCAGCCCGCCAGCCCGTCGAGGGGATGGAAGAAGCTCGCCATGTGCACCGGCTTGCCCGTCTGGTGCCGCGGCGCCTTCCGGAACCAGAACTCGTTGAACGCCCCCACCGTCAGCGGGTTGAGCAGGCCACCCGGCGGGGTCAGCGGTACGCGTGCGAGCGTCCGGGGGGCGAAGGCGCGGGCGCGCCCGGGGTCGCGGGCCAGACGTGGGGGGAGGGCGTCGAGCGGCGCGTGGTCGCCGCGGGTCAGGACGCTCCGGCCGAGCCGCGGGCCGCCGGCCTGGCAGTCGATCCAGGCCACCGAGTACCGGTAGCGGCTGTCGCCGGTGATCATCAGGTCCATCACCGAGTCGAGGTCGGGAGCCCGCTCGGTGTCGACGAGCATGTAGCTCGTCTCCACGGGGACCATCGCCAAGGTGGCATCGAGCACGATCCCGGTGAGACCCATGCCGCCGGCGGTCGCCCAGAACAGATCCGGGTCGGACGCCTCCGAGACCGGCTGGGTCCCCGTCGGCGTGGCGAGCGTCATGGCGGTGACGTGCGAGCAGAAGCTCCCGTCCACGTGGTGGTTCTTGCCGTGGATGTCGGCGGCGACCGCTCCGCCCACCGTCACGAGGCGGCGTTCCGGGCGTCACCGGCACGAACCACCCGAGCGGCACCAGGCGCTCCATCAGGGTCTCCAAGCTGACTCCGGCGCCGACGGTGACCAGGCCACCGTCGAGGTCGACGCCCGCCACGCCGTCGAGGCAGGTGGCGTCGAGCACCGTCCCGCCGGCGTTTTGGGCGGCATCGCCGTAGCTCCGTCCGAGCCCCCGGGCGATGATGCCCCGGCCGTCCCTCCCCTCGCCCCGCCTCGTCACCTCCCCGGCGAGGGCCCGGTCCACGATCTCGGGATGGAGGGCCGGCACGACCTCGGCCGCACTGGGTGCGGTCCCGCCCCACCCGGTCAGGACGGCACGGCGGCCGGCCGGCGCGCTCATCCGGCGTACACGCCGACGGCGAACAGGACGACCCAGCACAGCCCGTAGATCTGCAGCCGGTGGTCCCGCAGCGCCAGCTCCTCGGGGGCGGCGCCGACACCGGCGTCGAGGATGAGGACCACGTGGAGCAGGGCGATGGTGAAGGGGACCACGGTGAGCTGGAACCAGATGGGATCGTGACCCGGATGGAGCTGGGCGGCCCGCTCGAAGGCCCAGATGCAGTACGCGGTGACGGTGACCGCCGCCGACAGGGTGCGGACCGAGCGCAGGAAGGTCGGCGTGTAGGTCCCGAGGGTCTGGCGGACGGAGTCGTGGTCGGCGGCGTGGACGTCGAGCAGCTGCTTCTCGCCCGATCGCTTGCCCGTCACGACGAGGAGGGAGCCGAACGAGGCCACGATGAGGAACCAGATCGAGAGGGGGACCCCGGTGGCCACGCCCCCGGCCACGGCCCGCAGGACGAAGCCGGCGCTGACCGCCGCCAGGTCGACCACCGGCTCGTTGCGGAGCTCGAGCGAGTAGCCGACGTTGACGGCGACGTAGATGGCGATCACCAGCGAGAGGTGCCAGCCGGCCAGCAGGGCGGCGAGCACGACGGAGACCGCCAGCATGGACCCGCCGAGGCCGACGGCCAGCGGGACCGAGACGAACCCCGCCGCCACCGGCCGTTCTCGCTTGACGGGGTGCAGCCGGTCCGATGCGGCGTCGATGGTGTCGTTGAGGAAGTAGGTGCCCGAGGCGGCCACGCAGAAGATGGCGAACGCCGCCAGGGCATGGAGGAGCACGGTCCCGTGCGACAGCACGCCTGCCGCCGCCGGGGCCACGAAGACCAGCAGGTTCTTGATCCACTGGCGGGGGCGGGCCAGGCGGAGCAGCTCGAGCGGCAGGGGCAGGGGGGCCCGCGCCGGCCGGGCCGGTGGTTCGTCGGGCAGGTCCCAGGCCTCGGCTGGGGTGGTCACGGCGCGAGCGGGGCCTGGACAGGGCGCGGGCACCGGCAGGGCACCGCCCGGGGGTTCTTCACGAAACCCGAGATTAGGGCCTGGGTCGGGTCGGGCTACGCCGTGAGGGCGGGCGCCAGTTCCCGCCAGGCCTGCCGGGGGAGTGCCTCGTCCCCGCCGAGGACCTGGATGCAGACATGGTCGGCGCCCGCCTGGCGGTGCTCGTCCACCCTTGCGGCGATGGCCCCGACGTCGCCCCGGGCCACCAAGGCATCGACGAGCCGGTCGCTGCCCCCCGAGGACAGGTCCTCGTCGCCGAAGCCGAGGCGCACCAAGTTGCGGGTGTAGTTGGGAAGGGTCAGGTAGACGGCGAGATGCTCCCGGCCGATGCGACGCGCCTCGGCGCGGTCGGCGGTCAGGGTCACCGCCTGCTCCGGCAGCACGAGCGCACCGGGCCCGAGTGCCTGCCGGGCAGCAGCGGTGTGGTCCGGCGTGACGTTGTAGGGATGGGCACCGGCGGCGCGGTCCCGGGCCAGCGCCAGCATCTTCGGCCCGAGCGCGGCCAGCACCCGCCGGTCACGCCCGAGCGGCACGGGGGCGGCGTCGAGACCGTCCAAAAAGGCGGCCATGGCCGCCAGGGGGGCGCGGTAGCGGCCTTCCTCGCCGGCGTCGACGAGGGCGCGGTGGCTCACCCCGATCCCGACCAGGAACCGGTCGCCCCGTTCGGCGCTCAGGCGGGCATGGGCCTCGGCCGTGTCGGCCGGCGTGTGCATCCAGAGGTTGAGGATCCCCGTCGCCACCGTGGTCGTCCGGGTCGCCGACAGCAGCCGTTCGACCACGGCGAACACGTCGCCGCCGACGTCGGGCACCCACAGGGCGCGGTAGCCGAGCTCCTCCAGTTCGGCAGCCGCGTCGGCGCTCTCGGCCGGGTCCCCGTAGCGCAGTCCGGCGCTCCAGATGCCGGTGCCACCGATCGGCTCCATGCCGTCATTCTGGCAAACGCCGCCCTGACCTGCACCGGTGCCCGGCGTTCCCCATCGGGCCCCACGGTTAGTATCTGCCCCCGTGAAACGCCCGTACCGAGTGGTCGTGGCCAAGCCGGGCCTCGACGGGCACGATCGGGGGGCGAAGGTCATCGCCCGGGCGCTGCGGGACGCGGGTTTCGAGGTGATCTACACCGGGCTGCACCAGACCGCCGAACAGGTGGTACAAGCCGTCGTGCAGGAGGACGCCGATGCCGTCGGGCTGTCGCTGCTGTCGGGGGCCCACCTCACGCTCGTCCCCCGGGTGGTGGACGGCCTCCGGGCCCAGGGCCGGGGCGACGTGCTCGTCGTGGTGGGCGGGATCATCCCCGAGGGCGACATCCCGGTGCTGAAGGAGCTCGGGGTGGCCGAGGTCTTCACTCCCGGGGCGCCGCTGCCGGCCATCGGCGCATGGCTGGGCGACGCCCTCGACGAGCGGGAGGCGGGTGTGGGCGCCTGACCGGGCACAGCTGAGGGCACCGGGCCAGTCGAACCGGCCGCACCGAGCGAGGGGAGCCGACGGCAGCGGGCGGGGCGGAGAGCACCGGCCACGTCGGGGACCGGCCCCGACCAGCGCGGACCGGCCCCGTCAAGAGCGAACGGACCCAACGAGAGCGGACGGACCCAACAAGACCAACACAACAAGACCAACAAGAGAGGAAACGGATCCTGTGGATCTCTTCGAGTATCAGGGCAAGCAGTACTTCGCCCGGTTCGGCATCCCCATCTCCAAGGGAGGGGTGGCCGACACGGTGGAGGAGGCCGTTGCCCAGGCTGAGGCGTCCGGCTACCCGGTGGTGGTCAAGGCCCAGGTCAAAGTCGGTGGCCGGGGCAAGGCCGGCGGCGTGAAGCTGGCCGGCGACGCCGGGGAGGTGCGCCTGCACGCCGGCAACATCCTCGGCCTCGACATCAAGGGCCATGTGGTCAGGCGCCTCTGGGTCGAGCACGCCTCCGACATCGCCCGCGAGTACTACGCCAGCTTCACTCTGGACCGCAGCGCCAAGCAGCACCTCGGCATGCTGTCGGCCGAGGGGGGCGTCGAGATCGAGGAGGTGGCCGCCACCCATCCCGAGGCCATCGCCACCATCCACGTCGACCCGGTCGACGGGCTGGACATCGAACAGGCCCGCCGGTGGGTCGACCGGGCGGCGCTCGACGAGGAGGCGCGCGACCAGGCCGCCGAGCTGCTGGTGAAGCTCTACACCTGCTACACCGAGGGCGACTGCGACCTGGCCGAGGTCAACCCGCTGATCCTCACCCCCGAGGGGCGGGTCCATGCCCTCGACGCCAAGGTGACCCTCGACGACAACGCCGCCTTCCGCCACCCGGAGTGGGATGAGTTCGCCGGCGACGAGGACGAGGACGAGCGCGAGACCCGGGCCAAGGCGCGCGGTCTCAACTACATCGGCCTCGACGGTTCGGTCGGCATCATCGCCAACGGGGCCGGACTCGCCATGAGCACGCTCGACGTGGTCAACCAGTGCGGGGGCTCGGCGGCCAACTTCCTCGACATCGGGGGCGGCGCCAACGCCGACGTGATGGCCGCCGCCCTCGAGGTCATCAACTCCGACCCCGCCGTCCAGTCGATCTTCGTGAACATCTTCGGCGGGATCACGAGGGTCGACGAGGTGGCCAACGGGGTGCTCGAGGCGCTCGGCCGGGTCGACATCGCCTCGCCCATCGTCCTCCGGCTCGACGGCACCAACGCCGCTGCCGGACGGGAGATCATCGCCCCGCACCTCTCGGACCGTCTGGTGGCCGAGCCCACCATGCTGGAGGCCGCCCGCCGGGCGGTGGCCCTCGCCGGGGCACCGTCGTGAGCATCTTCGTCGACGAGACGACCCGGGTGGTCATCCAGGGCATCAGCCCCACCAGCCAGGGCCTCTACCACGGCCTCCGGAACCGGGCCTACGGGACCCAGGTCGTGGCCGGCACCAATCCCAAGCGGGGAGGCGAGGAGATCGAGGGCATCCCGGTGTTCGCCACGGTGGCCGAGTCGGTGGCGGCGACCGGGGCCACCGCCTCGTTCATCTCGGTGCCGCCCCGGTTCGCGGCGGACGCCATCGTCGAGGCGGCTGCCGCCGGCGTGCCGTTCGTGGTGTGCATCACCGAGGGGATCCCCGCCCGGGACGAGGCACAGGCCTACAACCGCCTGGTGCGCGAGTTCCCCACCACCCGGCTGCTCGGTCCCAACTGTCCGGGCATCATCTCGCCGGGCAAGTGCAACATCGGGATCACCTCCGGGGACATCGCCATGCCCGGCGGCCCGGTCGGGATCGTGAGCCGCTCGGGCACCCTCACGTACCAGGCGCTCCACGAGCTCTCCCAACAGGGGGTCGGCCAGACCACCTGCGTGGGGATCGGCGGCGACCCCGTCCCCGGCACCAGCTTCATCGACTGCCTGGCCGCCTTCGAGGCCGACCCGGACACCAAGGCGGTGATGATGATCGGGGAGATCGGAGGCTCCGCCGAGGAGGAGGCGGCCGAGTTCATCGCCTCCTCGGTGACCAAGCCCGTCGTCGCCTACGTGGCCGGGGTGACCGCCCCGCCCGGGCGCAAGATGGGCCATGCCGGGGCCATCGTCTCGGGCTCGAAGGGGACGGCCCGGGCCAAGATGGACGCCCTGACCGAGGCCGGCGCCTCGGTGGCGCTCAATCCGACCGAGGCGGGGGAGGCCATGGTGGACGTGGTCCGCAAGCTCGACTGATCGGGTCCCCCGGCCCCACAGGCCGAGGAGGGCGAGCGGAGCCTCCGAGAATTTCTCCTTCGGAAAGCGGCCATCGGTGCCGATACAGCTGTCACGAGGGGCATTCCCTGGGCAGGGGGGACCGAGCGACGTCGGCCCCACCGGTGGCAGGCCGGGAAGGGCCACGTCGCCCCGGTCCCGTCGCCCCGGGGACCTTCCACCGGCCCTGCGGGGCCGGTGGGCGCGTCCGGGCCCGGTCCGACCGTCACCGGTTCGGGCGCGGGCCGGAGTCCGGCCGGTCCTCCGACGGGTGTGCGGCGGATCCGACGGCTGTCATTCGGCCATGCCCGACCAGGACGTGCGGGAGGTCCACCACCTCCCGGCCAACTGACCCTGCTTCCCGCTTGAGGGCCGTTGATCGTCACCGTTCCTCGACGACCTCGACTGCGACACAGGCGACGAGGCCGCGCCGGTGGCGCGGATCGGCGCGCCGGCCGGGGCCCGTCAGGTTCGGGCTCCGTCCCGACCGGGGCACGTCAGGTTCGGGCTCCGTCCCGGCCGTTGCAGGTTCGGGATCCGGCCTGGCCACTGGTAGCGTGCGCCGCGTGGTGACAGGCGTCGCGTCCCGAAGGCCCGCCCGAGCGCACCCGACGATCGGGATCCTCGCCTCCGGCACCGGCACCATCCTGGAAGCGATCGTCGCTGCCCGGCTCCCCGTCCGGTTGGTGGTTGCCGATCGGCCGTGCCGTGCCCTCGAGGTCGCCATCGACGCGGCGATCACCGCCCGGGTCGTCGACCGGTCCGGGTTCGGCGGGTACGGGGCCGCATTCGAGCGCGACCGCTACACCGAGGCACTGACCGGGGTGCTCGTGGCCGGCGACGTGGACGTGGTGGTGATGGCGGGGTTCGGCACCGTGCTCGGCCGGGCGGTGCACGACGCCTATCCGGGCCGGATCCTCAACACCCATCCGGCCCTCCTCCCGGCGTTCCCCGGCTGGCACGCGGTGAGAGACGCCCTCGCCGCGGGAGTCACCGAGACGGGAACGACCGTCCACGTCGCCACCTTGGAGGTGGACGCCGGCCCGGTGCTCGCCCAGGAAGCGGTGCCGGTGCTGCCGGGTGACAGCGAGGCCTCCCTGCACGAGCGGATCAAGGCGGTGGAGCGGAACCTCTACCCCGAGACGATCCGACGTTTCATCGACCGGCTGGCGACCACGGCGGGGGATGGACCAGGATCACCGGAGGAGGTCGCGCCATGAGGGCACTGCTGTCCGTCTACGACAAGACGGGGCTGGTCGACCTGGCGCGGGGCATTGCGGACCTGGGCTGGGAACTGGTCTCGAGCGGGGGCACCTCGGCGGCGCTGGCCGAGGCCGGTATCGACCATGTCGAGGTGGCCGACCTCACCGGTGCCCCCGAGATGCTCGGCGGCCGGGTGAAGACGCTCCATCCCACCATCCACGGCGGCATCCTGGCGGACCGGTCCAAGCCCGACCACCTGGCCGACGTCGAGAGCCGGGGCATCGGTCTCATCGACCTGGTGGTGTGCAACCTCTACCCGTTCAGCTCCGACCCCTCGGTCGAGCTCATCGACGTCGGCGGTCCCACCATGGTCCGGGCCGCCGCCAAAAACCACGACCACGTGGGCATCGTGGTCGAGCCGGCCGAGTACGGGGCGGTCCTCGACGAGCTCCGCCGCGACGGCTCCCTGTCGGCCGACACTCGTCGGCGGCTGGCCCGCCAGGCCTTCGCCCACACCGCCGGGTACGACGCCGCCATCGTGGACTGGCTCGACGAGCGCGAGGGCTCGCTCAGCGTCGAGGCCGGCGCCGAGGAGTTCGACCGGGCGCTCGCCCTACCTCCCACCATCGAACTGGTGCTCGAGCGGGCCGGGTCGATGCGCTATGGCGAGAACCCGCACCAGCACGGGGCGCGCTACCGGGTGGTGGGACAGGCGTCGTGGTGGGACGGGACGACCCAGCACGGGGGACGGGAGCTCTCCTATCTCAACGTCTTCGACGCCGACGCTGCCTGGCGTCTGGTCCACGAGCTCGCTCCGGCGGGCGGTGGCGAAGTCGCGGTGGCCATCATCAAGCACGCCAACCCCTGCGGCGCCGCCGTTGGGTCGGACCTGGTCACCGCCTACCGGCACGCCCTCGAGTGCGATCCGCAGGCAGCCTTCGGTGGCATCGTCGCCCTCGGCGGCCCGGTCGACGCTCCGGTGGCCGAAGCCGTGGCGGGGGGGCCCCAGGCCGACGTGGTGATCGCCCCCTCCTACGACGAGGCCTCGCTCGCCACCCTCCGGGCCCGCCGGAAGGCGACCAGGATCCTCGCCGCCCCGGCTCCCGAGCCGTTCGGGCGGCAGTTCCGCAGCCTGGGGGCGAGTGTGCTCGTCCAGGAGGCCGACCGGTTCGTCGCCGAGCCGGAGACCTGGGAGGTCGTCAGCCGGGCCCGCCCGAGCGACGGGCAGTGGCGGGACCTGGTCCTCGCCTGGAAGATCTGCGCCCGCACGACCTCCAATGCCATCGCAGTGGTCGCCGGCGGCGAGGCGGTGGGGATCGGTGCCGGTCAGCCTTCCCGGGTGGCGTCGGCCGAGATCGCGGTGGCCAAGGCCGGGCCCCGGGCGAAAGGGGCCGCGGCGGCAAGCGATGCCTTCTTCCCGTTCCCCGACGGCCTGGTGGTGCTGGCCGACGCCGGTGTCGCCGCGGTCGTGCAACCCGGCGGCTCGGTCCGCGACGGCGAGGTGGTGGCCGCCGCCGACGCCGCCGGCGTGGCCATGGTGATGGCCGGCGGCGAACGGCACTTCCGGCACTGACTCGGCGATGACTATCCGCACTGACTCGGCGACGACCTCCGGCTCTGACTCGGCGACGACCTCCGGCCCTGACTCGGCGACGACTTCCGACCCTGACTCGGCGACGACCCTCGGCATGGGACCACCCGCGACGGGCGCCGCGACGCGGGCCGCCACGGGGACGCCGACCGGACGATGACGGCCACGCTTCTCGACGGCGAACGGCTCGCCGCCAGGATCCGCGCCGAGATCACCGACCGGGTGGCCCGGCTGGCGGGCTCGGGTGTCGGGGTGGGCCTCGGCACGATCCTCGTCGGGGACGACGCCCCGAGCGCGCGCTACGTGGCCATGAAGCACGCCGACTGCGCCGAGGTCGGCATCCACTCCGCCCACGAGCACCTGCCCGCCGACGTGCCTCAGGCCGAGCTCGAGACCGTGATCGCCCGGTTCAACGCGGATCCGAAGGTCAGCGCCTATCTGGTCCAGCTGCCCCTCCCCGACGGGCTGGACGAAGAGCGGGCCCTGTTCGCCGTCGACCCCGACAAGGACGTGGACGGCCTGCATCCGGTGAACCTCGGCCGTCTGGTGATGGGTGCGCCCGCGCCCCTCCCCTGCACCCCGGCCGGGATCGTGGAGCTGCTGGCCGAGTACGACGTCCCCGTCGAGGGCCGGCACGTGGTGATCATCGGGCGGGGGCTGACGATCGGGCGCCCCCTGGCGCTGCTTCTCTCCTCGAGGCGCCCCGGCTGCAACGCGGCGGTGACGGTGGTGCACACGGGCGTCACCGACCTGGCCGGGCTGGTGCGCCAGGCCGACGTCGTCGTGGCGGCGGCCGGGCGGGCAGGTCTCGTGACCCCCGACATGGTGAAGCCCGGTGCGGCGGTGGTCGGCGCCGGTACGTCCTGGGAGGGGAAGCGGCTCCTGTCCGACGTGGACGAAGCCGTCGCCGAGGTGGCCGGCTGGATCACCCCACGGATCGGCGGGGTTGGACCCATGACCCGGGCGATGCTCCTCCGCAATGCCATCCGTGCGGCCGAGCGCTCGCGGTGACCGGGCCCTCGCCGGACGAAAGCGACATCCGCCCGTGGGGCCGCTACGTGGTGCTCGACGACGACGGGACGCACAAGATCAAGCGGATCGTGGTCCTGCCCGGCAAGCGTCTCAGCTACCAACGGCACGCGCGGCGCTCCGAGCACTGGTTCGTGGTGCACGGGGCGGCCGAGGCGGTGCTGGGGGGAGTCGTTCACCGGCTCGGCCCGGGCGACTCCGTCGACGTACCGGTCGGCACCGACCACCGGATCGGGAACCCCGGCGAGGACGATCTGGTCTTCGTCGAGGTGCAGCACGGCGAGTACTTCGGCGAGGACGACATCGTGCGCCTCGAGGACGACTACGGACGGAGCGGGAGCTGATGAGCCACGGTGGAAAGGGAGGCCTCCTCGGCCTGGGCGGTCCGGTCGTGGCCGTGCTGATGCTGGTCGCGCCCGCTGCCGCAGCCGTGCCCGCTGGCGCGGTCATGCCCGCTGGCGCAGCCGTGCCGGCTGCAGCCGTGCCCGCCGGCGCGGTCGTGCCCGCTGGCGCAGCCGTGCCGGTCGTGCGGGCCGTGCCGGCCGTCCCGGTGGGACGAGCCCGACTCCTCCGACCGGCCGGCGCGCTCGTGGCCGACACCACCACGACGACCGGGGCGGTCACCACCTCCGCGCCCCCCACCACCGTGGCGCCCACCACGACCACCACGTCCACGGTGCCGCCCACGACCTCCAGCCGGCCGGCGCGGACCACCACGACCACCGTCGCGCCCACCACGGCCACCACCGCCCCGCCGGTCACCACCTCCTCGAGCACCCCGTGGGGGCTCATCGCCCTGATCGTCGTGCTGGTGATCGCCATCGTGGTCATCGCCCTCCTCATGCGAGCGCGGAACCGCCGCGGTGCCGAAGCGGAATGGCGCCGGGCGGTGGTGCCGGCTCTCAGCGACGCCCAGCTGGCGCGGGAGTCACTGCTGTCGGGCAATGGCGCCTCCGAGGACCCCGAGGTCCGGGGTGCGGTGGCCGTGCAGGTGGAGCGGGCGGCCGCCGCCCTCGACGGTGCCGCCCGCAAGGCTCCCGATGCCGAGGCCGGGTCGACGACCACCTCCGCCGCCCGAGCCCTGCGGGGGCTCGCCTTCGCCGTCGAAGCCGACCGGCTTCTCCGCCATGGGACCGCCGCCCCCACCGGGGTGCAGCTGGCCCAGGCCGACCAGGCGCGGCGCGACCGCGGGAGCGAGCTCAGCACGGCCCTGGCGCGCCTCTCGTCCCGGGTCAGCGTGCGCCGGCAGGCCCGGACGGGATAGCTGGCGGAGCTCCCGACGCCCCGGCCGGGAGGACGTCGGGCCGGCGTTGGTAGAGTCGGTCGCCGCACGGACTGGTGCGGCTGCCGGGCTGGCGGTGCGCCACCGGGGTGAGGGGCCGGGGTCGGTCGCTGCGTCGAGCCGTCCGATGCCGAAGGGGGGATCCGTGTTTCGCCGTTCCCGACATGTCGGACGAGAGAACGCTCGAGCCTCGGTCGGAGGCGTCGGGACCAGGCGGGCGCGGCGAAGTGCCCTCGGCCGTTCGGCGCCGTGCCTGGCGCTGTCCGGCGTCGTGGTGCTCGGTGGGCTGGCGTATGTCGGGACGGTGGGCGGTCCGGCGGCCGCGGCGCGTGCACCAAAGACGCCGCGCTTCAGTGGCGCGGCGCCGGGGGCCGTGACCTGCAGCCTGGCCGGGAGCCTCCAGTTCTCCGGCCCCCTGTCCCCGTCCGGAGGTGGGACCGAACCTTCGGTCCTGCACGGATCGCTGACCGACTGCAAGGCCACTGACCCCGCCGTCGCCGTCAGCGGCGGGAAGCTCACCGGTTCGTTCGCCAGCTCCCCACTGGCCTGTGGGGGTCCCTCCGCCACCGGCGTCGGGGCGACGCTGTCGGTGAGCTGGAAGGGATCGGCGAACGGGAGCATCGGCGGCACCACCTATGCCGGCGGCGCTCACTTCACCACCACGACCCTGGACGTGGGGGGCGAGCAGCTGGTGACGAACGCCTCCGGTGATCTGGGCCTCTCCCTGCCCGGCACCGGCGGATCGCTCGGTGCGACAGGTTCGTTCGGCGCCTCCCCGCCCGGGGGCGGCTCGGTGGCGCTGTTCACGCCCGAGACCCCCGCTGCCGTCCAGACGAGCTGCGCCACCAAGCGCGGCCTGACCCGCCTGGCGCTCACCGGGACGGTCACCGTGGGCATCGCCGAGGGCTGCGACGTCCTGCTCACCGCGCCCGCCGGTCACGACTGTCTCCTCCCGTGGCCCAACGACGCCTTCACCGTTCCCTCTGCCGCCACCGCCACCGGCCGGCAGCTCGCCATCTCGTCGTCGTTCGATCCGGCCAACGCCAAGGGCGTGCACATCGACCCGACCGACGAGAACAAGGGGGACGGGTTCTCACCCGGGTCCACGATCATGACCTACGTGCCGAACCTCGACCTGGTCCGATCGGGCATCGCGACCTCGGTCGACATCGGTACCTCGCTCGATCCCGGCGCGCCCGTCGTGATCTTCGACACGGCGACCCACTCCACCGTCCCCTATTTCGCCGAGCTGGACGCCAATGCAGCCGGCACCGACGAGCAGCTGCTGCTCGTCCACCCCGCCGTCGCACTCACGGAAGGGCATCGGTACGCGGTGGCCCTGCGCCACCTCGTCGACACCTCGGGGAACCCGATCCCCCCGCTGCCCTCGACCCTCGAGGCACTGGACGGGACGCTCCAGCCCCCGTCGAGGGGGGCGCACATCAAGTCGGTCATCCAAGACGATCTGGCCCCGGTCCTCGGCGGCCAGGTCCCGTACCAGGCGTGGGACTTCACCGTGGCCAGCTCGGCGAGCATCGCCGGACCGGCCCTCGGCATGCGCCAGCTCGCCTACCAGTGGTTGCAGTCCCACGCCCCTGCGGGGACCCCCGCCGTCGACGCCTCCCCGTCGTTCACCGTGACCTCCGACACGACCACCAACGGGGTGCGTGACGTGAAGGGCACCTTCGCCGTCCCGCTGTTCCTCGCCGACACCACCCAGTACTCCAGCATGTACACCGATGCTGACGGCAACCCGGCCATCAACGGCAACCTGACCTGGCCGGCCAATTTCGACTGTGTGATGGCGGCGACGCCGGTCCCGGCGGGCCCCGCCCTTCCCGTCGTCTACGGGCACGGCCTGCTCGGCAGCGCCAGCGAGGTCGAGGGCCGCTCGTTCGCCGCACTGATCGGGCAGGACATGATGGGGTGCGCCACCAACTGGGTCGGGATGTCGTCGCAGGACACCGGCAACCTCGCCCGCAACATCGGGGACATGTCGACCTTCGAGTCCCAGGTCGACCACATGCTGCAGGGCTTCGTGAACTTCCAGTTCCTCGGGCGCCTGCTCAATTCGCCGGACGGGTTCGCCACCAGCCCGGCCTTCCAGGACGGGACGGGCGCACCGCTGTTCGCGGTGGGCCAGACGGCGTACCTCGGCTACAGCCAGGGCGGCATCATGGGCGGAGCCGTCTCGGCCCTCTCCACCGAATGGAGCCGCGTCATCCTCGGCGTGCCCGGCATGGACATGGGGGGCTTGCTCATCCAACGCTCGGCCGACTTCGCGCCCTACAAGCCGTTCATCACCGCCTCCTACCCCGATCCCGTCGACCAGCAGGTCGGGTTCCAGCTGGCGCAGCTCCTGTGGGACCGCGGCGAGAGCGACGGCTATGCGCAGCACCTCGCAGCCGATCCGTATCCGGGCATTCCCGCCAAGCAGGTCTTCATCCTCGAGAACTACGGTGACTTCTCGGTGGCCAACGTGGCCACCGAGCTGCTGGCCCGCACCATCGGGGCGCAGAACCACCAACCGGCGTTCAACCCGTCCTTCATGGGTGACCCGCCCCGGACCGGCTACGCCGTGCCGGCCCAGTGGGGCCTCTCACCCCTTGACCAGACCGCCCCCGCCGCCGCCGGCATCGTGCTCTGGGACTTCCACGACACGCCCGCTCCTCCGGTCGACAACCGGCCCCCTTCGGTGAGCGACAACCCACACCAGATGGGGAGGAGCAACCCCGGAGTCGTCGCCCAGATCGACACGTTCCTGCGCAGCGGGATCATCCCCGACGAGTGCGGCGGCGCCGCCTGCCAGGCTCCGGGCCCCGACTACTGACCCGGCCGGGTCGGGTGCGTCCGGTGCTCACGGTGCTCGCCGGCGCCCGGGCGCGGCGCGCTCGCTGTTCCGGGGCGGTGGACGGGTCTGCCGCCGGCAGTAGGATCGGGCGGCTGTGACCCGGATCGGCGATCTCCTGGCCAAGGGGAGGACCTACTCCTTCGAGTTCTTCCCCCCGAAGACCGACGCGGAGCAGCTCACGCTGGTCCGGACCCTGCGGGAGCTCGAACCGCTCGGGCCCTCGTTCGTGTCGGTCACCTACCGGGGTGGCGCCGAGTCCCGTCAGCGCACCTTCGATCTGGTCACCGGCATGCTGCGGACGACCACGCTGGTGCCCATGGCCCATCTGATCTGCGTGGCCCACACCCGGCTCGAGCTGGCCGAGATCCTGGTCGCCTACCGAAACGCGGGCGTCGAGAACCTGATGGCCCTCGGCGGTGACCCGCCCACCGAGCCCGATGCCGGGGTGGGCGAGCTGGTCCATGCCTCCGAGCTGGTCGAGCTGGCCCACGCCATCGGGGGCTTTTCGGTGGGGGTGGCCGCCCAACCGCTCGGTCACCCGCTCTCCCCGGACCTCGAGAGCGACCGGTCCCATCTGGCCGCCAAGCTGGCGGCCGCAGACTTCGCCATCTCGCAGTTCTTCTTCGAGGCAGCCGACTACACCCGCCTGGTGGACGACCTCGCCGCCCGGGGGGTGGACAAGCCGGTGCTCCCGGGCATCATGCCGGTGACCTCGCTCGCCTCCGTTCCCCGCATGGCGACCATGGGAGCGGCCGTACCCGAATGGATGGTCGACCGCCTCGAGGACGCCGAGCGCCGGGGCGGAAAGGAAGCGGTGCGCGGCGAAGGGGTCGCCATCGCCACCGGGCTCTGCGACCAGCTGCTGGCGGCCGGGGTGCCGGGCCTGCACTTCTATACGCTCAACCGTTCGAGCGCCACTCGGGAGATCTACGCCGCGCTGGGCCTGGCCGAGCTCTGAGCCGATACGGCCGAAGGTCGCCACCATGGCCTCGGACAGGTTCTCCTTCGACCGGGCTGCGGGCTACTACGACGCCACCCGCGCCCTGCCCGAGGAGGTCGCGGCCGATCTCACCGAGCTGTTGGTCACGGAGCTCGACGGAAGGACGCCCGGTCTCGAGATCGGGGTCGGGACCGGCCGCATCGCCCTACCGCTGCACCGCCGCGGGGTCCCCCTCGTCGGGGTCGACGTCGCCGAGGAGATGCTGAAGCGGCTCGTCGCCAACGCCGGCGCCGGCCTGCCGTTTGCCGTCGTGCTCGGCGATGCCTCGTCGCTCCCCTTCGCCACCGGGTCGGTCGGCGCCGTGATGGCCAGTCACGTCCTGCACCTGCTCCCGGGCTGGCGCGCCGCAGTCGACGAGGCGATGCGGGCGCTCCGGCCGGGCGCTCCGTTGCTGGTCGACTTCGGCGGCGCCCCGAAGGCGCCCTGGCACGAGTGGACCATGGCGGTGTTCCGCCGTCACGGGATCGTCCGCGTGCGTCCCGGTGCCTCGAGCGTCGAGGAGGTGACCGCCCATCTCGGGAAGCGGGCCGCCGCCCGACGACTCCGTCCGCTGCGGATGCCGGTCCGCCGCACCCTCGCCCGGGACCTCGAGGACTGGGAGGGCCAGATCCATTCCTGGACGTGGCCCTATCCGGCGGACCAGGTGCGTGGCGCCTGCGCCGAGGTGCGCGCACGCGCCCACGATCTCGGGTGGTCGCCCGACCGCGCCGTCGTCCTCGAACGGACCATCCAGTGGTGGGCGTTCGACCGGGTGCGGTGACGGTCCGGGCTGGCGAGGCCGGCCGGGCCGGCCGGTAGGCTCCCGTCCATGTCCGACGTCATCACCCAGGGACCAGACGGCACCCTCGAGGTCAGCGACCGGCCGGTGATCCCCTTCATCGAGGGGGACGGGACCGGCGTCGACATCTGGCCGGCGGCCAAGCTCGTGCTCGACGCGGCGGCCGCCAAGTACGGGAGAGCCGTCGAGTGGAAGGAGGTGCTCGCCGGCCAGAAGGCGTACGACGAGACGGGCGACTGGTTGCCCGACGAGACGGTCGAGACCTTCCGCACCCACCTGATCGGCATCAAGGGGCCGCTCACCACGCCGGTCGGGGGCGGGATCCGCTCGCTCAACGTGGCGCTCCGCCAGATCCTCGACCTCTACGTCTGCCTGCGGCCGGTGCGCTGGTTCCGCGGCGTCCCCTCGCCGGTTGTCCATCCCGAACAGGTCGACATGGTCATCTTCCGCGAGAACACCGAGGACATCTACGCCGGGCTCGAGGCCGAGGCCTATTCCCCCGAAGCCGACCGGCTGTCGACGTTCCTCCGGGACGAGCTCGGGTGGCAGGTGCGCGAGGGTTCGGGCATCGGCATCAAGCCCATCTCCGAGTTCGGCTCGAAGCGGCTGGTCCGGGCGGCGATCAACTACGCCCTTGCCCGCGGGCGATCCAGCGTGAACCTCGTCCACAAGGGGAACATCCAGAAGTTCACCGAGGGCGC
The DNA here is from genome assembly GCA_963764555.1 of uncultured Acidimicrobiales bacterium. Taxonomy (GTDB): domain Bacteria; phylum Actinomycetota; class Acidimicrobiia; order Acidimicrobiales; family RAAP-2; genus Bog-756. Next base: position 1,076,804 of record CAVXSW010000005.1, read on the forward strand.
CTTCCGCAACTGGGGCTACGAGCTGGTGCGCGAGGAATTCGCCGACGTGGCGGTCGGATGGGAGGACTGTGACGGCCAGCCCGGCGACAGATTGCTGGTGAAGGACAGCATCGCCGACATCACGCTGCAGCAGATCCTCACCCGTCCGGCCGAGTTCGACGTCATGGCCACCACCAACCTGAACGGCGACTACCTGTCCGACGCCCTGGCCGCCCAGGTCGGCGGCATCGGGATCGCGCCGGGCGGCAACATCAACTACACCTCCGGCCACGGGATCTTCGAGGCGACCCATGGCACGGCACCCAAGTACGCAGGACTCGACAAGGTCAACCCCGGCTCGGTCCTGCTGTCGGGGGTGATGATGTACGAGCACATCGGGTGGGACGATGCCGCCGCCGACATCGTGGCCGCGCTCGAGGCCACCATCGCCGACAAGGTCGTCACCTACGACTTCGCCCGGCTGATGGAGGGCGCCACCGAGGTCAAGTGCTCCGAATTCGCGTCGGCCGTCGCCGACCGCCTCTAGGGCGCTCGGCTAGCCTCGCCGGATGGCCGCCAGACCCTCCATCCACGTCACCGTGACCGGGGCCGCCGGCCAGATCGGCTACGCCCTCCTCTTCCGGATCGCGTCGGGCCAATTGCTCGGGCCCGACCAACCGGTCGTGCTCCGCCTGCTCGAGATCGAACCGGGGATGAAGGCGCTCGAGGGGGTGGTCATGGAGCTCGACGACTGTGCCTTCCCCCTGCTGGAGGGCGTCGAGACGACCACCGACCTCGGCACCGCCTTCGACGGCGCCTCGTGGGCGCTGCTGGTCGGTTCGGTCCCCCGCAAGGCGGGCATGGAGCGGGGCGACCTCCTCACCGTCAACGGAGGGATCTTCGGACCCCAGGGACGGGCCATCCAGGAGCGGGCGGCGTCCGACGTCCGGGTCCTCGTGGTCGGCAACCCCTGCAACACCAACTGTCTCATCGCCCGGTCGAACGCTCCCGAGGTACCGGCCGACCGGTGGTTCGCCATGACCCGCCTGGACGAGAACCGGTCGAAGAGCCAGCTGGCCCGCAAAGCCGGGGCCCCGGTCTCGTCGGTGACCAACCTGGCCGTCTGGGGCAACCATTCGGCCACCCAGTTCCCCGACTTCGCCCACGCGCTGGTCGCACGGCAAGCCGGCGCCCGAGGTCATCGACGACACCGCCTGGCTGCAGGGCGAGTTCATCACGACGGTGCAGAAACGGGGCGCCAGCATCATCGAGGCGAGGGGCCTGTCGTCGGCGGCGTCGGCGGCCAACGCCGCCGTCGACTCGGTGAACAGCATCCGGACGGCGACCCCCGGCGACGACTTCACCTCGCTCGCCGTCGTGTCCCACGGCGAGTACGGAGTCCCCGCCGGGCTCCAGTTCGGGTTTCCGGTGCGGGCCGACGGTGCCGGAGGCTGGACGGTGGTCGAAGGGCTGTCCCACGACGCCTTCGCCACCGAGCGGATCCGGATCACGACCGAGGAGCTCGAAGCCGAGCGCGCCGAGGTGGCCGACCTCCTGCCCTGATCCCGGAGCTGTCGTTCGATCCCGCGCCGACTAATGGGCCGGGGAGAGCTCGATCCGGTTGCCGAACGGGTCGTCCACGTACCACTGCGGCCGGCCGGGCACCTCCTCGCTGCGTCGCACCGGATGGCCCGCTCCCTCGAGCAGCCGGCACAGGGCGTCGAGGCCGGACACCACCAGGGCGGGGTGGGCCTTGCGCGCCGGACGGAAGTCCTCCTCCACGCCCAGGTGGACCTTGACCGGGCCGCGTTCGAACCAGCACCCGCCCCGAGCGGCCAGCTCGCGGGGCTTGTCGGTCCGGGGCAGCCCGAGCAGGCCCTCGTAGAACCGGGCGGCCCGGGCCTCCGCCTCCGGCCCGGGCGGCATGGCCAGCTGCACGTGATCGATCCGCTCGATGCGAGGGACCTGCTCGCCGCCACCACCATCTGCTGCCGTCATGGCTCTCCCGTTACCGGCCGGCCCGGCGGCGTCCGGGTGTCGCGGCGGAGCGGATGGTCGGTGGGCACCTCCACCAGGTGGATCCGGAGGCCGTCGGGATCGTCGATCCAGGCCTCGACGAGTCCCCAGGGCTCGAGCCGCGCCGGTCGTGCCACCGCCACCCCCCGCCCGGCCAGCTCGGCGAGGCACGCCTCCATCGAGCGCACCTGCAGCCAGAGGACCACCGGCCCGGTGCCGCGGAGCGGGCGGCGAGCTGTCCGGGACCCCACCGCCGACCACCTCGATGAAGCCGTTGCCGGCGAAGAAGACGACGCCGCGGCCGGACCCCTGCCCGAACTCGCGGGCCACGCCCAGCCCGAGCGCCGTGCCGTAGAAGTCGAGAGAGCGTTCGAGGTCGCCTCGGATGGACGATGGTCCGGCTGCTCAGCACCTCCATCTGGTCCTCCCAGGCCCCCTCAGTAGGTCGTCGACGCCGCCAGGTCCGCGGTCGAGGCCCGGGCGGCGGCCAGCATCCGCTGCGCCTCGACCAGCACGGTGAGATCACCCCGGACCCGGATCCGCCCCTCGTTGAGCGCTTCGGCGGGGGAGAGCTCGCCCCGCGACATGGCCACCGCGTCCGGGTAGCCGAGGACGATGGTGACGTGGGGCGCCCGGCCCGTCACGGTCTCGTTCGGTTCCCCTCCGGAGCCAGCACCGCCTTCCAGCTCGACCCGGAGGCTCCGACCACCGAGGTGGAGGAGCAGGCGGACATCGCCGTCGGGCCCGCCCCGGACCTCCTCGGCCACCACGACCGGGCCGTCGGCCACGGCCAGCCCGGCGCCGTCCTCGGGACCGGGCAGCTCGACTCCCTCGAGGGCCCGGTTGAACGCTTCGACCCACTCACCGCTCAGGAACCGCATCGGTGCTTCCCGGGGGTGGCGGGCGGCGTGCCGGCCGAACGCACCGGTGTCAACCGGCCGGTGATTCCGGTCCGCCCGGGCCCGCTCCGGTCCCCGGTCGGGGTTCGGGAGCCGAGGCGGCGCCGACCGGGCTGCGGGACTCGGGCGCGGGTTCGCCCGGGCCGCCGGGACCGCGGCTGGCCGGGGCGCCCGGCGGAGGTGCGCCGGTCCCGTCCCCGTGGCCGGGCCCCGGGATGCCGCGCACCCCGAGGGGCAGCACGGCGGCCGGCCCGGTCGCCGGGGAGGTCGCCGAGGCCTCGGCCGGGCGTCCGCTTGCGTCCGGTTGAGGATCTTCCGGCCGAGCCAGGCCACCGGGTCGTAGGACGCGTCGACCACCCGCTCCTTGAGCGGGATGATGGCGTTGTCGGTGATCTTGATGTGCTCGGGGCACACCTCGGTGCAGCACTTGGTGATGTTGCACTTGCCGAGGCCCTGCTCGCGGCGGAGCAGCTCGCGCCGGTCGTTGTCGTCGAGCGGGTGCATCTCGAGCTCGGCGGAGCGGACGAAGAACCGCGGGCCGGCGAAGGCGGTCTTGTTCTCCTCGTGGTCGCGGATGACGTGGCAGACGTCCTGGCAGAGGAAGCACTCGATGCACTTGCGGAACTCCTGGCTCCGCTCGATGTCGATCTGCTGCATGCGGTAGCCGCCGGCCTCCACCTCGTCGGCGGTCTTGGGCCGGGGGCTGAAGGGCGGGATCCGCTTGGCCACCTCGTAGTTGTAGGAGACGTCGGTCACGAGGTCGCGGAGGATGGGGAACGCCCGCAGCGGGGCCACCGTGACCGCCTCACCGGGGGGCAGGGCGTCCATCCGGGTCATGCACATGAGGGCGGGGATCCCGTTGATCTCGGCCGAGCACGAGCCGCACTTGCCGGCCTTGCAGTTCCAGCGGCAGGCCAGGTCGGGCGCCGCGGTCGCCTGGACCCGGTGGATGACGTCGAGCACCACCTCGCCCTCCTGGGCGGGCAGCACGTAGTCGGTGAACTCGCCGCCGGTCTCGTCTCCCCGCCACAGGCGCATGGTGACCTGCTCGTCGTCCACGCCGGTCGCCCCGGTCGTCGGGTGTCCCTGCCGTCGCCATCAGGTCGCCTCCTCGAGCAGTTGCCGCAGATTCGTCGGGCATCGCCGGGATCGGCTCCGGACCGACGGTGATGGTCCTGATCGAAGGGGTGCCGCCGACACCGCCGGTCTCCTTGCCGTCGCCCGGGATCCGCTCGACGAAGTTGACCGGACCCCATCTCGTCCACCGGCTTGGGGAAGTCGTCCCGGGTGTGGCCGCCCCGGCTCTCCTTGCGGTTGAGCGCGCCGAGGGCGGTGCAGCGTGAGACGGTGAGCATGGCCGGCAGGTCGGTGGTCAGGTTCCAGCCCGGGTTGTAGCGCCGGCCGCCGCGGAGCGACACCCGGGCGGCCCGGTCCTCGAGCTCCTCGAGCCGGCCGAGCGCCTCCTCGAGCTCGGCGCCGGTGCGGATGATGCCCACCAGGCTCTGCATGGTCTCCTGCAGGTCGTGATGGACGGTGTAGGGGTTCTCGCCGTCCTCCCGCTCGAACGGGGCCACGGCACCGTCGACGGCGGCAGCGATCTCACCCTCGTCGAGCACTGACCGTGCCCGGCGCGGCCGGCGGCGAACTCGGCCGCTCCCGATGCCGGCCCGCCGACCGAACACCAGCAGGTCGGAGAGCGAGTTGCCGCCGAGGCGGTTGGCCCCGTGCATCCCCCCGGCCACCTCGCCCGCCGCGAACAGCCCGCGGACCGTGGTGGCCGTGCCGAGTCGGCATCGACCCGGACGCCGCCCATGACGTAGTGGCAGGTGGGGCCCGACCTCCATGGCCTCGGCGGTGATGTCCACCCCGGCCAGCTCCTTGAACTGGTGGTACATCGAGGGCAGCCGGCGGCGGATGTACTCGGCGGTCCGGCGGGTGGCGATGTCGAGGAAGACGCCGCCGTGGGGGCTGCCCCGTCCGGCCTTGACCTCGCTGTTGATCGACCGGGCCACCTCGTCGCGGGGCAGGAGCTCGGGGGGCCGGCGGCCGGCGGCGTGGTCCTCGTACCACTTGTCGCCCTCCTCCTCGGAGTCGGCCGTCTCGGCGGCGAACATCGGCGGGATGTAGTCGAACATGAAGCGGTCGCCCTCGGAGTTGCGCAGGACCCCGCCGTCGCCCCGGACCCCCTCGGTCACGAGGATGCCGCGGACCGACAGCGGCCAGACCATGCCGGTCGGGATGGAACTGGACGCACTCCATGTCGATGAGGTCGGCGCCGGCCCACAGGGCCATGGCGTGCCCGTCACCGGTGGACTCCCAGGAGTTGGAGGTGTACAGCCAGCTCTTGCCCACTCCGCCGGTGGCCAGGACCACCGCCTTGGCCCTGAAGACCACGAACTCGCCCGCTCGGCCGCCAGTAGCCGACCAGCCCCCGAGACGGCCCCGTCGGCGTCGTGGAGCAGCCGGAGCACCTTGACCTCCATGAACACCTCGATGCCGTCGGCCACCGCCTTCTGCTGCAGGGTGCGGATGAGCTCGAGGCCGGTGCGGTCGCCGACGTGGGCCAGCCGGGCGAAGCGGTGGCCGCCGAAGTCCCGCTGGAGGATCAGGCCGTCCCGGGTCCGGTCGAAGAGGGCGCCCCAGTCCTCGAGCTCGCGGACCCGGTCGGGGGCCTCCTGGGCGTGGAGCTGGGCCATGCGCCAGTTGTTGAGCATCTTGCCGCCGCGCATGGTGTCCCGGAAGTGGACCTGCCAGCTGTCCTCGGGGTAGACGTTGCCGAGGGCGGCGGCCACGCCCGCCTTCGGCCATGACCGTGTGGGCCTTGCCCAGCAGCGACTTGCAGACCAGCGCGGTGCGCAGCCCGTACGGCGCGGGCCTCGATGGCGGCCCGCAGACCGGCGCCGCCGGCGCCGATGACGATGACGTCGAAGTCGTGGGTCTCGTACTCAGCCATGTGCCCGATCCCCTCAGAAGTGGAAGCCGTAGTCGTGGATGGTGCCGCTGGCCACCAACCGGACGTAGAAGTCGGTGAAGGCCACGAACACCAGGCTCATCCAGGCGAACAGCATGTGGCGGGCGTTGAGCGGGGTCAGGATCTTCCAGATGGCGTGGCGGACGGGCGCCCGGGAGAACTGCTTCACACCCGCCGCCGCACAGGTGGCGGCAGGCGTGGCAGCTCGAGCGAGTAGAGCCACAGCAGGACGGCGTTGATCACCAGCACGGCGGTGCCGACGCTGAACCCGATGCCGATCCCGGGCTGGCGGAAGGCCACGACGGCATCGATGGTCAGGATGACGTTGAAGACGAGGCCGAAGTAGAAGAAGTAGCGGTGGACGTTCTGCAGGACGAGCGGGAAGCGGGTCTCGCCGGTGTAGGCGCCGTGGCCGTCGGAGACGGCGCAGGCCGGCGGGAGCCAGCCAGAAGGACCGGTAGTAGGCCTTGCGGTAGTAGTAGCAGGTGAGGCGGAAGCCGAGCGGGAAGATGAGGATCAGCAGTGCCGGGCGAGATCGGTCCACCAGGTGATGACGGTCGCCCGGGTGGCTCCCCGGCACGCAGCTGCCGGTGAGGCACGGGGAGTAGAAGGGCGAGATCAGGTCGCGGTGCTGGTCGGCCCCACGTAGTAGTCCTTGTTCACGAAGGCCGCCCAGGTGGAGTAGGCGACGAAGGCGGTGAGCACCGTCACGGTGACGACCGGCTGGACCCAGTACCGGTCGCGGCGGAGGGTGGGGACTGTCGGGGCCGCCCCGGGCCCCGCCCAGCACGACCGGGGTGACGGTGGCCTCCTCCAGCGTGGTCAAGTCTCTGTCTCCTGGTTCGTGTCGCCGGTTCGGTGTCGGCGGTGTGTTCGGCGGTTCGCTGTCGGTACCCGGGTGCCGGGCGGTCGTTCGGTCGAGGCGGATCGGACGCGTCGGGCGGGTCGGGCGACCGGGCGCGTCGGCCGGCTCTCCCGGGCTGCTGACGGACCATCATCTTTCCATCCCGGCGGACCGTTGTGAAACTCCGCCGCTCGCCGCTCACGGCCCGGCCGGCAGGCCGATCACGGCCCGCCCGGCTGGCCGACCGTGCCGGGTGGCAGTGGGATCGCACCCCCTCGACCAGGAGGGCACACGCCCTCGACCAGGAGGTACAGTCCGAGCCTCCGCCGCACCGGCGGCGGATGAGCCGCGTAGGCTCGCGGCCATGAGCAGCCACCCCGAGCCGACCGCCGACACGGACGCCACCGAGCCCACGCTCGACCTCTCGGCCCGGCTGACCCCGCCCCCCGACATCACCACCCTCGGCCGCCTGCGGGACTCGGGCTGGCGGTCGATCCCGGTGGCCGAGGAGATCCGGCGCAACGCGTCGGCCCGCATCGCCGCCGGGCGGCCGCTGGTGACCGGGGTGCTCGGCTTCGACGACTCGGTGCTGCCCCAGCTCGAGAACGCGGTGCTGGCCGGTCACGACGTGATCCTCCTCGGGGAGCGGGGCCAGGCCAAGACCCGGCATCATCCGCTCGCTGGTCGGCCTGCTCGACGAATGGCTGCCGATCGTCGCCCACTCGGAGATCAACGACGATCCCTACCATCCGGTCTCCCGCTTCGCCAAGGACCTGCTGGCCGAGGCGGGCGACGACCTCCCGGTGGCCTGGGTCCACCGCAGCGACCGCTACGGGGAGAAGCTGGCCACCCCGGACACCTCGATCGCCGACCTCATCGGCGAGGTCGACCCGATCCGGGTGGCCGAGGGCCGCTACCTGTCCGACGAGCTCACCATCCACTACGGCCTCGTCCCCCGGCTCAACCGCGGCATCTTCGCCGTCAACGAGCTCCCCGACCTGGCCGAGCGCATCCAGGTCGGGCCTGCTCAACGTGCTCGAGGAGCGCGACGTCCAGATCCGCGGCCACCGGGTCCGGCTGCCGCTCGACATCGTGCTGGTGGCCACGGCCAACCCCGAGGACTACACCAACCGGGGCCGGATCATCACCCCGCTGAAGGACCGGTTCGGCGCCCAGATCCGCACCCACTACCCGGCCGACGCCGCCACCGAGCTCCGGATCGCCGAGCTCGAGGCCGACCTGCCCGGGCGCGGCGAGCGGTCCGACGGCGCCGACGAGGGCCGGCGGTGGCCCCTCGCGTCGAGATGCCCGCCTTCATGGCCGAGGTGGTGGCCGAGCTCAGCCAGCTGGCCCGGCAGAGCCCGCACCTCAACCAGCGCTCGGGCGTCTCGGTGCGGCTCACCATCGCCAACTACGAGACCCTGGTGGCCAACGCCACCCGCCGGGCCCTGCGCAACGGCGAGTCCGAGGCGGTGCCCCGGATCTCGGACCTGCAGGCCCTGGTGTCCTCGACCCAGGGGAAGGTGGAGATCGAGTCGCTCGAGGAGGGCCGCGAGGAGATCCTGCTCGCCCAGCTGGTCTCGGCGGCCGTCCTCCTGGTCTTCCGCCGGCGGGTGCAGCTCGCCGACCCCCAGGCGGTGGTCGGCTGCCTTCACCGCCGACACCGTCGTCCACGCCGGCGACGACCTGCCGGCTGCGGCCTATGCCGGCACGCTCACCCAGCTGCCGGCCCTCTCGGCCCCGGTCGCTCGCCCTGACCGGCGGGTTCCGAGGACCCCGGCCGTGGTGGCCAGCGCGCTCGAGTTCCTGCTCGAGGGGCTGCACCTGACCAAGCGGCTCAACAAGGAGGCCGCCGGCGCCCGCGCCACCTACCGGGGCCGCGGATGACCTGGCGGTTCGACTACCGGCGCTGGGACGGCACCCAGGACTCGGCCGTCGACGACACCGACGCGGTGCTGTCGCAGCTGACCGACGACCTGCTGGCCAACGGCGACCTGCACGAGGCGCTGCAGCGCATGCTCAACCGGGGCTGGCGGACGCCGGACGGTCGCCAGGTCGAGGGTCTCCGGGACCTGCTCGACCGGCTCCGGCTCGAGCGCGAGGAGCAGCTGGAGCGGGGCGACCTCGGCGGCGCCTACCACGAGATCGCCGAGGAGCTCCAGCAGGTGGTGGCCGAGGAGCGTGCCGGCATCGACCAGCTCGAGGCGGACGCCCGACGCCTCGGGCGACGAGCGCCGCCAGGAGGTCACCGACGAGGTGGCCACCGAGCGGCGGATGCAGCTCGACCTGCTGCCGAGCGATCTGGCCGGCACGGTCCGCGGCCTCCAGAACTACGAGTTCGTCTCCTCGGAGGCCCGCCAGCACTTCGAGGAGCTCATGGAGCGGCTGCGCGAGGAGGTGGCGAGGACCTACTTCGAGCAGATGTCCGAGGCGCTGGCCAATCCCGACCCCGAACAGCTGGACCACATGCGCGAGGCGTTCGACGCCCTCAACCGGATGATCGAGCAGCGGGAGGCGGGGGAGCCCCTCGACCCGAGCTTCGAGTCGTTCATGGAGCGCTTCGGGGACCTCTTCCCGGGCGACCCGGCCGACCTCGACGAGCTGCTGGAGCAGCTGGCCGCCCGGATGGCGGCCGCCCAGGCCATGTGGAACTCGATGTCCCCCGAGCAGCGGGCCCAGCTGCAGGGGCTGGCCGAGTCGCTGCTCGAGGACCTCGACCTGCGCTGGCAGGTGGACCGGCTGGCCGGCAACCTGCAACGGGCCTTCCCCGAGGCCGGCTGGGAGCAGCGGTTCCGGTTCCGGGGCGACGACCCGATGGGGATGGGCGAGGCGACCGACGCCGCCGCCCGGCTGCGCGACCTCGACGAGCTGGAGGCCTTCCTGCGCTCGGCCAACTCGCCGGCCGTCGCTCGTCCGAGGTCGACCTCGACAAGGTGCGGCGTCACCTCGGCGACGATGCCGCCGACTCGCTCGACCGGCTGGCCAAGCTGGCCAAGCAGCTGACCGACGCCGGGCTCATCGACCAGCGGGAGGGACGGTTCGAGCTCACCCCGAAGGGCATCCGCCGCATCGGCCAGCAGGCTCTGTCCGACCTCTTCGCCCAGCTCGACAAGGACCGGGTCGGCAACCACCGCACCACCTGGACGGGCACCGGCCACGACCGGGAGGAGACGACCAAGCCCTACGAGTTCGGGGACCCGTTCAACCTCGACCTGTCCCGGACCGTGCACAACGCCGTGCGCCGGTCGGGCAGCGGGGTGCCGGTCCGGCTGTCTCCCGACGACTTCGAGGTCATCGAGACCGAGGCGCTGACCCGCTCGGCCACCGTGCTTGCTGCTCGACCTGTCGCTGTCCATGCCCATGCGGGACAACTTCGTCCCGGCCAAGAAGATGGCGCTCGCCCTCCACACCCTGATCGCCTCGCGGTTCCCCCGCGACTACCTCGGCCTGGTCGGGTTTCTCGGAGGTGGCCCGGGTCATCGAGCCCGAGGACCTGCCCACGGTCAGCTGGGACTACGTCTACGGGACCAACCTGCAGCACGGCCTGATCCTGGCCCGCAAGATGCTCGCCCACCAGCAGGGGACCAAGCAGATCATCCTGGTCACCGACGGGGAGCCGACCGCCCATGTCGATCCCCTACCCCGACGGCGTCGGGCTACGACGTCTACTTCAACTACCCGCCGGTGCCCGAGACCCTCGAGGTGACCCTGGCCGAGGTGCATGCGGTGCACCCGGGCGGGCATCACCATCAACACCTTCCTGCTCGATCCCGACCGCGGGCTGCAGGGGTTCGTCGAGCAGCTCGCCCGGATCAACCGGGGCAGGACCTTCGCCACCTCGCCCGACGAGCTCGGCGACTACGTGCTCGTCGACTTCCTGGCCCACAAGACGGCGACGCGGCGCCGGCGGGCGGGCTGACCCCCGGGGCGGGCGAACCGGGCAAGGGTCGAGGGTACGTCGGAGAACGTGCGGTTCCGCCCCCGGTACGACGGCCCGCCGGTCATCGACGTCGATGCCGTCGCCGGCGACCCGTGTCCGGCGTTCGCCCGCCAGCGCCACCGCCTGGGCACCACGCTCGCCGGGCTGACCGCCGGCGAATGGAGCAGCGCCCAGTCGCTGCGAGGGATGGTCCGTCCAGGACGTCGCCGAGCACCTGGCCGGCGTCAACGGCTTCTGGCTGGCGTCCGTCCGATCGGGCCTCGAAGACCGGCCGACCCGCCTGCTCGAGTCGTTCGATCCCGTGTCGGTCCCCGCCGCCATGGTCGCCGCACACCGGGGGGCGCCGCCGGCGGAGACGCTCGACCGGTTCGTCGACGACCAACGATGCCCTGTGCGGCCTGATCGGCTCTCTCACCGCGGCGGACTGGTCGCGGCGGGCCGAAGCGCCGCCCGGCCATCTGGCCGTCCGAGCGGTCGTGGCCCACGGTCTGTGGGACTCGTGGATCCACGAACGCGATGTGCTCGTGCCCCTGGGTCGACCACCGGTCGTCGAGACCGACGAGGTGTCGATGTCCCTCGCCTACGTCGCCGCGCTCGGGACCGGGTATCGGCTGCCTCCGGTTCATCGCCGACCGGCACCTTGGGCATCGTCGCCCATCGGCCCGAGCTCCGGTTCACGGTCGACATCGCCGACGTGGTCACGGTGCGACCCGGCGTCGACGGCGGGGCGACGGCGACGATCGAAGGGGACGCCGTGCGCCTCCTCGAGGCGTTGAGCTACCGGGCTCCGATGGTGCCCCTGGCGGCACGGCACCGGTGGTTGCTCGGCGCCCTGGGCGAGGCATTCGGTCAGGTTCCCTGACCGAGATCGCCGGACGACCGCCGTCCGGGCGCCGGCGAAGTTCCCCCACCTTGCGCACCGGATCACAAGCGGGGAATTCCTTCTTGCCTTTCGTGCCCGGATGGTGAAAGATGACATATCTGTAGTTACATCCGTGCCATGCGATCGTGGACGGTGCGCCTTTCGGCCGGTGCGTCCGACCAGCGTGACCGGACCGGAGGATCGCATGGATGAGTGGGAGGGACAGCCGTCAATGGACATGGTGTCATTGATGTTCGGACCCCAGGAGCGCAGCTGGCAGAACCGGGCCAACTGCATGGGCGTCGACCCCGACCTCTTCTTCCCCGAGCGGGGAGCATCGACCCGTGAGGCCAAAGAGGTGTGCCGGGGGTGCGTGGTCCGCGAGGACTGCCTCGAGTACGCCCTGGCCAACGGGGAGAAGTTCGGGATCTGGGGCGGGCTGTCCGAGCGGGAGCGCCGTCGCCTCCGCCGCCAGCGCGCCCTCGAGCGCCGGCGCCGCCAGCACCGCCAGCTGACCCCCGTCGGCCGGCGGTCAGGCCGGTCCGGTGGCCAGCTCGTATCCCTTGGTCGCCATCCGCCCCTCGATGGTCCGGTCCTCGTCGAGGTCGAGCTCGGGCCACCGGTCGGCGGGGCTCCCGGTGGAGGACGGCGCCGGGCAGCAGGCCGACCAGCTCCGCCCGCCACAGCGAGCATCCGAGGGCCTCGGCCCGCGACGGCCACCGTGTCGTGCAGGGCGGCGAGCGGCAGGGCACCCGGTCCGACGATGTTGCAGCTCACCTGGGCGCCGCCGGGGACGGGGAGCCCGAGCGTCCGCAGGTCGGCGCTCCGGAGCTCGGCGGCCAGCGCCCGCGCCGCGGCCAGGACATCGCCCGTCGGGTCGTAGGCGTCGCCGGCGGGTACCGCTCGGCGCGGCCGGAGCCGGTCGGGCCGGTCAGCCAGAGGTTGTAGGCGACGAGCACCGGCCGGGCGCCCACCGCACAGGCCCCGGCCGTCGGGTGGGGGTCGCGGGACCGGTGTCGGGCCGCAGCGAGGTGAACGCCGACCGGCGTACCTCGGGGAGGGTCCTTCCGGACCGTAGAGGAAGCAGGGTAGGCGGAGCTCGGACCCCGGCCCATGCGGCCAACCGGTTCCGTGCGTCGACCACGGTGCGGGGAGGATCGTCCCACCCCGACGCCCGGCGCCACGAAGGGCACCACGTCGGCGGCCCCGAAGCGGGGGTGGACGCCGCGGTGGTCACGCAGGTCGATCCGCCGGACGGCCACGGCGACCACTCGGCGCGCCGCGTCCTCCACAGCTCCGAGCGGCCCGCCGAGGGTGAGCACGCTCCGGTTGTGCACCGCGTCCGAGTGGACGTCGAGCAGGGTGTCCCCGCCGGCGGCCACGGCTTCGTCGACGACCGCGGTGCGGCGTCCCTCGCTGATGTTGACGACGCACTCGGCCAGGATCCCGGCCGCAGGTGCGCCGGCGGTCAGAGTTCCGGCCTCCGGCGGCGGTCGGCGCCAGCCGCCGTTCAGACGGGAACGGCGCGCCCGATGCGGCGGCGGCGAAGGATGCGCCGGCGCTCCCGCTCGGACTTGCCCCCCCAGACACCGTGGTCGACGCGCTCGTCCAGGGCGTACTCGAGGCAGGCATCGGCGACCGGGCACTCGGCACAGATCCTCTGGGCGGCCTGGACCCCGACCCCGTCGCTGGGGAAGAAGATGGCGGGCGAGAGGTCCTTGCACTTCCCCACGCTCATCCAGTCCGTGTCCATGGTTCCTCCATCGATCTTCCGAGAGGCGGCGGTGGGTCGCTCGAAGTGGGCACCCAGTGGCCGCCGCCTTCCGTTGCCCCACTAGTCTCGCAGTTCGAACGGTTGTACCGCGCGAAATGGGCCGGTATTGATGGATTCCTCACAATATTCTTATGGGGCACCAGGGCCTTCTTATGAAGGCCCGGCCGGCGAGGAGCCTCCGGCGGGCGGCGAAGACCCGGCTGCGCCCGGGGACGGCGCGGAGACGGCGGTGCCCGGCCCGGACCGGGAGACCGGGGACGGGCCTGCCCCGCCCGGCGATCCGGCCGGTCGGCTGCCGCCGCCCCAGAGCGTTCCCGCGGTCGTGCCGATGGGCGGACCGGGCCAGGCCGGTACGGGGCCGCCGCCTCCTCCGACCGGGCCGCCTCCCTATCCCGTCTACCCCGGCTACGGGCCGCCCGCCTACGCGCCCGGCTCCTACGCTCCCGCCTACCACTACCCGTACCAGATGGCCCCACCGCCCCGGACGGTCCGGCACACCCTCGAACGGCGGACCTGGCTGTGGCTGGTGGTCGTCACCGCGGTGGTGGCGGCTCTCGTCGGGGGGCTGGTCGGCGCGGTGGTCGGGTTCGGGGAGCCAGCAGACCATCGTGACGACCTTCGCACCCAACCACAGCGTGTTCGCCCATCCCCAGGACGTCCAGGAGGTGCTGGCCAAGGTGGAGCCGGCCGTGGTCTCCATCGCCAGCGAGTCCGGTTCCAGCGGTAGCTCGGCCGGCGGCGATTTCGTCCAGGCGGCCGGCAGCGGGATGATCATCACCCCCGACGGCGAGGTGCTCACCAACAACCACGTGATCGCCGGGGCCTCGTCGGTCACGGTCACGCTGTTCGGGCAGACCAAGGCGCTGTCGGCCCACGTGCTCGGTACCGACCCGACCGACGACCTGGCCCTGGTCCAGATCGACCACGCCTCGGGCCTGCCGACCGTCGTCTTCGGCGACTCCTCCCAGACCCAGGTGGGCGACTCGGTGCTGGCCATCGGCAACGCCCTCGCCCTGGCCGGCGGTCCGACCGTGACCGAGGGGATCGTGTCGGCCGAGAACCGGTCGCTGTCGGCCGAGAACGACACCGGGCAGACCGAGAACCTCTCCGGGCCTGCTCCAGACCGACGCCGCCATCAATCCCGGCAACTCGGGCGGGCCGCTGGTGAACTCGGCAGGCCCAGGTCGTGGGCATGAACACCGCGGTGGCCTCGAGCAGCACCGGCAACGCCCCCACCGAGAACATCGGGTTCGCCATCACCGTCGACTCGGTCAAGCCGCGCCTCGCCCAGCTCCGTCAGGGTGGGACCGGCGGGGCCGGGCGCCGCCAACCCGGTCGCCCCCTCCGCCAACACCGCCTACATCGGGGTGACGGTGGGTCCGGTCACTCCGGCTCTGCAGCAGCAGGACCACCTCACGCCGTCGTCGGGTGCCCTCGTGCTGTCGGTGCAGCCGGGCAGCCCGGCCGACGATGCGGCGCTCGAGGTGAACGACGTCATCGTCTCCCTCAACAGCACCGGCATCCAGAGCCCCGACGACCTCACCTCGGCCATCCACCCGCTCAAGCCGGGAGACCGGGTCACCCTCGGCCTCTACCGGGGGAGCGACCGGATGAGCGTTCCGGTGACGCTCGAGGCGCGCCCGACCGGCTGAGACCGTCCCGCCGGCGGTTACGCTTCGCCCTGCCGCCACGCGAGGAGGACCGCCTGATGACCCCGGCACCCGACGAGCCGATCCTGACCGACGAGGAGGGCGAACCGCTCCCACCGGTCGGGCATGTCCGGATCGTGTACCTCGGTCCCGTCGCCCCCCACTGGGAGGTCCGGTCCGACTTCGGTGACCCGGACCTCATCGAGGAGTTCCGCCGCCGCACCATGGCCCGGCTCGTGCTGCTGCCCCCGCACGATCCCCAGTACCGGCGCAATCGTGAGCGGGTGATCCGCGATGCCGAGCGTGAGCGGATCCTGCTCGAGTGGGACCTCGGCGTGCCCGAGGAGGAGCCCGCCTATCCGGGCGATCCCGGGGTGTCCGGCGAGCCCGAGGCGAGGGCTCCGTCGCCGAAGCCTGAGCGCGGGCTCACCGGCTCGGGCTCGTCGAGCTCGGGCAGGCTGATCCGCTCGAGCCACAGGCCCGGGCGCGTCCACCTCCGAGGGCGTGGGGAGGTTGCGGCCGCAGCCGACCACAGTCTCGAGAGCGCTTCCTCGCCGGCCCGTTCCACCACGCCGCTGACGAACGATCGGCCGCGGTCGACCTCGGGCCGGTCGAGGTCGAGCCCGAACAGCGCGCCGGCCGCCTCTTCGCCCTTGCCCCGTTCGATCCGGCGACGGTAGAAGGCCTCGGCCAACTGGCGGTGGGAGCCGACCAGCTTCTGCCCCACCAGGTCGGCGATGTGGTCGGCATAGGCGTCGATGACCACCGACAGCGCCGTCAGCCGCTCCGACGACCGGCGCGACTCGGGGGTCAACAGCTCACCGAGCAGGGCCTCGGGGTCGCCGAACATCCCCTGGAGCGACTCGAGGTCCATGCCCGGGCCCCCGGCCGACGGATCGCCGAGTGAGCCCAGACGTCCGGCGATGTCCTGTTGGGCGGAGGCCGTCGAGCTGGCCAGCTCGACCAGCAGCTCCTCCATCCGTGCCCGGATGGCCGGTCGCGAGAGCACCGAGTGCGAGGCCAGCTCGCGGGCAGGCGACCCAGAGGAGCGCCTCCTCGCTCGGGCAGGCTCCAGTCCGCGGCGAAGGCGCTGATGTTGACCGGGACCAGCACCAGCTCGTCCGATGGCGCCCACGGGATCGAGCCAGCGGGTACTGCCCGAGGGCCCGCTGGGCCAGGTGGCCGACGACCGACCCGACCTGCAGGCCGAAGAACATCGGCCCGATGGCCGTCGCCCACTGCCCGAGCAGGCCGCCGAGCCCGCCGGTGGGGTCCTCGTCGGCGGGGGTCAGGTCGGTCTCCGGTCGCCGCCGGAGGGGGCGGCGCCGGCCGGCGGGGTCATGGCGGCGAGCACCGTCCGCCACGAGTCGAGCGCCCGCAGCGTCCAGTCGCCCCGGGCGACCGGCACGCAGGTCAGCCGGCGCCCGTCCGGCGAGACCGGCATGCCCGTGGCCTCGGTCACGTTGAGCTCCGCCACCCGGGCGAGCTGCTCGAGCTGGATCCGCTGGACCGGTTCGACGTTGGGCTCGGGCGCCCCGCCGGTGGCGACGTTGAGGGCGAAGGACCGGGTCATCTCCCACTGGTCCGGAGCGTTGGTCCCGAGCATGTTCATCAGGTCGCCGAGCAGTGACTGGAACGGGTTGCCGGCATCCCCGGGCTCAGGCGGTGCCATCACCTCATGCTACGGCGAGGCCGGGCTCTGCGGTACCTCGGGGCTCGTGGTCGGCCAGCACCACCGGTGCCGTCATCGTGGTCCCGCTCGCGGACGAAGGTCAGCTCGAGCGCCGTGCCCGGCGCGTCCGGGTACAGCCGCGTGTCGAGCTCCGCCTTGGAGTGGACCGGGTCCCCGTCGATGCCGATGACGACGTCCCCGGACTGCAGCCCCGCCGCCGCCGCCGGACCGCCGGCATCGACGACGTCGAGGCGGGCACCGTCCCGCGGCGCCGTCGTCGTCGCCGACGTGGTCGTGTCCGTCGTCACCGACGTGGTCGTCTCCGCCGTCCCCGACGGGTTGGGGCGGGCGTCGCTGGCGTCGACCCCGAGCCAGCCGTGGTCCACCTCGCCGGAGGTCACGAGCTGTTGGGCCACCCCGAGGACGACCTCGGCGGGCAGGAACACCCCGGCCGTCGATCCGCCCGACGTCGCCGGTCCGCTCCAGCAGCCCTGCGACCTGACCGCCCGGGTTGAGCAGGGGGCATCCGATGTCGTCGTCGCCGAGCGGCGCGTCGACGACGGAGTCGGCGAAGATGTCGTCGGCGTCCGAGTCGGAGGCCGGTGCCGCGCCCGGGGAGGAGCCCGCTCCAGCGGCCCGCCCGGTCGAGGCCACCTTTCCGGCGTAGACCTTGGTCGACGGGGGAGAGCCGGCCCGGGTGCCCGGACTGAGCGCCATGGCCACCGCCGTCGAGCCCGTGGTCGGGTCGGGGGTCGTAGAAGCCCGCCGCCGGGAGATCGTCGGCGATGCGGAGCACGGCCAGGCCCGAGGTCCGGGTCGATCCCGACGACGTCGGCCGCCTGCCGCGACCCGTCGGGCTCGATGGCGGTGACCGCCCGTGCCCCCGACACGAGGCCGGGAGGCGGTCACGATGATGCCGCCCGACTCGACGACGAGCCCGGTCCCGAGCGTCGAGCCGCCGGCTCCCGTCCACGGTCAGCGCCACGAGCGACGGACGCGGCCGCGGAGACCATGTCTGCGATGGACGCCCGGGACATGCGGCCGGCGCCCGGTTCGGTGGTCGGTGCACCGGTCAGGGTCGCCACCCGCGCCGGATCCGCCGACTCGCCCGGATCGGACGAGTTGGTGGTCATGACGGTCAGCCCCGTCGCCGCCAGGGCGAGGACGGCGCAGACCACGGCAGTGCCGGCGATCCACGGCCCCGAGCCGATGCGACGGCCGGACCGGTACCCCGGGGCGACGGGCGATGCCGGAGAACGTGGCCCCGATTCGGACGGATGGCGCCACAGACGGTCGTCGGGCGGGATCCATCCACGCATGCGGTCGCCGTCGACATCGTCCCACCACTCGTCACCGGGGTCACCGGTGAATCCCTGGTCCTGGCGGTCCACGAGCACCGAGGTTACCGACGCGGGCATCGACTTGGGGCGTCGCCTTCGCCGCGGTGGGTGCTCCCGCGACCGGTTGCCGGCGGTTCGCCACGCCGCCGCTCGACGTGCGAGCCCTACGATGACGCCGATGGTCGGGACCTCGCCATCGACCTCGGGACGGCGAACACCCTCGTCTACGCCAGGGGCCGGGGGATCGTGCTCAACCAGCCGACGGTCATCGCCCTCAACACCCGGACCCACGACGTCCTGGCCGTGGGCAACGAGGCGTGGAAGATGATCGGGCGGACGCCCGGCTACATCGTGGCCGTGCGGCCCCTGCGCGAGGGTGCCATCACCGACTTCGACATCACCGAGCGGATGATCCGGCTCCTCCTCCGCCGGGCCGGGGTCACCAAGCTCAACCGGCCCCGGGTGTTGATCTGCGTTCCCTCGGCCATCACGTCGGTGGAGCGCCGGGCGGTCAAGGAGGCGGCCCGGCGGGCCGGGGCGTCGGCCGCCCACCTCATCGAGCAGCCGATGGCGGCGGCCATCGGCGCCGGGCTGGACATCCACGAGCCGGTCGGCAACATGGTGGTGGACGTGGGGGGAGGCACCACCGAGACGGCGGTGATCTCGCTCGGTGGCGTGGTCGCCTCCCACGCCATCCGGTGCGGGGGCTTCGACATGGACGCCGCCATCCAGCACTACGTGCGCCACGAGCACGGCATCGCCATCGGCGAGCGGACCGCCGAGGAGCTCAAGATGGCCATCGGCTCGGCCCTGCCCTATGCCGACGAGCTGAAGGCCGAGGTCAGGGGGCGGGAGGTCCGCACCGGCCTGCCGAAGACCGTCGTCCTCTCGCCCGAGGAGGTGCGGTACGCGCTGAGGGACCTCGTCGACCAGATCGTCACGACGGTGGTGGGGTGCCTCGGGGAGTCCCCGCCGGAGCTGGCCCAGGACATCATCTACGAGGGCATCCACCTGGTGGGCGGCGGCGCCATGCTGCGGGGGCTGGCCAACAAGCTGGCCGACGAGACCGAGGTGCCCGTCCATCTGGTGGCGACGCCGCTCGAGTGCGTCGTGCTCGGGGCCGGCCTGTGCCTCGATTCGTTCGACAGCCTGCGGCCGATCTTCGCCGCCGCCGAGCTGTGACTCCGGGGGTCCGACCTCGGCGGGCCGGGATGGCGCCTACTCCACGGCGAGGAGGTCCTCGGCGATCTGGCGGACCTGCCAGTCGCGGTCGTCGAGGCACCGGCGCAGGGCGGCCTCCGCCACCGGCCCCCGAAAGGCGGCCAGCGCCGCCGCGGCGCGCCGCCTGACCGCCGGCTTGTCGCCCAGGGCGGCCACCACCGCCGGCAGGCCGGCAGGATCACCGATGGCACCGAGGGCCGCCACCGCCGCCTCGCGGCACAGGGGATCGCCGTGGCCGGTCGAGGGAGAGGCGATCGCCGACAGGGTGCCCACGTACGACCGCCCGACGCGACCGTCGTCGGCACCGCGTTCGCCCGCCGACCAGGCGGCCATCTCCACCACCGAGGCGTCGTCGTCCCCGAGCACGGCCGCCAGGTCGACGTCGGCTCGCTCGGCGGCCAGCTCGCACGCCCGACGGCGCACGGGCCCGGCGGGATCGGCGAGCGCCCGCCGGACCTCGTCGTCGCTCAGGAGGCCCAGGCGTTCGAGGGCGCCGAGCGCCGTGCTCCGTACCCCGGGGTCCGGATCGTCCAGTGCCGGGCGGGCGGTGTCGGCGTCGCCCGTGTGCCCGGCCAACGCCACCCGCCGACGCCGTTCGGTGACGGCCGCATCGCGGGGTTCCGTGGCAGGCTGCAGGCCGGGGCCCGCTGCCGGGGTCGCCCCGAGCTCGGACGACTTCGGAACCATCCCGCCACTATGACCGATGACTACCATCCGGCGTCCCCGCCGGCACCGTTCGGCGGTATCGGACCCCCCGGGGCACAGCCGTCGAGCACCGGGGCCGGCGGGTCGGGGCCCGCGCCGGCCCCTCCGGTTGTCGACCGGGGCACGCCGGGCGACCCGGCGGGCGCCGGGCCCGCGCCACGCCGTCGACGGCGCCGGTGGCCGTGGGTCCTGCTCATCCTGGCGGCCGTGGTGGTGGCGGCCGCGTCCCGGTGGAACCTCGACTACTACGCCCTCCAGCCCGGCTCGGCCCAGTCGGTGCAGCAGTACATCAAGGTGCCCCCCGACCGGAGCCATCCGGTCCGCCATCCGGTGCTCCTGACCGACGTGGAGATCGGTCGGGTGACCGCCCTCTCCTATCTCTTCTACGAGCTGCAGGGGGACACGACGCTCGAACCGGTGGACGAGGTGACCGGCGGCACGCCGCCCTCCCAGCTCGACGCCCAGGGCGACCTCGAGATGTCGCAGGCGGAATCGTCGGCCAAGACGGCCGCCCTCCGCCGGCTGGGATACGCCGTGCCCGCCACCGCTGCGGGTGCCGTCATCTTCGGGACCTATCCGGGCACCCCGGCCTACCCCGTCCTCCACGTCGGTGATGTCGTCACCGCGGTCGACGGTGTGGCCACCCCGACGGCGGACGCCCTCACCCGCACCCTCCGCCGATTCCACTCGGGTCAATCGGTCACCCTCACCGTTCGCCGAGGCGGGACCGGCGCACCGGTGCCCGTCCCGGTGACGCTGAAGAGCACCCGGGTCGACGTGGGCGGCGGTCAGATGGCCACGCTCGACCTCGGGATCCAGCCCGAGGACCAGGTCGACTACACCGATCCCTTCCCGGTCAGGATCGACGTGACCAACATCGGCGGCCCCTCGGCCGGGTTGGCCATGAGCCTCGGGGTCATCGACGCCCTGACCAGCGGATCGGTCACCGGTGGCCGCACAGTGGCGGCGACGGGCACCATCGACAGCCAGGGCAGCGTGGGCGACGTCGGCGGCGTGGCCCAGAAGACCGTGGCTGTCGAGAACGCCGGCGCGTCGATCTTCCTGGTGCCGCCACAGGAGTACCAGGCGGCCAAGTCCAAGGACCGCCCGGGACTCAGCATCTATGCCGTGTCCACTCTGGATCAGGCCCTGAGCGTCCTGGCCGCACACGGTGGATCGGTACCGGCCCCGGATCGGTCGTCGCCGACCGGGACGGCGGCCGGAGTCGCGGTGGGATGACCGGATCGAGGGACCGGCGGTCGTAGGCTTTCGGTCATGTCCGAGGAACGGCTGATGACGATCACTTCCTCGCCCCACCTCGCCCCCGACGACGTGGCGCGGCATTCGTTCGGCTCGGTGCGACGCGGCTACGACCCGTCCGAGGTCCGTGCCTACCTCGAGTCGATCGCCAACGGGATCCGCGGCCTCGCCGAGCGGGAGCAGCAGCTCCTCCACGAGCTGGCCGACGCCGAGCATCGTGCCGCCAACCCGGTGCTCGACGAGCCGACCCTGTCGGCCGCGGTCGGCAGCGAAACGGCCCGGGTCCTCCACAGCGCCCACGAGGCGGCCGCCGAAATGGTGTCCAAGGCCGAGTCCGAGGCCGCCCGCCGGTTGGCCGAGGCGGACGAGGAGATCGCCCAGACCCGGGCGCAGACCGAGGGCCGGCTGGAGGAGCTCGCCGCCCGGTCGGAGGCCGCCGCCGACGAGCTGCGCGGACAGGCCGCCGAGGACGCCGCCGCCCACCTGGACGCGGCGCGGCGGGAGGCCGAGGAGCTGCTCGCCCAGGCCCGTGAGCAGTGCCGGGCCATGGTCGAGGAGGCCCAGGCGTTGCGGGCCCGGGTGCTCGCCGATCTCTCCAAGCGACGCAAGGTCCTCCATGCCCAGATCGAGCAGCTGCGAGCCGGACGGGAACGGTTGGCCGAGACGGTGAAGGACGTGCGCCGGTCGGTCGACGTCATCGCCGACGAGCTGTTCGCCGCCGAGGACAACGCCCGCCTGGCGGCCGAGGCCGCCGGGCGCGAGGCGCTCGAGCGGCCCGACGAGGCGACACCCGAGGAGCTGGCCGCCCTTCTGCTCGCCGACCAGTCGGTCGCCGGTGCGGCACCGTCGCCCGGCGCGCCCGGCGCGCCCGCTCCGGCCGAGGCGGTGACGCCGCCCGACGCAGTCGAGGTGACCGAGGTGACCGAGGTCACCGAAGTCACCGAGGTGGACGTCGAGGTGCCCGCGACAGGGCCTATGACCGACCAGCCGGGATCCGGCGGGGTGGCCGGGAACGGTCTCGCTCCCGGGTCCGAGGTGGCCGCGACGCCGGTCGGGGAGCTGTTCGCCAAGATCAGGGCGGCCCGGGAGGAACCGGCCGGCGCCGAACGGGAGGCCGGCGACGATCGGTCGAACGGGTCCCCGGGCGGCGACCCGGTGGCCGGGGACCCGGCCGGGGCCTCCGGGGAGGGAGAGGTGCCGGGCCCCGATGCGCCCGACACCGGCGCGCCAAGCTCTCCGACCGACTCCGCAGTGTCTGCCGCACAGGATCCGGACGAGGCCGGCGGGGAGGAGCCGCCCGAGGCACGCAACCCGCTCGCCATCCGGAGGGACGAGCTCATCGCGCCCATCGTGAAGGCGCTCTCGCGGCGTCTGAAGCGGACCCTCCAGGACGACCAGAACGAGCTCCTCGACGCGTTGCGCTCCAAGGGATCTCAGTGGTCGGCGGACCTGCTGCCGGATCCGACGGAGGAAGCGGACTCCTACACCACGGCCGCCCTGCCCATGCTCGAGGAGGCGGCCGAGGCCGGCGTCTCGTTCGCCGGTACCAAAAAGTCATCGAAGCCCTCGACGGACGAGCTGGTCGGGATCGCCCACGCGCTGGCCGACGAGGTGGTGGGCCCGTTGCGCCGTCGTCTCGTCCGAGGACAGCGGGATCGGCGAGGCCGACGAATCGGCGGTGGCCGAACACGTGGGATCCGCCTTCCGCGAATGGAAGGGCGAGCGAATCGAACGCCTGGCCGGGGACCATGTGGTCTCGGCCTTTTCGGTGGGCACCATCGCCGCCACCAAGGGCAAGAAGGCGATGAAGCTCGAGTGGATCTCGGACCCGGGTTCGGGCGACGCGCCCTGCCCCGATTGCGAGGACAACGGCTTGAACGGGTCGTTGCAGCCTGATGAGGAGTTCCCCACGGGGCACCGGCACCCTCCCGCCCATCCCGGGTGTCGATGCCTGCTGGCCGTCACTGCCACCTAGGCTTCGCTGCGTGCGCCCGCCGACCGATATCCCTCAGGCGACGCGCCCCGGCTCGCGACGGAGACGCCGGGGCATCATCATCGCCCTGATCATCCTGATCATCCTGTTCGCATCCCTCCGCACCTTCGCCGTCTTCTACACGGATGCACTGTGGTTCTCCTCGGTCTCGTTGCACGGCGTGTGGGTCAAGCTGTTCGAGATCAAGGTCGGGTTGTTGGTGGCCTTCGCCGTGATCTTCGCCGTCATGTTGCTGGCCAGCCTGGTGGTGGCGGAGCGTCTGGCGCCCAGGGGTCCTTCGCTCGATGCCGAGGACGAGTTCGTGAAGCGCTACCAGGAGGTCATCGGGCCCTACGCCCGGTGGCTGCGGGTCGCCGTCGTGGTCGGCCTGTCGCTCATCGTCGGATCGCAGGCTGTCGGACAATGGCAGAACTGGATCCTCTTCCAGAACAGCACCCCCTTCCCCTCCACGGACCCGCAGTTCCACCGCAACGTCGCCTACTTCGTGTTCACGCTCCCCTTCGAGCAGTTCCTGGTGCACTGGGCGCTGGTGGCCCTGTTCGTGGTGCTGCTGGTCACCGTGCTCAGCCACTACCTGAACGGCGGGATCCGGGTGCAGGGGGCCCGCCCGAGGGTCCGGCCGGCGGTCAAGGCGCACATCTCGGTCATCCTGGGGCTTCTGGCCCTGGTCAAGGCGGTCGGATACTGGCTTGCCCGGTACAACCTCGACCTGTCGAGCAACGGCTACAACCAGGGGGCGGGCTACACCGACGTCCACGCCCGGCTGCCCGCCCTCGAGCTCCTCATCCTGGTCTCACTGGCCGCCGCCGTCCTGCTCATCTACAACATCCGTCGGCAGGGCTGGGCCCTCCCCATCCTCGGGGTGGGGCTCTGGTTTCTGGTGGCGCTCACCGCCGGCACCATCTACCCGGCGGCCGTGCAGGCGTTCAAGGTGAACCCGGCACAGAACACGCTGGAGCGCCCCTACATCCAGCGGAACATCGACGCCACCCGGGCAGCGATGGATCTCGACAAGGTGACGACCACCTCGTACCCCGCGTCCTCGACACTCACTGCGGCCCAGCTGACCGCCAACAGCGACACGCTGGCCAACGCCGCGCTGTGGGACCCGAACCAGACCAAGCCCACCTACGACAAGCTCCAGGACATCCGCTCCTACTACCAGTTCAACACGTTGGCCATCGACCGCTACAAGATCAACGGCGTGGAGACACCGGCGGTCGTCGGTGTGCGCGAGGTGAACGACGCCGACCTGCCGTCGACGTCGTGGGTCAACACCACCCTGCAGTACACCCACGGGTACGGCATGATCGTGTCGCCGGCCAACACCTCCACGGCCAACAGCTCGTCCGGCGGCGGCGACCCGGTGTTCGCCGTGGGCGACGTCCCGCCGGTCTCCAACAGCGGGCTGCCGACGGTCACCCAGCCGTCCATCTACTTCGGGCTCGAACAACACCGGGTACGTGGTGGCCGACACCAAGCAACCCGAGATCGACTACCAGCTGGGCAACGGGTCCAACGTGGAGACCCACTACTCGGGCGCCGGGGGCGTCCAGCTGTCCAACTTCTTCGACCGGGCCATGTTCGCCCTGCGGTTCAGCGACCTCAACCTGATCATCTCGAGCCAGATCACCGACCAGTCCCGTCTCATGTTCGACCGTGGCGTGCAGGCGCGGGTGTCCAAGGCCGCACCCTTCCTCAGCCTGGACGCCGACCCCTACCCGGTCCTGCTCGGCGGCCACATCGACTGGATCCAGGACGCCTACACCACGACCGACAACTACCCCTACGGCCAGAATGCCGACACCAGCGCGCTCCCCACCGGCAGCGGGCTCGACCAGAACCTCAACTACGTCCGCAACTCGGTCAAGGTGGTCATCGACGCCTACACCGGCAAGATGACCTTCTACGTGATGAACCCGAACGATCCCATCATCGAGACCTACGAGAAGGCCTTTCCCGGCATGTTCACCCCGTCGAGCAAGATGAGCGCCGAACTGCGGTCCCACCTCCGCTATCCCGAGGACATCTTCACCCTGCAGGCCACCATGTTCGGTCGCTACCACATCACCCGCGCCCAGAGCTTCTACAGCGCGGCCGATGCGTGGACGCTCTCGCCGTCTCCGGGCTCGGGGTCGCCCTCGCAGGCCCTCCCGACCACCCTCACCACCAACGCCCAGGGCCAGGAGGTCTCGACCGGACAGGTGCAGCGGATGGCGCCCATCTACCAGGTGATGCGCTATCCCACGCCCGGCCAGATCCAGCAGTCCTTCACTCTGCTCGACGCATTCGTCCCGGTGTCGTCGCAGAGCCAGATCCAGACGTTGTCGGGTTTCATGATGGCCCAATCGGATCCGGGCCACTACGGGCAGCTCCAGATGTTCGTCACGCCGCGGGACCAGCCGGTGAACGGCCCCTCGATCGTGGCCGCCCAGATCGATGCCACGCCGAAGGTGTCGAGCCAGATCACCCTGCTGAACACCAACGGATCCTCGGCATTGCTGGGGAACGTCCTGATGATCCCGATCGCCGATTCCCTGCTCTACATCCAGCCGCTCTACGTGCAGTCGTCCCGGAATGCCTTTCCCGAGCTGCAGCAGGTCATCGCGGTCTACGGCAAGCAAGTGGCGATCCAGGGCACATTGCAGGCAGCCCTGACCGAGGTGTTCTCCGGCCCGGTTTCGACGACACCCGGCACCAGCAGCCCGACTGGGGCCCTCTCGCCACAGGTCCGGTTGCTCCTCAACGACGCCCAGACCCAGTACCAGCAGTCCCAGAACGATCTCAAGGCAGGGAACCTGGGTGCCTATCAGAACGACATCAACGCCATCGAGAAGGACCTCGAGGAGGTCCAGCAGCTGACGGGTGGCCCGGTGAGCTCGACCACGACCACCACGACGACCGCGCCGGCGTCACCAGGATCGCCCGTCTCGCCGACCGGGAGCTGAACGGTCCCCCGTCCGCCGGGCGTAGGGCAGCCCGGCGGAGGTCTGCCGTGAGCGGGTCTGCCTGCCCGCGCCAGCCGGGCGCCTCCTCGGAACGGGCCAGTTCGACAAGAGGTTCGGGACTGCTAGATTGATGGGTCACGACGCGGGGTGGAGCAGTCTGGTAGCTCGTCGGGCTCATAACCCGAAGGTCGCGGGTTCAAATCCCGCCCC
>CAVXSW010000006.1:0-8012 GCA_963764555.1 uncultured Acidimicrobiales bacterium
CCTGATGTCGCCCAGCCGGTCGAGCAGCCGGTCGAGGCTGACTCGTGCCTCGGTGCGGGCGAGCGGGCTTCCGGGACAGACGTGGACGCCGTGGCCGAAGGCCAGGTGCTGGCGGGCATCGGCCCTCGTCGGGTCGAAGTCGGCGGGTCGCTCGAACTTGCGGGGGTCGCGATTGGCGGCGCCGTTGAGCACCATCACGGTGGTGCCGGCCGGGATGTCGACGCCGCCGACCGTGGTGGCGACCCGGGCCAGACGGAAGTCGCCCTTGACCGGGCTCTCGTACGCGCAGCATCTCCTCGACGAAGTTCGGGATGCGCTCGCGGTCGGTGCGGAGCCAGCGCTGCAGGTCGGGGTCCTCCCCGATGAGCTGGAGCGAGGCGGCGAGCAGGCGCACCGTCGTCTCCTGCCCGGCGGCGAACAGGTTGGCGGCCACCCGGACCACGTCCATGACCGCCGGCACGGAGCCGTCCCGGAAGGTGGCCGTCGCCAGCCCGCTCAGGACGTCGTGGCGCGGCTCACGACGGCGGTCCTCGATGTAGAGGCTGAACTGCTGGTAGAGGAACTCGAGCGGGCTGTGGGCGAGCGTCTCCTCGCCCGTGCTGCCGACCCCGCCGCCGGCGTGGCGGTTGAGGTTCTTGCGGAAGAGGTTGTGGTCGGCCTCGGGCACCCCGAGGAGGTCGGCGATGACCAGCATGGTGAAGGGGGCGGCGAAGTCCGCCACGAACTCGCACTCGCCCCGGGCGACGAACTCGTCGATCGTGCGGTCGGCCAGCCGCCACATGAACGCCTCGTTCTCCCGCAGCCGCTTGGGCGTGAGCAGCCGCAGCAGCAGGCCGCGGTGGTCGGTGTGCTTGGGCGGGTCGAAGGTCGGGAGCTGGTCGCTCATGGGGAGCTGGTCCCGGTACTGCTCGATGAGCGGGCTCACGTCGTCGCCTTCGAGGGGGACCGGGAAGCCGGGGAAGGGCCCGGTCACCGAGTTGCACGACGAGAAGCCGTCGGTGTCGTGGTAGACGGCGAGCGCCTCTTCGTAGCCGGTGACCATCACGGTGTCGTGGTGGTGCTCCCGCTGCACGGGACAGCGGGACCGCAGGTGGTCGAAGTAGGGGTACGGATCGGCCAGGAGCGCGTCGTCCCGGTAGAAGTCGACGCCGTCGTAGTCGGCCATCAGGACCTCGTCCTGCCGGGGGCGACGGTCCCCCGGCGCTCGGGCAGGCCGAGGTCGACGACCGGCCGCTCCAGCGGGTTCACGTTGACCTCGCGCAGGGCGGGGGCCAGGTCCTCGTAGGGGAGCCCGGCCAGGAACCCGTCGACCGTCCGCTCGAAGTTGGAGACGTGGCCCTCCATCTGCTCGGACAGCCGCATGTACTCGAAGCCCCGATTGTGGAGCCCCCGCTGCTGCCTCGGCAGGTTCGAGAAGTCCTGGGCGGGGATCGGCGGCCACCGCGGGTCGTCGTGGTCCCAGACCTCGGGCGGCTCCGGCCGCGCCGGCTCGGCGCCGGCGGGGACGCGGGCCAGCGACCAGATCTCCATGAGGGTCTCCTCCGGGCCCAGGGGGCGGAACCGGTAGGAGGAGGCGCTGCTGTACATGGGGAGCACGAAGTAGTGCGGGAAGCAGTAGCCCATGGGCTCGTTGATGCCCGCGGTCCTCGAGGTCGTTGAGGTCGGGCATGTCCGAGCCGCGCTCCCGGTGCCAGCCGGTCACCGCCTCGTTGAGCGCGCGATGCCAGGCGGCCATGGCCGAGCCCGGGTCCGCCGGGCAGCTCGAGGTCGCGCAGCCCCTCGGCGATCCGGACGTCGTCGGCATGGACCATCCCGGCCATGCCCTCGCTCATCATGCGCAGGTAGTGGAT
This sequence comes from uncultured Acidimicrobiales bacterium, assembly GCA_963764555.1. Lineage (GTDB taxonomy): Bacteria > Actinomycetota > Acidimicrobiia > Acidimicrobiales > RAAP-2 > Bog-756. The sequence continues at coordinate 1,851 of CAVXSW010000006.1, forward strand.
CTCGGCCTCGACGACCGCCCGCGGAGTCGCACGCCTTCGCCGCGCCGGGGCGGCGAGCGGTCGGGGATCACCAGCTGGGGATGGGTCTGCACCACGTGGTACTGCTCCACGAACGCCTCTTCGGCCAGCTTCCAGTTGACGGGCAGCCGGCAGGCGTACCACCAGTCGGTCCGCAGCGACTCCACCTTCCAGGCGTCGAGGACGGTGGCGATGGGCTCGATGCACTGGCGCAGCGGCGGGGCCTCGTCGTCGAGGTTGATCCAGGCGCACCCGCCCCAGATCTCGCACCGCACCGGGGTGAGGTCGATCTCGCCGGGCTGCAGGTTGTGCTCGGCGAACGTCTTCGCCCGGGGCACGAAGGTGTTCCTGCCGTCCAGCGCCGTAGCACCAGCCGTGGAAGGGGCAGACGAACCCGCTCGAGCAGGTCCCGCGGCCCTCGACCACCTTGACCCCCCGGTGGCGGCAGGCGTTCTGGAACGCCCGGACCCCCATGTCCTCGGTGCGCAGGACGACGACCGACTGGTCGAGGAACTCGTACTCCGGCGAAGTCGAGCGGCTCGGGGATCTCCTCGAGCCGGCAGGCCATCTGCCACACCCGGGGCCAGAGCAGCTCGGCCTCCAGTCCGGAAGAAGTCCGGGTCGAAGTACCGCTCTTTGGGGATCCGGTCGACGACCTCCACGGCGTGGGGCACCGGGAGGGCGGGCCAATTCCGATCCACGATCGCCACGTCGCTACCTTTCCATCCCGGATGCGCGCCCGCTATTGTATACCAACCGGTCGGTACACCCTGTCCGGGGCTGTCGCCGTCGGCACCCGCCCACCTGGGAGAACCACCTCGGACATGCCCGCCACCCCGCTCGCCGGCGCAGGACCGAGCCCGCTGCCGTGAGCCAACCGGACTCGGGCGCCACCGGGAGCCGACGTCGACGTCCTGGTCGTGGGCGCCGGCATCACCGGCATCTACCAGCTCTACCGGGCGCGGGAGGCCGGGTTCTCCGTCCGGCTGCTCGAAGCCGGCGAGGGCGTCGGGGGCACCTGGTACTGGAACCGCTACCCCGGGGCCCGCTTCGACTCCGAGAGCTACATCTACGCCTACCTCTTCTCGCGGGAGCTGTTCGACGAGTGGGAGTGGCAGGAGCACTTCGCCGCCCAGCCGGAGATCGAGCGCTACCTCAACCACGTGGTCGACCGCTTCGACCTGCGCCGCGCACATCCGCTGCGGGGCCCGGGTCACCGCGGCGACCTACGACGAGCCGTCGGGAACCTGGACGGTGGCGGCCGGCGACGGCACCGAGGTGCGGGCGCGCTTCCTGGTCGCCGCCACCGGGGTCCTGTCGGTGCCCCACTACCCCGACGTGCCCGGGCGCGAGGACTTCGGGGGCGAGTCGTACCACACCGGCCGGTGGCCGTCCGCACCGGTCGACTTCGCCGGCAAGCGGGTCGCCGTCGTCGGCACCGGTTCGAGCGGCGTCCAGCTGATCCCCGCCATCGCCGGCGAGGTCGCCTCGCTCACCGTCTACCAACGCACCCCCAACTGGTGCACCCCGCTCAACAACCGGCCCATCACCGCCGAGGAGCAGGCGCGCCTGCGGCACGACTTCGAGGAAGATGCGCGAGGTGCTCAACACCTCGCCGAGCGGCTTCCTCCACCAGCCCCACGACCGCGCCTCCTTCGACGACTCGGCGGAGGAGCGGCGGGCGTTCTACGAGACGCATGTGGCAGAGCCCGGGCTTCTCGAAGCTGACCAGCCACTACACCGACCTCCTGTTCGACCCGGCCGCCAACGCCGAGTGGTGCGAGTTCATCGCCGGCAAGATCCGGGGCATCGTGGAGGACCCGGACACCGCGGAGAAGCTGATCCCGACCGACCACCGCTTCGGCGAGCTGCGGCCTCCGTTCGTGACCGGCTACTACGAGACCTACAACCGGCCCAACGTCGCCCTCGTCGACGTGCGGCAGACACCCATCACCCGGATCACCGAGCGCGGCATCGAGACGAGCGAGGGGGAGCGGGAGCTCGACATCATCGTGTGGGCGACCGGCTTCGACTTCGGGACCGGCGCCCTGCCGCGGATGGGGGTCCGCGGCCGCGGCGGGCTTCGGCTCGAGGACCACTGGGCGGAGGGGCCGAGGACCTTCCTCGGCATCCAGACCACCGGGTTCCCGAACTTCTTCTTCCCCGGCGGGCCCCACGCCGCCGCCGGCAACAACCCGCGCTACAACGGCGACCAGGTCGACTTCATCACCGACACCCTCGTCCACCTGCGCCGCCACGGCTACGACACCATCGAGGCGGGCCCGGCTGCCGAGCGACGGTGGACCGACATGGTGGACCGGGGCGCGACGCAGGCCCCGTCCTTCGGGGAGACGCAGCTACTACTTCGGGACCAACATCCCGGGCAAACCTCGCAAGTACCTCCTCAACTCGGGTGGCCGACCGAAGCTTTTCAAGGAGATCGCCCGCGTCGTGGAGAGCGACTACGGGGCCTTCCGGCTGTCCCGCTCCCCGAGCCCGCCCGGACCGGGGCCAGCCCCACCGGGCGCCGACCCCGGGGGAGCCGGGGCCGGTCAGACCGTCGCCACCGGCGTGAGCGGCGAGCCCACCGCCCCCGGCAGCCGGAGGGGCGGCGCGGTGAGCAGGAACCGGCTCCGGCCGTGCTCCCTCAGCCACGAGGCGAGCTCGTGCAGGTACCACATCTCTCCGAGCGGGACCCCGAGGCGGAAGAGACAGAGGTGGTGGATCGGCAGGAACGAGTGGCGGCCGGGGTTGCGGTCCTTGCCCACCAGTCCCTCGACGGCGTAGTTGTCGGCCACCAGCGCGGCGATCCGGGACTCGCGCGATCCACTCCAACAGGGACTCGTCCCGCGCGTCGAGGTAGGCGCACATGGTGTGGATGGCGACCGGATCGGGGTCGCGGTTCCACTCGAGCACCTGGGTGGCGAAACCGGTGTGCACGAGGAGGATGTCGCCAGGTTCGACGGACGACGCCGTCCGCCGCCATGATCTCCTCGAGCGTGCCCCGGCCGACGGCCCGCCAGTCGTGGCCCAGGTGGTGGGCGAGGTCGACGAGGACACCCCGGCCCTGCACGCCGTGGGCGGCCATGTGCTCGAGGCCGAGGTGGTGGGCGAAGCAGCGGTGGCCGCCGCCGTCCCGGCGGGCATCGGGCTCGGGCCCGACGAGATCGTCACCGGCGCGGTACCCGTTGTAGTAAACGGCCTCCTCGACCCCGTCCCCGTCCGCATCGAACTCGGCGCCCACGTGGGCGAGAGAGTCCCACTGCGTCGAGTACTGCAGCGACAGAGTCACCACGTCGTCGGCCCACACGTCGACGTAGCGCGGGTCGCCGAAGCCCTCCATCTCGCTCATGTGGATGTTGTAGAAGCGGCCCGGGGTCCCGTCCATGTCCTCGGTCGGGGCGAGCACCGGCGGGTGCCTCCGCTGGTTCAAGGAGGTGCCCCCCGGGTAGTCGAGCGGCAGGCTGAGGCAGAAGCTGAGCCCCGCCCGGACCTCGGCCACTCCCTGGAGGACCTTGTCGGGGGTGAGGAGGTTGATCCGGCCGAGCTCGTCGTCGTCGCCCCAGTCGCCCCAGGTCGAGCCGGGCGGGCGCTGCGTCCACCGCTTCGTCACGTCGTCTTCTCCTTCCGGTCCGGTCGGGCCGTCCGGCACCCGGCGACGACGGCGCCGGGGGACCGTGCGGGCCGTGGCCGGCGCCGAGTGGGCCCTCGGCCGTACCGGCGTCAGGCGCCGTGGGCCGTTGCCTTGTACCGACCGGTTGGTTTACCATCCGCTCGGAGGAGACGCCGCCGGCAGATCGCAGGGGTGCCGCCGGCAGGGAGGACAGCACGGACCATGGCGACCATGACCGGCAGGGATCTCGTGTTCTCGGCGGACGGCCACATCCTCGAGCCGACCGACCTGTTCCTCACCCGGCTCCCCGAGCACTTGCGGGACCGGGCGGTCTGGGAGGAGGACTTCGAGGTCGAGCCCCTCGTCGAGGGGGGCGTCCGCGACTTCCGGCGGCTGCACACGCCCGGGTTCGAAGGTTGGACGGTCTCGCGGTTCCGCCATTTCGACGGGTCGCCCAACACCGGCGATCCCGGTCGCATCCTCGAGGATCTGGACTTCGACGGCATCGACGGCCAGGTCATGCACCCCAACCTCTCCCTCTTCGGCCTGTACTCCGACGACCACGAGCTGTCGATGGCCCACGCCCGGGTCTACAACGACTACATCATCGAGCGATTCTCCCCCTACTTCGGAAGATTGAGGCCCACCGCCCCGGTCCCCCTGACCGACATCCCCGACGCCGTCGCCGAAATCGAGCGCGTGGCCGCAGCCGGCTTTCGCGGGATCCTCCTGCCCGCCATCCCCCCGAAGCCCTACTACTCGCGGGACTTCGACCCGGTGTGGGCCGCCGCCCAGGCCAACGGGGTACAGGTGTTCATGCACTCCCAGACCGGAGGGGTGAAGGTCGACGATCCCGCGTCGACCACCCTGAAGGTGGTCATGGGCCAGGCCGCCCAGGTCAACATGCCGATCGACGAACGGGCCGCCTCGCAACGGATGGTGACCCAGTGCGTGTACGGGCCCATGGTGCCCCAGCGGATCATCGTCGAGCTGGTCGGCGGCGGGGTGGCCGAGCGGTACCCCGACCTCCACTTCGCGCTCATCGAGTTCAACGCCCACTGGCTGGCCTCGCTGGTGGGCAGCATGGACAAGTGCTGGGTGACCGGCATCGGCCAGGACCCGGACTGGTGGCTCGGCTACTGGGACGACACGCGACCGCCGCACGACCAGCCCCAGATGGCCCGCCTGTTCCGACTCAACGAGAAATGGCCCTACCCGCTCCAGCCCAGCGAGTACGTCCGTCGGCAGTTCCACGTGTCGTTCCAGGACGACCCGGTGGCCGTGGCCTCTCGGCACATCAGCGGCGTGTCGACGATCATCTGGGGCGCCGACTATCCCCACGCCGAGGGCACCTTCCGCGGCAGCCGCGAACTGATCGCCGACCAGTTCGCCGACGTACCCTCCCCCGAGCGGGCGGCAATGGTCGGGGGCACGCTCGGCCGGCTGGTCGGCTTCGACACCGCGGTCGCCGCCTGAGCCCGGACCGAAATCCGGGCTCGGTGACCCGGACGGAGCGGAAGGGACACGGTCGGGTGGACGAGCTGGGCTTCGACGGGCGCAGCGCCGTGGTCACCGGTGCGGGGCGGGGCCTCGGCCGGGCCTATGCCCGCCTGCTGGCGGCCCGGGGTGCCTCCGTGGTCGTCAACGACCTCGGCGGCTCGATGGAAGGCGAGGGCGCCGACTCCGGACCGGCGTGGCGGGCGGCCGACGAGATCAACGCGGCAGGAGGCACGGCCGTCGCCGACGGCAGCGACATCGCCACGGTGGCCGGGGCGCGATCGCTGGTCGCCACGGCTCTCGATCGCTACGGGCGTCTCGACGTCCTCGTCAACAACGCCGGCATCATCCGGTGGGCGCGCTTCCCCGACGCCGACGCCGACAACCTGGCCCGGCACCTCGACGTGCACGTGGCCGGATCGTTCCACACCACCCGAGCCGCCTGGCCCCACATGGTCGAACGGGGCTACGGACGGGTCGTGATGACGACGTCGACGGGGATGTTCGGGTTGCCGGCGAACACGTCGTACGCCGCGGCCAAGGCGGCCGTCGTCGGCCTCACCCGCAGCCTGGCGACCGCCGGCGCCGACCACGGGATCAGGGTCAACGCGGTCGCACCCGCGGCATCGACCCGCATGGCGGGACAGGGCGGCGACACCGGGGACGACAGCGACAACGGGGGCGGCGGCGACACCGGGGGCGGCAGCGACGCGGGAGCCGGGACCGGAAGCGAGGCGCCGACGGGACCGCCGGCCATGTCACCGGAGCTGGTCGCACCGATGGTCGCCTTCCTGGCCCACGAGACCTGTCCGGTGAGCGGCGAGGTCTACGCCGCCGGAGCGGGACGGTTTACCCGGCTCTTCATGGCCTCGACCAGGGGATTCGTCGCCACCGACGGGCGGCCCACCGTCGAGGACGTGGCCCGCCACTGGGACGCTGTCAACGACGAGACCGAGTACTACGTGCCGGCCGACCTCGTCGCCTGGTCGCGGGAGTTCCTGTCCCACCTTCCCCCGCAACGGTAGAGACAGAGC
>CAVXSW010000007.1:0-27239 GCA_963764555.1 uncultured Acidimicrobiales bacterium
CGAGTTCTTCAGCGTGCCGGGCGCCTTTGAGATACCGCTGCACGCGAAGCAACTTGCGCGGACCGGCCGCTACCTCGCAATCGTCGCCGCGGGGCTCGTCACCGACGGGGGGGTCTCCGCCATGAATTCGTGGCCGAAGCGGTGATCGACGGCCTGATGCGGGTGCAGTTGGACACCGACGTGCCAGTCATCTCGGCGGTGCTCACCCCGCACCACTTCCATGACCATGGTGTGCACGAGGCCTTCTTCGCCGATCATTTCGAGGTGAAGGGCCACGAAGCTGCCGACCGCGTGCTCGAACGATGCAAGAGGAGCCTCGGTGCCCTCCCGATGGAGACCGTGGCCTGACTTCTCCGCCACCTCGGGATCCTCGGCCCGCTGACGGTCGCAGCCCCGGTGTGTGCGGACCCGCGACGATCCCGGAGGCCGACGGTCCGCAAGGTCCCCACCAGGGAAGATTGCCGCCATCCGGTCCCCCCGACTAAGTTATCTCCCCATTGTGTTTTGCGCCCCCGGTGCACGCCGCGGGCGGGATCATACGCACGAGCGCACCGCCGGCGGAACCCGGTACGGCTCCTTTCGGCTCTCGTCGCGCTAACCACCATTGCCCTCACCGCCCTCGTGGCGCCTGGGACCAGGACAGCGCCCGGGGCCAACGGGTGACGGACCTGAGGGCCCAGGCTGTGGCCGTCTCCGAGCAGCTCGTACAGCAGCAGCTCCAAGTCGACGCGTACCAACAGCAGTATTCGGTCGTGTCCAGCACAGGCTCGCAGAGGACAACCAGCAGATCGCGAGCACGGGGCAACAGATCGAGCAGGACCAACAGCAGATTGCAGCCAGATCCGATGCGGTACGGCGCCAGGCGATCAACTCCTATATGGATTACGGAAGTGGTGGGGCCGCGGCCGACAACGGCCTGTTCACGAGCGGGCAGGAGACCGCGCAGGCCGCGAGCGAGTACTCCACGATCGCCGTCGGCAACATCCAGACCTCTGTCGACAATCTCCACACCGCAGAAGCCGCGGTGCAGGCCGGGCAGGCGGCACTGCGCCAGCAGCAGGCACAGGACTCGTCGGACGCGTCCCGCCAAGCCGGCCGCGGCTCGCGGAGGCCTCGAGCACCGCCGCGCACCTCACCTCCCTGCACACCGAAGTGACGGGGCAGACCGCGGCGGCAGTGGCGAGCGCACAGGCGAGCCTCGACTCCGGAGCCGTGAACGCCGTGAGCGCTGCCGATCACCCCTCAGCCGGCCCACGGGCGCGGGACAACTGCGCCGGCGGCCGGGGCGGCTGCGCCGGCGGCCGGGGCGGCCGGTCCGGCACCGGGCGCATCGGGTGGGACCCCGCCCTGCCGCCGTACCTGCAGTGCGTCGTCCAGGCCGAATGGGCGGCGACTATGGCGCCGTCTCCCCGGGCGGCCTCTACATGGGCGCCTTCCAGTTCAGCCAGTCCACGTGGAACGGTGCGGCCTCCGCCACGGGCCGGCCGGACCTGATCGGCGTGCCCGCCCAATCAGGCGTCGAAGAGCGACCAGGACACCCTGGCTGTCGTCCTCTACTCCCTCGACGGGGAGCCCAACCCTGGCTGGGCGACCGTTGCAGCTGCCTAGTAGTCCGGGCTTCACGCGCAGACGGCGCCGTCCGATGAACCGGGCCCGTCCGCTCACCTGAGGCGGCAGCGGCCGCTCCCCGCGCAGACGGCGCATTCGGGGGCCGAGCCGGGCAACGTCCGCGATGCAGTGCTCGACCCGCTCCTCGACGATGGCGGCGAGCAACGGGTGCGGCCCGAGCGGTGCGGTCACCAGATGGTCGGACACCCGGGTGGACGCGCCGCCGCCTCGGCGGCGAGAAGCGGGATGTCCCGATCCCAATGGCTGCCCGGCCAGAGGAAGTACGGGAGCGACGACGACCCTCTTCGCGCCCGCAGGGCCACACAGGCATCGAAGGCATCGGCGATGGAGGGGCGGGCGAGCTCCATGTGGGCCGGTTCCACGATGCTGTAGGCGTCGCGCCCCGCCATTCCTCGACGAACGACTCGTGCCACCGGTTGGCCTCGTCACGGCGGGACCCGTGATCGACGACGACAACACCGATCAGCGGCGCCCGGGGACTCGACACCGGCCGATCGTAGAGCCCTTGGGAGGTGAGCCGTGCAGGCGGGCCGAGGCGCACACGTCCGGACGGACACGCACGGGTCAACGGGCGGTGATGTACTCCATCAGCTCGTTGCGATCCTTCTCCAGCTCCCCCGATCCGGCTCTTCACCACGTCACCGATGCTGATGATGCCACAAGGAGCCGCCCGTGCTCCACCACCGGCACGTGCCGGATACAGTCGGTCGGTCATGAGGTTCATCACCGACTCGACGTCGTCCGTCGGCCGGCAGATATGGACCTCGGTCGACATGATCGGAGGACGGGCTCGTCGAGCAGGCCACCGTGCAGCGTGCTCAACCTCCGCACGATGTCCCACTCCGACACGATGCCTTCGATCCGCTCGCCGTCGGGCGAGACGACGAGCGCCCCCACCTGGTGGCGGTTCAGATCCGCGACGACCTGGTCGACGCTCGCGGTCCGCTCCACGGTCGCGACGAGGGTCCCCTTGCCCTCGAGCACGGTTGCAACCAGCATTGGCCTCCCCCTTTCGGAGCTGCTGACGCACGAACGCCGTCCGCCCGGGCCGGCGCTCCGGCCGTCCCGCAATCATCACGCCCGCCGGACCCAAGGAAACAGCCGCCGCCAAACTGCAATGAAAAGCCTGCCGGCCTCCCCGGCGGAACTCTAAGCTGGGTGTTCGCCGGCGTCGGGCCGGTCGAGGGGACCGCGGAGCTCATGTCGGGCTCGGCCCAGCAGTACCAGGCGACGAGGCTCCGGAACGGTAGGAACGGCTCGCCGAGCAGGATCAGCTCTTTCGGCGTCGGGACCGCCGCGAGGCTCCAGGCCCGGGCGAACCCGGCTCGCACGCCGAAGTCGCCGATCGGCCACACGTCCGGACGCCCGAGGGTGATCAGCAAGAACATGTGGGCGGTCCACCGGCCCGATCCCCCGCACCCGGGTGAGATGCTCGACGATCTGCTCGTCGGGGAGACGGCCGATGCGATCGAGCGCGATCTGCCCGCTCACGATGTGCTCGGCGAGGTCGTGGATCGTCCCGGCCTTGGCTGCCGAGAGGCCGGCTGCCCGAAGCGCCCCCGGGTCGGCCACGAGGACGGATTCGGGGGTCACGGCGCCGCCGACCGACGTCACGAAGCGGGCATGGATCGACGCGGCGGCCTTGCCCGCGAGCTGTTGATAGAGGATCGCCTCGGCGAGCGCCGCGAACCGGTTTCCCGCACGCACGACCGGCCGGCGGGGCGGGGGACCGTCGGCGCGAGATCGAGCACGTCGAGGACCGGGTCCCGGCCCCGAGCGCCTCGGCGGCCTCCTCCACCGAAGGGCGCCGGCCGGCGTTCACAGTGACGAGCAGTGGGGGAGCACCTCCTCGGCCACGAGGGCGAGGTGGTCGAGGTCGGCAGGTCGAGCACCTGCAGGTAGACCCGTGGCGGCGCCGGCCGCGGCGAACCGGCGCAGCGGGCCACCACCTCGTCCGGGGTACCGCAGAGCCGTTCTCGCGCAGCTCGTCCACCTGGCGGCCGATGGCGGCGGCGCGGCCGGCGATCTCGGCCTCGTCGCGTCCGCAGCAGACGACCTGCGCCGCCGACAAGACCATCGAGGCCGGGTCGCGGCCCGCCGCCGCGCACGCCGGGCGCACCCGGTCGAACTGGGCCGCCGTGTCCGCGGCGCCGTGGAACGGCACGTTGAACTCGTCGGCGAAGCGGGCCGCCAGCGGCGGGGTGCGCCGGGCGCCGCCGCCGCCGACGATGACCGGCGGGCGCGGGCTGCTGGAGGGCTTGGGCAGTGCCGGGCTGTCCGGCCAGCCGGTAGTGCGCCCGTCGAAGGAGAACGTCTCGCCCACCGGCGTCGCCCCACAGGCCGGTGATGATCGGCGAGCTGCTCCTCGAGCCGGTCGAAGCGCTCGCCGAGCGGCGGGAAGGGGATCCCGTAGGCGGTGTGCTCGGCGTCGTACCAGCCGGCGCCGAGTCCGAGCTCGACCCGGCCCCCGCTCATGGCGTCGACCTCGGCCACCGAGATGGCGAGCGGGACCGGGAGCCGGAACGTGGCCGCGCGTGAGCAGCGTCCCGAGCCGGATCCGGCTCGGTCTCCCGGGCGAGGCCGGCCAGGGTGACCCAGGCGTCGGTGGGCCCGGGAGCCGTCCGCCGCCCATCGGTCAGGTAGTGGTCGCTGCGGAAGAAGGCGTCGAAGCCCGAGGGCCTCGGCCGCGCTGGCGACGGCCAGCGAGTCGTCGTAGGAGGCCCCCTGCTGGGGCTCGGTGAAGATGCGGAGGAGCATCGCGTCGGTCTAGTCCGGATCGGCGCACCGATGTCCAGTCCGGGTCGCCCCTCCGAGGCACACTCCGGACCGTTTGGCCGATGCCTCCGACGACAACCGGAAGGCCCGCGGGTCCGCTCGAGCCGGCCGACGGCAAGGATCCCGACCACCCGTGCTCCGCCGAGGCGCAGGGCCGCTGCGGCGCTCTGGGCACGCGCGCCGGTGACGACGCTGTCGTCGACGACGAGCGCCCGCCGGTGGCGGAGCCGCATCCGATCGACCGCCGGGTCAGGGACGAACCCCCGGCGGGCCGCGAACAGATGGTCCGTCGGGTCGGGGCCTCGGACGAGCAGCCGCCGGTACCGGGGCGCAAGTGCGGGCACCGCGAGCGCGAGGCGCTCGAGCGCGAGCCCCGACGGACCGACGCGACGAGGGCACTGCGGCGACGACGTCCCAACCGCCGATCCGCGGGTCCTCGTGCGCCATGAGCTCGGTGGCCCCCGTCTCGAGCAAGGACGCGAGCCGCCTCGTGTCCGCGGTCCTCATCTCGGACACCGGTGCGTCCTTGTAGCCGCGGAGCCGCCGGTGCAGGCGATCGCCCGGGCGGTAGGCCACGATCGCCACCGGGGAACGAGCGTCATCTGGAGCTGCCGGACCAGTGCGCCGCAGCAGAAGCAGTGCGCGAACCGTGGTTCTGCCGGAGCGTCGCAGACGATGCAGCGCCCGTCGAACATGGCATCTCTCTCCCTGTCCGACCCGGAGCGATGCAGCCGGGGCGAGAAACGGAGCTGTGGCGACGCCTGCCCCGAAGCGGGGTCGCGAAACGCGCCTACTGGCGCCGGCCAGCCCGGTGCTAGCCGCCGGAGGCCCGGGCCGGGTCGTCGCGGCGGTGCAGGAGGAACGTGCCGGTCGAGCGGCTCACCATCTGGTCCGTCGCCGTCGGTCACCGTCGCCTCGGCATAGGCCACCTGGCGGGCCAGGCGGACCACTTCGCCCCGCAGCCGGTAGCTGCTCACCGGCGATGGCCGGGCGCATGGTCTCGATCTTCATCTCGAGCGTGGCCCGCGTCCGGTCGCGACCGGGCATGGCCGCGTTGATGGCGAAGTTCATGGCCGCGTCGAGGAGGAGGCCGTGCGACGCCGGCCTGGACGATGCCGTGGGGGTTGCAGGCCAGCGGCGGTCGGGCACGAACGCGCCGCGTCACCCAGCCGAGGTCCTCGCCGTCGACGCCGTAGTCGTCGAAGCGAGGCGCCGACGATGCCGATGATCTCCATGCCCCCGTCGCCCAGCCAGCGGTCCATGTCCTTGATCCGGGCTCACGTCCCCGACCGTAGTGCCGGGCTCTCGACACCGTCGACGTCCCGGCGCCGGTCGCCTCGCCGACCTGGTCCTCGGCCCCGGTCCGGCGGCTCCGCTCGGTCACGCCGGTCCCGGCTCCGTGACCGCACCGGCACGGAATCGCCGGCTTCCGGATCGCCCGTAGAGTCGATCGCGACGCTTGATCGAATCACGAGCGTCGGTCCGGCAGGTGCAACGCTGCCGGACTCGCGACCCGGAAGGAGACAGACCATGACCAACGCCGTCATCGTCGACGCAGTGCGCACCCCGGGAGGCAAGCGCAACGGGAAGCTGCGCAACTGGCACGCCGCCGACCTGGCCTCCGAGCCGCTGAAGGCCCTGGTCGAGCGCAACGACCTCGACCCGGCCCTGGTCGACGACGTGATCATGGGCTGCGTCATGCAGGTCAGCGAGCAGTCCCTCAACGTGGGCCGCAACGCGGTGCTGGCCGCCGGCTTCCCCGAGTCGGTGCCCGCCACCACCATCGACCGCCAGTGCGGCTCGTCCCAGCAGGCCCTGCACTTCGGCGCCCAGGGCGTCATGGCCGGCGCCTACGACATGGTCATCGGCGGCGGCGTCGAGGTCATGACCCGCACCCCGATGGGGGCCTCGGTCGTCCGCGAGCTCGGCTATCCCGTTCGGTCCGCGGATGATGGCCCGCTACGCCGAGCGGGGCGGGCTGGTCAGCCAGGGCGAGGGCGCCGAGCTCATCGCCGAGCAGTGGGACATCAGCCGCGAGGCGCTCGACGAGTACTCCGTCGCAGTCCCACCAGCGGGCCGCCCGGGCCACCGCGGAGGGCCGGTTCGAGCGCGAGATCGATCCCGGTGGCCGTGAAGGACGACGACCGGGCCGACACCGACGAGATCATGACCACCGACGAGGGCATCCGCCCCGACACCTCGGTCGAGGCGCTGGCCAACCTCAAGCCCGCCTTCCGGGCCGGAGAACGGCCGGGTCACGGCGGGCAACTCGTCGCAGATCACCGACGGCGCCTCGGGCGTGCTCATCATGAGCGAGGAGAAGGCGGCGGCCCTCGGCCTCACCCCCCGGGCCCGCTTCCACGCCTTCGCCGTGGCCGGCAGCGATCCGATCACCATGCTCACCGGCCCGATCCCGGCCACCCGGTCGGTGCTCGAGAAGGCCAAGCTCACCCTCGACGACATGGACGTCATCGAGATCAACGAGGCCTTCGCCTCGGTGGTGCTCGCCTGGCAGAAGGAGTTCGACGCCGACCTCGACAAGGTCAACGTGAACGGCGGGGCCATCGCCCTCGGCCACCCGCTCGGCGCCTCGGGCGCCAAGCTCATGGCCACCCTGGTCAACGAGCTCGAGCGCACCGGGGGCCGCTACGGCCTGCTAGACCATGTGCGAGGGCGGCGGCATGGCCAACGCCACCATCATCGAGCGCCTCGGCTGACGACACCGCGGCTCGGACGCGGTCGACGGTGCCGATGGATCGGCCGGTCCGTCGACGCCGGCGCCGTCAGTGGTAGCGGGTGGCGAGCAGGAGCCCGGCGAAGATGGCGCCGATGGCCGCGATCAGCCAGAGGTTGTTGACGCCGCCCGGCAGCAGCTCGGCGTAGTTGAGGATCACCACCAGCACCCCGAGGAGGAAGAGCGCGACGATGAGCGAACCCCATCCAGCGTGGGCTGGTCTTACGTTCTTCGGCGACCGGAGGGCGTGTACCGCTCGGCTCTGGTGCTGCGTCGGCTGGCCCGCCGGCGGTCGTCGCGTCCCGCCGCCGACGGAGCGGCCCTTTCTTCGGGCCTCGGCCTCGGGCCCGGACTCCGACTTGGCCTTGGTCTGCCATGGCCGAAGGATAGCCAGGCGCCGAGGTGCCATCGCGCGGCCGGCCGTAGCGTCGCTCGGGGGCGCCGGAGCTCGGGCCCGTACGATCATCGGGACCATGGGCGACCCGGGTGCTGGTCATCGACAATTACGACTCGTTCGTCTACAACCTCGTCCAGGAGCTGGGCGAGCTCGGCGCCGAGCCGGTCGTCCACCGCAACGACGCGATCGACATCGACGGGATCCGGGCGGCGGCGCCCGACGCCGTCCTGATCTCACCGGGGCCCGGGCGCCCCGACGACGCCGGCATCAGCAACGCCGTCGTCGGAGAGCTGGCCGGCGAGCTCCCCATCCTCGGGGTCTGCCTCGGCCACCAGGCCATCGGCGAGGTCTACGGCGGGAGGATCGTCTCCGCCCCCACGCTCATGCACGGCAAGACGTCCGCCATCCACCACGACGGGAGCGGGGTCTTCGCCGGGCTGCCCGACCCGTTCGTCGCCACCCGCTACCACTCGCTGGTCGTCGAACCCACGACGCGTGCCCGACGAGCTCGAGGTCACCGCGACCACCGCCGACGGGGTGATCATGGGTCTCCGCCACCGCGAGCTGCCGGTCGAAGGGGTGCAGTTCCACCCCGAGTCGCTGCTGACCCCCGAGGGACCGTCCCTGCTGTCGAACTTCCTGGCTTCGGTCGTCGCCGCGCTAGGCAGGCCCGGTGCTCACGGCGACCGGGTGTGGTGCGTTGTTCTGCGACTGGCTGTGTCCGGGCGTCGAAGTGCTCGTCGAGGAGGAGCTCGGGCGGTCGTCGTGGTCGTCGTGGGTGGCGTCGTGGTCGTCGCCGGTGGCGGGCCGGTCGAGACCACGATGCTGACCGAGCTGCCCGGGCTCACCGACGTGCCGGCCGGCGGAGTCGAGTCGATCACGATCCCCGCCGGCTGGCTAGACGAGCGCAGACGTGATACCGCCGAGGGTGAGCCCGTCTGGTTGAGCACGACTCCGCCTGGGCCTGGGTCTGCCCGACGAGGGATGGCACGATCGCGTTGGCCGGCCCGGAGGAGACCGTGAGGGTGACCGAGCTGCCCTGGGGCACCTTGGTCCCGGGAGCCGGGCTGGAGCTGATCACCGTGCCGTTGGGCACGGTCGAGCTCGGCCGGAAGACGACCGAGGAGTTGAGGCCGGCCCCCTGCAGGATCGACTTGGCGTTGGCTGCCGTCGTATTGATGATGCTCTGCGGCACGGTGACCTTGGGACCGGAGCGGCACCGCCACCTTCAAGGTCACGGTGTCGCCCTTCTTCACCAGGGCGTTCGGGGGCGGGTCGGTCGAGAGCACGGTGCCGGCAGTGCGTGTTCGACACCTGGTTCGCACGGTGTGACCACCAGCCCGTCGTTCATGAGCGTGGAGGTCGCCTGGCCACGGGCTGGCCGACGACGGAGGGCAGGTTGAAAGAGGAGCTCCCCCGAAGTAGCCGAGGCTCCGGCCCAGGAAGTAGCCGGCGATCAGCAGCGCCGCTATCAGGACGGCGAGGATGATGGCGTAGTTCCGGGTCCGGTGCGAGGTCGGCTCCTCCTCGGGCGGCACCTCCTCGCCCGGGACCACCGGCGCAAGGGCCTCGGTGGCGGTCGCCCCGTCCACCGGCGCAGCGCCTGGGTTGTCGCCGCTCCGGCCGCCGCTCCGGCGGCCCCGACGGCCATCATCGCGGTCACGTCGCTGATCGCGGTGACCGTCCGGCCCTCGTTGAAGCGCAGGAGATCGGCCCGCAGTTCCTCGGCCGTGGCGTAGCGGTGGGCGGGGTCCTTGGCCATGGACTTGAGGATGATGGCCTCGAAGGTGGGCGGGATGGCCGGGTTGAGCTCCCGGGGCGCGGGCGGGTGGTCCCGCACGTGCTTGGAGGCGACCGCGACCGGGGTGTCGCCGAGGAACGGGGGGCGCCCGGTCGCCATCTCGAACAGGACGACGCCGAGCGAGTAGATGTCGCTGCGGGCGTCGACGCCGATGCCTTCGGCCTGCTCCGGGGAGAAGTAGGTGGCGGTGCCCATGACGGCGCCGGTCTGGGTGAGGCTCTCCTCGGTGTTGATGGCCCGGGCGATGCCGAAGTCGGTGACCTTCACCTGGCCCTCGTCGGTGATCAGGACGTTGCCCGGGCTTGACGTCGCGGTGGATCACCCGGTGCTTGTGGGCGTAGCCGAGGGCAGCCGCAACATGGGCCCCGATGTCGGCCGTGCGCTCCGCCGACAGCGGGCCGGCGGACTTGAGGATCGACGACAGCGGCCGGCCGTCGATGAACTCCATCACGATGAAGTAGGTGCCCGAGTCCTCGCCCCAGTCGAACACCGGCACGATGTTGGGGTGCGAGAGGTTGGCGGCGGCCTGGGCCTCTCGGCGGAACCGCTCGACGAACGACCGGTCGACCGACAGCTCGGGGAAGAGCACCTTGAGGGCCACGGGGCGGTCGAGCAGGCGGTCGCGGGCGCGGTAGACCTCGGCCATCCCGCCCCGGGCGATCAGGTGGTTCAGCTCGTAGCGCTCCGAGAAGACCCGGGGCGTCTGGGTCGGGTCCATGTGGGTCAAAGCCTAGGCCCCTCTCCGTGGTGACTCGGGGTTCTCACGGCGTGTTCCGATGCACGCTTCATTGCACGCTTCACCTCGTACTTTCACTTCGCTCCGCCCTGGTCGGCGAGGACGTCGCCGATGATCTGGCGCACGATCGGCCCGGCGATGCCGGCCCCCGTCTGGTGGAATGCCTGGTTCGGCACGACAACCGCGACCGCGACCTTGGAATTCCCGACCGGTGCGAAAGCGATGAGCCAGTCGGTCGTGAATTGCAGGTTCGGGCCGACCTCTGGCGGTGCCGGTCTTCGCCGCGACGTTCCAGCTCGCCGGGAACCCCACTCCGCTTGCCGTCCCCGAGCGCACCACCCCCTGCATGAAGGTGGTCAGGGTCGCCGCGGTCTGGGGAGAGATCGGCTGCATCCACGGAGTCGGCTGGTAGGTTCGGACGAGACCTCCGTCCGAGCTGCGGATCTGAGCCATCACGTGGGGGGTCATCTCCACACCGCCGTTGGCGACCGTGCCTGCCACCATCGCCTGCTGCAGAGCGGTCGCCGCGACGTTGTCCTGTCCGATCGCCGACTTCATGAGCCCGGGGAGGTCGGTGGCGAAGTCCGCCACGGTGCCGAAGTGGGAGGCCGCGACAGTGGAGGGCGGCACGTCGAGTGGGACCCGCTGGTTGTAGCCGTAGAGCTCGGCCTGGGTGACGAGGGCCTGCGCCCCGAGCAGCTGGCCGATCGTCGCGAAGTCGGCGTCGCACGAATTGACCACCAATTGCTCGAGGTTCCCTCCGCAGCTCCCGAACTCGTAGTTCCGCAGGGTCTGCGGCGGGTTGCCGGTGTCGGGCAGCTGGATGCTCTCCACGAACGGGGTAGCTCATCGAGGCGAGATCGGGCCGGTGCTCGAGGACCGCGGAGGTGGTCACGACCTTGAAGCTCGATCCCGGGGGGTAGATCTCGTTGTAGGTGCCGGCTCGGAGCGGGTTCCCCGGTTGGTGTCGAGGTACGAGTTCCACGCGAGCCGCTCGATCGTCGGGTTCTGGGAGACCAGCGGGTTGGGGTCGAAGGTCGGGTTGGAGTACATCGCCTCGATCGCGCCGGTGGTCGGGTTCAGGACGACCGCCGCGGCTCCGAGCACCCCGCTGCTCCCTGGTCGAGAGCCTGGGCGACCTGCAGTTGCAGGTGCGAGTCCATGGTGAGGGTCACGTTGTCGTACTCGGTCCGGTTGACCAGCAGGTCGCGCAGGTCCCGGGCCGGACGGGTGTGCGGGACCAGATAGCTGTTGTACTCGGCCTCCACCCCGTTGAAGTTGCCGTAGATGGGCGAGACGAAGCCGACGGTCTGCGAGAACAGGGTCGCGGTGTACGGGTTGTAGACGCGTTGGTACTTGTAGACGCTGCCCGGCGGTGCAAGTTGCGACGAAGCGAGCGTCACCCCGTCCGCCGAGAGGATGCTGCCCCGGGTCTGGCTCCTCGCGGCCGCCAGCACCCGCGGGTTCTGGGGGGAGGTGGCCGAGCGACTTGGCCTTGAAGATCTGGATGTTGTTGAGCTGGATGAACAGCGCGACGAAGCACAGCATCATGAAGATCCCGAGCCGGCGGATGCGGCGTTCCATCAGGCGCCCCTCGTCGTCGCCGGGCCTGTGCCGCCCGGCGGTGCCGGAGCGGCCGGTGACGATGCCGCTGGTTCTTCGCGTCGACCAGATCCTTCACGTAGTTCTCCGCGTTGGCGACCGAGGTCTCCTCGACGCCGGCCTGCAGATTGTGGAGGTAGTCGGGCGGGACATCCGCGGTCGTGACACCCGTGCGGTTCACCACCGTCGGGTGGTACCAGAGGAAGCCTCCGACCCTGCCCTGGTAGATGATGAGCTCGTTGTTGTCGACCCGGACGAAGTACGAGTTCGTGTCGTACCAGCGCACGGCGTAGAGCGCGGCGGCGACGACAGCGGCGAGGATGACGACGAAGAAGAGCGTCCGTACGGTGATCAGCCGCCGACCCCGAGCGAGGCGGCGTTCGCGGCGCTTGGCCCGGCGGCGCTCGCGCCTGCTGGGCTGCTTGTCGGCAGCGACCGGCGCCGGATACAGGTCGGCCGCCACGGCGGGCTCGTTGCCATCGGTTTCGACCGGGGTGCCGAAGTCGGGGGCGACCGCGGCGACCGCCGGCGACTCTGCCCCGTCCTCCTCCTCGCCGACCACGACGTCGACGATGACGACCGTGATGTTGTCGCTGCCGCCGTGGGTGCGTGCGGCCTCGACCAGCAGGTCGGCGGCACGCTGCGGATCATCGACCGACCGGAGCACCTCTCCGATCTGGTCGCCGGTCAGCTCGTTGGTCAGGCCGTCACTGCACAGCAGATAGCGGTCGCCGCGGACCGGATGGATCCGCCAGAGGTCGACGGCCACGTGGGTCGCCACCCCGAGAGCCCTGGTCAGGATGTGCCGGTGGGGATGGACCGCCGCCTCGTCGGTCGTGAGGTCCCCGGTCCGGACCATCTCCTCCGCGAGGCTGTGGTCGGTCGTGATCTGGCTGATCTCGCCGTCGTGGTAGCGGTAGGAGCGCGAGTCGCCCACGTTGACCAGGGCGAGGGTGTCCTGCCCCTCCTCGTTGACCAGGGAGAGGGCGGTGATCGTGGTGCCCATGCCGCGCAGCTCCGGGTTCTGGCGGCTGTGCTCCCACACCACGGTGTTGGCCTCGGTGACCGCCTCGGCCAGGCCCGAACCGGTGGGCTGACGGCTGAAGGCCACCGCGAGCGTCTCCATTGCCAGGCGCGAGGCGACCTCTCCCCCCGCGTGGCCGCCCATGCCGTCGGCCACGGCGAACAAGTTCGGGGTCTCCATGGCGAGGTCCTGGTTCACCGATCGGACCAAGCCGGTGTCGGTCGCGGAACCGGACCGCAGGAGCGTCATCTAGGCGACCGCTCCTGATCTGCGCATTCTGATTCGCGCACCACTACTTGCCCACCTCGAACACGGTGCCACCGACCTGGAGCAGGTCGCCCTTCCGCAGCCGCGTGCGCTCGCTGATGCGGATCGTGTTGACCCACGTGCCGTTCGTCGAGCCCAGGTCCTCCGCCCAGAGGTCGCCGTCCAGCCGGAACAGGCGCGCATGGAGGTTCGACGAATAGTGGTCGTAGTCGATCGCGACCCCGCATCCGGCCGCCCGGCCGACGGTTACCTCGTCGCCGATGTCGTACGCCCGGCCGGCCTGGTCTTCGGGTCGGATGACGTGCAAGCGGAGCGACCGGCGCTGCCGCTTGCCGTTGGAGCTGACGACGTCGTTCTCTCTCCGCCGACGACGTGGCCGCTTGAGCGGGCGCACCTCGACCCACACCGCCCGGACGACCCACATGAAGAACAACCAGAGCAGGACGATGATGCCGTACTCCAGTGCACGCAGGACCGGCGTGTTGTCGGTGGGCCCGGGGAGCGAGACCAGGATCTGGTGCATGAGCGATCAGACGTCGACCGTCACGACGTCTCGAACCGTAGGACGGTGGTGCCGATCACGATTTCGTCGCCGTCGGCGAGCGTCCGCTCGCGGACGGTCGCCCCGTTGACCCTGGTCCCGTTCGTCGAGTTCAGGTCGACCAGGACCACATCGTTCCCCACCCTCCGCAGCTCGGCGTGGCGGCGGCTCGCATTGGGGTCGTTGATGGTCACCGCGCTCTCCGGCAGCCGGCCGATGGTCAGGGGTTCGGGACCGAGGACGATTCGCTCCCCGTCGGCGAGCACGATCGAGGCCGCCGGCAGCCCGGAAGGGCCCTCCTGGACCTCGGAGGCGATCTCGAACCGGCCGCGGCGCTCGTCCACGTCCTCGAGGATCGACACGGTGACGGGGCCGACGAAGACGTAGTCCTCGGTCCGGGCGTGCTCGCGGGCGGCCTCCTCGAGCTCGCGGACCAGTGCGTCGAGGAAGGACTCGAACCGGTCGAAGTCGGTGGTCGAGATGTGGACCACGAAGGAATTCGGGGCGATGAGCCCGTGGACGCCGACCCGGCGCTGGAGGTCCATCTCCCGCGTGAGCCGGCGCCCGATCTCGACGGGGTGGAGCTCGCCCTTGAAGGCTCGCGACAGGGCGCCGTCAAACAGGCGCTCGAGGCGCCCTTCGAACCGTTGGAGTCCCATGCTGGCGCTCAGCCTACCGGTGCGAACCCCCAGGCTGGGGTAGGGGCGGGTCGCACGTCCATCACCGGGCGGAGTGCCGAGACCGCCCCCGGCGATCCCGCATCGAGCCGGTGAATAGGGGCTTTCGAGACGTCGGGTAGCCTCAGGCCGTCACTCGGGCGAGTGGCGGAATTGGCAGACGCGGAGGATTCAGGTTCCTGTGTCCGAAAGGATGTGGGGGTTCAAGTCCCCCCTCGCCCACAGTGGGGTCGGATGACATTCTCGGCACCCACAGGGACAGAACCCGGTGAACGATCCCGGCCAATGTCGAGTCTGGATATACCTGGAGTTCTGCCGAGGGCGGACTGTGATGTCGCAACGAGAGATAAGGACCAGTGCACGAGGCGGCAGCCGAACCGCCCGGCGACAGGGCGGGCAACGCCCGGAAGAAGGCAGACCCGGTCCGAGGGAGGGGAAGGCCCAACGGCGAGGAGAGTTGGGGATTATTGCCTGCCCCAGGCCGGCACTTTCGGGGCAGCCTCGCAGTGGCCCAGACCGCCGGATATGGGAGTGGGGTTATCCGAGTCTGGCAAAATAGGGGTGTGAGCTCAGTTCGAGACGCATCGCGAAACGGCCCTTTCACTGGTTGGGGTCGTTGCTCCGTTCATCGATGTTGGGTGACCTCTCGACGCCGTCACCTTTGGCCTGCCACCCGCGAAGTGAGACCGGCAGCTGGATGTTGAAGCGTAGGCCGACGATGCGAATGGCGAAGCAGACGACAAAGCCGATGATTAAGAACGCCCAACTGTTGGTGCCGGCCCCGTGTGCGCCGACCACAACGGCTGCGCCGGCAATAGCGGGAACTGCATAGAGATTGTGTTGCAACACAGCGGGGATCTGTCGGAGGAGGACGTCGCGGAGCATTCCGCCACCGATGCCGGTGATCACTCCGAGGATGATGGCCTGGGCTGGACCGAGTCGGAACGCAAGTGCTGTCACGGCTCCGGTGACGCAGAATAGGGCTAGCCCGGCAGCGTCGAGGATCAGGATGATGTTCCAGATCCGCTCAAGCAACGGGCGGGCGGCGAGGGTTGCCAACCCGGCGGCTCCGGCGGCGGCCAGGTAGCGCCAGTCCCGGAATGTTGCAGGTGGGGTGCCGATCAGCAGGTCTCGGATGATGCCGCCTGCGAGAGCAACGACCAGCGCGAGAACGAGCACGCCAAAGAGATCGAGACGGGCCTTCATGGCGGCGAGGCCTCCGCTGAGGCCGAACACGAACGTCCCAATGAGGTTGAGCCACAGGATCAGCGTGGGATCGAAGATCCGGACCATACGTGGCATCCTTGCGCAAGGGAGGTCACCATGTCCGATACCGGCACGATCAAGTCTGTTCTTGGTGGCTTGGATGACATCGCGAGTGACCTTGAGGCCTTCTACCGCGATCTGCACAGCCACCCTGAGCTCTCACTGCAGGAGCATCGCACCGCCGAGAAAGCAGCGGATAACTTACGCCAAGCAGGCTTCGAGGTGACTGCCGGCGTCGGCGGTACCGGCGTGGTGGGACTGCTGCACAACGGCGATGGGCCTACGGTGATGTTGCGGGCAGATATGGACGCCCTACCGGTTAAGGAGGCCACTGGGCTGCCGTACGCCAGCAGCGAAGTCAGTGCTGATAGCGAGGGCAATCAGGTCCCGGTCATGCACGCCTGCGGGCACGACATGCACGTCACCTGGTTGGTCGGCACCGTCAGCCTCTTGGCCCAAGCAGTCGATACCTGGAACGGAACCATTCTGGCCGTGTTCCAGCCGGCAGAGGAAACCGCCCAGGGCGCCCAGGCCATGATCGACGACGGACTGTTCGACCGGTTCCCCAGACCAGAGGTGATTCTGGGCCAGCACGTCATGCCCGGCGTCGCCGGCCAGATCCGCTACCGGCCGGGCACCACCCAGGCGGCCGCCGACAGCCTGCAAGTCCGCCTATTCGGCCGTGGTGCGCACGGCTCGATGCCCGAGTCCAGTGTGGATCCGGTGGTCATGGCGGCGGCGACGGTCATGCGCCTGCAGACCATCGTGTCCCGCGAGACGGCGCCGTCGCAGTCGGTTGTCGTCACCATCGGAGCCCTCCAAGCCGGGACAAAGGACAACGTGATCCCAGACGAGGCGGGTCTCAAGATCAACGTCCGCAGCTTCGACGAGGCGGTGAGGCGACGCACTCTCGATGCCATCGAACGCATCGTCAAGGCCGAAGCACAAGCTTCAGGAGCACCGCAGCCGCCCGAGATCACGACCACCGAGCATTACCCCCTGACTGTCAACAACGCCCAGTGGACAATCCGAGTGGCGACCGCCCTGCGATCCCACTTTGACGACGACCAGGTCGCCGAGCTGACTGCCCCTGTCTCGGCCAGCGAGGACTTCGGGTCGTTCGGCACCGAATGGGGTGTCCCCTCCGTCTTCTGGTACGTGGGAGGAACCGATCCCGATCTATACCGCAGGGCCCAGCAGGCCGGGCGGGTCGCCCAGGACGTCCCAACCAACCACAACCCGGCGTTCGCCCCCGTCCTGCACCCCACCCTGAAGACAGGCGTTCAAACCCTGATCGTCGCCGCCCTCGACGCCCTGGGCGGCTGACCTTCACGACGGACTTCTCCCAGCCTCCATGTCGTCGGGAGATAGGGGGCGGCGGGACCGGGCTAGTGCGACCCGCCGGCTCACCTTGGTCGGGACGCCTGTCGTTTTTCCCCTGCCGTGTCGGCCGGACGCGAAGTTTGATGGCGGTCGCGCCCTGCGAGGTCGGGGGTCTGTGGTCTCGCTGGTAGCCCCCCTAGGAGGGCGGGCTGTCTTGTGCATCACCGTGGACGGTTCCGCCGCGGATGACGAAGTCGACCTTGGCCGTGACGGCGATGTCGTCGAGGGGGTTGCCGGGCATGGCGACAATGTCTGCCGACGCACCCGGCTTGAGGACTCCGATGTCCCCTCGACCGAGGAGTTCGGCGGCGACTGAGGTTCCGGCTCGGAGCGCCCTGATCGGGCTGAGACCGGCAGCGACCATGGCCTGGAACTCGAGGATGCCGCGGCTGAAGGGAAACATTCCGCAATCGGTCCCGAAGGCCACCTTCGCGTTGCTCGCCGCCAGTAGTTGCTGCGCGTCGGCGATCGCTCGGCTGTCGCGGCTGAACTTCCACACCGCCTGGCATGGGAGCGTCCCAGCCTGCAACTGACCGAGATCCTCCTGGGTCATCTGCATGGTCGGCACGATGTAGGAGCCCGAGTGGGCAGCCATCTGTATGGCTTCCTCGTCGATCAGGTAGGCATGTTCGAGGCTGCGGGCTCCGAAGCGGATCGCCTGTTTGCACGCCTCTGCCCCGCCGGTGTGTACCGCTACGGGCAGGCCCAGGAGTCGAGCAGTGGCGCAGGCGGCCTCCATCTCGTCGTCGAACCAGGTGCCTTTCGCTGGGTCGTCGCCGACGCTGAAGTACCCGCCGGCGTTGGCCGTCTTTATCCAGTCGGCTCCGTGGGCATGCTCGCGGCGCACCAGCCGGCGGATCTCTTGTGCGCCGTCGGCGACCGATGAGACCGGGAGGTCCCAGCGCGATCCGTAGAAGCCGCTCATGTCGCCGTGGCCGGCGGAGGCGCTGATCACATGGGGAGCGACGACTAGGCGGGGTCCGGGCAAAAGGCCGCCATGGATGGCGTTGCGCAGATCCACCGTCGGGAACTCCGGGTCCATACTGCCGAGGTCGCGGAGAGTGGTGAAGCCATACCCGAGGTATTCCTGTGCAAGGTGAAGACCCTTGAGCGCCTTGGCAGCCGAGGACTCCAGCGTCTGCTGTGCCAGATTGGAGGCATCCATGGTCAGATGGACGTGGGCGTCGATGAACCCGGGGCTAACGGTGCGCCCCGACAGATCGGTCACCTCCGCACCTTGAGGACGATGAACCGACGGGCCGATCTCGGTGATCAGGCCATCCAGCACCAGGATCTGGGTGGGCCCGCCTAGTTCCTCGGAAATGCCGTCGAACAGGGCTCCGCACACAAGAACCGATGCGGTCACGGCCTAGAAGCTAACCAGCGAGCGGGGATCTTGCCGGCGGGCTCTGGTGGCAGGGTTGCCGGGAATGCCGGCGGAGAGCGTCACCTTCTCCCGGGTCCCGTTGGTCCTGCGGGTCGACCGGGTCGGCACTGACAGCGGCCTCAAGCAGGTGACTCCATACCGGACTGGCCCCGCTGCTGGCCGGACGAAACGAGTCCTCTGGCCGAAGCGGCGGAACGGATCCCCAGATGTTCCTGCCGGATCGAGGGCAGCCCGCTCGACAGCCGTTGAGCCACAGCGCAGGGACAGATCACGATCGGGCGCGCCTATCCGGCTTGGTTTCGCTCGCACCTATCGACCAAGGACATGGTGCTCATCGCCGACGCGGCTGGCGGCCAACATGTCCGTCTGCGCTTGCCCCGAAGCGATCGGCTGCCCTCCGCAGCCGACGTAGCTCGCGGCAACAACGACATGGCCGGCCATCATCGAAGCGTTCCGACCCTGAGAGCTGCCATCTCGGTCGTCCGTCACAGATCGGCTGGGGAGGGGAGGACCAGGCAGATGCCAGCCCGGTACCCGCGGGTCGACCGGGAGATGTCGAGCATGGCGGGCGTACCGCCGGTTGGAAAGATGGTGTCGGTGTCGTTGGTGGTGTCCCGCCCGGGGCGGAGGCGGTAGGGGTCGGTCGCCAGGACCTCGTCGTTGGTGGGGTCGGGGAAGTACAGCTGGCTGGTGAGGGTCGCACCACCGGCGTGGACGATGGTGTGGATGTGAACTGTCCGCCCCGGATACCACCCTGGGTAGATGGTGCGGAACTCGACCATTCCGGCGGCGTCGGTGATCTGGCGGCCCCGGAGGAATGTCTCGCCCGGCAGGTACTGGGGCTGGGCGACCGCCGCCGATGGTTCGGGGGGCGGGAACCCCGAGTAGCGGCCGAGGGCGTCACAGTGCCAGATCTCCACCGCCGCTCCGTCGAGCGGGCTGGCGTCGGGGTAAGCGAGGCGAACGCCGAGGGTGAGCGCCGCGCCGGGCCGTCCCTCGGCGATGTCACGTCTAACCGCTTTGTCGTCTCGGTGAAACGGGCCTTCGTCCTGTTCGGCCCAACCCCGACACGCCGGGCTGAGCTGCAGCAGCTCGGCGATCTCGGCACTGACGGGCTCTGGCTCGGGCGGCATCATCGACTTTCGACAGATTCGGCGTCGAGCACGGCCAGGACCTTCTCGGCGGCCGAGGCGATGGCGTCGAGCTCACCTGCGCTGACCTGGTCGAGGAAGAGGTGGCGGACCGCCGCGACATGGTAGGGGGCGGCGGTCTCGATGGCCTTGCGGCCCTGCTCGGTGGCGACCACGAAGGCGCCCCGGCGATCGTCGTCACAGCGCTCTTTCTTCAGCAGCCCCCGGCCGTTCATGCGGGCGACCTGATGCGACACCCTGCTCTTCTCCCAGCCAAGGACGTCGGCCAGCTCGAACAGGCGGGCCCGCCATCCCGGGCGGTCCCCGAGGGCGACGAGGACCACATAGTCGGGATAGGACAGCTCGGAGGTGGCGGCCAGATCGGCGGCCAGGCGGCCAGTGAGCCGCATCTGCATGAACTGCAGCGCCCGCCACGCCCGCTCTTCGCGCTCGTCGAGCCACCGCACCTTGGTCATGCCTCCAGTCTACAAGGGAATAGTTGACCCGTCACCTATGTTGTATGACAGGTCCACTAAAAGGAGCATCCAAATGACCAGAACCACTGTCCCCGCCACCCTCACCGGTACCTACACCGTCGACCCCACCCACAGCCGGGTCGGGTTCGTCGCCCGCCACGCCATGGTCACCAAGGTCCGCGGCTCGTTCAACGACTTCGACGGCTCCGGCTACTTCGACGCCGCCAATCCGGCCAACTCGAAGCTGCAGCTAACCATCAAGGCGGCCAGCATCGACACCCGCAACTCCGACCGCGATGCCCACCTGCGCTCCAACGACTTCTTCGACATGGACAACTACCCGGAGATCACCTTCGTGTCGACCGGCGTCGAGCAGGCCGGCCAAGACGGTTACCGGGTCACCGGCAACCTGACGATCAAAGGAGTGACCCGCCCCGTAACCGTCGACTTCGACTACACCGGAAGCGCGGTCGACCCTTACGGCAATCAGCGCATCGGCTTCGAAGGCACCACGACTGTCAACCGCAAGGACTGGGGCGTCAACTGGAACGCGGCTCTCGAAGCTGGCGGCGTGCTGGTCAGCGAGAAGGTCACCCTCGAGTTCGACGTGTCGGCCATCCGCAGCGCCGACGCTGCCTGATCCGCCAGCTCGTTAGGTCAAAGAACGTCCACTGCGCCCGGAGCGGGATTCCCCTCCGCTCCGGGCCTGAGCCAAGGAACCCCAATGCCTGTATCGCCTGTACGTCTTAACCATGCTGTGCTCTTCGTTGCCGATCTGGACCGGTCGGTCCAGTTCTATAGCGACGTGTTCGGGATGGAGGTCATCGCCCGGGAGTCCCGCGCCAACGCCGCGTTCCTGCGCCTCCCCCGGTCGGGGAACCACCACGACCTCGGCCTGTTCGGTGTCGGCACGGCAGGCGGCCCGAAGCGTCGGGGTGCCATCGGGCTGTACCACCTGGCCTGGCAGTTGGACACCATCGACGAGCTCGCCGCCGCCCGCCAATCGCTGCTCGACGCCGGCGCCTATACCGGCGAGTCCAGCCACGGTGCCACCAAGAGCGTCTACGGCGCCGACCCCGACGGCAACGAGTTCGAGCTGATGTGGATGCTCCCCCGCGACCACTGGGGCGTATACGAGAACTCCGCTCCCATCGACCATCTCGATCTGGCTGGGGAGACAGAGCGCTGGAGCGGGGTGGCGACCGCCGGGCAGATCACCCCCCAACCGGAGACGGCTAGCGATCCCGGGGCGGTCCGGCCATGACCTCCTTCGCCCCACCGGTGGTGGCCTGGCACGGCGACGCCGGGCCCGACGCGCCCCTGGTGGTGCCGTGGCAGGGGCGCGGCTCGAACGAGGCAGACATCATCGGCCTGGCCGACCACCTCCCCGCCGGGCCCGCCTACGCGGCGGTGCGGGCCCCTATCGGCGAGGGTGGCGGCTACGCCTGGTTCGCCAACCGGGGAGTCGGCCGACCCATCTCCGAGTCACTGGCCGAGACGACCGCCTGGTTCCGGTCCTGGCTCGACCAGGTCGCCCCCCACGGGCGGCCGGTCGTGCCGATCGGGTTCAGCGGCGGTGCTTTCGCCGGCGGGCTCATCCTGGCCGACCGGGCCGCTACGCCGGCGCCGGCATTCTCTACGCCACCCTGCCCTTCGACGCCGGGGTCCCCACCACCCCCGGGCCGGCTGGCCGGGCTGGCGGTACTCGTCGCCCACGGCGACGCCGACCGCGTCATCCCCCGTGACCTGCTGGAGCGCACCTGGACCTACCTCGACGGCGATGCCGGCAGCCACACCACCGCCGTGCGTGATCCGGGCGCCCACGGCCTCAGCTCCGGTGTCGTCGACGCTCTGGCCGAATGGCTCGGCCGCCTTCTAGCGCCCAGGGATGTGTCCGCATGACCGCCGGGCGGTCCCGGAGCTTCGAGATCGGGGTCTTCACCTTCGGTGAGATCACCGCCGATCCGGCCACCGACCGGCCCATCGACCCGGCCGTGCGGTTGCGGGAGTTCATCGACCGGGGCCGACTGGCGGATCAAGCCGGCCTCGACGTGTTCGGGGTCGGCGAACACCATCGGCCCGACTTCGCCATCTCCTCTCCGGCGGTGGTGCTCGCGGCGGTTGCGCAGGCCACCGAACGCATCCGGCTGACCAGCACCGTGACTGTGCTGTCCACCGCCGATCCGGTCAAGGCCTTCGAGGACTTCGCCACCGTCGATCTCATCTCTGCCGGCCGGGCCGAGATCACCGCGGGACGGGGCGCCTACAGCGAATCGTTCCCGCTGTTCGGCTACGACCTCGCCGACTACGACGAGCTGTTCGACGAGAAGCTCGATCTCCTCCTCCATGTCAACCAGGCGGAGGTTCTCACCTGGTCGGGCCGCCACCGGGCCCCTCTCGTCGCCGCCGGCGTCTACCCCAGACCGGTCCAGGCCCGGCTTCCCGTGTGGATCGCCGTGGGGGGGACCCCGGCCAGCGTGGTGCGAGCCGGACGCCACGGCCTGCCGCTCCATCTCGCCATCCTCGGCCAGCCCGAACGATTCGCCCCCCTCGCCGACCTCTACCGGCACTCCGGCGCCGACGCCGGCCACGACGCTGCGACGCTACGGGTTGGGGTGACCAGCCACTTTTACGTGGAGGAGACCTCTTAAGGCGCTCTCGACACCTTCTACCCCTACTACTCGCGCTACATCGGCGACAACATGCCCGCCGCTCGCGGACAACGCCTCCCCCGAGACGCCTTCGACGCCTCGGCCGGCACCCACGGTGCGCTGTTCGCTGGGAGCCCCCCAACAGTAATCGACAAGATCCTCTGGGAGCACCAGCTGCTAGGCCATGACCGCTTCCTCGCCCAGATCGGCCTCGGCGGACTCCCCTTCGCCGACACCGCCCGGTCCATCGAACTCCTCGCTACAGAAGTCCTGCCCGTCGTCCGGCACGAAACGGCACCGCAGCCTGAACTATCTGCCGGCCGGAAGTAGAGAGCGAGGGTCTAGAGTCCGATCGGACCGAGGCGGCTGTAGCGGCTCCCCGATCGGTACGGATTTTGAAAATGGGGAGGCCAGGTGGAGACGAAGCGGGCGCGGGAACTGCTTGAGGCTGAACGCGCACGGGTACAGGCCCTGCTGGCCGACACGGCCGATGCCGGGCGAACTGACCGGTCTGCTGAGAACGAACCGGGAGACTGGGACGATCGGGCCCAGCCGCTCACGGCGGAAGGCACCGACAACGCTGTCGGCGCCGGGCTCCAGTCCCGGCTCGAAGCCCTGAACCGGGCCGAGGAACGTCTGGCGGCCGGTACCTACGGGCTATCCGTCCTGAGCGGGAGCCCGATTCCAGACGACCGGCTAGAGGCCGACCCCGCCGCCGAGCTGACCGTCGAGGAAGCCACCCGGTCGTGATATCCAGCGCGGTTCGCAGACCCGATCTCACCGGTTGGCTTACAGGTCACCGCTAAAGCGAGAAGTCGGCTGGGCTGCTGCCCCGCGTAGCGCCGGGGTGCGAAGCCGCGCCAGGGCGGGTGAGCCTCAGTGCCGCTACCGGATTGTGAGGTGAACGATGAGCATTACCGGATATGACCCGACCCAGTTCCGCCAGCGCTCCCACACGGCGCCGCTAACGGCATTGACAATGAGACTTTCGCGCCCACGGTGAAAGTCGACGATCTAATGGTCCCGGTCCACAGTTCCCGCCCGGACGGCCACCCCCACCGGGACTGCCGGTCGCCGCGGTCAACACCGCGACGGCTGGATTGGGTGGCGACGGGTTTCCTGTCTACCGCCATTCCCGAGGGCGACCCTCACCGACATCGACCGTTGTCCACATGGATCAGATGGGGCAGTTCAACCACGGCGCCGACGAGGCGAAGGGCGCCCCATGGCGTCCGCATCGGATGTACCGTCGGTTGAGTCGGTTCTGGCTCGAACACAGGAGAGTGACGAGATGGCAAACGATGACGTAGTTGAGAGCAACCTCAAAGGCATGGACGACCTCGACTTCACTGGCTGGAACGGCGCCGACTGGCACGGCGTGTTCGCCGCGCACCACACCGACGACGTCCTAGTCGATTGGAAAGGCCAGCCGGTGACGCACGGCGTCGAAGAGCACATCGCCGCCATGAAGGCCTACATCGACTCGGCAGGAGGAACGCCACCGCAGATCGCTTCACATCCGATCAAGTTCGGATCGGGGGCGTGGACCTGTGTGGTCGGCGAGTTCGAGGGAGGTGGCCGCATGGTGACGGTTGCCCGGTGGGTCAACGGCGCCATTGCTGAGGAGTACATCTGGTCCTGAAACCGTTCAGAGTTCAGTCGATGGGCCATCGCCCGACCGCGGGACGGTGTGCCTAAGAACACCCCGTGAGTCCGGGTATCACCTAACGCCGGGAGGGGGGCGGTTATCAGTGACACCGACCGGCACATCTCGGGCACTGTAGGTCAGAGCACTAGATGAAAGTCAGTGATCTGGAAACGGAAGAACTCGCCCGATTCCCAGCCGGGTTGTCGAAAATGCCAGCCGACCGCTCCACGTGTGGGGATTGTGACCCCTTCGAACGTTTGGTGTTCGGTCATCTCACCGCCAAAGCTGTGGCTACCGAACGTGCCAGTGCTATCAGGGTCGCCCCACCTCGAAAGCTCTAACGATTGAACTTGTCCCGCGCGATCGATCTCATAACGAACGTCGATCGGCCCGCTTGCTGCTCGCACTCTGGCGACCGGGTGGGCGTCGTCAAGAGCCCACCACTCCACTCCCGAGGCGGGAAGCAACGTGGTCGGTAGCCAGAATCGTTCGCCCGCCTCCCGGCCAGCGGCACTCCGAGTCACATCCGGACCTGAGGCGCTTGATACAACGAGCAGACCCAATAGCTTCCACCGCATGTCTCCGGCGTTTTCGACGTAGCGATCAAAGCCTCTGATTAGCCCAGCGACTCTCGCAGTCCATACAAAACCAAGACCCGGGGCAACGACCTGGCTCGCACGGAATGGAAGCCACCGGTCGTTGAGTCGTATGGAACCCCGCATCCGGAGGCGCGCAGCCGCAGCCAATGGCGTCCCAACGTCAATCGCTGAGCGAAGCATCATTTGTGCCCCTGGCGGCAACCCTTCGAGATCTCTTTCTGCAAAGAGTCCCGCATTTGGTGCTACTTCGAGGCGTCTTACAGAGTCCTCGGGCGATTCGGACATGTTTGCAGGCTGCCCGACCTCGTCCTGCCGTTCAAACCGTCGCTACTGGACAGGGTCCAGTGCGGCCTCAGTCTGGACTTGGCGGCTTCCGGCCCCTACTGGACTGGGTCCGCCTGTTGCGAGATCGGGACTACTGACGTGGTTCGGGCGATTGGGCTATCCGTCCTAAAGCCCTTCCATGCGCAGTAGATGCCGAGGAAAAGTTCCCACACGGATTCCGGCAGAGACAGCAGGGCAGACGCTGACGAACCATTCTTGTATGTGCCCGCCAGCTGCAACAGGAAGGAAATGATGAGAAGGGAGCCGCCGACCATGCCGACCACCGCCATACGCCGTGGCACGAGTGCGGACTTGTACATCAGGTAGCCCAACATGATGCCGTTCCCAATCCCCGCAACGAGCCCGGGTCCCCAGAGGAAGGCCCAGTCGTAGCTCCTCACCAGCGAGTTGCCCGTCGCTCCGAGCGCTGCGGCGTGGGTCCCGGTGGCCAACGAGATTGAGTTCGCCACGTCAACGACGGTGATGATGCTGATGATCCCGATTGCAGCGAAGACCGATTCCATCACTCGAGCACTCACATAACCGAGTGCGACGGTTTCGCTTTGCCGTCTGACAAGTGGATAAATAACGACTGCTGTCGCGATCTGAGTGATTATCAGCCCAAACTCGAATACAGCGCCCCATTTCAAACTTGAGACGTGAGCTGCACTGGCAACGAAGTGCATATTCGTCCACGACCCTCCAGAGCCGTGCACGAAGAGAAGCCGTGCTGGGATGCTGGTCACGAACGTCCCGATAAAGAACCAGCCGAAGATCCGGCCGGTTCGCCGAACGTCCACCTCCCGGTCTTCCGCGCCAATCCCGCCACCGTCATCGCCATCCCCCTTTGTTTCGGTCCCACCTGAGGGGTAGTGGGTCAATGGTTTGGGATGGTATCAACCCGCGAGGTACTTGCACAAAGCATCATTTGCGGCCTCGTTCTCGTCCACTGCCGTGAAAAGAGCTTGCTCCAAATGATCGATTATCGAGGAGTCGGACGGCGCTTGCGGGGGCGACCCTTCCATTCCATCAGACATACCCAGTTTCCGACGCCATCTCCCGGGGTGTGTCCAAGGTCACAATCACACTGGGCGAACAGCCCATTTGGACTCACCGACAAGGTCTCCTGCGGCCGGTTCGCGTTCGTGAGGCCTGAAATCGGCAACAGCGAGGGTGCCTTGAAGGGCGGGGTGCCCATCGTTAGCGCCCCATAACGCCGGGAACGGGGCAGTTATCAGTCGCCCCTGACCGGCACCTAGGGGACAGACGTTTCATGTCGTCGGGCCGTCCCGTACTCGGCATTGTGCGGCGTCGTCAGTTCGGACGCAGGGATTAAGCATCATGACGACCGGACTCATGAATCCGGCAGAATCGGGGCGATGAAAGGACCTGCGAACGCACCCCGATGGGCCTCGGTGTTCACCGCGGCCGAGCAGCCTGATCTCTGGACGGAAGTCGAGTCCAAGAGTCGATTCCGTTCGCTGTGGCCGGAGTACAACCACCACGGGAACTATGCGGGCAACGACTTTGGTGCGCTCTTTCCACAACATGCAGACCTTCAGGTGCTCGTCATCGACGACGATCTCGGCGAGGTCGTGGCGCGGGGTCGAACGATCCCATTTCGGTGGGACGGAACGCTGGAGGACCTCCCTCAGGGCATCGATGCTGTCGGACGGCGAGCCATCGAGGAGACGGCTTTGCCAACTTCATTGTCCGCCCTAGCTGCCGAAGTTCTCATCGAGCATCAAGGGCGAGGACTCAGTGGCGTGATCATCCAAGCGATGGCTGCTGTGGCTCGTCACAGGGGCCTCCGACCGCTCGTGGCGCCGGTCCGACCAAGTCGCAAGGACCAATACCCGCTGATTCCGATTGAGCGCTACGCCCGATGGCAGCGTGACGATGGGCTTCCCTTCGACCCCTGGATCCGGGTCCACAGTCGACTCGGGGGATCTCTCCTCCGGCCAGAGCCAAGGTCCATGGAGATCAAACGGCCAGTAGAGGACTCGGGAACAGTGGGTTGCCATGCAGTTCCCGGAGGACGGTGAGTACGTGTTCCCCGGCGGTCTCGTACCGCTATCGGTGAGTCAGGGCACCGGTTGCTACTGGGAGCCGAACGTGTGGATGCTGCACGAAGGCTAGGACATCCGAGAAGTGGCGAAATCAGCGTGTCCGAGGTGCCCATATCGCCGGGA
>CAVXSW010000008.1:0-100902 GCA_963764555.1 uncultured Acidimicrobiales bacterium
ACGCCAGCGCGTCCTGCGCCGTCAGCACGTGGGCGACCTCGTAGCGGAACCGGTCCCGGTCGCCCGCCGCCACGGTGTCCGCCAGCAGTCGCTCCGCCCCGCCGTGGCCGAGGCACTTGATGACGACCAGGACCCTGGTCCGGCGCCGGCTTCCGTCTGTGACGCCGTCGCCCCGTTGCACCCGGCGATCGTACCGCCGCGCACGCCGCACCGAGCCCGACCTGGTCCCGATCGGGACACGTTTGCTACCATGTCCGGGCGTCTGAGTGCCACGATGGTCCCAGCACACTGGGTCGAGGGGGGTTGTGCCGCCGATGATCGAGTCTCGCCCGGACGGCGATGGCGCCCTGCAGGTCTTCGACCGGTCCAACATCCCGGCCGAACCGCCTGACGAGATCCTCTACCACCACAAGGCGCGATTCATCGACTCCCTGAGAGCTGTGGGCCCACCGCGAGATCATCTACACCCTGGCCGAGCGGGACTTCCGGGCCCAGTACAAGCAGGCCACCCTCGGGGATCCTGTGGGCCGTGCTCAGCCCCGGTGGCCACGCTGGTCATCTTCGTCGTCGTCTTCTCCCGGGTGAAGGCCTTCCCCACCCAGGGCATCCCCTACGCCCTCTACGCCTTCGTCGGCATTCTCTGCTGGAGCTTCTTCTCCTCGTCGCTGGGCAGCGGCGGGAACTCCCTGCTGACCAACAAGGCCCTGCTGGCCAAGACCCAGTTCCCCCGCGAGTGCTTCCCGCTCGAGACCATGCTGGTCAACGCCCTGAACACCGTGCTGTCCTGGATCCCCCTGGCCATCCTGTTCGTGATCTTCGGCCGGGCCCCGGCGGTGGCCACGGTGTGGGTCCCGCTGTTCATGCTCATCGAGGTGGTCTTCGCCGCCGGCATGACCCTGGCCATGTCCAGCCTCATCATCCAGATGCGCGACCTGGTCCAGGTGCTGCCCATCATCATCTCGCTGGGCATCTTCGCCACCCCGGTGATCTGGCCCTTCTCCTACATCCCGACCCACTACCACCTGGTCGGCGGCCACATGGTCCACGGCCACTGGGTGGGCGGCTTCTACGTCAACCTGCAGGTCGTCTACGGGTTCTTCAATCCGCTCGGCCCGGTGATCACCAGCGTCCGGCACGACCATGCTCCTCGGGCACAACCCCAGCTGGGCCCCGCTGCTGGCCGCCGCGCGCTCGGTGCCGTCCTCTACCTGGTGCTTCGGGTACCGGATCTTCAAGCGATTCGAGGTGAACTTTGCCGACATTGCCTGACGGGAGCATCCAGGTCGAGCACGTCTGGAAGCGGTTCCGGGCCGACCGGACCGTGCCGCTGTTCTACGACCAGATGCGCCGCCTCGGCCGGTCGGTCGCGCCAGCGGGGCAAGCCCGAGTACCGCTGGGTGCTGAAGGACGTCGAACCTCGAGGTCGAGCCGGGCGGCAGCCTGGCCCTCATCGGCATCAACGGCTCGGGCAAGACGACCCTGCTCAAGATCCTGAGCCAGGTCACCTACCAGACGGCCGGGCGTCTGCACCGTGCAGGGGCGGATCGGGGCCCTGCTCAGCGTGACCAGCGGGCTCCATCCCGACCTCACCGGCCGCGAGAACGTCTTCCTCTACGGCGCCGTGCTCGGCATGAGCCGCGAGCGGATCCGGCGGCAGTTCGACGAGATCGTGGAGTTCGCCGGGCTCACCGACGCCATCGACCGTCAGGTCAAGTTCTTCTCCATGGGCATGCAGATGCGGCTCGGGTTCTCCATCGCCGCCTACCTCGAGCCCGACGTCCTGCTGGTCGACGAGGTGCTGGCGGTCGGGGACGCCAACTTCCAGCAGAAGTGCCTGAAGCGCATCGGCGAGATCGTCCGCGACGGCACCACGCTGCTCTACGTCTCCCACGACCTGGCCTCGGTGGAGGCGTCCTGCGAGCGGGCGGTCTGGCTGGCCGACGCCGTGGTGCGGGCCTCGGGCCCGACCAAGGACGTGGTGACCACGCTACCGCACGGCCGTCGAGCAGAACGCCGCCATCGTCACCTCCAACGAGGGCGTGGTCGAGGTGCTGAAGGCCGAGATCCGGGCCACCGACGGGGGCCAGGTCCGGTCCGAGTGCGACGTCGAGGTCGACCCTGACCCTCAACTCGCCCGAAGCCGCCGACGCCAACTTCTTCATCGGCGTCTCCCAGGGCACGGCCTTCCCGATGTTCGTCGTCGACCACCACGGCCGACTTCCCGGCCGGGGACTTCGAGGTCCGGTGCATGCTGCGCCACATGCCCCTGCCCAAGGGCCACTACTCGCTGTGGCCGGCCATGCACCGGCCATCCCGGGGGCAAGGGACGACCGCTACCTGCCGTGGCAGCCGGTGATGTCCTTCGACGTCATGGGCCCCGACCGGCTCGAACCCGCCCGAAGGCGTGATGGTGCTCTCGCCGGTCTACGTGGGCGCCGACTGGGAGATCAACTGAGCCGACCGGCTCGCGGCGGCCGCGCGTCAGGGGAAGAAGACCCGCTCCCTCAGCGATCCCACCAGCCGGCCGAGCCGCATGCCGGCGGTGCGGGCCCACTCGATCGCGCCGGTGCTCGGCTGCAGCAGGAGCGGGAGCGACAGGGCCAGCCAGGTCCACGACTTGGCCGCGCCGACGCAGGTCGCGGCGGGCGCCGGCCGACCGGTAGCGGCGGTAGAGCAGCGGGCCGCTGCGCCCGTAGGCGGAGGCCTGCACGGAACACCTCGTCGAACTCGGAGCGGGCCCGCTTGGCCACCACCGCGTCCGAGGCGATGTCGAAGCGGTAACCCGTCGAGCTGCAGGCGCCAGCAGAGATCGATGTCCTCGCCGGGCAGCAGCTCCTCGGTGAACCCGCCCACCGTCCTCGAAGGCCTGGCGGCGGACGGCCAGGTTGGCGCCCAGGCCGGCCGGGAGGAAGCCGAGCTGGCGGAATGGCGGCCGGCATGGGCGGGGACGGCGCGGATCCCGTTGAGCGACCAGAAGTCGAAGCACCCCGGCCACCACGTCGGCGTGCGTCGAGGGCCGGCGACGCAGCCGGCCAGCCAGCCGGCGTGGACGCACGTCGTCGGCGTCGCAGAAGGCCAGGAGCTCGCCCCGGGCCGCCCGGACGCCGGCGTTGCGGGCGGCCGGGCGCCCCGGTGCACGGCCGAGGCGTCGATCGAGCTGGAAGCGGTCGTGCTGCGTCCGACCACGCCTGCGGCCAGCTCCCGGCTCCCGTCGGTGGAGCCGTTGTCGGCGACCACCACCTCCCACGGCTCGTCGCACTTCTGGGCGGCGAGCGCCCGGAGCTGGTCCTCGAGCCAGGGCATGCCGTCGCGCACCGGGAGGATGACGCTGATCATCGGCCGTCCCGATCACCGTCGGCCGTCGACGGCCGTCCGGCCGCCGCGTGCACGGGCACCTGCCCGCCTGGTCATCGCGCGTTAGCCTAGCCCGGTGAACCGAGCGGGATGAGCGCCGTGCGGCCAGCTGAGCCGTGCGCCGCGATGACCGTGCCCGCGATGGTCCAGCGCCCCGACCGGACGGGTGACGCGCCGTGGTGCTGACCCACCTGCGCCCGCGCCTGGCCGGTGACGTGGTGCGGTCCCTGCTCGGCGTCGAGGGGTTCGCACCCGGACCAGCATCGTGGTGGTGGTCAACGGCGCGGGCGGCCTCGACGACCCGGGCTCGAGGGACGGTGCGCATGGTCCGCCTGGCCCGCAACACCGGGCCGGCCGGCGGGTTCCGGGCCGGGCTGCAGGAGGCCTTCGCCGATCCGGACGTCCGCTGGGCCTACCTGTGCGAGGACGACGTCGGGCTGTTCGACCTTCCCGCGCCGCGGATCGGGCCGGTCCTCGACCGGGTCGACCGGCTCGAGCGGCCCGCGGCCCGCCCGATCGGGGCGGTGGTGGCCTACGGTCGGAGCTTCGTCGGCCGGGGGGCCCACACCGTCAATGTGGTGCCGCCAGCCGGCCGGCCGGACGACCTGTCGCTCCGGTCGACGTGGCCTGCTGGGGCGCGACCCTGGTGTCGCGGGCGGTGTTCGAGGCCGGGCGTGCTCCCCGACGCCGACGTGGTTCTTCGGGCTCGAGGACTTCGACTTCTTCTGCCGGGTGCGCGAGGCCGGCTTCGAGGTGCTGGTGGACGACGAGGCCGCCCGCGCCGGTGGCCGGACAGCAGACGTCGGCCGGCCGGGCCCGAGGCGCATCGCCGCGGCGCGACCCGACGACGCCGACGAGGCGTGGCGCGGCCTACTACCACGCCCGGAACTCGTTCGAGCTGGCCCGCCGCCACGGCCGACCCGAGCTGGTACGCCTGGCACCTGGCCTACTCGGCTCCGCCATCTGCAGCGGGCCCGCAGCGGGGCCGAGCGGTCGGCCATCGTGCACGGCCTGTGGGACGGTGCCCTCGGCCGGATGGGCGAGAATCCCCGTTACGGCGCGACGTGGGCGAGTTCGCCGCTCCCGGCGGGGACCCGGTGCCGTCCGGCGACGGCCCGTCGGCCAGGTAGGCGAAGTTCGGCCACAGGCGTGAGGTCGAGGTCGGGGACCAGGCCGGCCAGGGCCATCACGTCGGGCTCGTACATGGCCACTCAGCCGGCTCGCTCACCTCGGCGGTCGAGCGCCGGACCCGGCGCCGCCGGTGCCCGTGGCCGGTCGAGCCGCGGGCGGGTGGAGCGGTCGGGGCAGGCCGAGGAAGGCGAAGGTGGCGGCCGCAGCTGGCCGTCCGGGTCGGCGACACAGCGCTCGTACTGGAGCACGAGCAGCTGGTCGGGGTCGAAGTGCTCGAGCCAGCCGTCGAGAGCGCCGGTCGTAGAAGCCCCGCTGCACGGCGTCGGCCGTCGAGCGCCGTCGACCCCGGTGGCCCGCCCATCCGGCGCTGGTGGGCGAGCCCGGACCGGAACCGCTCGACCGGGTCCCGGACAGCAGCAGCAGCCGGGCCCGGGGCGCCGCCTGGCGCAGGAGCGCGGGCACCCAGGGGAGCGCGAAGTAGTCCGGTGTCCACTCGCCGGCGAGCGTCCCGGGGACGGCGGGGGAACCAGCCGTGGTAGCGCTCGACGTCGGCGGCCGTGAACGGCGTCGGCCCCGAAGCGGTCGAAGAAGTGGCGTTCCTTGTGGATGCCGGGCCGGGACGAGACGTCCGGGTGGGCGACGATTGGCTGGTACCACCAGGTGGTGCCCGGCCTTCTGCACCCCGATGCCCACGAAGTCGGGCGGGCCGGCCGACCTCGCCGGGCCAGGGCGGCGGCGGGGTGAAGTCGAACCCGGCCTCCCAGGGCGCGTAGCGGCCGAGCCGGTGGAGGACCTGGCGCCGCAGCCGCCCGGCGGCAGACGGACGAACAGCTCGCCGCGCGCGGCTCCGTCGCGCTCATGACGTCGCCCCCCGCAGTCACCGGCCGCAGGATGCCACAGCCACGCCCGTGACGCCACAAGCGCGAACAGCCAGCGCCGGGCGGTCGGCCGCTCACTTGACGGAGCACGCGGTCCGCCGATGATCTGACTGGGTCGACACGGAGGCGCACGAGTGAGCTCGCCGGCGCGCCGGCCCTGCTCGGCCCGGCGCCTGACATGTGCGGCATCGCCGGGCTGCTCGACCCCGGCCGACGTCGAGCTCCGACCGACTGGGTCGGCAGGCCACGGCATGGCCGACGCCCTGGCCCACCGGGGCCCGGACGACCGAGGGGTAGTGGGTCGACCCGGATGGCCGGGTGGCCTTCGGGCATCGGCGCCTGGCGGTGGTCGAGCTCGGCCCCGAGGGCCACCAGCCCATGGTGTCCTCGGACGGCCGGTGGGTGATCTCCTACAACGGCGAGATCTACAACTTCGCCGCCCTGCGCCGCCGGCTGGCCGGCGAGGGGTTGGCCTTCCGGGGCGGCTCGGACACCGAGGTCCTGCTCGAGGCGGTGCGGCGCTGGGGCCTCGACCGGCGCCCTCGAGGCCAGCGAGGGGATGTTCGCCCTGGCCGCTCTGGGACCGCAGTCGCGCCGGCTGCACCTGGCCCGGGACCGGTTCGGCGAGAAGCCGCTCTACTACGGATGGGTCGGGCGAGCGGCTGGCCTTCGCCTCCGAGCTGAAGGCCCTCGACCGCGCTGCCCGGATTCGCCGCCGAGCTGGACCGGGAGGCGGTGGCCCTCTACCTGCGGCACAACTGCATCCCGGCCCCGCTGACCGTCTACCGGGGCGTGGCCAAGCTGGTGCCCGGCGCAGCTGGTCGTCGTTCGACGGCGTCGGCCCGACCGGGCGCCCTCCCGTGCCCGCAGCCGCTACTGGTCGGCCGCGCACGCGCCGTCGAGGACGCCCGCGCGCCAGCCGCTGGCGGGTCCCGACGAGCGCGCTGGTCGACGCAGCTGGAGGAGACGCTCGCCCGGCTCGGTGGCGGCCCGCATGGTGGCCGACGTGCCGGTCGGGGCCTTCCTCTCCGGCGGGGTCGACTCGAGCCTGGTGGTGGCGCTCATGCAGCAGCACAGCGACCGGCCCGGTGCGCACCTTCACCGTCGGGTTCGCCGACCGGGCCTTCGACGAGTCGGTCGAGGCGGCCGCGGTGGCCGGGCACCTCGGGACCGACCACACCCTGCTGCGAGGTGACCGACGACGACGCCGCCGAGGTCATCCCCCGGCTCCCGGACATCTGGGACGAGCCCTTCGGTGACGTCTCCCAGATCCCGGTGCTGCTGGTCAGCCGGCTGGCCCGGACCGCGGTCACCGTGGCCCTGTCCGGGGACGGCGGCGACGAGCTCTTCGCCGGCTACAACCGGCACGCCTGGCTGGAGCGGCTGTGGCGACCGCGTCGGCCGCTGCCCGGCTCCGGCCTGCGCAGGGGGCCGGCGCCGACGCTCGGCCGGATCCCGCCCGGGCTGGTCGAACGGGCCGGCCGCGGCTGACCGGGCTGCTGCCCGGTCCGGTGGCAGGTCCGCAACCCCGCCACCAAGGTGGCCAAGGTGGGAGGGTCCTGGCCGCCGACGGTCCCGAGGACGCCTACTGGTCACTGGTGTCGCACTGGGAGGACGCCGAGTCGATGGTGGTCGGCGTCGGACGCCGACCGCGCACCGCGGCCTCGGGCCCGCCGCGGTGGCCGGCGCTGTCGGGGATCACCGAGCAGATGCTCTGGCTGGACCTGGTCGGCTACCTGCCCGACGACATCCTGACCAAGCTGGACCGTGCCGCCATGGCCGTCTCCCTCGAGACCCGGGTGCCGTTCCTCGACCGGGACGTGTTCTCGACTGGCCTGGCGGCTGCCCATGGACATCAAGCTGCGCGACGGCGCGACCAAGTGGATCCTCCGCCAGGTGCTCTACCGGCACGTCCCGCCCGCCCTGGTCGAACGCCCGAAGATGGGCTTCGGCCTGCCCATCGGCGTCATGGCTGCGGGGGTCCGCTCCGCCCGTGGGCCGAGGAGCTGCTGGCCGACCGACCGGCTGCGACGCCAGGGGCTGCTCGACCCCGGCCCGGTCGCGGCGGGCCTGGCAGCAGCACCTGAGCGGCCGGCGCGATCTCGGCCTACGAGCTGTGGGACGTGCTCGCCCTGCAGGCGTGGATGGACCGCTGGGTCCCCGCCGGCGGCCCGGGATGAGCGACCACGCCACGACCGGCCCGCCGCCGGCCGATCCCTACCGGTTGGTGATCCCCAAGCGGAGCATCCGCCGGCTGAACCGGGTGTCCGCCGACCGGCATGCGCGGCACCTCGTCCGCCTCTCCGGGCGGTATCTCACCGCCGACCTCCGGTCGCTGCCGGACTTCGTGATCATCGGGACCCAGCGCGGCGGGACGACCTCGCTCTACCAGTGGCTGGTGTCGCATCCCGACGTGGCACCCGCCATGAAGAAGGAGGTCCACTACTTCGACGACCACTACCACCACGGCCTGCGCTGGTACCGGGCGCACTTCCCGGTTCGTCGGGCCGGGCCGCATCACCGGGGAGTCGTCCCCGTACATGCTGTTCCACCCGCTGGCCCCGGCGCGAGCGGCGGCGGCCCTGCCCGAGCGGACCCGGTTCGTCGTGCTGCTGCGCGAGCCGTCCGAGCGCGCCATCTCCCAGTACTGGCACTGGCGGCGGCTCGGGCTGTGGGAGACCGAGCCGCTCGAGCGCGCCCTCGAGCTCGAGACCGGCCCGTCTCGAGGTACCCGACGAGCTCGTCCGGCGGGGCGGGCAGAGCACGGAGCACGTGGCCTTCTCCTACGTGTCGAGGGGCGAGTACGCCCCCCAGCTCCGGCGCTGGTTCGACGCCGTCGGCCGTGATCGCATCCTCGTCCTCGAGAGCGAGCAGCTCTACACCGACCCGGCGACCGTCGGCGCCCGGGTCCTCGACTGGCTGCACCTCGCCCCGCACGACCGCCCGGTGCCCGCCGCCAACCGGGCCGAGCGGTCCGGACCCGGCGAGCGACGAGCTGGTGGCGCGGTTGCGGAAGCACTTCGAGCCCCACAACCGGGAGCTGTTCGACCTCCTCGGCTACGAGCTCTGGACCGACCGCTGACCCCTCGGGCCGGGGCGGTGGCCGACGGGATCAGCGCTGACCGGGTGGCACCCGTGCGAAGTCCTCGGGCGACCAGGTGGAGACCGGGAACCATCCGATCACCCGTCGGAGCGTGGCCAGCTGGTCGTCGTCGAGCCGCTGCTGCCACGAGCCGGACAGCTCGGACGCGACCCGATGGACGGCGAAGCCGGTACCCGGGCGTGTCGTGGTCGCGCGAGGTAGGCGACCGGACCGCGCGCCCCATTCGAGGCCGAGCTCGTCGTAGAGGCGACGGAATTCGGCCGCCGGGTCCGCGCAGAGGACGCTCGTGGGTGCGGAGGTGCCAGCCCGGGTTGCTCGCCACGGCCTCCTCCAGGGCGGCGAGTCAGCAAGCCCGATCCTCCAGCACATCCGCTCGACGGGGTCGGCGCCGGGCAGGGGAACCCCCCAGCGGTCGACGGTAGCGCGTCCGGATCTCCGGCCGGCTCTCGAGGGTCGAGTTCCGGGCGTCCTTGAGGTTCATCTCCAGCCAGCTGGCCAGCACGCTGGCGGGGTGCCGGAGCAGGACCAGCGACGTCGACGTCGAACTCCGAGCTGAGCCACTCGACGGCCAGCTGGGCATGGATGGATTTTGCGACGACCCGGCGACGGGGCGGCGACTCCGGCCGCCGGCGTGCGGTCCCGGGCGCGGCGTCCCGGGCCAGCTGGCCGGCCAGCCAGGTGACCGGGTCCGTCTTCCCGTCGAAGATGCGCTCGCCGGCCGTCCGGGGCCGAGCATACGGCGGGCCCACCGCGAGCGGCGTCCGCCCTCGGTACGCCGCCATCGAGGGCCCACTCCCAGAGACGCTGGTAGGCGGGGGCGTCGTCGCCCGGGACGAGGACGGGGTAGCGGCCGAGCCGGTGCTTGGCGTGGATGGCCGCGGGCAAGTTGTCCTCGTTGTCCGGCTCGAGGATCCGCTCGGCACCGGGGCTCTTGCTCAGCACCCGCATGGGTCCAGGTCGTCCCCGAGCGCGGGAGGCCGACCAGGAGCACGGGCCGGGCCGGTCGTCACGGCCAGTCCCCGGCGCCTGTGGCGGCGGCTCCGGCGCCGTGAGCGGCGGCAAGGGTGCGGGCGGCAGGCCCGGGTCGCGCCGGCGTCTGCCGACCGCACGGCGCCGGCGGTGGCCGAGCGCGAGCGACGGCCCCGGCGGCGGCCGTCGGAACGGCCGCCCGCGGGCCCGAGAGCGACCGCCTGCACCATGGCCGTCGCGGCCCCCGCGCACCCGTGGGCCACGGCGGCCGATGGTAGAGGCGGCACGCCGGGGACATGGCCGGCCGCGTGCTTCTCGAGGAACCGCTGCCTGCCCCACCCGGTGGTCGGCGCCCGTCCCGCGGTGACCCGGTGGCCGCCGTGCTGGCGGTAGGCGTAGAGAACCTGGGGAACGGCTGCGATGGGGCGCGGCTGCGGCACAGCGGAGCCAGAGGTCCCAGTCCTCGCACGTCGGCAGCCCTCGTCGACCCGCAGTCGTCGGGGAAGATAGGCCCGGCGGACCACGGCGAAGGGCAGGGCGACGAAGTTGAACCAGCAGCAGCTCGGCGGCAGCCGAACTCGAGCGGGCCCCGGTAGTCGGCACGGTGCGCCCGGTCGCGCTCGTGGACGACCTGGTGCCACGAGGTGACCACGCCGAGGCCGCGGTCCGGCCGTCGAGCCGGTCGACGAGCATGCCGGGCCGCACCGGGGAGCCAGGTGTCGTCGTCGTCGCAGAACCCGAGGAAGTCGCCTCCGGCCGCGTCGATGCCGCGGTTGCGTGCCCCGCCGGGCCCGAGCGCGGCTCGTTCGGTGCGGACCACGCGGACCCGCCGGTCGTCGGCGAGGCGGCCGATGACGTCGGGCGTCTCGATCGGTCGGAGGCGTCGTCGACGATGAGCAGCTCGAGGTCGACGGCCCGCTGGCCGAGCACCGAACCGGCCGCCCGTCGCAGGTGGTCCGGCCCGATTGCGGGTCGGCAGGACGACGCTCAGGACGCGGTCGCCATGCCGACCGCGATGGCGGGTACCCCGTCAGTGCGGATGCGCCGTCTGCCACGTCACGTCGCCCCTCGGCCGTCACCGGCGGCCGATGCTAACAAAGTGGCCCACGGAGGTCCGAGACGATGTTGTCCGGCTCCGCCGGCTGTGCCACCCTGACCAGATGCGCCCACCTGTCCTGGCGAGGAGGGTCGCCCGGCGACTGCCGCCGACGGTCAGGACCGCGCTGCTCCATCGCCATGGGCCACTTCGTCCCCTGGGAGGAAGGCTTCGACTTCACGCCGCCCGCGCTCGGTC
Organism: uncultured Acidimicrobiales bacterium; assembly: GCA_963764555.1. Lineage (GTDB taxonomy): Bacteria > Actinomycetota > Acidimicrobiia > Acidimicrobiales > RAAP-2 > Bog-756. The sequence continues at coordinate 10,730 of CAVXSW010000008.1, forward strand.
CCGGTGAGATCGACCGGACCGCCGGATTTCGTCGGGCTCGGGGTCCAGAAGGCCGGCACCAGCTGGTGGTACGAGCTCATCGCTCGACCATCCCGGGGTCTACCAACGAGAGCGACCTCCCCAAGGAGCGCCACTACCTCTCGCAGCTTCGCCGCCGAGCCGTTCGGCGAGCCCGAGGTCCGCCGCTACCACGGCTGGTTCCCCCGTCGCGCCGGGACCATCACCGGGCGAGTGGACCCCCGACTACCTCGGCTACCCTGGGTGCCGCCGGTGCTGGCCCGAGCGGCGCCCGCGAGCAGGGCTGCTCGTGCTCTGCGCGACCCGGTCGAGCGGCTCCGATCGGGCCTCACCTTCCGGCTGCGCCAGGGCGCCCCCACTCCGCGGCCACGGTCGCCGACGCCGTCCGGCAGGGCTTCTACGCCGCTTCCTCTCCGACCGCTGCTGGACCACGTCCCGCCCGAGCGGGTACTCGTGCTCCAGTACGAGCAGTGCCGGGCCGACCCGGCCGCCCAGCTGGACGCGCACCTACCGGTTCCTCGGGCTCGAGCACTTCCGGCCCGCCGACCTCCGGCGGCGGGTCAACGTAGCGGGGGGCGGAAGATCGAGCTCGACCCGACGGGGCCCGCCGGCGCCTCGTCGAGCTGTACGGCCGAGGACGTCGAGGCGCTCGCTCGCTCGTCCCGTACTTCGATCGGTCGCTCTGGCCCAATTTCACGGGGACCGGCGGTGATGCGGCCGGGGCCGCCTTCGCCGAGGCGCTCGGTCGCCTGCCGGCCCCCGTCCTCCGGCTGCGTCCCGCTCGGGGTCCGCACCGAGCTGCGCTACCGGCTCGGGCGGCTACCGCCCCCGGGGAGGTCGGCTCCGACCTCCCGCCCCCGGTGCCGCGCCGGGCGAGGAGGTGGGGCCGCCCGACGTCGTCGTGCATCGGGCCCGACGGGCGGGGCCGCGGTGGTTGTCCGGCTGCTGGCCGACCACCCGGGCATCCGCGTCCGCGCGCGATCGGCACGCGGCCGCGGCCTACTTCTCCCGGCTTCGCACCGCCGACTTACGGCGCCGACAGGCGCCGAGTTCCACCGGTGGTTCCCCGACGGCCAGGCCGGGCTGTCGTCCACCGGTGCGACGGACGCGTTGGCCTATCCCTGGATCGCCCCCCTGCTGGCCGGGCGGCACCGCGGGGCCCGGCTGGTCGTCGTGCGTGCGCGACCCGATCGACCGCTTCCAGTCGGGCTGGCCCGCACCGCCGAGCACGGGGCCGCCCAGTCGGGTCGTACCTCGCCGAGGCGCTGGACCGGGGCGCTACGGCGCCCAGCTCCGCCGGCTCCTCGACCTTCGGCGCCGACCAGGTCCTCGTCGTGCAGTCCGAGCAGTGGGCGGACGACCCCGGCGGGCAGCTCGCCCGCCTCTACCGGTTCTGCGGGCTCGCGCGCCGGCCACCGCCCGCCGGGCCGCTCGCGCCCGCGCACTCCCGAGCGGCCGGGCCGCCCGCTCGGCCCGGACGTCGTCGCACGGTGCCTCGTCGGCCTCTACGCCGACGACGTCGCCGACCTGGCCGCGATGGCCCCCGAGCTCGACCTCTCGCTCTGGCCGCGGTTCGCCACGAGCTGACCGGCTCGGGACCGCGGTGACGGGCCGCTCCGGACGCCGCCCGGGCGGCAGTAGTGTGCTCAGCGCGCCGGGACGACACCGAACGGGGGTGGGGTGTCGGAGGACGGACACGGGCGACCCGGGAGCGGATAATCGACCGGATCCGGTGCCCGAGGTGCGGCGAGCATGGTCGAGGACGATCGGCGAGCGGCGTCGAGTGCCCCGACGGCCACCGATTCCCCGAGCGTCACGGGTACCTCGACTTCTCGGGGGCCCGTCGGCCGGGGGCACGACCGGGCGCACCTTCGCCAGCTTCGGCTACGAGTGGAACACCTTCGACGAGGTCCGCGAGGAGGACGAACAGTTCGCCGAGGTCTACTTCCGCGACCTCGACCTCGCCGGCCTCGGAGGGCAAGGTCGGCCTCGACGCCGGATGCGGCAAGGGCCGCTTCACCCGCTTCTGCGCCCAGCACCTGGCGGCCGACGGTGGCGCTCGACGGCTCCTCGGCGGTCGAGGCGGCCGCCCGCAACCTGCGCCGATCTCGCCAACGTCATGGTGGTGCGAGTCCGACCTGCGGACCGCGCCGTTCGCCCCGGAGAGCTTCGACTTCATCTCCAGCCTCGGGGTGCTGCACCACCTCGACGACCCGCTCGAGCGGCTTCGACCAGCTGGTCGACCTACCTGGCCCCCGGCGGCCGGATGCTCCTCTACCTCTACAGCCGGCCCGCCACGCATCGGCGATCCGGTCGATGGCCCTGCGGCTCGCCGCCGTGCCGTGCGCATCGGTGACGGTGCGGCTCCCCCACCCGCTGCTCAAGGTGCTGTCCGACCCCGATCGCCGCCTGCCTGTATGCCGGCGTGGTCGGTCCCGGGGCGGTTCGGCAGCGGCACGGCGTCGGCGCGCTGGCCGGGCTGCCGATGGGCGCCTACCGGGACAAGCCGTTCCGCAGCCTGGTCCTCGACACCTTCGACCGGCTGAGCGCCCCGGTCGAGCACCGCTACGTCTGGGGTGAGCTCGGCCGTGGTTCGATCGAGGCCGGGCTGGTGGTCGACGCCGCCCGCGACGAGACGGGCTGGTTCGTCCTCGCCCACCGGCCCTGAGCGACAGCGGAGCGATGGCCGATGCCGGTGACCGACGCGACGGCCATGGCGGTGGTGCTCACCCACAATGCGCCCGGACTCGCTCGACCGGTGCCTCCGGCGCCATCGCCGCCCAGACCGGCCCCGCCCGCAAGCGGTGCTGGTGGTGGACAACGCCAGCACCCCGCCGGTCGAGCCGACCGCTGCCGACCGGGTGCCCGAAGTCGATGGTGGTGCGCTCCGACGTCAACAGCGGGCCGGCCGGCGGCTACGCCCTCGGCCTCGAGCGGTTCCTCGAAGTCGGGCTACGGCCACGCCTGGGTGCTCGACGACGACATGCTGCCCGAGCCCGGAGTGCCTCGAGCGACTGTGGGTGGTGGCCGCCAAGCGACCCGGTCCGCCTACGTCTTCCCGGTCTCCCATCCAGGTGGACGGCTCGTTCGGCGCCTGGCCGTCGTGGTGCGGCTTCCTCGTGGCCCGGGAGATCGTCGAGAAGGTCGGCCTGCCCGATGGCCGAGCTCTTCTGGTGGGCCGAGGACACCGAGTACCTGCAGTGGCGCATCCCCGAGGCCGGGTTCCCCATCCGGGTGGTCGGCGACGCCGTCGTGCGGCACGAGTCGATCCGCCACGGCGAGGGCGTGCCGGTGTGGAAGTACTACTACGAGGCCCGCAACATGCTCTATGTGCACCTCTACGTGAAGCGGCGGCTCGGCCGCTACCCGCGAACATGTCGAAGCTGTTGGCCCGGGCCGTGCTGCGTGAACCCGAGGGCCGGATGGAGCGCCTGCAGGCCATCGTCAGGGCATGTGGGACGGGCCTGCCGAGCGGCTGGGCATCCGGTTCCCGGTCGAGCCCATGCGAGAGCGCACGCAGGACGGCGCCGCCCCCTCGGCACCGACTCCAGGCCGGGGCGTCAGCGGGCGAGCCTCCGACCACGGCTCGACGACCCGTTCCAGGTCGGTCGGTCGGACAGCGCCGACCCGGTCGGCAGGCAGAGGCCGCGCTCGAAGATGCCGGCACAGACCGCGCCGCCGACGACCGCGGCGTCGGCGAAGACCGGCTGGAGGTGGAGCGGCTTCCAGGTCGGGCGCGACTCGATGTCGAGCTCCTCGAGCGCCAGCCGGATGTCCTCCCGGTCGGCCCCGAAGCCGCGGGGTCGACGGTCGATGCAGGTCAGCCAGTAGTTGGGCTCGCCGTAGTCGGCGACCGGCATGAAGTCGATGCCGCGGCAGGCCGCCGAGGGCGGCCCGGTACGCGTCCGTTGATCCGCCGGCGGCGGGCGATCGCGCTGTCCAGGCCGGCCGGAGCTGGGCCCGGCCCGAGGGCGGCCAGCAGGTTGCTCAACCGGTAGTTGTAGCCGAGGGTCGGTGTGCTCGTAGTGGGGAGCGGGTCCCGGGCCTGGGTGGCCAGGTGCCGGGCCCGGCCGGCCAGCTCGGCAGCGATCGGAGACCAGCATCCCGCCGCCGCTGGTGGTGATGATCTTGTTGCCGTTGAACGAGAAGACGCCCGCCGTGCCGAACGAGCCGGCCGGCCGGCCCCGGTAGGTGGCCCCCAGGGCTTCGGCCGCGTCCTCGACGAGCGGCACCCCGTACCGCTCGCACAGGCGGCCATCAGCGGGTCGTAGTCGGCGCGACTGCCCGTAGAGGTCGACGGTCACCACGGCCCTGGGCAGCCGCCCCGCGCCGGCTCGGCGTCGCGAGCTCGGCGGCCACCAGGTCGGGGTCGATGTTCCAGGTGTCCGGGCGAGCAGTCGACGAAGACGGGTCGGGCCCCGAGGTAGCAGACGGCGTTGGCCGTGGCGACGAAGGTGAAGCGACGGCACGAGGACCTCGTCGCCCGGCCCGACGCCGAGCAGCAGGAGGGCCAGGTGGAGGGCGGCGGTGCCGCTGGAGAGGGCGACCGCGTGGCCGACACCCGACGCGCTCGGCGAACTCGGCCTCGAAGGCGTCGACGTCGGGGCCGAGCGGGGCGATCCAGTTGGAGTCGAAGGCGTCGAGCAGCATGCGGCGCTCCTCGGCGCCGACCTCGGGCGGGGAGAGGAAGACCCGGCTCACGGCGCGACCTCCGGTTCGGGGGTGAGGGCGCCCGACGGCGGCCGCGCCGAGCACAGCAGCGCCGCGGCCGCCGCCACGTCGACCACGACGGCGGCCCCGAGGGCGGCTGGTGGACGGCGAGGACGGCAGCGCCCGGCCAGCACGGCCTCGGCGACGGCGTAGGTGGCGCTCGCCGCCGGCGGCGGCCAGCCGCGGTGCCACCAGGCGGTCGTAGGGATGGCCCCGGTCGCCGGCGGTGCAGCGACGGCCGGCCCGGGCCGGCGGACCACGGCGAAGGCCACCTCGGCGGCCGGGACGGCCACCAGGGCCAGAGGCCGCGGTCCGGCACCGGACCGGGACGTGGGGCCCCAGGCCGCGGCCAGCAGCACGGCGAGGGCCGTGCCGACCAGGTAGGCGCCGCCGTCGCCGAGGTAGATCCGGGCCGGCGGCCGGTTGAACAGCCGAACCCGACGAGCGCGGCGGCCAGGGCCACCGCCAGCTGGCGGCCGGCACCCGTGGAGCAGGACGGCGAAGCCGACGGCGGCCACGGCGCTGACCCCGCCGGCCAGCAGGTCGAGTCCGTCGAGCAGGTTGACCCCGTTGACCAGCAGCACGGTGACCGCCAGGACCAGCAGGACGCCGGCCGGCCCGGGAAGGCGCACCGGGCAGGTGACGACCACGGCCGACCCCGATGGCCACCTCGCCGACGAGGCGGAGCCAGGGGCGGAAGGTCGAAGCGGTCGTCGGCCACGCCGAGCAGCAGGGCCGCGGCCGAGCGGGACGAGGACCGAGGGCCGGCGCCAGCGGGCACCCCGACGGCGATCCCGGCGAAGACCGCCAGCCCACCGAGGTAGGGGACGGGGGCGACTTGTGCCTTGAGGTCGCCGGGCCGGTCCATGATCCCGGTCCGGCGGGCCAGCACCATGGCCAGCGGAGTGACCACCAGGGCCGCCACCAGCGCCAGACCGGCGATCGCCGCGGCTGTCTCACCCCGGTCCCGTCATCCGCCGGAGGCCTCGGTCCCACTGCATGAGCGAGCGACGTGGTGCCGGCATGGAGCTCGAACTCGTCGCCGGGGCGAAGCCGGCACGCCGGTAGAGCGCGATGGCGGGCACGTTGGCCGCCGCCGACCACGACGTAGGCCGCGCATCACGGCCATCGCACCGGACCCGGTCGAGGAAGGCGTCCACCAGCCGCCCTCCCGTACCGCGGCCCTGCAGGCGCGGGTCGACGGCGACGGCCAGCAGCTCGACGCCGCGGCCCGGCCGCCGTCGCCGGATCTGCCGTGCCGGAGGGTCTCGAGCGACCCGGCGCCAGCCGACGGACCAGCCGGGGGGCGGCGACCGGCGACGCGGCCAGGCCGTCGTGGCGGACGAAGGCCCGGTAGAGGCCACCGCACGTCGTCGGTGCCGGCGATGAAGCCCGACCACCCGGCCGTCGAGGTCGGCCACGAGCAGGAACGACGACGGCCATCGACGATGCGCCGGTAGAGGCGGGCCAGGAACGCGGGCCGAGGAACGAAAGGAACCCCTCGGAGATCTGCGTCGGCGTGCAGCGTGCGGCACGGGCGGCATCGCCCTCGGTGCCGGGGCGGATGGTTGCTGCGGTGGCGGTCAACGTGCACGCGTGGGGTCCCGGGGTCCGGCGCAGCCCGTTCGCCGATCGATGCGCTCGCCTGCGTCGGGTCCCTCCGTGCGCATCGACCGAGTTCCTCCCAGGCGGCACGGGGGCCGCCAGCTCCGCTCAAAGTTGCAATGGAGGACACAGTGTACGGCCTGTTCTCGCTACCGAGAGCCATGCGGTAAGTTGTCCCGCTGTGGAATGAGGGCCGGGGGGCATCGAAACGACGGGGCAGTACCAGCTGTCCCACCTGCGCGCCATCGAGGCCCAGTCGATCCACATCATCCGCGAGGTGGCGGCCGAGTTCGAGCGGCCGGTGCTGCTCTTCTCGGGCGGCAAGGACTCGGTCGTCATGCTGCGCCTGGCCCAGAAGGCCTTCTGGCCGGGCCGCATCCCCTTCCCGGTCATGCACGTCGACACCGGCCACAACTTCCCCGAGGTGCTCGAGTTCCGGGACCGGATCGTCGCCGAGCTCGACGCCTCGCTGGTCGTGGCCTCGGTGCAGGAGTCGATCGACGCCGGGCGGGTCGGTCGAGGAGCCCGGCGCCAACCCGTCGCGCAACCGGCTGCAGACCCGCACCCTGCTCGACGCCATCACCGAGCACAAGTTCGACGCCGTCTTCGGCGGCGCCCGCCGGGACGAGGAGAAGGCCCGGGCCAAGGAGCGGGTCTACTCCTTCCGCGACGAGTTCGGCCAGTGGGACCCGAAGAACCAGCGACCCGAGCTGTGGTCCCTCTACAACGGCCGCCACCGCGCCGGGCGAGCACATCCGGGTCTTCCCGCTGTCCGACTGGACCGAGCTCGACATCTGGCAGTACATCGACGACGAGGGCATCGAGCTGCCCTCGCATCTACTACGCCCACCGCCGCGAGGTCTTCCGCCGCGACGGCATGCTGCTCGTCCGTCGGGCCGCTACGTGACCATCGGCGAGGACGAGGAGCTCGTTCGAGGCCACCGTCCGCTACCGCACGGTCGGGGACATGACCTGCACCGGTGCCGTCGAGTCGACCGCCGCCACGCGTCGACGACATCATCGTCGAGGTGGCGGCCTCCCGGATCACCGAGCGGGGCGCCACCCGGGCCGACGACCGGGTCAGCGAGGCGGCCATGGAGGACCGCAAGCGCGAGGGGTACTTCTGATGGAGCTGCTGCGCTTCGCCACCGCCGGGTCGGTCGACGACGGCAAGAGCACCCTCATCGGCCGGCTGCTCTACGACTCCAAGGCGATCTTCGAGGACCAGCTCGAGGCGGTCGAGCGGGTCAGCAGCCAGCGCGGCGACGAGTACACCGACCTGGCCCTCCTGACCGACGGGCTGCGGGCCGAGCGCGAGCAGGGCATCACCATCGACGTCGCCTACCGCTACTTCGCCACGCCCGCCCGCAAGTTCATCATCGCCGACACCCCCGGGACACGTCCAGTACACCCGCAACATGGTCACCGGGAACTCCACCGCCGACCTGACCATGGTCCTGGTCGACGCCCGCAAGGGGATCGTCGAGCAGACCCGCCGGCACGCCTTCCTGGCCTCGCTGCTGCGGGTGCCCCACCTGCTGGTCTGCGTCAACAAGATGGACCTGGTCGACTACGACCAGGAGGTCTTCGACGCCATCCGCGAGGAGTTCACCGCGCTTCGCCAGCCGGCTCGAGATCGCCGACCTCACCTTCATCCCGATCTCGGCCCTGCAGGGCGACAACGTGGTCCAGCGGTCGGCCAACATGCCCTGGTACGAGGGCGCGTCGCTGCTGCACCACCTCGAGACGGTGTACATCGCCTCGGACCGCAACCTGATCGACCCCCGGTTCCCCGTCCAGTGGGTGGTGCGGCCCCAGGCCACCAGCCATACCCGACTACCGCGGGCTACGCCGGCCGGGTCGCCGGCGGGGTGTTCCGCGCCGGGCGACGAGGTCATGGTGCTGCCGTCGGGACTCACCACCACGGTCGCCGGCATCGACACCTTCGACGGCCCGGTCGACGAGGCGTTCCCCCCGATGTCGGTGACCATGCGGCTGGCCGACGACATCGACATCTCCCGCGGGCGACATGATCTGCCGGCCCGCACAACCAGCCGGCGGTCGGCCAGGACCTCGACGCCATGGTCTGCTGGATGACCGAGCGCCCGCGTCCAGGTCGGCGACTTCCTGGCCCTCAAGCACACCACCCGCTGGGTCCGGGCCGTGGTCCGGGACATGCACTACCGGCTCGACGTCAACACGCTGCACCGCGACGAGGAGGCCGACGACGCTCGGCCTCAACGACGTCGGCCGGGTGAGCCTGCGGGTGACCCAGCCGCTGTTCTACGACAGCTACCGGCGGAACCGCGCGACCGGGTCGTTCATCCTGGCCGCCGAGGACACCAACGTCGACGGTCGGCGCCGGCATGCTGCTCGGCCCCGACTGAGTCGGTCGGCCGGATGTCGTCGCCCAACATCACCTGGCACCCGGGCAGGTCACCCGCGAGGAGCGGGCCCGGCCGCTCGGGAGCCGGCGGCGCCACCGTGTGGTTCACCGGGCTGTCGGGCTCGGGCAAGTCGACGCTGGCCACCGCCGTCGAGCAGCGGCTGGTCGCACGGCGGGCCGGGCCGCCTACCGGCTCGACGGCGACAACCTGCGCACCGGGCTCAACGGCGACCTCGGCTTCAGCCGGGACGGGCGCGAGGAGAACTGCCGGCGGGTGGCCGAGGTGGCGCGGCTGTTCGCCGACGCCGGCCTGGTGGCCATCGTGGCCATCATCAGCCCCTACGCCGCGGTCGCGGCAGCTGGCCCGACGGATCCACGAGGCAGGCCGGCCTGCCGTTCGTCGAGGTGTACATGGCCGCACCGGTCGAGGTGCTGCGCCGTGCGCGACCCGAAGGGCCTCTACGCCCGGGCGTCGGCCGGGGCGCATCGACTCGTTCACCGGGGTCGACGATCCCTACGAGGTGCCGGAGTCCCCCGACCTGCTCATCGGTCCGGAGGCATCGGTCGACGAGGCCGTCGACCTGGTCCTCGGAGTGCTCGATCTGGCCACTGCCGACTGACGGCGCCGGTCAGGCCCCTTTCAAGGCGGCCTCGACGATGAACTGGTAGCCGAACATGGTCGGCCACAGGGTCAGCAGCGAGTGGTCGATCAGGCGCACCACGTGGCCCGTGGTGCCCTCCAGGCCGAGGGCGTCGAGGGGCAGACCGACCGGCTCCAGCCGCCGGATGGCGAAGCCGTTCCGCTCGACCAACTTGGCGATGCTCCGTCGGGTGAAGAACCGCAGGTGGGTGGCGTCGAGGATGCCCCGCTGGTCGTAGTCGAACATGCCCGATGGTCGAGCGGATGCGTGGGTACCAGTGGGCGATGTTGGGCACGCAGAGGATCGCCGTGCCCTCGGGCGAGAGCACCTCGCGGATCTGCCGCCAGCAGGCGCTCGGCTTGCGCAGGTGCTCGAGCACGTCGGCACCAGCACGAGGTCGAAGCCCGGTGCCGACCTCGGGCGGGATGCCCTCGTTGAGGTCGGCCTGGAAGAAGGCACTCGTGCGCTCGCCGACCCCGTCGAGCTCGTGGACGTCGACGCCGATGACGTGGTGGCCCATGTCCCGGAGGCGCTCGGCCAGCAGGCCGCTCGAGCAGCCCAGGTCGAGGATCTTGCTCGGAGGCGTCGACTGGTCAGCAGGGTCGAGATCCGGCCGTGCGAGCTGTCCTCGCTGGGCTTGAGCTCGTACTCGTCGTTGAGGGCGATCCGGCTCCCGTCGCCGAACCCGGCCTTCTGCAGCCGGTAGGCGACCACGTCCTTGGTGACGTCGGCGGCATAGCCCGATGCCCGTCGACGTAGCAGATCTCGTCGCCGTAGTAGGTGGGGATGGGCACCTCGGCGATCCGCATCCCGGCGTCGTGCAGCTGGATGATGATCTGCGTGTCGAAGTTGAAGCCGTCGGAGTTCTGGTGCGAACGGGATCTGCTTCAGGGCCTCGACCGAGTAGGCCCGGTAGCCCGAGTGGAACTCGGTGAGGTCGGTGCCGAGCGCGGCGTTCTCGAACCGGGAGAGGATCCGGTTGCCCGGCGTACTTGTAGAGCGGCATCCCGCCCCGGCGGGCCGCTCCCTTGATCATGATCCGTGAGCCGAACACGGCGTCGGCCTCGCCGGCCAGCAGGGGGCCACGATGTCGGGCAGCGACTCGGGCGCGTACTGGCCGTCGCCGTGGAGCATGACGACGATGTCGAGCCCGTGCTCGATGGCCAGGTCGTAGCCGGCCTTCTGGTTGCCGCCGTAGCCGAGGTTCTGCGGCTGGCGGATCAGGGTGATCGGCAGGTCCGAGACCTGCTGGTAGCCGAGGCCGACCAGGTAGGTCGAGTCCTGGCTGTGGTCGTCGCTGACGATGACCTCCTCGATGTCGGACCGGATCTCGTCGGGGATGCGGTCGAGCACCTTGGCCAGGGTGCGAGCGGCGTTGTAGGCCACCACGAGGATCCCGATGCGCTTCTTCTTGTTGGCGGCCTTGTTGGCGCTCATCGTGGCGTGGCCCCCCGACTTCTAACGATCCGACCGGTCCAAATCTAGGCGCGGTCGGCAGGTCCCGGATAGCCGGTCGCGGTCACGCTGTGCTGTGGCGTCTCCAATTCCCGTCCTCGACGTCGTCACATTTGACGATCTGTCCTCTGGCAGCAGCGAATTCCCAGGCGAAAGGTTGGCAACTGAGGATCGGCCTGGTTTACCGTGGGTGAGGGACGGTCATAACTGGTCACGAGGGCACAGTGAAGACGAGGGCGTACAGGGTGGGGGCAGTGGTGGCCACGTCGCTCGTGGCTCTCGGGGCAGCGCTCGTCTTCACCGACACGGCGTGGGCGGGCAACCGGCATGTGCATTACCCGGTTCTCCGGATCGACAACGCCATCCACCAGGTACAGCTGACCATACCGACGCCCAGCTGTCCACCCTCGCAGCCGAGCTGCGAGTGGATGCTGTACGTCGGCGAGCCGCTCGTGCCGGGCAAGCCGACCGTTGCCGCCGTGACCGGAACCAGCGGACAGCTGACGCTCCCCTTCCCTGCCTTCTGCGGGGTGCTCCAGGCAGACGCTCTCGTCGGACCGGCACCGTGGACGCGCCAGGCAGGCACCCGCAAGACGATCAGCACCTGCCCGACCGGGGCCGGGGGTGGCGTTACTCCACCCGGCACTGCGCCGCTGCCGTTTTCCACGACCGCCGAGCCCGGGGCACCTGCCCGGACCGCGCTGCAGGCTGCCGACGCTGCCGACGCTGGCGGCCCGGTGGCCGAACTGCCGTTCACCGGGCTCGACATCCGCCCCCTGGTGGCGGTCGGGTGGGCAATGGTCGTGGCGGGCGGCTTCTTGCTGGTCCCCGTCGGCCTCCGCCGCCGACTGCGAGCGCGGGCGGCCGCGGTCGGGGTCGAGGGTTTGCGGGACGGGGCACGCCGCACGGGAATGTGGTTCTTCGGCCTCTGATTCGGAACAGCGTCGAGCCGGGGGGGGCGCCACCGAGGCTAGAGTGCTCCGCCGTGAGCGAGGAGGCCCCGCTGGCCGGCGGCGCCGGTGGGCCCGGGCGGCCGTCCGCATGGGCCGGCCTCGGCCGGTCTTTCCGGCGGGGGGCGTCGGCCCTGCGTGACGCCTGGGCGATTCGCACCGACCCGACGTTCCGGCGGCTGGCGCGCACCTACGAGCTTCCCGACGGCAGCCAGCGCATCTACTGCTACCACGTGCGCAAGACGGCGGGGACCAGCCTCCACTTGAGCTTCCTGGCGCTCGGCGGTGAGCCGCCGCTGGCGGTCTACCGCCGGATGACCGAGTCGAGGTTGCACCGCACGGTCAGTGGCACCTACGGCTTCGTCTCCTATGACCGGTCCCTCCTCGAGGAGGGCGCCTACTTCTACGGCAGGTCGCACCGTCCCGCCGAGCAATTGTCGCTGCCGCCCCGGACCTTCACCGTGACGGTGCTTCGCGACCCGCTTCCGCGTGTCCACTCCTACTTCGACTACTTGGTCTCCGGCGACGAGCCCGGTATACCCGGCCCGGTCCGCTCCGGCGAGCGCCGCCTCGCCAGCGGCGGGTTCGACGACTTCTTGGAGCGGGTCCCAGCAGAGCGGTTGCTCGCCCAGCTCCGGATGTTCTCACCCGGCTTCGACGTCGCCGAGGCGTTTGACCGTATCTCCGAGTGCTCGTGCGTCCTCGTGACCGAGTCGTTCGCGCCCGGGGTCGCACTGCTCGGCAAGCGCCTGCAGCTGCCGCTCGAGGTCCATCGGGCACGGGTCGCCCTGTCCGCTCGGCGCTGACCGGCGAGCAGGTCGGACGTCTGCGGGCGAGGTTGGAGCCCGAGTCGGCTCCTCCGGCGGTTGCACGAGAGCGGCGTCGTCGCCACCCGGGCGGAGCCGCAGTGACCAGGGATTGCCCTGGAGCGCACCGCTCGTCGTCCGCTACAGTCGAGCCCCATGAAATGGCTACCCGTAGTCCTCCTGGTCATCATCGGGGCGCTGGCCGCGTTCGTCGCCGTCGAGTACCTCACGGTTTCGATCCACCACCTGCCCAGCTATATCCCCCGGTCAGAAGAAGGCGAAGGGCCACTACCACGCCAGAGGGGCTGTCGCAGCGCTGATCGCCTTCGTCGCGTTGGTCATCGCCGGCTTCCTCACCTACCGGAACGTGCTGGCCAGCCGGACCGCCGCCGTAGCCGATGGGCCGGCAACCGTCCCGCCCGCCGCCTCGGCGGACACCATGTTGGCGGAGCCCCGCGCCGACGAGCAGGCCTGAGCCCCTGCGGGGCCGAGCAGGCCTGAGCCCCTCCGGGGCCGAGGAGACGCCTGACGCTTGGAGCTTCGCATGACGGCCGATGGCTTCAATCTGGGCGATCGGGTCGCCGTCGTGACCGGCGGAGGAACGGGTATCGGTCATGCAACGTCTCTGATCTTGGCTCGGCACGGCGCCGATGTCGTAGTGGCGAGCCGACGGCTCGCCAACCTGGAGCAGTGTGCCGAAGAGGTTCGCTCGGCTCGGGCGACAGGTGCTCGTGCGCCGGACCGACGTGCGCAGGCCCGAGGAATGCCTCGCCCTGATCGGACCGCCATCGAGCGAGTTCGGTCGCATCGACATCCTGGTGAACAATGCCGGCGGCAGCAAGAGCTTCCCGCTGGACGAGTGGACCACCGACGAGTTCGACAACTCGATCGCCCTCAACCTGCGCAGTGCCTTCGTGCTCTCCCGCCAGGCGGCCCTGCACATGATGGCGCGGGCCGGGGGAGCATCGTCAACATCTCGTCGGTGGCGAGCGAGACAGCAATGCCGGGCCTCGGTCCCTACGGCATGGCCAAGGCCGGAGTGAACAGCCTTACCCGGACCATGGCCGCCGCCTACGGTGAGAGCGGCGTCCGGGTCAACTGTGTCTGCGTCGGGTTCGTGAAGATCGGACGGTTTCGTCCGGGCCATGCAGGCCATCGGCGCGATCCTGACGAGGTGGGCGGGAGCGCAACGCCCAGCGGCCGGGCAGGCACCCCCGAGGAGATCGCCTACCCCGTTCTGTTCCTGGCCTCCGACGCGGCAAGCTTCGTCTCGGGTGAGACACTTCACGTGAACGGCGGTCCGCCGGTCACCGGGCCCTGGTGAGGGGGGTCCGTCTCAGCCGCAGGCGAGGACGTGGACGCTGGCCGAGCGCGGCGTCACCGGAGATGATGCCCCCCGTGTTGACGGATGCCCCGATCCGGGCGCCCTCGACCTGGCGTGGTCCCGAGCCGGCCGCGCAGCTGTTGGACGATCTCGAAGATCTGGCAGAGCCCGGTCGCCCCGAGGGGGTGCCCACGGGTTACAAGCCCGCCGCTCGGGTTGACACAGACCGCGGTGCCCCCCGGGCTGGTGGATCCGGACATCGTCGCCGCCCGGCCTCACCTGGCGGGAAGAAGCCGAGTGACTCGACGGCGTAGAGCTCCTCGGCGCTGGTGGCGTCGTGAACCTCGATCACGTCGACATCCTCGGGGCCGACACCCGCCACCTTCCAGGCCTCCTCGGCCACGCTTCCGAGCCTTTCGTGGTAGCCGGCTCGCCGATGCCCGATCGGACCGTCGAGGCGAGCACCCGGGGTGTGCCCGCCTCGGCACCCGAGACGAGGACCGCGGCCGCTGCGCCGTCGGTGAACGACGAGCACATGAGGCGGGTGAGTGAACCGGCCACGACTGGGGCGCGCCGGGTACCCCGTGCGTCGGTCACCTCGCTCTGGAGCTGGGCAAGCGGGTTGGCGCTCCCATGCGCCGGCTCTTTACGGCAGTGGCGGCGATCTCCTCTCGGGTCGTCCCCCGGTCGTCGAGCTGGTGGCACGTCCACCGGCGTTCTGCTCCATGAAGATGCTCCGGTCCCCCAGGTCGGCTTCGAAGATGCCGGCGCTCGTCGGCGAGGGAGAGCGTCGGCGATCCCGGCGAGCGTGGCGAGCCGGTCCCCGATCCACATCTTCTCGACGCCGACCACCAGGACCGGCGACTCGCCCGGCGTAGGCGGCCAGAACCCCGACGTGCATGGCGGAGGACCCACCGGCACAGGAGTTGTCGACATTGATGACACCGGCCTCGTGAAGGTCGAGTCCCCGAAGCCATGACTGGCCTCTGATGCAGCCCTGGCCGTTGAGACGGCCTCCCATGGCGTTGCCGACGACCACGAGGCCGATGTCGGACGGTGCGACAGAGGCGTCGGACGAGCGTCTCGTGCGGCCTGTGCCGCCATCGTCGCCGGTTCGAGGTCGCGCCGGTTCATCGGCGTCATGCCGACCCCGGCGACTCCTACCTGATCTCTCATGACACCCCCCTTTCCGACGCCACCGACGGAATCCTCGACGCAATGTCCTCGTTGCCGGGTCGATGTCCGTCGCGGCTGGATCAGTCGCCGCCCAGGTTACTACCCGCCTCCGGACCCCGGAAGGGTGACCGGCTGGGGTCCAGTGGTCGCCGCAACTCCCGAAGGCCGCCGGGCGCCGGAGATCGGCGGTACCGGTCCGGGTTTACAGCGGCTGTCGTCGACGGGCGCCGCTGAACAGGGTGGCGAGCGAGAGACGCTGCGATGTAGCCGTGGCCTTCGAGGCGGTCCTTCCACTCCAGCGCGGGCTTTTCGATCAACAACCACGACAGTGCCGTCATGGTGAGCGTGAGGGAGACGGCGGTGACGACCCGCAGCCATGCGGCCCAGCCGTGCCCGTAGTAGTGAACGGCGAAGAAGATCGGTAGGTGCCAGAGGTAGAAGGCGTAGGACACCGTCCCGAGGATCACGAAGCCTCGGAAGTTGAAGAAGAAGGTGCCCCTCCATTTCCCATCGACCAGGGCCAGGATCACCAGGGCGCAAGCCAGGTCGATGGCGTTGATGCCCCCGTAGTACGAGGAACGGCCCCGCCGTGTTCACCAGCGGGCAGGCAGATCAGCGAGGAAGATCGCAGCCACGGTCCCGCACAGCGCGACCGCCCGCTTGGGTTCGCGCCCACGTATCCAGCACGTGGGCAACCAGGCAGCCGAGAAGGATCCCGTCCGCCCGGGTGTCGGTCCGGATGAAGTCGGCGTACCAGGAGCTGGATCCCGTGGTACATGAAGCGCCGCGGTGGACCGAGATGGCGACGATGATGGTGACCAGGACGATGACGACGGTCTGAGCCGTCCGCGGATGCTCAGGAAGTAGATCGTCACCCACGGCCAGATCAGGTAGAACTGCTCCTCGAGGGCGAGCGACCACAGATGCTGGAGCCCCGGCGCGATGTTGCCCCCGAGGGCGTTCGAGTTGAAGGCGAGCTTCCAGTTCGAGTAGTAGAAGCCGACCGACAGCAGGGACGTCCATTCCTCGTGGAAGGACACGCCCGACAGGTAGGCGAAGATCGACTGTGCCGACGAGGACGGCGACCAGCGGAGGCAACAGCCGGATGGCCCGTCGGCGGTAGAAGCCAGGCGTGTTGAGCCGGTCGGTCCTGGCCTGCTCGCGGAGCATCAGGGCGGTGATCAGGAACCCGCTCAAGACGAAGAACGAGTCGAGCGAGACCGTCCCGCCCGGAACGACGGCGACCCGGGGGATCGGCAGGATCACCTCGAGGTGGGACACGAAGACGATGATCACCGTGGCCCCGCGGAGCCCGTCAAGGGCGACAACCCGGCCGACGCTGCGGGGCTGGACCCTGACGGCTTCCGGAGGCGAGGGCTCGACGGCGGCATCCTCGTGCTTCGATCCCAGGTCCACGTTCACCTCCCCTCGGCCCTCGCGCCGGCACTCCGGGGCCCGCCGGAGACGGGTCGGGCCCCACCGCAGTGGGTGAGAGCGTAGCGTCGCGCGTGCCGGGCAAGAGCCGCACCGCTCCGGGAGCGGCACGAGACTCCGGAGGGTCGCCGCTCCCCTGACCAGGGTGACCACCGTCTGCAGTGACCAGGGGGAACCAGCCCGAACGGCACTGGTGAGCCGCCGGCGCCAGCCGGCGCAGACGCAGAGAGGGTGCCGATGGGCCATACTCGGGAGCCCGAGGACGCCTGCGCGTCGGCGTCGCCCACGTTTGGGTGCCGACGCCGTCCAGTGCAGGCCACCATCCCATCGCACGGCCGAGGTACGGTGCAACAGACCGGCAGACGAGTGAGCGAGGTAGACGGAGGACCGTCGCCTGGCCGGCCGCCCGGCCCGGCGACAGCCGAGATGCCAACTCGTACGCCGGCTGACCCCGCCGCTAGGGAGATCGCCTCGGGCAAGCCCCGCCATTTCCCGTGCTTCGACGGGCTCCGCGCCATTTCGGCCATGTCCATCCTCCTGTGCCATACGGCCTGGGCCTCCGGGTTCACGTTCGCGGTCCTTCCTCGGCGCCTACACGAGCCGGCTCGACACGAGCGTGTCGGTCTTTTTCATGATCTCGGGTTTCCTCATGTACCGGCCCCTTCGCGCTCTCGCACCTATCGGAGCGAGAGTCCGAACCTGCGGACGTATTTCCAGCGAAGGCTGCTCCGGATCATTCCCGCCTATTGGCTCGCGCTGACCCTGCTGACCTACGTGCTCCACCTCATCAGCCTCGGACCGGGCTGGCAGGGGCCGGCCGTCCACTACCTGTTCCTCCAGATCTACTTCCCGACGGCCGTCTTCTATGGGATCACCCAAGCCTGGACGCTCTGCACCGAGATGGCCTTCTACTTCTTCCTCCCGGTCTTCGCCCTCCTAGTCGCCAGTCACCCGCGCAGTCCCCGCCGCCAGCTCTTGTGGGGACTCGGCGGGATCGCCGTCCTCTATCTCGTCAGCATCGCGTTCCGGACCTGGGCGATCCTGATCCCCGTCAGCAGAGTGGTGAACGGAAAGGTGGTGGCGGTGTGTGCACCCCACTGTCTCACGCAGCCTCCGTACTCGACCCTGCTCGTCAACTGGCTGCCGCCTACCTCGATGTGTTCGGGCTCGGCATGCTGCTGGCCGTGCTGAGTGCCTGGAGCACCGAGCACCGCTCGAGCAGATCCTTCTGCGGTCGGCGAAGTTGCTGGACCACTCGGCAGTGGCGGTTGCCGCCTTCTTGGTGGTGGCGGACGTGATGAGCAACCACGACATCTTGTATGTGGTGAGCCTCCGGATGAACCTCGAGCGCCAGGCGCTCGAGGGACTGGTACCGCGCTGTTCCTCCTCTTGCCGGCCGTGTTCGGGCCGCAGGAGACCACCTGATCCACCGGTTCCTACGCTCGTGGCCGCTCGCCAGTCTCGGCGTGATCTCGTACGGCTTCTATCTCTGGCACGAGGACCTGATCACCCAGGTCTTCAAGTGGACGGGCTGGCGGGGCGGCAACACCTCCTTCGTGCTCTTGTCGCTCACTGTGATCACGATCACCATCCCGGTGGCCACGATCAGCTACTTCGGCTTCGAGCGCCCGCTCCTGCGGCTGAAGAACCGGATGAGCTGGTGGGGGGGCCGGGCGAGG
The DNA here is from genome assembly GCA_963764555.1 of uncultured Acidimicrobiales bacterium. Lineage (GTDB taxonomy): Bacteria > Actinomycetota > Acidimicrobiia > Acidimicrobiales > RAAP-2 > Bog-756. The sequence goes on from CAVXSW010000008.1 coordinate 28,914, forward strand.
GCCCGGGCTCGGGCTTCGCTCGAGGCCACGCCGAGGCCGGTGCGGGCCGGTGCGTCAGGTGACCGGTCGCTGGGGGGTGACCAGGTCCTCCCCGAGGTAGCCAGGGCCGACGACGACGGCGTCCGACCGGCACACGGAGTCGTCGAGGCCACGGAGACCGTCCACAACCCGAGCGGGTAGCGGGCAGACGCCCGACAAGCGATGTCACGTCCTGGCGGGGGTTACTCGGTGTCGATCGACCTACCGGGGGCGGCTTCCCGAAGGTCCCCGACGGCGACGGTCCGGCGGTGGAGGATCGACCCCTTCGAGATCGGTGTCTTCGTCGTCTTGGCGGGGCTGTCGGTGTGGCTGCTGGCTTTCCTCCTCGCCGAGGCCAGCCCGACCCATCTCTGGACCGGTACCGACGGACCGTACATCGGCGACCAGATGCAGTACCTCGGGTGGGTCCGAGAGGCCGCTCGTCACATGCTCATCTCCGATCCGTTCATGACGGGACCGAGTGCGGCCGACTACTTCCATCCCGGCCTGGCGATCTCGGGCCTCGTCGCCAGGTGCGGGCTCAGCGCGTCAGCTGCCTATCTGCTGTGGAAACCGGTCGCCGTGGTCGTCCTCTTCGCTGCGACCCGCTCCCTTCGTGCACCGGATCCTGACCGGAACCGGGCAGCGGCGGGTCGCATTGGTGCTCGCCCTCTTCTACGTCCCGCCGGTAACCTCAGAAGTGATCCGGGCGATCTCGCTCCCGTCGCATGTCGCCTTCTATGTACCCGTGGTCGGCAACGAGATGTGGGCGGTGCTGTACCTGTGGGGTTACCCCTTCACCGCGCTTGTCGGTGGCTGCCTTGGCCTTTGCCCTGTGTGCCTACCAGCGGGACCGCTCAGCGGGTCGAATCGGGTTTCGGGCCCCTCTGTGGGCGCTGCTGTGCGGGTGGCTCCAGCCGTGGCAGGGCGCGACCCTGCTCGGAATCCTCGTCGTGTCGGAACTGGCCTTCGGCCTCGGCGGAGCTGCCGGTCGTTGGCGTCTCCCGGTTGTCACGGGGATCGCCGCGGCTCTTCCCTTGCTCTACTACGGGTTGCTGAGCCACCTCGATCCGGTGTGGGCCCGCTCGGGCCATGTCAATTCGGGTGGGGTCCCCCTCCTCTCCGTCGTGGTGTCACTGGTCCCGCTCGGCCTTCCGGCGCTGCTGGCATACCGGTTCCGTCCACGCTCCTTCCAATCGGTGGCCGTACACGCTCGGCCCGTCGTCGCTCTCGCCGTCTACGCCGTCATCGACGAAGCGCACGTGGGCACCTACCCGCTTCATGCGCTCCAGGGCCTGAGCCTGCCGCTCGCCGTGCTCGCCGTCGCCGGGTTGAGCACTCTTCGCATCCCGCTGGGGAACCGCCTGAAGGTGCTCGTCGGTACGGCTGTCGTCGTGGCACTCCTCCTGCCCTCGGGACTGCGGAACCTCAATTCCGCCCGGTCGGTGGGGAACACTTCCGTCTTCGGCCGCGAGCCGTACTTCATCACGGCGGGGGAAGAACGCGCTTTGACCTACCTGGGGGACGCCCCGCTGGCCGGGGCCGTGCTCGCGCCGGAGTACCTGGGGCAGGTCGTGCCCGCCGAAACGGGCCGCAAGACCTGGGTGGGCATCTTCTCGTGGACTCCCGACTATGACCGACGGGTGAGCCTCACTGAGGCCTTGTTCTCGGGAGAGCTCAGCTCGGCCGAATCGGTCGAGCTGGTCGATGCCAGTGGTGCCCGGTTCCTGCTCGCCGACTGCCAGCACCCTCACGATCTCTCAGGGGTCCTCGGACCGGTCCTCCTGTCGGTCCGGCACTTCGGTTGCGCAACCGTCTACCGTGTGGCGGTTCAGAGCGCCTGAGCGCGGCCCCCACCTCCACCGCTCGGAGGCAATGAGCCAGGTTCCGGTTCCCCTTTCGGTGTCCTCGGATCTTCTCCGATACCGAGGAACCAGGGGAAGGACCCGATGTTACGCTTCCCGGGTGCACAGAGAAGTCCTGGTGGCAGGGCAGGCGGGGGGGTCCGGTCGCGCTCGCTGAGCCCAGCACCGCTCCGTCGGCGGATGGCCGACATTCGAGCCGCCCCGGTTGGTTGCTCCGCCACCGAGACCTCGTGGGTGTGGCGTGGGTCATCGCCAGCGGGCTCGCGCTGTTGGTGCCGGAGTTCGTCCATGGGAGGATCCTCGGCCCCTTCGATCTGTTGAGCTTCGTCGGGTTGACCAAGCAGCCGGGCGTGGCGATCCAGAGCCTCCAATACGGCGATCTGATCGATTCATTGATCCCCTGGAAGACGATGGTCTGGCAACAGGTGCACCAAGGACATCTCCCCCTTTGGAACCCGTACGCCGGACTGGGCATGCCCCTGGCATTCAACTGGCAGTCCGGGCCCCTCAGCCTTTCTTCCCTGGTCGGCTACCTGGTTCCACTGCGGTACACGTTCACGGCGGGCGTTGTGGCGGATCTGTTGGCGGCCGGTACCGGGGCCTACTTCCTGGGCCGGGTGCTCAAGATGGGCGTAGTGGCAAGCGCGGCAGTCGGCACGGTGTTCCAGCTCAGCGGTCCCATCGCCGCGTGGCTCGGCTTTCCCTTCCCCTCGGTGATGTGCTGGGGAGGGTGGATGTTCGCCTTCGGCATCCTGCTCGTGCGCGGGCGCCATCGAGCCGGTTGCCTCGTGGGTCTCGCTGTCTCCATCTCATTCGCCCTCTACGGCGGTGCCCCTGAAGGGTTCGTCGTGCTGTTGTTGACGGTGGCCGTCTTCTTCGCCTACGTGCTGCTTTGTCGGGCACGTTGGATGGGTGGCAGCGGACCAATCCTCCGGCCGGCCCTGTTCCTCTTTGCCGCAGCCGCAGCTGGCATCGCCCTCGCCGCGCCGTTCGCCTTGCCGAGCTTCCAATTGAGCCGAGCCTCGGTCCGCAGCCTCTCCAGCAACGGGGGAGCCCTGTCCGTTCATACCATGCTCTACCTGGCGTTCCAGGCCTTCGACGGTTTGCCGCTCGTCCGAAATGGCCACATCGTGGCATTCGGCTATTCCGCCTTCTATACCGAGACTGCCCTGTACGTCGGCGTGAGCGCTCTCGTGCTCGCCGGCATGGCGGTCTTCGTCAAGCGCCGCTCCCGTGAGGTCCAGGGGTTCGCCGTCGTGACCCTCGTTTGCATGGTGCTCGTGTTCGCCGGCTCCGTTTCCCAGCTGACCGGCCATCTTCCCCTTCTCGGCGAAGTGAACCTGGTTCGCTCTGCCATGCCGATGGCTCTTGCTATCGCCGTGCTCGGCGGGTACGGAATCGACGCAGTTGTCACCGCTGGCCGCGCTCGGGATGCGGCCCGTTGGCTGACTGCTGGGTTCGGCGTTGCTGCCGTATCGCTTGGCCTTCTCTGGCTACTGGGACGTCGTGATTTGAACCCGGTGCAGACTTCGGTTCGGTCGCACAGCTTCATCTGGCCGGCTGTGGAGATTGTTGCCGGCCTGGCAGCAGCGGCGTTCCTGTTCTGGGTAGACCGACGGCCTCGTCGTTCGAGTGCGATGACGTCAACGTTCCGGTGGTGCGTCGACTGCCGCGGCTCGTTCTCGAGCATTCGGGTCTGGTTGCCGGCGTGCTGCTCCTGGGCTCTCAAGCGACGTTCCTCGTCAGTGCGGGTGCGACGATGGTCGAGTCGAGCGCCACGTCGTTTCCTCAGACAGCGGCGGCACATTCGGTTCGAGACCAAGTGGGGTCCGCCACTGTCGGGTTCGGTAGTCCGGTTTGCACGATCGGACTCGTTCCGAACATCAACGGCGTCTACCAGGTGCACGAAACTCAGCGTCTACGACCCGATCATGCCCAAGGAGTACTTCAGCGCATGGTTGGCAGCTACCGGTACCGGAGGTGGGAACCCGGGGCTCAACTCGTTCTGCCCGGCTGTGACCAGCGCCGACGAGGCTCGCCGGTTCGGGATCAGCTATGTGCTGCGAAAAGCGCGGTGCGCCCGGTCCCACCGGCGGGACCTTCGTTCGGCAGGTCGGCGACGAGGACTTGTACCGGATCCCGGGAGCGGGCGAGGCGACGCTGGCGCCGCTGGAGTCGGGCTCGTTCCCGGTCGACCGGACGGTCGGACGCCGGTGCCCGTTCAGCACCCCGGTCCCTCCGAGTGGCGACTGACCACGTCGTCCGGGGCCCCGCAGGCGCTCCGCCTCCACCTGTCCAACGTGCCGGGCTGGAGCGCCACCATGGATGGCAGGCCGCTGCATCTCGCTCCGTACGCAGGCATGATGCTGCAGGCCCGGGTCCCTGCCGGTGCCCACACGATCGTCCTGCGGTACTGGCCGAAGACGTTCACGGTCGGGATCGTGCTGGCGGCCGGGAGCGCGGCGTTCCTCGCTGGCCTGCTCGTCCTGGCGGGGTGGCGGCGGCGGAGCACGGCCGCTGCGACCCCCGGTGGCGAGCGGCCGCGTTGCGCAGTCGGCACCGTCCCCGCCGGAACCTGTGTATCGCGCCGACCTACCGGTCATCGTCGTGCCGTGCTTCGACGAAGAGGAACGGCTCGACGTCGGTGCCTTCGCCGAGCTCGCCGACGTTGGTCGCGTTCGGCTCCTCTTCGTCAACGACGGATCGACGGACGGGACCGGGCGCATCCTCCGGTGCCTGGCCGCGAGCTCGACCGCGTCGAGGTCCTCGACCTGCCCCGCAACGTCGGCAAGGCGGAGGCCGTCCGTCTGGGGCTCCGGCAGGCCCTCGACGGCGATGCGAGCATCGTCGGATATCTCGATGCGGACCTGGCGACCCCCGGCGCCGGGCTGCTCGAGCTCGTCCGGATCCTCCAGCAGCGAGACGACCTGTCGGCAGTGTTCGGGTCGCGCATGGCCCGCCTCGGCAGTCACATCGAGCGGAGCGCGTTCCGGCACTACACCGGTCGGGTCTATGCGACGCTCGCCTCGTGGGCCCTCGGGGTGGCCGTCTACGACACGCAATGCGGCGCCAAGGTCTTTCGGGTCGGTCCGACCCTCGCTGCCGCGCTGGAAGAGCCGTTCCGGTCGGCGTGGTCGTTCGACGTGCTGCTGTGCCAACGCCTGTTCGACGGGACCCGCGGGGTGCCCGGCCTTCCTGCCCGGACGTTCCTCGAAGTGCCGCTCGACGCCTGGAGCGATGTGGGAGGCTCCAAGGTCCATGTGTCGGGTGGGATCGCTGCGTTGTGGGACGTCTTCGTGATCGGGCTGGTGCGGCGCTCCCGGCGGCGCCGGTCCTGACGACGCCGGTGACCGAGGCCGTGACCGAGGGCGCACCCCGGGAGGGTGTCGTCGACCCTTCGGGACCCCTGAGGGATCGGGACCGGCTGGTCGACCGGCTGGACCCGACGCTGGTCCGGGTGCTGACGCTGCTGGGGTTCGCGGTGCCGCTCGGGCTTTTCCTCTGGCTGGTGGCCCACTACGGCGTCAACGTCATCGAGGGCGACCAGTGGGACGACGTGACGGTGATCCGCAACTCCTACACCAACCTCTTCGACTGGAGTTCACTGTGGACCCAGCACAACGAGAACCGGATCTTCTTCCCCAACCTCGTCGTGATCGCACTGTCCCGCACGACCCATTTCAACGTCCACACCGAGGAGTACCTGGGCGCTCTGATGCTGGTGGCGGCCACCGCGCTGGTCATCCTGACCCACAAGCGACGCTCGCCGGATACGCCGTGGCTGTACTACTGCCCGGTGGCCTTCCTGATGCTGTCGTTCGGTCCAGTACGGCAACATGCTGTGGGGATTCCAGATGGCCTGGTACCTGGTGTTGGTGTCGATGGCGGCCGCCTTCTACCTGGTGGATCGGATCAGTTTGACCTGGCTCGCCTTCCTCGGGGCCCTCATCGCTGCCGTAATCGGAAGCTTCTCCTCGCTGCAGGGCCTGCTGATCTGGCCGGCCGGTCTGGTCCTGCTCTACCACCGTCGACGAAGCTCGAGGTTCGTGGTGGTCTGGATCGGGGCGGCCCTGGCGACCGTCGCTGTCTACTTCATCGGCTTCGACACGGCTTCGGGCTCGCCCTACCACCGGTACATCTTCCAGAATCCGCGAGCTGCGGTGAAGTTCTACGTCTTTGCCGTGGGCGACATCGTCGGCGTTCCCCAGCACCTGAGAGGACCGGGCAACAATGCCGTCCTGCTGGTCGGCGCGGTCATCCTGGTACTGGCTGCTGCCACTTTGGTGCTGTTCGGGATCCGGCGGGACGAGCGAAGCGGGAGCCCGATCGGGGTGGCCCTGATCTGCGTGGGACTGCTGTTCGTCCTCATGATCACCGATGGGCGGATCATCTTCGGCTACTCCGCCGCAAGCCAGTCCCGGTACACGACGTACGACCTCCTCATACCCATTGGGATCTTTCTGGCGCTGCTCGGCCGGCGGAAGGCCGCTACGGTCGTCGGGGGTGAAGGCCCGACGGCGCCCGGCGCCGCCGGGCGTCACAGAGTCGGGGCCATCGAGGCGCATCGCGGTGTCGCCGTCATGACCTGGCTGATCTGCGTGGTGGTGGTCGTCCAGATCGTGATCGGGTTCCACTATGGCATCGAGGGTGCCCGCGACGACCACGCCTACGACGTGCGAGCCGTCAGCGTTCTCAAGAACTTCGACCGGTCGTCCGACTTCGCGGTGGTATACGGAATAGACGTCCTGGCCTCTCCTGGCTTCATCCGGCACCAGGCCCGCATCGCCCAGGAACACCATCTGAACGTGTTCAGCAGGTGATCCCACGGGGGCCGCGCAGCTTGGGGGCACTTCGATCGCCAGGCCCCCCGGAGCGCCACCCATTTGTGAGCGAGTGGCCGAGCCGGTAGCCGGACCACAGCCATGCCGCTCGTCGTTCAGGTGGTCTCCGCCATCACCACGTACTGCCCGCCGAGCGGGAGCCGACGCAACCAGCGGTCGGCCGAGGGCCCGATCCGCCCGCCGAACGGCGTGAAGAGGAAGTAGTCGCTACAGCAGACCTCGGCCCGAACGCCCGACAACAGCCGGCGTACGTCCCCGGCGCGGGCCAACGCCACGCCTGCATCCAGCTCGCACCCTCGCACGGCGCGACGGGTGAGCGGATTGAAGGGGTTGTGCTCGAAGACGACGACGTGCCCGCCCGGGCGGGTGACCCGTGCGAGCTCACAGACGAACTCCGGCCGCTGAGGCGGTGGGACGTGGTGGAGGACGCAGATGGCGAGGACCAGGTCGAAAGTGCCTGCCGCGAAAGGGAGCGTCCGCCCGTCGTAGGAGCGGAACTCGACTCCGGGGACGTTTCGGCGGGCCACCGTGAGCATCTCCTCGGAAACGTCAGCCCCGCTGAGCTCCTTGACCCGGTGTGCCAGGTGCTGGTCCGTCGTTCCGGTTCCACACCCGACGTCGAGGACGACCGAGCCGTTCAGCTCCTGCCCTGCGACCGGAGCAGCTCGTCGAGGAGGTCGACCTTGCGTTCGGCGAAGAAGGAGGCGTTGCGACCGGTGAACGAGATCGACCGGTCGACGGCGTCCTCGTACCCGGCCGCGCCGTGATCGAATACCTCGCCGGCGGACACGCCCGTTGGCAGCGCGGCCAGGGAGGGCTCAGCGGGGCTCTTCGTTCGCTTCACGAACCGTCGCCCACCGGATCGGAAGAGCGCCGAGCGGAATCGGGGGGTGGGCAGCCGGGCGTCGACTCGAGCACCCGTTCACGGATCGGCGCCGTCCCCTCCACGGCCAGGTGGCCGTCGCGGTGGCGTGCCAGGCGCCAGATCCCCCGCAAGTCATCGATGGCGGTGTTCACGATCCGCACCCGGGAGTCGTCGTCCTCGACCCAGCGGACCGGGACCTCCTTGAGCCGCATCCCGCGCCGCCACGCCAGCACCAGCAGCTCGGTGTCGAAGAACCAGCTGTCGTCCATCACCAGCGGCACGACTGAGTTCACCACCTGCCGGCTGACGGCCTTGAACCCGCATTGGGCGTCCCGCACCCCGTAGCGCAGCACGGCCCGGGCGATCCAGTTGTACACGTGCGAGATCGCCTCGCGCCGCATGCCCCGCGTCACCTGCGAAGAAGGATCCAGGCGGGACCCGATACAGATGTCCGCCTCGGACAACGCGATCGGATCGAGCAGCGGCGCCGAGCGCGGCCAGGTCAGTGGAGAGGTCGATATCCATGTAAGCCATGATGTCGGCGTTGCTTGATGTCCAGGCCGCTTTGAGAGCGCCGCCGCGTCCGCGCCGAGCGAGACGCAGCGCCCGGATGCGTCGGCTGGCTGGCCGCGACTGCCGGGCGATCTCCCAGGAGGTGTCCGTGCTCCCGTTGTCGACGATCGTGAGCGACCAGTCGTAGGCGCACGCTGTCCGCGAGCTCCGCCACCAGAGTGCGGACGTGGTCCGCGAGGCTCTGCTCCTCGTTGAGCACGGGGAGGGCGATGTCGACGGTGGTACGGCGCATGTCGCGGCCCCCTCTTCCGCACTTCGGCGTCGGGCCGACCGGGCCCGCCCACTGGAACAGCAAGGCAGCGTACTCGTTCGGGACAGCCCCCGCTACAGGATCGACGTCGTGGCCGGCGCGGGCGGCCCGAGCGGATCGGCCATGATCACGTCGAGCTTGGAGTGCCGGCCTTTTTGCAGCCCCCGGGATCGAGTGGACCGTTCAACTTGAAGAGCGAGTACCCGATGTAGACCCGCTGGGCGCGGGATTGGGACCGCTTGGCGTCCGATCAAGGTGGCTGCCGGGTCGGTGGCGGTCCAGTCGTCAAAGGGGGCGGGCGGTGCGTCGAGGACCCGGGGGTGAGGAAATCAGGCCGGTACTGGTCACGACATAGTCGTAGCGTCCTGCGTCGAGGGCCCGGCGCCATTCCGAGCAGCTGGCTATCCGTGCATAGCCGTGGTGCGGCTCTGGTTGGCCGATGTACTGGACGTAATTGGCCAGGTTCCGCCCGTAGAAAACGTACTGGAGCTGGGCGAAGTCGCCCGCTACGGCGATCCTGGAGTGGTGATCGCGCTGGCAATGCACACCGGGTCCGGTATAGCGATGGGCTAAGGTAGAACTGCTGGAGGCCGAAGCCGGCCGCCACCAGCGCGAGCCCGAGCGCCCCACCGAGTGGGGCTTCCAACGGGGTCGGATCGCGGCGACGGAAGATGGACCCACCGCGACACCACCACCCCGAACAGCAGACCGATGAGGGAGTCCAGGCCCCCGATCGGAAACTGAATCGCCGGACAAGAAGGTGATGGGCCAGATCGTCCCGTCGAACTGGGTCGCCGCCAGTATCGCAAGGTAGGCGATGAGCGCCCCCACCACCGCCTGCCGGCCCGCAGCACAGGGATCAGCGGCAGGAGGACGAGACCGAGGACGATGGCAGGGTCGGCGTAGCGGACGTTGTCGACGAAAAAGACGGGGGCACCCAGGATGGTGAGGTACTGGGGCGTCACCAGAAAGACGGCCCCTGCCACCAGGCCGACCCAGCCGAGGATGCGTGGCACCCGATCGGGGCCGAGCAGTGCACCGACCAACAGTCCGGCCCCTGCGAGTCCGAGCAGTGCCCACCAGGCAGGGCCGAACGACATCCGGAGGCCGGGGAACAGGTACTGGCTCCAAGCGTTCCCGTTCAGGAGGAAGTGCGCAACGGTCGTCGTCGGCGTCGCCCGAGCCGGACTCGGCAGAGAGAGGGGCCCAACGTGAGATGGAGCGAAGGCAGGGGATTCCCCACGACGACCAGGTTGCGCACGTACCAGAAACAGCCCGTAGCGGCGAGGAGGAGCAACCAGCTTCCGCCCTCGGCGAAGCGCCTTCCCCTCCGAGCCAGTACCCAGACTCCGACCGTGAGAGCTCCGACCGGGGCGATGAAGGTGAACTTGGTGCCGAGGGCGACACCGGCCGCCAGGGCGGCGATGTTCAGACCGGGCCAGTGGGTGAGGGCGGATCCGGCTGCGGCGATGAGGAAAGCGGCGGCTGCGAGCAGCAGAGCCAGCCCGACGATGTCGTCGTAGGCGTCTCCAGGCTGGGTCGCCACCAGGCCAGGTGTGGCCAACAGGGCCGCCACACCGCACAACGTCACTGGCGCCACCCCGTAGGGACGCCCGATGCACCAGGCAGCGAAGAGGGCGAGCGCCCCCCACCCCAAGTTGATCAGCGGGGAGAAGAAGTCGCTTCCGAGGAAGAGGATACCGAGGGCATGGAACAGTTCGGAGGTCGCCGGAAAGAACACGGTCACCGCCTCCGAGTCGACGTAATGCAAGGGGACGATCGTTCCCTGTTGCACGAATCGAGCGGCGAACGGCATGTGATACCAGAGGGTGTCGGTCCCGGTCATGCCATGGTGAAGGGAATCGACGATTCTCGTGCCCCAGCTCGCAGCCACGACGCTCACTGCCAGCAAGGCGGCGACCTTCGCTCCGGTCGGGATCCCGGGTGGGTCGAGCTCGGCGGCGACCGCCGGCTCGTTTCGACGCGGCGGCCCACCCGCCAAGCGGCGGGAGCCGTACCATCCGGCCAGACCTACTCCGGCGAACACCGGCGTTACCGCAGCGAGGCGGAACAGCCCGGCCGCTCCGAGCACCTCGGACAGAAACGTCGTCGCAGCGATGGCGATCGACCAGCCCGGCGAGGTGTCCGACCGGTCCGTCCCAGCCCGGCAACAGCCGCCGCCGCCAGGCGTGCGCCGCCATCCCGAGGGGTACGAACGCCACGGCCAGCAATACCAGCCCTTCCACGTAGCGGCCAACGGTCACGCGTGGCGCCGATTGTTCGTGTGCGGGCGACCGGTCGGAAGACTGGGGCGCCGATCCACCCTCCCGAGCCGTCGAGGCAGGTCCCGAACCGTCGTTCGACCTGAAGGCGTCATGCACTCCGGGGCGGACATCGTGGGGGAACTGTAGCCATCGCCGGGTAGGGCTCCACGGCGCAGGACGCCTCCCCGCCCTCCGGACCGGGAAGCCCAGCGCTCGCTGGAGCGGCGGTCCCTTGCTCGGGGCCGGCGCGGCGGCACGACCAGACCTGAGCCCGTGAAATGGCAGGTCAGGCGGATCAGGCAGATCAGGCAGATCAGGTTCCGGTCTGCTCGCCGGCAGCCACGGCCGGAGTGGCGGGCAGGTCGCCCGTCGATATCGGGAATGATCGTGGCCGGCCGGCATGAGAGACTGAGCGGATGGGGGCATGGTGGAGCGGCCGTTGTCGCAGTCCGCTGCGCGACGATGAGCAATCCTGACCAGTCGGCCTGACCAAAGGGACCGTCAGCGTGGAGCACGGAACAGGCACATCGATCGACGATATGGTGGCCTCGCAGAACGGGGCAGCGCGTGTCGGGCCGGAGCGAGCCGCCAGAAAGGCCGCGCCACTTTCCCTGCTTCGACGGGCTGCGGGCGATCGCCGCCGTGTCGGTGCTCCTGCTCCATACGGCATGGGTCCTCCGGCTTCACCCTGCGAAACTCGCTCGGCCTCTACACCAGCCGGCTCGAAATCGGCGTCTCGGTCTTCTTCCTGATCTCAGGGTTCCTGCTCTACCGCCCCTTCGCCGTCTCGCACCTGTCGGGGCAGCACCTCCCCGAACGTCCGCAGGTTCTGGGTTCGGCGGCTGCTGCGCATCGTCCCCGCGTACTGGCTGGCGCTCACCGTCCTGACCTACGTGTTCGGCCAGGTGAGCTTGGGTCCGGGCTGGCAGGGCGTCTTCACCCACTACCTGTTCCTCCAGATCTACTTCCCCACCCGTGTTCAACGGTATCCCGCAGGCCTGGTCGCTGTGCACCGAGATGAGCTTCTATTTTTTCCTGCCGTTCTATGCCGCCGTGTGTCGGTCAGCCCGCCGGTCCGCGAGACCCAGCTTCGGCCGTGAGCTGGTCGGCGTGGCGTCCTGATAGGGGTGAGTTTCGCCTTCCGCTACTGGGCCCTTCACATCCCCATCTTCGAGATCAAGAACGGGCACGCTCGTGCCGGTCTGCGCGCCGAATTGCTTCAACAACCCCCCGCTCTCGACATTGCTGGCGGAGTGGCTGCCGTCATACCTGGATTTGTTCGCCCTCGGCATGCTGCTGGCCGTGGCCAGCGCATGGTTCAGCGAACATGGTTCCGAGCCCTCGTGGCTCGCCCATCCGTCATGCCCTGCCTCAGCTGGGCGTGCGCGGCCTTCTTCTTCTGGGCGGTGTCCCACGTGGTGGCCGATCACACATCCTCTACATCGTCAGCCCGCAGGTCAATCTGGAACGACAGGAGCTCTATGGCCTGTTCGCCTTCTGCCTGCTGCTGCCGGCCGTATTCGGTCCCCAGGACCGCGGTTCGATACGGTGGCTGCTCCGTTCGTGGCCGATGGCCAGCCTCGGCGTGATCTCTTACGGAATCTACCTCTGGCACCTGAATCTCATCGACCAGTGATGAGGTGGACCGGCTGGCGGGCGAACGCGGTGCCCTTCTGGCTCCTTGCCTCACGGTGCTGGCAGTGTCGACGGCGTTCGCGTCGGCGAGCTACTTCGGGCTCGAGCGACCGATCCTTCGGCGGAAGGGCCGGATCGGCTGGTGGGACCGAAGGCCGCGGCCGGCGACAACCGTTGCCCCGGTGGTACCCGAAGCTGGCATCGACGAGAGACGCCCACTCGAGGAATCCGGGAGACAACTGGCGGACTGACTCGAGGTCCGCCGGGAGCAAGCGGTCACCGCGGCTTGCCGGCCCCCCTGCGCCAGAGCTTGTCTCGGTATCCGAAGATCTTGCTGGCCGTCTGGTCCGAGATCCCGAGATGTCGCTTGGCCCAATCGTATGCGCGGAGCATCTGTTTGTCGGCATAGATCACGATCGATCGGGCCCCGTCGCCGGGCACGCGCCCGGTACTCAGTGGACCGCACGTGGGGATCGTCCTCGACAGTGAAGTAGTAGAGCGCCATCGAGCGCCTGGCAACCCCTTCGGGGCATTGCATGGGCTCGGGATGGCCGTGGAAGGAGTCCACGTCGGTCGTGAAGATCAGCACGCGGTTGCCGAGTGGGCTGACCTTCTCCACGCAGCGCTTCATGTCGGCGCTCCACAGCTCGAGCTCGCCTCCGTACTCCGGCTTCCAGTCTTCGTTGAGATAGAGGAGCAGATTTGCCCGCCGTTGCCACGTCCGGTTGTGGGGATGGACCGTGAAGTCGGCATGCATGTTGAGGTACCCGCCCCGGGTGGACTGGTGGAGGCCGCCGCCCTCGAGCGAGGGATCGGGGATGAGATCGTCCACTCCGATGAGCTTGCTGACGAACTGGACGAAGCGCGGTGAATTGAGCTCGCCCAGGATCTGGCGGAGGGAGGGACCCCAGGTCTCGGGATCGTTGTTGGAGAACTTGCGCTCGTTGGCGTGGAGGTAATTGTTCCATTGCTCGGGATCGAGCGCGGGGAACGCCTCCATCGCCTCCTTCGCCGCAGCCGGCTCGAGGAAGTCGTCCAGGACGATGTGCGGGTACGGCTCGGCCGATTGGTAGATGGCGCTCAGACGATCGACGTCCCGCTCGAGCCGTTCGAGATCGATGACGGGGGTCCGGGTCTCGCTGGTGGCATCGGTGGTCATGGCGAGGCGTTGCCGGTACGGACGCGGGTGCGACTGACCTCGACGCCAGACCGGTGCCCCACCATCCCAACCATCCCGATCAACGGCGCCACGCGGCCCCCCTTCCTGCCATTCTCGACCGCGCCCGGTGCGGAGCCCCGAGGCGTCCGAAAACTGTACCCCCTCTGACCGGGAGAAGCACATGCCGGCCAGCCATCTGGCTCTGGGCGTCCGCCCCGGTCGGGTGCCGGGCTGGACGGCCGTCGCGGGCCTGCGGCGCCGAAGCTCAGGTCTCTGCTCCGGTCCCGGCCTCCGCCTCGGCCCCGAGCTCGGCATCGGCAATCTGGGCGAAGAGCCGGTTGAGGATCAGGAACTTGAGCACCCACAGCAGCCCGAACGCCCCGACGTTGGCTCCGACGACCAGCACCGTGCGGGCCAGGTGCTGGAGATGGTGCTCGTCAGCGAAATTGTGCGCCCACGAGGCAGTGAAGAGGGCGAAGCCGATGCCGGTGAGCGACATGACCCAAAAGGGGAGGACCTCCCGCCAGAGGTGGGAGCGACCTCCCTTCTTCCACACCCACTGACGGTTGAGGAAGTACGAGGGGATGCCGGCCATCACGTTGGCGAACAAAGTGCTGAACACTTCGCTCCACAAGCGGAGCACGCCGTACACGAAAGTGAGGATGACAAGTGACGTCAGGGCCGAGATGATCGACACCGTCGTATAGCGGATGAGCTTGAGCCCTTCGGGTGTACGTGCGAACCGCCACAGGCGGATAAGGGTCGCACCCATGGGGGACCAACCTAGCGGGCCCGTTGGTCACCGACCACAGCCCTCCGCCACCTGCTCGGAGTTACCGACGTACCTCGCCGGCCGGCGCGGACCACGGAGACGTCCATGTCGGAGGCGCCGGGTCGGCTCGCATGGGTGTCGCTACACTCCCTCGGAATGAGGGAAGACACCCGGGGCGTGTCGGGGGGCACCGTGATCTACGGGGGAGCAGACGTCCTGATCGATGTCGATCGGGAGGGAGATGGTGCCGCACCCGGCGTTTCGCCGGCCGTGCGCCCCGCCCGGATGGAGCCGTCCCGTCGTCGCTTCATCCGGGCCATGATCGCCGCGACGGCCGTCGCCGCGGTCCCCTTCCTCTGGGTGCTGTGGGCGTTGTGGGGCTCGCCGAACCCGGTCCGACGAGCGATCCTGCAAACGAACTTCTACGACCTTCAGGCCCGGGCCATCTTCCACGGCCACCTCTGGATACCCAACGGGTCGATCGGCATCGAGGGCTTCGCCCACGACGGCCACCAGTACACCTACTTCGGGCTGTTCCCGTCGATCCTCCGCATGCCGATTCTGCTCGTCGACGAGCAGGTCGGACGGTCAGCTGGCGACGCCGTATCATGCTGGTCGCCTGGCTGGTCACCGGCCTGTTCGCCTCCTTGCTGCTCTGGCGGGTCCGTATCCTCGTTCGCGGGGACGCGGCGATGGGCCGGGCCGAGGCTACTTGCGTTCGGCATGTTGATGGCCACCATCATGGGCGGATCGGTGTGGTTGATCCTGGCCGCCACGCCCTATGTCTTCAACGAGGACCTGGCCTGGAGCATCTGTCTCACCACCGGCAGCCTCTTCGCGCTGCTCGGGCGTGCTCGAGCGACCGTCGTGGGGCCGAGTGGTCGCCAGCGGCCTGCTCATCCTGGCCGCCAACCTGGACCGGGTCACCACCGGCTGGGCGTGCGTCGTCGGCGCCGTGCTGATCGCCGTGTGGTTCTGGGGTGGGCCGCGGCGGGCCGGAGAACCGGCGGTGGGCGTTCCCGTATCGGCGGCGGTCTGGTCCCGCTGGTGGTCGGGTGCGCGGTCAACTACGCCAAGTTCGGCGTGCCCTTCGGCATCCCGGTGACGGACCAGGTCTACAGCAGCGTCAACGCCTACCGGCGGCGATTCCTCGCCGCCAACCACAACTCCGAGGTCGGCATCGCCTTCATGCCCGACCAACCTCGTGGCCTACCTGCGACCGGACGGCTTGCGGCTACACGTCGGTGTTCCCCTTCATCACCCTGCCCGCGGCCCCAGCCCCACCCTCGGCGGGGTGCTCTTCGACAGGCGGTACCGGACCGCGAGCCTGCCCGCCTCGATGCCGCTCCTCTTCCTGTTGAGCTGCTGGGGGCTGGTCACCGCGTTCCGGCCCGGGCCCGTCGGAGAGGGTGGCGCTGACTCGGCTCCTCCTTCTGGCGGCCGGCATCGCCGGTGCGGCGCTGATGCTGTGGGGGTACATCGGCCCGCGGTACCTGGCCGACTTCATGCCGTTCCTGGTCCTGGCCAGCGCGGTGGCCATGGTCGACATCTGGCGGCGGCTGCGGGGCCGGTCGCGGCGGGCTCCGATCGGTGTGTCGGCGGTCATCGCCGTGGTCGCGCTCTTCACCATCGCCGCCAACGTCGGCATGGCGATCACGCCCAACGAGGAGTGGGACACCACCCAGGTTGTCAACTACGTCGCCGCCCAGGAGGCGGTCAGCAACTTGACCGGTCATCCGTTGCAGTCGAATGTGTCGAGCAGGGGACGTCCTCCCGGCCTACGCGGCCGGCGGACCAGCTGTTCGTGGTGGGCGACTGCGACGGCCTCTACATCTCGACAGGCGAGAACTATTCGGACCGTGCCGAGCGAGCTCTTCCACCGCAACACCTGGTTGGCCGTCGAGCGGGGCCACAAGTTCCAGCACACCTTCCGAGCTACCTTCGATCAGCCGTCCTCGGGAACGCCCTTCTTGAGCCTGGTCAGCGCCGGGCGCAACTCGGTATCGGTGTACGCACTACCCACTGCCCGTCACCGGCTGGTCCGGGTGCTCTTCACATACTCGAGCCCCGGGCACACGCTGTACAGCATCACTCCCTACGTGGCGCCGGTTCGATCCACGACGTCCAAGTCATCACCGATCCCGCGAAACACCAAGTACTGGTGTCCATGGACGGGGACGTGGTACCTCACGGGGACACTGGTGACCAGCGACCCCATCGTCGCCGATATCCAGCACGCCAGCGCGGGCGGGCAACCACCGGCTCTGACGGTCACCAACGTCACCGGCTCGACACCGCAACCGACGATCTGCCGCAGCCTGGTCGGTTGAGCCCGCCCTCCTCGGCGGTCTGCGATCTGGAGGCGAGCCCGTTCGGGGTCAGCGCTCGACGGAGTCCCAGACGCGGGGGGCCCTGATCCCCGAGGCCACCTGGCGGGCCAGCTCGGCGCTCACGACCGGGAGGTCGGCGGCATGGGTGACGCCGATGAGCTTGGCGTCGGTCGGCGACGACCCGGACCGGGAGGCCCGTCCCCGTCGGCCACCATGGCGGCCACCACCTCGGGCAGGAGGACCTCGGCCGGCGGCGGCTCGTCGCCGGCGAGCCGACCGGGTCGCGAGTGCCTCCTCGTCGAGGCCCGAGGCGTCCATGGCCGAGTCGAACACCTCCCAGATCGTCGGGCCGGAAGCCCCAGAGGTTGACCGACGTCAGGAGCGTCGCCGTCGAGCTCGGCCGGGTCGCGCCGTCATCGGCGACGAAGCGTGCGCCGTCACTGCTGCGGGCGACCTTGCGGCGCTCGGTCAGGGCCACGAGGTGACCCGCCCTCGTCGACCTCGCAGATGCCCCGGGTCACCGGGTCGGCCGGTGGCCACCGTCGACCGCAGCTCGTAGCCGATGAGCGACGTGCTCGTCGCCGTCGGTCACCAGATGGCGGGCCAGCTGGCCCATGGCCGGCTCGCCGTAGACGTCGTCGGCGTTGGCCACGGCGAACGGCGCGTCGTGCCCGAGCTGCTCCCGGGCGGCCAGCACGGCGTGCACCGTACCGAGCGGCAGGCGCTGCTCGGTGAACGAGTCGACCGGTCACCGCAGTCGGGCCACACCTGCTCGACGTGGTAGCGGACGGCCGGCCCGGTCTCGGGGTGGAGGACCAGCACGATGCGCCCGAAACCGGCGGACACCGCGTCGCTGGCCAGCAGGTCGATGACCGCCTCGCCGCCGGGGCCGATCGGAGCCAGCGGCTTGCACCCTCCGTAGCGTCGGGCCAGGCCGGCGGCCAGGACGACGAGCGTCGGAGGCCGGCGGTCGCCGGTCATCCGCCCCAGCGCAGGACGGCGCTGGCCCAGGTCATGCCGCCGCCGAACCCGGTGAGCAGGACGTGGTGGCCGGTCTGCGGAGCCGGCCGGCTCCGAGCGCGTCGACCAGGGCGAGGGGATGGACGCCGAGGAGGTGTTGCCGTACCGGTCGATGACCACGACGGCCTTCTCCTCGGGGATCCCCAGCCGCTGGCAGGCGGCGTTGATGATGCGCAGGTTGGCCTGGTGGGGCACCATGAGGTCGATGTCGTCCGATGGTCAGACCGGCGTCGGCGATGGCCTGCTCGGCCGAGTCGACGACCACCCGGACCGCCTTGCGGAAGATCTCCTTGCCGTCCATGTCAGAGGAAGCCGCCGTGGTCGCACTTGAGGAGGTGCCGGAGCGAGCCGTCGGCTCCGAGGTTCCAGGACAGGAGCTGTCCCGGGCCGCTCACGGCCTCGAGCACGACGGCGCCGGCGCCGTCGCCGACCAGCACCGCCGTCGACCGGTCGTCCCAGTCGGTGATCCGGCTCAGCGTCTCGGCCCCGATGACGAGCAGCCGCTCGGCGCCGATGGCCAGCATGCCGTGGGCCACCGACCAGCGCATAGACGAACCCCGAGCAGGCGGCATTGACGTCGAAGGCGCCGCCGCGCACGCCGATCCCGTCCTGGACGGTGGCCGACGTGCCCGGGACGATCTGGTCGGGGGTGGTGGTGGCCAGGATCACCGCGTCGATCTCGTCCGGGCGGCGGCCGGCCTTCTCCAGCGCGGCCAGCCCGGCCTCGATGGCCAGCTGCGACGTCGGTGCCACCGATCCGCCGCTCGCGGATGCCGGTGCGCTCCTGGATCCAGGCGTCGCTGGTGTCGATGGAAGGCCGACAGGTCGTCGTTGGTCACCACCTTTGTCCGGCACGGCGATCCCCCAGCCGGTGACGATCCCACCCCGCGATCCGGTCAGGCGACGGTCATCGCGGCTCAGCCCGCCTCGAGCACATGGATGCCGATGAATGCGGCGTCGGTCGTCCCGCATGGGAACCGATCATGCCACCGGTATTGGCCGCCACCGCCAATCGGGCCCCCTCGACCTGCCGTCGGCCGGCTCGGCCCCGCAACTGGGCGACCAGCTCGACCACCTGGGCGATGCCGGTGGCGCCCAGCGGATGGCCCCGGCTGACCAGGCCTCCGCTCGGGTTGACCGTCGAGCCCGTGCCCGCCGATGGTGGTGTCGCCGGCCAGGGTGGCCGGTCCGGCGTCGCCGGGCTTGAAGAACCCGAGCGACTCGAGGGCGATAGAGCTCCTCGGGGCTGGTGGCGTCGTGCAGCTCGACGCACGTCGACGTCGGTCGGATCGATGCCGGCGTCGTCCCAGGCGGCCGCGCCGGTCTCGGCCAGGCGCTCGTGGTAGTCGATGTCGCCGTTGCCCGAGCGGATCGTCGAGGAGCGGATCCGCGGTGCACCGGCGACGGGCCGGGTCGAGGACCACGGCGGCGGCGCCGTCGGTGAACGACGAGCACATCAGCGCGGGTCAGGGGGGCGACGATGGTCGGCGACGCGGAGCACCTCGTCGAGCGTGACCTCCTGCTTGGAACTGGGCGTGCGGGTTGAGCGACCCGTGCCGCCGGGACTTCACCGCCGACGGCAGCGAACTGCTCGACCGTGGCGCCCCGCTCCTCCATCAGGATCGACCGCCCATGCGGCGTTGAGGGCCATGAGCACCGACCCCGACGGGTTCTCGAGCGTCTCGTGCATGTGGACGCCGGTCCTCGTCGCGGCACGCCGTCCTCGATGCCGGCCAGGGTCGAGGCCCGGTCGCCCGTCCACATCTTCTCGACTCCGACGGCGAGCACGGTCGCCGTCCCCGCCCATGGTGGCCAGGGTGGCCAGGTGGAGGGCCGATGCGCCGCCGGCACACGAGTTGTCGACGTTGACGATGCCGGCGTTGCGCAGTCCGGCCCGCCGGAGGAAGGACTGGCCCCGGATGCACCCCTGGTCGACGAGCCGGCCGGCCGTGGCGTTGCCGAAGACCACGAGGTCGACGTCGGCGGGATCGAGCCGGCGTCGGCCAGGGCGTCGGCCACGACCCGGTGGGCCATCTCCTCGGCCGTCCGGTCCCGCCGGTTCATGGGCGTGATGGCGGCGCCCACGATGTGTACGGCCGAGCCATTCGTCGGCGCGTAACCCTCGTGCACGGCGACGCCGGCCGCCGAGCAGCGCCGAGACGAGCCGTTCGAACTGGTCGAGCGGACGGTCGTCGGTCACGTAGACGGCGACGTGCTCGGCGCCGGCGTCGCGGTAGGCGGCTCACCACGTCGGCGACCTCGCCGGCCGTGCCGCTCACCAGGTGGCGCTCGAAGGCCTTGGCCGGTATGCCGTAGAACGACGACATCCACGCGGTGCCACGCTGACGGGCGGTCGCGGGGTCGTCGTCGACGGAGACGAACAGGACCATGACGGGCGTGACCGAACCGGCCTCGCGCTCGGCTCGGTCGACTTCCTTGGCCAGACGGTCGAGAGCGTCCCGGTACTCGGCCGGCTTGACGAAGAGCGGCATCCAGCCGTCGCCCAGCCTGGCGGCCCGGCGCAGGGCGGCTTCGGAGGAACCCCCGACCCATACCGGCACCGGGAGCGGCTCGGGCAGCTGCCGGTAGCGCTCGGACGCCGGCTGCCGTGGTGTTACCCGCCGTGACTCCCCGGCCCGGTGGACCAGGACCGGCGCAGCTCGCGCGATGCCCTCGTCGAGTCGGCGGCCGCGGGTGTGGTAGTCGACGCCGGCCTGCTCGTACTCGCCGGCGTGGCTGCCCGCCCCGACCCCGAGGATCAGCCTGCCGGCGGTCAGGGTCTGCAGGGTGGCCGCCTGCTTGGCCACGACCGCTGCCTGGCGGAGAGGCAGCTGCATGACGCAGGTGCCGAGGCGAGCCCGCTCGGTGGCGGTGGCGGCTACGGTCAGGGTGGTGAGGCACTCGAGGCAGGGCCCGTGCCAGAAGAGGTGGTCGCAGGCCCACAGGGCGCCGGCACCCAGGTCTTCGGACTCCCTGCAGAGGGCGACAAGGGTCTCGAGCGGATCGCTCGCCGGCTCTTCCTCGTCCGGAGAGAGCCCGGAGCGGCTCTGGGCCCCGGCGAATGGAGGGGCGGCCCAAGACGGAGTGATGTCCTGGGCGAAGGTCGGAAGGATGAGCCCGATCGGCCCGAGGGCGGTCGCTGATCGGTCCTTGAGCACGACTCATCGTATCCTTCACCGTCTCGGATGGTCGTCTTTTTTCTGCGCTCTCGATGCCGTCCTGCATGCCGTCGCCCAGGACGGGGCAGCCACGCCGTCGTGAGCGGCGGCTTCCCGGTCGCAGTCCGCACGCGAGACCTGCCGGGCATCACGTCCGAGATACGCTCCCGGCAGGGACGAGGGCCACCGGCAGTGCAGCACGCTGGGTCGACGGCCGGGGGCCACGCAGGCCCGACAACGGGCGCGGAGGGTGCATGCAAGCGATGAGACAGGACGTCGTCTCGGCGGAGGTTGCCGAGGACGGCGCTCAGCCCACGGAGCCGGCCGACTCGACGGCGCGGCACGCCGGCTCACGATTCGGTCGGTGGCTCGCCCTGGTCGTCGTCGGCGGGTTCGCGTGGCGACTGGTCGTGATCACCTTGTCGCGCGGCGAGAAGGTGACGGGCGACGGCTATGAGTGGGGCAGGCAAGGCAACCTCAATGCCTCAGGCCACTGGTTCGTGAGCGCGTTCACCCTCCAACCGGATGCGCTGCGACCCCCGGGCTGGGCGATGGTGTTGACGGTCTGGGCCTGGCTCGGCCAGCACAGCTGGTTCCGGCAGCAGATCCTCGCCTGCGCCATCGGTGCGGCGACGGTGGCCGTCATCGGCATCGTCGGCCGGAGGCTGGCGGGTGACAGGGCCGGACTGCTGAGCGCCGGCCTTGCAGCTGTCTACCCGGGCCTGTGGGTGTTCGAGCGGCCGCTCCTCTCCGAGGTCATTCTCCTGCCCGGGGTGGCGGTGATGATCCTGCTCGCCTACCGGTTCCGCGACCGGCCCTCACTCCGCGGTGCGGTCGTGCTCGGGGCGATGTGCGGCGTGCTGGCGATGATCCGGTCGGAGCAGATCCTCGTCCTGCCCCTGCTCGTGCTCCCGCTGGTCTTCGGGCGCGAGCAGTCGACCGCAGACGACGGGCCGGATGGCTGGGCCTGGCCCTCGTCGCCATGCTGGTGGTAGTTGCCCCTTGGACGATCTTCAACCTGGGCCGCTACCAGCGCCCAGTCGTGCTCTCGAACGGGTTCGGAGCTGCCGCCATCACCGGGAACTGCGATTACGCCTACTACGGCCCCGAGATCGGCTACGGCGACTTGCGCTGCCTGCCGCTGGCCGAAAAGGGTGACCAGTCGGTCCAAGACGGCGAGCTGGCGCACGCCGCCGCTAGCTATGCCGAAGGGCACTTGAGACGGGTCCCTCTCGTGCTCGTGGCACACGAGGGCCGTACCTTCGGGTTCTGGAACCCGTTCCAGCAGACCACGATCGACGCAAACTGGATGGGCACATGGGTCGGGGTGACCCGGGCCGGTCTCGTCAGCTATTGGCTCATGCTGGTTCCGGCGGTCGCTGGGGGCGTCATCCTCCGCCGTCGCAAGGTCACCCTCTACCCGCTCCTGGTGTTCGTGGCCATCGCTGCAATCGCCGTGCTCCCGACGATCGGGGATGTACGCTACAGGGCGACGGCCGAGATCCCCCTGGTACTGCTGGCGGCAGTCGCCGTCGACGCCGTGCTCCCGTCTGGCCAACGCAAACTCGGTGCGACGCACACCCCAGCCGGTGACCCGTGCCTGCCGAAGGGTGCGTCGATACAATCGCCCATTGGGGGGACGGGTCGGGTCGGCACCTTCGAGGTGGGCCTTGAAAGCAAAGGGGGACCATGGTGAGAGGACGGAGTAGCTCCAGGAAACTCCTCGCTGTGGCGGCGGTCGCGATAGCCGCAGTGGCCTTCGGTGGCTGCGACTGGACAATGTTCGGGTTCGACCCGGCCCTGACTCATTCGTCGTTCGACCACAACATCAACACGGCCAATGCGTCTACGATCAAGCAGCTCTTCACCAGTCCCGGCCAATTCAGCGCCCCTGTCGAGAGCAACGGCGTCGTCTACGCCGGTAGCACAAGCGGCAGCTTGGAAGCCTTCGACGCCAACGGCACCACCGACTGCTCGGGGACGCCCAATCAGTGCAGCCCGTTGTGGACCGGCGCGATTGCTGGGGGCGACGATCTCGACACCCGCCGTTGCCAACGGTGTCGTCTACGTCACCACAGCTCCCACAAATTCAACCGGAGGTTCGCTGTACGCCTTCGACGCCAACGGGGTCACCAACTGCTCGGGGAGTCCCAAGGTGTGTCAACCGCTTTGGATCGCTCCAGCCGGCGGGTCGACAGCACCCGCACCGACAGTGACCAACGGCGTTGTCTACGTCTCGTCTGATATGGGCAATCACGATCTCGAAGCCTTCGACGCCAACGGGTCCACCAACTGCGCGGGGACGCCGAAGGTGTGCCAGCCGCTCTGGACCGCTTCCGCCGGCGGGTCGATCCCAGCCGTCGCGAATGGCGTCGTCTACGTGTCCTCGGCGCCTTGTCGACGATCCCGGGGACGCTCTACGCTTTTTCCGCGAACGGCACCACCAACTGCTCGGGCACGCCAACGACCTGCCTTCCGTTGTGGTCGGCCGCCATGGGCACCACCTCGACCCAAGTGCCCCCTTCGCCCGCGGTGTCGGGCGGCGTCGTCTATGACGAGTCCGCCGACGGGACGCTGTACGCATTCGACGCGGGCGTCACCAATTGCTCGGGCACGCCCAGGACTTGCACTCCCTTATGGACCGCTGCCTTGAGTGCTGGCCCGCAATACGGCTCTTCTCCGGCGGTGGCAAACGGCATCGTCTACGCACCCGGAGGCAACCTCGAAGCCTTCGACGCCAACGGGACCACCAATTGCGCGGGGACGCCCAAGACGTGCACACCACTGTGGTCCTACAACGTCACCGTGGGCGTAGGTCTCTCCTCGCCCTCGCTGGCCAACGGGCTGGTGTTCATCGGCTCGGGCACCGGCTCATCGAGACAGCGGCTCAAATTTCATGGCGTTCGACGCCAACGGGAAGACCGACTGCTCGGGAGCGCCCGCGGTGTGTAGTCCGTTGTGGACCGGAGTGACAACCGGACTCCAGGAGGGCACAACGGCCATCGCCAACGGCAGGATCTACGTCGCGGACAACTCATTCGGCTTTTTTGCTACCCACCTCTACGCCTGGGTACTGCCCCCGCCGACGACCACTGTGTGGGAGCCCACCAATGGCGGCACCGTCTCAGGTACTCAGGGGCTGGACGCGGGCGCCTCCGCTGGAGTGACTCAGGTCCAGTACGTGCTGACGGGAGGCAGCCTGAACCACTCTGTTGTCGCCACAGCCACATCTCCGACTTATTACGGGTGGACCGCTAGCTTCGACTCCGCGAAGGTGCCCAACGGCACATACACCCTCCAAAGTGTCGCCTCCTACGGGGGCGAGGTCAGCGGTACCAGTCCGCCCATCACCATCACGGTCAGCAACTAGACCAATCAGCAACTAGACCAAGAAGTGTGCCCCCGACCGCCGGGACAGTGGGACAAATCGGCACGACTGGGACAAGTTTCATCGTCCTCGGCATCTCCAGCCCAGCCCTTCTCCGTAGCCGATAGGTCCCGGGAAGATCCGAGATGGCCAGGTTCCCGTGCGACGATTGTCGATGCCGTTGGTGTGGGTCACCGGGAGCTCACGGGTGGGACAGTCGAGAAGCCGTTTTCCCACGTTGGGAGGCAGTTTCCACGACCGCGCGGACCGTCAATCAGGTATCGAGGCGGTGGATCGTGGCTAAGATGGCTCGGCGCACCGAGCTGCACCTCAGGGATCGTCATCGGGCTGACCAGCGGGATTTCAGGGGTGCCAGGGTGTCAAAGATCGATCCGGTCGCCGACCAGACGTGGCAAGGGTCGTCGTCCGGCCGGGGATCCGGAGCTCGAGCTGCTCGTTCCCGACGACGACGTCGCCGACCCTGAGCTCTCGATCGTCGTACCGGCCGTCAACGAGGAGCTCACCATCTCCGAGTTCGTCGACTGGTGCCAGCAGGGCCTCGGCTGGCCGGCGTGCGCGGCGAAGTGCTCATCGTCGACAGCTCGACCGACCGCACCGCCGAGCTGGCCCTGGCCGGCGGGGCCCGGGTGCTGCGGACACCGAAGCGGGGCCTCGGGCGCGCCTACATCGACGCCGGTCCGTACATCCGTGGGCGGTACGTCCTGATGGGTGACGCCGACTGCACCTACGACTTCCGGCAGCTGGGCCCGTTCGTGGAGAAGCTCCGCCAGGGTTACGAGTTCGCCATGGGCTCGCGCTGGCTGGGCACGATCGAGGACGGGGTCAATGCCGGCGCTGCACCGCTATGTCGGCACTCCGGTCACGACCTGGATGCTCAACCGTCTCTACGGCAGCCGGTTCACCGACATCCACTGCGGGATGCGGTGCATCAGCGTCGACGCGCTGCGGCGCATGGGTCTGGCGTCCCAGTCGTGGGAGTACGCCTCGGAGATGGTCCTCAAGTCGGTCCTGATGGGGCTCCGGACCACCGAGGTGCCGGTCACCTTCTATCGCGACCGCAACGGCCGGATGTCCCATCACAAGCGGGCCGGCTGGTTCTCCCCCTTCCTGGCCGCCTGGATCAATCTCCGGATCATGTTCGTCTTCCGGGCTCAGTTCTTCCTGCTCAAGCCCGGCCTGGTCCTGTTCGTCCTCGGCCTGCTGCTCACGCTGCCGCTGAGTTTCGGGTCCATCTCGATCGGCTCCTACACTTCAGCCTGTACTGGCAGCTGCTGGGGGTGACCTTGGCCGTGCTCGGGCTGCAGAGCTTGTTCTCCGGCGTTCTGGCCCAGGTGCTCACCGACTACTCGGGGCAGTGCCGAGCAGGCGTTGGAAGGCCCGGTTCCGCTACACCCGGACTGTGCTGAGCAGCTTCGCGCTGTTCCTCATCGGGTTGGGTCTGCTCGGTGCCCTGGCCGTCGAGTACCTGGTGCTCGGGCACAAGCTGCCGGGCCCGTCCTCGGCCGTCGACCACCTGGCGGTGACCGGGCTTCCTCTTCGTGATCATCGGCTTCTCGACGTTCTGCTTCACCTTGCTGCTCCACGCCACCGGCGTGCGGTACGGCCGGCGGGCGCGCGCCGATAGGGCCGACCGTGGCTGAGCGACGGACACGGCCGCCCGAGCGGTCGGTCCAGTGACGCTTCACCGCGGGATTCATCGACGAGACGGCCGTCCGTGCTGAGGCCGTCGACCAGGCGGCGGTTGAGGCCTGCGCCACGGTCTGGCCGAGGTGCGCGAGCGGGGCGGCCGACTGTTCGTCCTGGGAGTGGGTGGATCCGCCGGCCACGCCTCCCACGCGGTCAACGACTTCCGCAAGCTGTGCGGCTTCGAGGCCTACGCGCCGACCGACAACGTCTCGGAGCTCACCGCCCGGATCAACGACGAGGGCTGGGAGACCGCCTTCGGCGGAATGGCTGCGGGGCTCGCGCCTCGACGGGCGCGACGGCCTGCTGGTCTTCTCGGTGGGGGGCGGCGACCGGACACGGGCGGTGTCGGCCAACCTGGTGGCGGCCATGGAGCTGGCCGTGAGCGGGGCGCCGCCATCTTCGCCGTCGTCGGGACGCGACGGAGGTTTTGCCGCCAGGTCGCCGATGCGTGCGTGGTGATCCCGCCGCTGTACCCCGAGCACGTCACGCCCCACACCGAGGGTCTGTGCGCGGTGATCTGGCACCTGTTGGTCAGCCACCCGCCCTGGCCAGGAGCCCGACCAAATGGGAGACCGTCGAGTGAGCGGCAGTGCGACGGCCCGAGGGTGTCCCGAGTGTCTGCATCGTCGGCGGGGCGGGCTTCATCGGGAGCCACTTCGTCGACCGGCTGCTCGCCGAGGCCTCCACCGAGTCGGTCACCGTGTTCGACAACTTTTCGTCGGGCCGGGAGTGGCACCTCGCCGCGCATGCCGATGACCGCCGCCTCCGGGTCGTCCGAGGGGAGGCCGCCGACCTCGAGCAACTGGTTGACGGCCATGGACGGCAGCGAGACCGTCATCCACCTGGCCTCGAACCCCGACATCGCCCGGGCCGTCACCGAGCCGGCCATCGACTTCGACGCCGGGACGCTGCTCACCCACCACGTGGTCGAGGCGATGCGGCGGTCTGGGGCCCACGCATCCTGTACGCCTCGGGAAGCGGGGTCTACGGCGACCTCGGTGAGCTCGAGGCGGACGAGGACCACGGTCCGCTGCTCCCCATCTCCACCTACGGGGCGAGCAAGCTGGCCGGCGAGGCGCTGATCTCCTCCTATTGCGCACATGTTCGGGCTGACCGGCTGCGTCTTCCGGTTCGGCAACGTGGTCGGGCCCCGCCAGACCCACGGGGTGGGCTTCGACTTCGTCCGCCTGCTCGTCGAGGACCCGAGGCGCCTCACGGATCCTCGGAGACGGGCGCCAGAGCAAGTCCTACGTCCACGTGTCGGACGTGGTCGAGGCGGTGTTGCTGGCCGCGGCGAGCTGCACCTCGTCCGTTGGCCACCTACAACGTGGCCACCGGGGACTACATCACCGTGCGAGAGATCGCCGAGCTGGCGGTCGAGGTCGCTCGGACTCGAACCGGGCCGCACCGAGTTCGAGTTCACCGGGGGCGACCGTGGCTGGAAGGGCGACGTGCCCGTCGTCCGGCTGAACACCCGTCGCATCCGCCGCCTCGGCTGGACAACGCCATGTCGGCCGGCCGAGGCACTCGCGGCGTCGCTCCGCTCGATGGTGGAGGAATCCGCTCGGGCCGGCTCGGATGACCGGACACGTCCGCCGACCGGCCGGCCGGCCGTCTTCCTCGATCGTGACGGTGTCCTCAACCGGCCACTGGTGCGCGACGGGCGGCCCTACCCCCCCGGTCTCGCTCGACGAATTCGAGCTGTACCCGGAGGTGCCGGCGGCCTGCGCCGCGGCTGCGCGCAGCTCGGGCTTCGCCCTGGTGGTGGTCACCAATCAGCCCGACGTCGCCCGTGGGACGCTCGACCCGAGGCGGTGGAGGCCATGCACCGGGAGCTTGCGCCGGCGGATCGCGGTCGACGGCATCTACGTCTGCCCCCACGACGATGCCGACGGTTGTGCCTGCCGGAAGCCGGCGCCCGGCCTGCTGCTGCAAGCGGCCGCCGAGCTCGGGCTCGACCTTGACGCGGAGCGTCATGGTGGGGGACCGCTGGCGGGACGTCGAGGCCGGCCGGCGGGCCGGATGCCGGACCGTGCACATCGACCGGGGATACCGGGAGCAGCGCCCCGACGGCGCCGACGCCGTGGCCTCGCAGCCTGGCCGAGGCGGTACGGTGGATCGAGGACGCCGGTGGCGGGCGAGGGGGTGACCAGTGGCTGAGCGCAGGCGAGCCTGGGAGTCAAGGTATTCGCCGACGGGGCCGACCTGGCGAGCATCGCTCGAGCTGGCCGCCGACCCGCTCATCGCCGGCTTCACCACCAACCCGACGCCTGATGCGCAAGGCCGGGGTGGACGACTACGAGAGCTTCGCGCGCAAGGTCCTCGACCACGTCACCGATCGGCCGGTCTGCTTCGAGGTGTTCTCGGACGACTTCGACGAGATGCGGCGAGCAGGCGCACCGCATCGCGTCGTGGGGCGACAACGTGTGCGTCAAGATCCCGGTCACCAACACCGAGGGCACCAGCTCCGCCCCGCTGGTCGCGGAGCTGGCCGCCGACGGCCTCACCTCAACGTCACCGCCCTGCTATCCCTCGATCAGGTCCGGACCATGGCCGAGTCGCTGGCCGAGAGCCCGCGGGCCATCGTGTCGGTCTTCGCCGGCCGGATCGCCGACACCGGCCGGGACCCGGTCCCGCTGATGGCCGAGGCGGTCGAGATCCTGGCTCCACATCCCGGCACTGGAGCTGCTGTGGGCCAGCCCGCGGGAGATCCTCAACGTGCGCCAGGCCGAGTCCGTCGGCTGCCACATCATCACCCTGACGCCCGATCTCCTCGAGAAGCTCGCGGTCTCGGCCGGAGCCTCGAAGAGGTGTCGCTCGACACCGTGCGGATGTTCCACCGGCGACGCCGCGGCCTCGGGCTACCTGCGTGTGAACGCGGGCCGGACATGACGCGGCCGCGGCTGACGTGCAGGTCCACGACGACTGGGACCGGCATTGGGGCACCTTCGGGGACGCGGTGGCCGGCAATCCGGCCACCGCCTACCGGAGCCGGCTGATCCTGCGGATGCTCGAGCCGGTGCCCGACGGCGGCGGTCCTGCTGGAGATCGGCTGCGGCCAGGGAGAGCTCGCGCTGCAGCTCGCCGAGCTGCTATCCGCAGGGCCGACGTACGGGGGATCGACGTCAGCGAGGAAGGGGTCCGTCGGGCTGCCGCCTGCCGCACGTGGCCGCGGCCTGCGGGCGTCGTTCACCCAGCGCGACCTGACGGTGGCGCGCCGAGTGCCCGACGACGAGCGGGCACCGGGCCACCGTGGCGATCTGCTCCGAGGTCCTCGAGCACGTAGATGACCCCGGGCTGTTGCTGCGACATGCCGCCGGAGTACCTGGCACCGGGGTGCCGTCTGGTGGTCACCGTCCCGGGCGGCCCACGCTCGGCCTTCGACCGGCACATCGGCCACCGGCGACACTTCAGCGCATGCGCGGCTCCGCCGGCTGCTCGAGCCGAACGGGTTCGAACAGGTCGACGTCATGCGGGCCGGCTTCCCCTTCTTCGATCTCTACCGACTGGTCGTGATCCTCCGGGGCAAGCGCCTCATCGCCGACGTCGAGCAGGCCGAGGGCAGCGCCTCGGACACGGGTGCCTCAGGGGCCGCATCTGCGGTTGTTCGACCGCGCCTTCCGCCTACAACCTCACCTCGTCACCGTTCGGATGGCAACTGCTGGCCGAGGCGCGCCGCTCGCCGGTCGACTGCCGTGATCATCACCCGGACGCCGTTGCGGATCACCCTCGGGGGCGGCGGGCACCGACCTCCCCTCCTACTACGAGCGATTCGGCGGCCTCGTGCTGTCGGCCGCCATCGACCGGTACATCTACGTCGCCATCAACCGGACCTTCACCGACGACTACTTCCTCAAGTACTCGGCCATCGAGCGGGTCCGCGGATCGAGGACATCGAGCATCCGATCATCCGGGAGGCCCTCCGGTTGCACCCGATCGGACCCTCGATCGAGCTGGTCAGCGTGGCCGACATCCCGGCGGGCACGGGGCTCGGCTCATCGGGCACCTTCACGGTCGGGCCTGCTCAGGGGCATCTATGCCCACTTGCGCCAGAACGTGACGGCCGAGCAGATCGCTGCCGAGGCCTGCCACATCGAGATGGACGTTCTCGGCCGGCCGGTCGGCAAGCAGGATCAGTACGCCGCGGCCTACGGCGGCCTCGAATGCCTGAGCGTTCGAGCCCGGACGGCGCGGTCTCGGTGGCGTCGCTCGGCGTGTCCAACCAGACGCTCCACGACCTGCAGGAACACCTGTGCATGTTCTTTACCGGGTACTCGCGCAACGCTGACGAGATTCTCGAGGAGCAGCGGACGCAGTCGATCGGCGGCGATGGCGGCATGATCGAGAGCCTCCACGACGTCAAGTCGATCGGGATGGCCAGCCTCAGTCCGCCCTCGAGCACGGCGACACGGCTACGTTCGCCGCCCTGATGAACGAGCACTGGGAGCACAAGAAGCGCCGGTCCGCCAGCATGTCGAATTCCGCCATCGACACCTGGTACCAGAAGGGAATGGAGAACGGTGCACTGGGCGGCAAGCTGGTGGGGGCCGGGTCGGGAGGATTCCTCCTCTTCTACGCCAAGGACACCGACCAGCTCCGTCAGGCCCTCGGTTCCGAAGGGTCTGACCGAGGTGCGGTTCCAGTTCGATCTCGACGGGTCCGTCGTTCTGGTCCGCGACTGACATGCAGTGCCTCGTGCTGGCCGGCGGCCTCGGCCTGAGGATGCGACCGGCTACCGAGGAGCTGCCGAAGGCCTGCTTCCCGTGGCGGACCGACCCGTTCGTCGACTGGCAGCTTGGCTGGCTGGCCAGGTGCCGGCATCGATCGGGTCGTGTACAGCATCGGTTACCGGGGCGGGCTGGTCCGCCGGCACGTGGGCGACGGCCGTCGTTTCGGCCTCGAGGTCGAGTACGTCGACGAAGGAGAGCGCCTGCTCGGGACCGGCGGGGCGCTCCGGCTTGCCGTCGACCAGGCGCCGGACTCGGTCCCGACTTCTTCGTTCTCTACGGCGACTCCTACCTGCCCATCGACCTGAACGCCGTCGCGTCCGCATTCGTCGGCCGCGGGGCAGCGGTGCTCATGACGCGTCTACCGCGACCCCGGACGCCTCGAGCATCCCAATGCCGTCTTCGAGAGGCAAGGTGACCCGCTACGAGAAGGGCCTCGACCGACCGCCCCCGGAGATGTGCTACGTCGACTACGGGCTGTCGGTCTGGCAGCGCCGGGTCATCGAGGAGATGGTCCCCGCAGGCGGTGTCGCCGACCTGGCCAGCCTTGTTCGGCGATCCTCAGCCGGACAGGACGGTTGGCCGGCTTCGAGGCCACCGAGCGGTTCTACGAGATCGGATCGCCGGGCGGGCTCGCGGGAGCTCGAACGCTCCTCCTGCGGGTGGAGCGATGGGCGCACCGGTGCACGATCCCCGTCGCCGAGTCGATGAGACGCTGGTCCGAGCGATGACCTGGCCGAAGGAGCGCCCGATCCTCACCGAAGAGCAGTCGGCCATCATGGCCGACTGGATCAACGAGTTCCTGACCGACGTGAAGCCCTCTCGGTTCGGATGGCTCACCGGGTTCGACCACACCTTCACGGTGCGTCCCGCGCTGCCGGCCGACGGACCCTCGAGATCGGTGCGGGGACGGGCACCCACCTGCCCTTCGAGCCGGCGGGGGAGTACGTCGCCCTCGAGGCTTCCAAGGAGCTGGCCGACCAGATCCCCCGGCGAGAAGGCCTCACCGTGGTCGTCGCCGACTGCGAGGAGCGGCTTCCCTGGGAGGACGACTCCTTCGACCGTGTGCTCGCCATCCATCTCCTCGAGCACCTCTACAACCTTCCGGCGGCTCTGGACGAGGTTGCCCGGGTGCTCCGGCCCGAGGGCGTGTTCTCGGTGGTGATCCCGTGCGAGGGCGGAGCGGCTCTACTCGGTGGGTCGTCATTTCACGACCAAGCGGATCTTCGAGAAGCGCTACCACATGCCCTACGAGTGGATGATCCGGCAGGACCACTGCAATTCCGCGACGCGAGGTGCTCGACGAGCTGGCCCGGCCGGTTCCGAGTCGGGCGGCGGGTCTATTTCCCCTCGCGCCTTCCTTCCGTGGACCTGAACCTGATGGTCGGTCTGGACCTCGCGCCTCGCCCCTAGCGCGGTACGTGGCGCCGGCCAGGCGCGCCGGTCCTCACAGCGAGTAGTCGTGGACGAAGATCTTGAGGACCAACCAAACGAGCATGACGAACACCCCCGCATAGATCCACCGGGTGGACGCGCCTTGGGGCTTCGGTCTTCGCAGGAGCACGACCGTGACGATCACAAGGAACGCAAGGGGGATGAAGTAGCGGCCTTGGGCCAGAGTGACCGGTAGCCCCACCGGTGTACCGACGATGAAGAGCGTCGTCTCGACGAGCAGAACGCCGATAGCGAGCATCGCTATCGGCACCCATGCGAGGAGCCGGCGTTGCCCGGAAACGTGACGCTTGGGACCGAACTGGCGCCCGTAGGCGTATACAAGCGTGAGCGAGCCGACGATTACCAGACCCACTGGTGCGAGCGAGCTGTCTTCACGCGTGTAGCCGATCGAGAAGAAGAAGCCAGAAATCCAGAACTTCTGGCTGCTACCGATGAAGAGGGTTCGCAAAATAACCTTGAGATAGCCGATGGGATGATGAACGATGAACTGGTTCTGCCTGTGGGCATCGAGCCCATAAATCGGTACAGGGGCTTGTCCGACCCGTCGGACGGCGAGATACCAAAGGGCGGCGATCCCGAGTACCACGACCAACCCGCAGACGCGGAGGAGTGCCGGTCTTGACCAGCGACCGAGTACCCGCGTCGGTACCAGCAGGAACAGGGGTGCGAAGACGAACAAGGTGGGCTTCGTGAGACCCAGTGCGGTGAGCGTCGCGAGGAGCAGACCCGCGGTGCGCAGGTCCGCATTCGGAGAGAGACAACTTCGTAGGGTCAGGGCAGCAGCGAGCGCAGCAAGCGAGATCGCCATCGGATCGGCAGAAAAACTCGATGCGAGAAGCAGCGTCGTGGGCAAGAGGCCAAGTACGAGGAAGACCTCTTTGCCGATGGGTGCGACTCGCATAGCGAACCAGAAGATGATGATGAATCCAAGCAGACCAGCGAACCGTCCACCGAAGAAAACGACGGGAATCGGAGCTCCGATCTCTCGAAGGACGGCAACCGCGACAATCGACGGTGCATACGAAACCGGGGAATTGGCTGCGGCTGTACCAACTCCGGTGAATGGGGCAGTCGCCGAGCAATGCGCCGGACTACGAAAGTACTCGTTGAAGTCGAACGCCGAATGCCGCGATGCCTCCGTCGCGAAGTGCCCGACATACTTGACCACACAGTCCGGAACGTAGTCCCCCGGATCACCATGATGAATGGGCGCGATGAGATCCCCCTGCGCCAGAGTCCACACCCTGTCGAAATGCACGGTTTCGTCCAGTCCCTGTCCTGGCGGTTGTGCGAAGACCAAAAACGTCCCAACGAGGAACGCGACAATGGCGAACAGAGCGGGAAGTCCGGTGTTCGCTCGACGACGCATGCGAGTGAGCGTGGTCGCTGCTTGCACGACACGTTCTCGTACCGAAGCGGCTTGTTCGGATGCGTCCATCATCCGTTCATCTCGATTTCCTCGTCCCCTTATTTGGGGATCAGGCCTGCCGCACCGGTCGGTTCGTCACCGTCGTGGTCACGCGACAGTGGAAACCTTCTCGAGCGCACGAGGGTGAGGTCGCGATTGGGCACGTTCAGTGAGAGTAAGACCTCCACCACCGATAAGTTCTCTCGAGCCCGGAGTCCAATCCAACCTCGGGTTTCCAGCCGAGAACGGAGGACGCCCGGACGATTGAGGGAACTCGCCGTCTCGTGTCCTCGAATCCAGGCCCGTAGTAGTCCTCGTAGTCCTGCAATACGATCCGAGAATCGCTCCTGACGAGGTTTGCCACCTTGGCGGCAAGGGCTCTGATGCTGATCTCCGTGCTGGGGTTCCCGATGTTGAAAACCTGCTGTTCAGCCTGGACGGACTCCATCGCACGATAGGTTCCCTCGACGGTGTCGTCGATGTAGGTGAAGCACCTGGTCTGCTCGCCGTCGCCGTGGACGGTGAGCGGTTCGCCTGCCTCTGCTTGGCGGAAGAAGTTGGCGATCACGCTCCCGTATCCTCGTGGGTCGAGCCGGGGGCCGTAGGCGTTGAAGTAGCGGACGATGACTACGGGGAGTCCACGTGATCCGTACGCCAGCGCCAAGTGCTCATCGATGGCCTTCGCCGTGCTGTACGACCAGCGTTGGACCGTCGTCGGGCCGAGCACGCGCCCATCGTCCTCTTCCATGGGGATCTTCGTCGTCTTCCCGTACACCTCGCTCGTGCTGGCAATCAGCACCTTCTTCCAGTACCGGAAACAGGCCGCCAGAACCTTGTCGGTGCCACGCGTATTGGTGAGGAGAGACTGGAGCGGTCGGTCGACGATATGGCGAACTCCGACGGCTGCGGCAAGGTGGAAGACGCGATCCGAGATCTTGACCAGTTCGTCGACGGTCTCCTCGTGGAGAATCGACGAGTTGACGAACCGGATATTCGACGAGCTGGCGCTCGACAGATTCTTCGGGGTGCCCGTCTCCAGGTTGTCCAACACGAGTACCTCGTCACCGAGCTCGACGAGTTTGTCGACGAGATGGCTTCCAATGAAGCCTGCGCCACCGGTGACCAGCGTCCGCATCAACAGTGCCTACGAGTGCGGTTGTCAGCGAGGCTCACGATGGTTCGGAGGACGGTCGTCTCCGCAATGAAACTGGGTGTAAGCCGAAGAGCCCGGTCACGGTCAGCAGATCCTGCGATCGTCCGAATGGGCCGGAGAGCAACGATCATCGCCATGTGAAGGGGTCGAGGGAGTCCATCGCCGCAGCTTGAGCAGAAGCAACGCAGCCAGCAATCCGTCCTTTGCCGTTATCTTCTTGCCTTCAGCGCGGGTCCGGGCGTTGTAGCTGACCGGAACCTCGTGGATGTGGTAGCCGAGGCGCAGGACCTTGGCGGTGATCTCCGGTTCCAAGTCGAACCCTGACGCCTGCAATTCGAGTCGTGTTGCAACCGATCGGGGCATCACCTTGAAGCCGGTTTCCATATCAGTTATTCGACATCCGTAGCAGACGTTGGTGATCCAGGTGACCGCACGATTGCCTGACGAATACCACCAGGAGTGGTAGCCATCGTGTCTTTTGAACGTCCGGGTACCGAAGACTACCGTTGCGTGGCCACTCAGAATGGGTTCGACGAGGTTCGGATACTCATTCGGATTCTGCTCGAGGTCTGCATCCTGGATCAGGATGATGTGACCGCGAGCGTGCTTGAGCGCCGTCCGGACCGCCCCACCCTTGCCAGTGTTGACGTCGTGGTGAAACGCCCGGATCGTCTCACCGTTCGCGTAGCGTTCCATGACCTCCCATGTTCGGTCCTTCGAGCCATCGTCGACGAGGACGACCTCGAGAGCCAGGTCAACAGCGGTGACAGCTTTGATGACGGCTTCGACCGTCCGCTCTTCGTTGAAGGCTGGGATGAGAACCGACAGGTCGTACGGCTCGTCGTGGCGGATCACTTCGGTCAGACTAATCGGACCACTGTGCATCGTCTCGTTTCGGAAGCGTGCCGAGGTGGCAGAGCCCGTTCGTCGGAGACATCCCACATGGTTCGAGATGATCGGGGTCTCGTCGAGGACGGGTGACCGGCCTGCGGCACTTGTGTAGTGTCCGAGCTTCGGTTCTGATCGACTGACATACCGGGCCCGGGCGCCCGGACAGGCCGACGAGTCGGATGACGCCAGGTCCGGATGATTTGACCCAGGAGGGAACGGGTGCAGAGGTATCGCTGGTCTCGATCGGCAGCACTGGTCCTGGGGCTGGCATCGGGGATCGCTCTTGCGGCATGCAGTCCCTCGAACGAGCCCCGGACACCGAGCGCGACGTATCACAGCGATGACCTCCGATCGGGCTTCACGCCGGGTGCGACGCTCACCCCCAGTCAGGCGTCCGCACTGCACCAGAAGTGGGGGATCATGGTGTCCAAGGCCATCTCTGCGCAGGCCGTTGTGGCCAACGGGACGGTCTTCTGGGGCGACTGGAACGGCATGGAACACGCCACCACCACGTCGGGCAAGCAGCTGTGGTCCACCTTCGTGGGGCTGGCCCCGAAGCCGCCCGGATGCCCGTTCGACCTCGGAAACCTCGGGGTGACCAGTACCGCCACGGTCGGGGAGGCCCAGGGAGAGACGATGATCTGGGTCGGTGGCGGGGTGGAACCTCTATGCGCTGGATGCGTCGAACGGTGCCGTCGTGTGGCGGACCAACCTCGGGCCACCGCCGGAGAACACCCTGTGGAGCTCACCGGCCCTCTACGACGGAAGCATCTACGAGGGCGTCGCCTCGTGGAACGACTGTCCCGGCGTGGTATATGGCAAGTTCTTCCGGGTGAACGCCGCAACGGGGAAGATCAAGAAGGTCTTCTCGCCTGAACAGAACCGCTGCGTCGGTGGCGGTATCTGGTCCTCGCCGACTGTCGACGTCAGCCACAATGCGATCTTCGTGACCACGGGAAACGACGACTGCAACTCGTCCGTGCAGAACTCGATCTACAAGCTGAATGCAGGCACCCTGTCCGTCGAAGGGCAGTGGCAGACCCCCGGCAACCCGAACGTCTCCGATGCGGACTTCGGAGCCACCCCGACCCTTTTCACCGCCAAGATTCGAGGTACCGACCGCCAATTGGTCGGCGGCGAGGCGAAGGACGGGGTCTACTACGCCTTCGATCGCTACTCTCTCCGCTCCGGCCCGGTCTGGACCCACGTGGTGGAGGACAACAGTGCGCTGTCCAGCGCAACCTGCGAGGACCTCAACACCATCTCCTCGTCGTCGTGGGCCGGCCCGGGGCAGCCCCTCATGGTGGCGGGCCTCGCCGTGCAGGGAGCGACCTGCATCGGCACCCTGGCGGCGCTCAATCCCGCCGACGGCACCCCCGAATGGCAGGTCGACGTCCAGGGCCCCGTGCTCGGAGCGGTGAGCCAGGCCAAGGGTCTCGTGGCGATCGGGGCTGCCTCATATCTGGATATCCTCTCGAGCGCCACCGGTCAGCGCATCTTCACTTTTCGGGAACCGCGGACCGGGCGCCTCCCTCAGGACGGGTACGGCCAGCCCTACTGGTTCTGGGCGCCGCCCACCTTTGCCGGCAACTCCGTCTATATCGGCAACCGGGACGGCACGCTGCGGGCGTTCAGCCCCTGAGCGGTCCTCCAGTTCCTGCCCTCAGTGTCACGCGAAGACACTGAGGTCGTACGCTCGGCCAGCCGGATCTGGTGCCGGATGAACGATTCCGACTGGAAGAAGTAGAGGTTGTCGATCTGGACCCCTGACGCTTGTTCGGAATGGACCAGGACGTGGACCGCGGCGAGCTGGCCAGCGTAACGTTGCCGAGCGCCCTGGATCCCCGCGGTGATCCCGAGGGGAACCTGGATCATGATGACGGCGGCGATGGCCCAGCGGGCGGTCCTGACCGTCCAGGTCGGTACCGCACCGGACTGGGGGCCGGCGTCCGCCTCGACGCGCAGTTTAGCGACCGGCCCCTCGGCAGGAGTACGACACCACCAGGTCGGCTTGCCCAGCAGAGCCAGGTATATGCCGATGGGGATCAGGAGGTTGAACGTCGTGTACCGCGAGGCCGCCGCGCTCGCATAGCCACCGAAGAAACGGCCCTCGGCAATGGCGGCTGCGAACAGCAGCCCCACAAGGATCAGCGCCACCCCGATCGGACTCCCGCTACGCGGCTCCCGGCGGATGCCGTACAGCACCACGACCGTCACGGCCAGAAGCACGATGACGAGTCCGAGGAGCATGACGGCTCGATTGCCGCTGTCGACTCGGTCCGCCCGCACGCCCACGATGTCGCCGATCGTGAAGAGGTAGACCTTGAAGGTGCCGACCGGATGATGCCACCCGGCATGGAGGATCCCGGTCGTCGCACTCGACGCGTAGTCGAAAAAGTAGAGGACATATGCCGACACCCACGCACCCACCCAGGCCAGCACCAGCGGGACGGGCCGCCGACGGTGCCAGAGGAGCACGAGTCCGGCGGGCCAGATGAACAGCCCTTGGAGGGAGGAATAGGTCCCCACCGCTGCGGTGGCGATGGCGGCCAGCAGCACCCACCAGGTGAGCGTGAACCGGTCCAGCAGCACGAGGGTGGCGGCCAACGACACCAGCACCAGGTACCAGGCCATCTGGAACCCCCACAGCGAGTTCTCGAACTGGACGACCGAGAAGGCCAGGAGGACGACTGGGCAGTAGTACAGCCACGGCACCGAGGTAGATCGGCGCTTGTGGGCCCAGACGACCAACGCGACCGCCCCGGTCAGCATGACAGCGCTCAGGAGCTCCTCCACCCGCACGTCGAGGTGGGTGGTGCGGTCGAGGAGGAGAACGATCAGATTGGGAAAGAAGATCCGGTTCTCGTTGTGCTGGGCCCAGAGCGAGCTCCAGTCGAAGATGCCATGTCTGTAGGAATTGGCGATGACGGAGACGTCGTCGAATTGGTCTCCGACAATCACGTTCACGCTGTACCGCGCGACGAACCAGAAATAGCCGACGACCGGCAGGACCAGGCCTAGCACGGTCACCACCGAGACGAGCCTCCTGTCGAAACGGTCGATCCGGCGTCGTGGTCGGGGCTCGCCGGTACGGCCCTCAGCGGCGGCCCGCTCCGGGAATTGGGTCGCCAGCTGCCCCTGCGATGCCATCCGGCAAGGCTACTGACTACCGGCCGGGCCGGGCGGCTGGCCACCCGGTGGCAGTTCACTGGTTCGTGCGCCCGTCGCCGGGCCCTACAATGGAGGTGTCATGGACGGACCACGTGGGGGAGAGCGAGCATCGGACGAGGCTGGCAGGGACGCGCATCGGATCGGTTCGCTCGATGACGGGGAACGTGGGGAGCGCCTGTCCCAGCTGAACCAGCTCATCGACCTCATGCGGCCGGCGGTGCAAGCCGACGGCGGCGATCTCGTGCTGTTGGCGGCCAACGTCGAGTCCGGGGTCGTGGAGGTGCAGCTTCAGGGGGCGTGCAGCTCCTGTGCCATCAGCGCCTCGACGCTGCAGGGCGGTGTCGAGCGCATCCTTCGTGACCGGTTGCCGTGGGTGACCGAGGTCCAGGGTGGTGTCGACGAGTCGGTCGATCCCTTCGAGAGCGAGGCCATGGGACGCGGGGGCTACGTCCCGACCTACTGACGACCCCCCATTTTCGGGTCCACCAGCGGTCACTCCGGACAGGGCCTTGCGCTCCGTCGGCATACGACCGGATGGCCGCGGGCCAGACCGTACAATCGTCGGTCCGTGGACCAGCCGCCCTCGTCCGTCCGTAGCCTGGCCATCACCGATCGTTCACCGGTCGAGCCGCGCCCCCCATTGGCGTCCGGAGCCGTCGCCGTGCCCGGGGCGGCAGCGACGCGCCGCCGCCCCGCCCCGATCCGCCCTGGCTGGCCGACCGTGCTCGCCTTCGCCGCCGTCGCCGTCCCCTTCGCCGTCGCTCTCGGCCGGTTGCTGGCCGCTCCGGGCGCGCACCTCTACCTTCCCGACGACCTCGCCCTCATCGATCTTCACACCCGGCGGGCGCTGGCATGGCACCAGCAGCTCGGCGTCTTCGACCGCAACCAGTGGAACCACCCCGGGCCCACCTACTTCTACCTCCTCTCCCTCGCCTATCGGGCCCTCGGGTCGGGCGCCAAGGCGCTCTTCGTCGGAGCCACCCTTCTCAACGCCCTCGCCGCGCTCGGATGCGTCTGGGTCGTGCACCGCCGCGCCACCCCGGCCCGGGCCCTGTGGGCCGCGCTCTGGATCTGCCTGCTCGCCGCGCTGTTGGCCACGGCCTCGCCGGACAGCATCACCTACTCGGAAGGGCCGCTCGGTGCGTTGGTGAGCCCCTGGAACCCGATGGTGGTCGTCTTCCCGCTCCTGCTGCTGGTTCTCCTGTCCGCCGCGGCGGTCGATCGGTCGCCCCTCTCGTTGCTCGGCGCCGCCCTGGTCGGATCCTTCGTCGTGCAGACAGACGTCTCGACCCTGCCGTTGGCTGCGGCGGTCGGCGTCGCCGCCGCGGCGACCGCGGTGGTCACCGCCGTGGCCGACCGGCGTTCCGCGACTCGGGGTCCCGCCAGACCGCACGCGCCGCCGGACGAGGGCGGATGGCGCCCGCCGGCGCCGGCATGGCGGGGTCGGATCTGGGCTACCGCCGGCGGGACGCTGCTCGTCCTCCTGTGGGTCCCTCCCGTCGTGCAGCAGGTCACCGACCATCCCGGGAACCTCACCCTCCTCTACCGGTTCTTCACCTCCGGGCAGCCCGGGCAGACGCTGGAGTCCAGCCTGTGGTCGGTCACCGCGGCCTTCGGGGTGCTGGTCGCCGGCCCAGGCGAGATCATGACCTCGTTGCTCGGCGGGACGCCCCACCACGTGGTGGCGTCCGTGGCGGTCGCCGCCGGGGTGGTCGCCGCCGGCGCGCTGGTCATCGTGGTCGGGGTCCG
Source organism: uncultured Acidimicrobiales bacterium (assembly GCA_963764555.1). Classification (GTDB taxonomy): domain Bacteria; phylum Actinomycetota; class Acidimicrobiia; order Acidimicrobiales; family RAAP-2; genus Bog-756. The sequence continues at coordinate 69,292 of CAVXSW010000008.1, forward strand.
GCAGGGGAGACGGTTCGCCGCCGGGCTCGGCGCCCTGACGCTGGTGGGCTCCGCCGCCTCGTTGTTCGCCGCCTCGCGGGTGGTCGGTTTCGTGTTCGGTTACCTGATGATCTGGGCTGTCGTGGTGCCGGTCGGCGCGTGCATCGCCGTGGGCATGGTGCAGGGCCCCAGGCGGTGGACCCGCCGCCCGTCGGCGCACGTCCGACCGCGCTCGCCGGCCACCACGGCCGCCGTGGTGGTCGGCACCCTCACCATGGCGGTCGCCGCCGTCCTGACGGCGCGGATCGTCGCCCTCCCCGCCCTCGGCGCCGTGTCGGACCCCCGGGTCGAGCACCTCGTCGCGCTGGTCGAGCCGCACCTCGACCGCGGGGACACGGTCTTCGTGGGCGACGCCGGGGCCGGCACCGGCGGTGCCGGGGGAACCCGCCTCCTCGACACCGAGGAGTTCATCGGACTGGTCAACGAGCTCGACGGGCGCGGCTACCACCCGACCGTCAACCGCATCTGGAGGGCGCAGTTCGGTCCGGGCTACCTCAGCTCGGGTCGCGAGCCGCGCCAGGTCGAGCTCTCGACCTGGACTCCGGGCTCTGCGGCGATGTCCGGTTACGCCGGGCGGTCCGGTGACATCGCCGTGGTGGTCGCTCCCGCCCCGCGCTGAACCTGGCCTCAGGGGGCGCCGGCGACCCGGGCGGCCGCCCCGAGTCGGGCGACCTGGCCGAGGAGCCAGGGCGCCACCAGGCCGGCTCCGGCCGCCTCGACGTGGATGCCGTCGGCGTAGCGGACCACCTTCCCATCGATCCGCCCGGTGTAGTGGCCCCCGGGGTCGAGCCGGGCGTGGAGGTCCTCGACCACGACCCTCCCGCCCGACCCTGCCGCCACCCGTCGCAGCATGGCGTTGAAGCGGTCGACCCGGCGCGGGTCGTCCTCGGGCCACGGCTCACCGTCGGGCTGCTCGGGCTGGTGGTAGTAGACGGCGCTCAGCAGCGACCACCGTGGCGCCCGTCGAGCGCAGGGCGGCGGTCGCCTCCCGCAGGGCGGCGAGCTCGGCGAGGTCGAATCCCGGCTCGCCGATGTGGGTCCAGGCACGGCCGAGCCGCTCGTCGCGCACCTCGTACTCGCCCTCGGCGAGGAGCACGACGTCGGGGTGGAACTCGGCGAGGTCCGCCCGCCAACGAGCCAGCTGGCTCGAGCAGGCGACCGGCTGGTGGCCGCCTCTCCAGCCTTCGGCTCCTTCGACCAGCGTGCCGTGGAACCGGGTGGTGCCGTGCAGGAGCCCGCAGCCGAACACCCCGTCACCGGCGTAGTCGACGCCGAACCGGGCCGACGCCGGGCCGAGGCCGAAGCCGAGGAAGCTGGCCTCGGAGTCTCCGAGCAGCAGGGCGCGGACCGGGCTGGTGGCCGCCGCCGCCGACGCCGCCGGCACCGGCGACCCTGCGCTTTTCTCGCCCGACGGCGCCGACGACGCAGCCGGCGACGCGACCGGCGGCGGAAGGGTGCTGACCACGTTCTCGGTGCCGAGCCCTTCGGTCGCCCCGGCCGTGGTGGCGAGCACGAGCACGACCGTGCTCCCCGCGGCGAGGGGAGCCGCCACCCAACCGCGCCAGCCGCGGAGGGCGCGTCGTCGGACCGGCATCTCGAGGAGGTGGAACGAGAGGGCCGCCACCCCGACCGACACCCCGACCCGCAGCACGAACAGCGGCCAGCCGGTCAGCCCGGTCCGGTCGTGGTCGACCAGCACGAAGACCGGCCAGTGCCACAGGTAGAGGCCGTACGAGATGGCGCCTACGTAGCGCACCGGCCGGACCGACAGGGCCCGGGCCCACGGGCTCGTCGGGACCAGGGCCACGCAGGCGAGTGACCGCCGCCGTGGCCAGGGCCACGAGGGCGTACCCGCCGTCGTACGTCCACCGCGGTTGCGCTGTCGGTGCCGACCGACATCCCGCACACGACGACGAGGCCGGCTCCCCCGAGGGCCATCAGTCCGGCCCGGCGGAGCCGGGTGAGACGGACCGGACGCACCAGCGGGAGTGCGCCCGGTCCCGCCGGGTTGCGGCTTTCCCCGAACGCCGGGCTTACCAACGCGGCGAGTGCCGCGCCGATCAGGAGCGCCTGGGCCCGGGTGTCGGTGCCGTAGTAGACGCGGCTCTCGCCCGCCCCGCCGGCGGAGAGGACGGCCATGGCGAAGGCACTGGCCGCCGACCCGGCCAGTGCCACCCCGAACAGGGCCCACCGTGAGCGAGCGACCCGCAGCACGCCGAGCACCACGAGCGGCCAGACCAGGTAGAACTGCTCCTCGATCGAGAGTGACCAGGTGTGCAGCAGCGGTCGCGGAGTGTTCAGACCGGCGAAGTACCCGGTCCCGTCCGACAGCAGGTGCCAGTTGTTGCCGTACAACAAGGTGGCGAATGCATCGCTTCGCAACTGCCCGAGGGTGTCGGGCGGTGCGAGCACCATTCCGTACACCGCCACGGCGGCCAGCATGAACAGCAGAGCCGGCACGAGCCGGCGGATGCGGCGGCCCCAGAACCGCCGGAGGCCGATGCCGTGGCGCTGGCCGAACTCGCCCATCAGGAGCCCCGTGATGAGGAAGCCCGAGAGCACGAAGAAGACGTCGACTCCGAAGAAGCCACCGCCGGCCCAACCGAAGCCGCCGTGGAAGAGGAGCACGAGGGTGATGGCGAGGGCGCGAACGCCATCGAGCGACGGTACGTGCACCGTGTCGGCCGCCTGGGAGCCGCCGCCCGTTGTCCGGGCGCCGCTGTCCACGGTCCCGGCGGCGCCGGACCGGTGGTGTCGCGGGTCGGCCCGGCTCACCGGGCCGCGGCCCGCTTGCGCCACCGTTGGAGCGGCCGCTCGACGAGGAACCAACTCGTGGTGGCGACGGCGAAGACGATGGCCAGACGGGCCGCCTCGGTCGGCCAGAAGCCCCATCCGGTCGACTGGGGCTCGAGCGCCAGGTAGACGGGGAAGTGCACCAGGTAGAGGGTGTACGAGAGCTCGCCGACGAAGACCAGGACGCCGAGACCGAGCAATCGCGAGCCGGCGCCGGCCGGGCAGTTGAGGACGTACACGATGAGCACCCCGGCGGCGGCCGACGTGGCCGGCAGCCACCACAAGACGAGGGACGTGGTGCCGAGATGGGCGACGAGGACGGCCGAGACCAGCACGGCGGCGGAGACGATGGCGCCCCCGGCCAGCAGCCGGCACGGGCGGCGGCCCCAGCCCGTCAGCCAGCCGTCGGCGGCGAGCAGGCCGAGCAGGCAGCCGAGGAACAGGCCGTCCGCCCGGGTGTCGAAGGCGTAGTAGATGCGGCCGAAGGTGGCGCTGGTGAAATGGCCGCCGTGGTAGGTGAGCCACAGCCGGTCGGCGACGCTCGCCGCCATCCCGGCGGCGGCGAACCAGTAGGCCAGGCGGCGCCGGTGGGTGGCGACCGCCACGACCAGCAGCACCGACCAGACCACGTAGAACTGGTCCTCGATCGAGAGCGACCACGACTGGGCCAGGTAGCCGAAGAACGGCGCGTGCCCGAGCGCCTGGCGGTAGTCGGCGTAGTAGAAGAGCGCGGCCGCGCTGTCTCCCCAGAGCCGCTGCGCGGCGTCGGCCACGTGGACGAAAGCGGCGTAGATGGCGAGGAGACCGATCGTGAGCAGCAGCGGTGGGAGGAGCCGGGCGCCGCGCCGGGCGTAGAAGCTGCGCAAGGCTGATCCGGCCGCGCGCGAACCCTCGGCCGACAGCATGGCGGTGATGAGGAACCCCGAGAGGACGAAGAACATCTGCACGCCGGCCCAGGCTCCCGGAAGCGAGCGGAAATTGGAGTGGAAGACGAGCACCACGCCCACGGCAAAGGCGCGGAGCCCGGTGAGCGGAGGGCGGTTGCCGAGCCGGAAGGGGGTCCGGCCCGGCCCGGCAGGGTCGAGGTTCCACCAGAGGCCGCCGGTTGACCGGAGAGCGGTGGCCGGGCACCCGGTTCGACGGCGACCGGTACGGCGGCGTCCGGGACGCCGATCGACGGCCGGCCGGCGGGAAGGGCAGGCGACACCGGACGGGCAGGCACGCCACCCCACGGCCGCATGCCGGCATGGTACTCCAGGGCCTCGCGCCGGCCCGCGGCCGCGGGACCGACGCCATCCGACGGTCACTCACCTACGATCACGAGTCGCGCCGGCACGGTGGTCGACGACAGCCGGCAAAGGGGCGGTACGGACCAGTGCACGCAACGACGGGAACGGAGACGGCGGGGAACCGCCGGGATGCCGCGCCGTCTCCTCCCCGCTGGGCCGGCCGGGGTGCCGCCTCGGTCGGCGTGCCCGAGCACGCACCGGCTCTGGCGGCCGCCGCCCGGTCGCGGGATCCCGCCGGCCCGGCGCCGGCACGTCGCTCGCCCTGGCCGCCGGCGGCTACTTGGCGGTCTCACTGGTGCTGTCGTCGGGGGTGTGGCTCCACCACCCGACCTCGACGACCACCTGTGGCTGTGGGGACGCGTCGCTGTTCACCTGGTTCCTCGAGTGGCCCGCCTACGCTCTGGCCCACGGGCTGAACCCGCTGTTCTCGGACGGCCATGTTCCACCCGACGGGCACGAACATGGTGGCCAACACCGGGGTGGTGGCGATCGGCATGGCCCTCGCCCCGGTCTCGTGGGTGTTCGGTCCGATCGCCACCCTCAACGTGGCCTCGACGCTTGCGCCGGTGCTGTCCGCCCTGGCCATGTTCGTGCTCCTCCGCCGGTGGGTGGCCTGGAAGCCGGCCGCCTTCGTCGGCGGCCTGCTCTACGGGTTCTCGCCCTTCGTCCTGGTGAGCCTCACGGTCTCCCATCTCATGCTGGCCATGGCGTTCGTCCCTCCCTTGGTGGTCGGCTGCCTCGACGAGCTCCTGCTCCGGCACGAGCGACGGGCGGTCCCGGTGGGCATGGTGCTCGGCCTGCTGGTCGCCGTGCAGTTCTTCATCGGGACCGAGGTGCTGCTCATCATGGCGACGCTCACCACCCTGGGCGTGGCCGGCTTGGCGGCCGTCGGGACGCTGCGGCCCCGGCGGCTCCGATTCCACGCGCGCCGGGCGGCGGCGGGGCTCGTTGCCGGCGGGGCGACCGCCGCCGTGCTCTTGGCCTACCCGGTCTGGTTCGCGCTCGACGGGCCGGCCCATCTGCCGGGGGTGATCTGGCCCACCGGCCTCTCGCACCAGGGGGGGACGCTGTCCGCCCTGGTGCTCCCGACCCCGTCCACCCACGGATGGCTGGTCTGGACGAGGGTGGTCGGACAATTCCAGGGACCGCTGCTGTCCGACCAGTACATCGGCGTGGGCGTCCTTGCCGTCGTCGCGCTCGGATGCCTCGTCTGGCGTCACGACCGGCGGTTGTGGTTCTTCGGTGCGGTCGCCATCGTCTCGTGCGCCCTCGACCTGGGTGTCCGGAAGGGTGAGGTCCTGCCGTGGCAGCTGTTCGCCCGCCTTCCGTTGTTCGAGGACGTCGTCCCGGGCCGGTTCGTGCTCCCGGCTCTGTTGGCTTTGGCCGTCATGCTCGCCATCGTCCTCGACCATGCCTACGCTTCTCTCGGTGGGCGTGCTCGCCGGCCGGTCATCTGCGCTTTCCCCGGCTGGCACGATGCCGGGGGCGGGATCCCGCTCCGGCCGCCGCTGGCCGGCGACGGCGGGGGCGCTCGACCGTCGCCGCAGCGGCGTCGTGCCGGTGGCCTGGTACCTGCGGGCGATCACGCCCGTGACCACCCGTCCGGTCCAGGTACCCCGTTGGTTCGAGACCGTCGGCCGCAACGTGCCCGCCGACCAGGTGCTGCTGGTCTTGCCCGGTGCCGTCGGTGCGTCGAGTCCCCGCTCACCTGGCAGGCGGTCGACCGCATGCACTACGTCGCCGCCACGGGCTCGGGACCGGCCGACGACCTCAGCCGGGCCGGTCGGCTCGTTCGGGCCGAGTCGGTGCTGTACAACGCCTCGACCGCGCTACACCGGCAATCCTTCGTCCCCGGTGATACCGGGGCGGTCCGCCGGCGCCCTCGACGCGTGGGGGGTGACGGCCGTGGTCATCCCGGACCAGCCCGACCTTCCCATCTACGAGCAGGTGACGTCGGTTCCCTTCGCCGTCGCCCTCGTCGCCGCCACCACCGGCCGGGCTCCGGTGCACCAGTCATCGGCATGGGTCTGGTACGGCCTGGGCCGTGACGCCACACCGGCCGTCCCGATCACCGGCGCGCTGGACTCGTGCACCGACCGCGCCACCGCCGGCAGCATCTCGATCGCGCAGCTGGTCTCCTGCGTCCTCAGCAGCGGGAGAGGCGAAGCGGCTCCGGTTCCAGCACCGGCGACCTGACCCGCGCCGCCGACGGGTGTGCTGTCGGGGGAGGCGTTCGGACGGGGTCGGCTACCATCGTCGGATCGCATCCCGAGCGGACACCGTAGCGTCTGGTGCGCTGTCCGAAGATGTCGCGGTCCGTCCCGAGTACCGCCTCCCGCTGGTGCCGGCTTGGTGGCCGGCACTGGTGCCGGTTGCCGTCGTGCGTCGTCGGGGCGTGGTGCTACCGGTGGGTCGACGAGGACGCGTTCATCGACTTCCGGGTCGTCGCCAACCTCCTCGCCGGGCACGGCCCGTCTTCAACGTGGGGGAGCGGGTGGAGGCCTACTCGGACCCCCTCTGGGTCGGCGTGCTCACTGCCGTGCACGGGGTGCTCGGCGGGGTCTCGATCGAGTGGACGTCGGTCGTGCTCGGTCTGGTCTGCACGGCGGCCGGCTTCTTCGCCGGTGGGCTCGCTGTCGTCCGGCTCGGGCGGTCTCGAGGGAGCGGCACCGTCCTCCCGATCGGGATGTTGGTGGCCTCCGTCGTCGCCGGCGTGTGGGAGTTCGCCACCTCCGGTCTCGAGATGTCGGTGGTCTTCCTCTGGCTCGGGCTCTCCTACTTCCTGCTCGTGCGGTTCGGGGAGCGCCGCCGCCGGGCGGCAGCGGTGGCGGTGGTCGTCGGGCTCGGCCCGCTCATCCGGCCCGAGCTGGTGCTCGTGTCCGCCGTCCTGTTGGCGACGCTGGTGGTCCTGGTGCCGCCGCGCCAGTGGGCACCGGGTCGGTGCGGCCCGTCGACCGGCTCCTCGTCGTGGGGGCAGGCCTGGCCCTCCCGGTCGCCTACGAGCTGTTCCGGGCGGCCTACTTCGCGCTGTGGGTGCCCTCCACCGGATTGGCCAAGGCGGCGGGGTCGACGTGGTGGCCCCAGGGGTTCACCTACCTGTGGAACCTCGTGGCCCCCTACGCGCTCTGGCTGCCCGCTCCTGTGCGCCGTCCCGTTCGTCGCCCTGCGGGCGGGGGAGTGGTGGCGGGCCGGTGACCGGTCCGGGGTCCTGCTGCTGGTGGCGCCGATGGCGGCGGCCGGCGCCGACCTGCTCTACGTCGTCTCCATCGGAGGTGACTACATGCACGCCCGGCTGCTGCTCCCCGGCCCTGTTCGCCGCCGGCCTCCCCTGCTACGCCACGGTGGGCCAGTTGCGGGGATGGCTCGTCGTGCCCTTCGCCGTCCTGTCCGTCTGGGCGATCGTCTGCGCCGGGTGGCTCCGGTTCGTGCCGCCGCACCTCACCCGCCTCGGGCTCCAGACGGTGTTCATCTCCAACGAGCGCAACAGCTGGATCAGCGCCACCGGACGGGCGCATCCGGTGACGGCGGCCGACTACGCGGATGCGCTGTCCGGCCAGAGCGGGTGCCGTGCTCGTCCGGGCGGCCGCCCGTGTCCCGGCCCACCGGCAGTCCCTGCGTCGTGGTGACCAACCCGTTCCTGCCCGTCGACACCGCCGCCGCCCGTCCGGCCCGCTCCGCGCTCCCCTTCGCCCTCGCCGTCAACCTGCCGGCGATCGGTGTCATCGGCTTCGTCGCCGGGCCGCGGGTGTACGTCTACGACGAGTTCTCGCTGGCCAATCCGGTGGGCAGCCACACCACCGTCACCCACCACGCCCGGCCCGGGCACGAGAAGTTCGTCGGTCCGGCCTGGATGGTCGGCCGCTTCGGCGTGCCCGGCGCCCCCGGCGTGCCGGGCGGACCGGCGCCGGCCGAGGTCGCCGCCGCCCGGCGGGCGCTCGGCTGCGACCCGTTGCGCTCCTACCTTCGGGCGATCACCGCGCCGCTCACCCTCTCGCGCGCCTTCGACGACCTCACCCGGGCCGCCGGATTCACCACCATGCGTTCAGCGCCGACCCGACCGTGGCGGTGACCCAGCTCTGCGGGGTCCCGACGCGGCCCGCGGGGGCTGCGGCGATGCCGACGGGCCGGCACTGACGGACGGTCGCCCGTCGTGACGGACGGCGCCCAGGGGACGGTCCGGGACCGGGCGCCCGTCCCGGGTGGTGCGGCTCGGGGCGATGCGCCGGCCCGACGCAGGCCGCGCCGGCCCAGGTGACCGGGGCCCGGTCGACCGCCGTCGCCGGCGCCATCTACCTCTGCTGGCGCTCGGCCTCTGGTGGGGCGTGTGGACCTCCCATCCGTCGGCCACCACGACGTGCGGGTGCGGGGACGCCGCCCGGTTCATCTGGTTCTTCGGGTGGCCGCCGTTCGCCATCGCCCACGGCCACGGTCTCTTCTGGTCGGCGTGGCTGTTCCATCCGACGGGCATCAACCTGCTCGACGACACGAGCGTGCTGGCCCTGTCGGTACCGCTGGCGCCGGTCACCGCGCCTGGCGGGTCCCGTCCTCGCCCTCGAACGTCGGCCTGACCCTCGCCCCGGCACTGTCGGCCCTGGCCATGTGGGCGGTCCTGCGGCGCTGGGTGGGCTGGGCGCCCGCCGCCTTCGTCGGCGGCCTGCTCTACGGGTTCTCGCCGTTCATGGTCACCGAGCTCGCCCTCAGCCAGCTGAACATCGCCTTCCTGGCCGTCCCCCCGATCCTCGTCCTGGTGCTCGAGGACCTCCTCTGCACGCAGCGGCGGCGGCCCGCGGTGACGGGTGCCGCCCTCGGGGTCCTCCTCTCCGTCCAGTTCTTCCTCAGCACGGAGGTGTTGCTCATCTCGGCGCTCGCTGCCGTGGTCGCCACGGTCGTCCTCGTCGCGGGGGCCGCGCGGTGGGCTCCCTCGGCCCTGCGGGACCGTGCCCGGCACGCCACCACCGGCGTGGCGACCGCACTGGTGATCGCAGCTGCCCTGTTGGCCTACCCGCTCTGGTTCCTGCTGCACGGCCCCGCCCACCTGTCGGGGCCGGTGTGGGCGAACGGCGGCACGGCGCGCTTCGGGACGACCGTCGCCAATCTGTGGTCGACCGCCGGCCTCGGCGCGCTCCAGGCGGGCATGGCCCGCTTCGGCGGGTACCAGGGGCCCGCCCTGGCCGGGCTCGGCACCTCGGGGTCGGGGTCGTGGTGCTGGCGGTCGTCGGCGCCATCTGGTTCCGGCGCGATCGACGGGTGCTGCTGTTCGCCGCCGTCGGGGTGGTCTTCTTCGTCCTCTCCCTGGCGCCCGGTCACGGGTTCGTCGTTCCGTGGCAGGCCGTCGAGCACGTCCCGTTGGTGGGTGAGGTCGTCGAGGGACGGTTCGCGCTGGTGGTCACCTTGTGCGCCGCCGCGGTGGTGGCCCTCGCTATCGACCACGTCCACAACCGCCTGGCGAGGTCACAGGGGACGCTCCGGCGTGCGACCGGCCGCGGGACGGGTCGCGCCCTGGGCGCTGTCGCGCGCTGGCCATCGTGCCGACCGTCGCCGTCCTCTGGCCGAACCTGCCCCTGACCGCCCGGCCGGTCGTGCTGCCCGAGTGGTTCGACACGGCGGGCCGGACGCTCCCGCCCGGCCGGGTGGTGCTGGCCTACCCGGTTCCCTTCTCCGGGCTCCAGTCGTCCCAGGCGTGGCAGGCGATCGACCGGATGCGCTGGGCCCAGGCCGGTGGGGGAGGGCCGACGGGACAGGCGGAACGCACCGAGCCCGCGGCGCGGGCCGGGTTCTCGGTGCTGGTGGCGGCGTCGCTGCCGCTCGGGCCGGCGCCTGACCCGACCGGTGCACACCTGGCCGCCGTCCGCCGGGCGCTGACCGCCTGGGGCGTCACGACTGTCGTGGTCCCGCGGTCGCCCGGCTCCCCGGGTACGAGCGCGGGCGTCCCGACGCGTGGTCGGTCACGTTCCTCACCGCCGTGATGGGGGAGCCTCCGGACTTCGAGCACGATGCTTGGGTCTGGGACCGGGTGCCGGCGGCTCCGCCCCCGGCACCGGTCGGTACCCCGGCGTTCGCTCGGTGCGTCTCGTCGGCGGCGGTCTCCGCCAGTGCGCTCGCTCGCCGGGCCGTCGTGCGTGCTCCGGTCGCGGCCCGACCGCTGGGCACGGCGCCGCCGGGTCCCCGGCGCCGCCCTTCCACCCTGACCGCTCGAAGCCCGCTGGTAGCGTGGCCTCCCGTGAGCGGAGGGGGAGCGCCCGAGGTCACGAGGCGGCGCCGTCCGAACCGTGCTCACCGCTCGCCGCGTCCACCGCCTGCTGGTCACCGTGGTGGCAGGTGCCGTGGCGGCGGTGGCGCTGGCCGGTCTCGGGGTCCAGGCCGCCCGGGGCAACACCGTCGTGAGCGCCCAGTCCTCGCCGGCCACGGTTCACGATGCCCGGGTCGACGACGCCTTCTACCGCTGCCTCGACGTCCAGGTACGCAGCCTCGTGCATCCCGGGCAGACCGTCTCGTTCCGCGCCGACGACCTGGCCGGGCTGGTGACCCTGTTGAAGGCGGTCGGCAGCTGGGTCACGGTGGCCGACCCGCCCTCGGCCGCCGACGTCTCCCTCTCCCTGCGCAACGGTCCCTCGCGCCCGGGGGCGTGCCTCGGGACGGTGGTCGTGTCCACGAGCCGGGTGGGCGGCCGGGAGGTCGTGCGGGTCGGGACCGGGGCGCAGGTCGCCGGGAACGGGCCCCCGCCGGCGCCGCCGTTGTGACCCGGCCCGCACGAGGGGCGCCGTGAGCCTGTGGTCCGCCGTGGCCGCCTGCACGGTCCTGGCCGCCGCCGGCGCCGTCCCGGCTCTGGCGGCGGCGGGGTGGCGCTGGGTCGCCCTGCCGCTGGCGCCGCTGGCTGGCGCGATCGTCTCGGCCCTGGCGGCGTGGATGACGGTGGCGGTGGGTGGGCCCCTTCTGGCCTGGTTCGGTACCGGCGCGGCCCTCGTCACCGGCTCGGTCGTCGTGCTCTGGTGGGTCCGGCCGGCCACCCGGCCGGCCGGCGTGACCCCGCGCCGGCACCCCGGTGCCCGTCGCCTGTGGGGGGTCGGCGCCGTCGGGTTCGTCGCCGTCGTGGCGTCGTGCGCGATGTTCGCCCGGGGGCTCGCCACCCCGACGGTGGGCTTCGACGCCCGGGCGCTCTGGATCATGCGGGCCGGCTGGTTCCTCCAGCCACACCACCAGCTGCTCGTCGACCTGCGCCTCCGGGACCTGGCCCTCGTCCAGACCGCCTACCCACCGCTCGTAAGCTCCTCGGTCTCGGTCGCCTGGGGCGTGACCGGGCAGCACACGGTGCGGCTCGGTGTGGTGGTGGTGTCGGTGCTCGACCTGTGCGCGCTGGCCGCCGCCGCGCTCGGCGTGGTCGAGTGCGGCCGGCAGATGGCGGTCCGGCTCTCCCGCCAGGACCCGCCCGTCCGCCAGGACCAGCGACCGTCCCGGGCCCACCCTGGGCCCCGATGGTCGCCGGGCTGGCGGCGGCGGTGCTGTTGGTCCCGGTGTCGGCCGGGGTGACCACCCCGTTCCTCACCAACGGGTACGCCGACCCGATCTGGTCGCTGGCGGCGGTCGGTGCGTTGTGCTGGGGCCTGCAGCTCCCCGAGGGCGGGGTCCGGCCCGCGCGTCACCGTGGTCCTGGTGCTGGTGGCCGGGCTCTCCAAAAACGAAGGTGTGGTCACCGCTGCCGCGCTGGCCGTGCTGGTGGCGGCGCGCGCCACGGCGGCGAGGTGGCCCCCGGGCCGGCGGCGCCGGTGGTGGGGACCAGTGGCGGTCGGAGCGGCGGAGCTGGCCGTCATCGCCGCCTGGCCGGTGCTCGTCCGGCTGCTCCACGCCCGGGGCGCGACCTCGGCGTTCGGGGGGTCGGGCCCGCTCGGCTCGCGCCTCGCACGCCACCGTCGACGGGATGACGCCCTACCTGCACGTCCTGGTGCTGGCGGCCGGCCTCACGCTCGTGGGCGGGGCGATCCTCTCCGGGGTCACGCCGGCGGGGCGGGGTCGCCCACGACGCCTGGGCCTGGGGCGCCCTGGCGGCCGGCCTGGTGGCGGTGGGTGGCGCCCTGGTGACCGGGACCGGGCCCATCGAGCCGTGGATCCGCACCACCGTCCACCGCATCACCGAGTTCCCGGTGCTCGCCGCGTGGTGGATCGTCGCCGTCTGGGCCGTGGTGGCCGCCGGCGCGCTGGTGCCGAGCACGGACCGCTCGCCGCGCCCGGAGCCCGATGGGGAGGCCGCGCCGAAGCGGGGCCCGCCGGGGGGACGGCCCGAGCCCGAGCCGTCCGCCGGCGGCGGTGTCGCGGTGACCGACCGGAGCGGCGCCGTGCTCGACCAGCCCGACCGGGCCTCGTCGGCGATCCCGGGGACGCGGTCGGGCTCCCGTCGCGCCGGGAACCGGCCGCGCCGGCCCGGCCGGGCACCTGGCGCGGCACCCTCGGCGCCGGCACTCGCCTACCTGGCCCTGGCCGTCGGCGTCTGGTGGGGGGTGTGGTCGACCCATCCGACCTCGGTCACCACGTGCGGCTGTGGGGACTCGTCGTTGTTCACCTGGTTCCTCGCCTGGCCGGCGCACGCGCTCGCCCACGGGCTCGATCCGCTCTACTCGACCGACCTGTTCCATCCGACGGGCGTGAACCTCCTCGCCAACACCGGGGTGGCGGGGCTCGGCATCGTGCTCGCCCCGGTCACCTGGTCCTTCGGCGTGGTGGCCACCCTCAACGTGGCGGTCACCCTGAGCCCGGCGCTCTCCGCGCTCGCCTTGTTCGTCCTGGTCCGGCGGTGGGTGACCTGGTGGCCGGCCGCCTTCTTCGCCGGCCTGCTGTACGGCTTCTCGCCCTTCGTCCTGGTCGAGCGTCACCGACGCCCACCTCATGCTCGGGTTCGCCCCCGTCCCGCCGCTCGTCGTGCTCTGCCTCGACGAGCTGCTCGTCCGCCAGCGGTGGCGTCCGGCCGCTGTCGGGCTCCTCCTCGGCGTGCTCGCCACCGTCCAGTTCTTCGTCGGGACCGAGGTGCTCGCCATGGTCGTCCTGGCCGCCGGGTTCGGGACCGTGCTCGTCGTGGGTTCCGGCCTCTTCCGGCGGGATGTCCTCGCCGCCCGGCTGCACGTACGCCGCCAAGGGCGCGGCCTGGGCGGTGGGCTCGGCGGTCGTGCTGCTGGCCTGGCCGGTCTGGTTCGCCCTGGCCGGTCCCGCCCACTTCTCCGGCGGCATCTGGGGCGAAGGGGCGCCGTTGAGCGCCTACGGCGTGACCCTCAAGTGGTACGCCTGGCCGCTGCCGCCCTCCGCCCCGACGACGGCGCTCGGTCACCACTTCGGCGGCTACCAGGCCCCGACCCCGTCGGCCCAGTACCTCGGGATCGGCCTCCTCGTGGTGCTCGCCGCCGGACTGGCGACCTGGCGGCGCGACCTCCGCCTGTGGCTCTTCGCCGCCGTCGGCCTGGCGGCGACGGTCATGGCCCGCGGACTCGAGGCGCACCGCTGGACGCCGTGGAGGCTGGTCTGGCGCCTGCCCCAGATGGGCAACCTCATCCCGGGACGGTTCGTGCTCATCACCTATCTCTGCGCCGCGGTCATGCTCGCCCTCGTCGACCGAGCACGCCTACTCGGCCGTGCGCGCCCGGTCGGCGCGGCGCCCGGACGCGGCGCGCCCGGCGCGCTCGGGGTCCCTCGCTCCGCTGGCCGGTCTCGCCGTGGTGGCCGCCGCCCTCGGGCCGATCGCCGCCGAGCTCCTGCCGTACCTGCCCTTCACCGTGGTGCCGGTGGTGGTCCCGCAGTGGTTCGCCACCGAGGCGCCCCGGCTCCCACCGGGGCAGGTGGTGCTGGCCTTCCCGCCGCCCTTCGCCTTCCGCCAGAGCGCCATGACCTGGCAGGCGGTGGCCGGGATGGGCTTCGCCCAGGTGGGTGGGGGAGGCCCGGGGTCGCTGCTCGCCCGGGCGGGCCCCGAGCGAGAGGGACAGGCCTACCTGACCAACATCGCCTACAGCGCCACCGACCAGACCGTCGTGCCGAAGGAGGTCGGCGCCGTCCGGCGGGCCCTGGACGGATGGGGGGTCACGGTGGCGGTCCTGCCCGACCCCGGCCCGTTGCCCGAGTACGCCCGGGTCGACACGGCCCGCCCCATCGTCGTGCTCATGACGGCGGCCGTCGGCCGGATGCCGGTCCACCGGGCGGGCGCCTGGGTGTGGCCCGACATCGCCCGGGCCGGGCCCCCCGCCCGCCCCACGGCGGAGGCGCTCGTGCGCTGCGGCGGCCCGTCCGGTGGCTCGGTGGCGTCGCTCCGGGCCTCGGCCGCCTGCGTGCTGGCCGCCTCGACCGGGTGACCCCGCGCCGGGGCGCCCGGCCGGACTTTCACGGGCGGGTCCCGCCGGACCGGTAGATTGTGACCTCCGGGTACGGCGCCGACGGAAGGGGGGAACGGCCAGTCGTGACCACGGCCCACGCCCACGCACGCCGCGCCGGCGGGTCCCCACCCCAGGGCCGCTCCTCGGCCACGGGCCGGACCCGCATCGACGCGCTCGACGGGCTGCGCGCCTTCGCCCTCCTCATCATCATGGGCTACCACTTCGGCGTGGGCTGGCTGGGGGGCGGCTTCTTCAGCCTGGACATCTTCTACGTCCTCTCGGGCTACCTGATCACCGGGCTGCTCCTCGGGGAGTACGCCAAGCGCGACCGGATCGACCTCCCGGCGTTCTGGCTCCGCCGGGCCCGGCGCCTGCTGCCGGCCCTGCTGGTGGTGCTGGTGGTGGTGACGCTGTTCGTGCGCTACGCCCAGCCGGCCGGCCTCTACCCCGACTTCCGGATGGACGCGCTCTCGGCGCTGTTCTACTTCTCGAACTGGTGGCAGATCGTGGCCTCGGGCAACTACTTCGTGGCCACCGGGGCGGTCTCCCCGCTCACCCACACCTGGTCGCTCGCCGTCGAGGAGCAGTTCTACCTGGTGTGGCCGCTCGTGGTCCTCGCCGTGCTCCACCTGTCGCGCACCTTCGGGCGGGGGCTGCGGGTCCTGCTCACCGTGTCGGTGGTCGGGGCGGTCGGCTCGGCGGTCGAGATGGCGCTCCTCTACCGCCCGGCGGCCAACACCACCCGGCTCTACTTCGGGACCGACACCCACGCCCAGTCGATCCTCGTCGGTGCGGTGCTGGCCTGCGTCCTGACCCTCGTGCAGCGGCGGCGGGGGCTCGCCGGCATGGCGCCCGAGGCCCGTTCGGCCCCGGCCCGCGTCGCCCTCGGCGCTCTCGGCCTCGCCGGCCTGGCCGGCACCGTGGCCCTCACCTATTCGTTGCAGGGCACGTCCCCGCTCGCCTACCGCGGGGGGTTCTTCCTGTCGGCGCTGTCGGCGGCCGCCCTCATCGCCGGGGCGGTCACGGTGCGGGGCGGCCCGATCGCCCGCCTCTACTCGCTGCCGCCGCTGGTCTGGATCGGCACCGTGTCCTACGGCGCCTACCTCTGGCACTATCCCGTCTTCATCCAGCTCGACGCGGCCCACACCGGCCTGGTCGGCCTGCCCCTCCTCGCCGTGCGCTTCGCCGTCACCCTGGCCCTGGCCGGGGCCAGCTTCACTCTCATCGAGCGCCCGGTCATGGAGCGCCGGTTCTGGCGCACGCTCAAGGCCGCCGTGCCCGCCGCGGCGCTGGTCGGGACCACCGCCGCGGTGGTCGTGGCCGGCACGCTGGCCCCGGCGGCGGCCGCCCTGCCGTTCACGGCGTCCCCCGCCCGGAACGACCCCGCCGCCGAGCACGCTTCGCTGGCCGCCGCGCACGCCTACTCGACCCGGCCGGTGCGGTTCCTGCTGGTGGGCGACTCGTTGCCCATGACCATGGCCCCGGGACTGAGCATCGGCAGCGTTCCGGGTTACGGCGTCCGGGTCATCAACCAGGGCAACTTCGGGTGCGATCCGGATCCCTCCCTCGCCTACTGGGAGGGCCTGCCCATCCCCGGCAGCTCGCCGTGCCTCCACTGGCGATCCGCTATGGTCGGCGGACATCGCCCGCACCCACCCCGACGTGGTCGGGCTGTTGTTCGGGCGGTGGTCGGTCTGCGACCGGGTGATCGACGGGCAGCGCGTCCACATCGGCCAGCCGGTCTGGGACCGGCGGCTCGAGTCCGAGCTCACCCAGATGGTCCGCTTCTTCGCCAGCCGGCGCGTCCACCTGGCCATGTTCACCCTCCCGTACTTCGCGCCGCCCGAGCGCCAGCCCGACGGCGACATCTGGCCGGAGGACCAGCCGGTGCGGGTGGACGACTTCAACAAGATCCTGCGGTCGGTGGCGGTCCGGGACCCCTCCGAGGCATCGGTCATCGACCTCAACCGGATCCTCGACCCGGCCGGCCACTTCGCCCCCCAGCTCGACGGCGTCACCGTGCGCTGGTCGGACGGGGTCCACGTCACGGTGGCCGGGGGCCGTCTCCTCCAGCCCGCCATCCTGCCGGCGGTGGCCAGCCTCGGCCTCGCCGCCCGCAGCACCGGCCAGTCGTGACCACGGCCCACGCCCACGCACGCCGCGCCGGCGGGTCCCCACCCCAGGGCCGCTCCTCGGCCACGGGCCGGACCCGCATCGACGCGCTCGACGGGCTGCGCGCCTTCGCCCTCCTCATCATCATGGGCTACCACTTCGGCGTGGGCTGGCTGGGGGGCGGTTTCTTCAGCCTGGACATCTTCTACGTCCTCTCGGGCTACCTGATCACCGGGCTGCTCCTCGGGGAGTACGCCAAGCGCGACCGGATCGACCTCCCGGCGTTCTGGCTCCGCCGGGCCCGGCGCCTGCTGCCGGCCCTGCTGGTGGTGCTGGTGGTGGTGACGCTGTTCGTGCGCTACGCCCAACCGGCCGGCCTCTACCCCGACTTCCGGATGGACGCGCTCTCGGCGCTGTTCTACTTCTCGAACTGGTGGCAGATCGTGGCCTCGGGCAATTACTTCGTGGCCACCGGGGCGGTCTCCCCGCTCACCCACACCTGGTCGCTCGCCGTCGAGGAGCAGTTCTACCTGGTGTGGCCGTTGGTGGTCCTCGCCGTGCTCCACCTGTCGCGCACCTTCGGGCGGGGGCTGCGGGTCCTGCTCACCGTGTCGGTGGTCGGGGCGGTCGGCTCGGCGGTCGAGATGGCGCTCCTCTACCGCCCGGCGGCCAACACCACCCGGCTCTACTTCGGGACCGACACCCACGCCCAGTCGATCCTCGTCGGTGCGGTGCTGGCCTGCGTCCTCACCCTCGTGCAGCGGCGGCGGGGGCTCGCCGGCATGGCGCCCGAGGCCCGTTCGGCCCCGGCCCGCGTCGCCCTCGGGGCCCTCGGCCTCGCCGGCCTGGCCGGCACCGTGGCCCTCACCTATTCGTTGCAGGGCACGTCCCCGCTCGCCTACCGCGGGGGGTTCTTCCTGTCGGCGCTGTCGGCGGCCGCCCTCATCGCCGGGGCCGTCACGGTGCGGGGCGGCCCGATCGCCCGCCTCTACTCGCTGCCGCCGCTGGTCTGGATCGGCACCGTGTCCTATGGCGCCTACCTCTGGCACTATCCCGTCTTCATCCAGCTCGATGCGGCCCACACCGGCCTGGTCGGCCTGCCCCTCCTCGCCGTGCGCTTCGCCGTCACCCTGGCCCTGGCCGGGGCCAGCTTCACTCTCATCGAGCGCCCGGTCATGGAGCGCCGGTTCTGGCGCACGCTCAAAGCCGCCGTGCCCGCCGCGGCGCTGGTCGGGACCACCGCCGCGGTGGTCGTGGCCGGCACGCTGGCCCCGGCGGCGGCCGCCCTGCCCTCCGCCGAGGCCGGCAGTGCGCTGCCGGCGTCGGAGCAGCAGGCCCTGGCGGCCGAGAACGCCTTCCACGGCGACCCGGTCCGGTTCCTCCTCCTCGGCGACTCGCTGGGGGTCACGCTCGGGGTGGGGCTTCAAATCGGCTCGGTGGAGCGGTACGGCGTCGACGTGATCAACAAGTCGGTGCTCGGCTGCGATCTC
This sequence comes from uncultured Acidimicrobiales bacterium, assembly GCA_963764555.1. GTDB lineage: Bacteria > Actinomycetota > Acidimicrobiia > Acidimicrobiales > RAAP-2 > Bog-756. Next base: position 87,361 of record CAVXSW010000008.1, read on the forward strand.
GACGACCTGCCCGGCATCGCCGCCGGACATCTGGACGAACCGGTGTCCGACTGTCGCGACTGGCCGGCCCTGTGGGCGTCGGACGTGGCCGCCACCCGCCCCGAGGTCGTGGGCGTCCTCGTGGGCCGGTGGGACACGACCGACCACCTGCTCGACGGCCACCTGGTGGACCTCACCCAACCGGCCTGGTTCCGGCACCTCGAGGGGGAGCTCGACCACGCCGTCTCCGTCCTCTCCGCCCGGGGGGCGCGGGTCGTGTTCCTCACCCTGCCCTACTTCGGCCCGGCCCAGGAATCCCCCGACGGGTCCCTCTGGCCCGAGGACCAGCCGGTGCGGGTGGACGATTTCAACCGGATCCTGCGGGACGTGGTCGCCCGCCATCCCGGTGTGGCCAGCATCGTCGACCTCAACCGGATGCTCGACCCCGACGGGCACTTCACGTCGTCGATCGACGGCGTCACGGTGCGGTGGGCCGATGACATCCACATCTCGAAGGTCGGCGGGGAATGGCTGCAGCGGTCCATCCTCCCGACGATCGCCCAGATCGGCCTCGACCGGCGCGCCGGGGTCACGAGGTGAGGTCGCGCCGGCCGGCGCGGCGCCGCGGAATTCCGGGCGCCACGTCGCGCCGCAGAGCGCGCGGACGACGGTGGTCGCCACGACGGTGGCCAGCACCAGAGGGACCGGGCCGAGGCCGAAGCGGTACCGCTCGTTCTCGCCGATCTCGACCAGCGAGCTCGCCGCCAGCGCGTAGAAGGTGGTCCACCACAGGACGATGAGCGTCGCGGCGAACGACCGGTCGCACCGGCGGCGGCGCCAGGCGAGGACCGGCCCACCGACGAGCGCCAGCGCGTAGACGGCGATCGCCTGACCCGACAGCCACGCCGGCCGGTGCCACCTCGGCCGGAACACGACGAGCCCCGGGGCGGGGTCCTGGACCGGCTGCCACTCGACGAAGCGGTCGTAGAGGCGGGCGTAGGCGTGCAGAGGGGGGCCAGTTGGCCGAGTTGGTGAAGTTCTGGTCGGTGCCGACCAGCCAGACCTGGACGGAGCTGCCGACGTCGGCGGCGTAGCGGCCGGGATCGGCCCGGATGAAGGCCAGGTCCTCGTGTAGGTACTGGGAGGCCACCGGGATGTACACGGGATTGTTGAAGTTGGGGGCGCCGTTGGCCTTGTAGAGGGCACCGAGGGCCGGATCCGGATCGGGGCGGAGGCGGGCGTAGCGGGGGGCGTAGACGTGGGGATCGGAGAAGGCGGGGATGGAGGCGAGAGGGGTCAGCACTCCCTGGCGCTCGAGCTGGGACAGCCGTTCCGCGGGGGCCCGGAAGAGGACGTCCCGTCCGAGGTTCATCCCGAACCAGCTGCTCGTGGTGGTCGTCCCGAACAGCACCAGGTCCTTGGCGGTCCACGTCGCCACCACCAGCAACGGCACTGCCGCTACCAGCACCACCTGCCGCCAGCGATGGCGGAGGACCACCAGCACCACGGCGAGCGCCCCGAGCCACCACTCCGAATTGGTACGAGCTGTCGAGCAGCACGATCGCCGCATAGGCGGCGAAGAACCCGACGCCGAAGCCCGACCGGCGGCTGCGCAGGTACCGCGCCAGGCACCAGGCCGCCACGGTCATGAGGGCAGCCGTCGGGTAGGCGTCGTCAAACCAGTTCTCGTAGAGCAGGAAGGCGGGCGAGGCCACTACCCCGACCAGGGTCACCGCCAGGGAGACCCCGGGCGGCACGTCCAGCTCGACGAGCAGCAGGTAGGTGGTGAGCACCAGGACGACTCCGAGCACCAGGGCGAGGGCCACCTCGGCGGGCCGCCGCGCCCCCCGGGGAGCTTCAGGAGCAGGCCCGCCTCCAGGTTGAGGAGCGGTGGCTGCATGTTGAGGTGCCAGACGCCCTCGACGAGGTCGCCCCGCAGGATCCGGACGTCGAGGAGCTGCCACATGTCGGTGAGGCGGGTCCCGCTGAGGACGCTGTCGTCGTAGCGCACCCCGATCGCCGCCGCCACGATACGGCTGAGCGCATAGGCCGCCACCAGCACCACCAGATGGGCTCGCCGCCGCCCGGCGAGCCACGCCGCCGATCGGTCGGTCGGCCCCGTTGGCTCGCTCGACTCCGCTGGCCGGGTGGTGGTTCCTTCCGGCGGGGTCCTGCCCGGCACCGTGACGGCGCGCGGTGAGGTGGTCATGTCTCGGGCCGGGCCGGACGCCGCCACCCGGCCGGTGGCCGAGGCTTGCACGCACCGGGCGGCGAGGCCCGGGTCGGTGGCGGCGGCGGGCGACGAGCCGCATCGGGCCGGGGCATCAGCCGGGACCCGGAGGGGACCGGAGCGGTCCGGCCGGACCGACCACACCCAGGCGTCGTCCTGGCGGACCGGCCCGGTCCCGAGCACGGCGGTGAAGGTGGCGACGGCCTCGGGCACCGACCGGGCCCGCAGCGCAGACGGCGTGCCGTCCTCGGACGGCACGACCACCGTCGTCACCCCCCAGTCGGACAGTGCCCGCCGGAGACGGTCGAGCTCCCGGGCAGTGGCCGGTGGGGTCGGGAGCCAGCCGTACGAGAGGGAGGCCAGATCGGCGGCGGCCGCCTCGTCGTCGCGCTGGTCGGCGGTGGGCCGGGACGATGGCGTCAGGGTGACGCCGCCGCCGCCGACCAGCGCGAACCGCAGGCCGTCGAGGGCCTGCCAGGTCATCGGCGCCTGGAGCCCGGACGACGGGTACGGGTAGGTCAGCACCACGGCCGAGGGCGGAAGACGGGTGGCGGCGGTGGCGAACCACGTCGGCACCTCGACCGGCCGGACGGTCAACGGCCGGCCGTCGTACCAGGCGACCGGCGCGAGGGCGACGACGGCGAGGCCGAGGCCCACCGCGGCGCCGACCCAACGCCGCCGGGCGTCCCGGGAGCGGCGCGCCACGGCCGCGCCGCGGGCGCGGTCGACGACCAGCCCCAATGCCAGCGCGGCGAACAGGTCGGCCACCGCCGGGAGCCGTCCGGGTACCACGTTCTCGACGACCGGGAGGTTCTCGAACAGCCGCCACGGCCCGGCGGAGGCGCCGAGGGCCAGGACTTCGAACATGACCAGCAGGGAGACGAGGAACCAGAGCCGGATCTCGGTGCGGAACCGGACGAGGCCGGCGACGAGGACGCAGGCCAGGGCGATGCCGAGGTAGCCCCGCAACAGCGGATGGGGTCCGAACGACCCGTACGCCTCGAGGATGGGGTTCGGACCGCGGTCATGGGGCCCCGCCGGCAACAGCACGGACTGCCACGAGTTGCCGAAGAGCTGCTGGTTGGGCCAGACCTTTCCGGGCAGGTGCCGGGGGCCGGCCAGCGCGTACCACACCGGGTATGCGAGCAGTGCCCCGGCGGTCAGAGCGGCGGTGGCGAGTCCCACGGCGGCGTGCCGCCAGTGCCGGCCCACGCTGGCACGATCGACGACCAGCGCGCCGATGACCAGGACGGCGGTCCCGAGCCCGGCGGCGAGCGCCGCCATGACCAGCACCTCGGGGCTGAGGAAGAACTGAACGGCGGCGAGGGCGCCGAGTGAGGCCCCGGCCAACCACGCCCGACGACGCTGGGTGACGAGGATTTCGTCCAGGCAGAGGAGGACGAGCGGTGGGATCACCAGCGTCACCCAGTCGATGTGCTCGAGGGTGAGGCCCTCGAGCACATAGGGCGAGAACCCGTAGGCCAGCCCGGCCACCAACGCCGCCGGTGGCCAGGTCGTCCACCGCAGGGCCACCGCCCGCGCCGCGAGTGCGCTCACGACCGGCGCCAGCGTGGCCGCCACGTTGAGCGCGGCCACCGGGCCGAAGAGGAGTGTCACGGGCGCCAGTGGCACGCCGAGCGCCAGCACCGAGGTGTTGGCGAGCAGGTTCATGCCGTAGGGATAGGGGATCCGCGTGCTGAAGAGCAGGGACTGTCCATGGGTCAGGGCGTAGGCCGGCCAGGACATCGCCCAGGTGAGCATCGAGGTGTCGCCGCACCCGCAGGTCGCGTTGCCCGTCGGGTGCCGGAACCAGACGCCCGACCACAGTCCGATGGCGAGCGCCAGGTACACGACCGCGGCCGTCGCATGGCGGCCCCCCCGGCCGACCGTCGCTCCCATGGACGAAATGTAGCGGTGGGGACACCCGTGGAGGACCGGCCCCGGCTCCGGGTCGGCACGGGGCTCTCGGCTAACGTGCGGGCAGCACTCGCCATGGTCACCATCCCGCTGCGCGGCACGGTCGCGCCCGTCACGACCGGTGGCGGGCCGGGGACGTCGGGCTCCGTGGCGGGCCGGCGGCAGACGTCGGCCACCGGAGCCCGCCGCCTGTCCGGTCTCGACGGGTTGCGTGCCCTCGCCGTGCTGTTGGTGCTCGGCTTCCACTTCGGCGTGCCCGACCTCGACGGGGGCTTCCTCGGAGTCGACGTGTTCTTCGTGCTCTCCGGCTTCCTCATCACCGGCCTGCTGCTCGGCGATCACGACCGGCACGGCCACGTCGACCCGCCCTCCTTCTGGCTGCGGCGGGCACGTCGTCTGCTTCCGGCTCTCGTTGTCGTCGTGGTGGCCGTGACCATCGCCGTCAGGACTCTCGAGCCACCCGGGCACTTCTCCGACTTCCGGATGGACGCCCTCTCTGCCCTGTTCTACTTCTCCAACTGGTGGCAGATCAGCTCGTCGGGCAATTACTTCGCCGCCGCCGCGCCGGTCTCACCCCTCGTCCATACGTGGTCCCTAGCCGTGGAGGAGCAGTTCTATCTGGTCTGGCCGCTGGTCGTCCTGGCGTGCTGTCGCGCCCGGACCCGACGGCGGAGGACGGTGGCGGTGTTGTGCGTCTCGGCGGCCGGAGCGATCGGCTCGGCGGTCGAGATGGCTCTGCGGTACCGTCCCGCCGGGTCGGTGACCCCGCTCTACTTCGGAACGGACACCCACGCCGAGTCGGTGATGATCGGGGCGACGGTGGCCTGCCTCCTGACCCTGGTCCAGCAGGCCCGGGGCGAGTCCGGCATGGACCCGATCGCCCGCTCGGCTCGGGGAAGGGCCGTTCTCGGCCTCGCCGGGTGGCCGGAGCGGCCGGTCTCCTGCTCCTGTCCTGGCGCCTCGAAGGGAGCTCGTCCCTCACCTACCGGGGCGGCATCGCCATCGCCGGCCTGTGCTCGGCCGTGGTCGTGGCGTCGGTGGTCGCCGTTCCGTCGGGTCCTCTCGGTCGGTGCTTTCGCTCAGGCCGGCCGTGGCGCTCGGCACCATCTCGTACGGCGTCTACCTCTGGCACTTCCCGGTCGGCGTCTTCCTCGACCACGGCCGAACGGGGTTGGGAGGCTTCCCGCGTGGGGCGCGGACGGCTACCACACTGTTGCTCGCCTCGGCCAGCTGGGTCCTGATCGAACGACCGGTGCTCGAGGGTCCTTCTGGCGGAGCCTCCGGGCGGCGCTCCCGACGACCGCCACGGTCGCCGTGGCCGTCGCCGTGGTGTCGGCGCCACCTCGGGATACCCCGGTGGCGGCCCCGGGCCTCACCGGCGGACCGGCACAGGCAGCCCGCTGGCGGGCCGTGCAGATCGCCAGCTTCGCCGGCGCCGAACCGGGCCCGGGTCCTGATCGTCGGGGACTCGCTCGCCTTGACGGTGGCGGTCGGCATGGCGCCCTTCGCCGCCGCCTACGGCATCGATCTCGGCGGTCGCTCCCACACCGGCTGCGGGGTGGCGCTCGCCCTGCCGCTCGACGACCACGGGGAGGTGGGGGACCCTTCCCCAACTGTGCCACCTGGCCCACCTGGTGGGCCGACGACGTGGGCCAGCTCCACCCCCAGGTGGTCGGGCTGGTGATCGGCTTCTGGGAGGTCGTCGACCGCTGGTTCCGGGGACGCTGGCAGCATCTCGGGGATCCCGCCTTCGACGCCTACGAGCCGGCCCAGCTGGAGCGGGCCGTCACCGTCCTCGGCTCGACCGGGGCCAAGGTCGCCCTGTTCACCGCGCCGTACTTCCACACCGGCGAGCAACCCGACGGCACCCCGTGGCCCCAGGACGATCCCGCTCGGGTCGACCGGCTCAACGCCATCATCGGGACGGTGGCCGCCCGGTTCCCGGAGGAGGTACGGGTGCTCCCGCTCCACGCCGTGCTCGACCCGGGCGGGCGATTCACCTGGACCATCGGGGGCCGGGTCGTGCGCCAACAGGACGGTGTCCACACCACGGTGGCCGCCGGACCCCTGCTGGCGCGGCGCCTGCTCCCCGGGCTCGCCGGCCTGGCCGGCACCGGCTGCGGAACGAGTGCCGGACCCCGGGCCAGGCGACGGTTCCATTAGGTAGCAAAACTAACTAATATGAGGCACATGGTTCCCCCGTCCGTCACCGCTCCACCGGCCGCCGGCCCCGGCCCGACCGGCTCGGCGGATCCGGGCCCGGCCCGGCCCGAGGTGCCCGCCACCGACGGCGAGGTGGCCGCCCGGCTGCGGGCGGCGGTGACCCGGCTCCACCGCCGGCTGCGGCAGCACTCTGCCGGGGGACTGTCCCAGTCCCAGGCCTCGGCGCTGGCCAGTATCGACCGGCTCGGACGCCGACCCTCGGCGAGCTGGCCGCCCACGAGTCGGTGCGGCCTCCCTCGATGACCCGGGTCGTCGCGGCGCTCGAGCAGATGGGCTATGTCTCCCGGCTGTCCGATCCCGGGGATCGGCGCCGGTCCCGGGTCGACCTCACCGCCAAGGGACGTACCGTTCTCCGCCAGAGCCGCTCGCGCAAGACCGCCTACCTGGCCTCCCAGCTACTCCTGCTACCGGCTGCCGACCGCCGGGCGCTGCCCGACCTGACCGGGCTCCTCGAGCGGCTCGTCTCGCTCGAGGACCGTGAGCGCGCTGCGGGCTGCCGGGCGCCGGACCTTCCGTTCGCTGCGCACCCGCAACTACCGGCTCTACTTCACCGCCCAGCTCATCTCGGTCTCGGGCACCTGGATGCAGTCGGTGGCCCAGGCGTGGCTGGTGCTGCACCTCGGGGCACCGGAGTCGACCTCGGCATCGTCGTCGGTCTGCAGTTCCTGCCCATGCTGCTGTTCGGGCCCTTCGGAGGGCTGACCGCCGACCGGGTCGACAAGCGGAAGCTCCTCTTCCTGACCCAGAGCTCGGGCGGGCTGCTGGCGCTCGTCCTCGGGCTGCTGGTGGTGAGCCACCACGTCCAGCTGTGGCAGGTCTACGTGCTCGCCACCCTGCTCGGCGGGGTGAACCTGTTCGACAACCCGGCCCGGCAGACCTTCATGATGGAGATGGTCGGTCGGGACGACCTCCCCAACGCGGTGAGCCTCAACTCCGTGGTTATGAACGCCTCGCGGGTCATCGGGCCGGCGATCGGGGGCCTGATCATCACCCTCTTCGGGCTCGGGATCTGCTTCCTCGTGAACGCCGCCTCGTACGTGGCCGTCGTCATCGGCCTGTCGATGATGCGGACCTCCGAACTGCACCCCACCGAGCGTGCCTCCGGGAGCGGGGCCAGGTCCGCGAGGGGCTCCGCTACGTCTGGCGTACCCCGCTCTCCAACACGCTGCTCGCCATCTCGCTGATCGGCCTGCTTCGCCTACAACTTCACGGTGACCCTGGCTCTGCTGGCCAAAGGGACCTTCCACGGCGGCGCAGGCACCTACCACTGCTTACCTCGTGCATGGCCCTCGGCGCGGTGGCCGGCGGGCTGGTGGCGGCCCACCGGGCTCGTCCCACCCCCCGCCTGCTCCAGGGCCTGGCCCTCGTTTTCGGCGGGCTGATGGCCGCGTCGGATGCGCCCCGACCCTGGTGGCGGCTCGGTGCTCATCGTGTCGATGGGGGCGGCCTCGATCGGCTTCATCGCCACGGCCAACGCCAGCCTGCAGCTCGGCTCGGAGCCGGCCATGCGGGGCCGGGTGATGTCCCTCTACGCCATGGCCTTCCTCGGGACCACGCCGCTCGGCGCTCCGCTGATCGGCGCCATCGCCGAGTGGTCCAGCCCGAGGGTGGCCCTCGTCACCGGAGCGGCGGCCACGGTGCTCGCCGCCGGCGTCCTGATGTGGCGGCACCAGGCCGGCCAGCGGCGGTCCGATCAGTCCGATGCGGGCGCCGGGGCCGAGGAGGCCCGGGCCGTCGGGCGGGTGGCGACCGACGCAGCCTGCGTCGACCCCCATGGCGATTTCCCTGAGTATGAAGATCGACGTCGGAAGTTTTGAGTGACCTCTCGCTTGTTCTGTCTGTCTGCCCGACTTCGACGCTCGTGGTCAGGCGCTCCGGCTCCCGGGCACGGGTCGCCGTCCCACCAGCCGCCCGTCGTGAGGATGAGTTCCACTTCAGTTCTTTACCTCAACGACGACTCCGGGGCTCACCTTGACCAGGCCATTTGTGGCATAAGCGACACTCTGCACGGTGTACCTGCCATTTGGCACTGACCTGGTATTCCAAACTCCTAGCCATCCATAGAGGGCGAAAACGCTCCGCTCTCGATTGCTCGGCCCTGTCCGATGATGGAGAACTCCACCTTGCGCAGACCAACGGGAGCGGATGCGCTTGCGGCAAGGTACTGGCGACCCGCAAGCTGAGCACCGTTGGCAGGTCTCACGACCAGCGTGATCGGCGGCAGTTCGGATAGGGACACTTTCGTGAGTCGGCACGCATCAAACGTTTCTGGCAACGCTCCGACGCTGGCGGGAAATCGGTTACAAGAGTTCCAGTCGATTTGGAACCCGTACTTATCAAGCTGCGCCTGAGCGGCGTAGGAAAAGGCCGAGCCTGTCGACGAAGCCGGGTCTTCCCAGATGGTGAACACGTGTTGGAAGGCCGAAGCATCTTTGGCGATCAAGCTCCTTACGTAGGGGGTGGAGGAAGGTTTCCTTCGACCTGGGCGAAATAATCGTATCGGGGAAAAGAGGGTAAGACCTAGGCATCAGGATTGGTTCCCAACATCAGGAATGCCGCTCGTTGTCGTAGAAGCGTCTTCGGAATTGCCGCCCTGAAATATGTCGCTGACCATGCCGATCGACCCGAGTTCAGTGGTCTTTCGAAGCCGATGCAGACGAGCCGAGCGCGATCATCCCAGCACTGACGATTGGTTCCACCCCAGCTTCGCCCCGATCGCTTGGAGACAGACAAGGATCAGAGTGAAGGAAAGCATCTCCAATGGAATCAAAAATCTGTACTGGCTAAACACAAGGGTCCAAAAGGCGTAAGAGACCACCGCTACCAAGATGAGATAGCGTTGCTTATCGCTGTCGAACATATTCGTTGGGCGACGTCGAACCACTGTTTGGCCCAATGTAATCGTCAGCAGAACGATGAGAAGGACCTGCGCCATTGGCAAAGAGAGCTCGAGAAACGACTCTCCGGCTACGCGGACAGGGTGGAATATCCACACTATTGGATAGAAGAGGAGGTCCACGATGTTCAGTGTCGTTCCGTTGTTCGGAGATAACGGCGCGTAAGGAGAATGGAAGATTTGATTCATATAGGGAAGGATTGGATTTCCGTACCGACTCGTCAACTCATATCCCCACCATCCATACGACAGCAGTACGCCGACAATCAAGGGAACGCTCGCCCACACTGCTTTGTGAATTCGCTGCGGAAGAGTTCCGGAGACCAAGGGGAATGAAATGGCTATCCCCAGGGCAATGGGCAACTCGGCGAGCTGAGGCCGGCAGCGAGCCCTGCAAGGCCACCGGCGGCGACGATCTTCCAAGCCGGAGTGACCCGGTTCCCCGTATCGGAAGGCATGACATCCAACGAGTGCAGACCGAGAAGGATCGCTGCGAAGAAGAGAGGCGCTAGGAGAGTGTCTCCGAAGATGGTGCCCACTTCCCGAGAGCTCCGGCCGTGAACATTCCGAGTCCGGCCAAGGCCAAGGCAACCAGGCGCCGTGCTGTGAAGTGGCGGTTGATCAGGTAGAGAAGTGGGAAGGCCGTGCCCTGAATGGCTGCCAGCAGCGATCCCGTAAGACGTGGTGGGAAGTGCTGGGTGGCAAAGTAGAAGGGAACGTCAAGGAGGGGGCTCAAGTAGGTTTGCAGTTGTGCCGGGGTCACGTCTCGCATGTGATTTACGAGCACCCAGTAGGAATCGAAGTAGTGGTAGTTCTGCAGGTCAAAATCGACATCTTGGCCGAGCAGCTGGCTGACGCCCGCGTAGACAAAGGGAAAAAACAAGAGCAACAAGAACGTCCATCGCTTCTGTCGGTTCTCCCCGGCAGCTGCTCTGGAAGTCGGCGGAGGACCCATATCCGAGATGGTCACTGCGCAGATACTGGCCGAAGCCCGGCCACGCCCGCCCGAGTCGCCGCGGAACGTGCCGACGGAAGGGTCATGGGCAATCCCCGTCGGGCCACACCAGGGCGGCACCCCATCGCGGCACAGCCGGATCGCGCGCCCGGCCCTCCGGCCCCCCTTCAGGCGGCCGGAGCCGGCTTGGGCTCTTCGGGCAGGCCCAGCACCCGCTCGCCGACGATGTTGCGCTGGATCTCGGCCTGCCGCCCCAGATGGTCTCCGACCGCGGGAAGAAGAACGAGGCCTGCAGATCGCTGACCGGATAGTCGGCCCGCCCCCGGCGCGACCGCCGTCGACGGTGTCGTCGGGGAGCCGGTGAGGATCTGGCCGTCCAGGCCGAGGATGTCGATGGCCAGCTCCATGGTCCGTCCTGGTGGATCTCGGACCAGAACATCTTGTTGCACGCCCCCAGGGCGGCGCACGTGGTGGGTGCCGTTGCATCGCGTCGGTCAGCGAGCGGTAGCCGTTGATCTGCATGATCTTGACCTTCGGTCCAGGCCCGGGCCAGGCCGCTGGCGGACCAGCGGGTCGCCGGTCGCCGTCTCGCGGGCTGGCGATGATCGTGTCGAGCTCCCGCTGGAACCGCCGGTAGCCGGTGGTCGCCGAGGACCCCCGCTCGAACCCGAGGGTGGTCATGGCCACCTTCCAGCCGTTGTTCCCCCGCCGACCACGTTGGCCTCCGGGCAGCGGGCATCGGTGAAGAAGACCTCGTTGAACTCGGCGGTCCCGTCGAGCTGCTCGATGGGCCGGACCTCGATCGCCGTCCTGGCTCATGGGCACCAGCAGGTAGGAGATGCCGGCGTGCTTCTCGACGTCGGGATCGGTGCGGGCGAGCAGGAAGATGTAGTCGGCGAACTGGGCCTGGGTGGTCCACACCTTCTGTCCGTTGATCACCCACTCGTCGCCGTCGAGCACGGCCCTGGTCTTGAGCGAGGCGAGGTCGCTGCCCGCGTCGGGCTCGGAGAAGCCCTGGCACCAGGAGATCGTCCCGTCGAGGATCCCGGGGATGAACGGCTGCTTCTGCTCCTCGGTGCCCCACTGCAGGATGGTCGGCCCGACCAGGGTGTCGCCGAAGAAGTCGGCCCGCAGCGGCGCCTCGGCCCGGGCGAACTCCTCGTTCAGCACGACCGACTCCATGAGCGACAGCCCCTTGCCCCCGTACTCCCCGGCCACGAGGCGCAGATCCAACCGCCGTCGAAGAGCTTCTTGGTCCACTCCTCGGTTGAAGGCCTTCTTCTCGTCGGGGGTAATCGCGAACCCCGGCTCGAACCATCGTCGGGCAGGTGCTCGGCGAGCCAGCCGCGGATCTCGGCGCGGAACGCCTCGGCCTCGGGGGGATAGCTCAAATCCATGCCCCGACCCTACCGAGCGGCCCGACCCGCCCGGTCGGACGATCCGCGCCAGGGCGCGAGTCTGTCACTGGTTCGCACCAGCGTGCCCAGGTACAATCGATCAGTCCTCGGGCATCGGTTGGCCTGAATCATGGCGGCGGCCGATCGACGGTGAGGGAGGCGGATGGGACTCTGCGGCAGGTTTCGAAGGCTCTCGGCTCTGGCGACGCTGCCCATAGTCGCACTGGTGTTCGCCGGCTGTGACTGGCCGATGTTCGGATACGACGCCGCCCTGACAGGTTCCTCGCCGGACCAAGCCGTCAACGGCGCCAACGTCTCCACCCTCCAGCAGCTCTTCACCAATCGCAACATCAACAAAGACGCCTTCGGCTATCCCATCGAGAGCAACGGCGTCGTCTACGTCGGTGAAACCAACGGCAACCTGGATGCGTACGACGCCAACGGGGCCAGCAACTGCTCGGGGACGCCCAACCAGTGCAGCCCGCTGTGGACCGGCTCAACACCCGGCAATGGCGGGACTTCAGCACCTGCCGTGGCCAACGGCGTCGTCTACATCGTCTCGTCGGACGGCGCAACCCTCTCCGCCTTCGACGCCGCTGGCGCCACGAACTGCTCGGGGACATCCAAAGGTGTGCCAGCCGCTCTGGACCGCTCCCACTACGCCCGGGGGAGCTCCTCGGTGGTGGTGGCCGGCGGCATCGTCTACATCGGTAGTGACGGGACCCTGAACGGTGGCCGGGTCGAGGCGTTCGATGCCAACGGGGTCACCAACTGCTCGGGCACGCCGAAGCGGTGCCAGCCCCTCTGGACGAGCAGCTCCGAACGTCGGATTCTCCACTCCGGCCGTCGCCAACGGAGTCGTCGTACGCCACCGGCGAAGACGGAATGCTCTACGCCTTTTCCGCCAACGGCACCACCAACTGCTCGGGCACGCCTGTGACCTGCAATCCGTTGTGGACGGGCGGCGGCGGCACATACAACGACAACGTCAGCCCGGGAGCACCCACCGTGTCGAATGGCGTCGTCTACTACGAGAGCGCAACCAACCTCTATGCGTTCGACGCGGATGGCGGCACCAACTGCTCCGGTTCGCCCACCACCTGCCATCCTCTGTGGACTGCGGCGTTTTGCGGCGCCTTCGTCCCCTCCCTAGCGGTGGCCAACGGCATCTTGTACGCCTCGTCCGGAGTCCAAAGGGCGCTCGTGGCCTTCGATGCCAACGGCGTGACCAACTGCTCCGGAACGCCGAAGGTGTGCACGTCGCTGTGGACGTACGACGTCTGGAAATCCGCCTCGCCGCCTTCGGTCGCCAATGGACTGGTGTTCATCGGCCTGTTCAACGGCGGCCCCGGCGTTCAGGCCTTTGATGTGGGCGGTGCCACCAACTGCTCGGGTACTCCCAAGGTGTGCAATCCCTTGTGGACCGGGCCGACCACCAATCCCGTGACCGGCCCTCCCGCCATTGCCAACGGCAAGATCTACGCCACCGACAACGGCCTCATCTTCAATCCCGGCAGGCGACCTCTACGCCTGGGCCCTGCCGCCGCCGACGACCGCCGTCGTGATCGCCGTCGAGCAGCGCCGTCCTCTCCGGCACGCGAAGTGCTCGACGCCGGCGCGTCGCCCGGGGTGACCCAGGTCCAGTACGAGATCAGCGGGGGCTCGTTCAACCACTCGGTCATCGCCACCGCCAACCGGACCGAGTGGCGGCTGGCTCGCCGACTGGGACACCACGACCGTGCCCAACGGCACCTATACCCTCCAGTGCGTCGCGTCCTATGGCGGTGAAGTGAGCGGCACGAGCCACGGCATCACGGTCACGGTGGACAAGCTCGGCCTCGACCCCGTCGGTCGTCGTTCCCCTGCCCGAGCTGGCCTTCGACCGATAGACTGGCCGGGCCCCGACGGGCGGTTTCGTGGTGGCGGTGGCCGTCATGACCAGCGA